>JAZKIZ010000013.1:0-184514 GCA_040384605.1 Verrucomicrobiota bacterium
CCGACTCTTTGCGAAAGCTCTTATTCCCTGTCCAGTTCTTCAGGGAGACGCTCCAGTGAGGGCGGTGAGCGCGACGAAATCCTAGCCCGTTGAAATCAGGAGGGCAACCACGGCCCATGATCGACGGTGCTGCCGCGCGACTCGATCCTAGCCCGTTGAAATCAGGAGGGCAACCACGGCACGGCGGCGGAGCGATGGGAGTACGCCGCCATCCTAGCCCGTTGAAATCAGGAGGGCAACCACGGCCTTGCGAGCGCCCACCCGCAGACGCCCCCTATCCTAGCCCGTTGAAATCAGGAGGGCAACCACGGCCTGGAGAGGGTCCTCTGCCAACGTGGAACCATCCTAGCCCGTTGAAATCAGGAGGGCAACCACGGCGCGGAAGGCTCGCTGCGCCCGGCTATGATGATCCTAGCCCGTTGAAATCAGGAGGGCAACCACGGCGTAATTCCAGCAGTCCGTGCCTTCCACCCGATCCTAGCCCGTTGAAATCAGGAGGGCAACCACGGCCTGAGGTCACGCAGCACGCATGCAATCGCGATCCTAGCCCGTTGAAATCAGGAGGGCAACCACGGCGTGCTCTGCTTCGCAGTGTGGTTCTTCGCCATCCTAGCCCGTTGAAATCAGGAGGGCAACCACGGCCAAGACCGACGCGCTCACGACGGCAACCGAATCCTAGCCCGTTGAAATCAGGAGGGCAACCACGGCGAGGTGGCGTTCGTCTTTTTCCGCGAGTTGATCCTAGCCCGTTGAAATCAGGAGGGCAACCACGGCCCCATTGCCAGACGGCCGCGCGGCCGATGAATCCTAGCCCGTTGAAATCAGGAGGGCAACCACGGCATGAGGATCACAACCGCGAATGGAATGATAATCCTAGCCCGTTGAAATCAGGAGGGCAACCACGGCTGTCGGAGGCCACGGACTTTAAGCGTCGCTATCCTAGCCCGTTGAAATCAGGAGGGCAACCACGGCTGGTGAGAGCGCCGTCCGAAAAACGGCGGAATCCTAGCCCGTTGAAATCAGGAGGGCAACCACGGCCCGCGAGCATTGCACAAAACAACGGACGGAATCCTAGCCCGTTGAAATCAGGAGGGCAACCACGGCGCGCTGAACGAGCGCATCGCCGCTGATGCGATCCTAGCCCGTTGAAATCAGGAGGGCAACCACGGCTGGCCATCTTATTCTTGCCTTCGTGACGGCTTGGGGCGGGGCGAATCCTAGAAATTCAGTTTTTCCAGATTCTTGGGCAGGAACACGCCGTTCTTGCGGATGAGTTTGCCGTCGAATTTGATTTCGCCGCCGCCGTAGTCCTTGCGCTGGATGTTGACCATGTCCCAGTGGACTTGGGAGTGGTTGCCATTGCTGGCCTGTTCGTAGCACTCGCCGGGGGTGAAGTGGAAGGAACCGGCGATTTTTTCATCAAAGAGGATGTCGCGCATGGGTTCCTTGATCTCGCGGTTGAAGCCGAGGGCGAATTCGCCGATGTAGCGCGCGCCTTCGTCGCTATCGAGAATGCGGTTGAGTTCCTTGGTTTTCGCCCCGGCCCCGGCCTTGACGATCTTGCCTTGGGAAAATTCCAGCCGGATGCCATCGAAGGGGATGCCTTGGTAAATCGTCGGCGCATTGAAGGTGATGTGGCCCTCGGCGGAATCGCGCACCGGCGCGGTGAAAACCTCACCGTCCGGAATGTTGTAATTTCCGCCGCACACAATCGCGGGAATGTTTTTGATCGAGAACCGCAAGTCCGTGCCGGGACCGGAAATTTCCACCCGGTCGGTCGCTTGCATCAGTTTTTTGAGCGCCTTCATGGCGGGCAGCAGTGCCTTGTAATCGAGCAGGCAAACGCGGAAATAAAAATCCTCGAACGCTTCACTGCTCATGCCCGCTTGCTGCGCCATCGATGGCGACGGCCAGCGCAACACGCACCAGCGCGTTTTCTTGACCCGGTGCTCGGTGACTGGCCGGAGATGACGCATGGCGAGCTTCATGCGCTCGGCGGGAACATCGGAGTTTTCCGCGATGTTCTCGTTGCCGCGGATGGCGATGTAGGCATCCATGTCCTTGATTTCGGACAGCAGGTGCTTCGCGATGATGGCGTATTGGGAATCGTCCGCGTCCTTGAGGAGTTCGCGGGTGAGACGGCCATGCTGAACGCGGACGACCGGGTGCGCGCCTTTTGCCCGCGCCTCGCGGATGAGTGCCAGCCCGATGGAATCCGGCACGTCAATGAGATCGAGCAATACCTTGTCGCCCTTTTTCAGAGCCGTGGAATAACGAACCAGTTGGCGGGCGAGGGAATCGATGCGCGGATCGTGCATGACGGCGAAACTAGCGAGACCGCACGGCAATGGGGAATTTCATTTTTGGAATTTCCGGGTGGTCCATTTTATTCGCGTTGCGCTCTGGAGCCTCAAGATGCCGGTCTGTAGACCGGCGCTCCTAGGGATAAGGGTGGACTGGAAGGGGTGCTGGGTTTAGATGGCGCGGATGAAAGTCCGCACTCGCTTCGCTCCGTCGCCGACCGGCTACCTTCACGTCGGCGGGGCGCGCACGGCATTGTTCAACTGGTTGTATGCGCGACATCATGGCGGGGAATTCATTCTTCGCGTGGAGGATACCGATGAGGCGCGCAATACGGATGCCGCGCGGCAGGCGATCCTGGATGGCATGCGCTGGCTGGGGCTCGATTGGGATGAAGGCCCGGAATCCGGCGGATCATGCGGCCCGTATTTTCAAAGCCAGCGGCGGGAAATCTATGACGCGTGGTTCGACAAGCTCGTGGCCGCGGGCCGTGTGTATGAAGATGCCGGCGCATGGCGTTTCCGCTTCGAGCGCAAACCGGTGACAATCCACGATCTCGTTTGCGGAGCGGTGACCATCGATTACCGCGATGAGTCCAATACGCCGGACATGGTGGTGAAACGATCGGATGGCTCGTATGTGTTTCATTTCGTCAACGTGGTGGATGACTTGGAAATGGGCATCAGTCACGTGATTCGCGGTGAGGATCATTTGATGAACACGCCGAAGCACTTGCAATTGATCGATGCGTTTGGCGGAACCGCGCCGCAATACGCGCACATTCCGCTCATTCTGAATGCGGACGGGTCGAAGATGTCGAAGCGGGATGAAGGAGCGGCGGTGGGTGATTATCCGCGGCAGGGATTTGTTGCGGATGCGGTGGTTAATTTTCTCGCGCTGCTTGGCTGGAACCCGAAAACGGAAGAGGAGATTTTCACGCCAACGGAATTGATCGAACGTTTCTCGCTGGAAAATGTGAACCGTTCGCCCGGTCGTTTTGACATCGGAAAATGCCAATGGGTGAATCAACAGCACCTGATGAAAATGGCCGCGGCGGATTTTTCCGGTGCGGCAAAGCCGTTTGTCGAGGCGGCGGGATTTTCGATTGGAAACGATTTCCCGCGCATCGCCGCGGCGGTGAAGGAGAAGGTCCGGTTGTTGTCCGAAGTTCCGGGCGCGGTGAGGTTTTTGTTAGAGGATGAATTTTCCACCGATTCGGAAGCGTTGGGAAAAGCCCGTTCCAATGCGGCGGCGGTTGCGGTTTTCCGAAGTCTCGGCGCACGTTTGACGGAGATCACCGATTGGTCTGCGGAAAATGCGAAAGTCGCACTTTCCGATGCCGCGAAGGAAGCCGGAGCGAAGCCGGGGCAGATGATGTTTCCGTTGCGTGTCGCCCTTTCGGGACGTGGTCATGGACCGGACATTGCGGAGATTCTCGAAATTCTCGGCAAGGAACGTTGCATCGCGCGGGTGAAAACTTTTGCGGCACTCTTGTCATGAGCGAAGTCTGGCACATGGATGATTTGGACCAATCGGGCGCCATCCTGGCGGTGCTTGGGTTTCCGGTGAAACATTCGCTTTCGCCGGAGATGCACCAGAGGGCATTGGATGAAGCGGGTATCGCCGGGCGTTATGTGCGGTTCGAAGTGGAGTCCGGGCAAATCGTTGCCGCATTCGACCGCATGCGCACGCTGGGTTTTATCGGCTGCAATGTCACCGTGCCGCACAAGCTCGAAGCATTGGCTGCGTGCGACGAGGTTTCCGCGGAAGCCCGGGAGATTGGTGCCGTGAACACGATTCATTTCCGTGATGGGAAAATCATCGGCTCGAATACCGACGGGCCGGGCCTCGCGAACGCGGTGTGTGAATCGTTCGGCAAATCGCTCGGCGAACTGAAGGCCGTCATTCTCGGAGCGGGCGGCGGAGCTGGCCGGGCGATCGCCGTGACTTGCGCCCTACATGGCTGTCCGGAAATTCTGCTGGTCAATCGCTCGCTGGAAAAGCTCGGACCCATCGCCGGACAACTTGAGACCATTTCCCCGGGGACGCGGGTTTCGACGCTCGCGTTTTCCTCGGATCGCCTTGGCGGGGAAATCCGGCAGTGCGATTTGATCATTCAGGCAACTTCGCTGGGAATGAACGAGGACGATCCACCGGTGCTCCCGGAAGACGTCCTGCGCGCCGGACAATTCGTTTATGATGGAATCTATCAGCCGCCGGAAACGGCGTTCCTGCGCTCCGCAAAAGCGGCGGGTTGCCAGACGGCGAACGGGCTTGCGATGTTGCTTCATCAGGGTGCGCTGGCGTTTCAGACATGGTTCCCCGGCACGCGGCCGCTTGCTGCCATGCGGGCCGCGCTGGCTCAACGGTTCTGAGAATCCGCCGCAACTGGTTCGCCGGGCTGGTCCGTGCCATACCAGTGGCAGGCGGCGACCTTCACGATGTCAAATTTCAAACCATCATCGGTTTTCCTGCGCCGGACTCTCACGCGGACGCGGATCAAGCCGTCGGGATCGGTTGACGGCAGGCGGGAAGCGAACGGACGTTTTCCTTCCTTCTCCATCTGAAACCCGGCGGCGAGCCGATTGCCGTCGGCAGAATCGCGTGGAATGAGAAACTCCGGAGATTGGCGTCCGACATCCTGCGGATTGCCGAGCTGCGGGTTGTAGAGCACCACGCTGATCTTTTCGCCCGGCTGGTCATTCTTCAGCGTCCGTTCACGAGCGTAGAGTCGGAATTCGGCTTCGTCCGGGCCGACTCCTGCCAGGAAAAGCGGCCACCGATGTTCGCGATAAATGACCAGCGCCTCCCAATCGAGACGCCATTCATTTCCGTCGTTCTGGCGGAACACAAAATCGAACTGACGGCCTGGCGATTGCGGCAACACGGCACGCATTTCGATCGCCGGGTTGTCATCGATCCGGATGACGCTCCAGCCTACCGGGCTGAGTTCATCGAAGTCGGGAAGATCGGGTGCGTTTTGCCGATAAAACACGGCCATTTTCGCAGTCGTTTCGACGGGGGAGAAAACAAATGAACCACGCTCGCTGAACGTTTTCGCGGCGAGGAAACCGTGGAGGGTTTGCAGACATCCTGATCTGGCGGTGGCCAGGATTTTTGCATCTGCCGCCGTCATCGAGGTTCCAGCGTCCGTAGAACGGTCGGGGCGTTTTGTTTCCTTGTGATTGCTACGAACGCAGCGGCCGATGAGGAACAACGCGACGATGAAAACCGACCACGCGACGACCAATTTGAAAGCCAGACGATTGGTCTTCCGCCTGCGGGTGGACATGCGAACGATCGCGGAGGTTTCCGCGGCATTGTTCGCGGTTACGGCGACGGTCGCGGCCTCGCGGATTGCGCCCGTGGACAATGCCCCGCATTCACTGCAACGGCGGTTGTCGTCAACACCCGGATGCGAGGCGAAGAGCGAATCGCAGCGGGCGCAATAAAACCAAGCGGGTGGCGAATGATTTTCCATGGCTGGCTTCAACGGGGCGGGACCCAATGCGGTGCGAGCAACTCGTCAATGATCCACTGGTTGGGCAATGCGCCTGTGCTCGGTATGCGAAGTGAAACCGTCACTCGGTTGTCGCCGCTTGAGGCGGGGATACGATGGGTTGTCACCACCGCCGCGCACACGTCCTTTTGCACCCGGGAATCCCGCGGGACATAACACCAGATGAACTGGGATTGATCGGGCGATGCAAGTAGGTAGCATTCAAACTTCGTTTCCGGAACCGCCATCGTGTAAAGCACCGCTGGTTCCAGGAATCCGCGGATGACCGAGCCGTCGCCACGCCCTGCGGCAAGTTCTTCAAAAGTTGCGGTGCCATAGCCGGTGGTAGCCTGCCAGTCGAGTTTGAGACCTTGCCCCGTGTTCCGGAAGAATGCCATGACAGGGGAACCGCCGGGAAGTTTGGAACTGAGGATGCCAAACGCATGGCCGGCCTGTCCCCATGCGGCGGTTTGCGGAGCTTTGGCGGGGCTCCAACCCGGTGGCGCCAATCGCTGGAACGGATTTTTTTCCAACAATGGCGCGGTTTTTTCCGGTTGATCGATGATGGGTAAAAGTTCCGCCGGACTGCCAGCCGTGGCGTAGGTCAGGAAAATGGTTTTGGCTTCGTCCGACTTTTTCAGAATGGTCATCATTTGCCGGCCCGTTTCATCCAATGCCGGTGCGGCTTCCATGGGTGGAGATGGCACCACGGCCGGTGATTCCGTGTCCTCGTCGCGAAAAATCACTAACGCGGCGATGGATGCGACGATCAACAGGATGGTTGCCGCAACGACGTAAAAGACCCAACGTTGACCGGTTGGTTGACGGCCCCATGCGGGCGATTCACCGGACCCACCCGCGGATTTCTTCAGGTCCGACGCGACGACTCCGGACTTCGTGCAGCGAGGCGCATCGTGCTCGTTGACATCAAGGCGGACGATTTCTTCCGAATCTTTTTCCGGCTCGACCAGCTCGCAGGTTGGTTCCACCTCCCGGACCTTTTTCGCCCGCAGCGGCCGGGTGTCCGTTCGCTCCGGTAGCCGTCCGGCGGGTTGTGTGCCGCGCTGGGCGTCATCGGCCCGTTGTTCCTCTGATTCTTCTCCGTTCGGCATTCACGGGAATGTGGAAAAGGAAAACCACCGATGCAAGACCTCTCGCGATTGCGCCTTGTGAATGTCCGGAAGACGCGGAAGGCTCGCCGTGCCGATGTCGATGAATGCTAACGAAAACATCCCGGACGAAGTTGGCGGGGCACCTGCGTGGAGCTTTTTCGGATGGGTCTGGCGACTTGGTCTGGTGCTCGCGGTTTCTGCGGTCGCCGGTTGGTTGATGGCCGTGAAGCTTGAGCTCGGCGAGATGCCGGGGCTGGTGATCGCCGCGTCCATTTTTGGCGTCGGCGTGTTTTCCATGCTGAAACTGCGCGGTTCGCCGCGCGAACTTGGTTTCACCTTCGGGCTCAAGGTTCTCAGCGTCACCGCGTACAAGGTTCTGAATTTCACCTTGGTTTCCTGGCTCGTGCAGGATCTTGGCTTTGATGACAAGACGGCGCTTCTCGTCATCATGCTGTGGGGTTTTTTCATGACACTTTCCACGATTGCGGCCGGTGGCATCACCGACGCACTCGGGTTGCGAAGAACCTTGTTGATCGGTGTGACGCTGTGCGTGTGCACGCGCTTGATCATGGTCTTTTGTCCGGTCAAGGCGGTGGCGCTGGCATGTGGTCTCCTGCCGCTGGCGATTGGCGAGGCGCTGTGCACACCGGTGCTGGTAGCGGCCTTGCGAAAATATGCCGCGCCAAGCCAGCGATCCGTTGCGTTCTCCGTGTTCTACGCGCTGATGAATCTCGGTTTCACCATGGGCTACTTCCTCTCGGATGGCGTCAATGAGTTGATGAAGTCGGGTCGCGCGCCCGCGTTGTTTGTCGATCTGGGGCCATACCGGACGCTTCTGCTGGCGAGCATGGCGATGGAGGCGCTGATGTTTCCGTTGGTTTTCCTGATCCGTCCCGGAGTCGAAATGACATCCGCCGGTCTTGTGGAAACGGACCAACCGCGCCGTTATGAAAACCTGAAATTCTTCGACAAGATCCATGCCACCATCGGCGACGCCATCCGCGACATGGGCAACACGTTTGGCAACCTTGTGCGGTCGGATGGTTTCATGAAGTTGATCATATTTCTTCTCATGATCGGCCTGTTGAAGGTCGTCTTCAATGTGATGGACTATGTCCTGCCGCCCTTTTCGATGCGCGAGCTGGGTGAGCAATCGAAGGTCGGGCGGCTCAACTCGGTCAACGGCCTGCTGATTCTGGTTCTCGCGCCACTCGTGGGCGTGTGGACGCGAAAATGCGCGTCCTATTCGATGGTGATTCTCGGCGGCTTCATCACCGCGGCGTCGTTTGTCTTCATGGCGCTCCCGCCCGCGATGTTCCAAAGTTGGGCCGATGGCTGGCTGGGCCGCGGTGTGGTGGGTGCCTACCTCGACATCGCTGGTGCCGTGCATCCGTATTATGTGATGATTTTCCTCTGGCAGATCGGGTTTTCGGTTGGCGAGGCGTTTTACTCACCGCGGGTGTATGAATACGCCGCATCGATCGCGCCAAGAGGGCAGGAAGCCTCTTACGCTTCGCTCTCCTACGTGCCTTTGTTGATTGGCAAACTGGTGACCGGCGGTTTGTTCGCCGGATTGCTGGCAAAATGTTGTCCGGCCACCGGCCCGCGGAATTCACCGATGATGTGGACGATCGTTGGCCTGATGGTGCTGATCGCGCCGTTGGTCCTGCTGCTTTTGAAGCGCTTCATCCGGGTGGACGAAGGCGAGCGCGAGTGAGCTACGATGTTTATCGTTTTTCCACGGCCACCAGCGTGATGTCGTCCATTTGGATGCCATCGCCGGTGTAGGCGCGGAGTTCTTCCTGCAACAAGCGC
Source organism: Verrucomicrobiota bacterium (assembly GCA_040384605.1). GTDB lineage: Bacteria > Verrucomicrobiota > Verrucomicrobiia > Verrucomicrobiales > Akkermansiaceae > Luteolibacter. The sequence continues at coordinate 8,728 of JAZKIZ010000013.1, forward strand.
AGCACCGTCTCACTGCCGAGCCGTGCATTGCGGCGGAAGTTTTCAGCGAGACGATCCAAGCCGAATTGATTTCCCCCGGCATCCTCCGCCTCGCGCACGCCATCGGTGTGAAACAACAGGCAATCTCCGGGCTTCATCACGATTTCCAGATCCTTCGTCACCCGCTCGAACACCGAGCCGCCGTCCACGCCGATGGCGAGGCCCGGCGGACGAAGGAATTCTACGGTCCTGGTTTCGTGATGATACCAGAGAGTCGGTTCGTGACCCGCCCGGCAAAGGATGATGCCGCCGGTTTTTCCATCGAGGATGCCGTAGGCGGCGCTGATGAACATGTCCTCGCGGATGTCGGGAAACAACTGCCGGTTCACCGCGGTCAGCGCATCCGTTGGCGATTGCCTGGTCCGTGCGACCGACTGTAGGGAGCTGCGGCACATGGCCATCAACAAACCGGCGGCGACGCCTTTTCCCGAGACATCGGCGATCACCACGCCGAAGCGGTTGTTTTCGAGCGGTATGTAATCGTAGTAATCGCCGCTGATGATGCGGGCGGGAATGTTGACGCCGCTGATGCGAAATCCCGGAATGACGGGCTCGCTTTGTGGCAAAAGAATCCGCTGCACTTCGGCGGCGTTTTTGATTTCGGTTTCAATGGCGCGCTTTTCATTGGCCTCGCGATGGATCCGCGCGTTGCCGATGGCGAAGGATGATTGTTCTCCCGCGGAACGGAAAACTTCGAAATCATTCGCGGTAAACGCGCCGTCCGAATGCAAGCGGGCCACCGCCAGCACGCCCAGGTCCTTGCCTGCATGGCGAATCGGGGCGAGGAGGACGGAAACATTCTCGCCGTAGTGCGAAAACGGATCATGAAAAGCCGGATGGTTTTTCACGTCGGGCACGTGGATTGCCGCGCCCGCGGAGATGCAGTGTCCGAAGATGCCTTCGTCAGCCGGCACGCGGGCAAGCCGAAGGTGGCTCTCCAAGGCCCGTGGATCGCGCTCCGCGCGGCGACGGACTTCCATCGGAATGCCGACGAGCGGCGGGCAGTCATCCGAAATGTAGGAAGGGACGAGAAAGGCAGGATCGGACCCGAGAAAATAAATCGCCCCGCCGCGTGCGCTCACCACCTTGTCAATGCCTTCGACAATGATGCGGGAAAGCATCGTGGGCGATGGATCGGATTCGATGGCGTGGCCGAGGTCATGGAGGAAATGAAACATCCGTTCTTCCTCGCTTTCCATTGCGACGAAACGACTCCGCAGCCTTTTGTTTTTGCGCCGTTGATTGCGAAGAAGAATGATCGTCAAGCCTTGCAACAGGATTGCGGCCAAGCAGCCTGCTAGAAAAGGGATGAGATACGGTTCCGGCATGAATCGATGAAGGGATAACTTCAGAGCCGGGTCACTCCCCGCGAGGTTTGTCGTCCTCCTGTTGTTCGAGACCGTGTTCCAGCGTTTCGACCACATTGGAGAAAATCTTCGCGTTTTTTTCGCTGATGTCGGAAAGCTCGCGATGGGCGTTCAATACATGGTGCATCCGGTCACGGGACGATTGCCCCTGCGCGGCAGCGTTGTGCAAGCAGGCACGAATGATCGTTTCGGAATTCTTCCATTCTGCCGCGGGTGGATTCACATCCATGAGGTTGTCCAAACCAAGGTCTTCGAGCGAACGGCGGTTTCTTTCTCCGGCTTCGGCGACTTGCACCCGGCCTCCCTGGCGCGTGGAGATGCGCGCCGCCAGACCAGCGAGCGTGCCCATGAAGGTGGAATCCATGCTCGTGCAGGCGGATAGATCGGCCACCAGACATGTCTCGCCTTCCGCGATGCGCCTGTCGCCGAATGATTTCACGGCCGGTGAATTCATGAACGAGCCTTTCCCTTCGCACCGGATCCAACTGAATCCATCGAAAATGCCCGTGGTTATGGAGTTTTCCGCAGTCAAAAGGCTGGGGTCGCCGAAGCGTTGCCCCCGGCAAAATAAGTCAGACGACCGGCAGGTCAATCATCCATCGAAAAATCCTCACTCCCAAAGATAGGATTGTTTGGCGGCGACCTCCATGCCGCCCCGCTTTAAGCTGATCCTCCAGGCGGTGACCCGACCATGGTCAAAATAGTTATCACCCCTCACCGCGAACTCGGCGGTGCCCGACGTGGCTGCCGCCGGGAACGAACGTTCCGTCGTTTTCACCCGGCTGGCCGTTCCACCCTGGAGATAGGAAAACGCAACAGTCACAGGTGCGCCGGCGTGCGGATCATTCCAAACCACGGTGTAGTACTGGCCGAGCCGCTGGCGCCGTTCCTTCATGCTCACCGCGCCTAACAATCGCCGTTGTTTCTCCATTTCAACCATCGGCTCGCTGCCAGGATCGCGTTTTTCATCGCGCAAGGTGAACGGTTTCACGACCAAGGCTGCCGGGGGCGCCGAGCATGCCGCGGTGAGAATGGCGAGAAGGATCGGACCAATGGTGCGCACAAACGCGGACTCCAGCGGATTCATCGGTTGGTTTCAAGAACCAACACGATCGACGGCGCGACCTATTTTCCTACTTTGCGCGATGCGCGGAGCGGCTCATGTTTCCGAATGATGAGCAAAACGGCCGTTGATGAAATCAGGCTGGAGTTCGACACCCCGGCGTTTCTGCACGGGCTGTTCGGACATGATGTGAAAAACCTCCGTTATCTGGAAGAGCGTCTCGGCGTAAGCACCGTTACCCGCGAAGGATGGATTACCATCGCTGGCGAACCGGGTGCGCTCGAGTTGGCGCGCGCGGTGTTTTCCGATCTGGAGGCCGCGAAACGCCAAGGCGGCGAAGTCACGAAACGGGATTTCCACCTCGCCGTGGAAGTGGCCGCCGCAGCCGGCGAAGTCGGCGTGACCGACTTGACGGCCGTGAAACTCGTCGGCTCGCGCGGCCGCAAACCGGTGACACCACGCACCCCGGCGCAGTTCCATTACGTCCGCAAAATCGAGGCCCACGACGTGGTTTTTGGTCTCGGTCCGGCGGGCACCGGCAAGACTTACCTGGCCATGGCGATGGCGCTCACCATGCTGAAGTCCCGCCAGGTGCATCGCATCGTCCTCACCCGGCCAGCGGTGGAAGCGGGCGAAGCGCTGGGTTTCCTGCCCGGGGATCTCCGGGAAAAGGTGGCGCCGTACCTGCGTCCGCTCTACGACGCCATCCATGACATGCTCGATCCGGGCGAGGGCCAGCGGTATTTCGACGATGGCGTGATTGAGATCGCTCCGCTCGCGTTCATGCGCGGGCGGACCTTGGCGCATTCGTTTGTGATTCTTGACGAAGCCCAGAACACGACGCGCGAACAAATGTTCATGGCTCTGACGCGTCTCGGCGAGGAATCGCGGATGGTCGTGACCGGCGATGGTTCGCAGGTGGATTTGAAGCCGGGAATCCGCTCTGGTTTGGCCGAAGCCGAACACGCGCTCGAAGGTGTCGAAGGCATCGCATTCCAGCGATTCAGCGCCCGCGACATCGTCCGGCATCCGGTGGTGGAGAGCATTGTGGAGGCGTATGAACGTTATCGCGCAAAGTAGTGCATATTGCATATTGCGAAGCGTAACCGTGCGGTTGGCAGCGCGGGAGGCGAGCTGCTGGAATCCGTGACTCGCTGACAATCAGCCTGTTTTCGGAGTCAATCGAGGTCTGGCATCGCGATTGCGTTAGAGTTTTCCAATTGCGTGGCCACGCCTCGCATCAACCCCATCAAAATGAAAATGAAAACTCCGCTCCATCTCACCTGTGCGGGCGTTCTCGCCGTTTGCGCGTCGTCATGTGTGACGCCGGACACGACAATGACCGCCACCACCACTACGTATCAGCCCGGCTACACGGTGACATCGCTCCCTTCGGGCTATTCAACCGTCACTGTGGAAGGTCAGCGCTATTATCAATCGAATGACGTCTATTATCGCTCGGAAGGCGGCCGCTATGTCGTGGTAGGCAATCCATATGGCGGGAGAACCTACGGCACGCAGTCGTTCAGTGACCGGGGCAGCCGCTCCTCGCGTGGTCAAGGTTCGCGTGGGACCCCGGTGATGCGGCGTCTCCCGACCGGAGCCCAGGTCCGGACCCACGCAGGCGTGCAATATTATGAACACGGTGGGACGTTCTACCGTGCTGAAGGCGACGGCTACATGGTAGTTCCGAGTCCGTATTGATCCACTGTTGTTCACAAACCACCACTCAATGTCATGAAACCAAAATCATTATTGTTATCCAGTTGTGCCGTATTCGGCGCCGTAAGCCTCAGTTCCTGCGTGGTAGATCCATATGCGGGCGGCGCGGTGCACGGTAGTGTGACCTACACCGACCACCGGCCGGGCTATATGGTCGATACGCTGCCGTCCCGTTATGAGACGGAAACCTACGATGGCGTGCGTTATTACCGTTACAACGATGTGTATTACCGGCCGCAGGGTCGTCGTTATGTCGTGGTTGAGACGCCGCGTCGTGCGCGGACGACCTACCGCCGCCATGGCGACCACGTGGACGTCATCCGGCGTTTGCCAGGCGGCTACAAAAAGGTCACCCACCGCGGGGCGGTTTACTACCGAGCTGACGGTCGTTGGTACCGTCCGTCCCGCGGCGGATACGTGATTGTCAGCAGCCCGTATTGATCGTGCGCAATCCCATCAAAGCTCCCTGCCGTTGTTTCGGCGGGGAGTTTTTTTATACTCGGGAACCACCGTTTTCATCACCTGGATCCGTGATGGCGGGAACCGATGGGTTTACGGGAGAAGTGGCGGGAAGGATCCGGCGCACGAGTTTTCTCAGCCCGGATTCCGCAGCATCGGTATCGTTTTCAGCCTGTCGGCGGGCTTGCTCCCATGCGGTGGCGAAACCGGGTGCCTGTTCTTGCAGCCGGCGGATTGCCATTTCGTAAACTTGCAGCATGCGCATTTCCGCCCGGCCCGGCTTTTGCTGGAGGGCGGCTTGGTTGACGCGGAGATTCTCGTTTTGGATGCGCAGGCTTTCGAGTTCGGCTTGGATCGTTTGGTTGCCGCTGGCGTTGATTTTCAACTGGATGTTGAGGTGGCTCTGGAGGTCCTTGATGTCCGATTCAAGCCGCAGGCGTTCGCGTTTCGCGGTCCGTGCGGCGGTGAATCCTGATTTCAAAACAAATGCCGCGACCAGAAGCCCCAGCAGAAGCCCGAGTGTGAATGGGTGAAGCGCGATCTGAACAAATGGTTCCATGGAAGCAGGGAATGTCGTTGGTTTTGCCGTGGGTGGCGCGGCTGTTCTTCGCGTGGAACATGAGCCGCGGCAAGCGGGCTGTCCATTGCCGATGACGGATCAGCAAGTGATCACGGTACGGATCCGGTGCTGTCCGAGTTTTTCGCGTCCGCGCAAAAAGGCGAGTTCGACGAGGAAGGATACGCCAGCGATTGCCGCGCCGACTTGCTCGAGCAATTCCACCGCCGCCGCCGCGGTTCCTCCGGTGGCAAGAAGATCGTCAACGATCAGCACCCGCTCGCCCGGTCGCACGGCGTCTTCGTGGATCTCGATGATCGCCTCACCGTATTCAAGCGCGTAGGAAACGGAACGGGTTTTCCATGGCAGCTTGCCCTTTTTTCGCAGCGGAACAAACCCCATGCCCAAACGGTCCGCCACCGCGGCGGCGAAGATGAACCCGCGCGCGTCGATGCCCGCGATTTTGTCCACCGCCATGCCGTCCGCGGTTTCGCACAGGCGGGTGATGGCTTCGTTGAATAACTGCGGATCCGCGAGCAACGGTGTGATGTCTTTGAAAACGATGCCTGGTTCCGGGAAATCGGGCACGTCGCGGATCGCGAGCGACAGTGGGTCGGGCGATGGCATGGCGCGGATCGTAGGGTCGTGAAGTTCCATGGAAAAGGATGATTCGCAGGTGGCGGGATTGTTCTTGGCAGCCGGGCAACGTCCGGTTGAATGGCTTGACTTTGCCTGGAGAAATTTTCGAGGTTTGGATCTGGCTGGTTCCGGCATTTCTGATCGGAGCCTGCATCGGCTCGTTTCTGAATGTGGCGATTTACCGCGTGCCGCTGGGACTGTCGGTAAACGAACCGAAGCGTTCGTTTTGTCCGAGCTGCCGGACAACAATTCCGTTGCGGTTCAACATTCCCTTGGTGAGCTGGCTGTGTCTGCGCGGAAAATGCGCTGAATGCCGGGCACCCATTCCGTTTCGTTATTTTGGTGTCGAGCTGTTGACCGCGGTTCTTTTCGCCGTCACCTGGTGGTTGTTTCCGACGATCGTGGTGATTCCCCTGTGGGTCGGTATCGCCCTGTGGGTCGCGATCACGTTCATTGACATCGAGCATCTCGTCATTCCGACCGGTTTCACGTGGGCGGGTGTGGCGGCGGGTGTGGCGGGCGCGTTGTTGTGGCCGCGGTTGCCCGCGCTGGCGGGTGCGGAACCGGGTGGTTGGATCGACGGTCTGATCCATTCGGCGATCGGTTGGGCGGCGGGGTTTTTCGGGCTATGGGGAGTGGTTGAACTCGGCAAACTGGCGTTCGGCCGGCGACGGGCGACTTTTGGCGAAGCCGCTGCCTGGGAGCTGCGCGAGCCAACGAACGACGTGGACCCGATCCTGTTGGTGATCGATGGCGAGGAAGTGCCGTGGTGGGACATGTTTTCCCGCAAATCCGACCAACTCATCCTCGAATGCACGGCGATCACGCTGGATGGCCGCGATTTATCCGGCGGAACGTTGGTGATTCGCGAGCAGTCGATCACTCTGCCGGACGGTGCCGAGCGGCGGTTGGAGGACATTCGCTCGTTGTCGGGGAAGGCGGTTTCGGTGGTGATTCCGCGTGAAGCGATGGGATTCGGCGACGTGCACCTGATGGGAATGATCGGCGCGTTCTTCGGCTGGGGCGGCGTGTTGTTCACGCTTTTCTCGTCCTCGTTGTTCGCTGTGGCCGCTGCGTTGGCCTGCCGCATCGGATTCGGCAAACAGCTTCCGTACGGTCCATTCCTGGTCATGGGCGCGCTGGCCTGGGCGTTTGGCGGATGGAAACTTGCGGAATGGTATCTTCACTTCATCGCTCCGCCGGTTTTATGAGTTCACCGAAGATGCAACAAGGAGCTGGCGATGGTGAAATAAATCAACATCCCGGATACATCCACGGTGGAGGCGAGTGAAGGGGAGGAGACAACCGCCGGGTCGAGCCGGATCGCGCGCGCACCGAGCGGCAGCATCGCCCCCAGCACGGTGGCGGAAAGCACTTGCACGACCACGGCGGTCGATACCGCGAATGCGAGCCGGGAAAAACCAAAACTCCCGCCGGTGTTGTTTTGAAGGACCGGAAGAATCAGCGAAATAAAGGCGGCGATCGCAATGCCGAGGATCAGGCCGAGGAACAATCCCGTCCGTGCTTCCTTCCACGCGATCCGCAACGCGTTGCCCGGGCTGACCTCGCCGAGCGCCATCGCACGGATGACCATCGCGGCAGCTTGTCCGCCCGAGTTTCCCCCCGCGGCCACGACCATGGGCAAAAACAACGACAACACGAATGCTTGTTCGAGAACTTCACTGAATCGGAACATGACATAACCGGAGCCAATGGAAACAAAGGCAAGTCCGGTAAGCCAGATCGCGCGGCGGCGGACCTGTGATCCAACCGAAGTATTGAGATAGGACTCGTCCGACTGGTCGCCGCCGATGGCCGCCAGTTTTTCGAAGTCTTCGGTCGATTCTTCCTCGACGATTTCAAGGGCGTCGTCGTAGGTGAGCACGCCGAGAAGGTGGTGGAACTCATCGACGACCGGCAGCATGATGAGGTCATATCGCGCAAGCGCACGCGCGGCTTCCTCCTGATCGGCGGTGGCGAGGATGAACTCGTCCGCTTCATCCATGATGTCGTGCACGGGCGTATCCCACGTGGAAAACGCGAGGTCGCGCAGACGGACCTTGCCGGCGAGCCGGCCTTTCTCATCCACCACGAAAATTCTTGAGAGCGTTTCGGCATCCTCGCGGTCCTTGCGCAGGACATTGATCGCTTGCTTGACCGTCATATCAGCGGTGATGCGGCCAATGTGGGTGGTCATGCGGCCGCCGGCCGTGTCTTCTTCGTACTTGAGAAGATTGTAGGTCAGCTCCTTGTCGCGAGGACCGAGCAAACTGAAGAAGCGAACCCGCGCTTCCTCGCTTACGACTTGGAAAACATCGACGCGGTCGTCGTCGGAAAGATTGGCCAGCAGCACGCGCAGTTGCGCCGGTTTGAAGTGCCCGAGGGCATCTTCCATCAGGTTGTCGGGCAGTTCGGCGACGACATCGGTGGCCAACTCCGGGCCGATGGTTTTCATCAGGACGTCGCGCTCTTCGTCGTCCAGTTCCTCGTAAAGTGCGGCGAGGTCCGCGTAGTGGAGTTCGCCAGCGGCGGCGAGAATGGCGGAATGATCCCGCGCATCGAGAGCGCGGATCAAAATGTTTTTCGGTTCTTCCGTTTGCTCGTCCGCCACGTCCGCGAGAGTGGGAAAGACCATCCGGCCGGGCAAGGAAAACGAGATGACCCGGTGGGAAAGAGGGCACTCATACGAAACCTAATATCATTCGGACTTCGGAGAAGCCGGGACAGGATTTACAGAATTTTTCAGAATTTACAGGATTGCCCACCCGCAACACTCAATTTTTTCTCTTCCCATCCGTGTCCATCCGCGTTCATCCGTGGTTCCATTTCTCATGATAGTCCAAATTTTATTTGGAATCGGTATCAGGCTTTCATGGAGAATCCGTGCTGACCATACGCGATCAAAGGCCGGGAATCCCCAGTCCGCCGGTGAGCTTGCCCATTTCCGCGGCGGCTTCCGTTTTTCCTTTGGAAATTGCTTCCTGGACGCCTTTGAGCACGAGGTCTTCGAGAAATTCCACGTCAGAAGAATCAACCACCGATGGATCGATCTTGATGGAAACCACGTCTCCCGCACAGGTGGCGGAGACGGTTACTTTTCCGCCGCCTGCGGTCGCTTCGACCACACGCTTGCCGAGTTCTTCCTGTTTGGCGGCGAGCCCGGCCTGCATTTGCTGGGCTTGTTTCATCAGTTTCTGGATATTCATGAGTGGAATGCGGGTGAGATTTTGTGCGCGGAAAAAGCGCGTGGGTTACTTGGCGGGACGAGTGGTGATCCGGCCCTCGAATTGTTCCAGGGCGGCGAGGATGAGTGGATCCTTATAGAAGTCATTGGCGATTGCCGTCGCCGCGGGTGGCGGGGGGGCGGCGCTTTCCTGCCGGGTGGCCCACGGCGGATTTTCCGTGGCGGGGATGGTGGCCACGGGTGGTGGCTCGGGAGCTTGATCCGGAGCGGCCTCCATCAAGCTGTCGAGTTTATCGAGCGCGGTGCTTGCCTGCGGTTTAGTTGTCGCGGCCGCCGGTCTGGCGGTGGTTTCGGACGCCGGTTTCCATTCCTTCGCAGGCGGAGGAGCGGCGGGTGCCGCGGGCGGCAAAATGTGGTCCGCACCGAGGGTGAGAACTTTCAACACATCGGTGATCCGGACTTCGCCGAGCGTCTGGATTGCCTTGATCATGCCGAGCTCGAAATGGAGGCGCTTGTTGGTGGCCCATTTCATGCGACCTTCCGTCTCGGCGAACACGTCGATGGCAGCGAGGATGCGGTCCGGTGCGTAGTCTTCCGCGATGGAGAGGAGGTTGTTCCATTGTTCGGCGGGGATGCCCTCGCCATCGGCGGATGGATCGAGTTTGGCGACGAGGAGCGCACGCAAACAACCGATGAGTTCGCCGAGAAGTTGGGAAAGCTCGCGGCCGCTTTCCGCTTCTTTCTGGATCAACGCGAGCGCGGCGGGTGTTTTCCGATCGAGCAATGTGGCGGTGAGCGCGGCGACTTTTTCGCGCGAGGTGAAGCCGAACACATCCAGCACGTTTTCTTCGGCGATGTGATCGCCGCAAAAGGCGACGAGTTGGTCGAGCATGGATTGGGCGTCGCGCATGCCGCCGTCGGCACCTTTGGCGATGGCCCATGCGGCGGATGAATCCAGGGAAACCGCTTCGTTGCTGGCGATGTGGAGAAGGTGTTTGGCGATGGTTTCCGTGGGGATCGGGCGAAGATCGAACCGTTGGCAGCGCGAAAGAATGGTGGGCAGGATTTTGTTCGCCTCGGTGGTGGCGAAGATGAATTTCACATGTGGGGGCGGTTCCTCGAGGGTTTTCAACAACGCGTTGAACGCCGCGTTGGAGAGCATGTGAACTTCGTCGATGTAATAGATTTTGAATTTCCCGCGGGCCGGGGCGAAACGAACGGACTCGCGCAGATCTCGCACTTGTTCGACGCCGTTGTTCGAAGCGCCGTCGATCTCGAGAACATCGAGCGAGCGGCCTTCCGCAATCTCAATGCAGATGTCGTCGTCCGGATTGAAATCGGCTTTGGGACCACTGGGGCAATTGAGTGCTTTGGCGAGGATTCGCGCGGTGGAAGTTTTTCCGGTGCCGCGCGGGCCGACGAAAAGATACGCGTGGGCGAGGCGGTCGCGTTCGATGGCATTGCGCAGCGTCCGCACGACGTGATCCTGGCCGAGGATGTCGTCGAAGGTGCGGGGCCGATATTTGCGCGCGAAAACCTGATAGCTGCTCACGGGCGCGAGTGTAGGGCTGCGGCGTGGTTTGTCATGGCCGGGTTTTAAGATTTTCCGATGGCGAGGCGGTCACCGCCTCCGTGGGTTCGTTGTTTTATGGCGATTCTTTGTGGATCGCAGGAAATTTTCAGGCTGCGGAGGCGGAGTAGGCATTCACACGCTTCAGCATTTCCGTAGCAGCAAACTCAAACTCCAAAGTGACGTTTCTCCCCCTATAAGCCAGCACGGTCTCCTCATCATCCCGGTCGGCGGAATCCGGCGGCCCAAACATCGTTTCAATTTGCTGCACGGTTGTCGCGCGCGAAAGAACATGCGAGTCCACGCGCGGCGTGGAGAAAACGAGTGACTGCGAGTCTGGCAAAAATTCGTCCGGACCAACAAGGAACGCGGCGTAGGCGAATCGGCCCGCATCAAATTCAAGCTGGAATCCTTGGCCCGCATAGAGCAATTGGCAGTAATCCGGCCGCATCCAGTGGAAATGTTCCGGGCGGCCAAAACTTTGAGCTGCCGTCAAGTCATCGCCAAACCGGAGATTGCCAATTGCACCGTCATGTTCGATAGCAGGAGCCGGTGGGGAAAGCCGCGGCCAATCCGCGGTAGGATCGGGCGGAAGACCCTTCAGTTTGGCAAAAATCGTGCGGAACATTTTATTCTGGATCCCAAATCAGACGACAAAGAAATCCGTATCACCACCCCGCAGGACGCCAAGGAGAGAGTGGCGGAAAATCAGTGAATCAGTGTCATTTCGCGATACTTCCGGACAGCGTGATTCGGGAAAATTCCGGAGCGGACGCTCCGGATACGGACTTGGGGCAAGCCACGAGAAGAACTGCGGCGGGGACGCCGCAGCCACGTTGCGGATCAGCGGATCGGCGTCAGCGTGTAGTCCTCCTTGCCGTCTTTCATAGTCCAGCCGAGTTCAGTGAGACGGGCGCGGAGTTCGTCGGACTTCGCCCAGTTTTTTGCGGTGCGGTGTTGCCAGCGTTCTTCGGCGATGGCTTGGATGTCCGCAGGGATGTCCGCGGTTTTTTCCTCCGCGGGCGGAAGGATGAGGCCGAGCGCACGCAGGATGCGGTTGAAGCCTGCGAGGGCAGCGGCGGCGTCGCGCCCGGTGAGGGCGGTGGATTCACGCAGGCCGGTGAATAGGGAGCCGAGTGCGCCGGGGGTGTTGAGATCATGGTTGAGCTGGTCCCACGCGGCCTGGAAGGGGCCGAAGGAAACATCAGCGAGCGTGAAGTCGCCGCCTGCCCGTGTCGCGAGGGCTGTTGCTCCCTTGGCGAGTTTCTGCAGTGCCTCGTGTGCGGCGTGGAGGGAATCGAGCGTGAAATTGAGCGGTTTGCGGTAGTGGCCGCCAATGAGCACATAGCGGACTTCCATGGGTGTGAAGCCCTTCGCGGCGAGATCCTCGAGCGTGTAAAGATTGCCGAGCGACTTGGACATTTTTCCGCCATCGACGAGAAGATGGGTGACGTGGAACCAGTGGGCGGAGAACCGTCCGCCACAGGCGCAGACGCTTTGGGCGATCTCGTTTTCGTGATGGGGGAAAACGAGATCAACGCCGCCGGAGTGGAGGTCGAAGCTATCGCCGAGATATTCGGCGATCATGGCGGAACATTCCAAGTGCCAGCCGGGACGGCCTTCGCCCCACGGGGATGGCCAGAAATTATCGCCGTCGCCGGGCCGCCGGGCCTTCCAAAGCACGAAGTCCGAAAGGTTGTCCTTTTCGTATTCGTCGGAGTTCGCGCGGGCGTTCTGGGTTTTTCCAAGATCGAGCTCGCGGGAATCGAGCCGTGAGAGTTTTCCGTAATCTGGAAACGAGGAGATTTTGAAATACACTGAGCCGTCATCGGACGCGTAGGCATGGCCTTTTTTCACCAGGGTGGAAATCATGGCGATTTGCTGCGGAATGTGTTCCACCGCTCCGGGCTCGATGTGCGGCGGAAGAAGACGCAGGGCTTCACAATCGGCGTGGAATTTCGCGGTCCAAGCCGCCGTGAAATCGGCGAGTGGTTTCCCGGCTTTTTGGGAGTCGCGGATGGTTTTGTCATCCACGTCGGTGATGTTGCGGACGTGCAGTGTGGGAATGCCGGCGGTTTCCAGCACGCGGCGGAAGACGTCCTGCAAGACAAAGGTCCGGAAATTTCCGATGTGCGCTGGTCCATACACGGTGGGTCCGCAGCAATAGAAGCGGAAGGTCTTGCCATCGATGGGCCTGAGTTCGCGGTCGGTGCGCGCCAGCGTGTCGAACAAACGCATGCCGTGGGTGTTAGGGGGAGGGAAAACCAAAGCCAAGAGCGAAGTGGGACAAACGTGCGGCGGGTTGAAGCGGGAGAGAACTTCGCGGGAATATTTCGCGGTTCCATTCCTCCAGACTTGAGATCGGGGTAAGGCACGCGCAGTGAATGGCAGGCCGCACCGCCAGCTTTCACGTCCCTATGAAGAAATTTTTTGTCGTTTTACTGTTGCTCGCGGTGGTCGCGGGACTGGTGTTTTTGATCAATGGAAAAAAAGCCGCGGGTTTGGCAACCGGTTCGAAAGGCGGCGACCGCCCGATCACCGTGGAACTTGGAACCGTGCGGCGTGGTGACGTCGCCGTCTGGCTTACGGGAATCGGTTCCGTCCAGGCATCCCAGAGCGTGACGGTCCGGCCGCGGGTGGGCGGGGTGCTGACCTCGGTGGATTTCAAGGAAGGAGCGGCGGTGGAGGCTGGCGAAGTTTTGGCACGGATCGATCCGCGGCCCTACGAAGCTGCCGTCGCACAAGCCGAGGCGAAAAAGGCGCAGGACGAAACGCAGCTATCGACCGCGCGGGTCGATGCCGCACGCCTCAATGAACTGCTGCGCCAGAATGCAGTCGCCAAACAACAGGTCGATCAGGCCAATGCGCTGACCGACCAACTCGAAGCGTTGGTGAAAGCGGATGAGGCGGCGGTGCGGGCGGCGAAGCTGGATGTGGAATTCACCACGATGCGTTCGCCGATTTCCGGGATCACAGGAGTCCGCCAAGTGGACGCGGGCAACATCGTGACGGCCAGCCAGGCGGAGGGGATTGTCGTGGTCGCGCAGATGCAGCCGGCGGCCGTTGTTTTTTCCCTGCCGCAGCGCGACCTCGCTGCCTTGATGAATGCGATGGGTAAAGGTGGCAAGCGACCGAAGGTCGAGGCGCTCGATGAAAGTGGCAAGGTGCTCGACGCGGGAGTGCTCGATCTGGTGGACAATCAGATCGATGTCACGACGGGAACGTTGCGGCTCAAGGCATCGTTTCCGAATGAACATTCGACATTGTGGCCGGGACGTTTCGTGTCGGCGCGGGTGTTGGTGGATACGATTGAAGATGCGCTGCTGGTGCCGCGGCAAGCGGTGCAGCCGGGGTTGGAAGAGAGATTCGTCTATGCCGTGAAGGCAGATGAAACCGTGGAGGTGCGGGATGTGGAAACCGGTAGGGAAACGGGCGGCGATATCGTCATCCAGAGCGGCTTGAAGGAAGGCGAGCGGATCGTTCTCAGCGGCCAGATCAAGCTTCAACCCGGCATGAAGGTGACGGAGCGAAAGGTAGGGCCATGAGTATTTCGACACCGTTTATCCGTCGGCCGATCGCCACCGCGTTGCTGATGGTGGCGGTGGTGCTGCTGGGCGCGGTGGGATTTCCATTGCTCTCGGTCGCGCCTTTGCCGCAGGTCGAGTTTCCGACGATCGAAGTCTCCGCAGCTTTGCCCGGGGCGAGTCCGGAAACGATGGCATCCTCGGTGGCGACTCCGCTGGAGAACGAACTCGCGCGGGTTCCCGGGATCAGCCAAATGACCTCGTCCAGCGGTCTCGGCGGCACTTCGATCATGCTCCAGTTTGATCTCGATGTGGATGTCGATGTCGCCGCACAGGAAGTGCAGAGCGCGATCAATGCCGCCGCCGGTCAACTGCCGGTCGATTTGCCGAGTCCGCCGAGCTATCGCAAGGTCAATCCTGCGGACTCGCCGATTCTCATTCTCAGCCTGATTTCCGATGTGCTGCCCCTCACCGCGGTCAGCGATTACGGCAGCACCGTGATCGCCCAGCAGCTTTCGCAGATCAAAGGCGTGGCGCAGGTCGATATCATGGGCGAACGCAAGCCGGCGGTGCGCGTGCAGGTCGATCCCGGGAAACTGGCGGCGCTTGGCATGTCGCTCGATGACGTGCGCGGAGTGATTGCCTCGGCCACGGTGAACTCGCCCAAGGGCACTCTCAGCGGTCCGCGGCAGACGTTCACGATCTATGCGAACGATCAGATCCCGGAGGCGGAGCCATACAACGATTTGATTCTCGCTTACCGCAATGGCGCACCGGTCCGCGTTCGCGATGTCGGCCGCGCGGTCGAAGGTCCCGAGCAGATGCGTTCGGTCGCGCTGGTGAACAACCGGCCGGGCGTGGGTCTGATGATCCGCAAACAAGCGGACGCGAATGTCATCGAGACGATCGGGCGCATCCGCGAGGTGTTGCCGTCGTTGCGGGCGGCGATCCCGCCGGCGATGAGAATCGAGATTCTCAGTGACCGCAGCACAACGATCCGAGCTTCGGTGGAGGAGGTGGAGATGCATCTCGTGCTGACGATGGCGCTGGTCACGTTCGTGGTGTTCGCGTTTTTGCGCAATGTGCGGGCTACCTTGATCTCCAGTGCGGTCGTGCCGATTTCCATCATCGCGACCTTTGGCGTGATGTATGTGCTGGGGTTCAGCTTGAACAATCTTTCGCTGATGGCGCTGACGATTTCGGTCGGCTTCGTGATTGATGACGCGATCGTGATGTTGGAAAATATTTACCGGCACATCGAGGCGGGGATGAAACCCTTCGACGCGGCGCTGAAAGGCGCGGGCGAGATCGGGTTCACGATTCTTTCGATCACGGTTTCGCTGATCGCGGTGTTCATTCCGGTTCTGCTGATGGGCGGGATCGTCGGCCGCTTGTTCCGGGAGTTTGCGGTGACGGTGAGCGTTGCGGTGCTGATCTCCGGACTCGTTTCGCTGACCTTCGTGCCAATGATGTGCGCGAAGTTCCTGCGCCATCACGATCCGCCGCAACGTGGGACGATCCGCGGCAAAATCGATGGTTTGTTAGAAAAATTTTTCAAGGGTTTGGAACGAGGTTATGCGCGGATGTTGCGGGTGGTGTTGAGGCACCGCGGGCTCACGTTGTTTTCGCTGCTGCTGACCTTGGGCGTGACGGCTTTCGTTTTCGTAAAGATGCCGAAGGGATTTTTCCCGCAACAGGACACCGGCCTGCTCAATGTCACCGCGGAGGCATCGGCGGATACTTCCTACGAAGCGATGTATGATCATGCGATCAACATCGGTGAAATCATCCGCACCGATCCAGCGGTCGATGGCATGCAGGGCAGGATCGGATCGAGCGGACGCAGCGGCGGCGGCAACAACGTGGCGCGTTATTGGATCACGCTGAAAGACCGCAAGGAACGCGCGGGCATCGAGGAGGTGATCCAGCGGCTGCGCAAGAAAACCGCCGCGCTGCCAGGCGTAACGGTGTTTTATCAATCGCGGCAGGAACTCAACGTCGGCGGGATTTCCTCCAAAACGCAGTATCAATACACGCTGCGCGATGCCGACTACAACGAACTCACCGCCTGGGCGCCACGCATCATGGAAAAACTCAAGGAACTGCCGCAGCTCCAGGAAGTGGCGAGCGACCAGGAATCCGCCGCGCCAGCCTTGAACATCGAGATCAACCGCGATGCGGCGTCGCGTTTCGGGATCGAGGCGGAGGCGATCAACAGCGCGCTTTACAATGCGTTTGGCGAGCGACAGGTCACGCAGTTCTACACGCAGGTCGCACAATACAAGATCATCATCGAGGTGCCGCCGGAGATGCAGGAGGATACTTCCACCTTCGACCGCATTTTTCTCTCGTCCCCAATCACCGGCGGGCAAGTGCCGTTGGCTTCGTTGATCACGTTCAACAGCGAGGGCACCAAACCGCTTACCGTGAATCATCTCGGGCAGTATCCGGCGGTCACCATTTCGTTCAACCTTGCGCCCGATGTGGCGCTTGGCGATGCGGTGGCCGCGGTGGAGGAGGCGGTGCAGGGAATGGGAGCGCCCGCCGGCTTGAGCGGCACCTTCCAGGGAACCGCGCAGGCATTCCAATCGTCGCTGAAATCCCAACCGCTCCTCATTCTCGCGGCAATCATCGCCATCTACATCATCCTCGGGATGTTATATGAAAGCTTCATTCATCCGCTCACCATTCTTTCCACGCTGCCCTCCGCGGGGCTTGGTGCGCTGCTGACCTTGTGGGCATCCGGCCATGACATCGGGGTGATCGCCATCATTGGGATATTGCTGTTGATGGGGATTGTGAAAAAGAACGCGATCATGATGATCGACTTCGCCATCGAGGCGGAGCGCGAGAAAGGTATGACGGCGGAGGACGCGATCTATCAGGCCGGTGTGCAGCGTTTCCGGCCGATCATGATGACCACGCTGGCGGCGATGATCGGCGGCATTCCGCTCGCGCTTGGCAGCGGCGATGGCTCGGAGCTGCGTCAGCCGCTCGGCTATGCCATTGTCGGCGGTTTGATTCTCAGCCAGGCGCTGACATTGTTCACCACTCCGGCGGTGTATCTGTATTTCGATCGATTTGGAAAACGGTCGCGTGAGGCGAAAAAGAACGAAGCATCCGCGCCCGCGGCTGAAGCGTCACCGGCTTGAGTGAATGTAGAAGGGCCATCTTTGGCCCGCCCGATGGAAGGCGGGGCTGGAAGCCCCTTCTACGGCTCACTCGTGGCGGAGCGCTTCGATGGGATCGAGCGCGGCGGCGCGGCGGGCGGGCATGAAGCCGAAAACAATGCCGATGGCCGCGGAGAAAATGAACGCGATGATGTTAATTGTCGGATCGAACATGAATGGTGCGCCGACGACTTTGGCGAGCGAGCGGCACAATGCATAGGCGATGGCGATGCCGCACAGGCCGCCAACGCAGGATAGCGTCACGGCTTCGACGAGGAATTGCAGCATGACTTCCCGCGCCCGCGCACCGATGGCCATGCGGATGCCGATTTCGCGGGTGCGCTCGGTGACGGAAACCAGCATGATGTTCATGATGCCGATGCCGCCGACGAGCAAACTGACGCCGGCGACGGCGCCGAGCAGCGATGTCATGATCTGCGTACTCGAACTCACCGCATCGGCGATCTGCCGGCTGTCGAAGGCATTGAAGTTGTTTTCCTCGGTGCGGGTCAGGTTCCGCCGTTCACGCATGAGCGAATTGAGATCCGCGACGACGGCTTCGCTCGGATAGCCATCCTCGGTGGAAATCATGATTTGGCTGATGTTCTGCTTGGACATCTGGCCGTTGAGCCGCTGCTGCAACGTTGTGACGGGAATAATGATATTGTCGTCCAGATCGTCACCCCAGCCGCCCTGGCCTTTCGTCGCGGTGACGCCAATGACTTCCACGGCGGTGTTGAGCAGGCGGATCTTCCGGCCGACGGCATCGCCGCGCGGAAACAACTCCTTGCGGATGGTTTCGCCGATCACCGCGACGGTCGCGCCTTCGATGACGTCTTCATCGTCGAAAAACCTGCCCTCGGAGAGATTCCAGTTCGCGATCGGGAAATAGTCGGGCGTGGTTCCCTGGACATCTGTTTGGCGGGCTTCTTCGCCGGCAATCGCCTGCACGTTCGTATTCGCCATGGGTGCGGCGGCGCGGACTCCGGGAATCTGTGCGCGGATCACCCGCACATCATCCTGGCTGAACAACGTGGCGCCCCATGATCGCCAGCCTTGGCCGGGGCGGAGTACGAGCAGGTTGCTGCCCATGTTTTCAATCTGTGATTTGACGGACTCGGTGGCACCGCGGCCGAGGGTGACCATCGTGACCACCGCGGCAACACCGATGACCACGCCGAGCACGGTGAGGAAAGCGCGGGTTAGATTACGGCGGATCTCGCGCAGGGCGATGATGAATGCATTCCAGAACATGAGTCAGTGGCGGTGGTTCATGCGTTTGGAGTTTATTTCGTCCGAGCTGATCAAGCCGTCGTGAACATGGACGATGCGTTTGGCGAAATGCGCGACATCGTCTTCGTGCGTGACCATCAGAATTGTGATGCCAAGATCCTCGTTGAGGCGACAAAGGAGTTCCATCACTTCGCGGGTGGTGGTGCTGTCGAGATTGCCGGTCGGTTCATCGGCGAACAAGGTTCCGGGACTGGTAACGATGGCGCGGGCGATGGCGACGCGTTGTTGCTGGCCGCCCGAAAGTTCCGCGGGTGTGTTGCGTTCCTTGTTTGGCAGGCCGACGCTGGCAAGTGCTTCGCGGGCCATTTCATGGCGGCGCTTGCGCGTGTAACCGCGGTAGAGCAGGGGAAGCTCCACGTTCTCCAACGCGGTGGTGCGGGCGAGCAGATTGAACCCTTGGAAAATAAAACCAAGCGCATGGCGGCGCAGCAATGAGCGTTGGTCGTTTGCCAGCGATTCGACGGCGATTCCATCGAACAGGTAACTTCCCGAGGTCGAGGAATCCAAACAGCCGAGCAGGTTCATCAGCGTGGATTTTCCGGAACCGCTGGGTCCCATGACGGCGAGAAACTCGCTGCGTTGGATTTTCAGATCGACGCCGCGAAGTGCCTGAAACGCCGCATCGCCGCGACCGTAGGTCTTGGTGAGTCCACGCAATTCGATGAGTGGACTCATGACTTGATCGGAGGCTTGGCGCTAACGATCACATCATCGCCCTCGCTCAATCCGGCGGCGCTGATTTCCGTCCGGCTGCCATCCGTGAGGCCGGTGGTAACGGAAACCTCAACCGGCACTCCTTGTTGTAGCAGCCAAATCCGCGGATGGTCCTTGTCCGGCCCTGCGGTCGCGGGACCGGAATTGTCACGCCGCCAACGGCCGCCGCCGGGCGAGAGTTGTTGAACGATGGTTTGTTCTCCATCGTCTTCGCTCTTGCCGAGTTTTGCCGCGGCAATGGGATCGAAGCGCAGCGCGGAGTTCGGCACGATGAAGACACCGGTTTTCCGGGCGATGAAAATCTCCGCCGTGGCGGTCATGCCGGGACGCAGGCTGAGGTCATCGTTGTTCACCTCGATCTCGGTGCTGTAGGTGACGACGTTGTTGGTGATGGTCGAACCGAAAAACACTTTCTTAACCGTCGCCTCATAAACGCGCTTGGGCCATGCATCGACGGTGAACTCCACGGCTTGTCCTTTTTCGACGCGGCCGATGTCCGCCTCTGCGACGGCCACGACGAGTTCCATCTTCCTCAGGTCCTCGGCGATGACAAAAAGCTCTGGCGCGGTGAAGGATGCTGCGACCGTCTGGCCGACTTCCAGCTTGCGCTGCAAAATCGTACCGTTGACCGGCGAGCGGATCACGGCTTTCTCCAAATCGCGCTCGTTTGTTTTCACGCTCGCTTCGGCTTCCGCGACCGACGCTTTCGCGCTTTCGAGATCCGCCCGCGCCCGTTCGACGGTGGCGAGCGAGGTTTCCATATCCGCCTTCGCGGGAGTGCGGCCGCCGCTGATGCGGTGGAGCGTCTGGAGGCGTTCATACGATGCCTCGCTCTCGCGCACGGTGGCCTGCGCCTGGCTGACCCGCGCTTTTGCGGACATGAGAGTTGCGCGCGTCCTTTCGGTTTGCTGGGTGAGTTTGATGGTGTCGAGTTTGGCAAGCTCCTGGCCTTTTTTCACCGTGTCGTTGGTATCGACATACACTTCCGCGGTGGTGCCGGAGAGCTCGCTGCCGACGATGACTTGATTGGTCGGAGCCAAGCTGCCGGTGGCGGTGATTTCAACGGAAAGCGTGTCTTTCTCCAATGGGCGCGTCACATACTCCGGACCGCTGTCGCCGTGATTCGTGCGGCTCAGCACATACCAGCCGATGGCTGCAATCAAGATGACCAAGCCGGTGATGATGATCCATTTGCGGATCGGCCGGGGGCGGCCGCGTTGGAGCACCGATGCAAGGTCTGAGGATGAATCCATTGTGGTCATGATTCAGGAGCCGGCGGACCAGCCGCCGCCGAGTGCTTTGTAGAGTTGGATGTGGGAAGCGGCGTAATCGGCGTTGGCCGACGCGAGGCTTTCACGCAAGGAGAGATCATTACGCTGGGTTTCAAGGACAGTTGTCATGTCGATCACGCCCGCTTCATATTTTTGTGCGGCAAGCTTTGCGGCGGCGGCAGCCGAGGCCGCGGCACGGCGCAACGTTGCGATTCTTTCGCCACCGCGGTTGCAGGCAATGAGGGCATTTTCCACTTCGGAAAGGGATGTGAGAACAATGCTTTCATACGCATGGAGCGCTTGCTCCACTGCGGCATCCTGAGCCTCGATGTTTGCGCGAATGCGTCCGGCATCGAAAATGGGCCCGGTGAGTCCGGCGATGACACCCGCGGTGAATGATTCGGGATTGAAAACCCGGCTGGAGCGCAACGTGTTGACGCCGACAGTGCCGCTGAGACGCAGGGACGGCAGTTGTTCGGCTTCGGCGGAGCGGGTGCGCGCGACGGCGGCGACCCATGCGTGTCCGGCGGCGCGAACATCCGGGCGCTGGCGGACTGTATCGGCGGGAATGCCGACGGCGAGACGCCGCTGCGGGGACGGAATGCCGCCACGACCCGTGGAAACACTTCCCGGGGTCGAACCAGTCAACAACGCGATGTTGTTTTTCGTTTGGTCGATCGCTTGTTGCAGGCTGGACAGCGAGGAGCGGGCGCTTTCGAGGTTGGCGCGGGCTTGTTCAAGTTCCAACTCGTCGATTTGTCCGGCCTGTGCGCGCCACGAGGCGATGCGCGTGGTTTCCTCGCGGGTGTCGAGGCTGTCGCGAACAATGGCGAGGCGTTCCTCGGCGGTGCGGAGATCAATGTAAGCGAGGGCGATTTCGGAAGCGAGAGAAGCGCGGGCTGAGTTGAGGTTTTCCGCGGCGGTGGCGGCATCCGCGGATGCCGCGAGAACCGAGTTGCGGTTCTTGCCGAAAAAATCGGGTTCCCAGGATGCGTCCAATCCAGCCGAGTACGATGTTTCATTGCGCGATCCACCCGACTCGGTTTCCGCATGGCTGCGATTGACCGAACCGGAATAGCCGAGCGCGGGAAACAACGAGGCGCGTTCCGCATTGCGACGGGCCCGGGCTTCACGCACCCGGGCGACGGCTGAGGCGAGATCCCGGTTGCCCGCAAGCGCGTCCCGGATCAATGCGGTCATGCGAGGGTCGCCGAAGGACGCCCACCACCGGGCGACGTCGCGATCCGGCGCGGCGGACGGGAAAGCGGCCGCGTTTCGCCATGCCACGGGCAGGACAACGGACGACGCGCTGGTGGACTTCCATGCCGCGCACGATGGCAGAACCCAGGCAATGCAGGCGACGAATGGGAGGAGGGAAAACGAAATCACCGGATTTCCACCCGGCTGACGTGATTCTTCCGCAATTCGATGCCCGGCTGTGTTTCTGATTTCCACCACCGCACTTTACGCGCTGGACGCGGGATTTTATCCGATTCGGTACCGTTTCCGGCGCAATGGACAAAATCCCTTCCAGTGACGGCGCTTGCTCAAGCGCATTCCTTGCTCAGGACGCCAATCATCCAGTGGACGCCGAACTTGTCTTTCACCATGGCGAAACGCGGCGACCAGAAGGTTTCCCCGGCCGGCATCGTTACCTCGCCGTTCTTCGCGAGCGCGTCGAAAAACTTGTCCACTTCCTCATTGGTCGCGACCGAAATGGACAGGGAGATTCCGGAAATCGGCTCCTCCTCACCGCAACCATCGGAAGCCATGATCGTGCAATCGCCGACGGTGAACGCCGCGTGCATGACCTTGTCCTCCTGTCCCGGCGGCGCACCTTCGGGACAATCGGAAAATTTCATGATGCAGGCGACGTTCGCGCCGAGTGCGGTTTTGTAGAATTCCAAGGCCTCTTCAGTGCGGCCGTTGAACATGATGTAGGGTTCGATTTTCGGTAGGTTCATTGTGTTGTGGTCGTTTGTTTCTTCGGTTGATGAGGCGGTTTTGCGACCGCCTCCAAAGTCTCAATATCGAGTTTTTTCATGGTCAGCAGGGCTTTCATCACGCGCGCGGTCGTCGCGTTGTCGCCTTTGGCAAACATTTTGATAAGGCAGTTGGGGACGATCTGCCAGGAGAGGCCGAACTTGTCCTTCAACCAACCGCATTGTTGCGCGTGGACGTCGCCGCCTTCGGAGAGTTTTTCCCAATAATAATCGATTTCCTTTTGGTTGGTGCAGGGGATTTGAAACGAGACGGCTTCGTTGAAATGAAAATCCGGTCCGGCATTGAGAGCGGTGAACTGACAGCCCTTGATCTGAAAGAGGATCGTTAACACTTTGCCGCCAAGATGCTCGTGCGCCGGGTGTTGTGGATCATCGGGATAATAGGTGGTTTCGAGGATCAGGGAGTCACGGAAAACGCTGAGGTAAAACGCAACCGCCTCCTCGGCATTGCCATCGAACCAAAGGCAGGGCGTGATGGTGTTCATGATCGTTGCAAACGTGAGTGATAAAGATCACGCCATCGAATGAAGGCCGATGGTATTGCCCTCGGTGTCTTCGAGAATCGTGATGTTGCCGTAGTCGCCGATGGGAAACTTGGATTTAATGACTCGACCGCCGGCGGCGGCGGCGCGGGCTTCATCATCGGCGCAATCGACGCATGAAAAATAGATGAGTGTCCCGCCGGCACCGGCCGAACATCCTTCCATTTTCGCGAGTGCGCCGCAGGAACCGGATTTTTCCTGATCCATCGGGAATGCCCACATTTCAATGCCCGGATCCGGGCTGGGCAGTTCCTCGAGTTTCACGTCCAGCATGGCCTCGTAGAAGGTTTTGGCGCGAGCCATGTCGTTGACGTAAATTTCAAACCAGCCGACGGGATTTCTTTCAGTATTCATGGTTTTAGTGGAGTTGGTGAGTTCAGATGATTCGAGAAAGGGAGAAGTGGGAAGAAAACCACGGATTGGCGAATTTTCAAATTCAGGAACCGCAACAGGAGGATTTTTTCGGATTGTTTTCGTATTCATCGTGGCGGCGGACCCAGCACATGATGCCATCCTCCTCGGCCCGGCCGTTCGGGGTGAAATCGAGGAAATTGAAAGCACCCAAGAGGATTTCCGCGCCGCGGGCGTAACAGGAGTAGGTGTGATAAATTTCGCCGTCCTCGCCTTTGGCGAAGATGCTGCAACCGTGGAGGTCTTGGTTTTCGGAGTTATCGATTTCCGCGTAATTGTAGGTCACTTTGCCGGATGCGAGTTGTTCCCTGGTGAACGAAACGCCGTAGTCGTAGTTGAAGGGGTTTTCGCCGGAGGAAACCCATTGGAAATCCCAGCCCATGCGTTTTTTGACGTGTGCGATTTTTTCCACTCCGGCGCGGGATACCGCGGCGAAGGAAAGATCCGCGTGCTCGAAGTGCTGGCGCGCCGCATCCACATGATCGGCGATGAAGCTGCAGCCTTCGCACGGGTTTTCCCAATCCGGCGCGAGCATGAAGTGATAGAGAAACAACTGGCTGCGGCTCTGGAAGAGATCCGCGAGTTTCACTGGCCCGGTGGACGATTCGAAGATGTAATCTTTGTCCACTTTCTCCCATGGAAGTTCGCGGCGTTTGCGGGCGACTTCATCGCGGGCGCGGGTGACTGATTTTTCCTCGGCAAGCAGAGCCGTGCGTGCTGCAAGCCAGTCTTTGTGGGAGACGACAAGTGGTTTCATGGCGGAGGTTTTTGAGTGGCTGCGGCGGATGCCGCAGCCACGTTGATTCCATCGCGGTGTTTACTTGCGGGTGGCGGTGGAGGTCATGCCGGTGACCCATTTTCCGTCTTCGCCTTTGCGTTCGTTTTTCATCACGCGCTGGTCGGGGGATTTCCACTCGGTGGTATCGCGCATCTGATAGAATTTTCCGTCCATCGGACATTTTCCGGCGCATTCGAGGGTGAGGATTTTTCCGGTTTCATCGACGCTGCCGGTGTAGGTCCACAGCGTGCTGGTCATGGAATCGATCCACGTGCCGGTGTATTTCTTTTTCTCCGGATCGTAACCAAGGCTCATGATGCCGGTGAACGGCTGACCCATCATTTCGCATTTGGTTTCGCCGACGACCCAGAAACCGCCGAGCATTTTTGCGGATTCGGTGCCCTTGACGGTGACGGGTGGTTTGCCGGGTTCCATGAAGAGTTGGGTTTCGACGGTCCACTCGCCGGCGAACTGCTTGAGGAATTCGTGTTCTTTCACGGGCTCGGGCATGGCGGGAGCCTGGGCGGAAACGCGGGCGCAGCAGCACAAGGCGACGGCGGAAACGATGGTGATGATACTTGTTTTCATTGGATTGCTTGGTTGTTGGTTGTGGTTTTTTTGTTTATTCAATGGGAGAAGATTCCACGAGTTTTGCGAGTTGGGCCAAGGATTCCTGCCAGCCGAGATAACAATCGGATTCCGGGATTTCTTCACTGCCTCCTGCCTGCACGATGGTCATTTCCGTGCCACACGGGACTTTTCTGAGGGTGACGGTGACTTCACCGACGCCGGGTAGATTGGGATCGTCGAATGAATCAGTGTAGCGAATGAGTTCGCCGGGTTTTAATTCAAGATATTCTCCGCCGAAGCCATGGGATTCCCCGGTGGCAAAATTCGTGAAGGACATTTTGTAACGGCCGCCGACGCTGGCGTCAATTTGCCGGACGCTGCCGGTGTATCCATAGGGCGGGAGCCATTTGGACATGGCTTCCGGCTCGAGAAACGCCCGATAGATTTTATCGGGTTCCGCACGCAAGACGCGGTGCAGTTTGATCGCGCTCATGATGTTGGATTGGTTGTGATTTCCTGGTATCAGGCGGAGACGATGGTTTGGAAGCCGCCGTAGGCCATTTTGGTGAAATCGAACGGCATGACGGCGTTCGGATTGCTTTCGGGACAGAACTCCTTGATGCGTGGATCGGCCATGACTTTGGCGTTCACTTCATCGCGGTGTTCGCGGGAACGGTAAACGATGTACGAAAAGATGACGGTTTCATCATCCTTTGCGCCGGCGAGGTCGAGAAACGAGCGCACGTTTTCGATGCGGGCGTCGTCGAGGACGCACTCTTTGTAATCAAGTGCGCCGTATTCTTTCCAGACGACGGCGGCGGTGGCGGCCATTTTTTTATAGGCTTCGAGATTGGCTTTCGGCACAGGGATGACGAAGCCATCGACGTAGGGTTCTGCATTCATGGTATTTTGTGTTTTGGTTCGGTTGGGGAATTTCAGGCGTTGAGAAGGTGACGAAGGTTTTCCGGGAAAAATCCGGCGATCCACGTTCGGGCAAACTCCAGGTTCCGGCGAATCATTTTTGGATCGGCGGTTGCCTTGCCGACGAGCATCGAGCCCTGCCACAGGCTGTTGAGAAACCAGGCGATTTCTTCCGGATCGAAGTCCGCGGCGGGGTGGTGTTTTTCCTTGGCGAGCGCGAACAGCCGGGCGGTTTCCTTCGTCCAGTGCGCCAGTTCGCGGGCGGCATCGGCGCGCATGGATTCGTGGCTCTGCGAAATTTCCTGCGACATCATGCCCACCACGCAGGTGCAGATCGCTTCCCGCTCCGTGAAGCCGGCCATGATGGAAAGAAACCGCCCGATCCGCACGAGAGGATCACTCGTTTCATCGTACCAGGCAGGCGAGTAAAGCGATGTGCCGATTTCGCCCCAGCGGGCGATCGTCGCGCGACCGATGGCTTCCTTGTTGGCGAAGTGGTGGAAAAAGCCGCCCTTGGTGAGACCGGACTCGGCGCAAATCTGATCGACCGTGGTGGCCGCGTAACCCTGCCCGAGAACCAGCGTGATCGTGGCGTCGATCAGGCGCTGGCGGGTTTCCTCGGGATTGCGGGTGCGGGGTTTCATTGAAACGAACTGGTTGGTATGTAAATCGGGAGCGGTGGATCGTCCAGAAATTTTTTCGGAAAAGTTCCAAGGATTTCCCGGTTGGTGTTTCATGAAGGTGGAAATGATGAAAAGGGGAAGAAATGGAACCGAGCCGTGTCACAACTTTCCGGAATCGTGAGAATCTTTTTGTGATGCCCGTTTCCGCGCCAAAGACCCACGCAGGAAGACCGACGTTCCGCGTGGTTTTCGAGGAGGAGGAAAGTCCGTTGTTGCGCTACGCGCATGGTTTGGTGGGACAGCGGGAAACGGCGGAGGACTTGGTGCAGGATGCGTTTTTGAAACTCCACGGACATTGGCAGGAAGTGGAGAACCCGCGGGCATGGCTGTTCCGCTGTGTGCGGAATCTATCGCTCAATCATCTGCGCGATCACAAACGTGAGGTGCTGGATGGCGAAGCGGGGAAAAAAACCGCGACGGGCAAGCCGACGGCTGACGAACAGCTCGGGAAATTGGAGGCGATTGGCACGTTGCGGATGCTGATGGCGGAGTTGGAACCCGAGCAACGACACCTGCTTAGCCTTAAATATCATGAAGATTGCAAATACGAACAAATCAGCCGCGCGACTGGTCTCTCGGTCGGCAACGTCGGCTACAAACTCCACCACTTGCTGAAACAACTCGCGGATGCGATGCGCCGGATGGGCGTAGAATCCGCGGAAGGATGAAGAATTTTTAACCGCAGATGAACACAGATGAACGCAGATAGAAGAGAGAACAAAATGATAAAAAATCTAAAAACAGAAACCCGGCAGCTTCTTTCTCTTTCCTTGGTGTCTTGGCGTCTTGGCGTCTTGGCGGTTCAACAATGAATCTTCCATCCGCGGTCAATTTCGAATGAACGACGACATTCCATATACCGCGATCGGCGACGAAGCGGTTGAAGCCCGGATCATCGCCTGGGTGGCGGGTGAGTCGTCCGCGTTTGAGGCGGAGGAGCTGGCGCGGCTGTGCGCCGAGAAGCCCGAGTTGGAAATTTTCCGCCGACGCATGGCGGCACTGGATGTGTTGTTGAAATTGGAGCAACGGAATTCGAAACCGGATGCGGAGTGGCAACTTGCGCCGGCAAGGCGGCGCAAGATCGAGGAACTGGCGGGCGTGCCTGACGCGGCAATGCCAAAGAGAATACGCGTTTTCCGTCCGGCCCTGCGGGTGCTGGCGATGGCGGCGGCCGTGGTATTTCTCACCGGTGGTTTGTTCATCGCGGTATTTTACCGGACGCGGGTCATTGCTCCGCCTGTTGCGAAAAAAGTCGATTTCATGCCAACCGGGAACGGAGGTGGATATGGCGGCGGAGTCGCGGCGGAAAGTTCATCCTCGAAAGTAGATTTGGCGGAACTCAATAAGGCGATCCGCGAGCAAGAAGACAAGGTGGAGGAAAAACGGAAGAATCTCGCGATCATCGCGCGCACCAAGAGGATCACCTATACGGGTAACGAATCGCAAATCGCCAGAAACTCTCGGGACAGTGACGTCGAAGACGCAGTTAAGCAAAGTATCGACGGCCGGGATTACGCAGCGGCGAAGAATGAATTCGAGTCCGATCAACAACGACTTTCGGCGTTGCGTGAGAAAAAAGCGGAAGCGGAAATTGCAAGCTCGTTGCCGTCTTTGGGAAGTTTGTTCGAGGGAAGCGCCGGCGGTGGCGGCGTCGGATTTGGGAGGGGTGATGCTGCCGCACCAGCGGGCGGAATTCGAGCTGAGATGGGAGAAAGTGGAGCCGCCGGATTGTTGGCAGAATCCGATGATGTGTATACTGGCAAGGATCGGGGTGTTGCTCCATTTGCCGGGC
The DNA here is from genome assembly GCA_040384605.1 of Verrucomicrobiota bacterium. GTDB lineage: Bacteria > Verrucomicrobiota > Verrucomicrobiia > Verrucomicrobiales > Akkermansiaceae > Luteolibacter. The sequence continues at coordinate 36,999 of JAZKIZ010000013.1, forward strand.
AACAAGGTATCGCGTCAGCAAGGGGACGCCTCGAAGAACCGGCTGATTTAGCCTCGACTCCGGCTACGCCCCAGCCTGCACAGGAAAAAGCCGCGAACCAATCCTTCGGGCAAAGTGTTGATCAACTTGGCCCTGGAACCGCCAATCCATTTGGTGTAACGGCGTCGGCTGCCCGCCGTAAGCAGGAAGCTAGCGATGAGATTGCCCAGGAAAAATTCAAATACGGAGGGGAAACAACTCCAGCCGACGCTCCGGCGGAATCGCGGTTGAACCTTGCCACGGGCGATGAAAAAGGAAAATTCGTGGACCCGTTCGCGAACAGTGCTTCACCTTCCGGCGAACGGCTGGAGGCTCGTAAACCGATCAATGAATTGTCGCTCGCGGAATCCGGAAAATTGGCGGAGGAAACGGTGGCGGAAGAATTGAGTTTGGTGGAGAAATTGCGGAGTGCCGACGCAGGAGGGAAAAATTCCGACGAAGCTGCCGGTTGGGGATTATCCGCAGGTGTGTGGAGTACGCGTTTTTCAGAGGGCGACGAAGATGTTTCAGGAATTACAAAAGGAGGAAGATTTGGAGATTTTACGATCGAACGTCATTCGATTGATGGTGTTTTGAATCATTCCGCTCCTGCTGACGGAAAACAGGAGCCCGCGAAGAAAAAAAACGCGATGCCGACTCTGCGGAAAGCCGTTTCCTCGCCCGTTCCGACGGACGAGATTTCCGCGAAGGAAGAACCCTTTTCGACATTCTCGCTGAACGTGAGTGATGCGTCGTTCCAGATTGCGCGGGCGGCGTTGTTGAAAGGCGGTCAGCCCGATCCGGCGGCGATCAAGGTGGAGCAGTTTTACAATGCAATGGAGTATGGTGATCCTGCGCCGCGTGCGGGCGAAGCGGTGGCAGTGAAGGTGGAGCAGGCGGCGCATCCGATTGTGCCGGGGCGGACGTTGGTGCGGATCGCGGCGAAAGTGGGCGCGGAAGGGCGTACGGAAAAACCGCTGCGATTGACGCTGCTGGTGGACCAAAGCGGCTCAATGGTGCGCGAGGATCGCAAGGCCGCAATGACGCGGGCGCTCAGCGAGCTGCAAGGGTTGTTGAAAAAAGCGGACCGCGTGACGGTGATTGGTTTCTCGCGGACGCCGCGGTTGATCGCTGAAGAACTGCCAGGCGATCAGGCGGGAAAACTCGCCGGGTTGATCAAACTGGAAGCGGCGGAAGGTGGCACGAATTTGGAAGAAGCTCTGAAACTCGCGTGGTCGCAATCATTGAAGGGGATGAATCCTTCGTCGGTCAGCCGGGTGGTATTGTTTACGGATGGCGCGGCGAATCTCGGTGATGCCGATCCGGACCGGCTGGCGGCGGTGGTGAAAGGCATGGCGCAGAGCGGACTGGGATTTGACATCGCAGGCATGGGCGCGGACGAGTTGAACGACCGGCTGTTAGGGGAACTCGCGCGTCATGGCAACGGCCGCTACCATGTGGTGAACGCGGATGGCGGCGACGACCTGGCGCGCAAGCTGGCGGGTGCGTTTCGTCCGGCGGCGGAAAACGTCAAGGTGCAGGTGCGCTTCAATCCGGAACGGGTGTCGCGTTACAAATTGATTGGCTTCGAGAAGGATCGCCTGAAGAAGGAAGATTTCCGCAACGACGCGGTGGATGCGGCGGAACTGGCGGCGGAGGAAGCAGGCGTGGCGATCTACCAGGTGGAAACATTGCCGGACGGACGCGGTGAGATCGGCGAGGTTGCAGTGCGCTTTCGCGATACCGCCAGCAATGAAATGGTCGAGCGTTCGTGGAGTGTTCCCTACGAGGCGAAAACTCCGGCGTTGGACCAGGCCGCGCCATCAATGCAGCTCGCGGTGTTGGCGATGCTGGCAGGCGAAGAGATCAAGGGTGGGCCATTGGCCGAAGCCATCGATTTCAAAGAAATGTCAAAAATGACCGCGGAGGTGAAGCGATACTACAGAAATAGTAGGAAAGTGGCGGAACTGCTGGATGTGGTGGATCGCTTGGTGAGACGATTTTGAAAAATGAAAACGAGAACCACTGATTTCACAGATTTGAAGAAATCTAAAAATCAGCGGTTCCCCATCAATGATACGATTTTACCGGCGATTTACGGAACCGGAACCCAAAGGCTGATAGAACACCATTTTATGAAAAGAATTCTGACAATCATCGCGGCGCTCGTGGGACTTGCGGGTGCGCAGGAGAAATTCGTGATGTTGCCGTGGCCCGGCGTGCCGGTGGAAGTGCCGGTGTTTTATTCGGTGAACGCGCGGGTGGATGCGACGGTGCGCGAGTCCGGCGTGGAGGCATGGCAGACGTTGGAATTCCGCGTGCTGCAGGGAAATGCGGAGCGGGTGCAGGTGGCGTTGACGGGCGATGGCGAGGTGCACGAGGTGACAGGGCATCACGTGAAGGATTGGGCGGTGCGGAAAAAACCGGATGACACGCGGACGCTGGAAGTGGCGACGGTGAAGGGAACGAACGGAAAATTTCCCACCGATTTGCAATTGAAGGTGCGGACGACGACGAAGCCGGTGGATGGCAAGGTGGCGGTGCTCCTGCCTGCGGGCGAGGGTGCGGCGGGATTTTCATTGTTGGCCGAGATCAAGGCGGAGCCGGGTTGGGATTGGAACGTGGTGCGGGCGGACGGTCTGACGCCGGCGGAAGGGGGACGGTTTCTCGGCAATCAAAGCGCGATGCCGAAACTCGAGCTGGTGGTTTCTCCGGTAGGATTTGCGGCGCGGGGGATCGAACTGCGCCAAGCGGCGTTGGAAGGAACGATTACAGCGGATGGCGAGAGCGCGTCGTTCCAACTTACGGCGCGGATGGTGGCGAACAAACAGGGGGCGGAGCTTGATTTGTTGGATGGAGCGGTGGCGATGTCCGGCGCGGTGCGCGGCGATGGCTGGCACATCGAGTTGCGGAAGCGCGACAAGAACCCGGTGTATGTGTTGGTTGCCGACAAACAGGGCGAATCGGCGATCACCGTGAATTTCGAAGCGAAGGTTTCAGCGCAGCCGGAAGGACGCAGGCTGGCGTTTCGTTTTCCGGCCGGGGTGGTGGTGCCGGTGGCGCTGGGCGGATTGCCGGAGAGCACGACGTTTGATGCGACGCGTGCGGTGGTTCCGCGTTGGAGCGATGGCAAATGGCGCGGGTTTCTGCCGGTGGCGGGCGAGATGGATGCGGTGTGGCGTGGCGGCGCGAAGGCAGCGGATGGCGCATTGTTTTTCGCGACGACGGAAACGAGCGACGTGCGTGCGGGCAATGGTTTGCTGCGCCAGACATCGCGGTTCGGCATCCGGGTGCTGCAAGGAAAACTCAACAACCTGCGATTTGTGGTGCATGGCAACGGCGAGGTGTTGTCCGTGACAGGGCGCGATGTGGTGGGATGGAACGTGGCGGAAACGGGCGGCAAACGGTTTCTGGAAGTGCGGCACGCGCGGCCGCCGGAAGGGGCGGTGGAATTGATTGTCACGGCGCAGGCAGCTCTCACGGGAAATCCGATGATGGCGGATGCGCTGCGATTCGTGCCGGAGGGTGCGCTGCGACACAGCGGGATCGTGCGCATCGGCAACGAGGGCGCGGTGCGCGTGGAGGTGCGGGAAACGAAAGGTTTGATCCAGCTCGCGCCGGATCAGTTTCCGACTGAGGCGAAGGACTTGCGGCAGGCGTTCGTGTTCCGGTTTCCATCGGCGGACTACGGTTATCGAGCGCGCGTCGAGCAGATTTTGCCGGAAGTGGCGGTGACGGAAGTGACGCGTTACGGTTTCACCGAGAGTGATCGGGTGATCGAAAGTGATATCGAATTCGACGTGCGCGACGCGCCGGTGCGGGAGTGGGAGATCGAAGTGCCGGCGGATTTTTCGGTCGCGGAAGTGTCCGGTGCGAAGGTGGCGGATTACGTGTTGTCCGCGCCTGAAGGAGGAAAACGAAAGCTCAAGATTGTGTTCCGGGGGGGTGTGAGCGGACGGGTGTTGGTGGCGTTGCGCTTGGAGAAGAATGAAGCACCGAAGGCGGGCGATTGGCAACTGGCGGCGCTGGGTTTTCCGGGCGTGAAATCGCATCGCGGATACGTGGCGGTTTCGGGAACCGCGGGTTATCGGATCACCGCGGGCGCGACGAATGGTCTGGTCGAAGTGCCGGTGACATTTTTCCCGAAACGGGTGGCGAACCTTCAGGCGGCGTTTCGTCTGCGGGAGCCGCAATGGAGCGCGACGATGAAAGTCGAGGCGCTCGGCCAAAGCGTGCAGGCGGATGTGTTTCATCTTTACGCGCTGCGGACCGGTGGAGTTACGGCGAGCGTAGTAATCAACTACTTCGTGGTCGGCGCACCGGCGACCGAATGGCGGGTGGAGGTGCCGGAAGATGTGGGGAACCTTGATGTGGCCGGCCAGAATGTCGGGCGCGATTGGCGGCGCGAGGGGAAGACCGTGATCGTGCCGTTGACGCGGCCGATCACCGGCGCGGGCACGTTGTTGATTTCATTCGAGCACATCATGAATGCGGGCGGCGGATCGATTTCGCCGGGTGAGGTGCGGCCATTGGGTGTGCAGGAAGAGCGGGGATTCGTGCAAGTGGTGAGTCCGCTGCAAGTGAACATCAACAGCGCGGCGGAAGGTCCGGTACTGCCCATCGTGGCAAACGAATTGCCGCCGGAATACAAGATGTTGAGCAGCGCACCGACGGTCGGCGCGTGGCAATACACGGCGCGGGATTTCAAAATCGAGATGAAAATCCAGTGGTATGAGGCGGGTGAAACGGTCGACCAAATGGTGGATTTCGCGAAGCTGGAAAGCCGGGTGGCGCGCGACGGCCAGTGGGTGACCGAGGCGGTGATGTTTGTGAAAACGCTCGGAAAAACCGGCCTGCGGCTTGGTTTTCCGGAGCAGGTGAAGGTGTGGGAAATGAAGGTGGGCGGCGCGGCGGTGAATCCGCGGCGCGCTGGCGCGGAGTATCTGGTGCCGCTGCCGCAACGCGATGATCCGAACGAGGCGGTGGAAGTGCGGTTTCTCTACGGTGCCGATGCAACGGGTTCGCCGCATTTGCTCGCGCCGCGCGTGCCGGAAGCACCGTGGGTGATGGGCGAGTGGATCGTGCGCGGCGACGAGGGCCGGGTGTTGCTGCCACGTGGTGGATCGGCGGATGTGGTGGAACCATTGGCGCGCAATGGCTGGACGGATCTGACTGGCGTTCGGAAGGAAGTGGTATGGCTCGCAGTTGCAGGCATCGTGCTCGCGGTTTCGTTGGCGATGGGCGTGCAAGGCTGGGCATCCGTGCCGGGCATCGCGGCGGGATTGTTCCTGGTGATCATGGCGGCTTGGCTCGCGGTTTGCAGTGGTTTCGGCGGCACTCACGAGGCGTCGGTGACGCTGCGTTACGCCGCGCCGGTAGTGCCGACCGGTGCGCTGGTGGATGTGAAACTCGCGAACGTGCCGGGATGGCGGGCGGCGATGAGCTGGATGTTCTGGTTGTTTGCGATCGGCGCAGCTACGGCATTCATCGTAGGTTGGATGAAACGTTCGCGCAATGTGCTGGCCGCGGGCGGCATTTTGATTGGCGTGGCACTGCTTTCCGCGCGGGTGGAAGCTGGATGGTTTTTGGTGTGGCTGGCGGTGGCGGGCGGCGTGGCGTTGGGGCGCTTGTGCCTCGGCGCGTGGCGCGGCCGCAAACGCGCCGTTCCGGTAGTCGCATTGATCGCGCTGTGTTTCGGTTTCACGCCGGATGCGAGCGCCGCGACCGCGACGAAGATGGCGGAAAGCGCGAGTCACGAGTGGAGCATCCGCGACGGCCGCCTGACTGGCGTGGCGGATCTCACGGTCAGCGGCAAGCAGGGCGAACGTTTCCTGTTGGTGCGCGAACCCGCGGTGCTGACCGGGATTTCCGGCGATGGATTGAAGGCGACCAAAGGTTTGTGGGAAGGGAAACCGGCATGGCTGGTGGAGATGGAACGCGATGGAGTTCTAACTGGTCGAGCGACCTTCGAACTCGCGGTCGCGGAACCGGTGAATGGCTTCGAAGTTCCGGTTGGTCCGGCGGCATCGCGGATCGTGCGGGTGCGCTGGGACCAGCCGGGGTGGCAGTTCACATGTCCCGGCGCGATCCGGGTGAAGGAACTCGCCGGCCTAACAGAAAACGAAAGCGGCGCGGAGCTCGTGCCGGGAGCGGCTGGCACGGTGGCGCTGGGCCTGCGGCCGAAACCGGCGAAGGACGGCGCGGTGGAAACGAAGTTTTTCGTGGAATCGAGCGATTTGTTTTCGGTGAGTCCGGGCGTGGTCAACGGTTTGCACCGGCTGACGGTGCGGCCGGCGCAAGGGCAGGTGTTGGAACTGATCGCGAGTGTGCCGGATGGATTCACGGTGGGCGACGTGCGGGAGGGACCGGTGCGCGATTGGCGCTATGATCCGGCGAAGCGCGAGCTGCGGGTGACGATGCTGGCACCGCAATCACAGGCGTTTTCGCTGATCGTGGAAACGCAGCGCGGCGCGGGCGCGTTGCCGTGGGAGATGAAACTCGAACCGTTGCGGGTGAATGGCGCGGCGGGCACGGTGGGCACCGCGGCGGTTTGGTTTTCGGATGAGATCCAGGCGGAGCGAGTGACGCCCGCTGGCATGAGCAAGGTGAACCCGGAGGATTTCGATGCATCGCTGCTGCCAAAGGACGGCAAGACGGTATTGCAGCACGTGTTCCGCTACGGGATGGCTGCCGCGGCGATCAGTCTGAAGGCGGTGGAAGTGGCGCCGGAATTGCGCGCGGAATTCTGGCAACTGGTTTCGCTGGGCGAAGATCGGCTGACGATATCGCACGATTTCCGCGCGATGATCACGCGGGCGGGAGTGTTCCGGCTGGATGTGGAAATTCCCGATGGCTTGGATATTGAAAGCGTGACCGGCGAGGGTCTCGCGCATTGGGTGGAAAACCGTGCGGAGGGCAAGCGCCTGCTGACGCTTCACCTCGCCGGGAAAACCATGGGTGCGCGGAATTTTTCCATCGTGCTGACATCCACGGCGGTGAAGCCAGCGGAGAAATGGCTGGTGCCGAAATTATCGCTCAGCGGAGCGACACGCGAGACGGGCATCGTAACGGTGGTGCCGGAGCGCGGGCTGCAAGTGCGGATGGTGGAACGCAATCATGCGTCGTCGATCGACCCGCGTGAACTTGCAGACGAAACGAAGGCCGGGGCGAAAGCGGCGGTGCAGCCGGGCGCGCTTGCATTCCGCGTGCTGCAGAAAGATTGGTCCCTGGCATTGGCTGTTAGAAAACTCGACGCCTGGGTGGTGGCGAAAATTTTGCAGGATATCACGGTGCGCGAAGGGCAGGCGAGCGGCGTGGTGCGGGTGATGGCGCGGATCGACAATGCGGCGGTGAAGTCCCTGCGCGTGGGGATTCCGGGACTCGATGCGACGGCGGCATCCACGGTGCGGGCGTCTGGTGCGGCGGTTGCTGATCTCGTGCCGGTGGCTGGCGAGAGCAACGTGTGGGACGTCAAGTTTCCGCGCGGCATGGCGGGCGATGTTTCGTTTGAACTCGCATGGCAACAACGCACGCCCGAGTCCGGGGAAATTTCGATCCAGCCGGTGGTGCTCCAAGGCGTGAGGCAACTGACCAGCTACGTGGCGGTGCGCGCCGACGGACGATTGGAACTCGACGTGACGAGTGCGCCACGCGGCTGGCAGAAATCGGACTGGGGCGTGGTGAAATCCGCGATCGATGCAGCCGCGGGATCGGCGATTCCGGCACTGGTGTACCGGGTTTCCGAGCCGGAAGGCCCGCTGGTGTTGCGGGTGAAGCGCCATGAACTTGCGGGCGTGGGCAAGCTGCGGGTTTCCGCGGGCACGTTGCTCAGTCTGGTCTCGCCGCGCGGGGATTCGATCACGGCAGCGGATCTCCGCATGAATGCGGTGGAGAAAACCACGTTGCGGATGCGGCTGCCGGAAAAATCGCGGTTGTTCATCGTGACGGTGAATGGCGAGCGCGTGCCGCTGGTGCGGAACGGCGACGACTGGATGTTTTACGTTTCGCCCTCGCCGGTGGAAAACCAGCCGTCCATGGTGCGGATTGTGTATCTGGCTGCGGCCGGAAAACGGATTGAGGGGCCGGTGCTCAACGTGCCGATGGAAAACCTGCGCTGGCGCGTGCTGGTGCCGGAGGGGTGGAAACTCACGGATCACGAAGGTGATTTTGAAAAGGAAGGCGAGATGGCGTATGGCGATTATCGGGTCGAGAATTACCAGTCGTTTGTTGCATCGAAGCGCGCGACGGAAACCCAGACCGCGGTGAAATTGCTCGATCAGGCGAATGAATACCTGGCCAAGGGCGATCAGCAGAAGGCCGGTCAGGCATTCAACAGCGCGGCGAATCTCGGTGCGCTCGACGCCGCCTCGGGCGAGGATGCCCGTGTGCAACTCCGCGCGCTCAAGACCGAGCAGGCGATGCTCGGCTTGAACACCCGCCGTCAGAAAATGCAATACGACAACCGCCAAGGGACGGCTTCCACACCGCAGCCGCTCGACCAAGCGGTGCAGGCGAATCCGATTTTCCGCGGTGAGCAAAATTACGATCCATCGCAAGTGGACAGCTATTTTGTCGGCAACTCGGCGGATGAAAATGCCGCGCTCAAGGAAATCGCCGGGCGAATCGTTTCCCAACAACTCGCGGTGGAACCGGCGCTCGCATCGCTGGATGTGACGTTGCCCGAGCGCGGCGAAGTGGTGACGTTCACCCGCTCCGTGCAAACCGCGGGCGAGGCGATGGGCATCGAGCTCGAGTTCCGGCCGTTGTCCCGGGTGGGCAGCTGGACCGGCGTGCTGCTGTGTTTGCTCGTGCCTGTCCTGTTTTTCCGGCCGCGGAGGAATGCTGTGGAAGCTTGAACCACCGTCCCCCCGCCAGTCGTGTTTTTTCTGGATGCACGGTCGAGTGGATTCTTATGGTTCGCGGTAGATTATGAAATTGATGTACGGAACTCTCGGGGTGGCGATGGCGATGATTCATTTTTCCTGTGATAACGCGGAAACGGAAAGGAGCGGGAAGCATACGGAAAACATCACTGCGGATGAGATGGCGGAGGCAGGAAAAGTAAAAGCCCACGTGGACCCGATTGATCATGAAGTGAAGGACTTTCATCGGAAAATCCGGGAAATGTTTCGGGCACGGGATTTCACCGGATTGGAAAAAATCGCAAAAGAGCTCCGTGTTTCACGGGCAATCTGGGGCAATGGAATCTGGAAAATCGATTCGTTTTATTCCTGCATGGCACCGGCGAATGGCGAAAATGCGGCAGCGTGGAAACTCCATGATGAAATTTGCCGGGAATGGCTCAAGAGCAACCCGGCATCGATCACCGCTCACTCGGCATACGCTGAATTTCTGGGAGCTTATGCTTGGGAAGCCCGTGGCAGCGGTTATGCGGATACCGTAACGGATAAAGGCTATGAGCTTTTTGGGGAACGGCTTGCGGGCGCTTTGGAAATTTTCGCCAAGGCACGGGAGCTGCCGGAAAAAGATCCGGGATTATATAGTGCCGCGATGCGAGTGGCGCTGGGGCAGGGCTGGGAAAAGGCGGATTTTGATCGTTTGCTCGACGAAGCGCATGCCGTGGAACCAACGTATTGGCAATTCGAGGCGACCCGCGCTTACTCGTTGCTCCCGCGCTGGTATGGGGAACCGGGCGATTGGGAAGCGTTTGCGCTCAACGCTGCCGCCCGGAAAGACGGATTGGGAAACGAGATCTACGCCCGCATCGTGATGAAGCAGATGAGGTTTTACGACAATGTTTTCCAGGAAACGAAAGTGGAATGGGGGAGAGTGAAGGACGGTTTGAAACTCTTGCGGGGGAAATATCCCCAATCCTTGGAGATCCTCCACCGGGCTGCATTTCTCAGCGCGCAAGCGGAAGACCAGGAGTTCTGCAAATTGCTGATCGATGAGATTGGCGGGCGCTATTATCAGCCGGTTTGGCGCAAGCCCGCGCGTTTCGTCCACGTGCGAAACTGGACGGAGAGCGGAAAGTGGTAAGCCGTTGCCGGAAAGGTGGCGGATTTCATGGGTTCCTTGAGGCATTGTCCCTTGACGAGACCGGAGGGGGACGCGCTAGATGTGCCCGCCAAAGCCATTCTCATGCGACTACCTTCTTTTTCCCGCGCCCTGATGTCCCGGATGATCGGCCGTTTTGCCGTTCTTGTTTCCCTTGTGGTCCTCGCTTTCGGAGGCGCCCTGCATGCCCAGGATTTCGAGGGGAAACGCGTCACCAGCGTGGACATCCGTTACAAAGGTGGCCGCACGGTGGACGAAGCCGCCATCCGCGACCGCATGTCCACGAAGGCAGGATCGACCTACCGCGCCGAGGCGTTGGATAACGACATCCGTTCCCTCTACGAATCCGGTCTGGTGGATGACATTCGTTTCCTCGCCGAGCCTTCCGGTGGCGGAGTTCATTTGATCGCGGAAGTCACGACCCGGCCGTTGCGCGCGGGCGTTGGATTTGTCGGCAACAGCAAGTTTTCCGACCAGAAACTCGCCAAGGAGTCCAAGCTCAAGGCCACCGGCGCATTGAGCGATGCGGAAATCCTCGAGGCTCGCCGCAACATCGAGAAGTACTATCATGGCTATGGTTACCCGGACGTGGCGATTACCCACCGCATCCAATCGACCGGTCAGCCCGGCGTGGCGGATTTGATTTTCGTCATCGACGAAGGTGCGAAAAACGAGATTCGGAAAATCCGTTTCGAGGGCAACCACGCATTCACCGATCCCGAGCTGCGCAAGGAAATGAAGGTGAAGGAAAAGACCTGGTTTTCCTGGCTCACGAAGTCCGGCCGGTTTGAGAACTACCAACTCGATGACGACGTCAACGCGGTGCTGGATTACTACCGCAGCAAGGGTTATCTCCGTGCGAGAAGTCCCGGCGTGCGCCGTGAACCGGTGAAAGATGGCAAGGTGGACATCATCATTCCGATTGTGGAAGGCGAAAAATACACGGTTGCTGGCGTTGGGTTCGGCAAGATGACCGTTTTCACGCCCGAGGAACTCTATCCGGCGCTCACGTTGACCGGTGGCCAGGCGTACAATTCGAAGAAGATGCGCGAGGACATCACGATGATCCGGAAGTACTACGGATCCCGTGGTTACGCGGACGTTGCGGTTTCACCTGATATCAGTGATGCTGGTCCGAACCGGGTCAACATCGTCTATCGCATCACCGAAGGGAAACGCGTCGCGGTTGGCCGGATCAACATCACCGGCAACACGAAGACCAAGGACAAGGTGATCCGCCGCGAAATTCCGCTCAAGCCGGGCGACATGTTCAACACCGTGGAATTGGAAACAACCAAGGCCCGCTTGCAGAATATCGGATATTTCAGCGACGTGCAGGTGAGCGGTTCGCCTTCCGGCGGTGGCTACCGCGACATCGATGTGATGGTTGAGGAGAAGGCCACGGGATCCGTGGGTGTTGGGGTCGGGTTCAGCTCGATCGACAGCATCGTTGGGTTCCTCAATCTGGAACAGGCGAATTTTGATATCACCAATCCCTGGAACTTCACCGGTGGCGGCCAGCGTTTCGCGATGAACCTGCGGGCGGGCACGCGGCGGGCGGAAGCGAGCCTCTCCATCACCGAGCCATGGTTTCTTGATCAACAGCTCGCGTTGGGAACCGAAGTGTTTTACAAGGAATCCAGCTACTTCAGCGATAACTTCGACCAGACGAACCTCGGTGCCGCGATTTCCCTCCGCAAACCACTGGGGCCGAAAACTTATGTGAAAGGCGAATACCGCATCGAGTCGATTGACATCGATTCCGAAGTGGATGGCACCGACGTGTTCCCGAATGCGCCGCCCGGACGACGGAATGGCAACAATTCCGAGTTCGCGCAAAGCCGCATCGGCGGGGAATTCCTGCGGAGCGCGTTTGCGGTGAACGTCGTCTATGACACCCGCGACAGCGCCATCCAGCCGCGCTCCGGCCACAAGTTTGACGCCGGCACCACGGTTGCCGGCAGCTTCCTTGGTGGCGACGTGGACATTGTCAACGTTTCCGCGACTGCGCAGAAGTTCTGGAACCTGCGCTGGGACTCGATTTTCTCGATCAACGGCGAGCTTGCGTTCGTCGATTCCATTGGTGGTGATGGCAATGATATCCCCATCTTCGACCGTCTGTTCCTTGGTGGCGGCCGCTCGCTGCGCGGTTTTGAGTTCCGCGACGTCGGACCACGCGATGACGGTTATACCGACGACGTGTTCGGCGGCCGTTCGCTTGGATTCGTGAGTTTGGAATACAGCGTGCCGGTCGTTGAAACGATTCGCGCGGCGGTGTTCTACGATGCCGGCTTCGTCAACGCGGGAAGCTGGGATGCCAGCGTGAATGATATTTACAGCGATGTCGGTCTTGGCATTCGTCTCAAGCTGCCGATCAGCCCATTGCCGCTGGCGTTCGACTACGCGATTCCCGTTTCCTCGCCGGATCCGGAAGCCGACAAGGGCGGACAGTTCAACTTTTACATGAACTATCAGTACTGATTTCGGATCATGCGTTACGCTGAAAAGCTGGCGGCACGGATCGCCGTGACGGGATCCCGCCTTTGTGTTGGGCTTGATCCGCGTCCCGGTGAAGGAGGAATCGAGTTTACCCGGAATTTTCTGAACCAGGTGGTGGAGGAAACGGCACCGTGGGCGGCCGCGTTCAAACCGAACATGGGTTACTTCGAGGCGATGGGCATCGAAGGAATCCGCGTTTTGGAAGACGTTCTCGCCAAGATTCCGGAGGAGATTCCGGTCATTCTGGACGCCAAGCGAAGTGATATTGGCGAGACGCAGAAGTATTACGCGCAGGGATATTTCAGCGGCTGGAACGTTGATGCGGTGACTTTGAATCCCTTTCTTGGTTACGATTCGATCGAGCCGTTTCTCGATTGGGAGGGAAAGGGAGTGTATCTGCTGGCGGTGACATCCAACCCCGGTGCGGCGGATTTCCAACGCCAGATTCTTGCCGACGGACGTTCGGTGTTCGAATTGGTCACGGCGCTTGGAACGCGGGCGATCGAGGAGGAGAAGGCAACGGATGTCGGATACGTCGTTGGTTTGACAAATGCGGCGGAGGTGTTGGCGAAGATGCCGGATGCGCCGCTGCTGGTTCCCGGCCTTGGCGCACAAGGTGGCGATCTCGCCGCACTGGCCGGGGCGGCCCGCACGGCTCCCGACGTGATCAATGTTTCCCGCGCGATCAGCTATGCGGCCGACGAACTCGGCTTTGGCGCGAGGGCGGAGGCATGGGCGGAAAAAATCGCCGCCGGTTACGCGGGTTGAATGTCAGGTAAGGCCGGTTTTTCCCGGCACGTGCGGCTCGAATGTCATTGCCCGTTCGTGATCGCGCTCGCGGGCGGATCTGCGGGCCTGTTGATAAAAGTGTTCCTGAGCACGGAATGGTTTTGCGCCCTTGGCTCGTTGGATACGCGCCGATGTTCCATCCGCATGAATGCGCGAGGCCTGAATGTTGTCCTGAAAGTAGGTGTCGAGAATGCGGATCAAACGCCGTTTCAGCGGGGCTTCCTCGATGGGAATCATGAGTTCCACGCGTTTCTCGAGATTGCGTGTCATCCAGTCCGCTGAGGCAATGAAGACCCGTGGATCGCCGCCTTGATGGAAATGGAAGATGCGGGCGTGTTCGAGAAACCGGTCGATGATGGAAACCACCTGGATGTTCTTCGATTTTCTTGCGACGCCTGGCTTGAGGCAGCAAATGCCGCGGATGTTGAGACGGATTTCCACACCGGCCTGCGATGCCTTGTAAAGCGCTTGAATGATGTCCGGATCCTGGAGGGAATTCATTTTGGCGACGATGAGCGCGGGGAAACCCTGCTTGGCGCGCTCCGCTTCGGAAGCGATGAGGTCGAGCAATGTCGGTTTCATCGCCGTGGGGGCGGGAACGAGGCGTTGGAAGCGCAGCAATTTGGAGCGTCCCGAAACGGCGTTGAAAAACAGGGACGCGTCGTTGCCGAATTCCGGTTTTGAGGTGAGATAGGAAATGTCCGTGTAGAGCCGCGACGTCGTTTCGTTGTAGTTGCCGGTGCCGAGATGAACATACCGGCGCAGCATGCCGGATTCGCGGCGGACGATGAGGCAGATTTTCGCGTGGGTTTTCAAACCGCGGACTCCATAGACAATCTGCGCACCAGCCCGCTGGAGCTCGTCGGCGCGGGTGAGGTTGCGGGCTTCATCGAAGCGCGCTTTCAGTTCAACGAGGACGGTGACCTGCTTGCCGTTTTCCGCGGCGGTGATCAGGGCGTCGATGATGCGGGATTTGCGGGCGGTGCGGTAAAGGACTTGTTTGATCGCGATGACATCGGGATCCGCGGCCGCTTCCTCGATGAGGCGCAGCACCGGCTCAAACGATTCATAAGGATGATGCAGCAGAACATCGCCCGCGTCGATGGTTTCGAACATCGAAGTGCCCGGGACGACCGCGGGTGATTGGCTGGCCGGCCAATCCGGCGCGCGCAGGTGATCGAACTCCGGCACGAACGAGAGGTCCATGAACGAGGCTAGCCCGAGAGGACCATTGATGCGGCAGGTTTCGGGTGTGCCGGCACCGGTGACATGCTGAACCATCCGGGAGAGGTCGCGCGGTGCGCTGGCGGCGATTTCCAGCCGCACGGTGTCGGAGAAACGCCGGGCCGTGAGCATGTCTTCCATTTCGTTTGCGAGATCGGTGGCGTCCTCGTCTTCGATGATGATGTCGCCGTTTCTCGTGACGCGGAAGACGCAGGTGGCCGCCACGTTTTCGCCGGGAAAAAAACGGCTCGCATGAGCGGCAACAAGATCCTCGATGAGCAAAAAATGATGCGTGCCCGGTTCGGTGGTGATGTTGATCCGCCGTCCGCATGCTTCGGGAATGGAAATCAAAACGTGGCGATTGTGTTTCGTTCCAGGATCGTGGAGCCGGCAGGCGACGATGAGTTGCAGTGCCGGAACGGCGGGTGGCGCATCCTCTTCATCGACCGCCAGCGGGGTCAGCAATGGAAAGATCTGTTCCTCGAAAATCCCGGATGCCAGCGCGGCTTGTTCGAGGTTCAGGTCCGCAATTGCCAGCGGGCGAATGCCTTCTTTGGCGAGCGCCGGAACCAGCGTCGCATTGAACAAATCATATTGGTCCGCGATCATGCGGTTCACCCGTTGGCGCACCACCGTGAGTGCCCGCACGGGGCTCAGGCCGGACGCATCCGGGCGGCTGTGACCGGCTCGTCGCAGCCGCACAAGGCTGCCGATGCGGACTTGGAAAAATTCGTCAAGATTTGCGGCGGTGATGGCCAGAAATTTGATGCGTTCCAGCAGCGGCAGGTCGTCACGAAGGGCTTCGTCGAGCACGCGTTGGTTGAACTCGATCCAGGAAAGCTCGCGGTTGTTGAGAGATGGCTGCGACATGACGGTGGAAAATGCGGTGGTCAGGATTCCGGATCGATCACGACGGAAAGACCGAACGTGCGGGTGAAGAGATCGCCCTTCGACGCCATCGCAAGCTGTTCGACGGCGGAGTCGCCGAGGCCGGGCAGCCGCAGTCGCAGACGGCCGGGTTCGCGGCGGATTTCGATTTCAGTCACCCGTTGCACGTGCGTCCGCTCAAGGGCATCGGCGACGCGCAGGATGGAGGCGAGCTTGCAGACGAGAATCCGGTTTTCCTGATCGAGTGCCGCGTATCCGGGATGCTCGGGAACGGGACCCGAGTGACGGTGATAGCGGGCGATGAGGGCGACGAGTGTGACATCGTGGCGGTCGAGTCCGAAGACCTCGGAGTTAAGGATCAGGTATTCGGAATGCTTGTGATGCGCCCGCGGGCTGACGAAGGTGCCGATTTCATGAAGAATCGCGGCGACCTGCAACAACAGCGCCTCGCGCGGGCCAAGACCGTGGAGATCGGAAAGTTCGGTGAAAAAGTACCGGCAAAGATTGGCGACGTGCTCGCCATGCAACGGGTCGGACTGATAGCGGACGGCCAGAATCCGGGCCGAGCGGACGACTTCATCGGCGAACGCATCGGTAAACTCGGGGGCCACAAGAATGTCGTGCAGCAACCCTTGCTCGTAATCGCTGCGCGGGATGTGGATGCGGTCGAGATGGAAAACCTCGGCAATCGCAAGATTGATTTCCAATGATGGCAGGAGGGCTTCGGCCGTCTGGTAGTCGAGCTGGAAACGCTTCACCAATTCGAGGTCGGTGAGATTCGCGGCGTCGGCGGCGAAGGCGCGCAATTTCGTGGTTTTGCAGGACGAATCGGCGGTTGTTACGTAGGGAGCGATCGATTGGATTTCGCCGCCGATGAGGACGAGCCCTTTCACCGGGATGTCGGCATAGTCGATCCGGACCTGTTCGAGGTTGCCTTTGGCGTGCTGGCGGATGACGCGCAGCAGCGCGTTGCCCTCGGCATGGGATGCGTCCACGGCTTCCCGGGTGCGGTGGGTTCCCATGCGGTAGCTGGTGTAACGGGAAATCCGACCGTCTTGAAAAAGCAATGCGCGGGTGTTGCCGGGGCCGACGTGGATGACGAGGCAATTGCCGCGGCTCATTTCGGGAAGGTGCTGCAGACGGCGCCGCGTTTTCACGTAGATCAGGCGCGTCATTTCGCCGTCATCGACGGTATCGACCGTGAGGCCGCAGGCGACGTGGATGCGGTTGCAGAACGTATCGAGATTCCGTGCCTCGGCGAGGATGTTGGTTCCCGCGGTGCGGGTGATTTCGCGGCGACCGATCCCAAGGCCGGCGAGCGTTTCCTGATAGGAATGGATGATCGCGACAACCCGCTCGGTGGTTTCGGCGCTGATGTTGCCGGTGCTGAAGATGTCGCTGGCGATGGGCGCCGGTTGGTCGAGGTAATCGATGACGGCGAGCGTTCCGGCGGCGTCGCGCTGGGCGACATAGATGGACACGGAACTCGCGCCGATGTGAATGATGGTGGACAAGGAATCGCGGGAAACGGGTGTTTTCGCGTTTTTCCGTGAGCGTGGCATCGGTGTATCCCATCGGCTGGCGACTGCGGTTTCAATCATGAATTTGTGACATGCGTGTTTCGCTGGTCCGCCAAACCATGCTTGTCATTCCGGCGGGGGTTTCGGATAGAACGTGCATGCCAGTGAAGGGTGCTTTGCAAAGCTACCGGGTGAAGCCCGGTGCGAAAGTGGATCTGGAGGAGATCAATCCACGCGACAAGAAATTGTACGATGGCGGCGACAAGCAGGAATACGACGAGCAGTTCCAGATTCTCCAAACCGAGCTCCAGCACCAGCAGAAGCTGCTGTTTGCGCAGAACCGCCACAAGATTCTCATCGTGATGCAGGCGATGGATACCGGCGGCAAGGACGGTTGCATCAAGCACGTGTTTTCCCATATCGACCCGCAGGGAATCCATGTCCGCTCGTTCAAGAAACCGACCGAAGAGGAATTGGCGCATGACTTTCTCTGGCGGGTTCATTCCAAGGTGCCATCCACCGGCCAACTGGTGATTTTCAACCGCAGTCACTACGAGGACATCATTGCCGTCCGGGTGAAGAAATTGTTTCCGGAGGAGGTGTGGAAACGCCGGCAGAAACACGTGATCGACTTCGAGCGGATGCTGGCGGAAGAAGGAACGACGATCGTGAAGATTTTCCTCCACATTTCGCGCGAGGAACAAAAGGAGCGGTTGCAGGTGCGGCTCGACGATCCGATGAAACACTGGAAGTTCAATCCGGATGATTTGGCGGACCGCAAGTTGTGGCCGGATTTCATGCATGCCTACGAGGAAATCATTTCCAAGACTTCCACGGATTATGCTCCGTGGTATGTCGTCCCGGCGGACCGGAAGTGGTATCGCAACCTGTGCGTCGCACGGATCGTGCTTGATACCATGAAGAGCCTGCGGATGGAGCTGCCCAAGGTGGATTGGAACCCGCGTGGTATCGTGATCGGGGACTGAGAACCAGGAGAGTCCCCCGCTTGACCGGCGGAGGAAGCCTCCGCATCCTCGCGCCCATGCGAATTCTCACCGGTCTGCAGCCCAGCGGAAAACTCCACGTCGGAAATTACTTCGGCGCGATCGAACCGGCCGTGCGCCTGCAGGAAAAGGGCGGGGCATTTTACTTCATCGCGGACTATCATGCGATGACGAGCACCCGTGATCCGCTGGCGCTGCGCGAAAACATCCACGAGCTGGCGGTGGATTTCCTTGCCTGCGGACTCGACCCGGAACGGGCCGTGTTTTTCCGCCAGAGCGCCGTGCCGGAAGTGAATGAACTCGCATGGATTCTCTCGACGCTGACGCCGATGGGGCTGCTGAACAAATGCCATTCCTACAAGGACAAGGTGGCGCAGGGGATCGCGCCGAGCCATGGCTTGTTCGCGTATCCGGTGCTGATGGCGGCGGATATTCTCTTGTATGATTCGACCCACGTTCCGGTGGGCAAGGACCAGAAGCAGCATCTCGAAGTGACCCGTGATCTTGCGGTGAAGATGAACGAGGCCTATGGAACCGGAACCGTGGTGGTGCCACAGGAAATCATTCAGCAGGACACGGCGGTGGTAGTGGGGACGGATGGGCGGAAGATGAGTAAAAGTTATCACAACACGCTGCCGATTTTCGGAGAGGAGAAGCAGTTGAAAAAGATCATCATGCGGATGGTGACGGATTCGACGCCGGTCGAAGCGCCCAAGCCAACCGCGGGTTCCGCTGTTCTCGCGCTCCACAAACTTTTCGCGGATGATGCCGGATATCGGGAGATGCTCGGAAAATTCGAAACCGGCGGCACCGGCTATGGCGACATTAAGAAGTTCCTTGCGGAAGCGTACTGGGATTTCTTCGCGCCAATGCGAAAACACCGGGGGGAAATTCTCGCGGACAAGGGCTATGTGGATGAGATTCTCGCGAATGGTGCCGTTCGCGCCCGCGAGGAAGCCGCGAAAACACTCGACCGTGTGAGACGCGCGGTGGGCCTCTCATGATTTTCAACCGATCCCTTATGATGCCAGACTTTCAGAAAACCGATGACTTTTTCAAAAGTGAGGAAAGGAACCACTGATTACGCGGATTTCACAGATTAGGAGAGGTAGAAATTCTTTGATCTGTGTTTATCTGCGTCCATCTGCGGTTAAAAAATCTTCTTATTTGTGAATATTCGCATGAAACGTGTTCTTTGTCTGCTGGCTGATGGATTCGAGGAGATCGAGCTGGTGACTCCTGTGGATCTGCTGCGCCGGGCGGGTGCCGATGTCGTCATTGCGGCGCTCGGCGGCAACATTGCGACCGGTCGTTGCGGGATGCGGTTGGTGGCGGACGCGATGCTTGACGATGTGGATGCGGCTTCGTTTGACATGCTGCTGATTCCCGGCGGTCCGGGAGTGACCAGATTGCGTGAGGACGGCCGGGCAGCGGCGCTTGCGAAGCAATTTGCCGATGCGGGAAAAATGATCGCGGCGATTTGCGCGGCGCCGTTGGTTCTGAAGGACGCGGGATTGCTGGCAGGCCGGTCGTTCACCGCCTTCGATTCGGTGCGGGCGGAACTGGGCGCGGGTGTGGTGGACGAACGAGTGGTGGTGGATGGAAACCTGATTACGTCACGCGGGGCGGGAACCGCATTGGATTTCGCGCTGGCGCTGGTTGCGCATTTGTTTGGCGATGAGCGGGCCATGGAGATCCGCAAGGAAATCATGGCCTGATCTTCGGACTTTTCACTCTTTGTCCGCGCCGGTAGGGTGCGGCCCATGAGCCGACTGGCCCGTTTGTTGACCGCTGTTTTTCTGATTTCCGCGCCGTGTTTTTGCGCGGCGGAACACGTCATTGTCACGGGCGGACCGGCACTGCGGAAGTGGGAAAACCTCCGCGTTTCGCAGGACCAGCACGACCGCTGGTGGGCGAACTTCGTGCGGGCCTCGACGCTTCGGATGGCGGAAATCCGCCAGACTCACGGGTCTGGCGCACCCTTGGTCTGGATCGTTTACCGGCCAAGCTATCAATCCCGTGGGCGGGAGGATGGAAAACCCTACACCACTTGGATCGCCGAGCAGGCAGCCAAGCGGCGGGCTACCTTGATTTGGTTTGATGGCACCGGCTCGTTTCTCAAGGCGTTGAATTCCCGCCCGCGTGGATCGGTGCAGTCGTTTGATTACTTCGGCCACTCGAACAAGTATGCATTCATGTTCGATTATGGTGCCGATATCATGGCGACCTCGACGTCGTGGTTGCATGAGCGCGATCTCGGGCGCGTGAATGGCTCGGTGTTTGCCCGCGGCGCGCATTGCAAAAGCTGGGGATGTCACACCGCCGAAAGCATGAGCGACATTTGGAAAAACCGCACCGGCGTGCCCTTGGTGGGAGCACTCGGTCCGACGGACTATACCGTGGTCGGGCAAGGAGTGATGCCGCGGGTGAAAGGACGTTGGTCGCGTTGAGTCAACGCGGGGCGGATGGATTCCCGTCATCCGGATCGCCCCGGCGGGCTGCCAGTTTCGCACGGGTGACTTCCCATACGATGGGCAGCAGCGAAAATGCGATGATGCCAAGGACGACAATTTCGAAGTTGTTTTTGACCACCGGGAAGTTTCCGAAGAACCACCCGGCGGGCAGGATGAGAACGACCCAAAGAATGGCGCCGATGACGTTGAACCACATGAAGCGCTTGTATTCCATTTCGCCCGAACCGGCGACGAAGGGTGCGAACGTGCGCACGATGGGGACGAAGCGGGCGATGATGATCGTCTTGCCGCCGTAGCGGACGAAAAATTCGTTGGTCTTGGTGATGTGGGATGGTTTCACGATGCGCGGAAACCGCCGCATCATCCATTGGCCGAATTTCCGGCCGATCCAGTAATTTGCAGTGTCGCCAAGGATGGCCGCGGCGAGAAGAATGCCGCCTGCGATCCAGATGTTGATTCCGTTCCGCGCGTCGGCGGCAAGGGCACCCACAGCAAAGAGCAGCGAATCACCCGGCAGGAATGGTGTGACGACAAGGCCGGTTTCACAGAAAACAATGAGGAAGAGAAGACCATAGACGAGACCTCCGTGAGCGCGGGTGAAATCCGCCAGGTGATCCTGGATGTGGAGGATGAAGTCGATCGCTTCTTTCATGCAAAGGGAAGAGGAGTGGTCACGCCTTGGACCGGGACTTGCGCGCGAAGCGATGTTCGGTGCCGTTGCGCAGGCGTTGGATGTTGGAGCGATGCTTCCAGATCGCGAGGACGGCGATCAACACGCTGAAGGTGAAGAGCGGTTTGTTCCACGTGCCGTTCTGGATTTTTCCATGGTGCCAGGAGCCCCAGAGCGTGATGAAGGGAATGAGCCCCGCAGTGATGATGCTCGCCAGCGAAACGTAGCGGCTGATCAGGAAAACCACGAGCCAGACGATCATGAGAATCACTACGGCAGCCGGCATCAATGCAATGAGAACTCCGGCGGAGGTCGCGATTCCCTTGCCGCCCTTGAACCCCACCCACGGCGAATAATTGTGCCCGAGAATCGCGCACAGGCCGGTGACGACCTGAAAGATTTGCGCGGTCAACATGGGAAACCGCGCACTCCAGGGAGCGAGCGCTTCGACGGTGAACGGATTGTCCATTCGCGCGAAGAGAATCAGGGAAAGGCCGAGGACGGTGGGCAAAAAACCTTTGAGCGCATCAAGGATCAGACAAGTGATGCCATAGCGTTTTCCCATGACCCGGAGGACGTTGGTTGCGCCGATGTTGCCTGACCCGTGCCGCCGGATGTCGATTCCCTTGAACCGCGAAATGATGAGGCCGAACGGAATCGAGCCGAGCAGGAAGGCGATGAGCGGGCAGAGCCAAAGTTGCATGAGCGGGAGAGTGGACGGAGTGATCCGTAATTATCCCGCGGTGGCGGACTTGATGACGACGGCTTCCACCGGGACGTCATTTTCGCCGGTCTTCGCGGCTTCAATTTTTTCCACCACTTCCATTCCCGCCACGACTTTTCCGAACACGGTGTAGCCGCCCATGCTGGGAAAATCGAGGCCCGGATTGTCCTTCACGTTGATGAAGAACTGCGCGGTGGCGCTGTCCGGGTCGCTCGTCCGGGCCATCGCGACGCTGCCACGCACATTCTTCAAGCCGTTCTGACTTTCGTTTTTGACGGGTCCATCGGTTGCCTTCTCCGTCAGGCTGCCGTTTTTGTTTTCGAGGCCGCCACCTTGAATCATGAATCCGGGAATGACGCGGTGAAAGACGGTGCCGTCGTAATGTTTTTTCTTCACGTAGGAGAGAAAGTTGGCGGCGGTGGCGGGAGCCTTGCCGGCGTTCAGTTCGATGACGATGTCACCCATGCTGGTCTTGAGTGTGACCTTGGTTTCCGCGGCGGCGGAAAACGACACGGTGGCGCAGGCGATCGCGGCGAGGAATTTTTTCATTGGCGCGGGAATAGAGGATACGCGGGCAAAGAGCAAGCGCGTCGAGAGTCGGGAGCGTGAAGGTTACGCGTAGGAAGATTCCACCCGTTTCGCCACATCCCGGTAGCTGTAATCGACTTCGTAAATCTGCTTGAAGCAATCGAGCGCGGACGTTTTGTCACCGACATCTTCGTGGATGAGACCTTTTTCGTAGAGGACTTCCTTTTTCGTGGGATCCATGGCAGCGAGATCGGCGAGGGCGTCGCTGAGCTGTTTGATAGCAAGATCGAACATGCCCTTGGCCTTGAATGTGCGGCCGAGCAGAAGCAAGACTTTCGTGCGGATGTGCGGGTTGCGCGTCGCTTGCTGAAGATGGGGAATGGCGGAGCTGTAATCACCCAGGTTGTAAAACGCCCGGCCGAGGTCGTAGCGCAGGTGGGGATCGGTCGGGTTTTGCTCGACGCGACGTTGTGCCTCGCCGACTTGCTCGGCGAGCCGGTCGGTCTGGCGCTCTTGCAGGGCGGTGCGGAGTTCTTCGTTGTGGGGATCGGCAACGACGGCGGCCTCGAGGGTTCTTAAATCCGTGTCGATGGCCTTGTCCTTCATTTGCGAGGATTTGGTGGCGAGCGCGGCATCGCCCGTGCTGATGGAATGCGCCCAGGAATAAAACGCATGGGCGTTGTGCCAGTCCTCAAGTTGTTCGTAGAGATTGGCGAGTTCCTTGACGGCGGCAAGGTTGTTGGGATCCAGGTTGTATTTATCGATCGCCTTGTCCCGGCGCTCCTCGAGTTGCTCGCGGGTCAGGCCGCTGCGCGAGGCTTTTTCAAGCTCCTCGAACTGGCTGGCATCCTTCATCAGGGTGCGCATGTCCGCGTTTTCATCCCAGCGCGCCTTCATCATGGAGGCGCGGGCGGAGGCGTCCTTGGAACCCTTGATGGCGGTTCCGTCGGTGGGATGATGCTTGATGATGTCGTTGTAAACATCCACGGCGAGCTCCGGTTTGCCGCGGGTGATGTAGTAGGAAGCGAGCTTGTGCATGAGCTTCGCATTTTCGGGGGACCCGGTGCGGACGGTTTCCAAGGCGAAAGCGGCGGTCTCGAACAACTCGAGTTTTACGGTGGCTTCGAAGAGCACATCGTTGGCGGCCTCGTTGAACGGATCGTTTTCGAGTTCTTTCTCGATGAGCGGAAGGGCTGCCGCGGGATCCTTTTTTGTAACGTTCTGGAGCTTGAGGCCGCCGGTTTGCAGACCGAAGAGGCCGCCTTTCTTTTTCGTTCCGCCGGTCGCGGCGATTTCGCTTTGACGCAGAATCCGGCGCCCTGCAAGGAAGCCCGGATGGTCCTTGAGGATGGATTGCAGCAAGTTGATCGCATAACCATGGTTGGCGGCTTGGACGGCGGTGAGGGCTTTGAGCCAAACCGGCCTTGTTTTCGCTGGCAGGTCGTTTTCGGTGATCTCTGGCATGGGTTCTGGTTTTTTCTTCGCTGGCCGCGCAGGGGTGGATTGTTTGAATCGGTGGGAAACTTGGCGGGTCTCCGGTGGGTTGGCAAGTACTCGGGTGGGGCGGTCGTGGGAGGTGGCGGGCGTTTTACCGTCAAGCGATTCCGCATGATTTTCCGCGCGTTACAATTCCGTTTGCCAGCGTGCCCGGGGGCGGGATACTTCGGCCGCGTGATTTTTTCACACCCCTTCCACACTCCGCTCGTTTTGTCCGCCTTGCTGGCGTGCCTTTTTCTTGGAAACCCCTTGAGCGCGCAATCCAAGGAGCCGCCGACCGTGAAGCGGCCTGCGGCGAAACCGGCGTCCGGCGAACCGGCGCCGAAGACAACCCAACCGCCGGAACGCGTGGCCCAGCCCGCCCCGGAACCCAGGGGGATTGACAGCGATGACGCCGTCGCCGCGGAAAAGGCGGATGAAGCGCAGGCCGCGGTCGCCAAGCCGGTCACCTCGGAAGCGGTGCAGGTTTACGGTTGGAAGGAATTGGTCGCACTCAACGGGGTGAAGGAAAAACTGAAGGCGAAACTCGATACCGGAGCGCGCACTTGTTCGATTCACGCCGAGGACGTTGAGTTATTCGAACGCGATGGCAGCAAGTGGGTGCGCTTCGTCGTCACCGATCCCACGATCCGGGAAAAACCCATGCGCACGCGAGTGGAAGCGCCATTTGTCCGCATCGCAAAAATCAAGGAGCCGGGCGGAGTGCCGGTCGAGCGCGAGGTGGTGAAACTTTCCTTTCGGATCGGCGACAGGAAACTGCGGGGCGAATTCACGCTCAACAACCGGAAAAACATGCTCGCGCCGGTGTTGATCGGCCGCAACATGATCAAGGTGCTTGGCTGGGTGGACCCAAGCCGCACTTACATCGCCGACCAGAACATCAAACGTTGAACTCACCGCGGACCTGCTTATGAGTGCCAAGTGGAAACTTCTCACAGCGGTCATCGTTCTCATTGTGGGCGGGGGCGGCGTCGCGGCGCACAAGGCGCTCAATCTGGGAGTTCCATTCTGGCGCGGCGCCTTGGTGAATGAATGGGAAATCGAGGCAAAGGTTACGTTTCTCGCCAACGGCAAAAAGGTGAAGGTGAAACTCGCTCTTCCCGAACTGGCGGGATCGGAAGCGGCGAGGCATGATTCCGGTTCGCTCGACTACAATTTCAATGTGGAACGCACCACCGCCACGGCAATCTGGTCGGCCGATAGCGTGGACGACCGCCAGGCCCTCTACTATCGGCTGCGCATCGATGATCGTGCCGGCAATGGTGCGGAGCCCGTGCCGGTGGAAGACGTCGTCAATGAAGATCCCGGTCTGTCCGGGTCGGTGGGTGAAGCCGCGAAAATCATCGCCGGGCGCGCCCGACAACTTTCGTCGGATCCCGATGCGGTTTTCACCTCGGTTTTCCGCAGCATCCGCGACGAGCGGGAGTCGCAGGAATTCGTTCTTCTCCGGAGACATTATGAAACCGAGTCCAAGACCACGGCGGAGATCCGCATGGGTCTGGATTTGCTGGCATTGGCCGGGGTTCCCGCACGCATCGCCTGGGGCGTCGCATTCAACGAAGACCGCGGGACGCAGGTTCCCATGCCGCTCGTCGAATACTCGGACGGCGTGTATTGGAAAGTGCGCGATCCGGAAGATGCCGGAGAACCGCTCGCTGATGGAATTTTTGTTTGGCACCGTGGTGACCGGCCGCTGCTCGATGTTTCCGGTGGCGAGAGCTCCAAAGTCACTTTCACCGTGGCGCGGGAGCGGATTCCGATGTCGCGCCTGGAGGATTTGTCCGGATCCCCATTGTTCGTTTCCACCGTGCTTGGCCTGCCCTTGTCGGAGCGCGCGATCTTCCGCTACATCGTGTTGATTCCCCTTGGCGCGTTTGTCGTGGTCGTGATGCGCAACATGATCGGCGTGCCCACGCTTGGGACGTTCATGCCGGTGCTGATCGCCCTGGCGTTGTTGGAAATGCCGTTGCTGCGCGGGTTGTCGATGATTTCCATTTTGTTGGCGGCCGGCTTGTCCTGCCGGTTCCTGCTTTCGCGGTTGAATTTGCTCGTCGTGCCGCGGGTGGCGGCGTGCGTCGTCATCGTCACGCTGCTGATGATGCTCATGAGCGTTCTCGGCCATCGCATCGGCATGGGGGGCGGAGTGCAGATCACCTTGTTTCCGATGATCATCATCGCGTGGACCATTGAACGCATGTCGCTGATTTGGGAAGAGGAAGGCAAGCGCAGTGCTCTGGTGCAGATCGGCGGCTCGCTGCTGGTCGCGGTGTTCGCGTATCTTTTCATGCGTATCGGCCAGGTGCGGTATTGGGCGTTTTATTTCCCGGAACTTCTGCTCGTCCTTTTGGCCGGCATCCTTCTGATCGGCCGGTTCACCGGGTACCGTCTCTCCGAACTCGTGAGATTCCGGAATTTCCAGCAATGAAACCGCGCACCGTCGGCCGCTGGTGGCACCGTTGGTTTCTCCTGCCCTCGGAACTACGTGCGCTTGGTGTCGTCGGCATCAACATGCGCAACGCCCGCTGGTTGCTTCCCCACAATCCGCGCGCGTATTACCGGAACGTGGACGACAAGCTGCGGACCAAGGAGCTTGCCCTGCGCAACGACCTTGCCGTGCCGGAAACCTATGCCGTCGTCCATTCGCCCGGCGACATCGCCGGACTGATGCGGACCTTGGAAAAGGTCGATTCGTTTGTCATCAAGCCCGCGCGCGGCTCCGGCGGAAAGGGCGTGATCGTCATCGATGGACGGCAGACCGGTGGTTTCGTCAAACCCAGCGGGACCTTCGTTCCGGCCGCCGGAATCCGTTATCATGTTTCCGATATTCTCGCCGGCTTGTTCAGCCTCGGTGGCAGGCGCGACGCCGCCTTGGCCGAGTACCGCGTCCGCCCCGCACGAGTGCTGACGGATATCAGTTACCAAGGTGCACCCGACATCCGGGTGGTGCTGCTTCACGGTTATCCGGTGATGGCCATGGTGCGCACGGCGACCAGGGAATCCGATGGCCGTGCCAATCTCCACCAAGGTGCGCTGGGAATCGGCATTTGTCTGGCCTCCGGATGCAGCATCCGGGCCGTGCACCATGGAATGCCCGTGCTATTCCATCCCGATACCAAAGCACCACTCATTGGTGTGCGGATTCCAGAATGGGAGCGGTTGCTGGAGATCGCCTGCATTTGCCAGGAAATGTCCGGTCTCGGTTACCTCGGCGTCGATATGATGATCGATGAAAGCCGCGGTCCGCTGATGATCGAAGTCAACGCGCGGCCGGGCCTTGCCATCCAGCTCGCCAATGGCGCCGGATTGATGTGCCGTCTGGAAGCGGTCGCCCGTCACCACGCGCTCCATCCCGGTCTGCACTCAAGCGCGAAAATCGCGTTTTCCAAATTGCAATTCAGCGCCTCGACGTGAATGGCGGCTGGACGCAGGCATGCCCGCCGCATCATCCTGCCCCAGCCGCTTGCGGCGATTTCAATGCCGCCGTGGTGGAATGGTAGACACCACGGACTTAAAATCCGTTGTTGGGCAACCAACGTGCCGGTTCGAGTCCGGCCGGCGGCACTTTGAAAGAACGCTCTGATTGTCCTCCGGTGGCGCCTCACATGGCCCCGCGATCCAGCGGAATGATGGAATTCCACTGATTGCGGGCATTTACTGATTCTCCCGTTCCTGTAAATCCTGAGAAATCCTGTTTCGAGATCTTCGCTCACCAGAAAAATG
Organism: Verrucomicrobiota bacterium; assembly: GCA_040384605.1. Lineage (GTDB taxonomy): Bacteria > Verrucomicrobiota > Verrucomicrobiia > Verrucomicrobiales > Akkermansiaceae > Luteolibacter. Next base: position 64,571 of record JAZKIZ010000013.1, read on the forward strand.
AAAGAAGCGGATGAAAATCCACGATTCCGGTGTTGCGCATGAGGACAAAGGAAATTTCCGGAACCGCAAGAGCGGCAATTCCAAAATGAGGTGCCGTGTTGCGCCGGGATTTTCTCTTGCCAATTGCCCCGAAATCATCGATTGAAACATGATCCATAACGTCGCTGGGGCGAGACTGACGCCCGGTCCCCCCAGATTGCCAGCCCTGACCTGTCATGAAACCTACCCTTTTCGCTTTCCTCGCCGCCGTCGGCTTGGCCCATGCCCAAACCGCCGTTACCACACCGGTCGGGTTTGTCAGCATCACCTGCCTGCCCAATTCCGACACCATCGTCGGCCTGCCGTTACGAATCAGCGCGGATGCAGTCGGCGCTCTTACCGCCAACCCGGTCGTCGCTGGCGACGAGGCGACCTTGGAAGTGGCCAACGCAAGTTTCGGTGCCTTCGCCGGCACCCACTACGCCAAGTTCAAAACCAGCGCCACAGCGGCAGGAAAATGGTTTTCCATCACGGCGAATACTACCACGACGCTGACCGTCGATTTGAATGGCGACACCCTCAGCGCCGCCTCTGGCGATGCCATTGAAGTCCTCAAGTTCTGGACCTTGTCTGAATTGTTTGATCCAGCCGCATCGACAACGAGCGCAAGCACTACAGGGAATGCGATTGTGGCTTCGACGAGCACTTCATTGCTGGGCAGACGTAGCGAAATACTGATCCCCAATTTATCTGGAGTGGGTATCAATTTAGCTTCCGCCGGCACATATTTCATTCACAATTCTACATGGAAACAACACGGCCAAGGAGACGCTAATAAAGGTTCCTTACAGTTATGGCCCGATAGTTACATTATCATCAGGCACTCAAGCGTCATAACACAATCCACGACTTACGTCGCAGCGGGCGAGGTCGAAATCGGTGAGTTTGACTTTAGCCTCCTTACACGCACATCCGTTTCTCAGGATAACTTCGTCGGCCTGCCGAGACCCACTGATACTTCATTAAACAACCTCAATTTGGGCGGTACCTCTGCATTTGTGTCTTCCACAAGTACGTCGCTGCTTGGGCGAAAAGATGAACTTCTTGTGTTCGACAACGCACTTGTTGGCCGAAACAAGTCAGCTGCAGCCACTTATTTTTATTTTGATGGAAAATGGAAGCGCCACGGCGATGGCGCTGCGGAGAATCGAGGCGCCGATCTTATCCGCGCCGGATCTGGGTTTATCATCCGCAAACGCAAAACTACAGATGGAGCGACTTCCAATTGGGACAATATCGCTAGTTACTAAATAAATCCACCCACCACATTGAATCACCATCGCCCAATCGTCTTATGCCTGTAATCAAAACGCTCTCGTTGTTCGCTGCTACCGCCCTGACCGCTTCGGCAGCCCTTACTCTCAATTATGAATTCGCTGAGGCATTAACATCGTCAAGCACTGTCGTACCAGCGAATACGCTTTGGGCATTAGTTGTCGATGACGGTAACAATACATTCGCCGGCTTCGGTGGCGACGATAGTCTATTTGAAGCGAACGTCACCTCTCCAGGGGTGGCGGACACGTTTTTTAGCGAGAACCAGTCAATCGCCCTTGGTGGCGTGATAGGCGGCGGCACAATCTTCGCCTTGGGCGGTTTCACCTCTTCCGGAGCTACCAGCGGCCAGCTTAATTTGAATCTCGGCGAGAATGGTCTAACTACAGGAAACCAGTTTGCTTTTTATTGGTTTCCTGGAGCTACATTTACCGGCGGCAGCAGTGAAACCATTGACGATCAAGTGGGGGGGGTGCACTCAAGTAGTACCGAAGGGGGATTATTAACCAGCGGTATGGTCATTCCGGGTGATGGTACGACGGAGAGCGTAGGAGCGTTCAGTGTTTCCCAAGGCGGCTCCACTCCAAATGCCGCCTTCACGGCAGTAACTTTGATTCCCGAACCCACCACCGCGCTTCTTGCCGCATTTGGCGCTCTTGGTCTTCTCCGCCGCTGCCGGGATTGATTTTCCGATCGGAAGAACCGAATGATTTGCAAGAGGCGGGCTGCGGTCCGCCTCTGTTGCATTTCGAGGTGTGCAAAGGAAATTTGTTCATCGTTACCAATCAATCACCCATGTTCCTGTCACTGATTTGCTTCTTGCCGGCGGAGCCATGGGAAAGGTATTTGCTTGGTGAGAATCATCGATCCCCACGTTCTCCATTCTCTTTTCCGACCATGAAACCGCCGCTCATCTTTTTTCTCGCCGCCATATCCGCGGGTATCGCCCACGGACAAACAGCCACCACGACACCAGTGGGATTCATTTCGACCACTTGCCTGCCGAATTCTGATACGATCATCGGCATACCTCTTCGCCAATCCTCCATCCCCGCAGAACTGACCGCTGCTCCTGCCGTCGATGGAGATCAAGCGGTTTTAACGAGTATTGGCGGGCTGGATCACAAAAATAGATTTGTTCCCACCAAATTCGGGGATGTTGCGAACACGCATTATGTGAAGTTCAGAACCAGTGACACTGCGGCTGGACAATGGTTTCCCATCACTGCAAACACGGAAACATCGCTTACGGTCGATCTGAATGGCGCCAGCTTTACCGCGGCACGGGGTGATTGTATTGAAGTGGTCAAATTTTGGACGTTGGATGAATTGTTCGATCCGAGGGTTGCGACCACAAATGCCGTAACCACGGGAAATGCGATTGTGGCATCTCCGGGCACGAGCCTCGCCGACAGACGCACGCAAATTCTGATGCCCAACCTTCACGGGGTCGGGATCAACAATCCTCCGAATGCGGCGTTTTATGTCCACAATGGCATGTGGAAACAAGAGGGCAAAGCCGGAGAAAACAAGGGATTGTTCCAGCTCTGGCCGGATGGTTATTTGATCATCCGTCATCCTTCCGCCGTTCCGAAGGCTACGGTGTTTACCAATACGGGTGAGGTGGACCCCGCGGATTTCCGGTTCAATCTCGTCACCCGCGTTTCCGGATATCAGGACAACTATCTGGCTCTTCCCCGGCCTGTCGCAGTATCGCTCGATGCCTTGAACCTCGGCGGCACTTCCGCCTTCGTAACATCCACCAGCACATCGTTATCCGGCAGGAGGGATCAACTTCTGGTGTTTGGCAATTCCCCCGCAGGTCACAACCAAACTCCTTCCCGCACGTATTTTCACTTCGGAGGAAAATGGCAGCTTCAGGGTGATGCAAGCTGACAGGACCGGGGCGCGGAGACCATTCCCTCAGGCGGCGGATTCATCATCCGGAAATATCAGGCACCTGCGGGCACGACAGTCACATGGAACAATCCCGCGATTGATTGACCCCGCGGGGTGTGGTTTCACCCGTCTTCTTTTTGTCTTTCCGCTTGGTCGAAGCCGGAAGAGAAAACAAAAACTTGGAAAAATTCTCCGGTTCTTTTCCTTTCAGGAGTCATCATTTTTGAGTTCGGGGGGTGAGTCCCGCGGCTTCCAAGGCTGCGGACCAGCTCCCGAAAAAGCGGTAAACGGCCTTTTTGAAGGGAGGATCGCCCCGGAAGCGGCTTTGAGGTGAGGGGGAAGCCGTCTCCGGCATGTTTGCGGAGGGAGGCGAGGAGTCTCCGGCGTGGGGTACGGGGAATTCCGGAGAGTGGTGGTGGAGCGGCGGCGGCTGGTGTCCTCTTCCTTCGCGGCTTTGCGCCTTTGCGTGAATTGGATTTGATATCAGTAAATCCGAGCGCCCGGCGAGGCCGTTTTTTCATGGGCCGAAGAGGAGCTCAGCCGGGAGGCCATTGGTCTTCAGGAAACGTGAGACGGCGGCGGGGCCGACCGGGAATGTGGTCGGGAAAAGCGGCGGAAACGGCGGCGGAGGGAAGGCCGAAGTGATGGGTCATGGCACCCAATAAGCCCTTGATGCCACGGACGGCTTTGTAACTGAAGACTTGATCATCCTGGCTTTCCATGGAGCGGAGTTGCAGGATCACCGATTCTGGGGTGGGAAAACAGGCATACCATTCCTTGGTGGAAATCTTGTGGATTTCGGTCAAGCCGGCCGCCTCCAGCGCGGCATCGAGCTTGCCGAAATGTTTCCGGATTCCGCTGTTATATAGCACCGCTCCTTCCGCACTTGAGGAGGTGAATTTCCCTCCTTCCAAATGAATCCGACGGAGAGCCGCGATGACGGATGCCTTGTCCGGATAAGGCCCTTTGGAAAATCCCGGCTTTTTGGCAGAGGTTCGGTTTTTATGGCGGGTGCGGAGTCCGGCGGCGGCGGCGGCACCGCCAACTCCATCGAAGAACCGGTAGAGCGCGGAGCGCAGCTGCGGAATGGCGTTGACCTCCCGAAACAACGGAACCACGCCATCCGGGGCGAGCTCGCGGAGTTTCGCGACGGCGTCTTCCGGGGTTTTGAACAAGGTCGCCCCGCCGAGGCGGTGGCTTTGCGCAATGCGGGCCTCCGCCAACCCGGCGGCGGAAATGGCTTCTTCCCAGGATGGGAAGTATTTGCGCGCGGCATAATAGAGCGCGTTGTCTTGATTCGTTGATGACAGGGACAATCCCTCCGCATGTCTTTGGCGGAGGCCGGCGATGACGGCCTCCGCGGATGGATAAGCGGGCTGTTTGTAATTGGTTTTCGCGCACGCGGCGAGCAGATCGGCGGCGGCAAGAGCGGTCGTGTAGGTGCGGAAATGGATCTGGCAGGATGAGACCAGCGCGGGTTCATCCAGAAGAACGTCCTGACGGCGCAGCCCCAGACCTGCCTCGGCGCGCTGGCGGAGAGCCGCGAGCACGGCTTCGGGACTTTCATACTTCGCCATGCCGTAGTGATAAGTTTTTCTCGCTTTCCCGTGCTGTTCGGAGATTCCCCCGGCGGCAAGACATTCCGCGTAGCTGCCGAAATGGAGGATAATCGCCTGCACGAGGACTTTGCTCCCCATGAGCAAGGCGCGAGCGTGGAGCGGGAGCCCGGCGTCGCGGTGGTTCCGAAGCTCTGCGAGAACAGAGCCACTGGTTGGGAATTTCCGGGTCACGGCGGTGGATTCTGGCGGCGGCAATAAACCCGCGGTCTCGAACGCGTGATTGATCGTCGTGAAATGCCTGCGGATCGAAGCCACAAGTTCCGGTGCAAGATCGTCCCCGCTGGAGTAGCGGGAAATTTTCCCCATGAAAGCGAGGTTGCGAAGTGTGGCCACGACTTTCTTGCGGGGAAACATTTCCGGGTCGACTGACAGCCTCCGCCGTTCTTTGGAGGGATCGAGGCCGAGGTTGGTGAGAACTTCATCCCACCCGTTTCCCCAGTCGTAGGAAAGGAAGCTCAGCGAAGGATCGCAACTCCGGATGAGCTCCTGGTTGCACCTGCCCATCATGAGCTTCCATTGCCAGGCGCGGTCCAGCAGATATTCGTATGTCCACAGGGGTTCCCAGTGAGGGAGCCGGGGATTCTCCCTGCGGTTCTTTCCAGCAAGGAAGGTTTCCGGAAGAATCGGAGCGGATGGAAATTCGCGCCGGTATTCCTCTGCATTGATACCATGACGGTATTTCAGGTGCGGATGCAGGTTGCCCGAGGTGTATCCGCAGATGAGGCATTCCACGGTTTCCTGAAGGTCCACGCGCAAGAGTTGGTAATCCAGCCCGGCGAGATCGACGGCTTGTTTCCAGCCGAGAAACGGCCGGCAGGCGTATGCCGCGGCCAAAAGCTGCGGGTGGTTGCGTTTGACGGCGGAAATATTGAGCGGCTCGCCTTGGCGGTGGAGCTTGAGGATTTTCCGGGCGATTTCTACTGGCTTCACGGCGGCGGCATAATGCGGGATCGAAATGGCGGCAGACCATCAAATGCCCAAAGTTTCCTGAACTGCCGCGAGAATTTCCTCCAATGGTGCCAACCGGCCGGGTCCTTCGTATCCGCAGGCGAGGAGTCCGGACGCGGGCTCGATGAAACGGCAGCCGTCGGCTTTCAACGTTTCGACATTCCGGCGGGTGGCGGGGTGTTCCCACATTTTGCCATTCATGGCGGGGGCGATGAGAACCGGCGTGGTGCGCGGCAGTGCGAGATAAATGGAGGTGAGGGGATCGGGTGCAAGGCCGTTGGCGAACTCGCCCAACAGGCTGGCAGTGGCGGGGGCGATGAGAAACAGCCCGGCGCTGTCGGCGAGTTCAATGTGCCCGGGTTTCCAAGATTGTTTTTCGTCCTCAAGGGTGACGAGAACCGGGTGGCGGGTGAGGGTTTGCAGGGTAAGCGGGGTGATGAACTCGATCGCGGAGCGAGTCATCACGACATGCACGTCGTGGCCGAGCTTGACCAACTGCGAAGCGAGGTCCGCGGCTTTGTAGGCGGCGATGGAACCGGAAATTCCGAGAACGATTTTCATGACGGTGAATAAGAAGACTTTTTTAACCGCAGATGGACGCAGATAAACACAGATCAAAGAATTTCTCTATCTTTCAAAATCTGTGGAATCCGTAGAGTCATACCAAATCTAAACATCACTGATTTAAAGAGGAGAAATGAACCATGTTTTCCTGCTCTTTGCGTTCCTTGGCGACCTTTGCGTTTTGGCGGTTCCATTTCTTTTCTGCCATGCGGTTCGCAGGTGATCAGCGCAGCATCGCGACGGCCTTGGTGGTGGCGGCAAGGAAATCGCTGACGTCTTCCATGGTGTTGTACAGGGCGAAGGAAGCGCGAACGGTGCCGGAGATGTGGAAACGATCCATCAACGGTTGGCAGCAGTGGTGGCCGGTTCGCACTGCCACGCCCATCTGATCGAGCAACGTGCCGAGATCGTAATGATGCACGCCTTCGATGTTGAACGAAAGCGCGCCGGTGCGATCGGCGGGGCCGTAAAGACGTGCGCCGGGAATCGCGGCGATTCCTTCCGCGGCGGTGCGGATGAGCGCATTCTCGTGCTCGTGGATTTCCGCCAGACCAAGTCCCTTGATGTAATCGAGCGCGGCGGCAAGAACGATGGCGCCTTCGATGTTGGGGGTGCCGGCTTCGTATTTGAACGGCAGCTCGTTGTAGGTGGTGTGTTCGAAAGTGACGTGTTGGATCATCTCACCGCCACCTTGCCACGGTGGCAGATCGTTGAGGAGTTCCGCGCGGCCCCAGAGCACGCCGATGCCAGTCGGCGCATACACCTTGTGCCCGGAAAACGCGATGAAATCCGCGCCGAGATTTTGGACATCGATTGGCACGTGGGCGGCCGCTTGGGCGGCATCAATCACCACCAGCGCACCGGCGGCCTTCGCCGCGCGTGTCATTTCAGCGACCGGATTCACGGTGCCGAACGAGTTGGAAATCCATGTCACCGAGAAAACCGCGGTTTTTTCCGAAAGCAAGGCGCGGAATGCGTCGAGATCGAGGGTGCCATCGTCGTGGCAGGGAATCACGCGGAGCTGTGCGCCGGTGCGCTGGCACAGCATTTGCCACGGGACGATGTTCGAGTGATGCTCGAGCGTCGAAATGAGAATCTCGTCACCAGCTTTGATGTGGGAACCCAATCCGAGAATCGAAGCGATCAGGTTGATCCCGGCGGTGGTGCCGGAGGTGAAAATCACTTCCTCCGGCGCGGCGGCGTGAATCCAATGCGCGACGGTGGCGCGTGCCTTCTCGAACGCCTCCGTCGCGGCGCGAGCGAGCTGATGAGTGCCGCGGTGGATATTGGAATTGAACGCCTCGTAGTAGTGCCGCGAGGCGAGCAGGACCGCGAGCGGTTTCTGGGTGGTCGCCGCGTTATCGAGATACACCATGCGGCGGCCCCCGATCGATTGGTCGAGGATGGGGAAATCGGCGTGAAGCAATTCGGCAGAAAACATGGAGACCGCGGGAAACGCGGGCACGGTGGAGCAAACCCGCGGGAGGGGCAAGGGGCGATGTGCGGGGGCGACCGAGGTCTTCGTTTTGGAAGACGTCACTCTAAAAGTGGCTGCGGCGGCCCGCCGCAGGCCGTGACGGTGGCGGCTCGCCTCCGTTATCCATCCGTTATGGCTTATTGCGGCGAGCCGCCGCAATCACGGCCTGCCGCGAGCCGCGGGCAGCCACAGTTTGTCGTCCAAACGCCCGCAAATGATGTCACAGGTCGGGCGCGGAAAAAAACCTTGGGATTACCCAACGGAATTCCGCAGCAATCTGCTCGGTGAGCGACCGGCGCAGCGGTTCGGGGAGGACCGCCCACGTGTAGGTTTCGATCTCAAAATGGCTGCAAGCATCCGGATTTTTCCGGCACCAATCGAGCACGTCAATGACCTGACGGCGGGTGGAGGCGAGGGGGGGCGCGGGTTCGGCATCGAGCGGAATGTGAAAATGCACGCGCGCTTCGCCGGTGGTTTCGCGATCAGAGTCGGCGAGAAACAAGGGCAGGTCCGCATAACGCCGCAGTTCGCCGGAGGATGAGCGGGTGACGACCTGATGGAAATAAGTTGGTTCGTCGAATTCGCGGATCGCCGCCAACGAGGCCGCATCATCAAGCGGGAAGCAAAGGGCGTTCGATAAATGGATTTTTGAAATCCGGATGCCCGCCGCCTTGAGCCGGTCCAATGACGCCCGTGCATCGTCGAACCCGATCGCGAAATGGCAGGCGTCGTAATTCAAGCCGATGCGCCGTCGCAACGGGTGGCCGCCCGCGAGCTTGGCGAAAAACGCGATGGTTTCCTCGGTGTTCTCAAACCAACCAAACGGCTCAGGTTCGAGGCCGAGGTGGAAATCGTGGCCGCTTTTCCCGGACAAATCGTCGAGCCAACCTGCAAACGATTCGAGGTTGCGCAGGATGACCGGTTCGTCGGGATGAAACGACTTGTGCGATCCAGGCAGCGTGGAAACCGACGCCGAAGTTCCCGGTTCGGCAATTTCGGCGAGAATCCGGAAAAGATTTTTTGTGTATTCGACGCGTTCCGGCGAGGTCCAATCCGGCTGGAAAACGCGCTCCTTGACCCGGGTGCCGTGGAAATTGCCGTAGGGAAACCCGTTGATCGTGAACACGTAGGTTCGTGTATCGTTCAGCCAGCGTTTGAATTCCGCGAGGTCGTTGCCGTCGAGAAGCTGGTGCGCGGCGAGCGCGGAGAGCCGCAAGCCAATCGCAAACGGTGCGCCTTCCGGCAATTCGCCGCCGACAACCAACCGCGCCCGGACCGCGGGGATTTCCCGGCGCAACATCGCACGGGTTTCCGGCCAGCTTTCCGCAGGATGGACATTGGTGCAGTAGGCGAGGTGGTGGCCGGCGATCTTCACGCTGCGCGGTTCTACGACCGGCAAAACCACCGCGCAAACGAACAATTCCACATCATCGGCCAAGGCCGCACGCGGCCCGGACAATTTTTCCCGCCGGAACCCCGCTTCGGACTTGCGCGGAGGGGGATCGGTCTATTGACTCCCCTATGGAAGAGATTTCCCTAGGCCTTTCCTTCGACGATGTTCTTCTGATCCCGGACTTGAGCGGGATACTGCCCGGTGAGGCGGATCTTTCCACGCAGGTCACGTCCGGCATCGATCTTTTCATCCCCGTGGTTTCCGCGGCCATGGATACGGTTTCCGAACACGATCTCGCCATCGCGCTGGCCCGCGAGGGTGGCATGGGCGTGATCCACCGCGCCTGCCCGATCGACGTGCAGGTCGGCGAAGTCGCCCGGGTGAAACGATCGGAAAACGCGGTGATCTTGAAACCGCACACGGTTACGAAAACCGACAGCGTCGATCACGTGCGCGAAGTGATGGTGCGCAACGGGTTTTCCGGTTTTCCGGTCGTCAGCAAAGATGGCGTGCTCGAAGGCATGGTCACCGGGCGCGATGTGCGATACATGGACCGCCCCGGCGCGATGGTCGCGGAAGTGATGACGCCGCGGGAGCGCCTGGTCACCGCACCGCCCAACACGAGCCTGGAGGAAGCACGGCGCATTCTCTATCAGAACCGCATCGAGAAACTGCCACTCGTTCATCCCGATGGCAAACTCGCCGGACTCATCACCGGCTCGGACATTGAAAAACGCATCACTTTCACGAACTCCGCAAAGGACGAACAAGGCCGCTTGCGCTGTGGCGCTGCGGTAGGCGTCGGACCGGATTGCGTGGACCGCGCCCAAGCGCTCATCGAAGCGGGTGCGGACGCGTTGTTCATCGATGCCGCTACCGGCCACACACGCCGGGTGCTCGATGTGATCGGCCAGTTGCGTTCGCTTTCCGCTGTGCCGGTGGTGGCTGGCAATGTCGTGACGGAACAAGGTGCAAAGGATCTCGTTGCCGCCGGAGTGAGTGCGGTGAAAGTCGGTGTCGGTCCCGGGTCGATCTGCACCACCCGGGTGATTTCCGGCGTTGGCATGCCGCAGTTCACTGCGATCCGCAACGTCTCGGATCACTGCCGCGCGAATGGTGTGAAAGTCATCGCGGATGGCGGCATTCGTTATTCCGGCGACGTCGTCAAGGCGATCGCCGCCGGCGCGGACTTGGTGATGCTCGGTTCTTTGCTCGCCGGCACCCGCGAAAGCCCGGGGCAGACGGTTCATTCCCAAGGCCGTCGTTTCAAGACCTACCGCGGCATGGGTTCGCTCGGTGCGATGCAAAAAGGTTCGGGCGACCGCTACAGTCAGAACAGCTCAGGCAAACTGGTCGCGGAAGGTGTCGAAGGCCGCGTGCCCTACAAAGGTCCGCTGTCCGATGTGATCTTCCAACTCATGGGCGGATTGAAATCCGGCATGGGCTACGTCGGCGCTTCCAGTCTTGCGGAACTCCGTGAGCGCGCGCGTTTCACCCGCATTACCGCCGGCGGTCTGCGTGAGAGCCACGTGCATGACGTCGTCATCACCGAAGAGCCAACGAACTATCAACCGCTTGGTTGAAGTACTAAATCTTAAGCACGAAGTTCTAAACAAAGAGGAATTTCCGGTGCTTCAGAACCTCGTCCTCTTCACTTCGAATTTAGAATTTAGAATTTAAGATTTAGAATTTCTTTGCCATGCACGATTCCAACCACGTAGCTGTCCTCGATTTCGGTTCCCAATACACGCAGCTCATTGTCCGCCGCGTGCGCGAAATCGGTTTTTTCGCCAAGCTGTATGCCATCGAGGATTTTCCGGACATCGGCAAACCGGGCGCGATCATCCTTTCCGGAGGACCGCGCAGCACCAGCGAGGCGGATGCGCCCGATCTCGATTTCGAAGCGTTGAAAGCATTTGGCGTCCCGGTGCTCGGCGTTTGTTACGGCATGCAGCTGCTCAACATCAAGTTCGGCGGCAGCGTGGAAGCAAGTGACAAGCGCGAATACGGGCCCGCCGATCTATTTCCGGTGGAATGCGCCGGCCTTTACGAAGGGATTTCGAAATCATCGCAGGTTTGGATGAGTCATTCGGACACGGTGAAAAACCTGCCCGAAGGCTCGCAAGTGATTGCCACCAACCAGCACGGGACGCCCGTTTCACTGCAATGGAACGACCGGTTTTTCGGCATTCAGTTTCATCCGGAAGTCACGCACAGCCACGAAGGACTGCGCATTCTCCATAACTTCCTGCTCAACGCGAAAAACCTGCTGCCATTCCGCATTGATGATTTGAAACGCGAGGTGATCGAGGGAATTCGCAAACAAGCCGGTGACAAGCAGGTGGTCTGCGGGGTTTCCGGCGGTGTGGATAGTACGGTTCTCGCCGTACTTCTGCACGAGGCGGGCGTGAACATGAAGGCGGTTTTCGTCGATCACGGACTCATGCGGAAGGACGAGGGCGCGGAAGTGCGCAACAATTTCCACCGCATGGGCGTGCCGATCGAAACCGTCGATTGTGCCGATCGTTTCCTCGCCGCCCTCGACGGCGTGGACGATCCCGAGAAAAAACGGGTGATCATCGGCAACCTGTTCATCGACGTCTTTTGGGATGCAGTTGGTGACGCGGAAATTCTCGCACAAGGGACATTGTATCCGGATGTGATCGAAAGTGCTTCCAACGCGAAGTCCAAGGCGTCGAAAATCAAGACCCACCACAACCGCGTGGACCGGATTCTCGAACTCCAGGCACAGGGCAAGGTGCTGGAACCGCTCGCGGAGTTTTTCAAGGATGAGGTGCGCGCTCTCGGTGAGTCACTCGGCATCGCGAAAGACATTTTGCAACGCCATCCGTTCCCCGGCCCGGGACTCGCCGTGCGCTGCCCGGGCGTCGTCACGCCGGAACGCCTCGCGATCATCCGCGAATGCGATGCCATTTTCATCGGCAAGCTCAAGGAACACGATTGGTATGACAAAATCTGGCAGGCATACGCCGGATTGATTCCGGTGAAAACCGTCGGCGTGAAAGGTGACGAACGCAGTTACGAGTGGGCGATCTCGCTGCGGGCCGTGGTTTCCGAAGACGCGATGACGGCCGACTGGGTGGAGCTCCCGCCGCAAATCCTCCGCGAAACGAGCCACAAAATCCTCAACGAAGTAAAAGGCATCAACCGCGTGCTGTACGACATTTCCACCAAGCCGCCAGCCAGCATCGAGTGGGAGTGATGAAATGTATGACTGTGGCGTCCCGCCGCAGTTCTCCGCCTTTGCTTCAATGAGGCTGAGCGATGGAACGCTCGGAAATGCGACGAGCGACACAGTGTCGGTAGCGGCTCACGCGGGTGGGGAAATCGGCCAACGAAAAAGCAAGCTGGCGAATCACGACGGTCCATCCCCACGCGGGTGGGGAAATCAGCGGACGAGCTAACCCCAGAAGAAGTGGCGGCGGTCCATCCCCACGCGGGTGGGGAAATCACAAAAAATCCAACAAAAGCAAAACCAAAACGCGGTCCATCCCCACGCGGGTGGGGAAATCCGCCGCGACGAAGCCTTGGCTGAAGCGGAGCACGGTCCATCCCCACGCGGGTGGGGAAATCGCATTCTCACCATCTCCCATCGGCTCTCGACGCGGTCCATCCCCACGCGGGTGGGGAAATCGTTCGCTTTTGAGTTGGTCCGCGAATTTCATGCGGTCCATCCCCACGCGGGTGGGGAAATCCCGAAGCACGAAAAAAGCAGGTGCAACGGGGACGGTCCATCCCCACGCGGGTGGGGAAATCAACTCGCTGAACGCACTGCTGGATGCCTCCTGCGGTCCATCCCCACGCGGGTGGGGAAATCCAACTGGTCGTTAAAGGTCGGCACTTGGAGTCCGGTCCATCCCCACGCGGGTGGGGAAATCTCCTCCGATTGTTGTTCGATTTGTGGGTAAACCGGTCCATCCCCACGCGGGTGGGGAAATCCGGGTGCGAGGTTCGATCTGACCAAGCCGATTCGGTCCATCCCCACGCGGGTGGGGAAATCATCTCTCAGAATTCCTCGAACTCCCATTCCTGCGGTCCATCCCCACGCGGGTGGGGAAATCATTTTCAACCTCGTTGCAGAGCGTGCGCATCGCGGTCCATCCCCACGCGGGTGGGGAAATCGCCACGAGGTTTCCTACGAGGTGCTGGAAGAGCGGTCCATCCCCACGCGGGTGGGGAAATCCCGGAGCCTCAGATGAGCATGAACGTCCCGCCCGGTCCATCCCCACGCGGGTGGGGAAATCCGGACTATTCTGGTGCGATACCTCCGACCTCACGGTCCATCCCCACGCGGGTGGGGAAATCCTGCCGCCATCAAGCACACCCGTATCCACGAACGGTCCATCCCCACGCGGGTGGGGAAATCGTTTTCCAAAAGGAGAAATTCGCCCTCGCATTCGGTCCATCCCCACGCGGGTGGGGAAATCCCGAATGTTTTCTTCCAGCGTCTCGAACTGGCCGGTCCATCCCCACGCGGGTGGGGAAATCTGTTTGATTTATCGCCATCATCGAAGCGCGAACGGTCCATCCCCACGCGGGTGGGGAAATCAAACGTCACGGAGAACGGCGGCGGCCTCAGCCCGGTCCATCCCCACGCGGGTGGGGAAATCCATCCAAGTTGCGGGATCGGTGCCATATGTTACGGTCCATCCCCACGCGGGTGGGGAAATCACTTCCCACAGTTTATGGGCAATTTCCCGAACCGGTCCATCCCCACGCGGGTGGGGAAATCTCCTTGCTCATGCTGCCGGAGGCCACGCGGCGCGGTCCATCCCCACGCGGGTGGGGAAATCTGAAACGTAGCGAGCGAGTAGAGATCGACCGGCGGTCCATCCCCACGCGGGTGGGGAAATCCGTTGCGGCTGCCGTGTTGGTCGTTGTTGTGCCGGTCCATCCCCACGCGGGTGGGGAAATCGCCTCATATTGGCACAACCGGACTACAGCAACCGGTCCATCCCCACGCGGGTGGGGAAATCCGCCCGTTGGTGGGAACTCTTGGAAGCTCCAGCGGTCCATCCCCACGCGGGTGGGGAAATCCGCGAAATGATCCATATTGTCGCCGAAATACTCGGTCCATCCCCACGCGGGTGGGGAAATCTTCGCAGAATCTGCATATTTATTCCGAGAGCCCGGTCCATCCCCACGCGGGTGGGGAAATCTGGCCGCGCAGATCGCGGATGCCATTATTTCGCGGTCCATCCCCACGCGGGTGGGGAAATCCCGGCGCAAGTCGGGGATGGTTGTCATGAGCTCGGTCCATCCCCACGCGGGTGGGGAAATCGGAATAAATATGCAGATTCTGCGAAAATAGTTCGGTCCATCCCCACGCGGGTGGGGAAATCTGGGCACGGTGTTTGAAAGCGAGGATGGAAGGCGGTCCATCCCCACGCGGGTGGGGAAATCCACGGTCCCGCGCGGCTACGATGTTGGCCGCGCGGTCCATCCCCACGCGGGTGGGGAAATCACGTTGCTGGTGAGATCGACGGCAACAACATACGGTCCATCCCCACGCGGGTGGGGAAATCGCTACCCAATTGAGCTTGGCTTGCCGAAGTGGCGGTCCATCCCCACGCGGGTGGGGAAATCGTGGACGCGGGAGATGCCGCGAGCACATAGCACGGTCCATCCCCACGCGGGTGGGGAAATCCCAGCTTGGCAGCCCGCCGGAAACCGAAAGCACGGTCCATCCCCACGCGGGTGGGGAAATCTGGAAGGTCATCCACGCCGGGGTGATGCCGTTCGGTCCATCCCCACGCGGGTGGGGAAATCTCTCCGGCTACCAAGGAGTTACACTTCAAAAAACGAGCAAATCAAGCCGCAACGGAGACGTGACAGGTTGACGCCGCGGGGAACACGCGTCGCAGGTGATTTCAAAACGGGCAATTCCCGGGATCGATCCAGCTTTCCGCGATGAGGGGGATGCCGGAAATTTCGACATCCTTGCGTCCGGTTTTTCCCTCCGGACCGATTCGCTCGACGATGTAACCTTGGCAATTCGGAGCTGAGGAGACCACGAGCACACCAAAGTCCTTCGAGGCATTTCGCAGGATGAAGTCCATCACCTTGCGATGGGTGCGGACGTTGAGAGTACCGATGAAGACATTGGGCCGCGGCTCGATGAACCAGCGTTTCAGATGCCCACGGATCGCGGGCGGGACATCGTTGCAAATGAGGACGGTCATGGGGGAGATTTTGGATCGGAGATCGAGGATAGGGGGATTTCAGAGGCTGCCATTCCCATTCACCATCAACTTTTCCGGGGATTCTATGCTTCCGAGCGTGGTTGGAGCGGGTGATCCGGCGGGGCGTCATTGGGATCCTCGCCAAGGCCGTCAAAGAGTTTTTTCAAATCCTCGGGCATGCGGCGGAGCATCCGGGTTTCCTCGACCTTTTGCTTGAGGAGCTTTCTCACGAGGGTTCCGTCGTCGCCGGGGTTGATGGAGAGGGCTTCGAAGGCGGCGGGCCAGCTCGTTTCATGTTTGTAAAGATCCGCCGCGTCATAAATGAACGGCAAGGTTCCGGCGGCATGGACGAAACCGAGCTGGGGAATGAAGCCCATGGAGCAGCAGACGGCGGCGGTGAGGGCGTAAAGCGAGGCATTGGCAGCGGAGAGGGCGCGGTTGATGCCATCGGCGATCTGCCAGTTGTCGGCCTTGTAGTCGCGGCCTTTCCAAGTGACGCCGTATTTCAGGCCGAGCTCGGCGTAAGTATGTTTCACCCGTTTGCCTTCCATGCCCCGAAGCTGCTTGATAGAAATGCCATGGACGGAAGCCTTCGGGAAACGGTGGAGGAACATCCGGCGGGCGATTTCGTTTTGGGAGCGCTTGTCCGCCCAGGCGGTGGCGTGGATGCGGGCCATCGAGTTGTCGTGGTTCGGTGTGATGCCGAAGGCGTAGAAACGCAACCCGTCCTCACCGAGCCAGAACAGCGGGCAGTTGCACTGCGCCGCCGCCTTCACCGCCGCATGGGTGATGGTGGTGCCGGGACCAAGAATCAGAGCGGAAACCGTAGCCACCGGCAGGCGGGTGATGAGCCCATCGCTGCCGATCCATTTGATTGAAGCATCGTCCACTTCCAATCTGCCGTATTCCAAATAGATGGGGGTCCAGCGGTCCTTGGCGGGAGCGAGGGTGTCGAGCGGTGGACGTTCGAAGATGGGCATGGCGGGAAAGGCGAGTGAGCAGGGATCGAAAGCAAAAGATCAAGTTTCTGAGGTGGCGATGTGGCGGACGGGGCGTGAGTGGAATTCGCGCTGGCCAAACGTGACCGGTTGATCGTGGAGGTGAAAATCACCGGGCTGGGTCTGGTCTCCGGCGGGTTCCTCCCAGCGTTCGAGATCGGCGGGATCGAGTGTGGGCGGGAAGGACGGGCGGAGGGTGGCTTCCTCCCAATCACGGATGCGTCTGAGGATCCCACCGGCAGCAGCGCGGGTGTCCATGCCGGAAATCGGGCTGAGAGGCATGGCGGGCAGACAGGTTTTCCGACCGAACCAAACGCCCCAGACGGGATTTTCCAGATGGCGGATGGCGATACTGATGGTTTCCGTATCGCCCTCGAAGGCGGCGATAAAGCGGGCCTCGTTCAGGTAGGTCCGATGGGTGATCACTGCATTAGCACTGGCACCGCCGGAAGCCTTGCGCGGAATGCTCATTTTATCAAAAGCGGAGGCCCGGGCATCGTAGCCGCCGCCGACGGTGTGAAAATCCGAAAGGCGTCCGACAAGCCTCCCGGCAGCACGCGGCAGTCGATAGACCGTGAGCCGGAGGGCGGAGAAGGGTGCGAGTTTCTCTGCTTCATCCAGGGCGTGCTTGTCGATACCAGCCGCGGCGGCAAGCAGGCCGACGAGGGCGCTCTTGGTGGGAAACGCCTCGGTTTCCCGCCGGGTGAAGCGGGAGGATGCGCCCCAAGACTGCATCGGCCCATCGAGCAGGATGGCGAAGGCGCGGGGGGCGGAATCAGACATCGGCGGCGAGGAGTTTGGCGAGGAAACCGTCGAGCTTGTCTTCCGTGAGCAGAGATTCCACGGATGTTTCAATGCTCCAGAGGTTTTTGAGATCGGCGTGGTGATCCAGCATTTTCCCGCGAGAGTTCGCGGCGTAGCCTTTGCCGTTGGCCTTGATGGGAGCTTCAAAGGCATTGATGAGCTGGAGCGGCTGGCCTTTGTCCTTGCGGATGCCGAGGACTTCAATCGGAAGGGTGGCTCCGTTCATGGAATTCTGGCGGGCACCTGGTACGGCAGTGAGAACGGAGCGGATGAAGGCACGCAGGAGGGACTTGCGCTTCTCCTGTTCACTGATCGGCCCGAGGTGCTTGGCATCGAAGAGCAGGTCCAAATTGATGGCGACGTAGCGGTAGTAGGTGGCGGAGTTGTATTCGAGCGTGCCGATCATGCCGGCTCCGGCATCTTCGGAGTCGCCCTTGCGATCATCCACGGCGGAGAAAAAGTCGATTTCGTTCGCTGTGGTGTGGGTGGACAGCGCGTGGGAGAACATGGCCGCGCCTTCGACGTTGAGGGTGGCGTCGTTGGCGATCATACGTCCGAAAAGCGCGATGTCGGCAGCGTCGAGGCGATCCACTTTTTTGACAGCCTGTTTTGGCTCTTTACCTGCAGCAACGGCAGCGGCCACCTGCTGGATTTCAGCGGGTGATAGGAACACTGCGGTCGTAACCTGATCCGGGTTTTTCTTATCAATGGTGCTGAAGGCTTCGCAGATCAGTTTTGCGTTTTTCTCAGCAGCGGTTTCATCCATTTCAGCTGCGATGAGCGCCGCCGTGAATGGCTCCAACAGGAAACGGCTGCGAATGCCTTCGAATCCCGAAGCTGATTCCTCACGGGCTTGGAGACGGGTAGCCCGTTTCAAGGATTGGCTGGAAACGCGGGCGCGCTGGCTGCCGCCGAAGGTGGCGGATTTTGGGGAGCCGACGTCATCGCGGTTGAGGCAAGTGACGGGGAAGGATTGGAGGATGTGGAGTTCGATGAGGTTCATGATTTACGGTTGAGATTTGTTGATTGCAGATTGTGGATTTCAGATGGGTGAGAGGCAGAGCATGCCGAAGCCGAAGGCTTTGGCGGAGCCGATGCCGCAGTGAGTAGCTTGGATGAAGAGGGCCGGATCAGTGATCTTGAGTAGGCCGATAAACTCGGTGGCGCTGTGGAGTCCGGCATGGCGTTGGGTGTCTGCAGTGCTTTTTTTCACGAAGACTTGGCGCTGGCGCGGGATGGTTTGTAGGTTTGCAGGATCTACCTGGAAACCGTGCTGCAGGCCTTTTCGCTCGATCCATGCGATGAGGTCTTCGCGGGTGGAAACGGGGACGCGTTTGGCATTCCGGCGTTTACCCTCGGCATCGCGTGGGGCGGCGAGCTTGCGGGTGGGATTGGCGAGCAGGGAGAACCGATAAGCGGCGTGGCCGAAGAAGTTTTCCGGGATTCCTTTCGTTTGCCACGCATCCGACGGACAGGTGGCGGGCCGCTGCGGCTCGTTCGCGGACTGGATGAGGAAACGGAAGCCGTCTCCGGTATCGTCGAGGCGCGTGAGGAAATCGCGGTCATCAGTCGGTCGGCCGGGGAACGCCTGCCACGCCCATTGATGCCAGGCGTAGGTATCGCGCAGGCCGGCCTTGTGTGCGGTTTCGTAGTCGATTTCGATTTTGGCAAGGTGAAGGCTCATGCGTCGGCGGGGCTGGATTGTTCGGTGGGGGCTTGCCAGAAGGCGAGAGCCCAGCGGGTTTTGACGGCTGCCGGGTTGTTGCGGAACTGGCGGAGATCGCCGAGCAAACGGGCGTAATCGAGCGGGATGGATTCTCGTTCGAGGCGCTTGACGAGGCGGTGAAGCTGCGGGCCGAGATCATCTAGCAATTCGGCGGATAGCAGGCGGCGGAAATGGCGTTCCATCGAGTCAAAGCCGTTGGCGCTGGTGTTGCCGCCGCCGAGTTTCAACGCCGCGCTGCCGATGCTATTTGCTTCGGCAACATGGGCGGGTGCGGAGTCCTTGGAGTGCACGGCGTAAAGGGCAGTGACGAGCGTTTTCCGGTCGTCATCCAGCGCGAAGAGTTTACCAAGGATCGGATAGGCGTAGTGGCGGGTGCCTTCACTCCACCAGCGGCGCAGGGCGGCGCGGTGGCCGCGGTCCGCGCACATCTTGATGAGAGAAGCGACGAAATCGTCGTTTTGCTTTTGATAGTCGATGGTGCTCATGAGTCGGAGGATGCTGGGACTGGCTTGCGGGGCGTGGTTTTGGATTTTTTCGGAAGCGGGTGCAGCACACGCAGGCCTGCGGCGTAGGCTTCATACTGACGGGGATTACCACGCGGACAGGTGTGTTCGTAGGCGGCATTCGCGGCGGCACGGACGGCGGTGGTCCATGGATCGCGAGCTTCGCCGAAATTGGAGGAACCCATCGGATCATCGGCAGTGCCGATGCCTTTGAGGAGCGTTAGGAGAATCTCGGATTGCTGGTCGAGGGTGTTCCAAAAGTGGCGCTTGGCGGATTCGGTGGGGCCGGACTCCTGCTTGAGTGTGGCAAAGTAGGTTTTCACCGCGCCATAAATCCGGTTGGACATTTCTTCGCTGAATTTCACGCCTGCCTGATAGCGGGCCTGGCCCGCCGGGGTGAAAAGTTGGAAGGGAACGGTGAAAACCGATTCCACGGCATCGAGGATTTTGGCGTCTTTGGCCTTGATGAGTTCACCAGACCAGAAACTGACCAGCCCATCGTCCTGTGCCTGGATGTGACTGCGGAAAGTCAGCGGTGCGTTGAGTTCGCCTTTCTGAATGACAGTGATGCAATGCAGATCCCGCCAGATTCCTTTGCCAGGCGAGGCGCGAAGAAGGACCTTGGTTTCGATACCACCGCGTTTTCCAATGATGATGGTGGAGGAGGTTTCGCGAATGGCAGCGGTCTCGTATTCATCGTAAACCGTCCCTTGATCGATGCAGATACGCTTGCCATCCTTCACGAGCCAGAGCTTACAGGGGCCAGGCGCGAGGCGGGCGAGATAGTCGGATTTTCCGCCTTCCCACACGGGTTGGCCAAGAATGCCGGGGTGCAAAGTTTCCTGATCGATGCAGTTGAGGATGATGGTTTCCTGTAGATTTCCGCCGATGAGGAGCGAATGCACTGCCTTGAGCGCCGGGCCGTTTCCTTTGACCTTTGAGGCAAGACTGCCACCGACGAAATGGTTTTGATAGACTAGCAACGCACGGGCGATGAAAGCAGGGGTGAGTTCCCGGTCATCGTCTCCAGCATGATCCAGTAAGGTGGGCGTATTGCCGGTGGCGAAGTGAAAGACGATCTGAGCAGTAGGATAGTCTTTGTCGTCCTTGATCGGAGACTGGAGGAAACGCGTGCCCTCTCCCATCAGGTGGAAATGGTCTTTCCATTTCACAAGATAAGCAGAAACGGAGGATTCGAGACCGATGTCCCAGCCATCCCAATCATCGCTGGTTTCCGGTGCGCCGTGGGCGGCCTGGGTGATGCAGACGAGCAGGCGCAGGATGGAGATGCGTTCGTGCGGCGGGACGGCGAGGTCGGAGATTTGCGCGGCATCGGCGAAGAGTTCACAGAGGCTTACGGAGGTGGATCGCCCGTCGAGCCAGCGGACGGGGATCCAAGGATCTGAGGTGAGATTGAAGTTCATGAGATGATTGTTTATTAGAACCAGGAATCGAGGTCGTCCGAATCGCCGAACGGAGTCATGTTTTCGGCGATCTTTTCGTAAGCGATGCCTTGTTCACGGTGATAGGAAAGTTGGTGGCTGAGGTTTTCGCCGCCGATAACTTCCAGGACGATCGAATCCGGGGAGCACACGGCGAGCACGGCATCGCTGATGTGGGAGCCGAGCCAATCGGGCTGTTGGGCAAAGGCGGGGCGGACGAGATAGGCGGGAATGCGGACGGCGTTCTCGTGGAGGAATTTGGCGAGGTCGTAGTTGAAGCGCCCGGCAATTATGGTTTGCGGATCACCTTCGAGAGTTGTGACGATCGTTTCGTGGCCTTGGGTGCGAGGAGGCTCACTGAGTAGAACGAGCAGCGCGGAAGGCTGCATGTTCCATCGAGTTTGCGCGCCTTCGGTATCAAGGAGGTTGGGTTCTTTGAAAGGACCTTGGCGGAGGGCACTACTGATCATGTTTCCGGTTTCGGTTTCCAATTCCACGGCAAGTTTCGCGGCCCCGGACGGTAGGGAGTCCATCACGGATTCCGGACTTTCCAACAATTCACGTATCCCGGTGGGCAGGGTGACGGACTTGCGTTTCCGCCAGATTTCCTGAGCAAGGTAGAGGGCGATGGGCGGATAGATGTAAGCGGTAGCACCGATTTCCTCGCGGATGGCCTTGGGCTGGGCACTCCAATCGACAGCGGGCTGGAGAATCCAACAGGTGGCGGTTTCAAATCCAATGGGCCGTGGGCGCACGTGACGGTGGAGACGGCCAATCCGTTGGAGCAGGAGATCCGTGGGGGCGAGATCAGTGACGAGGAGGTCGGCATCAATATCGACGGATTGCTCGACGACCTGGGTGGCGACGAGGACGCAGCCGGGCGGGCGGCTGGAGGGGTTTTTCCCCAGCAGATCCATCCAGTGCTTTTCGTTCTGCTGGCGTTGGAAATGTGGGAAGCGGCTGTGAAGTAGGCCGACGGGGATGGCGTCGTCCTGAAGCGCGGACTTGATGGCGCGGAAAGTTTGCTGGGCGCTTGCAACGGTGTTGCGGATGATGAGCACGCAGGCTCCGGATTCGGCGGCACGGGCGATTTTCTCGACAAACTCAGGATCTGCGGCATCGAGATGCTTCAGCTCTACGGTCGTTTCATGGATCGCCGGATCGGTGACGGGGTGGTGAGTGGCGGTTTCGCCGATGACCTTGGTGATGAGCGGATAGTCGGACGGCGAAGGAAACGGCTCGGCAGCTCCTGCTTTCGCGATCATCTCGCGGCGACGCTTCGCAGTGAGCGTGGCGGATAGAACGATGACGGTGCCTCCGGTTTCGAGAAGCCAGAGGATGAGTTGATCCACCAGCGCGGAGGTGTAGGGATCGTAGGAATGTACCTCGTCGATGACGACGACCTTCCCTGACAGAGCGAACAGGCGCAGGGCGGAATGTTTCGCGCCGATGCAGGCCATGAGCGCCTGGTCAATGGTGCCGGTGCCGAATGGTGCGAGCAGCGGCTTTCGGCTGGAAGTGAACCAACGGCAGGCCTCCGTGGCATCATCCTCTCTCGCGGACGTATTGGCCGGGGAGAAACTGCGGACACGGTCCTCGCTGAGCCAGGCATTTCGATGGGCGAGGGTCTGGATGGAACGGTCCGCAATGACGTGGTCGAGAAACTCGGAAACGCGGTTGTGAATGCGGTTGCTGGTGAGCTGGGTGGGCAGAGCGAAGTAAAGCCCCCGCTCCGCGCCCTCGGTCCACCGGCGGTAAGCTGCTGCGAGCGCGGCCTCGGTTTTTCCCATGCCCATCGGGGCCTCGACGATGTAGAGACCCGGCTGGCCCGCGAGACCGATGAGAGTTTCCTGGAGCGGGCGCGGGATGAAGCTGGAGGCGTCCGGTGCAGAGAAAAGGCGGGAGAACGGGAGTTGCGGCAAAACCGCGCGGCGGTGCCAGCCGATCAGCTCCAACGCCGCCGCCGCGCCTGCTCGGGCGGATTCCGGGGTGAAATGATTGCGGAGAGGCTGCTCGGGATGAAGAAGAAACCAATCGGTGTTCGATCCGATCCAATCGCAGAACGTCACGAACCCGGTAAACCAATGGACGCGGGAACCAATCACGGCTTTTTCGCTGCGCAACGGGCCGAAAGTCTCGATGAGTTCTTGGAGCAGCTCGCGGCGCAAGAGACCCGGCCAAGTGAACTCCAGTTCCACAGGACCACTTCGTTTTCCCAAATTGTTGTGAACCTTCGAGGTCGGGTAGGAGCCGTGATGACCGCCTGCGCTGAGTCCCCATGCGAGTGGCAGGCCTCGTTCGTCCTGCATTTCCAATAGCGAGGCGAGAAATGCCTGGCTGACCAAGGCGTGATTACCATCGCAGTTCTGGCTTCCCGGAACTTGGGAAAACGGGCTCAAGCCGCATTTCCTCAGAAAGCCGGGAGTGATTTTACCGATATCATGGGCGGCGGTGAGAATGGTCGCGCCCACAGGTGGGAGATGCTGGCAAGCGGGAGGAAGAAGCCCGCGGACTACCTCCGCCACCGCGCCGACGATCAGGCAGTGATCACGCACGGTGAGCGCGGGCAGACCGGTGGCGGGATCGGTTTTTGCCCAACATTGTTGAAGTGCAAACATCGGGTTCTCTAACAGGTAGCCTACAGTGAGTTAGTTCTGGCAAGCCCGTTTGGCAAAACTAAAACTTTCTCCGGATACTAGCGCCATCTCGCTGGCAATTCGGTCACTTCTCCGAAGACATGTGATTGGGACAATGTGCGTATGCATGCGGGGCGGGACATGGGGAGCGGTGGGTTCAAGTTTGCTGAGGTGGAAGGAGCCAAATGAAGGGGATAAGGTTCCCATTTTTCCGGAGGTCTCTCGGGAAGGGTGTGGGCGTACGGAGGGGAGGCCATCGGCGAAGATTCAGATTTCAGTTTTCGGGAAGTATTTGACGTGAGGGAGGCCCTTGAAGTCGTCGTCCTGGGTCCAGAGGGTGGCGTGCTGGTTTTGGGCGGTGGCGTAGATGAGGGCGTCGGCCATGGCGAGTTTGTGGCGGGTTCCCAAGGTGGCGGCGAGGTTGGCGATCTCGGCGGTGACCGGGGTGACGGTGTGCTGATGGAGGAGGGCGAGAAGTTCCTCGGCGGCGGCCTCTCCCGCGACACGGAGGGTGTACCTGACGATTTCGTAGAGGCTGATGGTGGAAACAATGAGCGGAGAAGAGGAGGTAAGCGCCTTGGCGAATGTCTTGGCGTTGGCTCCGTCGTGGGTGATTTCGATCCAGCCGGAACTGTCGAGGCAGATGAGGCTCATGGCAGAGGACGGTCGGTTTTTTCCCGTTCGAAGGGGATGTGGGCTTTGTCCTTGAGGAATCCGATGAGTTGATCCGGGGTGAGGATCGGGCGGATTTCGATTTTTCCGTTTTTTTCGGTCAGCTGAAGTCGCTGACCCGGTTGAAGGTTCATGGACCTACGTATTTCCTTGGGGATGACGATTTGAAATTTGGGTGATAAAAGTGCCGTTGTCATACAATCCAAATTTCGTAGGACAAAATGATTATGCAAGACAAAAGACCGTCACAAATAGAACGCGTCGGGATCGCTGGGCGGCGCGGAAGTGGAGTTTTATCGGATTATGATTTCCTGCCGGGCGTTGCCGCCCGCCGGTCTGAACATGAGCGATGGCTCTCGGCGGACGGCGGTTGTTCCCGGGGGAAAACGGGGGGTTATTTGCCGCGGCGTTTTTGGTCTTCCTCGCGGACGACCTCATCCATGCTGCGGGCGTGGAGTTCGCGGTCGCGGGCGGTGGCGTCACCGCGTCTGATCTTGCGCGAGGAGGACATGCAATACGACGCGGCTTGGCTGGCGGCGTGGATGCCGTGGCCGTCGTTGAGATAAGTGGCGGAATTGTGCGCAGCGATATTGATTTTCGCGGCGGTGGCGATGGCATCAATGCCGGCACCGAGGAAGAGGAATTCCCACGAGTAATTTTCGCTCTGGTGTTTGATGCGTTTGGCGATGTCTTGCCAAGTGAATCGAACGGAGGAGTTTTCCTCGCCATCCGTGAGAATGGCAACGGCGACATGCTGAGGCTGTTGCTGCGGGGGCAGCGAAGAGAAGCGTTTGCCGAGGCGGTCGATGGTATCGCCGATGGCGTCGAGCAGCGCGGTGGAACCGCGAGGGACGAAGGTGTCCTCATCAAGTAGGCAAATTTCAGCAACGGGAACGGAGTCATGGAGGGTTAAAATTTCGTGATCGAAGAGGACGAGCGTGAGGCTCGGGTTGTCGGCGGCGGCTTGTTGATCGCGAAGGAACTGGTTGAAGCCGTCGATGGCGGCATGCCGCATCGATTGCATGGAGCCGGAGCGATCGAGAATGAAGGCGATTTCAGAGTGCATGGCGGGGTGTTTATTCGGGTTTCTTAAGTATTGGATTGTGAACCGGCGGCGCTGGGGTAATTTCCGGCGATGCGGGTCGTTTTTATTGACGGGTTCACTGTGAGTAAAAATTCACGATGCGTCAAGAAAAACGATCATTACAAAAACACGTTATTTTTGGAATCATGGGCAACACGAGCACGAAAGAGCAATGGGCCGGGCGGGAACGTCTGGCGTTGATTGAGCGGACGGCGTGGTGGCGCGGCGTGGTGAATCGCGGGGACTTGCGCGATGTGTTTGGGATCTCGGCGGCACAGGCGTCCGCGGATTTGCAGGGTTATCTGGCGCTCAACCCCGGCGCGCTGAATTACAATTTGAGCACCAAACGTTATGAGGCCGCTGCGGCAATGAAGTGCATTCTCCATGAGCCGCGGCTCGAAGATGCGGTGCGCGGGTTTTTGGGGGAATGGGTGCCGCTGGAGATTTCCGGAGGGGAGAGCGGCAAGGTTGACGTCGTGCGGCCGCCGGAACGCCGCGCGACGCCTGACGTGGAACGACGGGTTTTCCTGGCAATGGAGCAAGGCCTGCGGCTTGTGATCAAGTATTGGTCCGTCAACAGCGCGCGGGCCGCGAAACGCGAGGTCGCCCCGCATGGGTTAGGTCACGATGGCGCGCGCTGGCATGTGCGGGCGTGGTGTTTTGAGAACGGGGCGTTCCGGGATTTTGTGTTGAGCCGGATTGAGACTGCGGAGTGGCCGGTGGAGCCATTCCCGCCGCCGCATGAGGATGCGGATTGGAACGAGCGCGAAACACTGCGGCTGCGGCCGCATCACAAGTTGCCCGAAGAAGCGCGCAAGGCGATCGAGCGGGATTACAAAATGAGCGGTGGTGTGCTGACGGTGCGGGTGCGGCGGGCGATGAAGGGCTACTTGCTGGCGCGGCTGCGCGTGGGTGAGGGCAGGAATTTTCCGGCGTTGCTGGAAGAGGCGGACTCATGACAAAGCGTCAGAGCGCACCTCATTTCCACTCAGGGTTAGTTTCCCTTTCGCGAGTGGATTCTGGCTGGATGAAACTTCGCCGTAGATCTGGATGAGATTTCCGAGGCGTCCTTCGACGGTGGCGGTGATGGTGAGGGTTTCGCCGGGGACTGCGGCACCGAGAATTTTGGCGGCGGAGACGGCGGTGAGGCGGAGGTTGGAAAGCGGCGGGATGGTTTCGTCCGACTGCGCGACGATGCCGCCGAGCTGGGCGATCATTTCGATGAGAATGACGCCGGGCAGGATGGGATTGCCGGGGAAATGGCCGGGCAGGAAGGATTCATCACCACGGATGTGATATTCGGCGGTGCCGCTGCGGCCGGGATCAAGTGAAATGACGCGGTCGATGAAACGGAACGACGGGCCGTGGGGAAGGGAAGAAAGGGACATGATCTAGAACCTGCGGATCTGCGTGTCGTGGAGCTGGCGTTCATCGGGCAGCGGATAGTCGAGGGTGAAATGCAGGCCGCGTGATTCCTTGCGGCGCAGGGCGCAATCGACGATGAGGCCGGCGACGGTGACAAGATTGCGAAGTTCGAGGATGTCGGGATTGACACGATGTCCCCAGTAGAACTCGCGGACTTCCTTTTTGAGATTCATAATGCGCGATGCGGCGCGGCGCAGGCGGTTGTCGGTGCGGACAATGGAAACATAGTCCCACATCAGACGGCGGAGTTCGTCCCAGTTGTGATAAATGACGACCTGTTCGTCGGGAACGGCGGTATCACCATGTTCCCATGGCGGAATTTTTGACAGGGTCGCGCAGCCGTTTGAGTCCTTGGATGGTGGATAAAGGCGCATCATTTCCTCGATCGCGCGGCGGGCGGTGACGTTGCCTTCGAGCAGGGAATTCGAAGCAAGGCGGTTTGCACCATGGAGGCCGGTGCACGCGACTTCGCCGATGGCGTAAAGTCCGCGGACGGTGGTTTTGCCGTTCATATCGGTGACGATGCCGCCGCATTGGTAGTGGGCGGCGGGGACGACGGGGATGGGATGGGTTTCGCAGTCGAGACCAAACTTGAGCAGGTTTTTGTAAATGTAGGGGAAGTGATTCCGCATGAAGCCGGGCGGCTTTTGGGTGGCATCGAGATAGACGCAGGGCTTGCCGGTTTTTTTGAGTTCGCGGTCGATCGCACGGGCGACGATGTCGCGGGGCGCGAGTGACCCGCGTGGATCGCTTTTGCGGATGAAGTCCTCGCCGCTGTGATTGATCAGCACCGCGCCTTCGCCACGCACGGCTTCGCTGACGAGAAATGAGCGCGCTTCGGGACCGGTGGCGGCGGGATTGTAAAAACAGGTGGGATGGAACTGGATGAACTCCATGTTGGCGATGGTCGCGCCGGCACGCCATGCCAGTGCAACGCCATCGCCGGTGGCCGAGTCGGGATTGGTGGTATAGAGATAGACCTTCCCGCAACCACCGGTGGCGAGCACGACGCGATCAGAGCGGAAAGCTTCGACGTCGCCGGTTTCGGAGTTCAGCACGTAGGCACCGATGACACGATCTTCGGCCACGGCGCCGAGCTTTGAGGTCGTGATGAGATCAATGACGAAATGGTGTTCGAGAATCGTGATGTTGGCTTGGGCGCGTGCGGCTTGGAGGAGGGATGTTGCGATTTCGAGGCCGGTGGTGTCCTTGGTGTGAAGAATCCGCCGGTGGCTGTGGCCGCCTTCCTTGCCGAGCTGGTAGCCGCCATTTTCCTGATCAAACGTGGTGCCGAAGGAAACAAGATCGTCGATGGTATTCGAACCCTCCTCAACGATGGTGCGAACGACTGATGGATTGCATAGTCCCGCGCCGGCATCGAGCGTGTCGGCGATGTGGCTTTCCAAGGAGTCGCCCGGATCGCGCAAATTTCCGGGAAGGACGGATGCGATTCCGCCCTGGGCCCATGCGGTGTTCGACTCGATGGCCCGGCCTTTGGTCAGGACCATCACGGTTCCGTGTTTGGCGGCTTTGAGAGCGAAGGAAAGCCCGGCGATGCCGGTGCCGATGACGAGGAAGTCGGCGGTCATGTGGAAGCAAGGCCCACGATTTCCTAATTCGCCACAAGGGCAAGAGATTTGCGCACGGGCGTGGGTGATCGGGGGTGATCGGACGAAGGCCCGGGAAATTTCGCGCTTTTATCTTACCGCGGGTCTTGCGGGAGCGGCGACGCGGGCGGGAGCGGGTCGTGGCGGCATGACGGGACCGGTCAGCGCTTGATCGAGTCCACGGCGCAGAGCGGATGCGCGTCGTTTCCATTCCTTTGGCAGTTCCTGGAAATCATCGGGTGTGTTCAATGCGCCCTCATACAAGGTGGTGCCATCGGCTTTCACGATCCTGATATGGTAGCCGGGACCTTCCTTTTTCACTTCCGCACGGCCTTCGTCGTTTGAATAGGAGGCGAATTTCTCGGAGAAATTCACGATGCGGACCGGCCCGCGATCGGCGGCGAACATCGAGTTTTCCGCCGCCTGGACCAGCGTGGGTGTCGCCGGTATCGGAGTTTCTCCGAGCGTAAGGGAAACGAGGCTCGATTTGCCGCCACGGAATATCGAGATGTCGATTTTTTCGCCGGGTTGTCTCAGGCGCAACAGCGCGGCGAGCTGGCCTTCGTTGACCAGCAATTGGTCGGCAAATTTCCAAACGAGGTCGAATTCCTTCAATCCCGCTTCGTCGGCGGGGCCGCCGGTTGCCACGGAATTCACGAGAAATCCAATCCCGGCCGGGAGGTCGGGAAGTTGGGAGGTAATCGTTGCATCCGGTTTGGACACCTCGAACCCAAGCCACGAGCGGGGCGGGGCGGATCGTAGCGGTGTGTCGGCCCGCTGAAATTCTTGCGGTGTTCCCGGTGACGGTGGCTCCGCGCCCGGGCACCAAACCGCGCCGACGAATGACAGGGCAAACAACCACGGAGCGGCGGTCTTCATTTCAGAACGAAGTGATAGGGGTGAGCATCAGTTCTTCGCGGGGTTGGGAAATTCGCATGACGATGCCTGTTTTGCCGTCGAGGACGTTATCCACGTCCATCACACGGAGGCGGACGGCCTGCATGGCGGAGCCGTCTTCCGCTTCGCGCCAGCCTTCGTCGGACATGGTTTCGATCCGTTCGGAGGTGTTGAGTAGAACCATTTCCGCCGTGGCGGAATGGTGGGAAACAACCGGCTTGTTGCGCGGCACCTCGTGATTCCAGAATGCAAAACCGCCGATCGCGAACAACGCGGCAATCCCACCGGTGGCGATGCGTTTCCGCAATGTCCGCAGCGCGGAAATTTTCGCCACCTGGGCTGGTTTCTGATCCTGGCCGGCGAGGCGGGCAATGGTGCCGGACAAGCCTGCGGCACCTTCTTCGCTCCATGCGGCAGGAACGAGCCGGGCGAGGATTTTTTCCACTTCTTCAGGCTTGGGCACGGTCTGCCTCCTTTCGTTTTGCCAGTCCGGCGGCGAGTTGTTCCAAGGCATAACGATAGCGTGACGCCGCGGTGTTTGGAGAGATGGCCAGGGCTTCGGAAATCTGTTGGAAGGTCAGGCCGCCCCAGAATTTCATCACCACCACTTCGCGCAGTTTATCGCTGAGCTTTTGCACTGCGTCCCGCATTGCCAGGGCTTCCTCGTCATCTTCCAACGCCGGATCCAGCCAGACATCCCGGAAGTCATTGAGGTAAATGATCGATTCCTCGCGTTTCCTGCGGCGCGTTTCGGAGCGGTGCAGGTTCAATCCACAAAACCGAATGGTGGAATACATGAGCGGGATATCCGGCGGCTTTCCGCCGCGATCCGACTGATGGTTCCACATGCGTACGACGGCATCCTGCACGAGATCTTCGGCGTCGTGCTGGTTGGGTGCCCAGCCGCGCGCGAAAAGCAGGAGGCGTGACCCGTGCTCGGCCAGCCACTCCTTCCATGCACGTGCGCGGTCCGCCATCTTTGGAATTGAAAACCACCGGGCGGCGGAATTGTCGCCCGGCGGTGGATTTTTTTGCTGTCAGCCGAGGAATTTGATCTTTCCGGGAACCGGCAGGCGGCCCATGGCCATCGCCTCGTGCTGCTCGTCGGTGCAGGAAGAATTGATCGGCGCGTCGGGTGCGGCGTCGGAGCTGTCCAGATAACCGTTTTCGACCATCCATGTTTCGACTTCCTCGCCGCTGACGTCTGCGAGCATGTGGCCATCGATCATCACGCAGGGGGAAAGCGGTTGGCCGCTGCGTTGCTCCATTTCCCAGCGGAATGCCGGGTTTTTGATGATATCCTTTTCCTCGAATTTGAGGTCGTATTTGCGCATGATGGCGCGGATGCCTTCGCTCCAGCCGCAGAAGGTTTTGAGGTAGGTGGTGATTTCCGGTGTTTCTTTGCTCATGATTTGCCCGATTGATAATCGCAGGGGCGGCGTTTCGCAAGTCCCGGCGCGTTCGGATTGCCGGGCCTTTTTCTTGCAATGGAACGAAAACCTCCCAATCTCGGATCTGATATTGCTAACCTTATGATGACGAACCAACCATCGCTTTCCCAACGCCGTGATTTTCTCAAAACCCTGAGCGGGATTTCAGCCCTCGCGGCCGGTCTTCCCGCCCTCGCGCGTGCGCAGGAGCCTGCCGCTGCGACGCCATCCACAGGAACTTCCTACATGGGCGACTTCGCGGCAGCGGGGTTGGATCGAATCAAGGTTGCCATCATCGGTGTGGGCGCGCGCGGGCCGACGCACTTGGAACATCTGGCGGCGGCGGAAGGAACCGAGTTTGTCGGGATTTGCGACTTGTATGAAGACGCGGTGATGAAGTGGAAGGAGCACGTGCTCAAAGCCGACGGTGAGCGCCATAAAAACGTCAAAACCTACCACGGCGACAAGCTCGCCTACAAAACCATGTTGAAGGAGACCAAACCGGACGCGGTTTGGATTGCCACGCCGTGGGAGTGGCACGCGCCGATGGCGATCGATTGCATGGAAGCTGGGGCGCATGCGTTCGTCGAGGTGCCGTTGGCGACGACGATGGAGGATTTATGGAAGATCGTGGATGCGTCGGAGCGCACCAAGCGCCATTGCATGATGTTGGAAAACGTCAATTACGGCCGTGACGAACTGATGTTTCTGAACATGTGCCGGCAGAACGTGTTCGGCGAATTGCTGCACGGGGAAGCTGCCTACATTCACGAGTTGCGCGGACAGATGAAGAATTACGAAAATGGCCGCGGCACCGGTTCCTGGCGGACGGTTCACTGGGCAAAGGAGAACGGTAATCTGTATCCTACTCACGGGCTTGGCCCGGTGGCGCAGTACATGAGTCTTGCCCGTGGCACGGATAACTTCCGCCGGTTGGTTTCCTTTTCCTCACCGGCGAAGAACCACGAACTCTATGCAAAAGAAGTTCTCGGATCCGAATCAAAGTCGGCGAAACTGGATTTTTCGAAGGGCGGCGACATGAACACGTCGATCGTCAAAACCGTTTTGGGTCGCACCCTCATGATCCAGTGGGATGAGAGCAGCCCGCGTCCCTACAGTCGCCTTAATCTGATCCAGGGCACGCGTGGCACCGGGGCTGGATTTCCGAATCGCCTGGCGTTGGATTACACATGGAAAACCGCGACACCGGAGCTTCGCAAACTGTTGAAACTGCCCGAAGCGACTCCGGACAAGCATTCGGACTATCACAAGTGGATTGAAGGCAAAGGTTACGAGGCGTTTTACGAACATTTCGATCATCCGCTCTACAAACGCATGGAGTCGGTCGCGAAAAAACACGGTGGTCATGGCGGCATGGACGCGATCATGAACTTCCGTGCCATCGAGTGCCTGCAGAAGGGGCAGCCGCTTGACCAAAACGTGTATGAAGGCGCGTTCTGGTCAGCCGTTACGCCGCTTTCGCGCAAATCGGTGGCCGAGGATGGAATGCCGCAGGACTTCCCGGACTTCACCCGCGGCAAATGGGAAAACACCAAGCCGCTGGCGATCATTTCCTGAAATGGGCGCGGGTTCGGCGGTTGCTTTCCATGGACCGCCGTGACCGCAGGGGTGCGGTTAGTTCGAAGCCGCCGATGTCTTTTCCTTGCGAGCCGACAGCGGCGAGAGCGAGCGTGCGCTTGTTGTCCGCACGGGCATGGACGAAGCCGCCGGTGATTTCCTTGTCAGACTTCCTGCCCACGGAACCACCGTGCCGGTGCCGCATTCGGCTTCGTCGTTGAAAAATGCGAGGGACGGGCAGATGCCGGAAAGCTGGACGGGTTCGGCATGGATGACGGGCGCAGGTCAACGTCACGGTTGTTAGAATTCGTATCATGGCAACGGTGTCGTAACAAATGATCCGTGGTCATCAACCGGCGGGGATGGAAGCGAGGATTTGTTCCAAGGCGAGGACCGAATAGGCGGTGACAAGAATGGGATTGGATTCCATCCAGCGGCCATTGGAATTGATCCATGAGCCATCGCCTTTTTGTTTGGAAAGAATTGCGTCGGCCAAGTCCGAACGCCAATCCCTCTGTTTGCCACTGGCGAGACGCAGATCGTTGACATTCGCCGCGGTCAGCGCCTTGGCCATGACGTGGAAGTAATAATACAGCCCTTGGTCGCCCATGCCGGGATTTTCGGCGACGGTGTAATTTTTTGTCAGCCACTCTTTCACGGCTTCCACGCGCGGATCGCTGGCGGAAACTTTGGCGTAAACGAGCGAAAGCAGGCCCGCGTAGGACATTGAACCATAAGAACGCAAGGCGGTGCGACCCTCCGGGGTTTTCTCTTCGCCGGCTTTGGAATCTTTGGTGTTGTAAACAAAACCGCCCTTGTTCTTTGGATCATCGCTTGCCCACTCGCGATCATTGGTTTTTTCCAAGTTCTGGCAGCGCGAAACGAAAGTGATGGCGGCCTGCCAATCGAGATCGGGTTGGCCGCCGAATTTTCCGTCGTCGATCAATTTTTTGGAAAGCGCGAGGGCCTCAATGGCGAGGTAGGTGTTGGAGAGGTCGTTGTGGGGTTTGTCGCTGCCCGCACCGTAACCCACGCCGCCATCGCCGGGCTCGTCGGTTTCTTGCTTTTTTCCGTGGTCCCACTGGTTGTCGATGAGATGTTTGCGCGCCTTGATGATTGCCGGTTCGTGTTCCTTGTAGGGTCCGGCCATCAGGGCGGTGACGGAAATCGCCGTGTTGTAAACGGAGAGTCCACGATTGTAGATGCCGCCATCCGGTTTTTGCTGGGCGAGGAGCCAACCATATCCTTTGCGGATATTCGCGGGCAGCGGTTGGGAAGTATGACGCGGGTCGCGGGCAGCGGCACTGACTGCAAGCGCGGTGATCGCGGGCAATTGCGCATCGTCCCAATGGCCGTCGGGATGTTGTTTGGCAGCGAGAAAATCGTTGCCGCGGGCAATGGCCTGGCGGATTTCCTGACGGATGGATTCATACTTGTCGGCGTGTGCGGGAAGGGCGGCAAGCAAGAGAATGGAAAGAAAGACGGAGTTTTTTTTCATGGTTTTGCGGGGGTAATGACGAGAGTAACCGGCGTGCCGACGGGTGGGACTCGTTTGCCGAAGGACTGCCACAATGTGTCGTCGCGGTTTCCCTCGCCGGGATAATGGATGAGAGCGGAATTGGTGTTGTATATGTCAATGATGTCGCCGGTGACTTCCGCGGCAAACTTGCCGTCGTGGATTTCAGAACCGCCGTAAATCCAGTGGGTCGGCGGCATGACGGTGGTCCTGGCGATGTGTTGCACCCAGTCGGTGACGGGGCATGCGCGGGCGCGGCCATTTTCGTTCCATTCAACGCGCAGCAAGAGGCGGGCGCCCGCTTTCACCGGCCCGGTGACTTCGGGAAACTTCGGTTCTTTCCCGCCGGATGGGGACGGCAGTGGATGAAGTTCGGGCGAAGGCGGGTAGCGTAACAATTTGAAGGCAACGTTGAGATGGATCGGCGAAGCGCGCGTGCTGAGAAGTGACTCGTGGACTTTGCCTTTTTCATGGACCAGGACAAACTCCAGCAAACCCTCGGTCATGTTCACAACGGCGGGGATGCGGATTTCACGGGTGGATTTATCAAACACCACCGCGCCGATGCGGAAACGGGCGGTATCGACTTGCTCAACGACCGACTCCTCCGCACTCGTGGGTCCTGCCATTGCGGCGGTGAGGGCGATTGCAAGAGAACGGGCGGGGGAAGTCATGGAATGGCAAATCACCGGTTGCGGTTCGATCGTTTTGCCGGTTGTGGCTTGCTCGAACTGCGACGGATTTTGGGTTTCACCGGCTTTGGTTTTTCCGTTGGTTGTGGTTTTACGGCCTCGGGTGGTTTCGGTGCGTTGGGGGCCGGCCGGTTGAGCAACACGGACAGGTTCTTCCATGCGTACCGGGTGATCGAGGATTTCAACGTCCGCTCGTTGATCCGATCGGCCGGTAGCTCAGGAACCGGCGCAAGGGTGGTATTACGGAAAAGATAGCCGCGCAGCAATGTGAACACCGATGAAACGAGCTGGGAAGGCAGTTCGTCCGGTTTTTCAAAAGTGAACGACATGACTTCCGTGGATGGAGCGTTCGTGTCTGGTCCGGAAATCCAAATGGCAACCGGTGCCGCACCGGAGCGCGAAAGGTCCGTCCGGCTGGCCGCGATGTCGGCGTTCACCCTGACGATGCCCGAAGAGGCGTCCTCAAGTTTTTCGGCCATTGCCTCGAGGTGTGGTTTGAGCAGTTCCGCGGATTTTTTCCCGGCTCCGGCGTGCAGGATGATTAGCGCGGCTTTCGTTTCGTCGGTATTCCATGCTGGAAGCGTCGGACGCAGGCGCTCGATGGAAGAAACCGCGGCTTGGCGCTGGGAATCCGTGGGAAGGGCGTGGTCGATCACACGTTCCCATGCGCTGAGTGCGCGGAGAAATTCGCCTTCGCCTTCCAGAAGAAGGGCCAGGGAAATCAGGTATTCAGCGCCCTTTTCGGCTTCGAGCGCATAATCCGCGAGTTTCGGCGGGGCGGTCAGGTCGCCCAAGTGAATCTTTGGCTTGGCGGAGGGCTGGGTTTCCGCGGGCGTCGCCACAGAACCGGTTTTTGCTTGGATGAGCGCTCCTTGCTGATCGGGCTTGGGCAGGGCGGCAAGTGCAAGTCCGCGGATTTCCTGTAGCCGCCGCTCGCTGGGAGGCGTCATGAAATCCTTGTCCTTCGCGCCCAGCCACCATGCGCCGGGCACCGTGACAATGCAAAGCGGGACGACGGCGTACCAAGGAACATGCACGGCGGGAAAATGGCGCAATGCGCCGGTGAGTGAAAGTGGAAAGCCGGGCAATCCGGTTACGAAAAAACCCCGTCCGATTGCGCGGAAGGGGTTTTTCGAAATGTTTTTGCAGTCCGATTATTTGGCGGATTTCACCAACAGGGCGCGCTTGCCGACGCGTTCACGGAGGTAGTGCAGCTTCGCACGGCGGACGCGGCCGCGGGAGACGATCTCGATCTTGGCAACACGGGGGCTGTGAAGAGGAAACACGCGCTCGACGCCTTCACCGTAGGAAATTTTGCGCACCGTGTAAGAGGCGTTCACGCTGGTGCCCTTGCGGGCGATCACAAGGCCTTCAAAAATCTGAACGCGCTCCTTGCCGCCTTCCACAACCCGGCAGTGGACTTTCACCATGTCGCCGACGTTAAAATCGGTAACGTCTTTCTTGAGCTGTTCTTGTTCGATTTTGGTGATGATGTCCATGAGTCGTCCTGTGTGGAAAAGTGGTGGTTGCGATGCGCGGGGATCGCGAACTTCGGAACGCGCGGGGCGGAGAGCTAGCTGGTGTGGCCGCGGATTGCAACCGTGAAATTCATCTTGCTTACGGTTTTCCGTAAACCGCGGCAGGATCGAAACGTTTTTCACCGTTCACAGCTTCCAGAATGACCCGGCCGCCGTCGCCGGTCTGCCTGACCTTGCGGTAAAAACAGGACGCCCGGCCGGTGTGACAGGCACCGGCTCCCTGCTGGTCAACGTAGAGAATCAACGCATCTTGATCGCAGTCCGTGCGGATTTCGACAATCTTCTGGGTGTGGCCGGAGGTCGCGCCCTTGTGCCAGATTTCCTTGCGGGAACGCGACCAATAGACCGCTTCGCCAAGTTCGATCGTGCGACAGAGGGACTCCTCGTTCATGTAGGCCAACATCAGCGGCTCACGGGTTTCCGCGTCGATGGCCAGTGCGGGAATTAAGCCGTCCGCGTCGAACTTCGGAGCGAAGTCGAGGCCTTCCTCAAGCTTCGTCTTGTCTCCGCGAGGTGAAAACTGAGCTGCGCTCATGGAAATGAATATTGATTATTGAAAATTGATGATTGGAAGAGAAAAGAGGAGCTGCCGCGCGGGCTAATGAAGTCTTTGAATAATCAATATTCAATATCCAATTCTCACTCTCCCGCCGGTCCGCGGTCGTGGTCGATGCGGAACGTTTTGCCCCGCAGTTTCGAGGAACGCAACGCCCGGATTACATCATCGGCATGTGCTTCCGGCACGTCAACGAGCGTGTGTTTCGGAAACAAGGTGATCCGTCCGAGCGAGCCATCGGGGACGGCGGCTTCGCGATACATCATTCCCACAATGTCTTTCGCCTGGATGCCGCCGAGCTTGCCGAGGGAAATGAACAAGCGGCTCATTCCTGCTTCCAGTTCGAGCGGTCCGCGCTCGGTCTTGTGGCGGCGCGGGCGGTCCGGGTCGGGCGGTTCCCGGTCGCCGCGGGAATGCACTTCGCGATTTTTTCCGGCCATGGGCGGGCGTTCCGGTTCGCGGTCTTCCGCGATCGCTTCGCCCTCGCGACCGCTCGATTCGCGCAGGATCGTGACAAGCGCGCAGGCGATGTCTGTCGGCGTATGGCCCTGCTCAAGAAGACGGTCGATGTTGTCTTGGTAGAGAAGGTAATCACCACCTTCGAGCCGTTCCTTGAGATTATCAAAAATGCGATCGGCGCGGCGGCCTTCGACCTGCTCCACCGACGGGATGCGCTCGCGCTTGATCACCTGGCGGATGTAACGCTCGATGGCTTGCAACCGGTAGATTTCCCGGCCAAAGACAAACGAAACGGCTCGTCCCGCGCGGCCGGCGCGGCCGGTCCGGCCGATGCGGTGCACGTAGTCTTCCGGATCCGCCGGAAGGTCGTAATTGAAAACGATGTCGATCTCATCGATGTCGAGCCCGCGCGCGGCGACATCGGTGGCGACGAGAAGTTCCACCACGCCATCGCGGAAGCGTTTGAGCACGCGCTCACGCATTTGCTGGGTGATATCGCCGTGCAGGCGGTCCGCGGCGTATCCGCGGTTGAGCAGGTCCTCGGTGCACTCGTCCACCGAGCGCTTGGTATTGCAGAAAATGATGCCGAGCCGCGGCGGGTTCATGTCGAGAATCCGCGACAGAACCTCCACTTTCGACCTCTGGCGCACTTCGAAGTAGGATTGCTCCACCGTGGAAACAGTGCGGGCTTTCTGTTTGATTTCGATGAGTTGCGGATCGCGGCCGTAAGATTGGATCAACCGGTTGATTCCGGGACTCATGGTTGCGGAGAAAAACAACGTCTGACGCTCCTTCGGGAGCGCATCGAGCATTTCGTCCATCTCGTCCTTGAATCCCATGTCGAGCATCCGGTCGGCTTCATCGAGCACGGCCAAGGTCACCCGCGAGGCGTCGAAGCTGCCGCGACGCAAATGATCGAGCAGGCGGCCGGGCGTGCCGACGACCACTTGTGCGCCGTCGCGCAATGCGCGCAACTGCCGGTCCATCGGTGCGCCGCCATATACTGGTGTGGCGTGCAGGCCTTTCAGTTTCGACCCGAGGCGGTGGACTTCCTCGCAAACTTGGACGGCCAATTCCCGCGTGGGACAGACGATGAGCACCTGCGGGTAGCGTTTCTCCACGTCGATCTTGGCCAGTGCGGGCAGGGTGAATGCGGCGGTTTTTCCCGATCCGGTCGCGGAAAGTCCGAGGATGTCTTTTCCTTCCAGCGCGGGAGGGATGGCGAGTGCCTGGATCGGCGAGGGACGTTCGTAGCCGAGCGCTTCCACGCCTTCAAGCAAAGGCGCCGGCAGGCCGAGTTCTGAAAAGGGTGGTGTGTCCATGGGATGCGGGGAAACGCAGCAATTCTCGCCGCGAACGGACAGCGAAACAACGGAATCTCCGAAATGACAAGCAATTTGTGGATTGGCAGGAGCCGGGTCCGCCAATCAATGATGAGACGATTCTTCAGGCGCGTTCGGTGATCGACTTGTAGGTGCGCAGCGTTTCGCCGGTATAGATTTGGCGTGGCCGTGTAATGCGGCTGCCGGGGTCGTCGAGCACTTCCTTGAAGTTGGCGATCCAGCCCGGCATGCGGCCAATCGCGAACATGACGGTGAACATGTCCAGCGGAATGCCGATGGCGCGCATGATGATGCCGCTGTAGAAATCGACGTTCGGGTAGAGCTTGCGGGAAATGAAGTAATCGTCGCTAAGGGCGATCTCCTCGAGTTTTTTGGCGATATCGAGGAGCGGATCGGACTTGTGAAGGCGGCCAAGCACTTTGTCGCATTGCTCCTTCATGATTTTGGCGCGCGGATCGAAATTCTTGTAAACACGGTGGCCGAAACCCATGAGGCGGCGGTTGCCCTGCTTGTTTTTCACCTGATCGAGGAAAGAGGAGCCATCGTCACCATCGGCGTGGATTTCATCGAGCATTTCGAGCACGGCCTGGTTGGCGCCGCCATGGAGCGGGCCCCAGAGCGCACAGACGCCGGCGGATGCGGAGGCGAACAGATTGGCCTGGCTGGATGCGACGGTGCGGACGGTGGCAGTCGAGCAATTCTGCTCGTGATCCGCATG
Source organism: Verrucomicrobiota bacterium (assembly GCA_040384605.1). Taxonomy (GTDB): domain Bacteria; phylum Verrucomicrobiota; class Verrucomicrobiia; order Verrucomicrobiales; family Akkermansiaceae; genus Luteolibacter. The sequence continues at coordinate 103,612 of JAZKIZ010000013.1, forward strand.
AAGGAGGAAAATGAGGTCAAGCGCACGAATGATGTCGGGATTGATGTCGGCGTCTTCGTTGGGAAGCGAAAACATCATATGAAGGAAGTTCGCGGTGAACTTGAGGTCGCGGCGCGGGTAGATCACCGGCAGGCCGAGGGTCTTGCGGTGGGAGAAGGCGGCGATGGTGCGGACTTGGGAAATGAGGCGGGCGGCGTGGCGATCGAAGTTTTCCTGCCGTTTCTGGATGAGGTTCGGATAGTAGCAGGAAGTCGCGTTGATCATGGATGACAGCACGGCCATCGGATGCGCGTTGGGGGGAAAGCCCTCGAACTGATGGCGCATGCTCTCGTGCAACATTTGGTTATCCGTCAGCAGATCGGAAAATCCGGTGAGTTGCGATGCGGTGGGAAGTTCGCCATAAATCAGCAGCCATGCGGTCTCGATGAACGTGCTTTTTGCGGCAAGCTCGGCGATGTCATAACCGCGATAGCGGAGGATGCCGGCCTCGCCATCGATGAAGGTGATGGAACTTTCGCAAGCGCCGGTGTTGCCGTAGCCGGGATCGAGCGTGATGGCGCCGGTCTTGGCGCGGAGACTGGAAATATCAATGCCAACCTCACCCTCGGAACCCGTGATGGTAGGCAGTTCAATGGTCTTGTCGGCGATCTTTAGTTCCGCGGATTGGTTCATGCTGGGCGAGGAATTAGGCAGGTTGTCGGAATGTAGGCTAGTGTTGATTGGCGAAAAGGATGGCAACGCGTTCATTCACCGGCATCGGGGTAGGAACCGAGGATTTTCACAAACGAACAATGGTCCTCGAGTTCGCCGAGTGCGCGGGCGACAGGTTCGTCCTCGCAATGGCCGGTGAGGTCGATGTGGAAAAAGTATTCCCAGTCCTTTTGTTTCGAAGGACGCGACTCGATCTTGGACATGTTGATATCGAAGTGATCGAAGGCCTGAAGTGCTTTGACGAGCGAGCCGGGTTGATGGCGCACGGCGAACAGGATCGATGTGCGGTCGCGGCCGGTGGGCGGACAGGTTTTTTCGCCGATGACGAGAAAGCGCGTGGTGTTGGTGGCGCGGTCCTGAATGGAGGTTTCGAGAATTCCGAGGTCGTTGAGTTCGGCGGCAAGTTTGCCGCCGAGAGCTGCGGCTCCCGCGGCTGCGTTTTCGCGTGCGAGCTGTGCGGCTTTGGTGGTGGAGGAAACTTCGACGAGATCGGCGTGAGGGAAGTTTTTGAGAATCCAACCGCGGCATTGGCCGAAGACCTGTGGATGCGAGTAGAGGGTTTTGATTTCCTCGCGGGGGATGGCGGCCATCAGGTTGTTTTCGATCCGCAACAAAATCTGTGCGCAGATTTTCAGCGATGAATCGACAAACAAATCGAGAGTGTGGGACACGGCACCTTCGGTGGAGTTCTCGATGGGAACCACGCCGTAATCAGCCTGGCGGCGGGAAACCTGATCGAAAACATCGGAGAAATTCGACTGGGATGAATAACCGACCGAATGTCCGAATTTTTTAATCGCCGCCTGATGCGTCCATGTTCCTTCCGGGCCGAGATAAGCGATTTTCAAATCGTCTTCCAACGCGAGCGCGGCGGACATGATTTCGCGGTAAATCGCCCGGACTGATTTCTCCGGCAAGCGGCCGTTGTTCATGGCTACCAGCCGCCGGAGCAGCGCGTCCTCGCGTTCCGGCGCATAGATTTGCAAACCATCGCGCTTTTTCACCTCGCCGACCTGATGAACGAGGTCGGCGCGACGGTTGAGCAGTTCAAGGAGATCGTGATCGAGGTCGTCGATCTGTTGCCGGATGTTATCGAGATTCACAGGAAAAGGAGATCAGGGCTGGGGTTCGGAGGATGCGACGGGCAAAATCATTTGCGCCTCCGCGGGAGCGTTGGCTGGAGCGGCATCCTGCGGGTCCGGGAGTTTCACTTTGCGGAGTTCGGTGGAGTTGGGAAGATCATCGACGGAGCGAATGCCGAAGTGTTCGAAGAACAGGTCGGTTGTTTCATACAGCAGGGGACGGCCGGGAAGCTCGGCGCGGCCACCGATGCGGATCAAATCACGATCAAGGAGTTTTTGGAGCATGCCGTCGCAGGAAACACCGCGGACCGCTTCGATCGCCGCCTTGGTGATTGGCTGGCGGTAGGCGATGATGGCGAGGGTTTCCATCGCCGGGGCGCTGAGGCGTTCCGGCTTGCGGCCGGGAAAAAGCTGGCGGACGAATTCGCCGAACGCGGCGCGGGTGTAAAGTTTCCAGCCGGCGGGGCGTTCGAGAATCGCAAACGCGCGCTCCTGGGCAAGGTAGTCCGCATTGAGGTGGGAGACCGCATCGCCCACCTCCTCGGCGGATGTCGCGGCCAGCGCGGAAAGCCACAGCGGCAAATCCTCGGCGACGCCGCCTTCCTCCTGATCGCGCACCTGGACATCTTCCGCGTCTGCGACGCGGGCGCGAACGAGACGGGCGATTTCCTCTGATGAAAGTGGTTTTTCGGAAGCAACGAGGAACGCTTCGACGATGGAGGCAAGCTGCATGGGTGCGGCAGGTTAGAGACGCGGGAACCGATTTCAAGCCTCCTGCGGAATCATCCGCCGGGACGGATATTTTCGTTTCCTCAAACTTTGTTCTTGATGGGGCAGGGGTCCCGGGATACCCCACGCCGCCCTCGGACACGGCGTTGGATGACGCCCGCCGTCCGCAAGCACTCAAGCTTTCGCAGATTTTTTCATCAAAGCGCCATGGCCGCGAAAAAGACCAACAAAAAACCGACTCCCTCAAAGAGCAAAAGCCCCTCCGCCGCGAAGCCCAAGAAAGCCGCGGTTCCCGCGAGGAAGGCTCCGGTGAAAACCAAGAAAGCCGCGGCGCCCGTGAAAAAGGCCGCGGTCAAGAAAGCTGTTGCGAAACCGAAGAAGGCTGCCGCGAAAAAAGCCGCGCCCGCCAAGAAGGCTCCGGCCAAAAAAGCTCCGGTGAAGAAGGTTCCTGCCAAAAAAGCCGCGGCCAAACCCGCTGCCGCCAAGAAAAAAGCGGCGGTAAAACCGGTGGCGAAGAAGCCCGTACCGAAAGTGGCTCCCGCCAAGCCCGCCAAGCCGGTTGCGGTGAAAAAGTCCGCCGCTCAACCCAAGAAACCTGTTGCGAAGGTTGCTCCGGCCAAACCCGCCGCACCGGCGAAAAGCCAAGCGCCCGTCGCTCCGGCGAAGCCCGCTGCCAAACCAGCGCCGGCAAAAAACCGCTCTTCGTTGATCGATTATCCGGTGCCGCCCGCGCCGGTGAAGCCGCCGTTCGTTCCGCCCAAGTCGGCGGTCATCGGCACGCCCTCGAATTCGGCCAACGGTGGCGGAAACCACTCCGCCTCATTTGTTCAAAAGCAAAAGCAACGTTTGCTCGACCTCCGGGATGACTTGGTGGATGCGATGTCCGGAATGACCCGCGACACCATCCGCAATGCGCCGGAAGGCTCCGAGGCATCCGGCAGCGGCCAGCACCAAGGTGACGCCGGCAGCGACGCTTACGACCGTGACTTTGCGCTCTCCGTTCTGGCGAAGGAACAGGACGCGCTTTACGAGATCGAGCAGGCTTTGCGCCGAATCAAAGTCGGCACTTATGGGACTTGCGAAATGTCTTCCCGCAAGATTCCCCAAGCCCGTTTGGAGGCGATTCCATTCGCGCGACTCACTGTTGAGTGCCAAGCGCAATGGGAGAAAGAATATGGAAAAGTCCGCTTCCGGCCGTCCAATGAGGTCGGTTTCAGCGGCGGCAAACATGTTGACGATGAAGATTCCGAAACAGTTTCGCTTGACGAAGACGACGATTGAACCAACATTCCTGCCCCTGATTTTTAGTCATGCCACGCGAGATTATCATCCTTGAATGCACTGAGGCCAAAGCCGAAGGCAAGCCGACCTCACGCTACGTCACCACGCGCAACAAAAAAAGCCTGCGCACTCCGGGACGTCTTGAGAAAGTGAAGTTCAATCCCTTCCTGAAACGCCGCACCCTCCATCGCGAACTCCGCTGATCCTCACCATCATGTCCGAGCCAAAGACCGTTCAACGTCGCATCAATTTCCGCAAGGCCAACCGGCAGATGCCGCGCCGCCGCCATGACATTCCCGTGGCACAAGTGGTTTACACGAATTCCGAGCTGCTCAGCAAGTTCACCTCGGAAACCGGAAAAATCCTGCCACGCCGCGTGACCGGAGTTTCCGCCAAGCTTCACCGCAAGATCACCAACGCGATCAAACAATCGCGCTCGGTGAATCTGCTGCCCTGATCCGGATCGACCCGGATTGCGGGAGAATACAAATTCAACCAACCAGCCTGTGACCGCGGGCTGGTTGTTTTATTTTGGGGAATGACGCCTGGAAACACATCGCGCACCGCCAATGAGGATGAGATGATGGCGCTCGGACGGCGGTTCGCGAGCGCGGCACGCGGTGGCGCGATTTACGCCTTGGTCGGCGGTTTGGGGGCGGGGAAAACCCATTGGACCAAAGGATTTGTCGCCGGGCTTGGGTCGGACGAGGAAGTGACGAGTCCGACGTTCGGCTTGTTGCACGAATACAGTCGCGGAACGTGGGAGGTGTTTCACTTCGATTTTTACCGGATCGGCGAGGCTGCGGAATTGCTGGCGCTCGGGTGGGACGAATACGTCGAGGCAGGCGGTATCGTCATCGCCGAGTGGGCGGATCGTTTTCCTGAACTCCTGCCAGCCGAAACGATCTGGCTCGAGTTTGCGGTCCTTCCCGATGGCGCGCGCACGGTGACGATCGCGCGGCGCTGAATCACATTCCCGCGACGTTGCCCACGGTGCGGACCGCGGCGCCGGCCGTGCGGGCCAATGCGCCCGGCATGCCGCATGAGGTGCATGCAAGTCCGGCAAGAACGACCATGGTGCGAATGATGAGTTTTTTCATGGTGGTGGGATTGATGGGCGGCAGGAGTGCGACGTCAAGTAGTCGTTCGCGGAATGAATGCCGGAGGACTACAACTCCTTGAGCGCGGCGATTCGCTTTTCCATTTCAGCGGCCTTCGCGTGGTCGCCTGATTTTCGATAAAGCGTGACGAGATCGGTGAGCGTCGAGAGATCCCCCGGAAATTTCGCAAGGGCGCGTTCGTAGGCGATGATCGCATCCCCGGTTTTGCCGAGGCTGGAATAATACGCGCCGAGACGCCGGGCCATGGGCGTGAGAACCAAGGGCGGGAACAACATCGAGGCGGTACGCTGCCGGTCCGCAGCCGAGGCAAACCAGTTGTAGGCGAGATCCCGGCGGTCCTTCGGACCAATCAGCGCGGCGGCACCGCGCAATTCGGAGGCAAGGACCTCCAACGCACGGAATGCCCGCAACCATGACGCTGCTTCACCATGTGAATTCGCGATCGAACGTACCTTGGCCATCAGTTCACCGTGGGTCGTGAGTGCGGCAATGGTTTTCCGCGCACCGTCGTGGTCGCCGGCATTGATTTGTTTGCGCGCCTCAAGACAGAAACGGAGCGCATCGATCCAGACGTAGGCGACTGATTTCGGGTGGATGGAGGTAAGCGATTGCGGATTGGGCAGGGCGGCGACATCGGCGGAGGGACCTCCGGGAGTGTTCGTGAGAATCATTCTGGCGGGCAGCGTTTTGGCATCCCAGAGAAGAAAGCGCATGCCCGGGGAATTCGGCCGCTCACGGTCGAGCGGAGTGGCGGCGATCTCCTGGGCGGCGGCATACGCGGATTTGAAATCGCCTTTCGAATGGAGCGCGACGGCACGGTACGCTTCGGATTTCAGCCACTCCGGGCAATCAGTGAAGGTGGCTTTGTTTTCCTTCATCCACTTGCTGTAGTACGCTGAAGCACGGGCGAAAGCGGGAACCGCCTCGTTGTGTTGGCCGGCGCGCCACGCGTAGTGGCCGAGCAGATGGAAATAGGGTGGGTAATCCGGGGCGAGTTGGCAAAGCTGGCGGGCGAGCGGAAGGGAAGCCGCGGGATCGGGTCCTTCGGCACGCACAAACAACAGTGCGTTGAGTGGAAGCGGATCATCGGGATGTTTCGCGACCAATGCTTCAAGCCGTTGGTGCTCGGCGGATTCATCGGGCGTCGGCTGGCCATCCGCGTCATATCCGCCGCGGCCAAAAAGGGATGCGAAAATTGCGGCCTGCAAGTCATTGGGAAAACGCTCGGCCACTTTGCGGAACGCGTTGGCAGCAGCCGCGGGCCCGTCGGTTTTGTATTTGATCAAACCGTAGGCGTAACCGCGCTCCAGTTCCGTGCCGGCACCCGAATCGACGAGTGCGGCCATGCGCAGGATTGCCGCGGCGCGGGCGGCGTCGGTCTCGGGCGATGGGGCCAGCATGCACATCACCATGCCCCAGTGGGCGAGCAGGCAATCCGGGTCCTCCCGCATGGCTGCCGCGAAGTGACGCATCGCCTCGAATTCCCAACCGCCATGGAGGTGGTTGAGGCCTTGAGTGACATGTTGTTGCGCGGTATCGGTGGCGGCGGTAACGGCGATGCGAATGCCGTGGGTAAATGCCCGGAAGGTCGGCGGCGGCAGCCCTTTGACCGAGGCGGGAATGGCTTCATCCACCTTTGGGACGACTTTTTTTCCCTCGGCAGGTGCTGCGGTTTCCTGCGCGTGACAAACCGGCGCGAAAATAAACAACAACGCGGCAAACAGGCCTTTCATGGCGCATAGGATGAGGACAACCCGCATTGCGTGCCACGAAAAATCTTCCGGAAGAATGCAGGGCGCGCGGGATGCACACGATGGGCGCAGATGGCGGGGGGCGTCGGCTTCCAGCCGGCATGCGGAGGCATCCTGCCTCCGCATCTTCCGGGAGGGCGCCTCCGCAATTTTTTCGGATGTCTGTAGCACGGATCAACCCGGACTTGAACTGACTTTACTCGAAGAATGCGGCGGCATGATGCCGCCTAATGCCGGCTTGGAAGCCGACGCCCCCCGAAGAATGCAAATCTGCGGTTACCTTGGGAAGAATGCCGGTTCAGATGCCGCGCAAACCACCGCTCGCATCACCGAGTTTCGCGGCGGGAACTCCGGCTTTTTCCAACATGGAAAGCCAGAGCGAGCAAAGCGGCGTGCCATCGTCGTAGGTTTCGTGGCGTCCGGTCCGGAGTTTGCCACCGGCGTTACCGGCGACGACGACGGGGACATTGCGCGGGCTGTGGGAATTGCCATCGCGCAATGGCGAGCCGAAGACAACCATGGAGTTGTCGAGCAAGGTGCCGTTGCCCTCGCGGAGTTCGGACATGCGGTCGAGCATGTAGCGGTATTGTTCGACGTGCCAGCGGTTGATTTTCTCGTATTGGTCGAGTTTCGCCGGGTTGTTCGAGTGGTGGGAAATATCGTGGTGGCCGCCATTGACGCCATCAAGGAAGGAGAAATTCCGGCCAGTCACATCATTGCCGAACATGAAGGTGGAAACGCGGGTGGAATCGGACCAAAAAGCGAGGACCATGAGATCGAGCATGATGCGCGAGTGCTCGCCGTGATCGAAGCGTGGCAGGCTGTTGAGTTCCTCTTCGCGCGAGGCCTTGCCCATGGCTTGGGAAATCCGTTTGTCGAGTTCGGCGAGTTTGCCGAGCATCGCCGGGGAAAGGTTTTCACCGGCGCCGAGGTTCGCGGCTTCGCGCTCGATGCGGAGTTCCACATCGCGAACGGCCTGAAGATATTGGTCGAGTTTCTGGCGGTCGGAAGAGCCGAGTTTGGCTTGCAGGCGTTTGGCGTCCTCGCCGACGAGATCGAGAACGGATTTCTGATCTGCGGCGGATTTTTCACCGGTTTTCGAGCGGCTGCGGAAGAGGCGGTCAAAGGCAACCCGTGGGTTGATTTCGCAGGGCAGGGGAACCGTCGGGGTTTTCCACGAGATGTGGGAGGCGTACAGCCGGGTGTAGTTGACGTTGGTATCGATGCCGGTGGCGACCGGTTCGGTGCCGAGTTCGAGCGAGGAAAGTTTGCAATCGCGGCCGATGGCGGCGGCGGCGATCTGGTCCATGGAAACGCCGCCGGCGTTGATGTCGCTGCCGGTGGTTTTTGAAATGGTGGTGCCGGTGAGCCAGCCGGCGGTTTTCACGTAGTGGCCATCGCCGGTGAAGGAGGCTTTGTTCTGAAGTCCGGTGAGGACGAGGAGGTTCTTCCGGTGCTCTTCGAGCGGCGAAAGAATGGACGAGAGCTTGAAATTCGAGCCATTGCCGTCGGGAGTCCAACGATCCGCGCGGACACCGTTGGGCATGTAGAGCAGGGCGATGCGAACAGGTGCGCCCGTGGTGGTTGCGGCCATGAGCGGGCGCATGGCTTCGAAGGCGGGCAGCGCGAGAGTCGCGCCGATGCCTTTGAGGAACGAACGGCGTTCCAGTTGCCAGCGGTTGGTTTGGATGTTGGCCATGATGGTGCGGTGTTAACGTTGGGCGGAGCGGTAGCGGAAGGGTTTCGAGGCGATGACCGAATGAATGGCGGGACGGATGAGGAGCTTGTTTTCGCGCAACGAGGCAACGAGCTGGGAAATGACGGGCTCGTCATAATATTCCAGCGGTCGGCCGATCGAATAGGCAAGGAGTTTGCGACAGAAGTTCCGGAGGAATTTTTCGTCGGACGAGGCGAGCAGTCGCTTGAGTTCCGCCGGGGAGGAAAAGGCGATGTCACCCGGAAGTATCGCGAGGGAATCGACCGGTTTTCCATTCGCTTCGGTGGTGCGCCAAGCGCCGATCGCGTTGTAGTTTTCCAGGCCGAAACCGAGTGGATCGATGTTTTGATGGCAGCCCGCACAGCTCGGGCGTTTGCGGTGGAGTTCCAGCTGCTGGCGGAAGGTGAGTCCGTCGGCGCGTTTGTCGTCGGCGGGAAGAACTCCTGCGTCCGGTGGTGGCGGTGGTGGCGGGGTGCCGAGAATGTTGTCGAGAATCCACTTGCCGCGTTTGACCGGGCTGGTGCGCAGCGGCACGGAGGTGACGGTGAGCACGGACGCGTGGCCGATAATGCCGCCGCGGTTCGGGTCGGTCAGGGGAATCTTGCGCATCTTATTTCCGGTGACGCCCGGGATGGAATAATGCGCGGCAAGTACATCGTTCACGAAGGTGTAATCCGAATGGATGAGGTCGCTCACCGGCCGGTTCGCCCGGATGAGATGATTGAAAAACTCGACCGATTCCCGGTACATTGCGTAGCGCAGCGCGGGAGTGAATGCAGGGAAACGTTTTGTATCCGGGTCGGCGACCTCGCGGATGTCATCAAATCCGAGCCATTGCCCGGCAAAATAGCGGGAGAACGATTCAGCGCGGGGATCATCCAGCATGCGTTCGATTTCGGCCCGCAAGATGGCGGGATCGTCGAGTTTCCCTTGGTCCGCGAGTTGGAACAGCCGGAGGTCGGGCATGGAGGCCCAAAGAAAATACGAAAGCCGCGTCGCGAATTCGAAGGAATCCAAGCGCCACTCGGATTTGCCCGGCTCGTCGTGTTCGATGCGGAAAAGGAAGGCGGGATGAATGAGCAATGCCTGGAGCGGCACGCGCATCGCTTGCTCGAACGTCTGACCCGATGCAAGGCGATCGCTAAAATGTTTCAGCAACGACGCGATTTCATCAGGAGCAACACGGCGGCGAAAAGCGAGCGAGGTGATCCGCGTGAGCGAGATGCGGGCCGCGGTTTCGGGCGGAGTTTTCTCCGATGGCTTGGAAATGAGGATGCGGTCGAGCAGGGCGGGACTTTCGTAAAGCGCGTCGATCACCCGCTGGGATGCGGCGAGGTATTTTTCCATCAGGACCGGCGGGATGAACAACGCATCGCCGACGTTGTTGAAGCCTTCGCCACCCGCGCCATCGGCGGGGAAATCGATCCCGGCGGAAAAATTCACGCCGAAAAGATCGCGCACGGTCTGGTTGTATTCGTGACGGTTGAGACGGCGGATGGTGGTGCGGCCGGGATTGGGCGGAAAGTCTCCATCCTTGAGTTTGGCGAGTGCGGCGCGGATGCCGCGGACCATGGTTTGTCGTTCTTCAGCGGTTGGAACCTCCATCACGTCATCCTCGGGCGGCATGTCGCCTGACTCGATTTGCTCCGCGACGCGGTCGAGGAAATCGTGGTGGCGGAAAGCGGCGGGAAGGTCGGTAATCTGATGAAGCTCAATGCCGCCCTTTTGTTTTTTCTCACCGTGGCACGCGTAGCAATGCTTTTGCAAAAGCGGCTGCACCGAGCGCGAAAATTCGTCCGCGCCCGCGCCAGTGAGGAGGAGCAGGGGAAGACCGACGAGGAGACGAAACTTCACGATCGTAGAACACGCAGGATCGCACATGAATCTTTCGTTGCTTGGTGAAATGTTCCAGATCGACGTGGAAACGCGCTTTTCGAATGCGCGGCTCTGCGATAATCCGGCGGCGTCATGAATTGCGCGGAACTTCCGGAATGCACGTTTTGCCATGCGGCAATTGCTTTGGCTGACGTGAACGTTGGCACCGATATCGCGTTGTGCCGCGCATGCGGAAGATCAATGCCGTATTCGCAGATCGCGACCCTGCCATTGCTGGAGGACTTCGATGAGTTGCTGCCACCCAAAGGCGTGCGAATCGTCAACTCGATGCGCGGCCGGGAAATCCGTTACAAGCGCATCTCGCCGAGCGTGTTTTTTCTGATTCCGTTTACCGCGGCATGGTCCGGATTTTCGATGACCGGGATTTATGGCTCGCAGATCGAGGCGGGGAAATTCAACCCGGGGTTGAGTTTGTTCGGGCTGCCGTTTTTGTGCGGTACGATTTTCCTGCTATCGTTGATTGTTTTCATGCTGTTTGGCCGCTCGATCATCGACTGGAACGAAGGGCAATTGCGAGTCAAAGCCGGCGTTGGCCCACTCGGGTGGACGCGCAGAATTTCCTGCGGCAAGGATGCGCGGGTGAGCATTCGCATGGCGAAGTGGCGGCAGGACAATCAACCTGTGGAGCAAATCGTCATCGAAGATGACGGCAAGGCGCTGAAATTCGGCGGCGGTTTTCCCCATGAAACCAAACGCTGGATTGCGGAGGCGGTGAAGCGTCAGATTCGCGCGGGGGGCGTTTGGTGAACCACCGCGCCAAACATCTCGATGGTTTGCGCGCGGTGGCGATGCTGGCGATTTGCTGGGACCACTGGTGTCCGGAAACCTGGCCGCGGATTTTTCCGTTCGAGGTCTTCCTGTTTTTCTTCCTGGTGATGACCGGGTTTCTCATCACCGGCTCGCTGCTGCGCGAGCGGGACAGGGGAGAGGAATCGGGAACCAGGTGGAAATGGCGGACGATGAAAGTAGTTCAAATCCGCCGCGGCCTGCGGATTCTCGCACCGTATTACGTCGCGCTGCTGGTGGCGGCATTGGTGATGGCACCGGATGTATGGCGCGCGCCGTTGGCATATCTTTTCCATGTTTCCAACATCCACATTTCGTTTCTTGGATTCTGGCCGCACGGCACGAATCATTTTTGGTCGCTGGCGATGCAGCAGCAGTTTTATCTCGTCTGGCCATTCGTGATCTGGTGGACACCGCGAAGTGCGCTGTTGTGGGTGATCCTGGCAATCACGGCAGTTGGCCCGCTCTCGCGGTTTTTTCACGATGACATCGGGCGATGGCTCGATTGCCCGTGGCCGCAAACCCTGACGTGGGCGAGTCTCGACTACTTCGGCATTGGGGCGTTGTTTGCGTGGCTGCGGCACCGCGGGATGTCGCTCGATAGCCGGTTGCTTAAAGTCGTGCCGCTCGCCGGGCTGTTGCTGTATCTTCTGGTGTTCATGACGTTCATTCAGGGCGTGCGCTTTTTACAACAAACGTTTCTTTCCATCGCTCTCTGCGGGTTGATCGCTTGGGCGATCCGTGGATTTCCCGGATGGCTCGGGCGATTTTTTGAAACGCGATGGCTGCAACAGGTCGGTGAAAAATCCTACGGCGTTTATCTCTATCACAACATCGCGCCGCTGGTGGCGGGAAAGGTTTTTTTCTTCCTGTGGTTCGGCCCGTTCGCGGACGATGGCGCGATTCCGCTGCGGCTGGCGGGTTATGCGCTGATTACATGGTTGCTGACGCGATGGTCGTGGAAATGGATCGAGATGCCGCTCCAGAAGACGCGCGGGAAATTCCGTTGATGTCTTCTGGTTCATCTGAAAAACTTAGATCGATGATCAAACCCGCACTTGCTCCAGAACCCGTAATGCGGGCCGCGCTGATGTGCTTGGGCATGCCTGTGTGTTTGTCCGCAATGCAACACTCGCGCCGGATGCGAGCGTGAGAATGATCAACGATCTCATGGAAGCTATCCACGACATACCTTTCCAACTCAAGACGTGGAACGATGGGCGAATTGATCTAATGAGGCTTCACCTGAGATGCTTTGATTCCACTTTGTATCCCGGTGCCCCGAATTTCTCGGATCGATTCGAGATGTTGCTCGCGAGCTACAATGAAGAAGCCGAACAAGCCGGTCGAGGCGATGACGATAAGCCGTCAAATTGATTTCGAGCTTCCATCCCGCCGCGGATGCGTTCTACGTTCGCCGAACTCAATGCATCATTGAGTAAGCTCATGAAAACCTTCGAAACACCCGCAAAATGACTCCTCAATTGGGCGTTGTAAATTGTGCTCGGCAACGTGCTGGGCCTGGATTGATTGCTGCAATTCTGATGCTCGCCGTAGTTGTCCAGTTCTTGGCGCAGGCCGTCCCGTCGGTTGCTGCCGTAACGATGCCGCGATTCGGATGGGTCGGACTGATGCTTTGCCTGAATCCGCTGTTATTCCTCCTGCCGTGGCTGGGGACTCCAACAAGGTCTGTTTTGATGAGTTCCGGATTCATGACTTGCACACTCGGGGTGGTCAATGCAGGTCAGTTACTCTACGAGGGGACTGTATCGATTGTAACGCACGAAGGCACTGATCGCCTGCATTCATCCTGGTTCTGGTCAGTACTGCCATTCTTCGTTGCCGGTGGTTACCTCTACTGGCGTGCAGTGCGAATGCCCCCGCTTCTACAGGATCTTGGGAGCGGCGAACAAGCCGCGCCATCCGACGGCGATAAGCTCTCAAAATGAATTCGAACTTTTATCCCGCTGCGGATGGGCGTCAAGCTGTCGTCAGTGCTTTTTGTTTTGCGGAAGATGCGGATCGTGGATGGAATGCACAGTAAGAATGATTGCCCGTTTGTTTTCCGCCGCGTTGCGAGGTGTGGACGCCATTGAAGTGGAAGTCGAGGTGAACGCGCACGGAGCGGAGAAGCCGATGGTGATTATCGTCGGCTTGCCGGATGCCGCGGTGCGCGAATCGTCGCAACGGGTGATCTCGGCGATTGGCGCGTCGGCGCTGAGTTTGGCGGACGGCATCAAAACGGTGAATCTGGCCCCGGCGGATTTGAAAAAAGAAGGACCGTCGTTTGATCTGCCGATCGCGCTGGCGATGGTGGCGGCGAGCGGGAGCAAGCCGTTCACCGCGGATGATTGCTGCATCGTTGGCGAACTCGGTCTGGACGGCGCGGTGCGGCCGGTGAAAGGCGTCCTTTCGATCACGCTGGAGGCGAAGCGCCGCGGGCGGAACCGCGTGATTGTTCCGGAAGCGAACGCTGCGGAGGCCGCCGTCATCGATGGTGTGGCGGTGATTCCGGTGAAAACCTTGTGCGACGCGTGGGATTATCTGAATGGCAATTTGCAGATCCTGCCATTCCAGTTCGATCGCCGGGCGTTCTTCGAAGCGCGGCGGAACTACGAGGCGGATTTTGATGAAGTCCGCGGCCAACACTCGGTGAAACGCGCCTTGGAAGTGGCCGCGGCTGGAAATCACAACATTCTCATGGTCGGGCCGCCGGGAACCGGCAAGTCGATGCTGGCGAAAAGGATTCCAACGATTCTTCCCGATATGACCGAGGGCGAGGCGATCGAAACCACGCAGGTCCATTCGATTGCCGGGATGCTGGATACGCGGACGTCGTTTCTAACAACGCGTCCCTTCCGTCCGCCGCATCACACGATTTCGGACGCTGGTTTGCTCGGTGGCGGATCGAATCCCGGTCCGGGCGAGGTCTCGCTGGCGCATTATGGCGTGTTGTTTCTGGACGAACTTCCCGAGTTCCGCCGGACGACGCTGGAAGTCCTGCGCCAGCCGCTGGAGGATGGTGAAGTCACGGTTTCCCGGGCGGCGGGATCGTTCACATTTCCGGCGCAGTTTATGTTGGTGGCGGCGATGAATCCATGTCCGTGCGGGTATTATGGCGATCCGAAACGCGAATGCCGTTGTTCGCCGCGACTGATCGAAAACTACCGGCGCAAAATTTCCGGGCCATTGCTCGATCGGATCGACCTGCACGTGGAGGTGCCGCTGGTGGACTATCGCGAGCTTTCGGGGGCGACACCGGCGGGAGAATCGTCCGCGGAAATCCGTGCGCGGGTGTCGCAGGCGCGGGAGGTGCAACGCGGTCGATTCAAAAAACCGGGGGCATGCAACGCAGCGATGACACCGCGGCAGGTGAAGCAACATTGCGCACTGGATGCCGAAAGCGGCGGATATCTGGAGCACGCGATGGCGGAGATGAATTTTTCCGCGCGGGCGCATGACCGGATTTTGAAAGTGGCACGCACCTTGGCGGATTTGGCGGGGGCGGAAAAAATCCGCGCCAATGATGTGCTGGAGGCCATCCAATACCGGACGCTGGATCGGAAATTGTTTTCATAAACTTGGGAATTCGACCCTTGCGACTACCCAAAAAGAGTATAAATTCACCGTGCCGAGAAAAATACGAGACTTACTCAAAGACCTCCGGAAAGCAGGCTTCAGCTTGGTTCCAGGAGGGAAAGGCAGCCATCGCAAGTTCTCGCACCCGAATATCACCGTCCCCGCCATCATTTCTGGTCACGAAGGAGACGACGCCAAACCGTATCTCGAAAAGCACGTCGCAGAGAAAATCAACGAATCAAAGTCATGAGCGCTCCGACCCATCCCGCAGCCCGCTATCCGCTCCACGTTCGCTGGAGTGATGAAGATGATGCTTACATTGGATCGATTCCGGGATTGGCGGGTGATTGCTGCCATGCTGACACGCCCGAAGATGTTTTGTCGCAACTCAAGGGCATCGCCGAAGATTTGGTCGATTACCTCCGGGCGGAGGGAAAGGCCCTTCCACCCGCCTGCCAACTATCGTCTGATCCAGATCCGGCAATGACCCGGAAAGCAATGGGACTTTCCCAAGCAGATTTCGCCCGTTTCTTGGACGTGAGCGTCCGGACCTTGCACAAATGGGAGCAACACGCGGCTCGCCCGAGTGGTGCCGCCCGAACCTTGCTGAAACTCGCGGCCTCGAATCCTCAGGCTGTCCGTCAGGCGCTTCAAACTGCTTGAGAAACGACCACGCCGTTTTTATGGAATGGCACTTTCCCCCCTTAATCGGCTAAATCCATCAACTGGATTTCCCGTTGAGCCGCTGAGAACGCGGCGTCCGCGTTTGCCCTTGTCAGGTTAAGGCCGGGAGTGTTCAAACAAGGCCACCGCGGAATACCGCCCGCCGCACAGCCGCCATGACTCTTGCCGAACTTCAGGAACTCCACTCATTACCGTTTTTCGACCTCATCGGGAAAGCGCATCAGGTGCACCGTGAATATTGGCCGGACGGGAAAATCCAGCTCTGCACGTTGCTTTCCATCAAGACGGGTGGTTGCTCGGAAGATTGCGCATATTGTGCGCAGTCGGCGCGTTACCCGTCGAACGTCGAGCGCGAGGCGTTGCTCGATACCGGGGAGGTGATGCAGCACGCGCGTGCGGCGCGGGCCTCCGGATCGACGCGTTTTTGCATGGGTGCGGCGTGGAAGGGCGTGCGCGGCGGTACGAAAAAATTCGACCAGGTGCTCGATATCGTCCGCAACGTTTCGACTCTCGGGATGGAAGTCTGCGTGACTCTCGGCGAACTCGGGCCGGAAGAAGCCGTGCAACTCCGCGAAGCCGGCGTCACGGCTTACAATCACAATCTCGATACCTCGCCGGAGCACTATCCAAACATCGTCAGCTCGCACACTTATGAGGATCGCTTGCGGACGATCCGCAACGTGCAGGATGCGGGCATGTCGGTTTGCTGCGGCGGCATCCTCGGATTGAGTGAAACGATCACCGACCGCCTGCGCCTTTTGGAGGTAATTTCGAGTTTCAATCCGCAGCCGGAAAGCGTGCCGATCAACTCGCTGATGCCGATGCCCGGCACGCCGATGGCGCACAATGCGCAGGTCGATCCGCTGGACGTCGTGCGCATGATCGCATGCGCACGCATCGCCGTGCCTGGTGCGAAAGTGCGGCTTTCCGCCGGGCGGACGCGGATGTCGGATGAGATCCAAGCGCTTTGTTTCTACGCCGGGGCAAACTCGATTTTCTACGGCGAGAAACTGCTCACCGCCAACAATCCGGAAATGGAAAAGGATCTCGCGTTGTTGAAAAAACTCGGGCTGGAGATTCTCGAACCAGATCGCGGGCTGGCGGCTCCGGAGGTTGATAATGCCTTACCCTTGAATCCGATGTGTGGGTGCTGCGAAGAGAACAATCAGCCAGTCAATGCGGAATGTTGTTGAATAAGCCTTGAAAGTTTCTTTTGAGAAATCACGTTTGCAGGCAGTCATGGCCGATTCAACAAACCCACCGCACGATGATTTCAACGATTCACGCCTCCCTGGCAGACGAGGTTTTCTGAAAGGCGGTATTGGTTTGCTGGCGGTGACGACGCTCGCCGGGAACTCCGAAGGAGCCCCGGTCAACGATCCAAAAGCGCCGTTGCCAACGACGGTCGGGCCCATTCTTGGCCATGTGGATGAGAAGATGGTGTGCGTCTTCATCCGGCCGGAGAAGCCGGGGAAAGTCACGCTGATCGTGAAAAAAACCAACGGTCAGGATGCGGCGAAAATCGAATCGGAGGCGACGGAAGCGAACGATTTGTGCATCCATTTCCGCGTCGAAAATCTCCAGCCGGGGACGAAATACGCCGGCGCGTTTTTCGGCGAAGATGAAAAAATGGTGTTTGCGGACGCGAAGTTTTTCGTCACCACGCCGGATGCGCCGAATCGCCAGAAACGCGTCGTTCTTGCCATGGGGTCCTGTGTTTCGAGCACATCCTATGACGAATTGTGGAAGACGGTGGAAGACGAGCGCCCGGATGGGTTTTGTCTGTTGGGCGACACGCCTTACATTGATTCGAACGACCTTACCCGGAATCGCCATGCCCGGCGGATTTTCTGGGGCACTCTGCCGACATTGAAAGACATGGCGCGGCGCATTCCGTTCTGGAATACTTGGGACGATCACGATTTTGGCAAAAACGATTCCGACGGGCGGATGCCGAAGAAGGAGAACATCCGCAAGGCGTTCATGGAATACAACGCCCTCGCCAATTACGGCGAGAATGACGCCGGAATTTATACCACGTTTCGCCGCGGCCCGGTGGAAGTCTGGCTCATCGATGACCGCTGGTTTTCCCAAACCGGACCATCATGGGCTGACCCGGCTCAGAAAACATGTCTAGGCACAGCGCAGTGGGAGTGGTTGAAACGCACGCTCAAGGCTTCCACCGCGCCGTTCAAAATCCTCTGCACGGGCATGACATGGTATCCGAAGGGCAATAAGGAAAAAGACCACTGGGAAACCTATTTCTCCGAGCGCGAAGCGATTTATTCCTACATCAAAGACCAGAAGATTCCCGGGGTGGTTCTGGTTTCCGGTGATATCCATGTGAGTCGCCATCACGACTACGGCAAGGAACGTCTCGGTTATCCGCTGCACGAATGCGTCGTTTCGCCGCTGCACCATTCAGTGATTCCATCGCTTGATATCCCACATCCGGCGCGGGTCTGGAGCAAGCCGGAGCCGCACGCATTCATGACTCTCGAGGCGACGGAACGGGCATTGCGCGCGACCTGGATCAACAAGGCAG
Source organism: Verrucomicrobiota bacterium (assembly GCA_040384605.1). Classification (GTDB taxonomy): domain Bacteria; phylum Verrucomicrobiota; class Verrucomicrobiia; order Verrucomicrobiales; family Akkermansiaceae; genus Luteolibacter. Next base: position 121,494 of record JAZKIZ010000013.1, read on the forward strand.
GGAAAAAAATCCATAAGTTTGATTTGTCGAGTGACGAGCTCACACCGAAGGCCTGAAGAAGGCGTCAAAAGCAGTTCTCGACAGCCGCCGGCTTGGCTCCTAGCTTGCGCGATTCCCAAACCATACCAACCATATGACTCGTAGTATCATCACCGGCACTTTCGCATTGGGCCTCGCCGGATCCTTGCTCGCCCAGCCACCGACCGCTCCTGCTCCGGCCGCTGCCGAAAAATCCACCGCCGCCGCGCCTGAAAAGGCAGAGAAGGCAGCAGCTCCCAAGCTGACTCCGGAGCAATTGAAAACGGAATCATCTTTCGCGCTTGGTTTGCGGACCGGCGGCGAGTTCAACCAGCAGTTCGGTCGTTTCGGCATCACCCTCGCGGATGTCGATTCCGCATCCTTCCTGAAAGGGTTTCTCGCTGGAGCCAAGGGCGGAAAGCCTGAGGTGGACGATGAAAAATTGCAGGCGGCCATGGAACAACTTGGCCAGATGCTGCAGCAGCGCGAAACCGCAATTGCCGCGAAAAATCTCGAGGAAGGAAACAAGTTTCTCGAAACCAACGGCAAACGGGAGGGTGTGATTACCACCAAGAGCGGATTGCAATACGAAGTGATCAACAAGGGCGGTGCCGAGAAATACGTGGCTCCGAAAGACGACAAGGCTGCGGAGAAGCAGTTCGTCGTGAACTACAAGGGCACGTTGGTGGATGGGACGGTGTTCGACGCCTCGCCGGAAGGCCAGCCCGTGCCCCTTTCGCTGATGGTGGTTGACGGATTCAAAGAGGCTCTGACGACGATGCCCATCGGTGCGAAATGGAAGCTCTTCATTCCGTCGAAACTCGGATACGGGGAAGAGCGCCGCAGTGCCGAACTCGCGCCGAACAGCACGTTGATTTTCGAACTTGAGCTCGTCAAAATCGAAGACGCGCCCAAAAGCCAGGGTGGGATGCCATTTCCCGGGCAAATGCCGCCGGGCGAGTGAGCGGGAACCCGTTTGATATTGTTTGACGAACGGGCGCCATCCGGCGCCCGTTTCGCGTTTCGGGATGGATCCGGAACAAAAAAACCGCGGGCGGAAAAGATCCGGCCGCGGGTTGGAATCGGAACGGTGTCTTTCAGCCGCCGATCTCGGTGCGCCCGGAAAGTTGCGCACCTTCCTCCATCGAGAACACCTTGGATTTGATGTCGCCGTTGATGCGGGATTTGTCTTTCAGCTCGCAGCGCTGGGAAGTGATTTTTCCTTCGATTTTCCCATAAACCTTCACTTCGCCGGCGGTGACGTCGCCTTTGACACTGGCGTTTTCGCCGATGGTGACGCGGCCTTTGTCCGAGGTGATTTCACCCTCGATTTTGCCGTCGATGATCATGTCGTTGGAAAAGCGGATGGAACCGATGATCTCGATGCCGCTGGAAAGAACGTTGGTCGCATTAGCCATGGCCGAAAAGGAGCAGACGGGATGTGGGTTGGCAATCGCAAAGAAATACCACGGACTCGCTTTCTCTTGGAAAACTTTGCCGGGCTGGTAGGATGGGTTTGCCATGGATGCGTTGATTCACCATTTGGAGGAAGGAAAGGATTTGTCCGATCGGGAGGTGCGGGTGGCCGCGGACTTGCTGCTGGATGCCCGGGCGACGGATGCGAAAAAAGAGCATCTTCTCGAAGCCCTTGCGCGGAAGGGCGCAAAGCCGGTGGAAATCGCCGGATTTGTGGAGGTATTTCTCGAGCACGCGGTGGACCCGCATGTCGGATTGCTGGAGCTGGATGCGCCGACGATCGATGTTTGCGGCACCGGCGGTGACCAGCTTGACATGTTCAATGTTTCGACGACGGCGATGTTCGTCGTCGCCGGGGCGGGGGGGATCGTTTTGAAACATGGCAACCGGGGCATCACTTCGAAAAGCGGTGGTGCGGATGTTCTGGAAGCGCTCGGGGTGAAGATCGATCTCGATGCCGAGGGGTTCCGCCGTTGCGTGGAATCCGCGGGCGTCGGCTTCATGTTCGCTCCGGCCTACCATCCCGCGTTCAAGGCGGTGGCGAACGCGCGGAAAAACCTCGCCGCCCGCGGGGTGAAGACGATTTTCAACCTGATCGGGCCGTTGCTCAATCCGGCGCAACCGCAGTGCCAGCTCATGGGTGTTCACTCGCGTGAAATTTGTCCCGCGTTTGCGGAAATCCTGCAACGCCTTGGCCGCGAAAGCGCATGGGTGGTCCACGGCACCACTGGTGACGGCCGGGCAATGGACGAAGTGAGTCTGCTGGGGCCGACGCGGATTTGCAAAGCGGGCGCTTACCAGGACTTGGAGGATGAGGAAATTGTGCCGGAGGATTTTGGGATGGGCCGTGCGGAGCTTGATGATCTGAAAGGTGGCGATGCGAAAACCAACGCGGCGATTCTTGAAGCGATCCTCGCAGGCAAAGACACCGGTCCGAAACGCGACATCGTGCTGCTCAACGCCGCCGCCGCACTGGCTTGCGCCGGCCTCGCGGATGACATTGGCTACGGCATCGAAACCGCCCGCGAGTCGATTTCTTCCGGCGCTGCCCTGGAACGGCTCCGGCTGCTGCAGGAAGCAGCGGCGTGATATGAGTTTGAATGTCGTTCGGACTTCCTATGAAACTTTGAAACGCAGTGGTCGGAGGTCGGGGAGAAAACGCAAAGCTTCTTCACCCAACGGTTTTTCGGATCAACGCAGATGGGAAGAGGATGAAAAGCTCATGATGGAAATCTGTAGGTCGGTGAAATCAGCGGTATCACTCGCCCAACGGCGCGTTGGCAAGGATGTCGCGCGGCACATTTTTGTCGGTGGTGTTGAGCGAATAGGCATCCGCGGCCAGGCCTTTTTCCAGAATCAAACCGGGCCCGAGATTTTTGGATGATACATTTTCCGTGACACTGATTGCGGCTGCGGTGGCGCGAATAACGATGCCGCCGAGTAAATTTCCGGTCGCCTGATTTTTCGCCACCGCGCCTTTCGTTCCACCGCTTAAGACAATGCCGAACTCGCGGTTGCCGGAAAGGTGGTTGCCGGTGATGACCACTTCCGCGCTGTCGGCGGCGGTGTGAATGCCATTGCGGCTGTTGCGCTCGCAGCGGTTGTTCGTGAATAGGCCGCTCGCACCCGCCCAAATTTCAAATCCGTTGGAGAAGTTCCCGTTGGAATCCGAATCGCGCACTTCGAGCCGTGCGCCCGTGCCAATGGCAGTCGCACCGTTCCATGCATTGCCCTGAAAACGGCAGTTGCCAGCGACCGCGGTGCCGCCCTCGACCACCGCCAGCCCATGGCCAGCCGAATCGCGGAAAACACAATCGGTAAACACCACCTCGCCGCCCCGCACCAAGGCGGCCGGAAAACGTTCGCCCGGTTCACTGACCATCGCCGCATGCGTGAAACTTATCCCGCTGACGCGTGCGCCTTTGGCTTGCGGGCCAAACGAGATCGCCGCGCCAGAATTCGGCTCGCAGGTGATTGTCGTTTTCGCGGGCCCCGCACCTTCGATGACGAGCGGTGAATTCACCACCAGCGTGCCGGTCCAATTCAATTCGCCGAGGACGATGCGGTCGCGGCCGTGAGCGCGGGCAAGCGCTTCCGTCGGCGTGGCAAAATCGCCGGGAACACGGATGGTACGCGTATATGACGAGAATTTTTCCAACAACTCGCGCGCCGCGGAGTTATCGGGATCAAGCGCAATCGCCTCGCGCAACCAATCGGCTGCTTGCTCGTCGAACACGCCGTGATCACGCGTACGGGCGTCGGCGAGCAGTTGCGCGGAGCGCGAGCGGTCCGCCTTGGTTTTGGCCAAGGTAGCCTCAATTTCGCCGAGCAGTGAAGTTGCTTCCGGATCGGATGGAACATCGCGGAGGAGTTCTTGAACTTTGTCGTGCGCTTGTTTCCATTGCCGTTGTTCGAAGGCGGTGCGGGCTTGCGACAGCGTTTCGTTTCGAGTTTCGTGCGAACGTGCCTGCGCGATTTTCCCGGCAATCGCGACGGCTTCCGGCTGCGAAGCGTAACGCGGATCGCCGGTGAGTTTTGCGATCGCTGCGGCGGCTTCTTTCAATCGGCCGGCTTCAAGTTCCGCGATGGCTTGCCCGGTCCAGTAGCCAATGAATTGGTTTTGCTCTTCTTCGATCGCGGTTTCGATTTTCCGCCGTCCGGCCAGCGCGACCTGCGAGCGCGGATCGATTTTCGCGATTTCGGAATAGACTTCGCCCGCTTCGTGCCAGCGGCGGTTCTGGATGAAAACCGCGCCGATTTTGTTGAGCCGGGTGATTTGTTCATGTTCGCGGCCGCGTTGGTCCGCGCGAAGTTTCAGGAGTAGATACCCGCCACCGGCCGCGATGGCGAAAATGACGACAAACCAGGTGAGATAGGAAGCCATCCGGCCATTTCGTTTCGCAGCCACCGCCGGAATTGGCTCGGTGGGGTTTTGGTCCGTGGAATGAGTCATGACGTACGCAAAATCATGGGAGAATAAAACGGCTCAACCGACGAAGCGTTGCACGATTGGCATGCGCCGGCCAACTCCGAATGCCCGCGTCGTGACACGGATTCCCGGCGCCGACTGCTGGCGTTTCCACTCGTTCAGATCGACCCGCCGTTGAATCCAGCGGACGGTGGTTTCCTCAAATCCGCGGGCGATGATTTCTTCCGTGGAAAGTTGTTCCTCCACGTAAAGCTGGAGAATTGCATCGAGAATTTCATAGGGCGGAAGGGTGTCCTGATCCTTTTGATCCGGTCGCAGTTCGGCGGACGGCGGCTTGTCGATCGTGGACCACGGAATGATTTCGCGGTCGCGATTGATCCAGCGCGAAATTTCGTAAACCCGGCCCTTTGGAAGATCGGAAATCACGGCGAGACCGCCACACATGTCGCCGTAAATGGTGCAGTAGCCCACCGCAAGTTCGCTCTTGTTTCCCGTGGTCAGGAGCAAGTGGCCCTCCTTGTTTGAGAGGGCCATCAGCAGGAGGCCGCGAATCCGGGCTTGGATGTTCTCTTCGGTGACGTCCTCCGGTTTCCCGTCGAAAATCGGCGCAAGTGCCGTCTTGATGCTGGTGAATGCATCGCGGATCGGCACTTCGTCGCAGCGGATTCCCAGTTTTTTTGCGAGCGCAAAGGAGTCCGCCACGCTGCCGCCGGACGAAAACGGGCTGGGCATGGTGAGACCGCGCACGTTCTCCGGGCCGAGTGCATCCGCGGCGATGACCGCGGTGAGCGCGGAATCAATCCCGCCGCTCAGACCCAGGCAGACCGAAGAAAAACCGCACTTGGTTGCATAATCCCGGACGCCGAGAACCAAGGCGTGATAAAGATCGTGAACCGGATTTTCTTCGGAAAAACCCAAAGTCGCGGCAGGACGAGTGAGATCGACGACCGCCGCCTCTTCTGCAAAACCAGCGAGTTGCGCGAGAATCGATCCATCCGCTCCGGCGACCACGGAATGCCCGTCGAACAGCAGTTGATCGTTGCCGCCGACGGTGTTGCAATACACCAGCGGCACGCGGTGCTTGCGGGCGACGGCGCCGATCAGTTCGCGACGCATCGCAGGTTTTCCGAGATGGAACGGCGAAGCACTGAGGTTGAGAAGAACATCAATGCCCTGTGCCGCGAGGTTTTGCGCCGGATTGCGATCATACAGCGGCATGTGGAGAAAATCCCCGGTCCAGATATCTTCGCAAATTGTTAGGCCGATGCGTTTTCCGCGCCAGATGATCGGATTGTTTTGCTCCGCGGGCTCGAAGTAACGCCGCTCGTCGAACACATCGTAGGTCGGTAACAGGGTTTTCCAAACACGGTGCCGCACTTCGCCGTTCTCCAGCCAAGCGGCCGCGTTGCGAAACGGTTTGCCGGATTTTCCCGATGTATTGTGATCAATGTATCCAACCAGCAAGGGAACTTCGCGCACTTCGCCCGCTAGATAATCCAGAGCCTGCAAGCACTTCGGGACAAACTGCGATTTGAAAACCAAATCGCGCGGCGGATACCCTGCCAGCGACATCTCCGGAGTGATCACCAACTCCGCACCTGCATCCAGGCACGCGCGGTAACCCGCGAGAATGCGTTTCACATTTCCCGGAAAGTCTCCGACCACCGGATTGATCTGTGCGATGCCAATCTTCATCTGCACCGCCAGACAACACCCGCGATCCGCGGCTGGAAAGTGTGAATCGCAGTCCGGAAAAACCATTGGAAATTTCCGGTTGAATCCGCAATGGTTCGGTGGTTTCCTCCGTTCGCACCGCGCAACGCCTCGTTAGCTCAGTTGGTAGAGCAGAAGACTCTTAATCTTTTGGTCCTAGGTTCGAGTCCTAGACGGGGTACTTTTACTTCCTTATGCGCGAAAGGTGCGCGGAGATTGGATCAACGGGCGGACCATTGAAGCCAGATGGATTTCAGGTAGGGAAGGTCGGTGAAGTCGGCGGGCATGGGAGCATGGGTGGCGCGCAGGCGGGCGGGGGCGGAATCGAGGAGCTGGCGTTCGAAATCGCGTGGGGACATGCCGCGGAAATTCGTACAGCAGAGGAGGAAGCCGCCGGGTTTCAAAGCGCGGGCGGCGAGTGCGGCGAGGTGGCCGAAGTGTTTTTCCACGCGGAAGATGTGACCTTTTTCATCGCGGGAAAACGTGGGGGGATCGAGGATGATGCCATCGAATTTCCGGCCTTGTTTGCCGAAGCGGCGGAGCCAGTGGAAGGTGTCGCCCTTGCAGAAGTGATGCGCTGCGGGATCGAGCGAGTTGTGGACGAAATTCCGTTTTGCCCAATCGAGATATGGCTGGGAAAGATCAAGGGTGGTGGTTTCGGCTCCAGCGAGGGCGGCGGCAACGGAAAACGCGCCGGTGTAGGAGAACGTATTGAGCAGCGATTGACCGGGAGCCGTGCGGCGGCGGACTTCCGCGCGGTTGTCGCGCTGATCGAGGAATACTCCTTGCGAGTAGCCGGACTGGAAGGAAATTTCGAGTTTCATTCCGTTTTCGGCGGCGAGGAAGGGCGCGTCGCACACGGGGCCGGAAATGTGGGCGGGCGAGTTTTTCTGATGTTGATCGAGACGTTTCCAATAAAACGATTGTCCGGTTCCGGCGGCCCAGCGGACGAGTGCCGGGGGCGGCGGCGCACCGGTGGTCGAGACGAGAAGTTTTTCCGCGAAGGTTTCGAGAACGAGGCCAGGTGGAAAGCCGTCGCCCGGGCCATCGATGAGGCGGACGCAATCCGTGTCGGCCGCGATGATGGAGTGGCGGCGGGCAATGGCATCCTCAATGGCAGGCATGCCGCGGTCTAGGCCGGGAGATGGATGGTGAGAAGCGGGAAGTGAGAACGGGGCGGATATTCCCCATGCGGCATGGGTTGACGGATGCGGGGAGGCGGGCGAATACTCCCGCGCCCGCGAGGGAAAATTGTTATGGAAGAAGTCATCATCATCGGCACTGGCTGCGCGGGATATACCGCGGCGATTTACACGGCACGCGCGAGTCTCAATCCCATCCTGCTTTCCGGTAGCCAACCGGGCGGACAACTGACGACCACTACGGAGGTCGAGAATTTTCCCGGTCATCCGGATGGAATCATGGGGCCGGAATTGATGGGACGCATGCAGCAACAAGCGGAAAAATTCGGTGCGAAGGTCGAGTGGGCGAGCGTGGATTCGGTGGAACGACGCGATGACGGAACATTCCTGCTGAAGGCTGGCGATCAGAAATTCGAAACGAAAACCCTGATCGTGGCCACCGGTGCCGCGCCAAAGCACCTTGGCTTGCCGAACGAAAAACAACTCATTGGGCATGGGCTGACGTCATGTGCGACATGCGATGGCGCGTTCTACCGTAACGTGCCGGTGTGCGTGATTGGCGGCGGCGACAGCGCATGTGAGGAAGCGGAGTTTTTGACGCGCTTCGCCAGCAAGGTGTATCTCATCCATCGCCGCGATGAATTGCGCGCATCGAAGATCATGGCGGATCGCGCGTTGGCAAATTCGAAAATCGAACCGGTATGGAACTCCGGAGTGAGCGAATACCTCACGGATGAAAAAGGCGAAATGCGCGCGGTGAGAATCAAAAACCTGATCGACGGAACGGAACGCGAATTGGAAGTCGCGTGTGTGTTTGTTGCGATCGGTCACGTGCCGAACAGCGCGTTTCTCGGTGATCTCGTGGACAAGGATGAGAACGGCTACATTCTTCAAAATCCCGGCCGGACGGCGACGAGGACTCCTGGTTTGTTCGCCGCCGGTGACGTGGCGGACCATTACTATCGCCAGGCCATCACCGCGGCGGGCCAAGGATGCGCCGCGGCGCTTGAGGCCGAACGCTATCTCAGCGGCATGCATTGATGGAGATCCATCCGCTGGCGTTGTTCGCCGCCTTGTGCATTGGTCTTTCCAAGGCAGGTTTCAGCGGTGTCTCGCTGGTGGCGGTGGCGATTTTCGCGGAACTCCATGGGGCGCGCCGGTCCGTTGGATTGGTGCTGCCGATGCTCATCGCCGCGGATTTGCTGGCGTGGCCGGCATTCCGCAAACACGGCTCATGGCAACCGGTGTGGCGACTGCTCGGGCCAGCGCTCATCGGCATGGCGCTCGGTTGGTGGCTGATGGGAATGATGGACGATTCAACGGCGCGCCGTGCGATCGGCTGCTGCGTATTGTTGATGGTGGTCCTGCATTTTTTCCGCAAGCTGCGCCCGGATACGGTGGCCGCGTGGGTGGAGAAACCCGGCTTCCACCACAGCGCGGGAATTGTGGGTGGCGGCGCGACTTTTCTCGCTAATGCGGCGGGACCGGTGATCCAGCTTTACCTTGCCACCACGCGAATGCCGAAGATGGAACTGGTTGGCGTGGCCGCGCGGTTTTTTCTGCTGATCAATTTGCTCAAGCTGCCGCTCAACGCACAACTCGCGCTCATCACGCGGGCGAGTTTGATCGAAAACCTCAAGCTGCTGCCCGCGGTGGTGCTCGGCGTTTTCGCGGGCCGGTGGTTGGTGAAGAAAGTCCCGCAGCCGGCGTTCGAGTGGATGATCGCCGTGTTTGCGACACTCGCGGGACTGCGCCTGTTGTTGTTTTGAAGATATTGGAAGTTCGAATAGAAATGCCCGTGGAGGGGCGGAAACCGCGAAAATCAGAACCGCTGATTTCGCTGATTCCACAGATTAGATTTCTGTAACCCGCGTAGTCAGCGGTGTGAAGAGGTGCCGGTCTGGAGACCGGCGCTCCATGGCGCGATTCGATTCGCCAGCACGGGGGATTGCCTCAATCGCTTCGCCGGACGCCGTGTTGATTGGAAAATTCGTATCAGTGCAGCAGGCTGAGGAATTTCCGGCGGTCGGCCCACAGCAGATAAAGCGCGAGCGCGGAAATGCCGATGAGCAGCGGCTGGAAAATCCCGTCTTTGGCGACGAACTGGTGAAACGCGAGGATGTTCACGATGATCGGCCCGAGGATGAGCAGGCCGAAGTTGCGGGTTTTCGGAATGGCGGTGAGAATGCCGCCGATGAGTTCGAGAACCTTGATGAAGACCATGTAACCGGTCGGCCCGAAGGCGGCGAAGAAATGCCACGGCGGAGTGTTTGCCGGAATTTCCGGTGCGGGGGCTTTTCCCGAAAGCACGATGGCGGCGAAGAAAATGAACATGAGGCCGAGCAGGGCTCCGGCGATGTTGGGCAGGTGTTTCATGGCGAATGAGTCCACGTATTGAAGCGAGCATCGGAAGCAACACAACGGAAATGTGCGGAACACTCCGCGGCGGGATTGCATTTTTTCACGCGGTTTCTAGCATTTCACCACATGAGTGATTTGAAATCCGTTCTCGTCGATGCCGTTGCCAAAGGCGACCTCCTCGGCTCCGCGAAGGCCAACATCGAGCTGTTGCTGGAAGGTTCGACGAGTCCGGTGACACGCGCGGCGATCGATGAGCTGGTTGCGGAAAACGAGTGGGACGAACTCAATGACCGGTTTTTCAAAACGCTGGCATTTGGCACCGGTGGACTGCGTGGCCGGACGATCGGTCGCAAGATTACGAAAGCCGAACAGGGAAAGGGCGGTCCCAATGACCGGCCGGAACATCCATGCGTGGGAACTGCAACGATGAATTTCTACAACGCCGGCCGGGCCGTGCGCGGCATGATCACCTATGCGAAACAATTTGTCGGCAACGACCGCAAACCGGTGCTGGTGTTCGCCCATGACACGCGGCATTTCTCCCGGGATTTCGCGGAGTATTGCGCCAGGATTTGTGCGGACCTCGGTTGTGACGCCTATCTGTTTGAGGGCCCGCGCTCGACGCCGGAGCTTTCCTTTGCCATCCGCGAGCTGCGTGCCGATGCCGGCGTGGTGGTGACCGCAAGCCACAATCCGCCTCACGACAACGGCTTCAAAGCTTATTTCAATGATGGTGCCCAACTCGTGGATCCGCATGCCACGGCGATCATCAACGAGGTGAATGCGATCGTTTCCGAGGCGTACGAGACATTGCCGGAAAACGAACGCGGCACGGTGAAGTCGCTCGGCGTGGAAATGGACGAAACCTACTCCGCGCGGCTCAAGACGCTGTTGCTCCAGCCGAAGCTTCTACAAGGCACGGCGACCAAAGTTGTTTTCACCAACCTTCACGGCACCGGCGGACACATCAACGTGCCGATGCTGCGCGGCTTTGGTTTCGACGTATTGACCGTGCCGGAGCAAGACGTGCAGGACGGACGTTTCCCGACGGTGGATTCCCCGAACCCGGAGAATGCGCCGGCATTGAAGATGGCGATTGAATTGGCCGAGGCGTCCGGCGCGGAAATCGTGATCGGCACGGATCCGGATGCGGACCGCATGGGCGTGGCAGTGCGCGATGAAGCGGGGAAAATGCAGCTGCTTACCGGCAATCAGATCGGTTCCCTGATGGCGTGGTATCGTCTGAAAACCTTCACCGGGATGGGAATCATCACGCAGGCGAACCGTAGCCGCGCGGTGATCATTAAAACGTATGTGACCACCGAATTGCAGCGTGCCATCGCCGATGGTTTCGGCGTGGGGATCGTGGATACGCTCACCGGGTTCAAATACATCGCCGGTAAACTCCGGAAGTACGAGGAGGCGATTCCCGACGACAAGAAGGGCGATTACCGTTCGCTGCCGGAGGAGAAAACCCGGACGCTCCGTTTGGAGTATTCGCGGTTTTTTGTGTTCGGCGGCGAGGAAAGTTATGGCTACCTCGGCAGCGACGCGATCCGGGACAAGGATGCCAACGGCGCAGCCGTGATGTTCGCGGAAGTGGCGGCCTATGCGAAGTCGCGCGGGATCACGGTGCCGAAGCTGCTCGATGAGATTTACAACGAGTTCGGTTACTATTTGGAGGTCGGCAAGTCGCTGGTGATGGAAGGTGCCGACGGTGCCGCGAGAATCCAGGCGCTGGCCAATTCCTACACCGACAACCCGCCGGAAGTGGTGGACGGCACGCCGGTGCGGATGATGCGCGATTTTTCATCGCAGCCGATTTTCGATCAGGAAGGGGACCTGTTGCCGAAGGAGAAAATGCTGTTTGTTGATCTTGAGGACGGCCGTTCGTTTGCCGTGCGGCCTTCCGGGACGGAGCCGAAGATCAAGTTTTACCTCTTCGGCAAGGGACAACCCGGCGCCCCGCTGGAGGAAACGAAAGTCTCGGTCCGCGAACGACTGGCGAGCCTTTGGCGATGGATCGAAGCGGATGCCGCGCAACGTTGTCCGGCAGAAGAGTAAACGGTGTGCCGAAGATCGGCTTGTCGCGCGGAGAAGTTCACTGCGGCGCATGGTTAGCCGTTCGTTCGGTGAACATGTCCGCTTCCCCATGCCATTGGTGGTCGAGGTCACGCATCACAAGTGCATGATCGAAGTTGACACTGCCCGCCGGAAACAATGACTCATCCGCAAAGAACGAAGACTCGACGTGCTCGACAGCGAGCGGACGCACCCGCCAGCCGTCGGTCTGAAGCCGGATGCCATCAAGCCGGCAACAATCGCGAGTGACGGAATACCCGATGCTGCCGCGCTCGAAGTAGGCCGATGACTCAGCCAACGAATCAAAGCAGGACGACTCCGGCAACGAATCGCTCTCTCGCGCAAGGATCTGAATCACCATACGATCGTCGTGCGCGTGAATGGACATCGAGATGCGTGAGCTGTTATCAGCGACATCGAACTCTGCCAAGTGATGCTCGCCGGGAAAGAAACGACCGCCTGCAAAATGGTTGAGCCAGGAGCTGGTGTCGCGTCGAGGAATGAAGACGCCCTCGCGTGACTCGCCGGAGGGATCATCCCAGAGGACGGCGATCCGGTGGGCGGCGTTCTCGCTGGAAATGCCGAAACAACCGGGAAGCCATGCAGGACGAATCCGCTCCAGCCGGATGAGACAGATGCCAGCAATCGCATAACCGCGGTGTAGCTTGGGGCGGAAAGGTGGGGGAAGAAAACGACGCATAACCTCGGCGTCCACGCGGAAATTGACGAGCAACCTGCGGCGAATGAGACCATGGATTACCGGGAGACGCATGACAGAGGCTTTATGGCTGTGTTTCGGTGAGGAAATGGAGTGGCGTCGCCGCCATTCAAGGTTTACATGGGCAAATTCACGCGAGCGAAACAGAGCCGCAAGTAAAGCGAAGGCTCCGCGGGTGCGGAGCCTTCCATAAATTCCGGAAAATCGTGCGGGAGTTCAGTCCCACTTTACTTGCTTGTGCTGGCTGAAGTAACCATCGCCGGTGTACATCGTGCCGGTATAATCGGGCAGTGGTCCGGCGTCGGGCGGCAGCGGGATATTGCCGGTGTTGGCATCATCGGGTTGTGAATAGGCGATGTTGACGGGAGTGCCGACTTTCACCAGAGCGTAGAACTTCGGCGCGACATTTTCGTGCATGCGGATGCATCCATGAGTACAAGGATGGTGTTTTACCCACCCGGTATGGAAACCGTAGTTGGGCTTGAACTCACACCAGTAAGGCATCGGCGTTCCCTTGAATTTCCAGCCGGAGGGAATTCCGCCGATTTTCGTCTGTTTCACTTGGTTGCCTTGGTAGGCGTAGCCATGGGAGTTCGCGCGATGTTTGTGTTCCTTTTTGAAGATCCGGAAATTTCCCTGAGGCGTGGTGGATCCGGGCGAGCCGACGGAGACGGGCATCACCAGCAAGGTTTCGGATCCTTCCTTCACATAAACGCGCTGCTTGCTGAGCGACACTTTGACGGTCACGGCGGATGGATTCGATGGTTTCTTCGCGGGCCGGTCATAGGCATGGTAGGCGGCAAGTCCGGAGCCGGACTTGGTGGCGCAGGATGGAAGAAAAACGGAAGCCGCGAGTGCGAGCGGCAGTGCGGTGAAGACGGTCTTGATGTTCATGGAAGATTCCTTGAGGACGCGGGAGATTCGCAACGCGCGGAGAAATTGCAAGGAATCGATGGACTCGCGACGGCGCGGCAGACAATTGCCGGGAAATGAGGTTTTTGGGGTTGATAGGCCACGAGGCATGTCCTAGCGTCCGCGCCGCGCCGCGCGCACCTCCTTTTCCATGGCTTCCCGTCCAAAATCCAATCGCAGAAAAAAATCGTCCGGCTCGCGTGGCCGTTTTGGTCCGCCGAAAAAGGCCACGAAAGACGGCGAGGAAAAAGCGGTCGAGGTGGAAGGCGAGATTTCAGCGGTGCTTGCCGGAACCATGTTCCGCGTGAAGCTGGAAAGCGGCCACGAAGTGCTGGCCCATATTTCCGGAAAGATGCGCAAGCGTTTCATCCGCCTGGTGGTCGGTGACCGCGTGAAGATGGAGATGTCGCCTTACGATCTTACGAAAGCGCGCATTGTTTTCCGTTTGGGCTGAAGAACGCGAACAACGGGGTCGCATTCATTCCTCCGCCGTCGCGCCGATGAATTCGGCGTCGATCATGGCCGCGGCCTGCGCAGTCCGGCGCTCGATGACGATGTTGCCCAGCAGTTGATCCTGCCGGACGAGGAATTGGTTGAGTTTCATGAGTTCAAGCAAAGCGAGGAAGGTGACAATCACTTCGGACTTCGTTGCGGCGCTTTGGAAGAGGTCTTCAAAACGCTGGCTGTCTCCCGGGCCGACCCGCCCGAGCAGAAAGTCGATTTTATCGGAAACCGTGAAGCGGTCATCCACAATATCGCCGAAATCGTGCGCTTGCTCGAAGCGTTTGAGCACGTTCTGAAACGCGCGAATGAGATCGAAGATCGAGACCTCGGCGAGTTCGGCAGGGAGTTCCTCCGGCTTTTCGGAAGGATCAGGCTGATGGGCGAAACGACCTTCCTGCTCGACTTCGCGGATGCTGAGGAATCCAGCCGCATCCTTGAACTTTTTGTATTCGATGAGCTGGCGGATCAACTCCCAGCGCGGATCGTCATCTTCGGCATCTTCTTCCGGCGGCTGTTCGGTCCGGGGCAGGAGAGTGCGGCTTTTGATGTACATCAGATTCGCCGCCATCACAATGAACTCGGATGCAATGTCGAGGTTGAGGAGTTTGAAGGTGTTGATGTAATCGAGGTAACTTTTGGTGATGCTCTCGATTGAGATCGCGTGGACGTCGAGTTCCTCCTTTTTGATGAGGTAAAGCAGGAGATCGAGAGGGCCTTCAAAGATCTCCAGGCGCACTTTGTAATCGGCGGATTCCACGAGGCTTGGGATAGGCCGTCCGATCACGCCCGGCGAGTGAATTTTCGTGGCATTGACCGCAGGGGGTGGTAGGACTCGGCCTCCCGGACACGATGGATCACCAGCAGAGACACACTTTCGAACACCGCTTGAACCGATGGATTGCCAGTCAGGGTTTTTGGTTTCAGTTGCGCCATTCATTTGTCGGCGGATCGACCGGGCGGGTGGTGTTTCAATTGGTGAAAATGTCGGTGAGGCTGGTAGTCTTCCTCTTTCTCGCGGCGGCGGCGGCGTTCATTTATTTGCAATGGCGAACGAATTCGGAGCAATTCCATAACCTGATCAAGCGGGAGGTGGCGGAATCGTTGGCGGCCAGCGAGCTTGATGCGCGTGGGATCCAGCGGCAGCAAGGCAAGCTCGTGATCGGACGGATGGCGGCGGAAGGCGGCAATGGCACGTTTTTCAACGCCCTTGAGGCGCGCAATGTCCACATGAAGATGGGATTGGCCGACGGGCTGTTCCAATCGTGGACTCCGCAACAGGTTTCGATTTCGCGGCTGGACCTGGACCTCCGCGCCGGGGCGGCCGATGAAGCCGGTGCGCGGGGAATTGCCGAGGTTTTGTTTCCAGAGGATGGCGGCTCCAATGTTGCGACGATTGAAATCTGGGATGTCACGCTTCGCTGGGGAACTGCCGCGGCGACGCGAGGTTCGATCGAGCACAGCCGGGTCAACATTCGCAGGTCGGACCAAATGTTGAGGATGACCTTCACTGGCGGCCATTTCAGCCAGAACTGGCTGCGCGATCTCGAGATCAAGAACCTGGTGGTCATTTGCACGCCGGAGGGATTTCGTTTCGAGCGTGCGGAATTCGAAAAAGATGGCACGAAAGTGGATATGACGGACCTGCGGTTGAAGGCAGGGGCGTCTCCGACGGTGGATGGCATCTGCCGGATCAGCGGATATGCCATCGGCGATGTTCTGCCCGAACCGTTGCCGGAATTCATCGATGGATCGATTTCGGGCGACTTCAAGATCAGTGGCTCGCCCAACCAATCGGAGGGTATCGCGTTCGATGGAACCGTCGCATTGGACAAGAATGCGGTGATCATCTTTCGCGAACGCATCCCACTCTTGCAGGCATTGTCGGTCGTGGACGGAATGCGTTCCTACAAGCGCCTGGAGTTTCGTGACGGTTCGTTTCAAATGAAAACTTCCGGCAGTGGGATCTGGCTGGACCATGTGAACGTGCGTTCGGGCGACGTGTTTCATCTGACAGGGTCGCTGCGCGTTAGAAATCCTACGGAAGAGGAGCTCACCTCGGTGCGGGCGGACAGCGGAGCGGGTATTTTGGGCAGCACGGAAGGAGGCGGATTGATCGCCAATCCAAAAATGGCGGCGGAGTTTGCCTTGGTGGAAACGGTGGCAAACCGCGATGGCATGGCAGACCAAGGTGAAACCCTATTCGACCGCATTACAGGGCGGATGGAGTTCCAGCGGCAGCAACGGGCGGCATCCCGACGGCTGGAACAAATGCTGCGTTATGAGGGCGCATTTGACATTTCATTGCCGGCGGATGCGTTCGAACGCGCGGAACTTCTGCGGGAAAAATATCCGCCGGATGTCTCGACCGGGCGCGTTCGTTTGAAGGTGCCAGTCGAAGGTTTCCTCTACGAACTCACCCTGAGCCAATCGGAAGAATTGTATCTTCAGGGCAAACGTTGATTTCCGGCCGGGGCGATCGAATCCAATCCAAGGCTGCGATAAATTTCGCGGGTCGCCCGGCTGCGGTTGAGGGTATAGAAATGGATTCCATCAACGCCTTCGTTGAGTAGTCCGGCGCATTGTTCCGCGGCGTAATGGATTCCCGCGCGTTCCACCGATTCCGGATGGGAGCTGGCGCGTTGCAAGGTGCGGAGAAGCTTGGCGGGGTAGCGGGCGCCGGCGGCGAGTTCGGCCATGCGTTTCATCCCGCCCAATGAAGTCACCGGCATGATTCCGGCAAGGATCGGGACATCGATGCCGGTAAGGCGGCAACGCTCGCGGAAATCAAAAAAATCGTGGTTGTCGAAAAACAACTGCGTGCAGATATAATCCGCGCCTTCGTCGATCTTGCGCTTCAAGTAGTCGAGCTCATCGACCCGGTTGGGAGTCGCGGGATGGCCTTCGGGAAATCCGGCAACGCCGATGCCAAAGCCGCGCGGGTCGGGATGGATTCCGGATTCGTTGAAGCGTTGGATGAAACGCACCAGATCCGCCGCTTGTTGGAACGCACCGCTGCTCCAATCGTAGTCAGGTTGATCGCGGGGTGGATCGCCGCGCAGCGCGAGAATGTTGGAAACACCCGCGGCGGCGTAGCGTTCGAGAACCGCCCGGATCTCCTCCTCGGTATGTCCAACGCAGGTAAGGTGCGGCACCGGCGGAATGGTGGTGTCTTCCTTGATGCGGACGACCAGCTGGTGGGTCAGTTCGCGCGTACCACCGCCCGCACCGTAGGTGACGGATACAAAGGACGGATGAAGGATTTCCAGTTCACGGATGGTGAGGAACAGCTCATCGGAGGCCGGTTGCGTTTTGGGCGGGAAAAACTCGAAGGACAGCGAGGGACCCGGTTGGGAGAGAATGTCGCGGATGTGCATGATGTGTGAAACTACGAAAGTGCCGCAACATTCCGTGAAACCCGGAGTTTCACCGACATGGCCGCGGCTTGGCCCGGCCGGAAGCAAACTGGGAAACGAATATGAAAACAACTTCTCTTTACGCACTCTTGGGCGGGCTGGTGCTTTCCGCCGCGGCTCAGGCCCAGCCAAATCCGCCGGATCACAAAGCTGCCAAACCGGGCGATCACGGGCAACGCCGAGCGCACGCCGCGGAAACCTGGAAAACGGCGGACGCGAATTCCGATGGGTTTTTAACCGCTGAGGAGTTTGCAACCCTGCGGCGCATCGCGCGATTGCCGGAGGAGAAACGGTCGAAAATCTTCGAGCGACTCGACAAGAATGGCGACGGCAAATTGGCCGACAAGGAACTCGCAGTCTTGGCCCGCAAACGCAAGCCGGACATGAAACGCTTGTGGGAGCTTGATAAGGACAAAAGCGGAGGAATTTCCTTCGATGAAATGAAAGCGGGCGAGGCGTTCGCCAAGCTGCCCGCGGAGCGGCAGGAGCGGATTTTCAAGCGGCTCGATCAAAATGGTGACGGCCAGATCACCAAGGACGACCGGCCGGAAAAAGGACGCAAGCCGGAACGGAAACGCAAGCCGGGTGACGGTGGCGGCCGCGGCAATCCGCAGGAAATGCTGCGGGAACTCGATGAGAACAAGGACGGGGCACTTTCGTTTGATGAGTTCCGCAAGGGCGACCGGGTCAAATCCCTGGACGAAGACGAGCAGGAAGACCGGTTCCAAAAACTCGACAAGAACCACGATAAAAAACTGAGTCGGGAAGATTTTCAGCCCGCCGCGCCGGATGATCCGAAGCCGGTCAAGGATTAACCTGAAAGCGATCCAATAAAAAAACCGCGGGGCCTTCCGGCAACCGCGGTTTTTTTGTGAATGGATTTCTCGCTCAGGGAGCTGCGGCCGCGGCATTGCGGGCTTCCTCGGTGGCGAGAATTTCGCTGCGCAGGTCGCGGCCTTTGCGGCGTCCACTCCACCACAGCACCACGGGGGCGGCGACGAAGATGGAGGAGAAGGTACCGATGACGATGCCGATGAAGATGATCATGCCGAAAGACTTGAGCGCCGATCCACAAAGACCCCAGAGCAAGAGCACCGAGGCGATGGTGGTGGTGGAAGTGAGCAAGGTGCGGGAGAGCGTGGCATTGACTGCCTCGTTCATGATTTTTTCGATCGAGCCGGTTCGGGTGAGCAAGGTTTCGCGAATGCGGTCGAAAACAATAATGGTGTCGTTGATCGAATAACCGGCGATGGTGAGAATCGCGCCAACGTGGATGAGGCTGAGCTCATCGCCGAGTAGAACCACCAATCCAAGGCAGATGATGACATCGTGGAGGATGGCGACAAATCCACCGACGGCAAAGGCCAGCTCGAACCGCGCGGTCATGTAAAGGAAAATGCCGGCGAGTCCGAGGACGATGGCAATGAGTGACTGGATGAGGAAGGCTTCGCCAGCGAAAGCACCAGTGGTTTCGATGCTCATGTCAACGGCGAAGCTTCCATCCGCGGATTTTACGCCAAGCGCGGGGATGTCCGCGCGAAGGTGATCCATGATGCGTTGGCTGTCCTGAGTGGCGCAGCGGATGGTCAGAGTCGTTTCATTGCCGACCGGCGTGTTTAGGATCTGCGGCGAGGCGACTTTGGAAACCGGGACCTTGGCGAGGGATTCGTTGACCGTTTTGAGCGTAATGCCGCTGTCTTGAGGGATTTGGGTGGTGATGACGGTGCCGCCGGTGAAGTCCACGCCCAGCGCACGTTCGCCTTTGTAAACCATTCCACCAATGCCCATGAGCAGGGTGATGCCCGCGATCGCCAGCGCGATGCGGCGCTTGCCCATGAAGTCGAAGTTGGTTTTCTTGAAGAGGTTGAGGAAGGTCAGCTTCTTGATGAGGTTGTAATCCAAGCACCAGCGGAACAGGACGCGGGTGACGAGAATGCACGCGAACATCGAGGCAATGATGCCGACGGAAAGTGTGATCGCGAATCCCTTGATCGCGCCGCTGCCAAAAAAGAATAGGATGACGGAAGTGATGAGCGAGGTAAGGTTCGAATCGAAAATCGCGGTGAACGCGCGCTCGTAGGCGGTATCGATGGCGTGGCGAATTGATTTTCCGGACTGGATTTCCTCACGCAGGCGCTCGTAGATGAGCACGTTCGCGTCCACGGCCATGCCGATGGTGAGGATCATGCCGGCGATGCCCGGCAGCGAGAACGTGAAGCCGAACATGGCCATGATGCCGAACAACAAAATCGCATTCACGATCAGGCCAATGATGGCGATGAATCCGGAAAAACGGTAGTAGAGGAGGACAAACAGGAACGTGAAGAGCAACGAGAGCGCGCCGGCGATGACAGCTTGTTTGACGACGGATGCGCCGAGCGCGGGGGAAACGTTGCGGAAGTCCGCGATTCTCATCGGGTTTTCCAACGGATTCATCAGCGAGTTCGCGAGGCTTTGCGGTTCGCCGGGATCGCGAAGGCCTTCGATGATGAAATTTTTGCCGAGCGGAGCCTGATTGACAACCGGGGCGCTGATGACCTCGCCATCAAGCACGATGGCAATGCGATCGATCTTTTCCCGCATGTTCTGCGTCAGCTTGATCATCTTGTCGGTGCCGGGACCGTTGAGCGTGATGTCCACGGCATCAGACTGCTGTTGCGACGGATAAGCCGCGGCGACATCCTTGCCACCGAGCGCGGGACGGCGATAAAGAAGGATGGGTTGCTCGTAGTGGTTGCCATCCTCATTCTTGCCCTTGAGCAGGTAGGCTTCGGCAGCGGGCACGCGGAGTTTGCGCTCCATCACGAGCTGCGCGTAGGTGGCGGTGCCATCGGGGCCGGGAAGATCGGATTTTTCGTGAACCTTGTGGAATTCGAGCTTCGCGACTTTTTCCAGAGTCGCTTTGATTTTCTCGCCTTCCGCGGGTTCCGCGCCGGGCATCTGGACGAGGATGCCGTTATCTCCCTGGCGGGCGATCAACGCATCGGAAGTGCCCATTTTATCGAGGCGCTTGTGCACGATCTCGATCGCCTTATTAACCTGCTCGGCAGTGACGGGCGTCAGGTTTCCATTGGCGTCCTCCTTGGGCTGGATTTCCAAGGTGAACGATGAGCCGCCGACGATGTCGATGCCGCCCTTGAGTTTTTCGTGCAACGGTGTGGCGGCAAGAACGCACAGGCCGGTGAGAACAATGATAAGTATGCTGCCGACATTGCGTTTCCGGCGATCCACATCGCTGGCGAAGTACCAGAAGAATAGGACGAGGATCAGCAGGCCCGAAAGGAACACGGCGAGCGGATCTTCCAGTCCTGAGTGCAGGAACATCATGGCTCGTTCGGTAAACGGAACTTCCTTGGCGAGGGTGGCGGCAAGCATGGCGGGCGATTGGAATGCGTCCAGAGGTGGGACGGGAAACGAAAAATCAGGCTTCTTTCTTGTGGACGTTGGCCACGGCAAGCTTGTCAAACTCGAGCATCGTGCCTTCGGCGACCTTGATCACCACGGTTTGGTCCTTGACGTTGTGAACGATGCCGTGGATGCCGGCGGTGGTGACAACGCGGTCACCGGCTTGCAGGGCGGCGATGCGCGCTTGTTGTTCCTTGCGCTGGCGTTGCTGCGGACGGATGAGCAGAAAGTAGAAGACGACGATCATGATGCCCATCATGACCATGGGATGGCCAAAAATACTGCTTGGGGCTTTGTCGGCGGTTTGCGGCGCGGCTTGGGCGAGAAGCGCGAGGAAGGCGGCGGATGTCATGATTTTGATGTGTAGCGGCGGATGAAGGCGGCCTTGTACTCGGCGAAGGTTCCATTGGCAATGGCTTCGCGGGCACCGGCAACAAGGGAGAGGTAGAAATGCAGATTGTGAAAGGAAAGCAACCGCAAAGCGAGGATCTCCCCGGCGCGGAACAGATGGCGGAGATAGGCTCGGGAAAATCCGGCGACGTGGGGATGGGCGGATTCGCAGATCGGGCGGGGGTCTTTCGCGTGAATCAGGTTTTTCATCTGGAGCGGCCCATCAAGCGTGAAGGCGACGCCGTGGCGGGCAACCCGCGTGGGCATAACGCAATCGAACATGTCCACGCCGCGGCCGATCATTTCCAAAATCTGCGGCGGGGTGCCAAGGCCCATGGCATAACGCGGCTTGTCCACAGGGAGAAATGGCACCGCGTTTTCAATGGCGCGGAACATTTCCTCTTCGGGCTCGCCGACCGAAACGCCGCCGATCGCGTAACCATCGAAATCGAGCGCCACCAGTTCGCGGGCCGATTGTTCGCGCAAGTCGGCATACACCGAACCTTGGACGATGCCGAAATGATGCTGGCGGCCGTTGCCGGATCGCGGTTCGTTGGTGGTCACCCAGTCCTTGCAGCGTTGCGCCCAGCGAGTGGTGAGGGCGAGGGAAGTGGCTGCGTATGTTTCATCGCACGGATACGGCGGGCACTCGTCGAAGAGCATGGCGATGTCCGAGCCGAGAGCGGCTTGGATTTCCATGCTCAGTTCGGGCGTGAGCAGCATCCGCGAACCGTCGAGGTGATTTTGAAAACGGACGCCTTCCTCGGTGATCTTGCGGAGTTTCGCGAGCGACCAAACCTGGAAGCCGCCGGAATCGGTCAGCATCGGGTGCTGCCAATTAGCGAACTGATGGAGGCCGCCGAGGTCGCGGATCAATTCATGACCTGGCCGCAGCCAAAGGTGGTAGGTATTGCCGAGAATGATCTGCGCGCCGAGTTCCTCCAACTCGGCGGGGTGCAGGGTTTTGACCGATCCCTGGGTGCCGACCGGCATGAAGATCGGGGTTTCCACGACGCCATGCGGGAGGCCCAAACTGCCAAGCCGGGCGGCAGTTTGGGTGTCCGTTTTCAGCAATTGGAAGGGCACGGCAGTGGGGGATACCGTCCGGCCGGGAATCCGCCAAGCGCAAAGGGCTGGCGCCCTCCTCCCGGATGACGTGTTTCAACCGTCGAGGACATGGGCGAGGAAGCGGCTGGTGTTGCGGGTGATGGGGCCGTCGTCCTCGCGGGCGGAGAGGCCGTGGCAAGTATCGCCGACCATCCATGCGCCCCAGACGGTGGTTTTTCCGCGGTCATGGAGGAGTTTCACACGTTGCTGGTGGACGACGGGAGAGCCGGTGGACACGCCGGGGGTTTCCGCGATGGTGCGGCCGGATTCGTGGATGCGGATGTTTTCGCCTTCGCGACCGAAGAAGGGTTTGGAAACGCAGGATGAAATTCCGGCGCGGGTGAGCTCGGCGGGATCGAGAGCGGCGGGCAGGAGCAGGGGATGGGCGGGGTTGAGTTCCCAGAGGATCGGAAGAATGCCTTTGTTCGAGAGCAGCATTTTCCAGATTGGCTCGGTGAAGATGGAGCGGTGGGCAGGTACGTGGCGGAAGAATTCCTCGCCGGCCATCCATTCCCACGGGTAGAGTTTGAAGAGCCGCTCGATCCGGCGTTCCTCGGTATCGGTGAAAACACCACCGGAAGAGATGCCGATTTCCGCCATGTCGAGCAGCACGGTTTCCTTGCCGGCTTGGGCGGCGGTTTCGGCGAGGTAGGCGATGGTTTGGCGGTCTTCGTGGGCGTCCCAGACGCAGGCGAAGTGGATCACGGGCTCGGGAAAGAGCGCCCAGCGGTTTACGAGAGCTTCGTGGAGGGAATTGAGTTGATCGAGATGGGGAGCGGTGTCTTCGAGCCATTGCCATTGGATGACGGCGGCTTCGAGCAGTGAAGTGGGGGTGTCGGCATTGTATTCGAGAAGTTTCGGCGGGCCGGTACCGTTCCACGCGAGATCGAAGCGGCCGTAAAGCGAGGTTTCCGCGGCGTGCCAGGATTCTTCGATGAGGGGAACGGCGGCAGCGGGAATCGCGAGGCGTTCCCACCAGCCGCGGCTCACGATTTCATCGCAGGCGTGGAGGCAGAGTTGGTGGAGTTCGTTGGCGGCGTCTTCGAGGACCTCGGCGGCGGCGAGGCTGAGGGAAATGTAGCGGCCTTCCGCCCAGTACGGTTTGCCATCGCTACTGTGAAAGGTGAGCCCGGATTCTTCGACGCGCGCCTGCCAATCGTTCCGCCGCAGCCGCTCGAAAATGCGGATGGAGTGAAATACCATGATTGTCCTTACGAGCTTGCCCTGCCGCCGTGTGTGCCGAAGCCGCCGCGCGACGATGGTGCGGTGGACGTGCTGCCGCCGTAGGGGCGGCTGCTGCGGGAATCCACGGTGCCGGCGCGGCGTTTTTCCTGTTCGCGGTACATGCTGTCGAGGTGCGGAGCGCGTTGGCCGAAGCGGGTGAAACCGGAACCCGGGGTGAATGAGCCGCGGCTGCCGGAAAGCAGCCAGTACATCGCAAGCGCGGTGCCGAGACCGGGGCCGGAAGAAGAACGCGCTCCGGTCTGACCGGCTGCGGCGTCGAGTTCTTTTTCTTGTTTGGCAAGCGCTTGATCGACGCGTGCGAGCGCTTCCGGCAGCGGGCGGCTGGCGGGAACGTTTTCCGGACCGGGCGCATCTCCCCAGGCGTTGTTGACGAACCATCTCCCATCCTTTTGGAAATTGTAGGAATGCTCCGCAAAAGTGCGGGCAGCGGCGTGATAATAACCGACGCCGGGAATGTGGAAGTTGTTCGGTACTTCGCCGCGGAGAAGCTGATCGCGCTGGGAGTCGAGCTGCTCGATGACTTGGCGGGACTGGGCCTCGAAACGCGTGCGGGCTTCCGCCGCATTTTTTTCCCGGGAATCACAGCCGGTCGTGCCGACGGCACCGCCTGCGAGGATGGCCAGAGTGGAGGCGCGGAGGATTCCGCTGCGGCTGATGGGGAGGGTTTTGATGCGTTTCATGATCCGTGATTTCCTAATGGTCCATCGGGTTTCCGCCCGATGCTTCGCCGAGCGCGGCGGAAGCGGCGGGGAGGAATTTTTTGAAACGATTTTTGTCGATCGCTTTCATGTATGCTTCCTCGGGTGAAATCATGCCTTCCTTGAGTTTGCTCCAGATGGACTCATCCATGAACTGCATGCCCTGGGCCTTGCCGCCGGTAATGACGTCGAAGAGTTTTTGCGTCGCGCCCTCGCGGATGATCGCGGAGACGGCCGGTGTGGCGAACATGATTTCGTGAACGGCGACGCGCCCCGGTTTGTCCACCCGTTTGCAAAGTAGCTGGGCGACCACGCCGCGCAGCGAGGCGGCCAGCATGGTGCGGACCTGGGATTGCTGGTCGGCGGGAAAGACGTCGATGATCCGGTCCACGGTCTTGCGGGCATTGTTGGTGTGGAGGGTGCCGAAGACGAGCAAACCGGTCTCCGCAGCGGTGAGCGCCAGTGAAATGGTTTCGAGATCCCGCATTTCCCCGACCAGCACGATGTCCGAGTCTTCGCGCAAGGAAGCGCGCAGGCCATCGGAGAACGAAGCGCACTGGATGGGAACCTCGCGCTGGGTGATGATCGAGTTTTTGCTGCGGTGCACGAACTCGATCGGCTCCTCAATGGTGATAATGTGCCGTTTGTAGTTGATGTTGATGTAGTCGATCAGCGCGGCAAGCGTCGTTGATTTTCCTGATCCGGTGGGGCCGGTGACGAGCACGATGCCGGCGCGCATGCGGGCGAATTCCTTGACGACTTCGGGAACACCAAGCGCCTCAAGCGGGGCTATTTCGGTGGGAATCAGCCGGAAGACCGCGCCCAGCCCATGAAGTTGTTTGAGATAGTTGCAGCGGAAGCGTGAGTCTTCGTCCATCTCGTAGGCGAAGTCGAGATCGCCGCCGTCGAGATATTTTGCGAATGCCTTCGGATCGCAGATTTCGCCGAGAAGGTCGCGGAAGTCGTCACCTGTTAGAATGGCGGAACCGGGAATCGCCGCGACGGTACCGTGCGTGCGGATTTTCGGTGGCTGGCCTTCGGAAAGGTGGAGGTCCGATCCTTTGTTGGCGATCAGATAGCGGAACAATTCGTCGATGCGGGCCATGCGGAAATCAGTCGGTTCAGGAATTGAGGAATGCTTTCATCACCACCTTGTCCTCGGCGCGAATCATCAATTCCTCTCTGGTGATGAGGCCTTTGATGTAAAGGTTTTTGAGGGACTCATCCATGGTGACCATGCCGATGTTTTTGCCGGTCTGCATGATGCCGGGCAGCATGTAGGTCTTGCCATCGCGGATGGAGGCGGCGACGGCTGGGGTATTGACGAGCATTTCGAGCGCGAGCACGCGGCCATCGCCACTGGCATTGGGAATGAGTTGTTGGGAAATGACGCCACGCAGCGATTCGGAAACCATGATGCGGATCTGTTCGCGTTGTTCGTTGGGGAAGACGTCGAGAATCCGGTCAAGTGTCCGCGGGGCATTGCCGGTATGGAGCGTGCCGAGGACGAGGTGGCCGGTCTCCGCGGCGGTGAGCGCGAGTTGGATGGTTTCCAGGTCGCGCATCTCACCAAGCACGATCACGTCGGGATCCTCGCGGAGTGCGGCGCGCAACGCGCGGGAGAACGACTCGGTGTGCATGTGAACCTCGCGCTGGTTGACGTGGCAGCCTTTCGATTCGAAAACGAACTCAATGGGGTCTTCCAGCGTGAGGATGTGGTCTTCACGGTCCTGATTGATGAAATCGATGAACGCCGCCATGGTGGTGGATTTTCCCGAACCCACCGCGCCGGTGACCAGAATCAGGCCGTTTTGATATCGGCAAAGCGGAACGATGTGGTCCATCGGCAGGCCGATCGATTCAAGCGAACGCACCTGGGAGGTGATGATCCGGAAAACGAGTTCCAAGCCAAGGCGTTGCTTGACCACGGATACGCGGTAGCGGCCATCGCCCGAGGCGTAGGCAAAGTCCACGTCGCCGGTGGTTTCCAAGCGATTTCGCTCGACGGGGCCGAGCACTCCATCCGCGAGCTTGCGCGTCTCCTCGGCGGTGAGCGGCGGATGATCTTTCCAAATCGGCTCCAATTGGCCGAAGCGCCGCCACGCGGGCGGAAAGCCGGTGGGAAGATGAATGTCGGAGCAGTTGTACTCGCGTCCGAGATCAAGGTAGGCTTCGACGTGGTCGAAAGCCTGATGCGGGGACGAAGCCGTTTCAGACATGGCTTGAAGACAGCGATTTTACCTTCCGGTGCGGAACTGCGACGGAAGTTGTCGTTCTGTGGTCGAGCGGGAGGTCGCCGGCGAGCCAGTAGTTTTTCGCGCGGTTGGCGAGCCAACGGCCGGCGATGGGTTTGGCCACGGCCACGGCGCTGGCGAGAAGTACGCCCATGACGCCGGTTTTCGCGGCTTTTGCCGCCTGTTTTGGTTTAGGCTTTCGTGGTCGGCGGAAAAGCAAACTGGCGAACAATCCGGAGATCGCCGATCCGGCTACCCACGAAGTGGGGTGCTCGCGCAGGGATTCGCGCATCCGGGCAGGAACATCGAGTTTCCGTTTGAGTTCGACGATTTCAAGGGAGAGAAAATCACGCGAAACCGCGGCTTCCTCGATCAATCGTCGGATTTTTTGCGGCGTGGTTGCTGGCTGATCCATTCGCGGTCTTTTTTGAATTCGTTGCGGGTGAAGGTAAAGGAAGGAGGACGGGTTGATTTCAACAGTGCGCCAAGCACGACGGCGATGAGGAGATGCGCCCCGGCGACGATGGCGGCGACATGATACCATTGCATACCCGAGGCGGATGCGACGGCACCTACCAGCGCGGCCATTCCGAGAGCCCAGGACATAGCAAGCGCGAGCAGCGCGATGACTGTCTGTACGGCGGTTTTCACGGCGGACCGTGCCGCGATCTTCATCTCATGCTCGAAGATCGCGAAGCGGGTCGCAACCAATGTCGTGATGGCATCACGCCAATTGGCCGGAGCCCCCGGATCGGGTGGTGCCGCTGTGGAGGTGGAATCCGGTCCTTGGTTCATCTTGAAAAAAGAGCCACGGACCGTCTTGCACCATGGCACGAGCGGTCCGTGGACGGATACAATTTCCTGGACCTTAGCGGCGGACGATGAGGCCGATCAGGAAGCCGACGCCGAGGGCGCTGACAACACACTTGGTCGGATTCTGGCGGATGTAATCTTCCGCGGTGACGTGGAGTTCCTTCGCCTTGGTGCGGCCATCCTGCCATTGTTGGGTTGCGGATTCCTTAAGGTGCTGGGCCTTGTCGGTGGCGGCGGCCTTGAGGTTTTGCACACCGGTGATGGCCTTGTCTTTGAGATCGGCGGCTTTTGTTTCCGCGGTATGGGCGATTTCCCGGGCCTTATCGCCTGCGGCGACGCGAAGGTCGCGTGCGGCTTGGGAAATGGAGGGTGAACCTGGCGTGAAACCGGCTTCGGGGTCGAGAGGATTGGAGGTGGAAAATGAATTGGACATATTCTGAGTTTGGTTTGCGGCGCTTCTCCATGAAGCGTCGGCATGAGGCATATTTGACACCTGATCGGTGGTGGCGCAAGAGATGTCTTGGAGAAATCCTGCAGGGCGATCCCTCAATCGACGGGAACGGCACGCGGGGGCGGTGGCGGTGGTTCGTCGATCACTCGTGCCCGCAGCGGTTGGGAAAGCAGTTCGTCCTGTTTTTTCGGCGGTTTGGTAAACATCACGTGTTCCCACCCGGGATTTTTCAGCGGTCCGCGGCCGCGAAACTGGAACATGCCATAGAACGGCCTGAGTGGCAGCGTGATGAGACCAAGCAAACCACGCGCGTTCATCCGCAGGGTCATGTCGAACGTCATGTCCGCAAGGTCGATGTGGCCGTCGCCGGCAAAGGCGAGTGAGCGCGTCGATGTGCGGAAATCCGCGGTGGAAACGACACCATCGCGGATGGTGAAAGTGAAGAACGCGCTCTTGGCCCGCTCATAACCGGCCCGCTCGCTGTTGAGCGCCGTGCGGACCAAGCGGCTGAGCGGTCCAAACATGGGCACTGAAAACAACTCGGCTTTTTCCAGCGCGAGCAAGCCATTGCCATTGAGGGTGCGGATCTTTCCGTCGGTACTGGTGCAATCCACCCGGCCGGTGAGTTCGCCATCGCTTTTCATTTGCAAATCGTATGCCTTGGCGATCTCCGTGACCGACAGGCCGGACCAGTGCATGTCGGTGCGCAACACGCCGCGCGAATGAGTGATCGTGCCTGCGGCGGTTCCTTGGAAGGCGCGGACGGAAAGGTCATCTACCGTTACATTATCGCCGTTGATGCGCACTTTTCCTGAGGGCGACCCGAGAGTGATGTTTTTCTCAAACAAGCGGTAGTCCGCCGGGGATTCGGAGGAAAACGCGATGGTGAGATTGGTGCGATTGCGCGGCGTGACATCGACGACGCCATTTCCGGAAATACGCGGCGGCGTGTGAAAGCGGTAAGGTTCCAACTGCGGGGCGATCTGCGCGGCGAAGGTGCGGACCAGCGGTACCGGCCACATCGTGCCGGTGACGTTTTCGACCTCCACGATCCGGCGGGGATGATTGTAACGGATGCGACCGACGGTGGCACCGCCCTTGCTGGGGCCGCCGTATGCTTTGCGCAACGGATCATCCGTGTAATCAAATTCCAGGGATCCGTTGAAGAAATCGAGGTGCTCATGGTTGAGGTCGAACAGGCACTCGGCATGATTGAGCGGCACGTCGCGAAAACTCATCCGCTCGATCCGCGCATCCCCGGCGATGGTCCAGCGCTGATGATTTTCCACGTCGAAGAATCCCTCCAGGTTCACCCGGCATTCGGCGTCGTTGCGGGGACTGAAATCGTTGATCACCATTTCGAGCGGTTGGCCGCGGACGAAGGGAAGATAGGTCTGAGGTGCCATGTTGGAGGAAAACGCGACGCGCATTTCCGGCGGTGACCACATGATTTTTCCGGTGGCTTCGCCGGTCTTGTGGGTGATGACCATGTCGCGCATCAGCAAGCCGTTGTTTTTCCATGCGAAGGCACAGGAAAATTGTTCGAACCGTGTGCCGCGGAACTCGATCTGATTGCAGATGGCGCGGCCTGTCGCCGAGATGTTGATGCTTCCGTTCTCATGCAGGAGAAAGTCGCCTTCCGTGACGAGTTGCTGTTTCCCGTGCATGGCGGGCAATGGCAGCTTGCGAACTCCGGCCCAGGCGCGGAGCAGGCGCGGGATGTCCAGCGAGGAACGGAAATCGAAACGCCCGTCGCGCGCGGAGAGGTCGTAGTCGGCCCGGCCTTTCATCTCGCCACGTTGGTCGGTGGCGAGAAATTCGGTGACGGTGAGAAGATCGCCATTCAGTTCCGCCGCGGCTTTCACGCGGCTGAGAACATGGCCGTTTTTTCCGACGTTGGCGGCGTCCAGAAGCATCCGCACTTTGGTGGCGGAATCGTCGTTGAGGTTGCCTTCGAGGCGGACCGTCAGTTGCGGCGGTTGTTCGGGATCGAATTGCCAGAGTTCCAGATCATTGATGATGCGGGCAATCAGCATGCGCCTTCTTTTTGCCGCTTCGGGATCGGGCGGCGTTGGCTTGCCTTGCCGCCAGCCGACCAGTTGCCCGTCCAGGTTGACGCGGATGCCGGCCACGGTGCCACTGGCATCCCGCAATTCGAAGCGGCGGTTGCCGGGCATGAGCAAGGTGCCGTTGAGCCGTTTCGCGGAAAGCTGATCCGACGAGCGGTCCTCCGGATCAACATGGAGCGAAACGCTGCCATTGCGCAACTCGACGCGGGTGACGATCACCTTGCCGCGCGCGAGTTTGCGTTTGTCGAAATCAAACACCACGCGATCCAAGGTGGCGATTTCCCGGCTTTTTGACTCATCCGAAAAGACGCGCACGCCGTCAGCGATCAGGCCGCGCAGGGGATCGAAGCGCAGTGCGCCGATGCGGACGTGGGCGCCTTTTTCCTCGATCGCTTTTTCAATGGCGGCGCGCCACGACGCGGGCAAGCCGGTGTGATTCGCCCACCACAGGAGACCAATCGACGTGAGCACCGCGAACGTGATCGCGAGGAATGCGAACGTTCGCAGGTTGCGGCGGAAGTGCAGGGAAAACACGGCGGCTCAGAGATCGAATCTTGGCGACTGGCGGAGGAAGCGTGCCGGGTTTCCGCGGATGATTTGCCGGATCGCTTCGGGATTGTGGCCGCGGGCTTTCATGCGCAGGGCGCACTTCGGCACGGCGAGTGGATCGGAGATGCCCCAATCGCACGCGGAGTTCATCCACAATCGTTCCGGGCCGTGGATTTCCAGAATGTCGATGGCGCGGTCGAGGGAACATTTGCTGTGGGGATAGAGCGTCATGCCTGCCCAGTAACCGGCATCCAAAACGAAGGCGACCGTGTGCTCCTCGACATGATCGATGATCACCTTGCCGCGGTCCAAATTCGGGAAATTCGCGAGGGATTCCAGGATCAACCGCGTGCCCTTTTTTTTGTCTTCGAGGTGCGGCGTGTGGATGAGTACCGGCAGGTTGTGATCGAGCGCGATTTGCACATGCTCTTCGAAGATCGCCAGCTCATTGCGCGTGTTTTTGTTCAAGCCGATCTCGCCGATGCCAAGCACCGTGGGTTTTTCGAGAAACTCCGGGATCAAGCTCATCACCTCGCGGGCGAACACGGGATCGTCCGCTTCCTTCGGATTGATGCACAGCCAGCAGAAATGTTTCAGGCCGTTTGCCGCGGCGCGCTTCGGCTCGTATTCGGTGAGCTGGCGGAAGTAGTCGAAAAATCCCTGCGGCGAAGAGCGGTCGAAGCCCGCCCAGAAAGCCGGTTCGCAGACCGCTTCGCAGCCGGCGAGGGCAAGTGCCTGATAGTCGTCCGTCGTGCGGCTGACCATGTGCGCGTGGGGTTCAATGTAGGTCATGGCGCGGGTTGCTCAGGCGTCGGGCCGCGGTGCTCCGGTCGCGCCTTGGAACGGAGCGGTTGCGGCGGTTGCGGCGGATGAATCGGAAAGCATGTCGAGAATCGCCGCGGCCCGGTCCCGCCGGTTTTCCAAAAGCAGTGGCAGGCACTGTTTCAACGCGGCCAACCGGAAATCGCCCGCGCCGGCGTGGCGATCCATACGGTCGAGAAACGCCGCCAAATCCAGAAGTTTGTGACGGGTCTCAATGAACTGGAGGTCCAGTAGTTCCTTTCCAAGCAGCATGGTGGAATCGTCGGGCCGGAGCGCTGGCGGGTCAATGCGAAGAAACCCGGGACGCTCAATCGGTGACGGCCGCGGTGAGTTTTGTCACCGTGGTGGCATCGATGAGGAAAGGGTGCGGAGACGAGCTGACGGCACCGTAGTAAACGGACGGATTTTTGGGGTCGGGCGCGAGGGCGAGCGTTCGGGTGATGACGCCGGTGGTTTCGCTCATGTCATCGACCTCACGTTCGGTGACGGTGAATTTCAGTTCGGGAGAAAGAAGTGCCTGGCGGGCGGTGGCGTGATCCGCAGCGAGCCATTGCACGGTTTTGAGAGTTTCGAGGTTTTGGAGCAGGAGATTGGCGGCCACTGAATCGATGTCCGCAGTGATGTCGCGACCATCGGTTTGTCCGCTCCAGGATTCGAAGTTGAAATTGTAGCGGAGGATGAGGGGTGATTGGCCGGCCTGTTCGCGGACGATGCTGGTGAGAAAGACGCGGTTGAGGTTCCATGGCCTCTCGTGCAGCCATTCATACGGCCGGGTGGAAATCGAACGGATGAGCAGATTGTTGACGCGGATGACGGACGGGGTGCCGAGCCGGTTGGCGAAAACGCCGCCTTTGCCGTCCATGCCAAAACGGATTTCGATTGTTTGGTTGTCGGTGGCGAGGAAGCGGAGCGTGAGAAAGGGCTGGTCGAGTCCCCACGGGGTGAAATCGGTGGCGGCGTCGCTTTCAAAGGCCAAGGCGCGCGAGGTGGTGACGGCTTTGAGAAGGCGGTAGAGATTTCCTTCGTTGGCAAGGAACGTGGCGTCGCCGACGGTGGCTTGCCATGGCGCGGGCTGTTGCCGGGTGATCAGGATGTTCTCGCCGGTGAGCGAGGAGATTTGGATGCCGCGGAGTGCGGCGATGTTAAGACGCGTGAGGGCGGGATCGCGCAAGCTGTTGAGCGCAAGCGGAAGGTCGGCGAGGGAAACCAAGCCGCGCTCCGGCTTCAGGGGCAGGGTGAAGATCGTGTTCGGGCGGTTGCTGACGGTCGCGAGTGCGTCGGTGCCGGTGGGAGAATCCGGCGGGTGGATTTCCAGCACCGTTTCCTCGTCGCTGCCAAACGATTGCAACGAGATGCGGGTGGCGCGGGTGGTGGCGGGCAGCGTGACTTCCGCGCGGTCGGCGACTTTGAGGGCCTGAAGTTCGTAAAGTCCTTCGATGAGATTGCGGACGGCGGCGCTTTCGGTGGGGAGGTCGAGCGGTTTGACGATCCGCCACGGACTTTGCGGGGTGGCCCGGCCAAGCGTGATGTCGCCCTCCGCGGACGACAGCGAGATTTTTTGAAGAGCGAGGGGATTGAAGTAAAACGGGTGATGGTCGCGAAAAAACCGGAGGTTGTCCTTGAAGATGGACGTGATGTCTCCGGTGACGACATAGAGCGTGTCTTTGCGGTCCTGATCCATGGTGCGCACAAAGACGGTGGGGACCGGATCCGGGTTGTCTTTTTCCTCCGCCTTCCATGGTGCGACGCTGCCGAGTGAATATCGGGCAAGCGGTTGGCCGGAGGCATCGGCAAGATCGATGAAAACGCCGTGTTCCTTGATGGACTTTCCGGGAGTCCCGGACTTTTCGAGCGGCGCGTGGTCCACGACTTTCATGCCAAGCGTGAAACCTATGATTCCTGTGGTGAGGCGCGCATCCATGCGATCGGTCCATGGTTGTTCGGCCATCCAGCCATCGGGCTCGAGGAAAAAGACACCGTGCGCGTTCTGGGTGCGGATCTGGATGCGTTTGACATCCTCCGGTTGGAAATCACGGTAAAGTGGTTCGCCGACGGGAGTGGCGGGGGCGCCGAAAATGGCGTTGAAATTTCCGGTGTGCCATTGCCAGCCGGTCAGTGCGCAAACCAGACCGGCAACGATGAGAAGTAAAATGGTGAAACCGAAGGAACGCATGGAAATCAGGCGCGACGGACGGACCAGACGATGCCGCCAATGATGAGCAGCGCGGCGGGCAGGAAAAAAAGATTGGCGCGATTGATGAAGGTGATCTGAGCCTGATAGAGCGGCAGCTTGTAGGTGCCGAGCGAACGCGGGCCGATGCCGGCGAGGGACTCGCGGCCGACCAGCCAGTTCACCGAGGACGCGAGGAAATCGAGGTTTTCCGGGCGGTGATTGGCGGGATCGAGAAATCCGGTGTTGGCTACGACGATCATACGCGATGTATCGGCGGCGTAACGATCATCGGCCTGCGCACCGCGGGTGACACTTGCGGCGAGGTCAAGCGGCGATGGCGTGTCCTCCTCGCTGCTGAATGTTTCACGGTCGTGGCCGAAACGCGTTTCACCCCAGAATGCGGGATCAACGCGCACCAAAGACATCGGCTGGATTTTGCGGCTGACCAGATCTTCGGCACCTTCCCGAACTTCAAGCGATGTGGACGGCCCGCCAAATTCGGTCGTTTGCCGGGCGAGGTCGGAAAGAAAATTGATTCCTGCGGTGAACATGCCGCGGGCACTGGTGACGAGCTGGTTTTTTTGCATGGTCACGATGCGATCGCGCCGGGGCGTCACGCCATTCGACCGGAGAAACGCGCGGAGCCGTGGCGGCGTCTCGCCAGCGCCGGTGAGAACGAGGAGTGCGGACCGCGGGCGCTGCCAGTAACGCTCGATCATCGCTGCCTCCGACTCTTCCAAATCGTAACGTGGTGCCAGAAAAACCATGCCTTCCACTTCGCTTGGAATTTCCTGAAGACCGGCGAAACGCAACTCCATCAACTCGATGTTCTGGAAACGCAGCAGGTTTTCCAACGCGCGCCGCTCCGGGTGATCCACCACCGCACCGGGTCCGCTTTTGTCGGCGATCAAGGCCATTTTGCGCGGTCGCCCTTCCAGCGCTTCCACCAAGCGCGCGGTCATCACGTCTTCGCCCTGAAAGGCGGTGATGCGGCGATTGCCATCGGCGGTGCTGTGGACGCCGATCTCGTCGTCGAGGACGAGTTTCACATGCGGATTCAGCGCCTTGGTGCCATTGGCCGCCTCGCGCACCGGCGGGCTGTCATCCGTGCGGGCGTCGATGACGAGAAGATCGCGCACCAGCGTGAGTCCATAGGTGGCGGAAACTTCCTCCATGCGGTCGGCACTGCGGATGGGATCGACAATTTCCAGTTCGATTTTCCCATTGGAAAGCCGCTCGTATTCTTCGGCAAGCGCGCGCATCCGTTCGTAAAACGGCGAGGTGCGGCGGAAGCAAAACACCCAGCGCACAGGCTGCATGCGTTCCTTGAGATCGCCACTTTGGAGGTAACGTTTGGTGGCGGGGGAAAGTGAATAGTCCTCGCTGCGGCTGAGGTCCCAGCGTTGGAAATGATGGAGGGCGAGATAGTTCGCGCCGATGACGATGATTGCGAGGAGTGCGGTTTGCAGCAATGACAGGGTGCCGATGCCCCAGCGGTTGAGCGACCGTGCGGTCGGCGGAGCGGATGGCGGATCTTGCTCGGACATGGAAAACAATGGATGGATCAGTGTTTCCAACGGCGGAAATCGACGACCTGATAGGTGAGAAAAAGCGTGAAGATGGCGACACTGAGGAAATAAACAATCGCCCGGCTATCGACGAGACCGCTGGCGAAATAGTGGAGGTGCCGTTGCACCGAAATGTGCTGGAACAAAGCCGCACCCGCGAAGGATTCGCCCCAGATCACGGTGACGAAACCGAGAAAATACTGGAGGACCAGAATTCCGATCGTGAGCAAGCCGGCGATGATCTGGCTGGAAGTCAGCGCGGAGGCGAGGCAACCGATGGCGGTGAAAGCCGCACCCATCAGCAGCAGCACGCTGAAGGTTCCGAACATGATCCCGGGCGTCCACGCCGCGGGCAGGCCGCTGACGATCCCGAACATCTGGAATTGGACGAAGGCCGGCAGCCACAACACACAATAGAACGCCATCGCCGCCACGTATTTTGAGAAGACGACTTGCCACGTTTTCACGGGCGCGGTGAGCAGCGTTTCCAAGGTGCCGCTGCGTTCCTCTTCGGAAAACAACCGCATGGTGATCAGTGGAAAAATGAACAGGAAATAGAACCAGAAGAGCGGAGTGTGAAAGGCGACGTACACGAGGCTGTCTTTCACCGGGGTGTCACGAAAACCTTTCATCGCCGTGGAAAGCGAAACGCCCTGCATGACCGTGACGAAGGCGAGAATCACCCAGCCGAACGGGCTGAGGAAATAGCCCTTCAGTTCCTTGAGGGTGAGGATGCGGAAAACTCTCATCGGCGGGACCAGTGAAAATCGCAGCCCGGCATGTGGAAAGCGTGAATTGGCGGCAGGACGAATCGCCGGGCCATCGAATGCTTGTATTTGACGCCAGCGGGAGCTTGCCCTGCCGCCAAGGGCGGTGCATTTTCGCCTCATGCAACCGGTGACCGATCGACTGAAAAATTTCCTGCAATTTGTGGCGGTCAAACTGATTGACCATCCGGCAAAGGCCCAGCTCAAGGTCGCGGAACTGGCTCCGAAGAAGCTGCGTTTCAAGCTCGTATTGGAGCGGGAAGACGTCGCCATGCTGATCGGTCGCAATGGTTTCACCGCATCGGCCATTCGCAATGTGCTCAAAGCCGCGGCGGAAAAGGAAGGCATCCAGGTGAGCCTGCAAATTCATTCCCACGAGGAAGAAGCGGAAATGCAGGTGCGCGGAGAGTGACGATTTCTTTGCTGCGAATCTGGCTTGCCAAGTAGAAAGCCATCACCACATTCGTCGCCCAACACACCAAATTTTCATCTCATGTCTGAATTGCTCGAAAAAGAAGAACTCGCCGCGGCCCTGAAAAAGTGCCCGGAGTGGGATTATGAAAAGAAAGCCATCAGCCGGACGGTTGATTTCGAGGAATTCATGGACGCGATCGATTTCGTCAATGATCTCGCCGAGATCGCGGAAGAAGCACAGCACCATCCGATCATCACGATCAATCACGCCAAGGTTACGCTCAAGCTGACCACCCACGATGCGGGCGGCTTGACCAATCTCGATATTGAGATCGCGCAGCGCGTTGACAATCTCGTTGATTGATTACGTCCGATGGCGGCACCGAGGCAAAGCTCGCGCGGCTCTTCGTTCCGCTGGATCGCCGGATACCTAATGCGGGAGAGGGCGGTTTTCGTGCCCTCCGTCATCGCATTGTTATTTACCGCGGCGCTGTCGCTGGGTTTCCCGTATTTTCTTGGCCAGCTTGTCGGCAATCCATGGGAGGCACTGAGAAACGAGGTGGACCCGCGTGTGGTCCTCGAACGATCAAACGTGATCGTTCTCCAGCTTCTCGGCGTGCTGGCTTTGCAGGCGATCGTTGGATTTTTCCGCGTGCGGGGATTCATGGTTTCCGGCGAATCCGCGTTGAACCGGTTGCGGGTTGATGTTTTCAAGCACGCGGTGCGGCTGCCGGTTTCGTGGTTTCAGGAGCGCCGGGCGGGTGAGATCAGCAACGGGATTTCCGCGGATCTTTCCATCATCCGGGAAACGTTGCTCAACACCGTTCCGCAGGCGGTGCGCCACGCGGTCATTCTAACCGGCGGACTGATCGCGATCTTCATCGCATCATGGAAACTCGCGTTCATCATGCTGGGCTGCATTCCGCTGGTGGTCCTGGCCATCGCGATTTTCGGGAAGCGTGTGCGTCGTTTGTCCGCCGTCGCGCAGGAGTCGTTGGCGCGTGCGGGCGGCGTGATCGAGGAAACCGTGCAGGGAATTTCCGACGTGAAAACGTTCGGCAACGAGGCGTGGGAAACGAACCGGTATTCCAAAGCGCTGGAGGAATTTTTGAAGGTTACGAAACGCGGCGCGTGGAACCGCGCGGCTTTCCTCGCGTTTGTGATCTTCGCCCTGTTCGGCACGATTTCATTCGTTGTCTGGCATGGTGCGCGGATGCTCGCCAACGGGGAAATTTCCGGGACGAACTTCGTTTGGTTCATCCTATTTTCGATTTTTGTCGGCGCTTCACTCAGCTCCTTGCCGGAGATTTTTTCGCAGTGGCACCAAACCACCGGCGCAGCCGACCGGTTGCGGGAAATTGTGGACGAAGTTCCCGAACGCAGCGGCGGCCAACCCGCGGAGCTGGGCGGCGCACTGGCGTTTTCCGGCGTGCGTTTTTCTTATCCCTCGCGGCCGGAGGCGGAAGTTCTCAAAGGCCTGGACTTCGAGGCGAAACCTGGCCAGCGGGTGGCGCTCGTGGGCCCGTCCGGTGCCGGAAAATCGACTGCGTTCGGGCTGATTCTTGGATTTCACAATCCCGCCGATGGAAAGATTTTCTTCGATGGCAGGAATGCGGATGAACTCTCGCTGGCCACGATCCGATCGCAGATTTCAGCAGTGCCGCAGGAAATCCTGCTGTTCGGTGGCACCATCGCGGAAAACATCGCCTACGGAAAAGCCGGTGCATCTCCGGCGGAAATCGAAGAAGCGGCAAAACTCGCCAACGCGCACGATTTCATCACCGCTCAGCCGGAAAGCTACGC
Source organism: Verrucomicrobiota bacterium (assembly GCA_040384605.1). Classification (GTDB taxonomy): domain Bacteria; phylum Verrucomicrobiota; class Verrucomicrobiia; order Verrucomicrobiales; family Akkermansiaceae; genus Luteolibacter. Next base: position 159,270 of record JAZKIZ010000013.1, read on the forward strand.
AACCATCGTCGGTCCGCGCGGCACGAAACTTTCCGGCGGCCAGCGCCAGCGCATCGCCATTGCCCGTGCCGTTCTCGCCGACCCGCGGATTCTGTTGCTCGATGAAGCGACCTCCGCGCTCGATGCCGAGAGTGAACGGCTTGTCAATGAAGCGCTTGAACGGCTGATGCGCGGCCGCACTTCGCTGGTCATCGCGCATCGCCTCTCCACCGTGCGGCACGCCGATTTGATCCTGGTGTTCAAGGAGGGGGTGATCGTCGAACGCGGCACCCACGAGGAGCTCATCGCGCGGGATGGAACGTATCGCCTGTTGGTGGAAACCCAGTTGGTTTGATTTTTCCCGCTTGCGGGGTTGGCTCTTGCCCGCGCTGGATTCCACGCGTTTACTGCGGCCAATCATGCACGAGGAAATCCAACTCAGCCGGGAAGTTTCCGGCATCCAGATTCCAAGCGGAGATGCGGTGATCCTGCCGCCTGGCACCGCGGTCTTCATTACCCAGCGGCTCGGCGGGACGTTTACCGTCGCCACCACGCAAGGTCTGGTCCGCATTTCCTCGCAGGATGCGGATGCGCTCGGCGTTGACCGCGAAGAGGAAAAGAAAAAACTGGAGGAAGCGGATCGCCTCAAGAATGCGCCGCTCGACGAGCAGGTATGGGCTCAGCTCAAGGGTGTTTACGACCCGGAAATCCCGGTGGATATCGTGAATCTCGGTCTTGTTTACGACTGCGTAATCGAGAGGGAAGCCGATAAGAACGTGGTCGCGGTGAAAATGACCCTCACCGCGCCCGGTTGCGGCATGGGTCCGGTGATTGCCGCGGATGCGCAGGCGAAAATCATGACCATCGAGGGAATCGATGACGCCCGTGTGGAGTTGGTGTGGGATCCGCCGTGGAATCAGGACATGATTTCCGAAGAAGGCCGCATGAAGCTCGGCATGGTGTGAGGACTTGGAGGGGATTTGCGCTTTACGCCGCAGCCGCCAGGCCTCAGGAAATTCCTTCCTCGTCCGCGCTCCCGCGGGACGTAATTTTTTTCCGATCCAATCATCACTCATTTCATGGACATCCAAATCGCCACCATTTGCGACTTCGCAGCCGACTACAACGGCAAGCTCGTCATTTCCGGAACCTTTGATACGCTCGCAGCACGCGCCATGCCGGTCGTCCATCCGTCCTGCGCACTGGCACTGCGTTTTTGTTTTACCCCGGAAGACGCCGGACGGCACAAGCTCTCCATCAACATTATCAACGAGGATGGAGAATCTCTCGACCCGACCAACATGCCCATTGAGCCGGAGTTCGAAATTCAGATTCCGCAAAATGTGCCCTTCCTCACCCGGAACATCATCATGAATCTTCAAGGACTTCGCTTTCCGGTCGATGGGATCTACTCGATCGACATCAGTTGCGATGGAGAAATCATGGTCCGTCTGCCGCTCCGCATTGCAGTCGTGCAACAAGGCGCGAATGGCGAAGTCCGCGCGGTCTGAGCCGCAACAGATCGCCTCGTTTCAAGGATCGCCCGGTTCTTCATGCGGAACGGGCTTTTTTCGTTTTCATGTGCGCGAGTCACGTGCAGAGCTCGAAAGCCGGACGTGTTTTTAATTTCCGCAGGAACCGAAGGAAAGTTGCCCGGACGGGAAAAACTCCGCAGCCGTCGGAGCGGACATGAGCGCCTCGGCATCCGGGTCCACCGGGGTTGCGATTGATCAATATCCCTTGCGAAGCAAACGTGCTTTGACGAACGAGCGGATGCAGAGAATCACGAAAATCAGACAGAGCGCACCCATGGTGAGCTGCGAATAAACGGCGAGCGGACGGAGCATGTCACCCTTGATCAGTTTCGGCAGGCCCATGCCGAGGCCACCCGCGGCACCGAGCAAGCCGACCAACGCGGCGACGTGCATCATGTGTTTGTTGAGCGATGGTTTCGCCGCCGCAATCAGGCCCGGAAGGATGAGGAGGAGCCCAAAGGCGGCGGGAATGAACGCGGTAAGCGAGCGCGCACCGGGTTCCTGGATGAAATAACCAACGGCTCCGAGGATGATGAGAAGCGTGCCAAAGAGGATGGAAAGACGGGACATATGATTGGAGGTTGAATATTGAATATTGGAGATTCAGGCGTAGCTGCGGATGGAGACTTGGACGGTTTCGTAAACGAGTGGTTCCTTGTTATTTACCGGTTCCTGGCCTTCACGGTATTCCCACGCGGAAACGTAGGAAAATTTGTCGTCATGGCGCTTCGCTTCACCGGCTTGGGTTTTGCCCGATCGCACCTCGGGATCGGCCTCGGTGAATTGGTGTTCGCTGCGGAAATGGCCGCCGCAGGATTCCTCACGATCCCGCGCGTCGTAACACATGAGCTCGCCGAATTCGAGAAAGTCGGCGACACGGCCGGCTTTTTCGAGTTCCATGTTGGTGTTGTCGCCGGAGCCGGGAATGCGGACGTTTTGCCAGAACTCTTCGCGGATTTCCGGGATTCTGGCAATGGCTTCGGTGAGGCCTTCGCGGTCGCGCGCCATGCCGCATTTGTCCCACATCAGCATGCCAAGCTCGCGATGGAACGAATCGACGGTGCGCTTGCCGTTGATGTTGAGCATGCGGTTGACGCGTTCCGTTGTCTCGGCCTCGGTTTGCTGGAACTCGGGTAAGGAAACCGTGATCGAGCCGGGTTTTTGCGTGGCGAGGTAGTTGGCGATGGTGGCGGGAATGACGAAGTAGCCGTCGGCGAGACCTTGCATGAGGGCGGAGGCACCGAGGCGGTTCGCGCCGTGGTCGGAAAAATTCGCTTCGCCGAGGACATGCAGGCCGGGCACGTTCGACATCAGGTTGTAATCCACCCACAGGCCGCCCATGGTGTAATGCACGGCGGGATAAATCATCATCGGCTGTTGGTAGGGATCCTCACCGACGATCTTATCGTACATCTGGAAAAGGTTGCCGTAGCGGGCGCGGATGACGGGCTCGCCGAGGCGGGCGGTGGCATCCCGGAAATCAAGATAAACGCCAAGCCCGGTGGGAGCGACGCCACGGCCGTCATCACAAGCTTCTTTGGCGGCGCGGGAGGAGATGTCGCGCGGCGCGAGGTTCCCGAAGGACGGGTATTTCCGTTCGAGGTAGTAATCGCGATCGTCATCCGGGATGTCGGAGGGTTTGAGCAGGCCCTTGCGGATTTGTGCGGCGGTCTCGCGTGATTTCGGCGCCCACACGCGGCCGTCGTTGCGCAGCGACTCGGACATGAGCGTAAGCTTGGATTGGTAATCGCCACTTACGGGAATGCACGTCGGGTGAATCTGCGTGTAGCATGGGTTGGCGAACAAGGCGCCGCGCCGCGCGGCACGCCAAGCGGCGGTGACGTTGCAGCCCATCGCATTGGTGGATAGGAAAAAAACATTGCCGTAGCCGCCGGTGGCCATGATCACCGCGTCACCGGCGTGGGAGGAAATTTTTCCGGTGGTCATATCGCGGACGACAATTCCCTTGGCGTGGCCGTCCACGAGCACGAGATCGAGCATTTCGGTGCGCGGAAACATTTTCACGCCGCCCTTTTTGATTTCCTTTTCGAGCGCCTGATAGCAACCGATCAAGAGCTGTTGCCCGGTCTGACCGCGGGCGTAAAACGTCCGGGAAACCTGTGCGCCGCCGAACGAGCGGTTGTCGAGCAGGCCACCGTATTCACGGGCGAACGGCACGCCTTGGGCGACGCATTGATCAATGATGTTGTTGGAAACTTCGGCGAGCCGGTAAACGTTTGCTTCACGCGCGCGGAAATCGCCGCCTTTGATCGTGTCATAGAACAAGCGGCGGACGGAGTCGCCATCATTCTGGTAATTCTTGGCGGCGTTGATGCCGCCCTGCGCGGCGATGGAATGCGCGCGGCGCGGCGAGTCCTGATAACAAAAGCACTTCACCTGATATCCCATTTCCGCGAGCGAAGCGGCGGCAGCACCACCGGCGAGACCGGAACCAACGACGATGATCGTGAATTTCCGTTTGTTCGCCGGATTGATGAGCTTCGAGTCCATCTTGTGCTTGGACCATTTTTGCTCAAGCGGGCCGGATGGGATTTTGCTGTCCAATGTGATCATGTGAAATGAAAAGTGAAAAATGAGAAAATGAAAAATGGGATGGGGGTCAACGTCCTTCGTTTTTGCGGGCGGTTTGGATCGAGGTGAGGAAGATGGCCGTGATCTCGTAGGCTTCCTGAAGCAATGGTTTCACTTTTGCCTCGGGCAGGATGGAGTCTTCGATGATGATTTCCAGCCAGAGGGCGGTTTCATCGACTTCTTCAAGGGCGGTGCCGATTTTTGAGATGAAGTCGGCGCGGGATTTTCCGAGACATGCGGCCCGATAATTCGCTGCAACCGATGTGCCGGAACGGACAAGCTGATTGGCGATGGGACAGGCGACGCGGTCATCGGGAAGTGCGCGGACGACTTGGATGACACGGAGCGAAAATCGTTTGCAGCGATTATTTGAGTTCCGGGTTTTCCATAAAAATTTTTCATTTGCCGATTTTCATTTTTCACTTCCCAAAGCCGAAGATGAGGACGGCAAAGGGAACGGAAACGAAGCCAAGCCAGATGACAACGCTGTAGGCCCATGAGAATTTCTCAATGAGCGGGCGGGATTTTTTCGAGTTGAAGCCGAGCGTCTGGAAGATCGACGCGACGCCGTGGCCGAGGTGTGAACAAAGCACGGACATCGCGATGACGTAGAAGATGGAGACGTACCAGACGGAAAATCCATCGATGACCATTTTCCATGCGTCCATGCGGTTCTCACCGGTGGTGGCAAGGTAAAGCGGATCGATGTAGGTTTCGTAGTCGTTGCCCGCATGCAGCGTGAAGTGCATGAGATGATAGATGACGAAAAAGAGGATGGTCAGGCCGGACCAGATCATCAGCCGGGATGAGCGTGATGCCTGGATGTTCGTCTGGCACTCGTAGGGCTGGCGGGCCGCGCGGTTGGCGCGGGTGAGTGAAATGGTCGCCCAAACGTGCAACACGACCGCCACCAGCAGGCCGATCCGCGCGAACCAGATGCCGGTGCCGTGGACGACATGGTGCAGGAACATCGCATAGTCGTTGAACGCTTCACGGCCGGCGAAAACGAGCAGGTTTCCAGTCATGTGCCCGAAGAGGAACAACACGAGCACCAGGCCGGTGATTGCGACGAGGAGTTTTTTGCCGATGGAGGAGTTCCAGAATGAACAGAGTGAGCGGCAGGCTGAATTCATGGGATGGTCGGAAACGATCGGGACGGTGCGCGGGTGGGGTTGCCCCGTCGCCGGGACGTTTTATGCGGCGGAAACGGGTGTTTCAAGAGGAGAGTCCGCGGCCGCGTTCACATCCCCCGAAGTTTCTTCTGCTCATTGATCCAGCGGCGGTCGTCAGCGGAGAGCTTGGATTCATGGGTTTTCGAGCGTGTGCCATCCGGTTCGATGAGCGTCAGGGTGCCGTCTTTGTAGGAAGTGAGTTTGGCGAAGACTTTGCGATCCTGTTTGTCGCTCCACTCCCGGTAGCCTTTTTTTTCAAGTTTTGCGCGCCAGGCGGCGTGCGTTTGGCTGGAGACCGTATGGGCGTGCTTCATCTGACCCCAAAGGAAGGCGGCATCGCCACGCTGGTAGCCGCGGAACCTGTGCATCACCTCGCCGCCAGGATGCGTGAAAACCAGAAATGGATAACCGAGCGCCTTGTAACGTTTCTTGAGTTTTTCGACGTAATTGCTGGCGTTCACACGGCGCGTTTCCTTTTCGTCGAGGCCGATGTCGCGATCCGTAACGTAGTTGCTGGCGGCGACGTTGGCATCGACTCTCAGCCGTACGATGTTTTCGGACGCCCATTTTTCAAAATCGGGCGTAGCGAACAATTCCTCGGCCAAGGCCTTGCACATGGGACTGCGCGAGGAATCGGTGAACCAGATCAAAAGGGGTTTTCCTTCGCGGGCCGAGCGTTGTTTTGCGATCGTTTCGCTCTCTTCCCACGGCCCTGATTTCTTCGGCTGATTTGCGAGGATGGTCGAAAGTTCGGGAAGCCCGGCATCCGGATTATCGGGATCGGTGAAAACGATTTCTTCTTCCGGAGTGAAAGCGGAGAGGGGGACGGCGGACGCCGGATTTCCCGGAACCGTTGGAGCCTGGGCACCGCCGGTTCGAGCTCCCGCACGCAGTTGCGACGGAATGCCGGTGGCGCCGAATGGCGAGGGTGATGCCCCGGATTTTTCCTTATCGGGAAAAAGTTTCGCACACGATGCCAAGACGAGGATCGCGATGGTGGCGGTGAATCGGAGGAAAACAGATTTCATTCTTTCAAGCGGACGGGCGTGCCGCAATGCGGGCAGCGGAACCAGCGAAACAAAAGCATGTGCAGGCAAACGGGAATCACGTAACCGAGGAACGGCAATCGATGTGCCTTTGAATTTCTGCCGTGGGAATGGCGGGTGAGCAGGCGGATTCCACAAATGCGGCAGCGGATTGGAACCGCGTGGAGCAGATAGGCAATGCCGGCCGGACCAAAAGCGATCGGGAGGGCGATGATCCATCGCGGCACCCAGTGAAAATCCTTCGGTTGTTCGGAGGAGAGTAACAACATCATGGCCGAAACAATGGACAACGGAATCAACGCGATGATCAGTAGGGTGAAGATGGCACCCCACCATACTCTCCATGGATTGGTGTGAAGCACACCCCGGATAAAAAAGCGCGAGTTCGGTTTTTTTCCCCGGTTGGTTTCCACACGCGGAGCGCGAATGAGCGAAGCAGAACCGGCACGGGTCAGGGCGGGCACGTTTTCTGATGGTTTGCGAAACTCGCTGTTATCACCTGCCGTTGCCCTGGAATTCCGCGGGGAAAGATCGACGGGCTTGGCTTTGACCATCCGCTCGATCCGAAATTCCAAATCGCCCGAACGGTTCAGCAGCGCGGCTTCCGGAACATCGCGTGGACCCAATCCGTGTTTCAGAAAAACCCGCGAGGGCAGGGGAATCGCAAACGGAGACTCGGTCAGCATCGCCGCGACGTCTTCACGGAGCTCATAGTTGACTGTTTCAGGCGCACCGTTTTCGGGAAATTCGTCGGCGATTTCGGGATTCTGTGCCGGAGAAAAATTTTCCTCCAAGGCGCGGGCGTCTTGAATCCATTTGTGCACATTGGCTTTCGCGGGCAAACGTTTCGCCAGTTGAAGACCTTGGTTGGCCGCCATCAAAGCGGCGGCCACGTCATCAGCATCGGCGCACGCAAGATCCGAGACCTCCTGGAATCCGGCAGCATTCAGCAATGCGAGAGACGATTTGCCGATTCCTTGGATGTTGCTGAGAGACGCCATTTACCTTGATTACCCGTGTGAATTTAGGGAGCGGGCTTCTCTTGGCAAGGCCATCAGGACGCCAGGGCGGTTTTCAGGCCAGCGCGGCGAGCATTTCGGAAAGCTGGGCGAGTTTTGCGTTCCACTCGGCGAGGCGGGCTTTTTCCTGCACCACCACTTCGGGCGGTGCGCGGTCGATGAAGCTGGAATTGCCGAGTTTGCCTTCGCATTTCTTCACTTCGAGGGTGGTCCGTTCGATTTCTTTGCTCAGGCGCGAGCGTTCGGCCGCCACGTCGATCAAGCCTTCGAGCGGCAAATAAACTTCGCCGACGGGCGTGAGGGAAACGGGCGTTCCTTTCGGCGCATCGTAGGTTGCATCGATGATGATCCCGGCGGCGCCGGCCAGCAGCGCGACGGTGTCCTTTTCATTTTCCAGCCAATCGACGGACGGTTTGACGATGAACGTGACATCCTTGCGGGTGGCGACGTTGTATTCGGCCTTGAGATTGCGGAGACGGCTGGCGGTTTCGTAGATGGCAGCGGCGGTGGCTTGGGCGGCGGCGATATTTTCACCTGTCGATGCGAGCGGTTCGGACAAAAGAACCTTCGCCATGAGAAACTCGCCGGGTTTCAAAAAGCCCATGCGTTCGGAAAGTTCCTCGGTGATGTGCGGCATGTAGGGATGCAGCAACTGGAGGTAACGCTCCATCACTTGATCGAAGACAATGAGCGTGGCGTTGCGCGCTGCCGGCGTGGCGGATTCGCGGAGATCGCCTTTTACGGCTTCGAGGAATTTATCGCAGAAGTCGGTCCATAGGAATTCATGAAGGCGCTGGGCGATCTCGCCGAAACGGTAGTCACCATAAAGACGCGTGAGATCTGCGGAAAGCTCATCGAGCTTTGCCATGATGTCCGCGTGGTGCGGGCGGATCACGGCGTAAGTATCGTCCGCGATGTCTCCGGCCATCTGGCGGAAACGGCAGGCATTGTAGAGTTTGTTGGCGAAATTCCGGCCTTCCTCGACGCTGGTTTCATCAAATCGCAGATCGCTGCCGACGGGTGCGATGCGCAACAGCCCGAAGCGCAAGCCGTCTGCGCCGTATTTGTCCATCAGATCGATGGGATCGGGGGAATTTCCGAGCGACTTGGACATTTTCCTGCCTTGGAGGTCGCGGATGATGGAGGTGAAGAAAACGTTTTTGAACGGCAGCTCGCCGGTGAATCGGAAACCCGCCATGATCATGCGGGCGACCCAGAAGAAGATGATGTCCGGGCCGGTGACAAGATCGGTCGTCGGATGGAATTTTTTCAGCGTCGGCGTGGTTTCACTTACGTCCGCCATCGTGGCAAATGGCCACAGCCACGAGGAAAACCAGGTGTCCATGACGTCTTCGTCGCGGGTCCAGTTTTCCGGATCGGAAGGTGGTTCGGATGAGACGTATAGGTCGCCATGGGACAGATGGGACATATCCAATGACTCTGCGTTTTTAAGGACTTCGAGTTTCTCCTTCCGATACCACACCGGAATTTGGTGGCCCCACCAAAGCTGGCGGGAGATGCACCAGTCCTGGAGATTTTCCATCCAGTGGGCGTAGGTTTTCGCCCAACGCTCGGGGCGGAAAGTAATGTCGCCATTGGCCACTGCGTCAGCCGCTTCCCGGACGCATGGGTATTTCAAAAACCACTGCATGGAAATGCGCGGCTCGATGGGGACTCCCGCGCGCTCGGAAAATCCGACGTTGTTGTCATATTCCTCGACCTTGAGAAGCAGGCCCATTTCCTCTAGTTTCGCGGCGGCTTTCTTGCGCGCGACGAAACGATCCAAGCCGTGAAGTTCGGGAACTTCCGGGCAGTTGATGTGCGCGTCGGGCGTGAGCACGTCGATGATCTCCAAACCATGCCGCAGACCGATTTCGAAGTCCGCCTTGTCGTGGGCGGGCGTGATCTTGAGCGCACCGGTGCCGAATTCGACATCCACGTGATCATCCGCGATCACCGGAATTTCCGCCGCCGGAAACGGACGCCGGACTTTTCTCCCGATGTATTTCGCGAAGCGCGGATCTTTCGGATTCACGGCCACGGCCACGTCCCCCATCAGCGTTTCCGGACGGGTGGTGGAAATTTCCAGAAACTCACCGGGAGCATCGGCGAGTTCGTATTTCATGAAATACAACTTCGAGCGTTGCGGCGTCATGATGACTTCCTCGTCGGAAAGCGCTGTCAGGGAAACCGGGCACCAATTGACGATGCGCTTGCCGCGGTAGATGAGGCCTTCTTTGAAAAGCTCGACGAAAACATGGCTCACCCATTTGGTGTAGCTTTCGTCCATCGTGAAACGCTCGCGGCTCCAATCGCACGAGCAACCGAGTCGCTTGAGCTGCTTGATGATGATGTCGCCGTGTTTGTCCTTGAAATCCCAAACGCGTTTCAGGAATTCATCGCGACCGAGATCGCGTCGGGTTTTCCCTTCCTGCTCGCGCAACTCGCGCTCGACTTTCGCCTGGGTGGCAATTCCCGCGTGGTCGGTGCCGGGAAGCCAAAGAACCTCCTTGCCTTCCTGACGCGCACGGCGGGCGAGGATGTCCTGGAGCGCGTTGTTCAGGACGTGGCCGAGATGCAAAATCCCGGTGACGTTCGGCGGCGGAATGACGATGGAATACGCTTCTTTGTCCGATGATGGATCGGCCTCAAAACATTTGCCATCGAGCCAAGCGGCGTACCATTTTTCTTCCACGGCTTGCGGTTCATACGCTTTCGGCAACTCGGACATGGGCGCGGACGTATGGCGGAGGGTGGCGGATTTGTCCAGTGCGGGGGAAATCGCCGGAAACGAAAAAACCAAGGCGCCGGATGACGCCTTGGTTTGAAATGGCCGGTCGTGGTGGAGTTTTACACCGTGCCGAAGATCGACTTACCGGTCGAACGGAGGTCGGAGCAGGCGGTTTTCATACGCTCGCAGAGTCCGAGTTCGCCCTTCTTGAGATAGGAACGCGGATCGTAGGTTTTCTTGTCGCCGACTTCGCTGTCGATTTTCAACACTCCTTCGATGTTCTGGCAAATGTGGGTGACGATCGGACGGGTGAACGCATATTGCGTGTCTGTATCGATGTTCATTTTGACCACGCCATAGTCGAGGGTCTCGCGGATCTCGGAAAGTTCGGAGCCGGATCCACCGTGGAAAACGAGATCCATCTCGGCGTTCTTACCGTGTTTGTCGGTGACGGCTTTTTGGCCATCGCGGAGGATGGTGGGCTTGAGTTTTACCGAGCCGGGTTTATAAGCACCGTGGACGTTGCCGAAGGTGGCAGCGAAAAGAAAACGGCCGATCGGCTGGAGTGCCTCGTACACCGCGACCATGTCTTCGGGCGTGGTGTAGAGTTTTTCCGCTGGCACGCCGGAGGTGTCGTGGCCGTCTTCCTCGCCGCCGACGACGCCGGCTTCCACTTCGAGGATGATGTCGAGCTCGGCACATTCCTTGAGGAGTTTCTTGGAGAGATCGAGGTTTTCCTCAAGCGGTAGCTCGGAAGCATCGAGCATGTGGCTTTGGAACAGCGGACCTTTGCCATCGGCCACGCGCTGGCGGGATGCTTCGAGCAATGGCTTGAGAAATGGCTCCACTTTTTTCGGCTGGCAGTGATCGGTGTGCAGCGCGATGAGCACGTCGTATTTCTCGGCGAGCAGATGGGCGGCCTCAGCGAGCACGATCGCGCCGAACGCGGCGTCCTTCACAGCCGTGCCGGAAGCAAACTCGCCGCCGCCGGTGGAAACCTGGATGATGCCATCGGACTTGGATTCGGCAAACGCGCGCAACGCACCATTGAGCGTGGTGAGCGAAGTGACATTGATTGCCGGATAGGCATAGCCGCCTTTTTGTGCGGCATCGAGCATGGCGCGGTATTGCGCGGGGGTTGCGATTGGCATGACGCGCCGTCGGTAGCGGACGCACAAGCCGCTGGGAAGTGGAAAGTGCCGGAAATCCAGCCTCAAATGGACAAAAAGCAAGCCGCCGGACGTCCGTAAAAAATCGCGGCGAACAAGGTTCGGATGAACTTCACGATCAGAAGCACCGCGCCGACAATCACTCCGACCGTCAATAGAAGCACCAGCCCCATGACGCCCGCCAGAACCCACAGCGGCCACCAGCGCATGTCGAGCCGGCGCATTTGAGCCTGCCACACTGGCGGGCGGGACTGGGCGTTTTCCACAGCCGGACGGCTGACATCCGCCGACTCAACCACTTCCACTTCGATTTCCTGAAAATTGTCAGCAGGCATGTGCGCGGCCAATTTCGCCGGGTTCTCGGTGGTTTCAACAGAAACTGGCACGGTGGCGTGGAATGAGCGGAAATGATCCGCGTCACGACGGCTCCAACAAACGATAGCCGATACCCGGCTCGTTGCGGATGATCAGTTTGTCACCGAGTTTTTTGCGCAGGTGATTGGCATAGACGCGCAGGTAATGGGTCTGGCCTTTGCCCTGCGGACCCCACACTTCGCGCAGCAGTTGATTTTGTGTCACGATTTTTCCAGAGTGCTTCGCCAGTGTACGAAGGAAGGAGAACTCGGTGGGAGTCAACTTTACCGGTTCGCCGGATAAGGTCGCTTCGTGCGAAGCAAGCCGGACAATCAAGGGGCCGACGACGATCTCCGGTGACTCGCTTGTGAAGCGCCGACGTTGTATCGCGGTGAGGCGGGCGATCAATTCCGCCGTGCTGAACGGCTTGGTCACGTAATCGTCGGCACCGGCTTCGAGCGCCTCGACCTTCACGTTTTCCTGATCACGCACCGAAAGTATCAGTACGGGAACTTCACTCCATTCACGCAGGCGTTTGAGCACCACCAATCCATCGATGTCCGGCAATCCAAGATCCAATAGCACCACTTCCGGTCGCTGGAATGCGGCTTCCTGTAGGCCGATCTGGCCATTTTCCGCCTCATGCACCTGATAACCACGCGACTCCAGTGCCAAGCGCAGCAGTCGTCGGATCTGGATTTCATCGTCGATAATGAGTGCGGTCATTGAAGAAAAGGCTGAAATGCTGGAATTAAATACGGACGTTAGCCTGTTAGGCTTTCGACCTCGATGGCAATTTCAAATACCGCGCCGCTTGCAGCATGATTGCGTGCGGTGATATCGCCACCGAGCGATCGTACAAAGCCGCGTGCGATCGAAAGCCCGAGGCCAGTGCCGCCCGTGGGTGCTCCCGGCGCACGGTAAAATTTGCCGAACACCTTGCCTTCCTCTCCCGCCGACAACCCAGGACCGTGGTCGCGCACCATTATATGCAGCTTTTTGTCGAAGATGCCCGCCATCACCTCAATGCCCGTGTGCGCCGGCGTATAGACCGCTGCGTTGTGCAGGATGTTGGTCAGCGCTTGAGTGAGTAAAATTTGATCGGTCTTCACCAGCGGCAAGTCATCGGGCAATTCGATTTTCAATGCGTGCGAATTCATTGCGTCTCCCACCGCCTCCACAGCGCCATCGATGATTTCGCGCAGATCGCACCATTCCTGCTGTGGCTCGACAACTTGCGCCTCGACGCGGGTCATCTGCAACAGGCCATCGACGACGCGCTGCAGCCGCTTCGATGCGGTGACAATTTCCTTCACATATGGATTGGCAGCCTCCATGCCCATGCCGTCGATCGCGGCATGGATAACAGCCAGTGGGGTTTTCAGTTCGTGCGAAACGCTGTCTAACAGAGTTCGGCGCAGACGCTCCGACTTCTCCATGAGTTCGGCGTGATTAAAGGCCTGGATGAAATGTTCCTTTTCCAGCACCAATGCGAGCTGCAGGGCGAACGCTTCCATCGCCTGGCGCTGCAGGAAATCCATCCGCGTCGCACCATGGCCGAAGCGCAGGCCAACCGCGCCCATCACCGAGGTAGCGGTCTGCAGTGGAAACCATGTCGCTTCCGATCGTGGCAGTGTGTCGGTGAAGCGCCCGGCCACCTGTTTGTTGGAATATGCCCATGCCGCCACTGCATGCTCTTGTTCGTCCGGCACATAGCTGCTCGCCGGGTGAGCCACCAATGCCAGCGTGTGATCGTTGGCGCGTTCGATGAGTGCGGTTTCCGCGTTCAGCACGTGATCGATGATGCGCAAGGCCTCGCGCAATCCCTTGCCTGGCTCGGCGGAAAGCGCCGCGCTCTGCGTGACCCGCAGCAAGGCATCGGTCTCCATCTGCCGACGGCGCTCGGCCTGCTCGCGTTTTCGCAAGCGCGTGGTGAGATGCCCCATGCTGAGCGCCACGACAAAGAACATCATCAACATCAGCACGTCCTCCGCCTTGCCAACGTGCAGCGTGAACTGCGGCGGAATGAAAAAATAATCCCACGATAAGGCGCACAGGGTGGCCATCACGAGGATGGCCTTGCGTCCGCACCACAACGCCGAGAGCAGGATGGACAACAAAAACACCAATGCCGGCAGAACATAACCGATTACCGGCAGCAACGCGTAGCATGCCGTCACCAGCAACAGCGTGATGCCGAGCACCCAGGCATATTCGTTGCTGATCTTTTCGGTGAATGAACGGCGCTTTCGAGATGCCGACGGCGGCACAATCCTGCCGATCACCGGCCTCACGATGCAGACGTCGATATCACCGCTATCCGCGATGATGCGATCGGCCAATGACGGTTTCCAGCGGGATCGTTTTGCCGTTTTGCCGACGACGATTTGCGAGACATTGCGATCGCGCGCCACTTCCAGCAACGCTGCCGCCACATCGTCGGCGGTGGCATGCACCAATTCGCCGCCGAGTTTTCGCACCAATCCCAACGCCCGCGTGAGGTATTCCTGCTGCTCGGCATCAAGCGGTTGCGTCGGCTCCACCCATACGGCGAGCCACGGGCAGCCGAGGCGCCCGGCGGCGCGGCGCGTCCATCGGATCAGGCTTTCCGAAAACGGAGTCGGTGCGACGCCCACTAACAAGCGAGCATTGGTTTTCCATGGGCTGCTGACACGGCGAGCGCGGCGGATGTCCTCCAGATCGCGATCGACCTGCTCCGCTGTGAAACGCAGCGCCATCTCGCGCAGAGCGGTGAGATTGCCTTCCCGGAAAAAGTTCTGCGCCGCGGTTTGTGCGCGATCGCCGAGATAGACTTTGCCCTCCGCCAATCGCTTTAACAATTTCTCGATGCTCAGATCGATCAACTGGATTTCGTGGGCGCGATCAAGGATGGAGTCAGGCACCGTTTCCGCCACCGCCACACCGGTGATTTGCTGCACGATGTCGACCTGGCTGTCGATGTGCTGGACGTTGAGCGTGCTGCACACGTCAATGCCTGAGTCCAGCAGCTCCAGCACGTCTTGGTAGCGCTTGTTGTGACGGCTGCCGGGCACATTGGTGTGCGCCAGTTCATCGACCAGCAATAAGCCGGGCCTGCGCTTGAGTGCACCATCGAGATCGAACTCCTCCAGCAAATGACCGTTGTGTTCGAGCCGCTGGCGCGGCAGCACTTCGAGACCTTCCGCCAGCGCCTTGGTCTCGCTGCGGCCGTGGGTTTCCACCACGCCAGCGACGACATCCACGCCCTCGGCCATGCGTTGCCGCGCCATCAGCAACATCGCGTAGGTCTTGCCGACGCCCGGGCACATGCCGAAGAACAGGAACAAACGCCCGCGTTTGTTCGCGCTTTCCTCACGCTGGACTTGAGCAAGGAGAGCGTCGGGATCGGGGCGGAATTCGTCGTTCATGGACGGTTAAGGACGTCTCTCTGGTGAAGCGTGCAATTGATCCAGCGCGAGGTTCAACCTGGCCAGATTGATCCGATAACTACCGACGATGCGTGAGGCCGGTTCTTCGGTCAGGTGATCGATCCATTTTTGCAGCTTGGCTTCTTCGGTGCTTCCCCAGCCGCGTTCACGGATGACGCGGGGTATTTGCTCACGCACTTCTTCCGGGGAGATCGTCGGCTCGCCTTCCTTGTCCGGGACGCGGCTGGTTTCATGGAAGTAGCGAGCTCCTGCCTGGGCCTCGACCAACAATTCCACCCCGGCGGCGTTTTCATTCGGCACCGGCAAGCGTTGTCGTTGCAGGTGCCGAATGATGACCAAGCCCGCGCCTATGATCACCGTAGCAAGCAATGCCATCCAATGGTTGCGGCGTAGTTTCATGGCCATTCAGGGTCCGTTATTTCAGGGCATTCAAGGCGATGTTGAGCTGGAGCACATTGACTCCAGCATCTCCCAGTAAACCAAGATCGGCTTTATCCGTGTTCGAGGCAATGAGTTCCATCACCTTGTCCACGGCAAGATTGCGGACCTTGGCCACGCGCACCGCCTGGATACGCGCATTGGATAGGCTGATGTGGGGGTCAAGACCGCTGCCAGAGGCCGTCACGGCATCGGCAGGCACCTCGGTATTCTCGGCAAGGCCATTGGTGGCACGGTAGGCAGTCACGCGCTCCTTGATCTGATCGGCGAGCTTCTGGGACGTCGGCCCGAGGTTCGAACCGCTGGAGCTTGCCGCGTCGTAGCCATTGGCCCCGGCCGCTGAAGGACGGGAATGGAAGTAGTTGTCGCCGGTAAAGACTTGGCCGAGTAGCTTTGAGCCGCGTATCGTGCCGTCTTTGTCAGTGATCAGGCTGCCGTCCGCCTTCTCCTTGAAGACAACACGGGCGATGCCAGTGACAACGAGCGGATAAATCCCGCAGCAAACCACGGCAAAGATGATGGTTGCGAGCAAGGCTCCGCGAATTTCTTTGAACAGTGCTTTCATGGAATTAGGCGAGGTGCAGGGTTGCGAGAATCATGTCGATGGCTTTGATTCCGATGAAGGGAACGAGGATGCCGCCGAGGCCGTAGATCAGCAGGTTGCGCTGAAACACCGCCATGGCTCCGACCGGACGATAGGCGACACCGCGCAGCGCGAGCGGGATCAGAGCGACGATCACCAGCGCGTTGAAGATCACCGCGCTGAGAATCGCGCTCTGCGGCGAGGCGAGGTTCATGACGTTGAGCGGTGCGATCGCCGGGAAGGTCACCATCAACATCGCGGGGATGATCGCGAAGTACTTCGCGACGTCATTGGCAATGGAGAAGGTGGTGAGCGAACCGCGCGTCATTAGCAGCTGTTTGCCGATCTCGACGATTTCGATGAGCTTGGTCGGGTTGCTGTCGAGGTCCACCATGTTGCCCGCTTCGCGTGCAGCCTGGGTGCCGGTATTCATCGCCACGCCGACGTCCGCTTGCGCAAGGGCAGGTGCATCGTTGGTGCCGTCACCGGTCATGGCGACGAGGTGACCAGCGGCCTGCTCGGCGCGGATGCGCTTGAGTTTGTCCTCCGGTGTCGCTTGCGCCATGAAGTCGTCCACGCCCGCCTCAGCGGCGATTGCTGCGGCAGTCATCGGATTATCACCGGTGATCATCACGGTGCGGATGCCCATCTTGCGCAGTTGGGCGAAGCGCTCCTTGATGCCGCCTTTGACGACGTCCTTGAGCTCGACAACACCGAGCACCTTGCCGCCTTCGGCCACCACCAGCGGCGTGCGACCGGCGCGAGCGGCAGCCTCGACGGCCTTCTCGATATCCATCGGATAGAGGCCGCCTTGTTGCTCGACCCAGAGCTTCACCGATTCGGCGGCGCCTTTGCGAATCTTACGTCCGTCCAAGTCAACGCCGCTCATGCGGGTCTGTGCGGTGAACGGCACGAAGCTCGCATGCGGATGTTGAAGGTCACGAGCGCGGATGTTGAACTTCTCCTTGGCAAGCACCACGATGCTGCGGCCCTCCGGGGTTTCGTCGGCAAGCGATGCCATTTGCGCGGCATCGGCCAATTCCAGCTCAGTGACACCAGGGGCGGGCACGAAGTCGGACGCCATGCGGTTGCCAATGGTGATGGTGCCGGTCTTGTCGAGCAGCAGCACGTCGATATCACCCGCGGCTTCGACCGCGCGACCGCTGGTCGCCATCACGTTGCGGCGGATCAGTCGATCAATACCACTGATACCGATCGCACTGAGCAGGCCGCCGATGGTCGTCGGGATCAGGCACACCAGCAGGGCGATGAGCACCGGCGAGGTGAAATCCATGCCCGCATAGATACCGAAGGGCTTCAGGGTGATGCACACCAACAGGAAGATCAGCGTCATGGCCGAGAGCAGAATCGTCAGCGCGATCTCGTTCGGTGTTTTCTGACGCTTCGCGCCTTCTACCATCGCGATCATGCGGTCGATGAAGGTGTTGCCCTTTTCCGAAGTGATGCGGATGACGATGCGATCGCTGATCACGCGCGTGCCACCAGTCACCGCACTGCGGTCGCCGCCGCTTTCGCGGATGACCGGAGCCGATTCGCCGGTGATCGCCGCTTCATCGACGCTGGCGATGCCTTCGATCACCTCGCCATCGGCAGGGATCACGTCATTCGCTTCGCAGACGACCAGATCGCCTTTTTCCAGGGCAGTAGCGGAAACCTGCTCTTCGCGTTGACCTTTCAGGCGTCGCGCAATGGTGTCCTTGCGGGCCTTGCGCAAGCTATCTGCCTGCGCCTTGCCGCGCCCTTCGGCCACGGCTTCCGCGAAGTTCGCGAACAACACGGTGAACCACAGCCAGATGGCGAGCTGAGTGATGAAGCCATGGTCGGTCTTCGAGGTGAAGATCCCGATCGTGGTGAGCACGGCGCCGACCAGGGTGACGAACATCACCGGGTTTTTGATCATCCGCAGCGGGTTGAGTTTGCGGAACGCATCGCCAATCGCTGGCAAAAGGATCGCCCGGTCAAACAATGATGGAGCTTGATGAGACATGATGGAAACGTGGTGAAAGTTAGAACAGTTGGCCCTTCAGCATCAGGAAGTGCTCGACGATAGGTCCGAGCGCGAGTGCGGGCAGGAAGTTGAGTGCGCCGACGAGCAGCACGATACCGATCAGGAGCACGGTGAAGGTCGCGCCCGACACCGGGAACGTACCGGCGCTTGGGGGAGAGACGTTCTTCTTCACCAGCGAACCGGCGAGGGCCATGATCGGAATGATCATCAGGAAGCGGCCGATCAACATCGCGGCACCCAATGTCACGTTGTAGTGCGGATCGCCACTGGCCGGGTTGGCGGTAAGGCCGCCGAAGGCGCTGCCGTTGTTCGCGGTGGCGGAGCTGTAGGCGTAGAGGATTTCACTGAAGCCGTGCGGACCCGCGTTGTTCAAGCCTGCCAGGCCCCAATCCGCGACCGCCGCCCATGCGGTGAAACCGAGGATGCTTGCGGTGAGCACCAGCAAGGCCAGCATCGCCATCTTCACGTCGAAGGCTTGGATCTTCTTGCCGAGATACTCCGGTGTGCGGCCAACCATCAGACCGGCGATGAACACCGCAAGCACGACGAACACCAGCATACCGTAGAGTCCGGCACCGACACCACCGATGACGACTTCGCCGAGTTCCATCATGAACAGCGGAACGAAGCCACCGATCGCGGTGAACGAGTCGTGCATGCTATTCACCGCGCCGCAGGAGGCCGCGGTGGTGATAGTCGCGAAGAGGGACGAGTTGAAGATGCCGAAGCGGATCTCCTTGCCTTCCATGTTGCCGTCCGCAGCCACTACACCGAGATTGTGGTGAATCGGATTTCCTTGAGCCTCCGCCCACCAGCAAACCAGCACACCAGCGACGAACAAGGTCATCATCGCGGACCACACAGCCCAGCCGTGGCCCTGGTTCTTCGACATACGACCCAGATAGTAGGTCAGGCCGCTGCCAATCGCGAAGATCGAGAGCATCTGCACGAAGTTGGAAAGCGGCGTCGGGTTTTCGTACGGTTGTGCCGCGTTGGCGTTCACGTAGCCGCCGCCGTTGGTGCCGAGCATCTTGATCGCGACCTGCGAGGCCATCGGGCCTTGCACGATCGTTTGCGTATCGACGACCTGATGCTCGGTCACTGCCTTGCCTGCGGCATCGAGCACGGGATTGCCCGCATCGTCCTTCTTCTCCACCGTGAGCGTGATCGGCTCGACCAGCTTCGCAGTGTCGTACGGCTTGAAGTTTTGAATCACACCTTGCGAGACAAGGAAGACAGCGAACACCAGGCAGATCGGCAGCAGGAGGTAGTAAGTCGTGCGGACCAGATCGGTCCAGAAGTTGCCCAGTGTGGTGGCTGAGCGACGCGTGATCCCGCGCACCAGCGCCGCCGCGATCGCAATGCCCGTGGCCGCTGAGGTGAAGTTGTGGATGGTCAGGCCGACCATCTGCGAGAAATACGACATCGTCGCCTCACCGCCGTAGCTTTGCCAGTTGGTGTTGGTGGTGAAGCTCACCGCCGTGTTGAACGCCAGAGTGCCACTCAGACCGGGCAGCTCCTGGGGATTCATCGGCAGCAGGTGCTGGAAGCGCAGGATCAGATAGGTAAAGAGAAGACCCGCGAGGCTGAAGAGCAGCATTGCGAAGGTGTAGCCCTTCCAGTCGTGTTCCTTTTTCGAGTTCACGCCCATCACGGCGTAGGTGAGTTTTTCCAGCGGCTTGATGATCGGGTCGAGCCAGGTGCGCCCGTCGGCATCAAGCACTTTGGTGAGGTAGATGCCGAGCGGTTTGGTCAGCAGGGCGAGAAGCCCGATGAACAACGCGAGTTGGAGCCAGTCGGTGGAGTGCATGGTCGTGAAATCAGAATTTTTCCGGCCGGATCATGGCCACGAAGAGGTAAACAAGTAGCGCAAGTGCGATCAGCCCGATGACGAGGAGTTCCATGTGAGATTCGGTTAGAGTGAACCGCAGAAGCGGACATAGAGGGCGCTCAACTGGAAGAAGCCCACGGAGGCCGTGATGTAGGCGATGTCGGTCATGACGGTGCGTTCGGGTCTGGGACACGATGCCACCGTACGCCGGAGGGTATGAGTAAAAGCCGGGCCGCTTTGCGTTAAAAAACCGTTAAAATGCGATCCGCTTGCAAAACTCACGAGGGTGTGCCGGCAAAACCTCAGACAGGATTGTGCCGGAAGTGGACATGAAACGGGCTCAAATGCTTTCTGGTAATCGAGCGTGCGGAAGAGGAAAAGCCAACTACGCTAAGGATATTTAACGGTGTGTGGAGCACGAAAAGATTCTACAGAGAGTAAAGTTTTGGTCTCTGTTTGGTCGCATAGGCTATGAAACCATTGAAAATAAAGGTCTCCATAGATTTTCCTATGCCAATGCCCTCCATTTATTTTGGGATAGGCTCTAGACCGGCACGGGGATGGACAGTCTGGAAATCCACGGCTATCAAAGCGGCACATGAGCCTTCCGAAACTGTATATCAAAACCGGTTGCCCTTGGTGTGAAGAAGCCGTGGATTTCCTTGATGAACGAAACATTGATGTGGAAACCATTGTGGTTTCAGGAAATTCCGAAACGATGGAGGAAATGGTCGCGCTGTCCGGCCAGAGCAAGGCACCTACGCTGGATTGGCATGGCGACGTACTCGCGGATTTCGGCGTCGAGGAATTGGTTCCATTCCTCCTCAAACGCGGATTGAAAGTCTGACGTCTTTTTGGCGGGCGGCAGCTTACGAGTCCAACCGCAGCGCGGCTTTCTGCGCGGCGGTCGTGGCGTCCTTTTTCGCATCGTCCGCCGGAGTGAGGCGCATGCCGACCGGTTTGGAAACGCCGAACTCCTCCATGGTTACACCATACATCACATCGGCGCGCGCCATGGTGCGCTTCGAATGGGTGACGATGATGAACTGTGAGCGGTCGATGAAGCGGTCGAGCACTTTGACGAAACGGCCGATGTTCGATTCGTCGAGCGGGGCGTCGAGCTCGTCGAGCACGCAGAACGGGCTGGGCTTGATCATGTAGATTGAGAACAGCAGGGCGACGGCGGTCATCGAGCGTTCGCCACCGGAGAGCAGCGTGATCGATTGCAGTTTCTTGCCGGGTGGTTTGGCGATGACTTCGATGCCGGATTCGAGCGGGTCGTTTTCATCGAGCAGAGTGAGGTCGGCCTGGCCTTTTTCGCCGAAGAGCTCCTTGAACATCATCTGGAAGTTCAGCCTCACCTGCGCGAAGGTTTCCGCGAACAGGCGCTGGGTTTCCGTATTGATGCGGTCGATGACTTCGAGCAGTTCGGTTTTCGAAGCAACGAGATCGTCGTGCTGGCCGCGCAGGAAATTGTAGCGTTCCTCAAGTTCTTCGAATTCCTCAATGGCGTCGAGGTTGACCGGGCCCATCGCATCAAGGCGGCGTTTGATATCAGTGACGATGGATTCGACAAATTCCCAATCCGGCTCGCCGGTCATTTCGCCGGGAATTTCGATTTTTTCCTCAGCGGTGGCGTCAACGACCACGGTTGGCATGTCGTCGTCGTTTTCTGATTCATCATCGGAGGAAACGACCGTCTGTCTGCCACCTCGCGCCTGGAGTTCCTTCTGCGAGCGAATGGAAGCAAGCAGCGCGTGGGCGTCCGGTTCGAAGCTGGAGAGCTCGATTTGATAGCGCTCCTGGATTGAATTGGTGAGGTTTTCCAAACGCAGATCGAGTTTGGTTTGGGCGACTTCCTCGCGGCCTTTTTGTTCGTTGATCTTCGCATGCTCGCGGCGCAGGGCGGCGAGAGCGGACTCGGCGACCTCGATTTTTTCCAATAATTCGTTGCGTCCGGACGAACGGCTTTCGATTTCCACCTTCAGGTCTTCGGCCTCGAGACGATGGGTTTCCGTTTCCTCGGCGAGCCGGGCGTTTTCGGCGATGGCAGCTTCGATGCGCTGGGTGAAGGATTCGATTTCCGTTTCGCGCCGGATGGAAACTTCGCGCAACTCGGAGAGGCGCGTTTCCATCGGCTTCTGTTGTTCTTCGGCGGATTGTTTGGTGCGACGCTCGACGGCGAGTTCGGTGCGCAGCTCGTTGAGCGCCGCGCTGATTTCCTGCTCGTGGCGGGTGGCGTCATCGAGTTCGTTCTGCAGACGGCGGGCATCGGCTTCAACGGCTTCAAGGCGTTCGCGGGTGGCGGCGAGCTCGCCTTCCAGCTGGCTACGGCCGTCGGCGGCGGCTTGTTCGCGCTTGTCGAGTTCGCCGCGTTCCCAGCGGATGTTCTCCACCTTGGTTTCAAAATTCTCCACCTCGCGGGTGGCGAGGCTGTATTGCCCTTGCAGCGTGGAAAACTCGACTTTGTGGCGTTGCAGGCGTTCGCGCGAAACTTCGACTTCTTCGCGTTGTTGTTCCAAGCGGTCTTCCAGTTCGGAAACTTTTCCGTGCGCCGCTTCATCGACGTCTGTTAGACCGGCGATCTCGGCTTCGAGGGCGCGGGCTTCGTTGCGGAGTTCGAGCACGGAAGTGCTGCCTTCCTTCGCGGCACCGCCGCGCAGGCTGCCTTCCGCGCCGAGGATCACACCGGCCAAAGTCACGAAGGTGACGCCGGAGTGCTGCGGCCGCAAACGCAGCGCGGTGGAGAGATTCGGAACGATGAGCACGCGTTCCAGCAAACGCTCGATGACGCCCGAGATGCGTTTGTCTGACTTCACGCGGTCGAGCGCCCACGCGGTGGCACCTTCCGGCAGGGCTTCGATCTGCGTGCCATTGGCGTGGGAAATGAATGTCTCGGGCAGCACGGCGGCGAGGCCGAGTTGTTTCTCGGTGAGCCGCTCGATGATGCGTTCCGCCATTGCCTGATCGCTCACCAGCACGGCTTGCAAGTGATTGCCAAGCGCGGCTTCGATGGCGCGGGCGCAGGTATTGTCCGCCTCGATGAACGATGCGAGGACGCCGTGGGTATGCGCGGAAAACTGCTCCGGTTCGCCGAGACCTTTGAGGACGTTCTGGGTGCCTTTTTCGAAACCCTCGCCGCTTTCCACGAGTTGGCGCACCGCGTCGTGGCGGGCGGAACGTTGGGCCAGCGTTTTGTTAGATTCCACGGCGGCGGTGCGGGCGGCATCCAGATCGCCGCGGGTATGCTGCCATGCGCGTTCGGCGGTTTGGAACGATTCCTCCAACTCGCCAAGGTTGGAACCGGCTTGTTGCACTTCCTCGGAGATGCGCGTCTGGTTGGCGCGGAATTCCTCCATTTCCAAGCTCACGCGTTGTTCTTCATCGGCGAGCTGGCGGGCGCGCTCGCGGTTGCCGTCAAGCTGGGCGAGAGCGCTTTCGATTTTCGCCTGCATCGCGGCGATGAGGGATTGCGAGCGGTTCGCCTCGCTGCGCGATTCCCGCAACGCGGACTCGATGCGCTGGCGTTCTTCACGCAGTGCGGCGGTGCGGGCTTCCTCCTCGGCAAGGCGAAGTTCCTTTTCCGCGATCACACGGGCGAGCTGGTCGAGCGATTCGTTGGCGGCGATGAAATCGAATTCCTGCTGGGCGAGTTTTTCGCGGGTGGCGTGAATGTCTTCGTGGTTCTGGCGGATGCGGGACTCGAGTTCCGTTTTGCGTTCCTCGTTGAAATGCATGCGACCGGCCGCGGAGTTCAGCGCGTTCTGATGTTCGTTGAGGCGATGGCGGAATTCCGCGAGTTCACCCTCGAACGCGCGGGCTGCGGACCTGGCTTCGGAAACCGCTTCTTCTTTCCCGGGAAGTTGGTTCTCCAACTCGGTATCGCGCACTTCCAAGCCACGGATCGAAGTGACCAGCTCATCGCGCTCGGCGGTGATTTCCACGAATTTTTTGTGACCGAGATGTGAGTCGAGCACGCGGGTATCGGCGGCGAGTGCTTGGTATCTGCGGGCTTTTGCGACCTGGCGTTTGAGCGAATTCATCCGCCGCTCCTGCTCGGCGAGCACGTCGGAAACGCGCAGTAAATTCGCCTCGGTGTATTCGAGTTTGCGCAGCGCTTCCTTTTTCTCGCGCTTGAATTTCGTGATGCCGGCGGCTTCCTCAAACACGGCGCGGCGCTCCTCGGGTCTTGAGGAAAGAATCTGGTCGATCTGCCCCTGTGCCATGATCGAGTAGGCGGTGCGACCGATGCCGGTATCCATCAGCATGTCGTGGATGTCCTTCAGGCGGCAGAGCGTGTTGTTGATCCGGTATTCCGAACGACCGTCGCGGAAAACCCGACGGGTGATGGCCACTTCGTTGAAGTCCACCTTCAGCGGGCCTTCGCAGTCGGCCATCGTCAGGGTGACTTCCGCCATGCCGAGCGGCTTGCGTTTTTCCGTGCCGTTGAAAATGACGTCGGCCATTTCGCCGCCGCGCAACGCCTTGGCGGACGTTTCCCCGAGCACCCAGCGGATCGCATCGACGACGTTGGATTTTCCACAACCATTGGGGCCGACGATTCCCGTCACGCCTTCGGCGAATTCGAGCACCGTCTTGTCAGCGAAGGATTTGAAGCCATGGATTTCGAGCGTTTTGAGGTACATCCGGAGGAGTGGTTGAAGTTTCCGCACCACAACGGGCGGACTGTCCGGCAGCGTAAGCGACAATCGGCTCTACGCAATCAACCGCTGCGGTTTGCACTACATGTGGTAGGAAATTACGGAAAGAACCACGATATATTGTGGTTTCGATCCTTAGCGTTTGCGAAATAAAATGAAAATTGCGCCTGCGCCGGTCTTCAGACCGGCTTTTCGCGTCCCCCAACGCGAGAGCGTGTGCGCTTTTCACGCGGGTCGATCAATCCAACAACTCCGCCCACTCCGCTTTCAGGGCGTCTTTCAGGCCGGCGAGCACGTCGATCCCGGGATTAGCCTTGCCGACCTCAATGCGCTGGATGTGGCGGCGGTCCACGTCCACCAGTTCCGCCAGTTTTTCCTGCGTGAGTCCGCGCACTTCGCGCAGGCGCACGACATTCCTTCCGAGTTTGATTCGCCGTTCCGTTTGCAAGCGGGAACGCTGCGGGAAACGTCTGGTTTGCGGAGCGGACTGATTGTCGCTTTTTTGTTCTTGTCCGGGGAGAAGTTTTTCCCTTTCCTGCCGTGGCGTTTCGCCCAAAACCCCCTCATGAAACATCCTCCCGCCGCCGCCCTTTTTCTTTTCGCGTTGCTCCTTGAGCCCGCCGCGGCGGATGAGCCGGTGCAACAACCGCAGGCTTCACTGGTGAGTTCGGGGGAAAC
>JAZKIZ010000014.1:0-119706 GCA_040384605.1 Verrucomicrobiota bacterium
CCGTGTGCCGCACCCACACCCCATAACGGCAATTCATTTTGGCAATGGGTCTAACAAAAAAACGGGAGCTTTCGTCTGGCGCGTTCAAACGAAACCTGTATTTGTGCGAGCCATGAGGAAGTCGGGCCCCCCCCTGCGTGCCGAACTGCTGCCAATTCCCGACAGCCCCGGCAATCTAGGCGAAATTTTCGAAGCGGCAGTGCTGCGCAACATGACCTACGGTGCGGAGGGAGAACTGAACCGCCATTATATCGGCCGTGCGGTTGTGTTGGTTTTGGACCTGCAGGGCCAGGCGGAGTACGGGGATGAAAGCGGTCGCGTGGTTCCCTTGGTTCCCGGCAGTTGCA
Organism: Verrucomicrobiota bacterium; assembly: GCA_040384605.1. Classification (GTDB taxonomy): domain Bacteria; phylum Verrucomicrobiota; class Verrucomicrobiia; order Verrucomicrobiales; family Akkermansiaceae; genus Luteolibacter. Next base: position 348 of record JAZKIZ010000014.1, read on the forward strand.
TTCTGGTGGATCCCGGACTCGGCCATCGCTACGGTCCTGTGGCGGGGTCCCGCTGGACGGAAATGTACATCTGTTTCCGCGGTCGCTTTTTTGATGAGATGGAAGCATCCGCCCAGATGATGCAGAAACCCGTGCGGCAGCTCGCCTCATTGGCCGACTGGCACGCGAAGTTAGCGGATGTGCTCCCGGGCCCCGGTAGATCCCGGGATGCGGACGCGTGCATCGGGCGTCTCATTGCCTTTCTCACCGAGGCGTTTCCCTCGGGTCTGGTTCGGGAAAAAGAGGACTGGATCGCCGAAGCGAAACGCTTTCTGGAACGCGAGACTGTTTCGGTGGCCGAAGTGACAGAGCGTCTGGCACACTCCACTGGATTTGCTCCGGAGACCCTGCGCAAACGGTTCCGCCAAGTGACGGGCGTATCCATGAAATCATGGCAACTCGCGGGCCGGGTGGTACTTGCGCGCAGTCTTCTCGCACGCTGCCGCATGAGCCAGAAAGAGATCGCCGCGACGCTTGGATTTTCCAGCCCGCAGCATTTTTCGCGCTACATGCGCAAGGCGACCGGCGTGACTCCGGGCGAAATTTCCCGTAGAGGCTGACTGCCTGTCTGCGAACCAGGCCGCAAATTGACCTGCGTTCGCCGCATGTGCATCATCACAGTCAAAGGCGCAGCAAGCCGGATGGCGCTCGAACAATGGCAACCGATTGTGGAACATCTCGCAGCGAGCCGTTTTCCTATCAGGACGAAAAAGGAAAAGCGGGATACTACATCATCAGCGTGGAAGCGGGAAACGAAGCGGTCGCGCGGCATGTGTTCTCGCGCATCCGGGTGGTCGAATGATCAATTGCCGGCGTTTGCCGCCGTCATCGTCGCTTCGTCCGTCGTTTCGGGTGCAGCCATTTTGCGGAAGTGGATCTGGCCGACGCGGCGCCCGTCCGTGCTGGTGATGCGCGCTTCGTAGCCGAGGATTTCCATGGTTTCCCCGACTACCGGAAAACGTCCGAGTTGTTGGGTAACGTAACCGCCAATGGTGGTGACTTCGCCGCTTTCCAGCACCAGGCCGGGCACGTGGTAGCCGAGATCGTTGAGCGTGAGCGAGCCCTCGGTGACAAACTCGCCGTCGTTGACCCGCGTGAAGGGAGAACGTTCGTTGTCGAACTCGTCCTGAATGTCGCCCACGAGTTCCTCCATGATGTTATCCATGAAAACGATGCCCACTGGCGTGCCAAACTCATCCACCGCCATGGCGAGGTGGGCATGTTCGCGCAGGAAAAACTTGAGCAACGAATCGAGCGGCATCGTATCCGGCACCATTTTCAATTCCCGCTTAATGCGCAGGAGGTCCGGGTCGGGCTCGTTGACCAGTTTGAACAAGTCCTTGATGTGAATCAGGCCGACGGCGTGATCGAGGTGGCCTTTGACCAATGGAAAACGCGTGTGCTTGGTGCGGATTGCGGTTTCGAGCATTTTCTCAAACGGCGCGTCGGCATCCAGAACCACCACTTTGTTGCGCGGCGTCATCACGTCGCGCACCCAAAGTTCGTTCAAGCCGAGCGCGTTGATGAGAATTTCACGTTCGGTTTCGGTAACTTCCAGTTGTTCGCCGCTTTGGTTGACCAACACGGCGATTTCCTCGGCGGAGTGAATGTGGACACCTTCGCTAATGGGCTCGATGCGGAAGACGATACGGAGAATCCAGTTCGCGGTTGAGTTCAATAGCGAGATCGCCCAGTGCGCGCCGGTGTAAAACAGATGGAGCGGACCAGCCACCGCCATCGTGACAGACAGTGCGCGGCGAATGGCGAGCGACTTCGGCACGAGTTCGCCGATGACCACATGCAGGAAGGTGAATGAAAGAATCGCGAGGCACAGGGAAATCCAATAGATTCCCGCTTCTGGAATCCCGATTTTGAAAAGCAGCGGCGCCACCAGCGCGGTGACGAACGGTTCGCCGAGGAAACCAAGTGCCAGTGAGGCGAGAGTGATGCCGAGCTGGTTGGCGGAAAGGTAACTATCCAAATGCTTCACCACGCGATTCGCGGTGGCGCGGCGCGGGTCGTCGGGATCGATTTCGGATTCGATTTGGCTCGGCCGGACTTTGACGATGGCGAATTCCGCGGCGACGAAGAACGCATTGAGGAGCAGGAAGAAAATGATGCCCAGAATGTAGAGTAACGAAACTCCAAGGCTGGGGAACTCACGGGTGAGTTCATGGCCTCCTGCGGCGAGAAATATGGGGAAATTAGCGATCACAAAACGTCACAGTTTTTCGTAAACGCCTTGGTCGCGCCGTTCGAGCACGGTGAAGCCGGCTTTTTTGGCGTCGGTGACGGAAATCGGTTTCGTCAGCGCGGGCGAATTGACCCGCGAAACCAGCTTCTTCACCGGGTGTTTGCAGAGCGGGCAAACCTCAAGGGGTGCCCGGTCAATAGGCCGTCTTAGTTCGAATCCGCGTCTGCAAATGCGGCACGATTGCTCCGGGTCGTCGGCTGCTGCTGAAACGTATTCGTAAATCGGCATGAAAATGGCGCGGTCCGGGAATTTTCCGTCCCGCGCCTGAAAATAAAGCGCGAAATTTGTCGGCTTACCAGCTGGACTTCGTCACGCCGGGAATCATCCCTGCGGAGGCGAGTTCGCGGAAGGAGATCCGGGAAAGGCGGAAGCGGCGCAGGAACGCGCGGCGGCGGCCGGTAACTTCGCAGCGGTTCACGAGGCGGGTCGGGCTGGCGTCGCGCGGCAGCATGCTGAGGCCGACGTAGTCCTTCTCCGCCTTGAGCTTGAGGCGGAGCTCGGCGTATTTTTCAACGGTCTTCTGTTTGCGCGCGTTGCGGGCGATCCAACTTTTCTTAGCCATAATGCGGGGCGGGTGTGTGTAGGGATTCCGCCCGACGGCGCAAGCACAAAGTCGTTCGCCACCGTGGTTTTTTGGATTTTCGACCCGATCAGCGCCAGACAGCATAAAATTTTTGCGCTGGAATGTGGGGAAATTCACGGGTTCGGCGCGACAACTGTGGCCAAGGGCGATGGGGCGGGGCGGTCCGCGGGAGCCGCGCGGAGAGATTCCACGGTGTCAGCGGGGTTGAGAAGATTCCGGCGGTTCACCAGGTAACCACCGCCGATTTCGACGCCGGCAGTTTCACGGATTTCGAAATGCAGGTGCGCGGGGTAGTTGCCGTGTGCGGTCCCGAACGTGCCAATGCGGGCGCCGCGGGCAACGAGTGCGCCGCGCCTCGTTGCGATGGAGTCCAGGTGCGCGTACATCGTTTGCAACAAGCGGCCATCTTTGGCGCGATGCGCGATGATCACGACATTTCCCCAGCCGGTCGAGGGCTCCGCAGCGTAGATGACCAGGCCGTCGGCTGCCGCAAAAACCGGATCGCCGAAGTCGCTATTCATGCCGCCGATTCCGTTGAGGTCGTCGCCGGTGTGGTGGCCGCCGCGTTTCGCGTTCATTTCCCAGAACTTCTGGGCGTTGTAAACGAGAGCGCCGCTGGCCGATCCCGCGGGGCTTTCAAACGTCAGCGCCTGCGGAATCGCGGCCATTTCCCATGGTGAGAGCTGGTGCAGGCGGGGGGCGAATTTTTGCGCCGCTGTGCTGGAATCCACCGCTTGGCGGCGCACCAGCACGATCACCCCGGCTGCGAGGAGCGCCACAATCACGAGGGGAAGCCATGCGCTGGCGGACTTGTTCATGATTTTGGTAGCCGCGGGTTACGCGCGTTTTGCGTTGCGGCCTTCATCGATCAATTTCCAGAAATGTTTCGACTCCGCGAGCGCCTCGTCCTCGGCGAGCGGCATATTCGCACGGAACAGAAAATCCGAAAACGTTCCCTTGTGCAGCACCCGGTGCACGATCACCCGGTCCTCCTTCACCTCGAAGTAAAACCGGTAATCCTTCGCCCGGTAACGATACAAAACCAGGCCGTCGCGCTCAATCCTGCCGAATTTTTTCCCATCGATTTTCTCCAAATCCTCCTTGCCGACGCGAAACTCATCCATCAGCTCCAATTGCTCGAGGGTTCCGAGGCTCGAAAGCTCCGCCGCGCTGATTTCGTTGAAAACAATCTGAAACACGGCGCGGAATCTACGCGCCGCCGCCGTCGTCCGCAAAGACCAAACCGCGGCGGGATGTGCCAAGACTTGATCACGGCCATTGGGTCAGGGAGTCTTTGGGCACACTTGGCCGATCCCACTGACTTCCTGCGCAGCGCGTTCTGGCAACGCCGGTTTGACGACGAAACCCTCGCCGTCGCCCGCATCTTCGCGCCGCGGGTGAAAGCCATCGCTCTCAAGGAAACCGGCGGCGAGTCATTTTCCCTGCGTGCCGCCGTCGCCGGCGAACAAACATCCGTTGATTTCTGGAGTGCCGGGTCAGGTTGGGAATTTGAAACGGATTGCACCTGCGCTGCCGGATCGTTTTGCCCGCATGCCGCGGCATTACTGATCCGCGCTGCGCGGGAAAAAAACCTCGCGAAACTCGGCGGCGCAGGCACCGCGGCCGCCTTGTCCGCAAGTCTGGCGGAGATTTCCGCATGCCACACGGCGGTGGACTTTCCCGACGATGACGAAACGACCGTGGTTTCCCCCGCACCGGTTTTCCACCTGCATGTCACCCGCCACGCCGCGGACAAGCCAACCCGCTTGCTACTTCAATCGCTGGGCCAAAAAGACACGGACCAATGGATTTCGGTCGCCGCCACCGTTTCCTACGATGGCCATCGTACTCCGCTGCGCGCTTCGCAGCCTTCATGGCGATCCAATGTGACCGGCCCGGATGGGAGAACGCTGGTCATTCGCCACGATCCCGCCGCGGAGAACGCCGCCGCCCGCCAGCTTGCCGATACCGGTCTTTCCTCGCTGCGTTCAAACAACGCGTGGAAATTTCTCCTGCGGGTGAAATCGCGCGAGAACCCGGCCACCGCCGCGGACGTTTGGTTTCCCGATCCCTCCCGCATTTCCATCGATGCGTTCTGGCACCAGTTCCGCGGCGAGATGGTCGCCTGCCTCGAAGCCACCGGCTGGCAAATCACCGTTGATGACAACGTCGGCCACCGCGTATTCGATGCCGATCCCGACCGTTGGGAAACCCAGCTTTCACCGGCCAGCGGCGGTTGGTTCAGTCTTTCGGTCGGCTTCGATGTCGCCGGCGAACGCCACGACCTGCTGCCGATTCTCGCGAATCTATTGGAATGTCAGTTTCTCGAGGAAACCTTGGACCGTCCCGACAACGGCCACATCTACGCGCCGTTGCCGAATGGCGATGCGCTCAAGCTTCCGATCGGCCGCGTGCGCCGGATCCTCAAACATCTCGGCACGTTGATTGATCCAAAATTTCCCGAGCGCACCCGCGTGCATCCGCTCGATGCGGCGGCGCTGGCCGGCATGGAAGTTCTCGGCATCGATGCCCCGCCGGATTTGCAGGAACTCGCGGGGAAAATCCGTGGTTTCTCCGGCATCAAGGAAACCCCGTTGCCCACCGGCATTCGCGCGACCTTGCGTGACTACCAGCTCGCCGGTTTCCGTTGGATGCAGTTCCTTGCCGCCCATGGATTGCATGGCATTCTGGCCGATGACATGGGTCTTGGCAAAACCCTGCAAACGATCACCCACATTTTGGCGGAAAAGGAACGCGGAAATCACTCACCGTGTCTCGTCGTAGCTCCTACGTCCGTAGTGCCAAATTGGCGGGCGGAGATCCAAAGATTCGCGCCATCGTTGCGCGTCCTCGTTCTCAACGGACCTGAACGCTTGAGTTACATCCGTTCGATTCCGTATGCGGATATCGTGCTCACCTCCTACGCGCTCCTCCACCGCGATGTGGAGAAACTACGGGGTTTCTCGTACCATATCGTCGTCCTCGACGAAGCACAGAATATCAAGAACCCGCGGGCGAAAGTCGCGCAGGCCGCGTGCGCACTCGACGCCCACCACCGGCTCTGTCTGTCCGGCACGCCGGTGGAAAATCACCTCGGCGAGCTTTGGAGTCTGATGCGTTTCCTCGTCCCCGGTTTCCTCGGCTCCGAAGATGCGTTCCGAACCACCTTCCGCGATCCGATCGAAAAAAATGGCGACGCCGACCGCAATGCCGCGCTCAAGCAGCGCGTCGGCCCGCTGATTCTCCGGCGCACCAAGGATCAGGTCGCCAAGGAACTCCCGCCGAAAACGGAACTCGTTCACTTGATCGAACTCCACACCGCGCAGAAGGATTTGTACGAAACCGTGCGCGCCACGATGAACAAACGAGTCCGCGAGGCCATCGCCGCGCGCGGCGGTCCGCAGTTCCAGATCGTTTTCCTCGATGCCCTGCTCAAGCTCCGTCAGATTTGCTGCGATCCCCGGCTACTGCCCGAGGAGTTTTCCAACACCCTGCGCGAGTCGGCGAAACTCGATTTCCTCATCGGTCTGCTGGACGTTTTGTTAGAAGAGGGTCGGCGCATTTTGTTGTTCTCGCAGTTCACCGGCATGCTCGGCCTCATTGAAGCTCACCTGAAGGCGCGCGGGATTGCGTATCTGATTCTGACAGGTTCATCGAAGGATCGCGGCAAACTCGTTGAGGATTTCCAGAGCGGCAAAGTTCCACTGTTTTTGATTTCCCTCAAAGCCGGCGGGACCGGCCTCAATCTCACCGCCGCCGATACCGTCATCCACTACGATCCGTGGTGGAACCCCGCCGCAGAAGCCCAGGCAACCGACCGCGCCTATCGCATAGGCCAGAAAAATCCCGTCTTCGTCCACAAGCTCATCTGCCAGGAAACCGTCGAGGAACGCATCCACCAGCTTCAACAGGACAAAGCCAAACTCGCAGCCGGCCTCCTCGCCGATGCGGACATCGCTTCAAAGCTCGATGCGGGCATGGTTCGGGCGCTGCTCGAAGAGTAAGGCGCGTCGCCCGCACGACACTTCTGCTCAACAGAGCTGATAGTAGGGCGTGGAGAGCATCAGGTGACAAAGCTCGGCGACTTCGGTGTTGGTGAAAACGACGCCCACTTTCCCGGTTGCGTAAGCGACGAAGGAATCGCGGGCTTTTTTCGGAACGCTGCCTTGGAAGAAACGCAAAGTCAGTTGATCGACGAGTTTCTGCGGTTCGGCGCGAAGCGGGCGCGGCGCGATTTTTTCGAAATCGGGGCCGGGCAGTGCTGCTCCCCGGCGCGATTTTTTCCCTCCCATGCGCGACTTTTTTCCGCCTCCGATTTGGAAGTTGCCCGCGTTTCCCGTGGTGACGAGGCCAGCGATGTTGTAGCGGGTGAGCAAAGTATTGGTATTGATCCACGCCTTGCCCCAATCCCAGCCGGCGACATTGGGCGGGACGAAAAGTCTTTGGCCAAGCTGCTGCTGGGCGGTGAGCGAAAACGCGACCGGTGGCGCAGCGATCTCACATTGCTTGAGCAACGAAACGATGAACTGGACCGGGCTCTTGATCTGGGTGCGGATGGCGCGTTCGGAATAGAATTCCTTCGAAAGAAAAATTCCGCGGAGCAGCGGCGCGATCTGGTAGCCCGAGCGCCGGAAATGATCGGCCATCACATTGACGGCTTTTTCCGACGGGTTTTCGTAAACAAAATATTCCCACAACTTGCGGGTGATGAACCGGGCGGCCTGCGGTTTTTCGAAAATCAGCGCCACCACATCATCAGCCATGAAATTCCCGGTTTTTCCGAAGATGGTTTTTTCGGTGTCGTCGGCCTGACGGCGATTGCGGAACACGGCCCCGGTGATGCGGTTGAGCTGGTAGCCGGTGAAGGCGCGGGCGGCTTCGCGGATGTCCTGTTCCGTGTAATGCCCTTCGCCGAGCGTGAATAGCTCCATGACCTCACGCGCGAAGTTTTCGTTCGGCTTGCGTTTTTTCGAGCTCTGGGTGTCGAGGTAGAGCATCATCGCCGGATCGCGGATGACGCGGCCGGTGAGTTCGCGAAAACTGCCGAACGCATGGGAGCGGAAAAGCTCGTTTTGGCGGAGCATGAAGACCGGGTTATCGACCTTCTGCATCGAGGTCGCGAAATGATCGTGCCAGAAAAGCGTCATTTTTTCCCGCAACGGCGTGCCGGTGGCGAGGATGCGGTTGAACCACCATGCCTGCGCCCCGAGCCCGCGGCTACGACGGGCCTGACGGTATTTCCGCGCAAATTCCCGCCGCAGTATTTCCTTTTCTTTCTCGGATTTCCCCGCCGACGCGGTTTGCAATGTCCGCCGCGCCGCCTGTTGTTCCCGTGCATCGGCTTCCGCCTGTTCGCGCCCGGCCCAGGCCGGCGATGGAAAAGCGCCCGGCGGATCGCTGGCGGCGAGCAGGTGGTCCACCGCCTTGATCCGGCCCATGGCATGCAGGGCGCGGATTTGATCCGGTGCGCCACCGAAGCCGGCGCGATTGAAAAGATGCGCGGCTTCGGCAAAGGTCCAGATTTTCTCGGCTTGGGGCAGCATGGCGGGATTCGTCGCATCGGAGGAAACACCCGGCGGGAGAAAAAGTTTCGTTTCCATCGATCCGTATCAACCCGGGTCCTCACCCTTGCGTCATCTCGCAATAAAATCTCAGCAAAGGTTCATCGGCCTTGATGTGATGATGCGGGACTTTAGAATCCGCGCCATCCCATGCCTGCCACTCATACCGTGAATCCCGACGTCGTGCTCATCGGCAGCGGCATCATGTCCTCCAATCTCGGCGCCATGCTCAAACGCCTGGAGCCCTCGCTTTCCATCCAAGTGTATGAGGCGACGGAAGGGCTTTCGCAGGAAAGTTCGGATGGCTGGAACAACGCGGGAACCGGTCACGCCGGCATTTGCGAGCTCAGCTACACCCCGCACCGCGAGAGCGACGGCACGGTGAACGTGAACAAGGCGATCGAAATTTTCGAGCAGTTCGAGCAATCGAAGCAGTTCTGGGCCTATGCGGTGGAAACCGGCATGGCCGCGCAGCCAGCGGACTTCATCAATCCGGTGCGGCACCTGAGTTTCGTCCATGGCGCGGAGATGGTGGATTACCTGAAAGCCCGGTACGATGGCCTCAAGGAGCATCACTTTTTCGCGCCGATGGAATTTTCCACCAGCCGGGAAACGATCGGCGGCTGGGCTCCGCTGTTGGTGGAAGAACGCGATGAGGTGCCGATTGCCGCGACGAAAATGGACGGCGGCACGGACGTCAACTTCGGCAATATTTCGCGCAAGCTGCTTGATTGGCTTGCCCGCCAGCCCGGCTGCGGAGTGGCGGACCGCCACCGCGTGACGGACTTGAAAAAGCGCGGAGGTGGGTGGGAAGTGACGGTGAAAAACCTCAATACCGGCGAGATGATCCGCAACAACACGAAGTTTGTCTTCATTGGCGCGGGCGGCGGAAGTCTGACGTTGTTGCAGAAGTCGGGAATTCCGGAAGCGAAAGGCCTTGGTGGATTTCCCATCGGCGGCCAGTGGCTGATCTGCGAAAACCCGGAGATCATCGCCAAGCACCAGGCAAAAATCTACGGCCAACCGCTCGCCTCCGCGCCGACCATGGCCGTGCCGCATCTCGACACCCGCATCCTCAACGGAAAAAAAACCCTGCTCTTTGGTCCCTTCGCGGCATGGACCACCAAGTTCCTGCACAAAGATGGCAGCTTCCTCGACCTGCCTTTGTCGGTGAAGCCGGACAATCTTTCCACGTTGATCAAGATCGGCCTCACAAACCTCGACCTGGTGAAGTATCTCATCCAGCAGGGAACCCAAAGCATGCAGGACCGCATGGACGTTCTCCATGTTTTTTATCCTGCGGCAAAGGCGGAGGACTGGAAGCTCATCGACGCGGGAATCCGCGTGCAGGCAATCAAGAAAACCGACGGCGAGGCGGGAATCGTCCACTACGGGACGGAAGTGATCACCAACGAGGATCGTAGTATTTCCGCGCTGCTCGGTGCTTCGCCAGGCGCGTCCGTCTCCGTGAATATCGTAATTGAGGTGGCGAAAAAATGTTTCCCGCACCTGTTGGAAACGCCGGAAGGAAAAACGCGCATGAAGGAAATGATTCCGACCTGGGACATCGACGTGAAACAACCGGAAAACGCCGGCTATTTCCGTGAGGTGACCGCAAAGGTGGACGCGCTTCTCGGGCTGGCATGAGGCGCGTCGCAGTTCTAGCGCATGCCGCTGGGTGAATTTTCACCGTTGGCATCGGCGCGGACCGTGTTAGCTTGTAAGAGAATCCCCATCACACATTTTATGATCACCGATCCCACTTCACCGCTTGCCACAAAGATCGCCGAACTCGACGCGAGGCTTGTCGCCCTTGAACAACAGATCGAGGAGATTGGCATGCCGGCGGGACAGGAACTCCGGGAGCGGTTGGAGGCACTGAAAGTCCAGGAACGCGCATTGAAACGGAATCTCACGGAATCGTTTGAACGCGGTGAACCGGACGCTCACCGGCTCGCTCAGATTGAGGCCTTGTTCGCGCACATTGAAGAAGAGGAAAGCCTGATGGAGGAGAACACCCATTTTCTCACCCAAGCCGCGCCGTCCTCCGTGACCATCGTGGCGGAAGCCGCGGCGAAAACCCTCGCACTTTGGCAGCGGGCGTTGCGCAAGGTCGTGGGCGACCACCATCCTTTTGGTGCATCAGCTTTCGTGAATCATAACCACGACGATCTCGTCCGCGGCAACGTTTCCGAGGCCAATCGCGGCCAGTGACGGTCCCAGCTCGAAACCCACGCAACCGCTAAAAAAAGAATTGGAATAATTCTTGATTGCGGGACGGCCCGAATTACCGTTCCGCCGCGATGGTCAGCCACTTGGATCAACTATCTTCGGCACTCCCCGGCGAAACCGAAATCCCCGATGAGATTTCGGGCCTGCGCATGACGCGCCAACGCCAGGAAATTTACCGGATCCTGCTTTCCGGCCGCGATCATCCGACCGCGCAGGATGTTTTCATGCGGGCAAAAGACCGCCTGCCGCACATTTCACTCGCCACCGTTTACAACTGCCTGGAGGCGCTGGTGCAACATGGCATCGTCCGCCAAGTGAATTTCGAGCGCGAGTCGTCCCGCTACTGCCCGAACGTTCAGGAGCACGTGCATTTGCATGATCCGACGACCGGAAAAATCCACGACATCGAGTTCAAACCCGGCTTTAACCTCGCCGATATCCTCGAAATTCCACACGGCGTGGAAATCGAGGGTGTGGAAATCACCCTGCGCGGAAAAGTCTCCGCTTAAACTCTCCCATTTTTCATTTCCTACTTCTCTTCCTCATGAGCCTCGAAATCACAGACCTCCACGCCACTCTTGAAGACGGCACCGAAATCCTCAAGGGCGTCACCTTGGAAATCCCGAAAGGCGAAATCCACGCCATCATGGGTCCGAACGGTTCGGGAAAATCCACCCTCTCCAAAGTGATTGCCGGACACGAAGGCTATCTCGTCACCGGTGGCGAAGTCACGCTCGACGGCGAAGATGTTTTTGAAATGGGCATCGACGAGCGTTCCCGCGCCGGAATTTTCCTCGCCTTCCAATACCCCGCGGAAGTCCCCGGAGTTTCCAACGCCAACTTCATCCGCGCCGCTCTTCAGGCGCGTCTCCCGAAAGGCCAGGAAATCGATGCCGTCGCGTATTACAAGAACCTCTACGCCAAGATGGACTTGCTCGAAATGGACCGGAAATTCACCGCCCGCGCCGTGAACGAAGGATTTTCCGGCGGTGAGAAAAAACGCAATGAAATCCTGCAGATGATGATGCTCGCACCGCAGTATTGCATCCTCGATGAAACCGACTCCGGCCTCGACATCGATGCACTCAAAATCGTCGCCAAGGGCGTCAACGCCATGCGTTCGCCCGACCGCGGCATGCTGCTCATCACTCACTATCAGCGGCTGCTCGATTACATCACGCCGGACTACGTCCACGTCATGGCCGAGGGTCGCATCGTCCGCTCCGGCGGTCCCGAACTCGCGCTCGAACTCGAAGAAAAAGGTTACGATTTCCTCAAGGAACTCGCCGCCGTTTGATCACCACCATGAACTCCGATTCCTTCACCAAAAAATCCGTGGGTCGCAGGCGGCCTTTGGATTTCGATGAAATGTTGGAACGTTCCTACGACATCCTGCAGACGCTTCATCACGGAGTGATTCCCCGCCATGAACCCTCACGCGTTAAGAAACTTGTTGGACACCCTCTCGACGTCAGACGTCCAGTTTCTCGTAGTGGGAGGCATCGCGGTTGAACTCGCCGGCTATCCACGCGCCACTTTCGATATCGACATCCTTCTCAACCATGAACCGGAAAACATCGCCCGCTTTCTCCAAGCTCTCTCCGGGTTTGGGCAAGGCTACGCGCGTGAACTGGAGATCGGAGACTTCGATCTCACGGAAGGGTGCATCACCATCAACGAAGATGAGATCCAAATCGATGTGTTCACCATCATGGGAGGCCACACCTATGCCGACCTTCTGCAACATCGGTCATGGCACCCACGGGACGAAGGCAATGCCATTCCTTATCTCAATGCCGCTGGTCTCATTCTTCTCAAATCCAGCTCCGTCCGTCCGAAAGACCGCATGGACGTCGAAGCACTCCGCAATCTCCCGCACTGACTGATTATGTTTTCCCCAGATACTGCCGTCCTCGACACCGAAACCCGCGATGCGATCGACATCGACCGCACCAAGGGCGATTTCACGTTTCCCGAGCGTAACAAATTCGACGCCGGTCGCGGGCTTACTTCCGCCACCGTTGATTACATTTCCGACGTCAAAAACGACCCCCAATGGGTGCGCGAATTCCGTCACAAGGCACTCAAGATTTTCTTCGACAAACCGATGCCCACCAACTGGGCGACGAAGGATCTTGAGAACATTAACTTCGATCAGATCCGCTATTATCTTTCCGATGGCGAGAAACCGAAACGGTCGTGGGACGATGTGCCGGCAGACGTGTTGAAAACTTTCGAACGCCTCGGCATTCCGCAGCAGGAGCGCGCCTTCCTCGCCGGTGTGGAAGCGCAGTTCGATTCCGAAGCCGCTTATTCCAACGTAAAGGAAGAACTCACGAAACAAGGCGTCATTTTCGTGAATTCCACGGAAGGCCTGAAGGAATACGAGGAAATTTTCCGGCCACACTTCGGCAAAGTCATTCCCACCGGCGACAACAAATTTTCCGCGCTCAACAGTGCCGTGTTTTCGGGCGGATCATTCATCTACATTCCGAAGGGCGTGAAGCTGAAACAACCGCTGCAAGCCTATTTCCGCATCAACTCGGAAAGCTTCGGCCAGTTCGAGCGCACACTCATCATCGCCGACGAAGGATCGGAAGTGATGTACATGGAAGGCTGCACCGCGCCGAAGTTCGAGACCGCCACGCTGCATTCCGCCGTTGTCGAACTCGTCGCCCTCAAAGGCGCGAAAATCCAATACGTCACCGTGCAGAACTGGAGCAGCAACGTATTCAACCTCGTCACCAAACGAGGCGTCGCCCACGAGGATGCCGAGGTCCGCTGGATCGATTGTAACATCGGTTCGCGCCTCACCATGAAGTATCCCGGCGTCGTCATGAAAGGCCGACGCGCGCGCGGCGAAGTGATTTCCATCGCCCTCGCCAACACCGGCCAGCATCAGGACACCGGCGCGAAGATGATCCACGCCGCCGATGAAACCACGTCGAACGTAGTATCAAAATCGATTTCCGTCGGTGAAGGCCGCGCCACCTACCGCGGCCAGGTGCACATCCCCAAGCACCTCAAAGGCTGCAAGAACAACACCGAGTGCGACGCGCTGCTCATCAACAGCCATTCGCGCACCGATACGTATCCAGCCATCACCGTGCGGGGCAATCAGCATGCGACGCAGCATGAGGCCAGCGTTTCGCAAGTGTCCGAGGAAATGCTTTTCTACATGCAACAGCGCGGCATCGACGAAGGCCACGCGATGTCACTCGCCGTGAACGGTTTTATCAACGATCTCGTCCGCGAATTTCCGATGGAATACTCCGTCGAACTCAAACGCCTCATCGACCTTGAAATGGAAGGAAGCGTCGGCTGACCGTGGCGGCGGTTTCCAACCTCCAAGCCCTCCGCCATGAATCAAATGACTCCCGAACCGAGAATGATTCAATCCGTGGCTCGCGTCGTCCCGGTCGAAGGCGATGACGAACGCAGCTTGGCCTATTGGCGGAACAAAACGCCGGACGAGCGGCTCTCCGCCTTGGAATTACTCAGATCTCAAATGTATGGAACAGAAACTGGTTCTCCACCGCGACTTCAAAGAGTGTATCGAATCGTTACTCGCGCATGAAGTTGAATTCGTTGTGATCGGCGGATATGCCGTGGCCGCGCACGGACGACCCCGATACACAGGAGACATTGATTTCTTTGTTCGGAAATCGTCCGAAAACGCGCGGCGCATCGTTGACGCACTACACGAATTCTTCGGACCACTGCCCGAAATCAAAGAGGAGAATTTCCTCGATGATGACCGAATGAGCCAGTTCGGACTCGAACCATTGCGGATTGATTTCCTCGTACACATCAAAGGCGTGGATTTCGATACGGCATGGGAAAACCGCGTCATCATCGATCACGCCGGCATTCAAATTCCTTTTATTTCGCTGGAGGATCTTTTGCGAAACAAACAAGCCACTGGCCGCAAAAAAGATCTGATTGACCTAGACCTGCTCGGAAGCAGCGACGGCTTGAATGAATGACCTTGCCTCCATCTGCCCTATTTCGACTTATGACCACCGCTCTCCCACACTGGTTCACCACCCGCCAAGCCGCCGCGCAAAAACGCTACGAATCCACTCCCGCGCCAAAACGCGGCGATGAGACGTGGCGGTTTTCCAACCTCAAACAACTCGATTTCACGGGCTTCTCAAGGAGCGTGGGCGTCCCGCCCACATTTGAGAATTTTCTTCCGATCTCCACCGGCCTGGAAAAACCCGCCGCGAAATTCGTCTTTGCCAATGACGTTCTCGTTTCGTCCGAATCCTTGCTGCCGGAAACCGTCATCTGCCTGCCGCTTTCCGAAGCATTGGAAAAACACGGCGATCTCGTGGAAAAATATTTCATGCGCCAGGAAACGCGTCTGGGTTCCACGAAGTTCGCCGCTTGGCACGAGGCGAATGTTTCCAACGGTCTCTTCGTATTCGTGCCGGATGGCGTGGAGGTCGAAGGCAGCATCGAAGCGCACCATTGGATTTCCGGCGCGAACACTGTGGTTTTCCCGCACACGCTCGTCGTCACCGGCGCAAATGCCAAGGTCCGCGTGATCGACATTTTCCGCAGCGCGGAAGGACTCGAGGCCGGCCTTGCGATCGCCTTCAACGATCTCCGTGCCGGAGCGGGCAGCAAACTCAACTACGTGGCGGTTCAGGAACTCAACGAAGTTTCACGCGTCATCCAGATCAATGAAACCGGCGCCGACCGGGATTCCGTCGTGAAGAGTTTTCTGCTCAACACCGGAGCCGCATGGGCGCGCAATGAATCGCTCTCACGCCTCGAAGGACCCGGCTCGCGCTCGGACATGCTTTCCGTTTCCATTCCCTCGCGTGAGCAGGAGTACGACCAACGCACCTTCCAACACCATGTTTCCCCCGGCGCGTATTCCGACCTGCTCTACAAAAATTCCTTGTACGATAACTCCCGTACCATTTTCTCCGGCCTGATCTTCGTCGATGAAGGCGCACACAACACCGACGCCTATCAAACCTGCCGGAACTTGCTGATGAGCGATAGCGCCGAGGCGAATTCGATGCCCGGCCTGGAAATCAACGCGGACCAGGTGAAGTGCTCGCACGGCAGCACCAGCTCGCCGGTTCCCGACTCGGAAATCTTCTATCTTCAAAGCCGCGGCATCGATGCCGACCGCGCCCGCCAACTCATCGCCCGCGGGTTTTCCGTCGAAGTGATCGAGCGCCTTGACGATGAGGAAACGGAAAAACTTGTTCTCCGATTTGTTGACGGGAAATTCGCGCGGATCACCAGCAGCTGCGCGTGATTCAGCTTTCCCCACTCTGCTTTTCCGGAGTCTTTTTTGACCTCCTCCACTTCCACCATAGCATGGCGACGGAAGCAATCGTGATGCCGATGTAAATCCACGTGACATCCACATGTTTCGCCGCTGCGGCGGCACCCAGCGGAATCAGTCCGAAGAGCCAATACACGGTTCCGCCGACAAAGGTGAATACGACAAATCGCGGATTCGTGAGAGCGAGCAAGTAGAGTTTGATGAAATAGGGCGGGCCGTGGATCGCAGCGAACAACGCTACCGTCCAAGCATCAATTTGCCCGCCCTTCCCGGGCAGCGACCATTTTCCTTCCGGGAGTTTCGATCTCAACCAGCGCCGCGCCGTCCCACGAC
The DNA here is from genome assembly GCA_040384605.1 of Verrucomicrobiota bacterium. GTDB lineage: Bacteria > Verrucomicrobiota > Verrucomicrobiia > Verrucomicrobiales > Akkermansiaceae > Luteolibacter. The sequence continues at coordinate 16,658 of JAZKIZ010000014.1, forward strand.
ACAGCGCGAAGGCAATGAGGTGATGAAGATAAATGCACACCAGCGAGAGCAACGCACCCCACCAGAACCCAAACCGCAATCCCGCAACAATCAGAGGAATGGTGATCGGAAACCCGAACAACGGCAGAAAGACAAAAGCGACGATCAATGCCCACGCAGGCGTCGATTTTCCGTACTCGATGATGTCATCTTTGTGAAGCAACCCGCGAAAGTGCCATGCCGCCCACGCCGCCGCGGCAACTACGATGAAGGCCGTAATTAATTTCCGCTTTTTCATCCTTCAGAGCGCCATTCGAGGTCGGCAATAAGAGGCAGATGATCCGAAGCGATCGCCACGGGAAGATCGCGCGGAACAACCACCTTGCCCACCCGCAAATGCTGGCTCGTGAAGATGTGATCCAGCCGGAGAACCGGCCGGATGCTCGGGAAAGTCGCCGCGCGCCTGCCCTGCCCGGGAGCAAATCCGACTTCCTGCATCGTCGCGGCCAATCGTTGCATCGCTACCGACCTCGCGGTCGCATTGAAATCGCCGCAGAGGATGACCGCTTCGTCATCGGGAATGCCGCCGATCCAGCGTTCGGACAAAAGTTCCGCGGCTTGCCGATTGCGTTCGTCCGCTTTCAATCCGAAATGCGTGTTGATGAAATGAAGCGGGTGTCCGCCGACATCAATCTTGAGCCAGATGGCGCCGCGCGCTTCGGCCAGCACCGACCTGCCACCCGCCTTCGTCAGCAGATCCATCCGCATGGTGTCAAATGGCAGCGAAGAAAACACCGCGATCCCATACTTTTCCTCCTCTTCCTCGAGCATGGAACGGAACACATGCTGGAACTCCAGATGCGCGGCGAGCCACTCCGCCTGATGGAAACGTCCGCTGCGTGCGCGATGCGCATCCACTTCCTGCACGGCGACGATGTCGGGATGAAAGCGGTTGATCGCCCGGGCGATGCGTTCCGGCCGCAGCCGTCCGTCGATGCCGACACAACTGTGGATGTTGTAGGTCATCACCCTCAGACAGTGATCCGCCCGTGGCACCGTCCGGACTCGTTTCGCGACCGGACGTTCTTCATCAAGGAAATCGTGGACCAGTCGATAAAGGTCGCTGCCGCGCACCGGTTCCTTATCGGATTTGAGAATCGCTGCCTCGTGGGAAAGTGATTCAGGCAGCAGCAAAAATCCCCGCGTCTCATCAGGCCCGGGTCCGGCGTGCCCACCATTTTCCGGCGGGAAACTGATGGGTTTGCCATGGGGATTCCAGCCGCTCAGAACAAGATCTCCCGCGTTCTCATGGCAAACCAAGGCCGGAAAATCCCGGCTGAGTTCGGCGATGAACGGATGGGGGCCGACGACTTCCGCGGTGTCGCGCGGCAATTCGAAAAGTCCGTTGGCATTGGCGGCACGGACGATCGCGCCGTCGCGCCAGAGCACCAGCGGGACACCGGCGTTCGCGACAATCGCCCGCGCGGATTGTTCGAGTTCCGCCGCGCTGGCTGGTTGGGGAAAGTAAACGTGGCCAACGGGTCCCATCGCCGCGACGAGGATTTCTCCTTCCTTCGTTCTCCGCGCGCGGGAAAACTTCGATCCACTTTCGCCTGCGTATCGTTTTCCAGAAGTGGCCGCCACCACCTTGCATTCGCTCCACGGTCCGGTGGAAAATACTTCGGCCAATGCGGTTTCGAGAAGCCGGCCGTGGCGTTTCGGATACGGATCGGTTTCCTCCTGTCCATGATCCGAGTAGATGATGAATTCGTAATCGCACGACTCGGCGCGGTTCGCGGCGCGGTGAATATCACGGATGGCGCGATCAATCCCGCGCAACGCCCAGTGGGCAAACGCGGACGATGGTCCGCGGCGATGCGCCTGCTCGTCATAACCGAGGAAATTCGCGTGAATCACCCGTGCGCCTTCCTCGATATCAAGCAGGACCCGGAAGCGGATGTATTCCCGCAGCATGATGCCGATGAACACGCGTGCGGGAATGGTGAGAAGTTCGCGCCAGAGATTTTCGTCGACGAAGAGGCCGCGGAAAAAATCGCCTGCCGCCAATAGCACCTCGACCATGGAGAGGAAAATCATGCGGCCGATCACCGGCAAATGCGCCAGCGTGATGATGATCCAACGCGCGGAAAAAATCATTTTGCCGAGCTCGCGTCTTGCCAGATCCTGCGAGCAGTAATGGGAATCCGTGGCTCCGGCGCGATAGATGTTCGAGTAGGTCCGTCCGCCTGCAAGCAACGGCTTTGAACCATTCACTTCCAATTCCTTTTCGATCGTTGCCGATGGCTCGGGATCAAACATCCGGAACGCCTCGCCGCTTTTCCTGTGCAAGAACTCGAACGCCGGAACGGCGGTGCGCACGTTGTAGAAAATCTCCGCCTGGACGGCAGGCGTGGTCGAGGGAAGTCCGGAATAAAATTCGCGGAGTTCCATCGCGTTGCGACCAAGCTGTCGCGCAAGAAACTTGAGGCGGCCGCTTTTCACCGCCCGCTCGAACTGCCGGTAGGCGAGGCCGTCGATCTGAATCATGATCACGGCCCGGCTGGCAGTATGCCCGGCGCTGCGTTCCACCGGCAGGCCAAGCAAGCGGGCCGTCCAGTGCGAGCGTCCGAAAAGGCGCCGCAGTTTCCTCAGCCGGCGTTGAATTTTGCTAATCAAGTCGTGCGGCGGTTGCGCGGGTGTCCGCGACGGCGGCTCCCGCCGCACTGAGTTTTGCCGCTGCGAGTTCCCACTCGGTTGAAATCGCCGCGAGTGCCTTGTCCCACGGTGTGAAATTGCCGCGGTTCTCCGCGCGGCTGTCAGATGCAAGTTGTTGGTAAATCTCCAGCACGCGCGCGCAGGTTTTCCGGCGATCGTATTCCCGCGCTGTTTCCGCGGCCGCTTGCGATGCCTTTTCACGGAAGGCTGCATCATCGCAAAGTTGGCACAAACGGGTCGCAAACTGTTTTTCCGACGCGTCGCCCGGCAGAAGAAATCCGTTGACTCCATCGACAACGATCTCCCTCACGCCGGGTCCATCCAATGCGACGACCGGCGTGCTCGCGGACATCGCCTCGGCCAGGACCATTCCTTGGGTTTCCGATTGCGATGCGAACGCGAACACATCGAATGCCGCATAAGCCGCGGTGAGTTCCGCGCCTTGCAAAGGCCCCGTTATGCTCACTCGTTCCGGTCCCAACGTTTTTTCAATCTCCTCTTTGGCAGGCCCGCCGCCAACGATGGCCACATGCACGGTGTTGTTTTTTTCGAGCGCATGTCGCAGCGCGTTTGCGAGAAAAGGGAGGTTCTTCTCATGGGCCAATCTGCCGACGTGGCCGATCAAGATGGCATCATCCGCAATTCCATATTGCTTGCGAAATGACGCCCCATCCGCATTCGCGAAGTCCGCGACGTCGATTCCCGTTGGGACGGTGGTGACGGGCGACTCGACACCGCGGTCGGCGAGCAGTTTCGTGATGCTTTCACTCGGAGCGATCACGTGATCGCACAGGTTGCAAAACTCAGTGGCCAGTTGAATCGCCACCCGTTTCAACGCATCGGAATTTCCCGGAACATAATGGGTGTATTGTTCGTAAAGCGTGTGATGGGTGAAAACGACGGGAATGCCGTTGCGCGGACCCTCGCGCAGCGCCGCATCGCCCAGCAAAAACGGATGATGGGTGTGAATGATGTCCGGCTCAAATTCCCGGATCAACCCATGGATCAAGCCGGGCGATGGCAGCCTCACTGAGAAATCACTGCCGTTGAAATTCTGAATCGCAGGCACGCGGATCACATCGGGCGATTCCTGCGCGCCATCGAACGCCGGCGCCACCACTTTCACCTCGTGGCCCAAGGCGCGGCAGTCATCCTCCAGCGTTTTGACAGACCGCGCCACACCACCGATGTGCGGCAGGTACGTATTGGTGAACATCACGATTTTCATGCCCGTGAGATGTCTATGTCCTCGTTGGTCCGAGCGCCAAATATTTTCGCAAATCCGGGAACGGCGACGGTAACAGCGGGTGGGTTGCCGCGCCAATTTGCATCGATCCGCACCTGACGGGCGCTTACGCTGACGTTCACCGGGCCCCACGGCGTTTGCGAAGGCCCGAAACGCGCCGTCCGGGTTTCTTCGATCCACTCGCCGGGGATTCCGGAGCCAATGATCAATTCATCATCCTCCTCGCGGACGAAGCAGTTGCGGATCATCATGATCCATTCGGCGGCGGCCCAGCCGTGCTGACCGTCCCCCATACATCCGCCGAGCGTGTTGGGATGGATCGCCTCGGGCCATTGGCCGGTGGGCGACGCGAGATTCGCCGTTGCGCGGATGAGATCGAAGAACCGTGGATCGCCCGCGCGCAAAAGCGTCTGCGCAAGATCAAGCGTGAGATAGGCATTGATTCCGGAATGAATCATCTGTTGGAAAAATCCGCCGCGGTGAAAACATTCCGTCATGAGAATCTCCGCCGTTTTCATCAGGCGTTTGTCGCCGGGCGGATGAAGATGCAGCGGGTAATCGGCCACCATCGACCCGATTGCGCCTGCGTCCATTCTTCTGCCGGGAGCCGCCGGAATTCCACCGCGCGATTTCCGCTCCGGAATTGCCTCAATCGTGCGCTTAATCGCACGCGAGTATTCGTCCGCGAGTTTCGCGGATTCGGTCGCCCGCCGCTCTTCACCGTGGAGCTTCCAGTACTTGGTGATTTCCAACAAACCGCCGAGCGCCCAGTAATCATCCCAATAATAAAAATCATTCGGCCCAAGATGCTCGGCGCTGAATCCCGCAGGCAACAATCCCGCCGGACCTTTTTCCGGCGGATGATTTTCTGGCAGACGTTTTCTCGCGAGCCAGCGGGTGGCCTTTGCCAGTGAGTTTTCCATGGTCGCATCGAGCCGCTTGCCGGTGATCGCCGCAAAACGGGCCGCGATCCACAACACTTGCCCGTTCGAATCCCACTCGCCGTCCTGGGAGAGAAAGTAACCGGCAAATGTCTGGCGACGGGGGAATTCCGCGAGCATCCGTTCGCAGCGGTCCGCCAAGCCGATCGTCAGCAACGGCGCCATCATCAGGCAGGCATCGCGGAACCAGAACCGCCGGTAGGTATTCGGCCCGGGAACGAGTTCCCCGGCGGACAGCAGGACCACGGTCCGCACCGCAGCGTCGTAGAGAAAGCGCATGTGCTCATCGGCGATTTCAAGTTTCGCCAAGGGCGCGAGTGTCGCAGACCAGGAGGTGGATGGAAAATTTGTCGGCAGGTTCCGGTCGTCGCATTCTTCCTTGAGCGACACCTTCGTCGTCAGTCTCCGGGTTTCGTCGGCGGCGAGGGAAAACAGTGCGGCGGTGGTGGCCATGCCGGCGTCACACGAGATTTCGCGGGCACCGTTGTCCGCCTCCAGGTTGTGATAGACGTCGCCTTGCTCATAGCGTGCCATGCGCGTGCCTTCGGGCGCTTCGTCGAACCACACGGTGGTCTTCTTGTTCACGGTGATTCCTCGGCCGCCATCGACAACGGCAAGGTGGTCCACGAATTGAATTCCTTCCGGATTGTAGGGACGGATCGCCGCGATGAGCCACGCGTCGTGCGGGCAACTCGCCGTCACGGAGATTTCCAACTGCGGCACGCCATTTTCAAGGCTCAAGGAAACTTCCGACGAGAGCGAATTTCCAGCCGCGGCGATGATCGTCCGCACGAGAAGCCTGTCGTTTTCCAATGGATAGGTTTGCCTCGTCTCGGCATCGGAGGTTTTCGACGGAAACAAACGCGGGCCAGGCTGGTGCTTGGGAACAATCCAAAAATCGATCGACCAGCCGTCATGCAGTGGCGTGATCAGACCGCGCGGATCGACGATGGGATACACTGGCACGTCGGGCAGGCCGGCCGCGGTCCAGTTCCGATGCGTAAGATTGATGTGGCTGAAGGAAAACGCGCGGGGAACGAATGACGGGTCGCCCGGCTTGAATTGGCGCTCGACCCAAAATGGCCAGATCCAATCGAGATTGTGTTGGATCGCCTTCACATTCACCAAACCGCGGGCGTGAAAGACAATGCCCGCACGCAACAACTCAATCGGCTCCTGAACCTCCGACGGTTGCGAAAAAGCCCGCACCCGCGCCATCCACTCGATGGGATCGATCACGCCGTAGCGCCGCGCGGCGCGGCGGATGATGAAGCGCCACGGAAGAAATTTAACCATGTCTTCCGATCCATTTGCAAGCAACGTGCCAGTCGTGCAATCCGCCAACCGCATTGTATGAATAGGGGAAAAACGCGGAGTGTTGCACGAGATTTGTTGCGATCTGCACTTCACCGCGAGAGCGGAAAACTCCTGATTTCCCCCGAATCCGCACCTTTCAACGCCTGCGGATACACCGCATTGCCGAGTGAATGAGCCACCCGTGTACCGGCGTGAATTTCCGATGGTTGGAGGACATGCGGGTGCGCTCCGGCGATGATGCTTGCGCCGCGCCGGGCGAGCCAGCGCGACCAACGGAGCTGATCACGGTTCACCGTTTTCCGATACTCATCGCCACCGTGGAGAAGCACGACGATGCGTTCGCCACGCGAGCGGGCGGCTGCCATCGCGGCGTCTAACAGGTTTGCGTGTTCCGGAAGTTTCGCGACTCCCGGCGAGCCGGTGGTTGCGGCGAGCGAATCGACGATGCTTACGCCGAAACATGCGACGCGCGTCCCGGTGCGTTCGGAGATCCACGGTGTGCAAGCTGCCGTTGAATTTTTACCCGCGCCGAAAACACCGATGCCGGCTTTTTCCAACAGCGCGAGGCCCTCTAACAAACCAACCGCGCCCGCGTCTCCGGCGTGATTGTTCGCCAGCGATACCGCGTCCACTTTCGCGCCGCGCAACATTCCGATGCGTTCCGCCGGAAAGCGGAAATCATAACGCGGCTTCCGCGGCGGATCGTTCGACGCCGGAATGCCTTCGAGATTCGCAACAAACCAATCCGCTTCTTGTTTCGCGAAGCCATCCACAAAACACAAATCGTTGCCCGCGAGCACGACGTCTCCGGCGATCCGGATGATCCTCGTTGCGGCGGGACGCGGCTTGCGCAACGCAAACGGCGGACGTTTTTCCGCGAGTTTTGCAAGCGTGACAATCTCCGGAAAGCCGCCGAGGTGATGCGCGACAAGATCGTTGCCGCCGAGTTTTCCGACGGGCGCGCGGTCTTCCCACACCGCCGCGACATGGCTGCCGAAATCAATCGCCAGCCCGCCATCGATCCATTCCTGCCGGATTGGAAAATTCGAATCAACGCGCAGGTTTTCGGCCACGGTTTCCAACCGCGCGCGCAACGCTCCGGGATCGCCCCACGGCAGCGCGATGCCCTGCCTGCGCCACGCATGGATGAGAAAATTCGCGCAGTCCGAACCCCGGCCGGTTTCCGGACCTGTTAGATTGGCTTCGTCCACCGCGCCGATTCCAAAGACGTACGGCATGCCAAAACACTCGGACAACGTGCCGCGGAAATTTTCCGCTATGGAAAGACGGATTTCAATCGGCGCGGCGGGCAGCCAACCATGCGCGGTTTCGACTTCCGCGCAAATGCGAACGCGGCCGCCGCTTGGTGGTTTCCAGCGATCCGGCGCGAGCGCGGCGTCGGTTGTTTCGTCAAGGAACTTGCGGACTTCGTGGACAAACCGCGCGGGTTGATTGGAAAACGATTTTCCCAATCCAGTATGCGGCAGCAGGTCGATGGCCGGGTGCGCTGGCACGAGCGCGAACCAGCGCGTTCGGCCGCTTGCACCATCGGGCAAGGTCACTCGCAATACCGGTGCCGCCGCGAGCGGAAAACGCCACACGCCATCGCACTCCATTCGTCCGCCGTCCGCGGAGATTTCCAATGGTGCGGGAAGAACAATTTCCCGGCCACGGATGACCAGCCGGTCTTCTAACAGATTCAGCGTTGCCAACAAATCCGCGGATGATTTTCCGATGTCCCAGCGTGGTGGTTTTTCTCCGGCATCGGAAAATTCCGCCGCGCGGAGCGATGCGTCCGGACTTTGATCCGGCGCGCCGGAAATTTCCAGCGTCGCGCCGCGCGTGCGCTCCACCGCGTCCACGGCCATGCGGACGAGCGCGTCGGCTTCTGCATCATCAGTGAGCCACGGCCGGGAAACGGCAAATGCCACGCCGCGCAAGCCCGGCCATTCCATCGCGGAAGTCCACATGCGCTGGAAAATTTCCGCGCGTTTTTCCGCTGCCATGCCGGCGAAAAAATCGAGGTCCACCGCGAGGATCACGTCACCGGAGATCCGGTTGCCGGGTTGGCTTGCGCCCACTGTTTCCCAACGTGCGGAAAACGATCCTGCGGAGCGTGGCTCGAATTCCAAACGGCCATCGAGGCTTTCCACGGCGTCGCGCGTCATGGTTTTCCGGCGTGGATCGGAAACCATTTCCGCAGGGCACCAGCGCACATTCGACAGCGGGCGCGGCATCAGCGGCTCGATCCAATTGAACGCTTGGATTCTTCCGTTCCCGCGCCATTTCGCAATGCGTGCGGCGCGTTCTCCGACGGAAGAAACCCGGCGCAATTTCTCGCGGATTTCATCGGATCGTTCCGCCGCGCTGGCGTCCGAATGCGCGTCGATGAGAACCAACGTATGCGGCTCATCGAGATCGGCGATGCGCGTGATCCAGCCGAATGTTTCCGCGTGATTGTCAGCGAGGAAACAACGGAGCTCCCGCGCTTCAAGAGCCACGGAAAATGCGAGGCAACCGCAGATCAATTCGGTCAGCCGTCTCATCGGGCCGGCCGGATTTTTGGTTTCTTGTCGAGCCGCACGTGAAGACGCACGCGGGAAACGCACAGATCCTCGTATTTGGTTCCGGGCCAAACATCTTCGAATGTCAGGCGGATTTTCTTCACAGCCTTGGCATAGTTGGCGACAGGGATGTGCAATGCCTGCATTCCATCGGGAACGTTCACAGGAAATCGATGGGAATCGTTCAGTTCGACGATAAGCTTTTTTGGGCGGCTGTTGGCGGTGAAAAGCTCTTTGGAGTTCCAGCAGCCAGGCAAAATATCCAGGGCGATTATTGGTTTTGGCTCCGCCGGCACGATTTCCAACCACTCTCCCTCGCCCGATCCCGCTGCGCCCTCGCTCCAAAATGAATTGTCATCGTTACGGATGTTATCGGCGGCATATTGCCTATGATTTTCTGGCGGCAGCGTCGAACTGGCGCTCACTTTGTAATTTGTATGAGACACGCTCCATTTTCCGCCGCGCTCGGTGAACGTTTCGCCAGCTCGCGGTTTACCCGATACGATCTGATGCTCACCTCCGCTCGAATACGAGTGGATTTCAGGAACTGCTTCCACTTCGAAATCGTCCGCCAGTGTCGGTTCCAGGTTTTCAAATCGCCACACCCATGAGTCGCCCTCCTTTTTGAAGCGATTGACCGGCTTGATCACCTTGAGTTCGCCAACGGGAATTCCAGTCGGGATCAGCGTGATGCTTCCCGCGCCGATTGTACCGGCCCAGCATGCGGCGGTCGACAGACGGTAGTTGAAACGTTTCGCCGAGAGCGATTCATCATCGCTTACACTCCAGACTTCACCGGGATAAGAACTTTGGAAACGAATCCGGACGCTTTTTTCCTCGCCGCCGCTCAGATTCATTTCGCTCACCAGCCAACCGGCAATACCGTTGAAACGTGCGGCAGTTGCGGGTTTCGCTTCCTCGGAAAAGTTCACCTTCAACGACTTTCCCCCGGCCGTGATCTGATAATTCCGGCAATATTTCAGTTCGGCGGGCGCTTTGTTGTCCGTTGAAGCGGACCCATACGAATAATCCGCTAATTCCTCGATCGGAAATCCGAAGCGCACGTTCGCTTTTCCGTCGGTGACGTTTTTCATCAGGTAACGCACCTCGACATCGGCTTCCTTCGGACCGAAGCGGATGGTGAGTTTTTCATCGAGGATGCGGACTTTGCCGATTTCCGCAGGAACAAAACCCGCGGCATCTCCAGTGGCGGAAACTCCGCCGCGGAAGTACCCACCGCCATTCGCGAGCGCGGCGGTCGGCAGAAGCCCGAGAAGAAAAACGAGGGATTTCATCATAAGAGTCGGCTTGAGCAGGAAATTTTAACTTTGTTTAAACGTGGTATTTTCGGTCGATCTGAAATTAGGGAGTTTTCTATAACAGGCAACCGGAGAAATGCAATTGCCCGCGGGCGCGGCGGGGTTTAACAAACCGCCTATGTGGGAAAACATTGCGGCCAGCGCCGGGCAGGGAGTGGCGTGGTTGGTGACGTCGTGCTTGCTCGTTGCCGGGGCGGCGGGCTGCGTGATCCCGATTTTACCGGGCCATCTCATCATCATTGTCGCGGCGGTTGCGCATCGGTTGATGCTCGGGCCGGAGTCCGGTCTGCACTGGTGGTCGTTTCTGGTGCTCGGCCTGCTTGCCGCGTTGTCACAGACGTTCGAAACCCTGAGCGGCGCGGCGGGGGCGAAATGGTTCGGCGGCACGAAATGGGGCGCGTTCGGCGCACTGGCGGGCAGCATCGCCGGATTATTTTTCATGCCATTCGGGCTGCTTCTCGGGCCCTTGGCCGGCGCGATTTTGTTCGAGATGGTTTTTGCCAAACGGCAAACCAAGCCGGCGGTTTCGTCCGGGATGGGTTCGGTGGTGGGCACGCTGGCCGGGATGGGCATCAAGATCGTGATTGGCGTCCTGATGATCGCATGGTTTTTCCTCGACGTGTTTGTGATCCGCTGACGCCGGCCGCAAACATCACGGGTTTTCCTTGGGCGTATCGCCCGCGGGCGGAGGTGCCCCGCCCCCGCTGGTGCCTTCCTTTTTCATGCGCTCCAGATCCTCCTCGTTTGGCGGTAATGGCGCCGGTGCGGATCCCGCATTCGGATTGGACGGAGGAACGGGAAACGTATCGGTGGTCGGCGTGATCGCTGGGACCGGACCACCGCTAGGATTTTCGGGATCGATGACGGTGGGAATCACTCCGTCGGGAGGCAGTGCTCCGGCGGGCAGTGGCGGAATCGGCGCGGCAAAGCTGCCATCAAGGGGCGGAAAAACCTGGGTGCCATCCGCGGCAAACAGCGGGTTGTTGGCAACGGCGGCACCGGGAGTTTCAAGCATCACGGCGGGCACAAAACCGATTTCGCCGCCATCAAGTTCGACTTTGACGAAGCTGCCGGAATGCGAAACCACCTTCATCTGCGTCCCGCGGTTGAGCAACTTGTCCGCCTGGGCATCGCCCTTGGGTTTCTTTTGATAAAAGCCGGTATTGTCCATCACGGCGGAAACGAATTCGCCACCTTTGAAACGGGCCTCGGAACTGGCGGAGGAGAGATTGCTGCCCGGGGTGCGCAGGGGATCGAAGCTGTCATCCGAATCAAGCGGGCTGCTGATCATTTCGCAGGAGGAGACACAAAACGAAATTGCTGCGACATGGGCGAGATACGACTTCATACTCACGCGCACGCTACCGATTCGAGCGTTCGTGGTCAACTTGCATTCCCACCGCACTCAGCGTGCGCCGCGCACGATGCGGTTGTCCTTGTCGAGCAGCAGCGCCACGGGAACCACCGATTGGTCGGACAAGGCAAAGGCCATGATCGTGACCCGTTCGCCGGCTTTGATGAGATGGGCCGCACCGCCATTGATGAGAATCCTGCGGGTGCCCGGCTTGCCCTCAAGCACGTACGTTTCGAGACGCGCACCGGTCGTGATGGAAGCGACGAGCACCTTTTCGCCAGGCCACAGGTTGGCCGTTTCCATGAGGTCCGCGGGAATTTCAATACTGCCCTCGTATTCCACATCGGCATCCGTGACCATCGCACGGTGCAGCTTTGACTTCAGGAGGAGGCGAAGCATCGGGCCGGGAAGAAAAACGCAGGCGGCCCGTGGGTCAAGCGGGAACCGCCGGAACAAACGGCTTGCCGTGCCGGGCGGCGGCTGCAAGCGTCCGCGCGACCAAACACGTTGGCGTCATGGAATCCGGTGAAAATCCGGAACAGTCGCGCTGCGGTAACCGGTTGCCAATCCCATCATGCCAATCGTCCGTTTCCCACGGACGGTGAAGGCGGGAGAAGCGAGAACCGGGAGTCCGAATACTTGCCCCAACGTGGCTCGTCACCCGGTTTTCGGATTCGTCCGGCACCGGGAACAACACGGTTTCCCGCGAAGGAAACCGACGGGGAAGATCCGCGGCTTTGGCTTTGCGGAGACTTCTCTTCGCATACCCATATACCTCGAAGAGATCCATGAAACACACCACCTCCCTGGCGTGCGCCGTCGCGTGCGCCATATCATTCGCACGTCCGCTCCATGCGGAAGAAACCGTCACCCGGGAACCGGACGTCTTTGCGCCGCTCGTCGTTTCCGCACTGAAAACCCCGCGCGATCCGGAATCCGTCACATCGGCCGTCACCGTTCTCGACCCGCGCACTGCGGAGGAACGCGGCGTTTATCAACTCCAGGACGCACTCAACCTCTCACCGGGTGTCATTTCCACTTCCATCGCCGGTCAAACGGGTTCGGTTGGCTCGTTGTTCATCCGCGGCACCACCACCGGCTACTCGCAGCTTGTCGTCGATGGCGTGCGGTTGAGTGATTCCACCACGCCGCTCGGCAACATGCTGGCGGCCGGACGCACCTGGGACCTCGGCCGCATTGAAATCCTGCGCGGGCCGCAGGGCGCGTTGTATGGCGGCGAATCCGTTGGCGGCGTGCTGTGGCTGGAAACTCCGCGCGGGTCCGGAAGACCGGGCGGGTCGGCTACCTTCGAAGGCGGATCGTTCGGAACCCTTTCCGGCTTCGCAAAATCCCACGGCGAAAAAGACGGCTTCTCGTGGTTTGTCGCCGGTGGCTTTGAAGACACCAACAACGATGGCAGTGATCTCAGCTTTCACCAAGGCTCGCTGGCATTGCGCGCGGAAGGTGCGGCAAGCGAAGATTGGACGGTCGGCACCACGCTGCGGGCAGTCGATGGTTTCTACGAAAACGGCGGCTTGTCCGATGACCACTTCGATTCCTCGCTGGCCACGGTGTATGCGAACGGCCGCGTCTCCGATGTATGGACCGCGCGTTTTCTGTTAGGCTACCAGCAGGAGTTCTACGACAGTGATTCTTCGTTCGGAAACTTCGGCACCGACTTGCGCACGGGTTCGTTCACCACCGATCACGAAATCAAACTCGCCGATAATCTGAAGCTCCTTGCCGGGGCGTATGTGCAGGAAAGTTCGTTTGAAAACACCATCGGCACGGATGAGCGCCGTACCCGCCACGGACTCAGCACCGCCCTCGAGCATGAAATCGTTCCCGACCTCACCGCCACCGCCGCGCTGCGCTGGGAAGACTATGAGGAATACGGCGATGAATGGACATGGCGCACTGGCGTGGTCCGGCATTTCCGGAAAACCGGCACCAGCCTGCGTGGCGGCATCGGCTCGTCATTCCGTGCGCCGTCCTACCTCGATTTGTTTGGTTCGTCCTTCGGCGCGGGGAATCCCAATCTCGACGCGGAATCCTCGGTCGGCTGGGACGTTGGCATCGCCCAGGAGTTTTTGGAAAACCACGCGTTCGAGCTGACCTGGTTCCACAATGATGTCGATGACCGGATTCAATCGTTTCCCGCTCCGCCCGTGAACGTCTCTGGAACTACCGAAACGAACGGCCTCGAAGCCGGCGTTCGCGGCGAATGGGAAAATCCCGCGGTCCGTTATCAGATCGCGTGGACATGGCTGCACGAGAGTTTCAGCGATCAACCGCGCAATGCGATCACCGGAGTGCTCGATTGGCGGCCGGTGGACAAGGCGCTGGTCGGCATCGGCGCCACGCATCTCGCCTCGCGTTCGTGGGGCGGCACACCGGTGGACGCCTATACCGTGGCGCGGTTGTTTGGATCCTACGAACTAACCGATCGCGTGAAACTCCATGCCCGGGTGGAGAATCTGTTGGGTGAGAACTACGAGATTTCGAACTTTTTCGGCAGCATCCAGCAGGGCGCTGGCACCGGCGTTTACGGGGGCATCACCGTGGACTGGTAATCGGAAATCATCCTCCCGGGCGGTGTTCCGGCTCTCCGCCCTCTACTCGCTCTGCGTCATCTGCGGTTCCAATTCTCTTTCCAAGTTTATGTGCTGCGTGAAGGCTGCCGTTGGCGCGACTCCATCCGGTCCCTGAGGAAAGCAAAAAACACCCGCGGCCATGATGGACGCGGGTGCTTTGTTAGACTTTATGATCCTGTTTTGATCAGCTCGAAGAGGAGACCAGGCTGGCCTGGCTGGCACCTTTCTTGAGCTTGGTGCCCTTGATCCAGCTCATCGTGGAACGGAGTTTCGCGCCGGTTTTCTCGATCGCGTGGGCGGCCTCTTCCTTGCGGATCTTGTTGAAACGCGGATAGCCGTCTTCATACTCCTTGATCCACTCCTTGGCAAAGCGGCCGGATTCGATTTCCTTGAGCTGCTTGACCATGCGCTTTTTCACCGATGCATCGATGATTTTCGGACCGACGGAAACATCACCCCACTCGGCGGTTTCGGAAATCGAGAACCGCATGCCGGCGATGCCTTGTTCGTTCATCAAATCGACGATGAGCTTCAATTCGTGCAGGCATTCAAAATATGCCATCTCGGGTTGATAGCCGGCTTCGACGAGAACTTCGAAGCCCGCTTTGACCAACGCGGAAGCACCGCCGCAGAGGACCACTTGCTCGCCGAAAAGATCGGTCACGGTTTCCTCGCGGAAGTTGGTTTCGAACACGCCGGCACGGGCGCAACCGACACCACCGGCCCATGCGAGCGCGGTCTTCTTCGCTTTTCCGGACACGTCCTGATAGATCGCGATGAGACCGGGAACACCTTTGCCGGCGACAAATTGCGAGCGCACGGTGTGGCCCGGACCTTTTGGCGCGACCAAAATGACATCCACGTTTTTCGGCGGGGTGATGGTTTTGAAATGCACCGCGAAACCATGGGAAAACAACAGCGTTTTGCCTTTGGTGAGATTCGGCGCGATGTCCTTTTCGTAAACCTCGGGAATCACGGTGTCCGGAGTGGCGACGAAAATCACGTCCGCGGCTTTCACCGCTTCCGCGGTGTCCATCACTTCGAAGCCGAGCTTCTGGGCGACCTCACGGGATTTGGATTTCTTGTAAAGACCGATGACGACTTTCAGGCCGCTGTCTTTCAGGTTGAGCGCGTGGGCGTGGCCCTGCGAGCCGAAGCCGATCACGGCAAGCGTTTTGTTCTTCAACGGGGTGATCGGGGCGTCCTTGGTGGTGTAGATCTTCGCGGCCATGGCGGAGAGATTGCTAAGTGGTTTGGAGAACGCCGGGGCCATCGGGGCGGCGGCGCGGGGCGAAACGTGGCGGGATGCAATCGCGCGGTCAAGCAACAAGCCATCGCGCGTCACGAGGCCACTTCATATTGAACCTCGGGATGAATGCCGACTCCAAAAGTGGCTGCCGCGAGCCGCGGCAGCCACAATCCGTCACCTTGCATCGTGCGCGGGCTTGCCCCGGCACCGGCGTTCCGCCTACCTTCGCGACGTGGCAGGCATGAACATCGTTTACTTCGACCTCGAAACGCAGAAGAGCTTTTCCGCCGTCGGGAACAAGAAGGAGCACATGGGAATTTCCGTTGCGGTGACTTATAGCACCGCGCGCGGAAGTTATGAAATCTACGGCGATGGCGAGTTCGACAAACTCGGCGAGGAGCTCGTGCGCGCGGACCTTGTCGTCGGCTGGAATCACGTGCAGTTCGATTACCCGGTGTTGCAGCCGCATGTTTTCCCGACCCTCATCGAGCAAACGCGCAATCTCGACATGATGCTCGCCGTGCAGGAAATCCTCGGCCATCGCTTGAAACTTGATTGCGTCGCCTCCGCATGCCTCGGCGCCGGAAAAACCGCCGATGGCCTCGACGCGCTCAAATGGTGGCAGGAACACAAAAAATCCGGGGATTTCGCCCCGCTGCGCCGCATCGCGGAGTATTGCGCCTACGACGTGAAAGTGACCAAAGCCGTGCACGAATTCGCGCTATCGAATGGCCACTTGAAATACGACGACAAGTCCGGCCGCGTCGCCGAGGTCGCCGTCTCGTGGTGACTCAACCGATGATGCCGACCAACGCCAGTACCTTGCAAACCGTCCACACAAACGTGCAGATCAGCGCGATCAGGAAAATGATGATGCTCCTTTCGATGGCGGGCTGTGTCATGGCGGGCGGTTTGTAATGTCCGTCCCGGATGCCGCCAAGAGTAAAAACCGTCCGAAGGCACTGCCTTTTCTCGCGGTCACTTTTCACGCGCCGATATCGACGGCCGGGCAAATGCTGCTGGGCAAGGCCTTTGCCGCCCATCTTGCCAAGCTGACACAGCCGCTACGCGGTCGCGGCGATGAATCCGGCCACCGCACCCAAAACCCCGGCACTGGTCATTTATCTTGCGTTTCCCTGATTCCTCCGCTTTTCTCCCGCCCCAACCAAACAGGACGACTTGGCCGCGGCAACATCAGGTTCCCAACGCTGGCTCCATCCCAAGAGAACATGAGCACCAAAGAAATCAACCTCGCGGATTACAAGCAACACGAAGGCGACACCGGCAGCGCGCCGTATCAAGTGGCCCTTCTCACGCAGCGAATCTCGCATCTCACCGCCCACCTCGGCACCCACAAGAAGGATTTCTCCTCGCGCCGCGGTTTGCTCACTCTCGTTTCCCAGCGCCGGAAACTCCTCGATTACATCAAAAAAGGTTCCGAGGAGAATTACCAGAAGGTCATCGAAGGCCTCGGACTCCGCCGCTAACCAACCACTCTCACTGCGAAAGCCACGGAATTTCCCGTGGCTTTCCCGCTGAATCCCGGAGCGGATTTTCCGCTCCACTTAAGAAGCCCGCACCGCATCCGGCGATGCGGGCAGACGCACGAACAAGAAGAAAGAAGAACATATGAATATCCAGACACTGACATGTGATGTCGGCACCAATCCGATCACATTCGAAACCGGCAAAATCGCCAAACTCGCCGACGGTGCCGTCACCGTCCGCTGCGGAGACACCATCATCCTCGTCACCGCCGTATCCGCCACCAAGGTCAAATCCGGCCAGACATGGTTTCCGCTTTCCGTGGAGTACAAGGAAAAAGCCACCGCCGCCGGGGTATTTCCCGGTGGTTACTTCAAGCGCGAAGGCCGCCCGACCGAAAAGGAAATCCTCACCTGCCGTATGACGGACCGCCCGCTGCGCCCGCTGTTCCCGAAAGGTTATCTCTATGAAACGCAAATCGTCGCCATCCTCCTCAGTGCGGACGGCATCAACGATTCCGACATCCTCTCGATGAATGGTGCTTCCGCCGCGCTCGCGCTTTCCGACATCCCGTTCGCCGGCCCGATCGGCGCCGTGCGTGTTGGCCGGGTTGACGGAAATTTCGTCATCAACCCGACCCACGACGAGCGCGCGAACAGCGATCTCGACCTCATCTACGTCGGCAACAAAACCGACGTCATCATGATCGAAGGCCAGGCTGATGAACTTCCCGAAGAGGAATTTATCAAAGCCCTGCACTTCGCCCAGGAAGCCGTCACCAAACTGGTCGCCGCGCAGGAAGAACTCGTGAAACTCGCCGGCAAAGAGAAGCGCTCCTACGATCTCACCGTCGCCAAGGACAACCTGCTCGAAATCGCCTACGAAGTCGCCGGCGACCGCATCGAGTCCGCTATTTACGCGCCGACGAAAACCGAGCGTGCCCGCAAAGTCGGCGTGCTCCGTGACGAAGTGGAAGCCGCCATCAAACAACGCGCTCCGGAAGCCACCGACTTCGATGTCGAGCAAGCCTTCGAATACCTCCAGAAGAAAGCGTTCCGCATTTCCATCATGGAAAAAGGCGTCCGCGCCGATGGCCGTGCCATTGGCGATCTTCGTCCGCTCTTCGGCGAAGTCGGCAGCCTGCCACGCGTGCATGGTTCCGCGATTTTCGCCCGTGGCGAGACTCAGGCGCTTGCCATCACCACCCTCGCGCCAGCCGATGAAAAACAACGTTTCGACAACTACGCCGGTGGCGAAGACGAAAAACGCTTCATTCTCCACTACAACTTCCCGCCGTTCTCCGTCGGTGAATGCGGCCGCATGGGTGGCATCAACCGCCGCGAAATCGGCCACGGTTCGCTCGCCGAGCGCTCCATCGAACCCGTCATCCCGGACGAAGCGGATTTCCCTTACGCGATCCGCGTTTCCTCGGAAGTCATGGAATCCAACGGTTCCACTTCGATGGCCTCCGTTTGCGCCGGCACCATGGCATTGCTCGACGCCGGTGTGCCGTTGATCCGTCCGGTCGGCGGAATTTCCGTCGGCCTCGTCACCGACTTCAACGACGACGGCTCCCTCAAGGAACACAAGATGCTCCTCGATATCATCGGTTCCGAAGACTTCTACGGCGACATGGACTTCAAACTCTGTGGCACCGACGAAGGCGTCACCGGTTACCAACTTGATCTCAAGTTGCCCGGTCTGCCGCTTGCCATGCTCGAAGAAGCGATCCACATCGCCAAGGCCGCCCGCACCAAGGTCATCGCCAAGATGGCCGAGTCGATCGTCGAACCGAAGGAACTCAGCCCGCATGCTCCGCGCATCGTTTCGCTGAAAATCCCGGCCGACCGCATCGGCGAACTCATCGGACCTGGTGGCAAAAACATCAAAGGCATCCAAGCCGAGTCCGGCGCCGAGATCAACATCGAGGACGATGGGACCGTGCACATCTACGCTTCCAAACAGCAGGGTCTCGACCGTGCCAAGGAAATGATCGACCGCATGTTCCAGGAAATCGAAGTCGGCAAGGTTTACACCGGCAAAGTCGTTTCCATCACCGCGTTTGGCGCGTTCATGGAAGTGCTCCCCGGCAAGGACGGACTCATCCACGTTTCCGAACTCGCCGAAGGCCGCACCGAGAACGTCGAGGACGTCGTCAAAAAAGGCGATGTTGTCACCGCCAAATGCCTCGGTGTTGATGAAAAAGGCCGCGTGAAAATGTCCCGCCGCGCCTACCTCCGCGACCAAAAAGCCGAAGCCGCCGAAGGCAAAGTCGAGGAAACCGTGACCTCACTCGCTGAATAACGTAGAAGGGCCATCCTGGCCCGCCTCTTGAATTCATCAACCGGCGTTCCCACCACGGGAGCGCCGGTTTTTTCGTGAAAAAATGGAGCGCCAGTCTTCAGACTGGCATTCTTCTAGAAAATGGAAACCGCCAAGAACGCCAAGGAAGAGAAAGAAAGTTTTCACTTTCCAGTTCTCATCCGCATCGCCGCGGCATGGAGAACCTCGACGATTTTCATCACATCCTCGTTCACCATCGCCAGTTCGGCGAAGTCGCTGAACATCTGGCGAAGGTCTTTCGGCACATTGCCGTGCCATGCGTGGTAAGGTGCCTCATCCTCGCGCACGCTGGACGATTCGCGGCGTGGTTCGATGGATACCAACGTTGACTCCCGCGGCAGCAGATCTTTCACCCACGCTGCGATCAGTTCCGCCGCATCGCCGGGCAAAACCTCGGCTAATTTCGCCAGCGCATGACGCTCCGGCCAGCCCTTGCCGTTTTTCCACTGCGAAATGCGTGAGGGATTCATGCCACACGCGTGAGCCAGCGCCTTTCCGCTTTTCCACTCCTGCCGCTTCAGGATCGATGTGAGGCAACGGCTGAAGGCGGGCATGCCGGTTAGATAGGCGGTCCATTTGCGCGGAGACAATCCGCGAAGCCCGCTTGACGCCACATTGCGCAAAACACAATGATTGCGTTATGCGCAACACATTGAAATCCGCTCGTCCCAAAAGCGGCCGGAAGCGCGCAGCACCAGCCGCACTGTCCCTCACCCCCGCCGAAGCGGAAACGTTGCGCGCCGCGGTGGAGCGGATCATCGGCGGCACTTCCCGCGCCGCCGCCCGCAAATCCGCACCGCGTGCGTGAGCCACGTCCAGCTCTTTCCACATGTTCGAACAAGCCTTCAAAAATATCGACGATGTCCTGTGGAAGGATGCCGGTTGCACCAGTGAGTTGGATTACACCGAGCAGAGTTCCTGGTTGCTGTTCCTGAAATATCTCGATGCTTTGGAACACGACAAGGCAACGGAAGCCGCTTTGGAGGGGCGGAAATACAGTTTCATCCTTGAACCCGAGTATCGCTGGGAACATTGGGCCGCACCAAAAACCGCGGACGGCAAACCCGATCATCATCGCGCGTTGAGCGGCGACGATTTGCTCCACTTCGTCAACCAGCAGCTCTTCCCCTACCTCCATCGCTTCAAAGCCAAAGCGAGCGGATCGGATACGCTGGAATACAAGATCGGCGAAATTTTCGGCGAAATCAAAAATCGCATTCAGAGCGGCTACAACCTGCGCGAGGTGATCGACGTCATCGACACCTTGCGCTTCCGCTCACAGAAGGAAAAGCACGAGCTCTCCCATCTTTACGAAGCGAAGATCAAAAACATGGGCAATGCCGGGCGCAACGGCGGCGAATACTACACGCCGCGCCGCTCATTCGCGCGATGATCCAGGTGGTGCAGCCGAAAATTGGCGAAACCATCTACGACGGAGCGTGTGGCTCGGCCGGTTTCCTGTGTGAGGCCTTCGATTTCCTGCGCGGCGGCGAGCTTACCGTGGCACTGTTTGAGCGGCTCCAGACCCGCACGTTTTATGGCCGCGAGAAAAAGTCACTCGCCTACGTCATCGCCGTGATGAACCTGATCCTCCACGGGATCGAGGCGCCGAACATCGTTCACACCAACACACTGGCGAATCATTCCGATGACATCGACGCGAAGGACCGCCACGACATCGTGCTCGCGAATCCACCGTTCGGCGGCAAGGAGCGCAAAGAAGTCCAACAGAACTTCCGCATCCGCTCCGGCGAGACGGCGTTCCTTTTCCTCCAGCACTTTATACGCATCCTCAAGGCCGGTGGCCGCGCGGGCATCGTCATCAAGAACACCTTTCTCTCCAACAGCGACAACGCCTCGGTGAGTTTGAGAAAATTGCTGGTGGAAAGCTGCAACCTTCACACCGTGCTCGATTGCCCTGGCGGCACCTTTCAGGGCGCGGGCGTGAAAACCGTGGTGCTGTTCTTCGAGAAAGGCGCGCCGACGCGGGAGGTCTGGTTCTATCAGCTCGATCCCGGTCGCAACATGGGCAAGACCAACCCGCTCAACGATGCCGACCTCGCCGAGTTCGTCGAACTGCAAAAGACCTTCGCCGATTCGCCGAAGAGCTGGAGCGTGGATGTGAAGGACATCGATCCGAAAACCTTCGACCTCTCCGTGAAGAACCCGAATGGCGGCGAGGAAATCGCGCACCGCGGTCCGCAGGACATCATGGAGGAAATCGCCGCGCTCAATCAGGAAAGCGCGGCGGTTTTGAAATCCATCAAGGCGCTTTTGAAATGAAGAAAACTCATTTCGAAAAGACACCGGACCGCAGCCATGCCGTAGGTATGCCGACTGTCGCATGCACATCGGGGAAATGCTGGTCCACGCCATGCCGCAGCCATGCCGGAGGCATTTCAGTCACCGCACACATATCCGGGAAATGTCGGTCCACATCGGACCACAACCATGCCGGAGGCATTCCAGCCTGTAGCCGGTGGTTGAGCGAAGCGACACCACCGGATAACATGTCGGAAATCCATCGCACCCCGGCAGGGGTGCCAGCCCTTTCCCGCCATGGCCTCCACCCACACCCATCTCCTCTATCACCTCATCTTTTCGACGAAAAACCGGGAGCCGATGATCGAGACATCCTGGCGCGTTCGACTCCACGAATACCTCGGCGGTGTTGTCGCCGGGTTGGACGGCACACCGCAGGGTGTCGGTGGCGTAGCGGATCACGTCCATCTCCTTGTCGGTCTGAAACCCACCCATTGCCTTTCGGACTTCGTGCGGGATCTGAAAAAATCCTCCTCGCTCTGGATCTCCGGGCAAACGGGAATGAAATCGTTCCGGTGGCAGGAGGGATATGCGGCCTTCACCGTCAGCGCATCGGCGCGGGATGCGGTGCGCGCTTACATCGCGGGTCAGGAAGAGCATCATCGGGTGAAAACCTTCCGCGAGGAACTGATCGGATTCTTGGAGAAATCCGGAGTTTCCTACGATCCCCGGTATCTCGATTGAACCCGGCTGGCACCCCTGCCGGGGTGCGGTTCGTTTGTGGATTGGGACCCGGTGGTGTCGCTTCGCGAAACCACCGGCTACAGGCTGGGATCCCTTCGGGATGGAAAAGCCGCGAAATGTCTGTAATAAGGAAAGAGGGGTTGGGATGGGAAAGCTCCGGGCGGGGATCATGTTTCCTGGATTCCGCCGCTGATGCCGGAGGCATGTCAGCCAGCAGTTGGTGGCCGAGCAAGATAATCGCCGGCGAATTCCGGATTCTTCATCATACCGGAGGTATGCCGGCCTGTAGCCGGTGGTCGAGCGAAGCGATACCACCGGAACACACGTCCCATGGAATTTCCGCACCCCGGAGGGGTGCCAGCAAACGCCGCCCGCATCGCGCGGTGGAATTCATCAGGCCTTCCCACCGGGCTGGCACCCCTGCCGGGGTGTGGTTCAATTCCGAACCAGGGTCCGGTGGTGTCGCTTCGCTCAACCACCGGCTACAGGCTTGGATCCCTTCGGGATCGGGAGTCCCCGGGATGCGCGTGGGAATCAGGGAGGTGTTGGGATGAATAGCCAATGGGAGACCAAGCAGCTTGGCGATGTCTGCGAATTCCAGCGCGGGCTCACCTATGCAAAAAGCGATGAGGTGGATTTTTCAAATAATGTCGTTTTGCGAGCGACCAATATCGATCTCGCGACCAACTTGATTGATTTCTCTGAGCTGAAATACATCAACGAGAAGGTAGCTATTCCAGATGCCAAAAAGGTCAAAAAGGACTCGTTGCTGATTTGCACAGCAAGCGGAAGTAAAAGTCACCTCGGTAAAGTGGCGTTGATAGACGACGACCACGACTGGGCATTTGGCGGATTCATGGGGCTTCTTACTCCAAAGAACGGGGTGCTTCCCCGTTATCTTTTCCATTTGATGACGTCTAACGACTACAAGGATTTCATCAATGGGCTTTCTGATGGGGCGAACATCAACAATCTCAAGTTTGATGACTTGAAACAATTCCGCGTTCCTCATCCCCCACTCCCCGAACAACAACGCATCGTCGCCCTGCTGGATGAAGCGATGGCGGGCATCGCGACCGCCCGCGCCAACGCCGAAGCCAACCGTCAAAACGCCCGGGCTGTTTTTGCAAGTTATCTTCAAGCCGTATTCACACAGCGGGGTGAGGGGTGGGTGGATAGGCCCCTAAAGGAACTCTGCATTGTTGATTGGGGTAACACGAAGCTAACCAAGTCTTCCTACATTGAAGGCGGCAGGTTTCTAGCCGTGTCCGCTGCCGGCTGTGATGGAAGAATTGGTCACAAAGAACATTCGCTGCACACTCCCGTCCTTTCGGCGATTGGGGCGCAATGCGGACGAATGTTTCTCCCTGACGAGGACTTCACAGCGATCAAGAACACCATCACTCTCACTCCTCGCGATGGAGTCTGCACCGGCAAGTTTTTGTACAGGCTTCTAACGCACGTCGACTTGCCAAAGCGTGGTGCGGCTCAACCGTTCATTTCCAAAGGAGATATTCAAGCCTTCCAAGTGGTGGTCCCCGCTTGTCTTTCGGTCCAAAAGATGACTGAGGAGGCGGTGTCGGAGCTTGAAATCGAAACCCAGCGCCTCGAATCCCTCTACACCCGCAAGCTCGCCGCGTTGGACGAGCTGAAGAAGTCGCTCCTTCACCAGGCTTTTAGCGGGAAGCTTTGACGACTTGACTCATGACTTGACTTACGCTTGACTAATTTTCATGGCTTACGACCCGCAATTCACTATCAGTCCCCGCTTGCTATTGCTGGTGGAGATGATCGCCGGGTTGCGTGAACGAATCCAAGGGGCGGCGGTGGCGTTGTCGTGGGTTCCCGCGTTGCAGAAGGATACCCGTACCCGGAACGTCCACGCCTCCACCGCCATCGAGGGCAATCCGTTGACTTTGGAACAGGTTCAGGCCTTGGAGGAAGGCCGTGAACTCGTGGCTTCCGACGGCCGGTCCAGCCGCGAGGTGCTCAACTATTTCGCCGGCCTCCGTTATGTGGAAAAGCAGGCGTTGAAGAAGTCCATCCGCCACGAAGATCTTTTCGAACTGCACCGGATTCTGGCGGACCGGGTGATGGATCAGGGCTCGGCAGGCAGCTACCGGACGATTCCGGTGCGTGTGGGCAATCATGTCCCGCCCGCCGCCGCGGATGTGTCCGGGCTGATGTTCGAATTGCTGGAATGGTGGAACCGGAGGTCCGTCGAGCTGTCCCCGGTTCTCAGTTCCGCGATCCTGCATTACCGGTTCGAGCACATCCACCCGTTTGCCGATGGCAACGGCCGGACCGGTCGTGCGCTCGCGCTTTGGGAACTCTACCGGCGGGGATTTGACAGCCATCACATCTTCTCGGTGGACGAATATTATTGGGAGGACCGTCCCGGCTACTACGCCGCCTTGGACGCCGTTCGCACGGATGGCGAAGACCTCACCGGTTGGCTGGAATACTGTGCGGAGGGGGTAAGGCAGACCTTGGAACACGTGTGGCTGCGGGTGCAGGCTTACAACGTAAAGTCGCCAGAGAAGCTCGTTTTGCGTCCGAAGCAGGAGCGTTTGCTCAAGCTTCTGCGCGATCACGGCAGCATGTCGCCGACCGAGCTGTGGGAGACACTGGCTGTGTCGAGGCAAGGAGCCATGGATCTGCTTCGTCCCTTGATGGCAGCCGGGTTGGTGGAAAAAATCGGCGGCAAAAAGACCGGCCGCTACACGCTCAAACAATCATGAACGAAGCCGAGACCCGTGCCGAGCATATCGATCCCGCGGTGCAAGCCGCCGGCTGGGGCGTGGTCGAGGGCAGCCGCGTGCATCGCGAGCACTTCATTGCGCCGGGGCGGATCGAAGGGCATGGCAAGAAAGGCCGCGCGGAGATCGCGGACTATGTACTGGTTTATAAGAACACCAAGTTGGCGGTTATCGAGGCAAAGGCATGGGACAAGCCGCTCACCGAAGGCCTCGGTCAGGCGAAAAGTTATGCGAACAAGCTTTCGCTGCGCTGGGCGTTTTCGACCAACGGCCAAGGCATCTATCGGGCCGACATGGAGCAGGGTGCCGAAGGCGAAGTGCCTGTCTATCCGAGCCCCGAGGAGTTATGGAACCTAACGTTTGCCGAAGCGAACGCATGGCGTGAGCGCTTTGCCGCGGTCCCTTTCGAAGACTGTGGCGGGACGTGGGCGGCGCGCTACTATCAGGAAACCGCGATTGAGCGCGTGCTGGAAGCCATTGCCACGAATCGCAAACGCGTGCTGCTGACGTTGGCGACTGGAACCGGCAAAACGTTCATCGCCTTCCAACTGGCGTGGAAGCTTTTCCAAAGCCGCTGGAATCTAAGTGGCGAGCCGACGCGGCGGCCGCGCATCCTGTTTCTCGCCGACCGCAACATTCTGGCGAACCAGGCATACAATGCGTTTTCCGCATTTCCCGATGACGCGCTGGTGCGGATCGCGCCGGATGAGATTCGCAAAAAGGGCAAGGTGCCAACAAGCGGCAGCATCTTTTTCACAATCTTTCAAACGTTTGCTTCGACAGGCTCAGCAACCGGAGATTCGGGAAACCCACGGTCGGTTGCTGAGCCTGCCGAGGTCACACTGGACGAGATCAGGGAGATTCGACCGGCATACGGCTACATGTATGTGCTCGAATGTGCTGACGGAACCTTCTACATCGGGAGCACCGTCAACCTGCAGCTTCGGCTTGTACAGCATCGGCAAGGTGATGGAGCGAAACACACCAAAGCCCGCCTCCCCGCGAAGCTGATCTACTACGAATGCTTTGATCGGATCGACGAAGCGTTTGCTCGCGAGAAGCAGATCCAGAGGTGGAGCAGGGCCAAGAAGTTCGCGTTGATCCAAGGTGACATCGAAAGGCTGAAGCAACTGTCGAAAAGCAAGTCGGGTTCCGGCCCGGTCTCGCCAACTGTTTCGGTCCCTGAGCCTGTCGAAGGGTATTTCGGCGGCTACGAGCCGGACTTTTTCGACTTCATCATCATCGATGAGTGCCACCGCGGCGGCGCGAACGATGAAAGTTCATGGCGCGGAATCCTCGATTATTTCGCTCCCGCCGTGCAGCTCGGCCTCACCGCCACGCCGAAACGCAAGGACAACGTGGATACGTATGCTTATTTCGGCGAGCCGGTGTATGTCTATTCGCTGAAGGAAGGCATCAACGACGGCTTCCTGACGCCCTTCAAGGTGAAGCAGTTTTCCACCACGCTGGACGAATACGTTTTCACCCCGGACGACCGCTTGATCGAAGGCGAGATCGAGCAAGGCAAGCGCTACAAGGAAAGTGATTTCAACCGCATCATCGAAATCAAGCAGCGTGAGGAATACCGGGTGAGGCTGTTCCTTTCGATGATCGCCCCGAACGAGAAGACTCTGATCTTTTGCGCCACTCAGGAACATGCGCTGGCGGTGCGGGATTTGATCAATCAGATCAGTGCGTCGAATCATCCGAACTACTGCGCGCGCGTCACGGCGAACGACGGCGCGATTGGCGATCAACACCTGCGGGATTTTCAGGACAACGAGAAGACGATCCCGGCGATGTTGACGACATCGCAAAAGCTCTCGACGGGAGTGGATGCGCGCAACGTGCGCAATATCGTCCTGATGCGGCCGGTGAATTCGATGATCGAGTTCAAGCAGATCATTGGGCGCGGCACCCGGCTCTATGAGGGGAAAGAGTTTTTCACGATCTACGACTTTGTGAAAGCGCATCAGCACTTCAGCGATCCGGAATGGGACGGCGAGCCGCTTGATCACACCAAAGAAAAAATGGAGCTGCCTGAAGTGGAGAAACCGGTGATCGCGGAGGAGGAAAAGGAGTACGATGTTCGCAACAAGAAAGTGCGCATCAAGCTGGCGGACGGTAAGGAACGGGCGATCCAGCACATGATGAGCACCAGCTTTTGGAGTGCTGATGGCACGCCGATGTCGGCGGCGCAATTCCTGGAAAACCTGTATGGTGCACTGCCGGACTTCTTCAAGGATGAGGCTGAGCTGCGTGCTTTATGGAGCGAACCCGCCACGCGACGGGCGTTTCTTGATGGCTTGGCGGAAAAAGGGTTCGGTCCAGGCGCGATGACGGAAATGCAGAAAATCATCGAGGCCGAGCGCAGTGATTTGTTCGACGTGCTCGCCTATGTCGCCTTCGCGTTGCCACCGCTGGCGCGTGAAGAACGTGCGGCGCGCGCCAAGCTGGCGATCACCAGCCATTTCAATCCGAAGCAGCAGGTGTTTTTGGACTTCGTGCTGTCGCAGTATGTGAAAGTCGGCGTGGACGAGCTGGCTCAGGAGAAATTGTCACCGCTGTTGAAACTGAAATACCACAACGCCATTGCCGATGCGGTGGCCGACCTCGGTCCGCCGGAGGAAATCGGGCAAGTGTTCGCCGGTTTCCAGAAGTTCCTCTATCGCGAGGATGTGGCGTGATGAGGCGTCTGCATGGCTGGGGGAGTGCCGGCGTCCCGCCGGGCGGTCTTTTTTCAACACGGAGGCAAGATGCCTCCTGATGCCGGCGAGACGCCGGCGCTCCCCTTCGGAAATGCAAAGCAGGAAATTACCCCGGATTGCGGGCATGATTTAGATTCCTGTTTCTACTCGGGAAGGCCGGGCGGAGGTAGCGGCGTGCAATTGCTGCGAATCTTCAGCGTGGCAGGACGCGCTTCCGGCTTTGGTTCACCGGCCGTGTTTGCAGGACGTTCACGTCCAGCCACATTTTGACGCGTGCCTGGATTTCGCGGATCCGGGTCGGCAGTCCGGCACCGGTGCTGACGTCGCGCGCGTTGAGGCCATAGGCTTCAATGCCATTGGCTTCGGCGAGGTAGATGGCGCGCTCGTTGTGGAATTTCTGGCTGACGAAGACCACCCGCGTGAGGCCGAAAGTTTCCTTGGCGTGGACCACGGAATCCAGCGTGCTGAAGCCCGCGCCGTGTTTGACGATGCGTTCCGCGGGGACGCCCAACTTCACCAGCGCGGTGCGCATTTTCGCAGGTTCGTCATAGTGGGCGGAGACGTCTTTATCGCCGGAGACAATGATCGTGCGCACCTTTCCTGCTTTCCACAAAGCCGCCGCGGCGTTGATGCGGTAGCGAAAATACGGGTTCTCGCGTCCGTCTGATCGCGGTGATGTACCGAGCACCATTGCGGCGGGCGTGACCGGGACGGAGCGGGGGTCCGCAAACAATTTCCCGTGCGCCGCCCGGATGGCCGCTCCATACATCCAGGCGATCGCCAGCAGGACGGCGATTGCAGCAAACAAGCCGAGCAATACGCACCGTCGCAGCAGGCGGCGCCATGATTTCGGTTTTTGACGATTCACCGGACGCTTGGGACTGCGGGTTCCTGCCGCCGCGGCAATGGTAAAAACGAAAACAACGCATCCTGAAATCCGCCGCCGCCCGGCCCGTCGGGAGCGAGCACGCGAAGCCGGGCGGTACACGGTTGGAAGCGAATCTCGGAAAAACGGCCGATCCACTCGCCATCGACTTCGACGGGCACTTCGCGGTTCGCTTTCACGGTGAACGCTTCGGTTTGGAACGCGCTGGTGGATGCCTGGAGATCGATCCCGCCGAAGGCAAGCCCGCGCAAGGAGTCGAGCACGAGCTTGTAACCGGCTTCCTTGTAAACGATCACATCGAGTTTCGAATCGCAATTGTCGGCATTGCGAAACACCTTGAACTGGCCGCCGTAGAGTGCGCCATTGCCTGCAATGACCGCCACGCCTTCCTCCTTGGTGCCATCGGCCAGAGTAATTTCCATTTTCGGCGGTTTCTCACCGAGGACTTTCACCGCGGCCAGGAGATAGGCCAGGGGGCCGAGGAGTTTTTTCGATTCCCAGGTTGTTTCCTCAATCACCGCCGCATCGAATCCAACGCCTGCCATTTGCATGAATGGCGCGCCATTTGCCTCGAACAGATCCACGTCCCGCACGTTGCCGGCCTCGATGATTTCGAACGCTTTTTCCAGCGAACCGAACGGGATGTTCATCTCGCGGGCGAACACGTTCATCGTCCCGGCGGGCAGCACGCCCAGAACCGAGGCCGATCCCGCCAGACCGCGCACCACTTCGTTGAGCGTGCCATCGCCGCCCGCGGCGATCACCACCGGCTCACCTTCCGTGGCGAAGCGTTCCGCGAGTTCCTTTGCCTCGCCGGCGCGGCTCGTGGCGTAGAGCGCGAAGCGTGGCGATTGCTCCATCAGAAACCGCAGCACCTTCGCGCCGCCCTTCTGGCCCTTGGCCTGCGGATTGAAAATAAGCGGATATCTCCGCGCGATCGCCATGGCCGAAGTTTTAGCCAGCCCGGCATGATCCGCAACCCGATTGTCCGTAGGCGGATTGTGCAGCCGGTGCGGAAAAATTTCCCGCTGGATGAATAAGTTCCGGCCCGGTGTGGGTATTCCTGTTCATGATGCACCGTTTCCTGGCCATGTTGTTCTTCGCCGCTTCCCCGCTGGTTGCCCAAGCGACTGAATCTCTGGATCCGTATGCCGGCGAAACGAAGGAGCAAAAGGACCAACGAATGGCGTGGTGGCGTGAGGCGCGCTTTGGCATGTTCATTCATTGGGGCGTCTATGCCGTGCCCGCCGGGGTTTACGAGGGCAAGGACATCGCCGGCATCGGCGAATGGATCATGAACCGCGGAAAAATTCCCGTCGCCCGCTACCGCGAGTATGCGAAGAACTTCAACCCGGTGAAGTATGATCCCGAAAGCTGGGTGAAACTCGCCAAAGACGCAGGGATGAAATACATCATCATCACCTCAAAGCACCACGATGGTTTCGCACTCTTCGATTCCAAGGTGACCGGTTGGGATGTCGTCGATGCCACGCCATACAAAAAAGATTTGCTCAAGCCGCTCGCCGAGGCCTGCCGCAAGCATGGGATGAAGCTGGGCTTCTACTACTCGCAGGCCCAGGACTGGGTCCACCCGGGTGGCGCCGGGAACAACTGGGATCCCACCCACAAGAGTTCCATGGATGAATACATCAAAACCATCGCCGTTCCGCAGGTCCGGGAAATCCTGGAAAACTATGGCGATGTCGCCGTTCTCTGGTTCGACACGCCCAAGGACATGAACCAGGAGCGCGCGGAACTCATCCTTCCCAGTCTCAAGAAACAACCGGGAATCATTTACAACGACCGCCTCGGCGGCGGCTACAAGGGCGATACCAACACACCCGAGCAGCACATCCCGCCCACTGGTTTTCCCGGCCGCGATTGGGAGACCTGCATGACCATGAACGAGACCTGGGGATTCAAATCGAAAGATCACAAATGGAAGCCCGCTTCGACTTTGGTTCGCAACCTCATTGATATCGCCAGCAAGGGCGGCAATTATCTGCTCAACGTCGGCCCCACCGCCGAGGGCGAAATTCCCCAACCCAGCGTGACCGCACTCAAGGAGATCGGCACGTGGATGAAAACGAATGGCGAAGCAATTCATGGCACCACCGCGTCGCCATTCCGCCGCCTTGCCTGGGGACGTTGCACGGTGAAAAAAGGCAGCGCGGGTGATACGCTTTACTTCCATGTTTTCGACTGGCCGCAGGACGGCAAGCTGGTCATTCCCGGCCTGACCGCAAAAATTTCGCAGGCCCGCGTGATTGGCGGTGAAACCATCGCCGCCACCACCAATCAACAAGGCGTCATCACCCTGAATGTCGGCGCCAAGTTCGTCGATCCCATCGCCACGGTCATCGCCCTCGAGGTCGCGCCCGGCTGGAAGGTTGGGACCGTCGCCCTCGCGCCCGCCGCCGATGGTTCACTGACGCTTGGCATGGATTTCGTGGAGCTCCACCAGACCGGTGCCCACAACCACATGGCAATCGAAACCAAAGCCGGCAAGCCCGGCGTTGGTTCGTGGACCAATCCCGCCAACTGGATTGGCTGGGCATTCCGGACCGGCGAACCGAAATCCTATGAAGTGATTGCCGAGATTGCCGCCGCCAAACCTGCGCAGATCCAACTCCATATGGGCGAAACCAAGCTGTCGGCCAGTTTTCAACCGACCGGTGGTGATGACAAATTCGCCACCCAATCTCTTGGCAAGATCGAACTTCCCCCGGGCGATCACGAACTCGGCATCCGTCCCGTGACCACCGGCTGGAGTCCTGTCAACCTCCGTTCCGTTACGCTCAAGCCGGTCAAATGAGATCAGCGGCTGGGCCGCTGAAACGGTGATTGCATGCGAAGGCGAGCTCTACCGGCGGAGCGCCATGGATCAGGTGTTCCTGGATGATGCGTTCGAGCACCTCAGGCGTGCAGGAATGATACCACACCGCTTCTGGATAGACGACGGCGATGGGACCGCGTCGGCACACCCGCAGGCAATCCACCTTGTTGCGCAGCACCTCGCCCGCAAGTCCCAACTCGGCGATACGTCGTTTGAGAAACGACCAGGATTCGGCGGCTTGTGCGAAATCGCAACAGTGGGGTTCGGAGGGCACGCACAGAAAAATGTGGCGGCGGCAGGTTTCCAACCCAAGGCCGGTCGCGATCGCACGGAGATCTTCCATGCGGCCAAAATGCCATGCCACGGCATTCGCTGCAATCACCGCCGCGCGAGGAAACCACGGCACCGGGAAAGAAAAAGCCGTTGCATGGCGGGCAATCCGGGCGTTTCACTTTTCGCGATCACCCGGCTGCAAATGGATCATCCACCCACATCCGGCCTTGCCCTTGCGCTTGGCTCATCGTTTCTCGGCTACCACGCCCACGCGGGTTTTCTCAATGGTCTGGCGGCGGGGGGAATTGTGCCGGAAAAAATTTCCGGCACATCGGCTGGTGCGATCGCCGGATCATTGTTCAGCGCCGGTCTGCGTGGCGAAGCCTTGGAAAAAGCGGCGCTGGATCCCGCGTTGCGCTGGTCGTTTCTCGATGCCGGGATGTTCCATCGCCTGCCGGGCCTCATCACCGGATGGTGGTCCACCGGTTTGCTTTCCGGAAACCGCGCGATCCGTCACCTCCGCTCGTTGCTTGGTGATCGCGATCTCTCGGCACTCACCGCGCCGTCGATGGAAATCGCCGTGACCGATGCAGACCACCACCGGCCGGTGGTTCTCAAGGCCGGGCCACTGGTGGAATTGGTCGTCGCGAGTTGCGCCGTTCCTGGCTTGATTGCGGTGCAACGGGTCAGCGGAGTCCGCTACATCGATGGCGGAGTGGCATGCGAAGTTCCCTTCGAGCATTGGCTGGATGATCCGGCGGTGGAGACGATCCTCATTCACCGCATCCACCGTCAGCGGAAGAAGGCCGGGCCGTCGCGCGATTCGTTTCACCGGGCGATTGGTTCCGTGCGCCGCACGGTTTCCGGTGAGATTCACCGCCATCGCAGCGAGCTTGCCCGGCTGCGCGGCAAACGGCTGGTGGAAATCGAGACCATCACGCCGTTGCCCGGCCTGTTTGGCTCGCGGAAAACGCGGGCATGTTACGATCTCGGCTACCAGTCGGGAATGGAAACGGCGCGGTTGTTTTTGAATGTCACGTGACCAACCAGAGTTGCTCAAGCGGACCGCCTTTGCCGCAAACCGGATCTGACATTGGAAGAGGAACTTGCGAAATCCTTTCGAGCGCGGCCGGGCGTTCGGTGGGGCGGCCATATCGCATGTCCGGTTCCTGATCGGATGGATAGGCGCCCACGGCGTGGAAATCCGCACTGGCCCCGAGATTTTCATGCCCCGTGCCCGCGGGCAGCACAATCACGTCGCCGGGGCCAACTTCAAAAATTTCGCCCGCGTCGTGACCGAGGCGAAGACGGGCGGTGCCGCGGTAAACGCCGATCACTTCATGCGCGGTGCTGTGATAATGCGCGTAGGGATAGACAATGTAACGCCATGCCGGAGGCCAGCCGTGGCGGTGGAACAACGTTTCGATTTCGTCCGCATCGTGCGGTGCGGCATCCCGGTAGATCACGACCGGCAGGCGCGGATTGTTGGGAATCGTGCCGCTATCCGCAAACCAATGGGATTCCGGCGGTTTCATCAAACAACGTCCGCCGGATGCAGGCATGGGCAAGCGGGATTATGGGGAACTTCTGGTTTTTCGATCTCAAGGAGCGTGGACGGCGCGGCTTGATGCATGAAATGAAGCGCACCGGAAATTCCATGCCCAATATTGCGTTGACGGATCTGATGACCGCATATGATGTCCGTCGTAATGAAACTGATTCCTCGCGTTTACCTGCTGCTCTCTTCCGTTTCCTTGGCCCTGCCGGTGGGAAATGATTTCATCTCCCGGGACATCACCACCGAGGGTGGCGTGCTGAAAACGACAGCCATCCACAACAAGGAAGCGCGGAAAACGCAGGCGGTGACGGATGCGGGCGAGTTCGCTGTCATTTTCCACACCGCCGCGGATGCCGCCCCGCGCACCGTCACGGCGGCGGATTTCAAGGCCTCATCACCCGTTGGCGCACAAAAGGGCAAGGAAGTCATCCTTGAAAACCCGGCCCAGCCGCTGCGGATCAAGGTGCGTTACTGGAGCGAGCCCGGCCAACCATGGACCCGCAAGCAACTCGTCATCCACGCCACTTCCGACATCGTGATCGACGAGGTGAAAGTCGAGAAACTCGGTATTTCCAGCGCCTTCGAGCCTTATCACGCGGATCAGATGACCGCAGTAGGCGTGGCGCAGTGGCGTCCGCCGCTCGGTCAGCCGGTTTACACCAAAGACTCCGCGTTATGGATGGGGCTGGAGTTTCCCGCCGCCCGCAATCGCGTGAAGGATGGCGAATACACCAGCCGCCACCTCACCGCAAAGGCCATCGCCAAGGGTGAAACATGGGCGAGCCATGTGGCCGTCATCGGCACGGCGGATGATGCGGTATTCGTGAAGGACGCGTTTTTTGATTACCTCGACCGCACCCGCATCCGGCCTCTTCGTTTGCGCACGCAATACAACTCGTGGTTCGATTTCGATACCGCGGTGAATTCCCAAAAATTCATCGAAACCGCGCGCAAGGTGAACGACGAACTCGTCGTGAAACGCGGTGCCCCGCCGCTCAGCGCCTACGTCATCGACGACGGTTGGCAGGATAACAAGGCGGATTGGAGCAAGACAGGTGTCTGGCCCGTGAACAACAAGTTCCAAGCGGACTTCAAAAACGTATTCGCGTTCGCCAAGGACGCGAAATCCCACCTCGGCCTGTGGGTAAGCCCCGGCTGCCTTTTTGGCTCCGCGCCGTCGATTCCCGCGATGAAGGCAGCGGGCTGGAAAACACTCGATCCCTGGATGTCCATGACCGGCCCGGCATACATGGACGCGTTGGAAAAACGTCTGATCGAACTCACCGGGATGGGCTTCTCGTTTTACAAGTTCGACGGCGTTTTCGGGCACCTCAACCAGCGGAACTTTGACATTCCCGGCTTCAAAGGCGGCGAGAAAGCACTGGATCAACCGCAATATGACGATGCGAAGGAGCGTTACCTGGCGCTCGGCAGCGAACGCCTCATCAAAACCTTCCACGCCCTTCACAAGGCGAATCCCAATGTCTATCTCGTCATTTCGAACGGCGCGTTTCTCAGCCCCTGGTGGCTCCAGCATGTCGATACGGTGTGGATGATCAATGCGGGCGATGCGGCGGACGGAGCCGATCGCACCGGCGAACTCGTTTACCGCGATGCGGTCTATCAGCAGTTGGCAGCGGAAACCAAAGACAACACGCAGTTCCCCATCCACTCGATTTTCAACCACGAGCCCAAGAAAACCACCACCGGTGAATCCGCCGATGAGTTCCGGCGTTATCTCTACATGAACGTTTCCCGCGGCACGGGCTTCGTGGAAATGTATCTGAAAACCCCCCAACTCTCCGCTGTCGATTGGGACGTGCTGGCGGAAGGCCTGAAGTGGGCGCACCATGTTTTTCCCACCTTCAAACGTGCCCGGATGTTCGGGGATGATCCGACGAAGGGAGGCATCTACGGCTTCACCGGCTGGACGGACTCGCGGGGCTACATCTCGCTGCACAATCCATCCGCGGAGGAAAAAACCATCACCCTCAAGCTCGACCGCGCGTTCGGCCTCACGAAAAAATCCATGGCCGGCAAGGCGAAATGGAAACTCTCCTCACCCCTCGCGGGAGATGCCGGGGGACTCCCCGCCACTCCTGCCAGCGGCGATGAGATCACGGTGAAGCTGCCGCCCAAGGCGATCCGGATTCTGGAGTTCTCCAGGGTAAAGTAAAAGCAGCGTCTCTCCAGGATGACGGGGGGACGAAAAATCCGCGGTCGATCCGCAAGTCGGACGGACTCACGCGTCCTCAGCTCGGATCGCCCGGTGCTTCCGCAGCGGCGCGACCCCGTTTTTCATTGATGAAACACGTGAGGATGAAGCCGATGATGATGAATCCGGCGAGCAGCAGCAGCGCCTCGCTGGTGCCCGCGCGGTCTTTCATCCAGGCGAATGGAAACGTCATCAACGCGGCGAGTTTGAACATCAGTCCCCAGATGCCGAAAATTTCCGCCGCGCGTTCCGGTGGCGCGAGGTAGCTGACAAACGCGCGGTTGGCGGAACCGAGCGAACCGAGCCCGAAGCCAAGCAGGTTTCCGATCACCCACAGCGGCCACGACGGGAAATTAACGCCGCCCGCATTCCCGTGCGCGTCATACAAATGCGCGTAGAGCGCGAAACCGCATGCCGCGAAAACCCACACGCCAAGCAACATCAGGCAAATCCGGCGGTGGCCGACGCGGTCTTGGAATTTCAGCGGAACCAACGTGCCGAGCACGCCGGAAATGGTGATGACGGCCATGAAAAGAACCAGCCGGACCTGATCGAAACCATATTCGTTGGCCAGTTTGCTGGCGAAGGAAACGACGACGCTCATGCCGGTACCGTAAAACAACGAGGCGAGCAACAGCAGCGCGAGATCGCGGTAACCACGCAAATGGTGGATGCTTTCCGCAAGACGGCGGATCCCGACGATGATGAAATTTCTCCGGCCGTGTTTTTCCTGCGGGATCGGCGGTTCTTTCAGGCCGATGATCGTGGGAATCGTGAACGCGAAAAACCACAATCCTGCGAAGATGAAATACGGCCGCCATTCGTCCGCGCCGCCGACCTTGAAAAGCAACATGCTGCCCGCGGTGAGCACCAGCAGCAGCAACGCCGCGAGATAGGCGAGTCCCCACGAAAACGCGCTGAGACGGCCGACATCTTTTTCCGTCGCCAAGGCGGGCAGAAAACTCGCCAGGAAATTTTCGCCGAGCGCGAAGGCGCAGTTTGCCGGGATGTAAAGCGCCAGCGCCAGCCAGACATTGCCCGCCGGAATGAATGCCAGCGCACAGGTGAACGTGGCGCAGATGATCGCAGTGAGAACGAGGCCCGTTTTTTTCCACGCACGCTCGTCCGCCGCCGCGCCGACGATGGGTGACATCAACGCCGCCAGCAACATGCTCGATCCGAAGGCCAGCGCCCACAGACCGTCGTCCCGGGTGTCGTCTTGCACGACCACTTTTCCGAAGAAAATCGAGAACAACAGCGTGTTGATGATCAGCGTGAACGACTGGTTCGCCACGTCGTAGGAAATCCAGCTCCAGATCTGGCGTTGTTTCGGCAAATGGCCGAGCGGGGAAAAGCGGCGGAGATTCATGACGCGGGCGAATCATCGCCGGAAAGCGGGCGGAGGCAATGCACATCCCGGCGAGCATGCCAGACCATGGGCCCGCCCTACCGGGGGGATTTTTTCCGAAACGATCAAAAAACCCCCGCCATGAAATTCCTTTCGTTTGCCGCCGCTCTTCCGCTCTTTTCGGTGTTGTTGCTGATGAACAAGGCTGATGCTTTGGGGCCGCCGCAGAACGGCCCCGCTCCATGCAACAATCCGGCCACGGGAACTCCGTCGAAATCTTGTCCGATGGATCCGTGTACGGGCGATAAAATCCCGACTTGCGCGGGTGATCCGGTGCACGGCTTGAGCGGGGATTTCCAGATGAACGTGACGGATCTGAAAGTATGGGGCGGAGTCGGCGAGCATGATCTGGCATGGACCCGGCATTTCCATTCCCGCACGACCTTCGCCGGCCATTTCCTGGGCCAAGGGAACATTCGCCACGGCTATCAATGGGAAATGGCGGATGCGGGGGTGGATTCCCAAGGGCGGCCGGTGCTGCGGGTGTTTTATCCGGAAGGGGACCTGTACAATTTCACCAAGGTTTCCGCCACGGTGTGGTCGCCTCCGGCGGATTGCACGGACCTGATGACCCAGGATGGTGATGACTACATTCTCCAGCGCCGGGGCGGAGATACCTACCGTTTTGTGAAACTGCAGGACACCGGCGGGGCATTTTATTATCAACTCGCGGACTTCAAGGATCCGCAGGGCAATGCCTATCTCATGGAATATGATGTTGGCAGTCCGAAACGGTTGGTCCGGGTGACGGAGCCGGGCGGGCGCTCGCTGCGCATCACCTGGGACGTGGAAACGGTTTCCGCGGGCGTCACCTTGCAGGGGAAAATCAATTCCGTGCCACCCAATAACACATGGACCACGCTTTCCCTCACCACTCCGGGGAGTTTCCGCTATCTTTGGTATGCTTCTGCGGATTATGGATACGGCAATGTGGCGGAGCTGGAATTTTACGATGGCGCGGCCAAACTATCCGGTGCTGCCTTCGGGAGCACGCCCAACCATCCCGATAATTCGTTTACCAAAGCATTCGATACGATCACGAGCACCTTTTATAATTCGGCCGGCGTGCCCAGCGGAGCAGTGGTCGGCATCGACTTCGGCACGGCGCGGAATGTTACCTCGCTGCGTTATTTCCCGCGGATCAATTTCCCCGCGCGGATGTATTACAACACCCAGGGTTTTGGCGACATGCCGACCTCCACCGGCCGGTTTTACGCCTCCAACGCCGCGCCGCAGACCGTGGATGTGATCCATTCCGTTTCCTCGCACGATCCGCAGGACAACGTGGTCCACACCATCGCTTACGATTACACCATCATGGACGATCAGAGCATTCCGGAGCAGAAATACGCGATGCTCTCCGCGGTGGATTATGGAGATGGCACGCAGGCGAGTTTCACTCATCTGCAGATGTATCCCGGCACCGCGCCGGTGCTGGCGGAATACAACGAGCCGCGTTATGATGCGGAGCCGCTGGTGCGGGCGAAGGTGCTCTACCGCACCGGTTACGGCGCGGTGGCCGGTTCCTTCTGGCAGCAACGCAATGCGGACACCAACGAGCCGATCATGACCTGGGGCTCGCCGAACGGCAAAGCCGATGCCCACGGCGGGAAATTCTGGTTCGCCAACGGAGCGACGGAGACGTTTTACGCCACCACCGCGGGCGGCACCTCGCAGATGACCCAGCACATCGAGCCTTCCGGCGCGGTTACCAATTATGGATATTCCAGCGGCGGTGCCGGTTATCTCAACCGAAAAACCGACGCCGCCGGCCGGGTCACCCAATGGACGCGCGATGCGAACCACAACATTCTCACCGAAACCCTGCCCGACGGCAAAACCCGGGTTTACACGCGGGATTCACTGGGCCTCGTGCTCACCGAAAAAGATGAGAACAACCGCACCACCACCTACACGCGGGATGCGAATCACCGCGTGACCCAAATCAACCATCCGGACAGCCTGACGGAAACCTTCACCTACAATTCCTTCGGCCAGCTGCTCACCCATACCCGCCGCGATGGCACGGTTGTCTCGCACATCTACGACGCCACCGGCCTGAAAACATCCTCCACCGACGCGCTCGGTAAGGTGACGATGTATGGGTATGACTCCGCCGGGCGTCTTGCCAGCGTGACCGATTCGCTCAACCGCACCACCAGTTATACATACAATCTCCGTGGCCAAATCACGCTCACCACGTTTCCCGATTCCTCGACCCGCACCGCCACATACGATATTTATGGCAGCAAATTGACCGCCAGCGATGAGCAGGGCCACACCACCACCTTCACCTACGATTGGTACAAACGCCCTCTCACGGTCACCGACGCGCTCAACCGCACGACCACTTACGATTACACCATTCCGGGAGTCGGCGGCGGCGGCGGCTGTGGCTGCGCCCACATCGGTGACAACCCGGTGAAAATCACCAGCCCGGCGGGCCGCGTGACCTATTTCACCTACGATCTCGCATGGCGGAAAACCAGCGTGACGACCGGCTTCGGCACTGCGGACGCCGCCACCACCAGCTACGGCTACAACGTCGGCGACCGGATCAATCTCGTCACCGATCCCCGCGGCAAAAGCTGGGTGACCACCTACGATGCCCGTGATCGCAAGACCTCCGAGAAAAACCCGCTCAATCAAGCGACGAGTTATACCTACGATGGCGTCGGCAACCTGCTCACCACCACACTGCCCGATGGCCGCGTCACCACCAACACCTACGACGCGATGGATCGCCTCGCGACCACCAAGGATCCGCTCAACCAAATCATCTCCTATGGCTATGATGCGATGGGCCGCATGGTCACTCTCACCGACACCAAATCCAATGTCACCACTTGGAGCTACGATGTTCGTGGTAGTTTGACCGGCAAATTGTATGCCAATGGCGATAGCCACGCCTACACATACGACGACGCCCGCCGCCTCGCCACCCACACCACGCCCAACGGCGACGTCTGCACCTACAGCTACGATTTCCGCGATCGCCTACTGGTCTCGGATTGGAACACGTCCACGCC
Source organism: Verrucomicrobiota bacterium (assembly GCA_040384605.1). Lineage (GTDB taxonomy): Bacteria > Verrucomicrobiota > Verrucomicrobiia > Verrucomicrobiales > Akkermansiaceae > Luteolibacter. The sequence goes on from JAZKIZ010000014.1 coordinate 56,442, forward strand.
CGACACCACCCGCAGCTACGATCTCTGCGGGCAAATGCTAAGCATCGACAATACCGTTTCGCTTAACACCTACGTCTATGACGCTGGCCATCAGTTGACCTCCGAAACCCAAAAACTCGCCGGGGAAGCCATCGGCAAAATTGTTGCCTACACCTACGATGCCGATGGCCATCGTGCCTCCATCACCTACCCCAGCGGTCAGATCGTGGAATACACTTGGACGCCGCGCAACCAACTCGCCGCCGTCACCGCCGATGGGCCGCCGCCACTTGCCAATTATACATACGATCTCGCCGGTCGCCTGACCGCCATCGCCCACGAAAACGGCGTCACGGAAAGCAAAACCTACGACGACGCCAACCGTCTGCTTGCCAACCAGCATCTGAAAAACGGCAGTCCGCTTTCCGGCCATACATATGCGCTCGACACCACCGGCCGCCGCACCAGCGAAACATTCTCGGATGGCACCACACCCGCCCGCACCTACGGCTACGATTCCACCGACCAAGTCACCTCCGCCGACTACGGCTCCGGCCAAACCGACGCCTACGACTACGACCCCATGGGCAACCGCGAAAACGCCACGTTCTCAAGGAGCGTGGGCGTCCCGCCCACATCAGGAACCGTCACCTACACCACCAACTCCGCGAACCAATACACGGCGATCTCCAACCAACCCCCGCCACCGACCTACGACGCCAACGGCAACCTCCTCACCCAAAACGGCATCACTTATACTTGGGACTCGGAAAATCGACTGATGTCCGTTTCCGACGGCACCACCACCGTCATCCATACCTACGACGCCCTGCATCGCCGTGTTACCAAATCCGTCAATGGCACCACCACCCGCTACATCTACGACGGCTGGAACGTCATCGAGGAATATTCTTCATCCACGCTCAGCAAATCCCTCACTTGGGGCACCGATCTTTCCGGTTCCCTCCAAGGTGCAGGCGGTGTCGGCGGTCTCTTGCTGACTACTGATCACTCGGCACTGATCACCTCCCATTTCCATTACGATGGAAATGGCAACGTCACCCAACTGACCGGCGTCGCCGGCACCATTACCGCCACCTACCGCTACGATGCTTTCGGCAATACCCTCGTATCCACGGGCACCGCCGTAGGAAATAAGTATCGCTTCTCCACCAAACCAGTGGATGAGGAAATCGCGACGAGTCCTATCTACTATTACGGATATCGATATTACATTGCTCCGCTGGGACGATGGCTGAATCGCGATCCAATTGGAGAAAATGGAGGACTGAATGTTTATGGATTTGTGGGGAATCATTCCGTCGGACGCATGGATGTTTTGGGGCTCGATAGTCCCGGCTGCGATGGAATTCCAGATCTTACTCCATGCATGAAGGAAGTATGCGCTCAACATGACAAATGCTATAGAGATAATCTATGCACTTCTAGATCATGGTTTTCAGTCGACGGTCCCTGTAGTCAATGCAACTTCAATGCGGTGGTGGGTATGATAAAATGTTTGAATAAAGGCTGTCATGACTCAGATCGGCCTAATTACTATGACGCCGTTACAGATACCTTTTTCAACGATCCAAAAGATCCTAGAGCTTGGAACACCACGGACAAGATCAAGCCGCCTAAAAAGTGCTGCAAAAGAAAAATGGGGCACCCGGCACATTAACCAACTGTTAATAATAAAAATATAAATACTTATTAGTTAAGTGAATATAATTGATATATTTGTAGTTGTTGCTGCTTGTGGCATTCACTCCGCTTGCATGCCGGTGACTGGACCTGATCCTGCAGAGTCCCTTGCTGAAGCGATTGAAGTCAAATCTATAGATCTTAAGCAGTCAAAAAAGCCAGCACTTGAGTTTGATTTTATCCCCTCAACCACCAAAATCAAAGAATCACCATCGTATGATGGGTCCGTCACGCTTGGCGTCTATCTGAAAGACCAAGACTATTCTCACACCGTAATCGAATTCGCAAAATGGTATAGGACCACTTACCATAATCGTTTTGTATGGGTTGGTAAAACAATGCGAAAAAAAAAGGCTCTCGGTGAACCATTTCGAATAGTGCTTAAGAACGATAAAGGCAGAATCGAATGGATCGATATTAAGTAATTATGTGATAGCTTGACACACAAATAGTTGAGGAACTGGGTCGGTCCTTTTGTAAGCTCCCCCAGTTGTGCGACCGGGCAAAAATAGAGTATCTGGTGGTCGGCGCAACCTGACCGACCATGAAAAAAAGCAAGTTCAGCGAGACGCAGATCGTCTCGATCCTCAAGGAAACCGACAGCGGCCTCAAAGTCGCCGAGGTGTGCCGCAAGCACGGCATTTCCATGCCGACCTACTACAACTGGAAAAGCAAGTACGGCGGCTTGAGCGTTTCCGAACTCAAGCGCATCAAGGAGCTCGAAGCCGAGCACTCCAAGCTCAAGCGCATGTATACCGATCTCGCCATGGAAAGATAAGGTAGGGAATTTTTCGCACATTTGAAAATTCGTTTGGTTGGGCCAACCTGAATAAAACGATGAGTGAAAAAGAACAGACCGAACCCGGGAACTCCGGAAAAATTGTCAATATCAACGAGGGCGAAATTGAGAGCCGCAAGCGCCTCTGGCGGGTATATAGAACCATGAATCTCAACCTGCCGCGCCGCGCCAAAAAACGCCTTCCCGCCCGCGTCAAACAACCGCTCGACGCGCCGCCCGTTGCCGACAGCCAATGGTCGATGGACTTCATGCACGACACGCTTTACGACGGCAGGAGCTTCCGCACCCTCAATGTCTTTGACGAAGGAACCCGCGAAGCCCTGGCCATCGAAATTGACACCTCGCTGCCAGCCGCGCGCGTCATTCGCGTGCTCGAACAACTCAAGGAAAGCCGCAACCTGCCAACGCAGATCCGCACCGACAACGGCCCCGAGTTCATCGCCGCCAAACTCGCCGCATGGTGCGAAAAACACGGCGTGCGCCTTCACAACATCCAACCCGGCAAGCCAACCCAGAACAGTTATGTCGAAAGATTCAACGGCTCCTATCGTCGTGAAATCCTCGATGCCAACATCTTCGCCGACCTCGATGAAGTCCGCGAGCTCACCCACGAATGGATCACTTGCTACAACGACGAACGCCCTCACGACGCCCTCCGCAGCCTGCCACCATCACTCTTCCGCCAACAACATACCAACCAAAACACACAACCGAACCAACACCCCGAAACCGCCAGAAACTCTACTTTTGAAATGTCGCATTGACGGGGGAGCTTACACTTTGATTTTAATATTATGACAATGCGAATGGGATAAGCACAGGCACGACGACGGCAGCCGCCTGCTTGCCAACCAGCGTCTCATGAACGGAAGACAACTTTGCGCTTGATGATGGGAAAACACGCATTATCACTGAAATCAGTTGATTCATCATTCATGAAGTCCCGGCTCATCATCTTCTCATTTCTGCTCATTGCGGTTGCGATTTTCGTTTGGACAAAGGATCAAGCGGATCAATCCGCTGACCGGAAGCCGCAAACGACGGAAGAACCAGACGTAGCAGGTTCCAGAAGTGATTCGGAGCGATTCAATGCGCGGAGGTCGGAGAGAGCGAAGGCCGGTCTGGCAGACGAAGGTGACGCGAAGAAAGAGGAAACCACGCCCGTTGCTCCGGCACTTGCGCCGCCGGTGGAAAAGATGGCGGCGGTTGACGCGCCGCCCGCGGGAGCGCGGGTGACGGTGGAGGGAAAAAGCTATGATCTGGTGCCGAATCAGTTCGGCGAGTTTCAGCGGGTGTATGTGGAAAAAGGCGGGGAAGCGGAGGTGACGGTGCGTTACCCCGAGGCCAAAGCGGACGATGTGGTGATCGCCGCGATGCAGGACGGCGGAACGATCGATGCCGAAGGCGTGGGCAAGGCATTGCGATTGGACAAGAGCTTGAAACTCCATTTCACCGCCCAAACCACGGCGGAAGGCGGGATTTCACGGATTCTCCTCACCAAAGGCGCGGACCGGAAAACCGTCGAACTGTGGGGCGGGGAGGAACCGCCCTTGAAGAGCGAGGTGAAGTGATTGCGGATTGGAAGATGGAAGATTCTGCGGCGGGACGCCACAGCCACGAAGAACGGCGACCGGTGATTGCCTTGGCCAGCCGGAGTCGGCTTCGCCAGATGATGAAAGTCGCTATGCTCCATCTGGATCACCGCCACGGTGGGGTTTTCGCCTTTGCAGTCGCGCGGCGGGCACCGTAGTTTTCCGGCCATGCCCGAGCCAGCAGCGGACCCTCGTTTCAATGAATTTGTGATTTTGCAGGCGCAGAACGCGGGATTGTTTCTCGGCCAGCTTCCCGATCCGCGGAGCGGCGAACGCAAGGTGAACATCCGCGCCGCCAAATCCGTCATCGACTCGTTGGAAATGCTCGCCTACAAAACGCGGGGCAATTTGACCGTGGTGGAGGAAAAACTCCTCGCCACCGCGCTCGATAATCTCAAGCCACTTTACCAACGCGCCGCAGCGGAAACGGCGGACTGAATTTCACCTCATGTCATTCGAACCATTCAACATCGGCACGGTACCCGTCGGCGGACCGGTGCCGTTTTTCATCCTCGGCCCGTGTGCGCTCGAAACGGAGAAATTCGCCTGGGAAATGGCGCGTTCGCTTAAGGAGATCGCACTGCGGACGGGAATCCCGTTCATTTTCAAAGCATCATTCGACAAGGCGAACCGCACGTCGGTTTCCTCATTCCGCGGCCCGGGAGTCGAGGAGGGCTGCCGCATTCTCGGTGAAATCGGGAAAGAACTTGGCGTGCCGGTGACGACCGACATTCATACCGCGGAGCATTGCGACATCGCGGCGGAACACATCGATCTTTTGCAGATTCCCGCATTCCTCTGCCGCCAGACGGATCTTTTGGAAGCGGCGGCGAAAACCGGCCGCGCGGTGAACGTGAAAAAAGGCCAGTTCCTCGCGCCGTGGGACACCGTGAACATCGCAGGCAAAATGCGCGCGTTCGGTTGCAAGAGTTTTCTCATCACGGAACGCGGGACAACCTTCGGCTACAACAACCTGGTGACGGACATGCGTTCGCTCTATTGGATGCGCAAGGAAGGCCTGCCGGTGATTTTCGATGCCACGCATTCGGTGCAGCGCCCCGGCGGTCTCGGCGGTTCGACCGGCGGCGATGGCGAACTCGCGCCGGTGCTCGCCCGCGCCGCGGTGGCAACCGGTGTGGACGGCGTTTTCATGGAGGTTCATTCGGATCCGGTCAACGCGCTTTCCGACGGGCCGAACCAGATTCCCTTGGAAATGATCGAGGACATTCTTGTGAAACTCATCGCCATTCATCACGCCGCCCACTGATCATGCGGATTGTTGCCATGGTTTTGGTTTCGTTGGTTCCGCTGGCAGCGGGAGCGAATCCGCTGGCCGGGAAAAAACGGATGTCCGTTTCATTTTTGCCGCACGGCAGCCAATTGCAGGACGTGATGTTTCCGCGCTACGATCCGCAAAGAAATTTGATCGGATCACTCAAGGCGGAGAAAATGACATTGGTGGACGACAACCGCATCGCCGGTGAAAACCTGCGCATTGAGTTTTATCACGACGACGAGACGTTGCGCGGCGGAATCGATCTTCCCAAGGCTCTCATCGACCAAGGAAAAGGCGTTCTCCGCGCGGACGGAGAAATCCGGATGGATTCGGATCGATTGACCGCGCAAGGCCGCGGGCTGATTTACGATTACTCCACAGGCGAGGCGTTTTTGGATGGCCCCGGCATCGTGGTTTTGAAACAACAACCCCAGACGTCCATGCGTGGCAATCATCGCTCTTTTCTCCGCCCGGTTTTTACCGCCGGGCTTTTATCCGTCACTGCGGCGATCGGCGCGGAAAAACCGGCTGAGGTCACGAAGAAAGGAGTGGCGGCCGATCTTGAGGCATCCCTCGCCGCGACCCATGCCGTGAAAACATTCATTGAAGCCAAGGGGATCACCGGCGGGGAGGGGGCGACCTTCACCCCGGCCGAAAAACCGCTGGAAGTGAAGGACGTCGCGGGCCTCAGCCGGATCACCTTCGACGGCGGCGTGTATTCCGATCTCGATGCGGGCCTCATTGTGTTTCTCAAAAACGTGAAAGTCGATGACCCGCGGTTCGAGCTTTCCGGTGCCAACGAGTTGAAAATATTTTTCACGCCGAAAGAAAGCGGCGCGAAGCCGGGAAAAACCAAAGGGGGCGGCATGCCGTCGTTTGGCGGCATATCGGGCGATATCGAGCGCATTGTCGCCTCCGGTGCGGTGCGGATCGTTCAGCGCGGCGCGGAAAACGGCAAGGAGCCGGTGCAGGCGAGCGGCGCGGTTTTCACGTATCATCCGAAGTCCGGCACGATCACGCTTTCCGGCGGCTACCCGTGGGTGATGCAGGGCGCGAACTACCTGCGCGCCCGCCAGCCGAATCTAACGCTGCGCATCGAGAAAAACGGGGATTTCCACACCTCGGGACAATGGGACATCCACGGCAAAACCAACTAAGGCCCATGACCGAAATCGCTGCCGAAACCCTTTTGGAAATTCCCGCCCATTCGCCGGGGTCGTCCTGCAAGCAGATCGAAACGGCGATTCTCCACGCCAGCGGCCTGCGGAAAACCTACGGTGGCCGCGCGGTGGTGGATGGCGTGACGATGACGGTTCAGCCGGGTGAAATCGTCGGCTTGCTCGGTCCGAACGGCGCCGGTAAAACCACGTCGTTTTACATCATCGCCGGATTGATCCCTGCCGACAGCGGGGCGGTTTTTTTCCGCGGCAATGACATTTCGCATTTGCCGATGCACCAGCGCGCCCGGCGCGGATTGGGCTATCTGCCGCAGGAAGAATCGGTGTTCCGCAAACTCTCCGTGCGCGACAATTTGCTCGCGATCCTTGAAACCCGGGATCTTTCGCGCTCCGAGCGCAACGACCGCGCCGCGGAACTCATGGAGCGCTTCCGCATTTCCAAGCTCGCGAAGTCGCTTGCCATCACACTTTCCGGCGGTGAGAAACGCCGCCTCGCCATCGCCCGCTCGTTGTGCACGGAACCGAAGCTGTTGATGCTCGACGAACCATTCGCCGGCATCGACCCAATCGCCGTCGAAGACATCCAGCGCATCGTCCGCGAGCTGCGCGAGCGCGACGGCCTGGCGATTTTGATCACCGACCACTCGGTGCGGGAAACCCTGACCATCACCGACCGTGCGTTTCTCATTCACGATGGCCGGGTGATTCTCGAAGGTCCTTCCGACGAACTGGTCAATGATCCGATCGCGCGGAAACATTACCTCGGCGAGGACTTCCGCATGTGACGTCCGCGTCACTCGGGAGTTGCAATTTTCCGGGATTCCGTGAATGTCCGCCCTCCTCCTATGTTCCGTTGCCGCTCCATCCTCCTGTTCGCTGCCGCCGGTTCCGCTCTGCTCTTGGCGAGCTGCGCCAATTTCAATACCATGGGCAAACCCGCCGTGGATGCGAACGGCAATCGGGTCAACCCGCATCCGCCTGGCACCTATGAGCATTTCCAAGCGGAACCAAAGTATCCGAAAACCCACGATGCGTGGAAAAACGACGAGCTTCTTTCGCGGACGAATGCCAGCAATTCCCACATTAAAATCAATCTGTCCAGCCAGCGGGGCTTTCTGATGAACGGCAAAGAGGTGGCGATCGATTACCCGATTTGTTCCGGTGTGCCGAGCCGCCCGACTCCCACCGGCACATTTCCGATCCGCGAGAAGGTCGTCGACAAGAGTTCGAACCGATATGGCAAGATTCTTGATGGGAACGGCGAGGTCGTGAACAGCGATGCCGATGCGCTCAAGGACCCGATTCCCGAGGGCGGAAAATTTGTGGGTGCGCCGATGCGTTATTGGATGCGTCTCACCGGTGACGGCGTCGGCCATCACATCGGTCCGGTGCGCCGCCGGCCCGCATCGCATGCCTGCGTGCGCGGACCTTCGGGCGTGATTCCAATCGTCTATTCCAAGGTGAAAATCGGCACTCCCGTGGTGATCGAATAAGCCGGTCCGGCTCGAAGCGGAGACCGGAAAACCATTGTGCGCCGACGAGGCACGACGGTTCATCGCGTGGGCCGATTCCGGCGTTGACACACCAATGTCGCGACGTAATTTTCAACAAAAGACGAATGGCTACACGTACAATCCCAGCGATCCTGATTGGCAGTTGTCTGCTGGCTTTTCCCTTCATCTCGTCCGCCCAGCCCGGTGATCCGAAAACGCTTTTCGAGGAGGCCGGCAAGGCGTTTACAGCCAAGAATTACAAAACCGCAGTCGCGAAGATTCAGCAGCTGCTTCCGCACCTCCCGGATCCCGCCGACCCAGGGCGCGAACTGCTGCTTTTCAACCTGGGCCTTGCCCACATGCTCGACGGGAATTTCGTCGAGGCCGAAAAGGCGTTCTCCGTTTCCGCAGCCGCATTTCCCAATGGTGAATACACCAGCCGGGCTTATCTCGGAATCGGTCAATCGGCCATGAGGCAGGGCGGTGCCGAGAAGCAGGATGTCGCAATCAAGGCATTCCGCCGCGCCGCCGCGGATCCCAAGTATCGGGCTGAAGCCGGCCTCTCATTGGGAATCCTGTATTCAGAGACCGGCAAGAACGCGGAGGCTCTCCAGGTATTCCGCAGCCTGATGGGTTCGGATGTGCGCACGCCGGCGCAGACGGCTGCCTCCGTGGAGGCGGTTGACCTGCTCGCGAACTCAGGCCAGATCGAAAACCTTGTGGGCTACATGGACCGGCTCATCAATCAGGAGGGAGTCCGGGATGCGATCACGTGGTTTGTCAACCAGGTGATCGTCAAGGGCGACGAAATCATCGAAAGCAAGGGAAATTACGCCGCCGCGCTTGCGATCTTCCGGTCGATCCCGCCGCGGGAGCAAATTCTCGCCATCCAGGCCGAGCAGATTGCCGAGCGCAAATCCGAACTCGGCCTGCTCAAGGAAAATGTCGGGAAACTTGACGCAAAGGACGAAAAACTCGCTGGCCGGATCCAAGCGATCAATGAACTGATTGATTCCTACGAAGGGCTCCTCAAGCAGGTCGAAGAGGCGACCAAAGCCATTGAGAATCTCAAGAATCTTGATGCCATGCTGCTGATGCGGCGCGGCCGGTGCTTTTTCTATTTGGACCGCAAGGAGGAAGCACTGCTGTGTTTCAGCACCCTGCGTGAGAAGTATCCGGCATCCGAGGACGCGCAGAGCGCCGCCTTCGCCGAGATCGTCATCCACCACGAGCTCAAGAACATCGATAAGCTCCAATCACTCGGCGAGGCATACCTGCAGAAGTACCCGGAAGCCAGCAATGGGGAACAGGTGGCGAGCCTGGTTGGTGAGCTCCTCGCCGCAAGCAACGACTGGCCGCGCGTGCTGAGCTTCTTTCAAGACATGGAACAGAAGTATTCCAACTCCGCCTCGCTTGATCGCTTCGTCTTTTTCCAAGGCGTGGCGATGTTCCAGAATGGAGACTTCAAGAACTCGGCGGTCCTGTTCGAAAAATTCATCAAAAACCACCCCCAGAGCCAGCTTCAGGAGGCGGCGGTTTACCGCGTGGCGATGGCCTATTTCCTGACCAACGATTACGGGAAAACCCTCGCATGGTGCAAGGAATACCTGACGCGCTTTCCGGATGGCCAGTGGGCGGGAGACATTCTCTATCGTCTCGCATTCATCGATTCCCAGGACAAGGAAGCCGATCAGTCCGAGAAAATTGTGAAAAGCCTCAACGAGTATCTGGAGAAAAAACCGGCCGATCCGGCGGCGGGCCCGATGTTCAATCTCCTTGGCGATACCCTGCAGAAGATCAAATCCGGGAACGAGGCGGTACTGAAGGCAAACGAGGACAAGGCGCTCGATGCCTACCGCAGTGCGGTCTGGGCATCCAAAGCCGACGAGGTGATTCAGTATGGGATGGAGTCAGCCACCACAATTCTTCAGAAACGCAAGGATTGGCAGGGCATGGCGGATCTTCACAACCGGTTCATCAACGAGAGACCGGATCATCCAATGGCGCTTCTTTCCGTCAATTGGGTCGCCAAGGCGATGCAGCGTCTCGACAAACCCGAAGAGGGTGCCAAGTTGCTGGCCGATGTAATGGCCAAGAACATCGCCGATCCCGCCAGCGAGCAGGTCGAACACCTCATCAGCGAGATCGTCAAAAATCTGGTGCCGCGGCGCCGTCCCAAGGACTTCGATCCGAAACCGCTTGAGAAACAGATCGTCGATCTGCTGAGCAATGCCGCCAAGGGCAAGGAAAACGCCACGACGCACGCGCGCATCAACTTTGCCCGCGCCCAGCTCTACGATCAGCTCAAAAACCGGGAGCAAAGCGATTTTTATCTCAAGGTAATCGCCAGTGACGACAACATCGATCCCGCCGCATTGAGTCCGATGTTGCTGTCCGTTTGCGGGGAGATCCTCGTGAAGGAGAACAAACTCGATCGCGCCGAAAAGATGTTCCAGCGTCTGGCGGATCGATACAAGGATTCGGTATTTTCGGACGCGGGTCCGGTGGGTCTGGGCCAGATTGCCTTGGCGCGCAAGCAGCCGGAAAAGGCGCTGAAAATTTTCGACGACGCACTTTCCAAAAACACGGGCACCTCTCGTTTCACGGAAGCAACGATCGGAAAGTTGATCGCCTTGCGCGATCTCGGCAAGTTTGACGAGGCGGAGAAGCTCGCCCTCCAAGTCGCGGCGGACAAATCCTTCCGCGGTGCGCCCACCGCTCAGGCCTATCTTGTTCTCGGTGACGCGCTGGTCCTGAAATCAAAGAAGCAGACGCCCGCCGACGGGCTGGAATCCGTGAAAAAGGCGCACGGTTATTACCAGCGCGTGTACTTGGCCTACCAGCGGGAAGCGGAACTTTGCGCCGAGGCGTACTTCAAGGCGTATGAGACCTTGAAGGTGATCGGCAATCAGGAAGTGGCCAAGGAAACGCTCAAGCAGTTGATCGAACATCCCAAGCTTCAGAACACGGAATACTGGAAAAAAGCACAGCCTTTGAAATACGAAATCGAATGAGTTCATTGATTCATCATCTCCGGTTTGCCGCGGCTTCCTTTGCCTTGGTATCCATGTTTGGCGCCGTCCGTGCGCAGGATGAGGTGCCCGCCGGTCCTACCGGCCCGATGCTGGTTTTCCGCACCGGGCGGTCGATTCCGCTATCCGCGGTGACCCAGCAAGGCGCCAACTTTGTCGTCAGCGGAGATGTCGAGGGTTATCAGGCCGGGGCCGTGATCCCCGCCAGTTCGATCACCCATGTTTCCAGCGAAAAACCGCAGGCGCTCCGGACCGGCCTCGGCCAAGTGCTGATGGGGCAACCACGTGACGCGATCAAGACCCTGGAGCCACTGCTCGCGGCGCTGAAACCGACCGCTAGGATTTCTGGAAACTACTGGATTGATGCCGCCCGCGCCGCCGTCATCGCCTACACGCTGGAAAAAGAGAGTTCCAAGGCGGACGCTCTTGCCAAAGAGGTTTCCGAGGCGACGCCCGAGCCGGGGATTGATGCGATTGGCCGCCTCGCCAAGGCACTGGCGACGCCCATCTCGGCGGGCACCAAGGCGAGGATTGACGCGTTGAGTGATCAGGTGACGGATTCCAACCCGGTCGAAATCAGCGCCGTCGCCTCCTATTTCAAAGGGAAAATTCTCCAGGAGGAAAAACGCAATCAGGAAGCGCTCAAAGCGTATCTGGCGGTTGGCTGCCTTTATCCATCCGGCACCGTGCTGACGACCAGCGCGGCCGAACTTCAGGCGGCGCTCCTGTTGTCCGCCCGCAGCGAACGCCGTGTGGAAGCGGTTGCCTTGTTGAAATCCGCAGCCGCCGGTGCCCCCGACACCGTCATCGGCACCGAAGCGAAGAAACGCTTCGCAAGCTTGTCCGACGAGAAACCCGCCGCACCAACACCCGGCGAAAAACCTGCGGAATCCAAGGAAAAACCTCCGGAACCGAAACCCGATGGGAATTGACGGGAAAATTTCTTTTATCCAATCGATCCTTCACTAGCCTCTTCGACCTCAACCACCGCATATGAAACGAATCCTCCAGACGGCAATCACACTCGCCATCATGTCTCCCGTCAGCCTTCTCGCGGCCACCCCTGTGGCGGGAGAGAAAAAGGAAAGCATGTTTCATATCTATCAGGAAGGCGGCTGGGTCATGCACATTCTCCTGGCCTGCTCGATCGCCATGGTTTGGCTCATCATCGATGTTTGGCTGCGGACCAGCCGCAACCGGATGACCCCGCCGGAAGACGTGAAAATCGCCCAGGACTTGTTTCGCTCCGGTGATTATGTCGGTGCCTATCAGGCGATGAAAGCGGCTACCAGCCCGTTTGCGGAAGTCGTGCGCGCGTCGTTGGGTTCGGTCGGCTACGGCAAAACCGCAACGGAAGAGACGCTCTATTCCACGGTCGATAAAATCAATTCCACGTTGCAGACCCGGATCAACTATCTTTCGGTGATCGGTGTCTGTGCGCCAATGATTGGTCTGTTGGGAACCGTCTTCGGCATGAAAGGCGCGTTTGGCAGCTTGGGAACATCGGGGTTAAGCGGCGGCGTAGGCGAATTGGCAGGCCACATCGGTGAGGTGCTGGTCGCGACGGCAACCGGGCTTCTTGTCGCGATTCCCGCGTTCATGGCATTCTATTTCCTGCGCAACAAACTTCAGGGAGCAGTCCACCAGCTTCAGGACACGACGGATCATCTTTTCCGCAACGCCCCCTACGATTATCTCCAGAATGCCGACGTCGGCCAAGAGGAAACCTACGCCGCCTTGCCGAACTGGATCGAGTCCGCGGAAGCCTGATGTTGGCGAAGCCGCTTGAAAAAACCAAACCCTGAATTACTAAGATCCTATGGCCAGTGGTGGTGGTGGAGATGGGGAACCCGATTTCCAGATTGCTCCGATGATCGACGTGCTTCTCGTGTTGCTCGTCTTCTTCGTGATGATTACCTCGGCCGAGGTGCTGAAAGTCGATAAGGAGCTCACTCTCCCAGTGTCACCCAGCGCCAAGAAGCGCGAGGCGGAAATGGCGAAGCATGAGTTCGCCGTAAACGTCCGCCACGACCCGGACAGCAACAAAGGGGTGCTGGTTCTTGACGACAAGGTTTACGCCGAAACCGAATGGCCGCAGGCGACAGAGCGAATCGCCAATCAGAAGAAGATTGATGACAAACTTCGTGTGGTCATCCGCGCCGACAAGAACGTTCCTGCGGGCGAGATTCAACGCATCATGGGCATGGTCGCGGAGGCAGGGGTTTCCAACATCGCATTCTCAGCATCCAACAAATGAAATTTCCGTGAGCAAGAAACGCAGTCATCGCAAAAAATCGGCCGAGGTGAATCTTGGCTTCCAGATTGCGCCGATGATCGACGTCGTGTTCGTCATCCTGCTGTTCTTCATCGTCCAGGCCGGAGACATTCAGGTCGAAAATTCCCACATCACCCAGCTGCCGGGCACCGAACCGCCGGATGGCGCGGTGGAACTCCCCGATGAAATCTCGATCATGATCGAGGATGACGGGCAGGTGTTTATGAACGAAGAGCCGAAGGACGCGCCGGGGTTGAAGAACCTGCCCGAGCTGACTTCCAATCTCATTGCCCTCAAACAAAGTGCGGATTCATTGCAGTCCAAGGTTTTGGTGACCATCTACGCGAACAACCTCGCGAAATACGACCGGGTGGTGGATGTGCTTGACGCCCTCAGCCGCGCCCAGATTTCCAACGTTACCTTCCAGGCCGGTGCGCCGGAATGAGCGAAAAGGCCGTTTGATGGTGAATTGACTGGTGCCCGATCACGGCCGTGATTTTTGTCACAATTCCGTTTGTGTGGGCGAATCTTGAGTGAAGGCAATGACGCCGATCACTCAGCCGTATGGACCATTACTCTGAAGAAGTGCAGGAGGTTGTTTACCAACCTTATCAACCGGAAAAAAATTCCTTCTGGCGCAAGCTCGGTGGCGGATCGCTGACGATTTCCATCATCGCCCACGCGATTCTTCTCCTCGCGACCGCATTCCTGATCATTTGGACGATTCCTGCCGAGCCGGACCCAAAAGTGGATTTCATCCGGAGCGGTGGCGGCGACAATCCGGCGAGTACGCAACGGAGCCAGAAGCAGACGGCATCGATGATAAAGCCAAACATGGCGCGCATTTCGGTGGTCGGCGCGGCCAACCCGATCACCTTGCCGGAAATGGATCGATCCTTGCAACCTTCGGCGTTGGAATCCTTGTCCCCGGGCGCGATGTCCGGCGGGCTGGGCCGTGGCGATGGCTTGGGCCTTGGATTTGGTAACGAAACGGGACCGGGGACGGTAATCGGCAAGGGAACGGAGGAACCATTCGGGATCACCGATTCGAACGGCGACGCCTTGGAAGGCTCGTTTTACAACATCGCCCGCAGCAGAAGCGACAAGCAACTCAGCGTCGATAACCCGAAACAATGGGAAACCGTCAACCGTTTTGTCACCGGAGGCTGGCGGGAAAGCGGTCTCGGACAAGTTCTGAAAAGCGACCGGAAATTGTACAACAACCGCATTTACATGGCGGCGATGAGTGCCTCGACCGCACCCAGCGCGTTTGGCGAGAAGCCGGATGCCCACCCGCGCTGGGTGGTTGTTTACCGCGGCAACGTCATCGCTCCATTCACGGGTTCGTTCCGCTTCGTCGGTGCCGGGGATGACACGATGGCGGTTCGTTTCAACGGTCGCAATGTTTTCGATTACGGATTCATTGCAGCCACGGCTCCTCATGAGGGTTATATGGCAAAGTTAAAATCCACCGAGCGTTTGAAAGGTGACTATCGCAACTGTCCGATGGAACCGCCGGTGACATTTTACCAGTATCCGCAGACGGAGAACTGGAACAGCCAGATTGGTGGCGTGGCGGTCGGCCCGGAAATTGACGTCGTGGCCGGCAAGGCATATCCCATTGAAATCCTGATTTGCGAGGGATGGGGCGGCCTGTTCAGCGGCACGTTGCTATTCCAACAAACCGGTGTGACTTATCAAAAAGCTCCGACCGGGGCTCCGATTCTGCCATTGTTCCGGACCGATAACGTGACGCCGCCGGTGAAAGGAGCGAATTGCCCGGTCTATGACACGGCAGGTCCGGTCTGGAGAATCAAAAAAGGCGCGACGCTCGGGTTTTGAGGCTCAGTTTGGCACCCATGATCAGCTCGAGCGAAAAGGCCGTTTGATGGTGCATTGACGGGTCCCACGATCGCGGACATATTTTTTTGTCACAAATCCACTTGTGCGGTGCGAATCTTACGTGAAGGCAAAGAAGCCCGAACCCTCAACCCTATGGACCATTACTCCGAAGAAGTGCAGGAAGTTGTTTACCACCCTCTTGAGATCCAGCCGAAGAAAAATTCCTTCTGGCGCAAGCTGGGCGGCGGCTCGCTGACGATATCCATCATCGTCCACGCGATTCTTCTCCTCGTTGCCGCGTTCTTGATCATTTGGACCATTCCCGCTGATCCGGACCCGAAGAAAGTGGATTTCATGCCGAGCGGTGGTGGTGGCGGCAACCCGGCGAGTTCACAACGAAGCCAGAAGCAAACCGCATCGATGATGAAGCCGAACATGGCGCGCATCTCGGTGGCTGGCGCGGCCAGTTCGATCACGTTGCCGGAAATGGATGCCAGCAGCCAGATGTCCTCGCTCGGTTCCATATCATCGGGGGCGATGTCCGGCGGGCTGGGTGGTTCGGGCGCCGGGGGTGGCCGCGGCGATGGCTTGGGCCGGGGATTTGGCTCGGGCACCGGACCGGGCGCGGGACTTGGCTCGGGAACGGAGAATCCGTTCGGGATCACCGATCCGAACGCCAACGCCTTGGAAGGCTCGTTTTACAACATCGCCCGCGGCAGAAACGGCAAGCAACTCAGCGTCGATAACCCGGAACAATGGAAAACCGTCAATGATTTCGTCACCGGAGGCTGGCGGGAAAGCGGTTTCGGACAAGTTCTGAAAAGCGACCGGAAATTGTACAACAACCGCATTTACATGGCGGCGATGAGTGCCTCGACCGCACCCAGCGCGTTTGGCGAGAAGCCGGATGCCCACCCGCGCTGGGTGGTTGTTTACCGCGGCAACGTCATCGCTCCATTCACGGGTTCGTTCCGCTTCGTCGGTGCCGGGGATGACACGATGGCGGTTCGTTTCAACGGTCGCAATGTTTTCGATTACGGATTCATTGCAGCCACGGCTCCTCATGAGGGTTATATGGCAAAGTTAAAATCCACCGAGCGTTTGAAAGGTGACTATCGCAACTGTCCGATGGAACCGCCGGTGACATTTTACCAGTATCCGCAGACGGAGAACTGGAACAGCCAGATTGGTGGCGTGGCGGTCGGCCCGGAAATTGACGTCGTGGCCGGCAAGGCATATCCCATTGAAATCCTGATTTGCGAGGGATGGGGCGGCCTGTTCAGCGGCACGTTGCTATTCCAACAAACCGGTGTGACTTATCAAAAAGCTCCGACCGGGGCTCCGATTCTGCCATTGTTCCGGACCGATAACGTGACGCCGCCGGTGAAAGGAGCGAATTGCCCGGTCTATGACACGGCAGGTCCGGTCTGGAGAATCAAAAAAGGCGCCACTCTGGGGTTTTGAGGCTCAGTTTCGCCGTGAGCGAAACTGGACGTCTGGCGGTGGATTGACGCATCCCGGATTCGTTTTTGCCGACCGAGTGTCTGCAAAACCCGGCGTGAATTGGCGCCAGCGTCCGCGGGTTTCGGTGCGATCGAACCGCTTTGACAAGCGCGACCGTCCCGCTTCATTCTTTCAGCCATGCAAGCGCTTCCATTCGAGCATTCCGTTGTCGCCATTTTAAAGCGCGACCAGCGGTTTGACGCCCAGGCATATCTGTTCCTCAAGGAGGCGCTGGACTTCACGTTGAAGCGCCATGAAAGCGCGGGCAACCAACGGCATGTGAGCGGCGGCGAACTTTGCGCCGGTTTCCGCGATCTGGCACTCGAGCAATTCGGCCCGATGGCTTCCACGCTGATGGAGGAATGGGGCGTGCGCGGGTGCGAGGACATCGGCGCCATCGTTTTCCTGCTGATCGAAGAACAGATTTTCGGCAAACAGGATTCGGATACGCCCGAAGATTTCACCGGTCATTTCGATCTTCGCACCGAACTGGGCACGCCGTTCCTTCCGGCGGCGCGGAATCCGCCGCCGTCAAAGCAGTGCAAGGCGCGGGGGCCGGCGTGATCATTGCTTTTCGCTTGGCCGAAAGTTCGCCCGGCGTGCGGTCGGAGTAAAAGGCGGCGACGCCGAGCAGCAGCGCGAGGACTCCACCGCCGTATCCCAACGAGATTCCCGAGCCAAGAGCCAGCGCGAACGGTGATGTCAGCAGCAGCCCCATGATTGCGACCGACGGCTTGGTTTCGTAGGCCAATAACGCGACCCGCAGGGATGACCGCGCCAACGCGAGTCCGAACATGACGTAACACGCCGTCACGGCGACCCCGGTGAAGTGGAACATGACGCCGTAACCGCGCCAGCCCATCATCAGCATGGGCACAGCGCAGCCAAACCCGGCGGCAAACACGAACGCAAACAATGCGGGGATTTTTCCCGCCAGCGATCGGGCGGCCGAAGCGCCCACTGATCCGGCTGTCATCACCGCGGCGATCATGAGCACGGAAAGAAAACAACCGGCTTCGTTCCACCACTCGATTCCACCGGCGAGGTAGCGGCAGACGACATAAGGCAACAATGAGAACAACGTGACGGCCGCCATGCCCCACAGCGTCACGACTTTGCCGATCACGACCCGCCAGCGGTCGAGCGGCGTGAGCTGGAGCAGTTCGTGATTTCCTTCCTCCAGTTCCTGGCTCATCAGGAAAAGCCCGCCGAGCGGCATGAGCACACCGCAGACGGCGGCGGCAAGCTGCCAAAGCGGACCGCAAAGAAGCGGAAGGATTGGGTTGATCAATCCGCCGAACGAGTCGGGTGCTTTTCCCGCTCCCGAGCGGATGTCGAAAACGAGACAGACGACGGCTAGGACATGGATGGCGATGAATGGCACGACGAAACTTCCGCGCCTCATTCCCTGCCGGAGTTCTTTCGAGAGCATGGGTCCGAAACGTTCGGAAAGATCGTTTGCCCACAAGGTGTGCTCCACCCGGCAAATCAATCACCGCGGTTTCCTGCTGGCAAGGAAACGCACTCGTTCCGGACCTTCCAGCCATCTCCAGCAAAGCCATCCCAGCAGCCATGCGACCAGCGTATAGATGACAATGCGCGGACCTTTGATCCATCCGTTCCATTCCGGTTTCCACAGTTGCGGCAGCACCCAGCCGAGTAGCATCGGCACCAGCGCGTGGAACAGATACAACCCGTAGCTGATCTTTCCGATGTGCTGGGCGGCCGGATGATCAAGCGCACGACCGAGCGGACCGCTGAAGCCGGCGAGGGTCGATGAGATCAGTCCCACCATGGCGAATGTCAGCAGGGTTTGTTGGAAACAACCGGCTATCGGTAGTTTGTGACCGGATGACTGGATGGTATAAATCACGGCATAACCCACGAAGGCAGCCCATGCCGCCGCCCGCAGCTTCGGATTTCCCGGCCGCATGCCGCGGTGAATCCACAGCGCCAGCAGTGCGCCGCCTGCGAAGTAATCGAGCGAGCAGGCGGTGATCGCCTGGGGGTTTTCGATCTCCGGAAAATACCGGTCGGCGATCCAACGTGAAACGGGGGCAACCGCGACGCACGCGGAAAAACCCAACCCGTAAAATCGCTTCGGTAACAGAAACACCAACAGCGGCCAAAACACATAGAATTGCATTTGCATCGCCAGCGACCAGAAGGGCGCGGTGCCGGAGGGCCAAACGGCAAGATCCGCCATGTGGAAATTCGAAACATGCAGCGCGTAAACGATCGGGTGTTTCCGGATGTCCGGCGCACCGAGGAGCAGTGCAAACAACATCGCGGCATAACACGGAATGAGAATGCGCGAGAATCGCTTCGTGAGAAACATGCGATACGTGGCCCGTCGCCATCCTTCTCCGGTCGCTTCGCCGGCTTCGCGATCACGCAGAAGAATACGCGTGATCAGAAATCCGGTGAGGGTGAGAAAGAAAAACAATCCAATCTCAAAGGGAATATGCCAGCGCCATGATGCGGGCGTCCAGTGTACCCACATGACACCGATCACGGCCACGGCGCGCCACCCGTCGATCTGTGTTATCCGTGCGGTTGCCATGGTTTCGCATGCATTGCCGCACCATCGCCGCCGCGACAAGGGAAATGGTCGCCGGTTGGTTTCACTCGAACCGCCTGGTGATTGCCGCGGCGATCTCGCCTCGCAATGGTTTGCCGAGAGCACTGCGCGGAAATGGAGCGAGTTCCAGGGCGTCGGCCAAACGTTTGAATCCGGGTGCGCTTGCCTGGTAGGCGGTGATCACATCTTCAGGCGGTTCGCCGTCGAATGCGGCAACAAGTTTGCAACCGCGGCGCACATCGGGAAGGGGAATGACGACAAACGACGCGGGTGGAATTTTACCGGCGGCCAGTGAGGTGATTTCGTGTTCGATTTCGAAAGGATCGACCAACTCGCCAAGAATTTTCACCAGCGTGTCGGCTCGTCCGAAAACGGTCAGCGAACGAGCGGCGAGTTGGGCGCGATCCTTGGTGCGGAACCACGGGTCGGTCGGCACCCAGTTTCCATCGCTCCAATAACCGGAAAACAACGCGGGACCGTGAATCTCCAGGCAATCGTTTGCGTCGAGCCGCGTCTGCCAATGCGGCAAGAGGGGCACCGGCCACGATGAGTAAGTCGATTGCAACGCGGCAAGTGGTTGGGTGGCCACCTGCGAAGCTGCTTCGGTGAGGCCATAAGATGCCAGCACCGGCCAGCCAAGTCCGCGTGCAGCCCGGCCGGTCGCTTCATCGAGAAGCCCGCCACCGACGACGATCGCCTGCAGACACCCCGGCGCGGTGAGCCCGGCGGTTACGAGATCGTGAACTTGCGTGGGCACCAGCGACAAATGGCTGACGCCGTTGTGTTCCAGCCACGCGCGGAAATCTGCGGGCTGCCAGCGTTGGGTGAAAATTTTCAATGCACATCCGGCTTGCCGCGTCCGTACTACGACGCCGAAGCCGCCGACGTGATGAACGGGCAACGCAAGGCCCCAGACTGAATCAGCAGTCACCATCAGGTGCGCGTTGATCGCGGCGGCGGATGCAAGCAATGCCGGTTTGGAAAGCACCACCCATTTCGGTTTGCCGGTGGTGCCGGAGGTGCGGAACAAAACGTGACCTGCGAGTTCCGGGATGCCGGAAGGAACGTCCGGAAGCTCCTCTGGCGGCGCGGCGATAAATGGTTCCTGGCTGTTCCAGAACGCATCATCGAGAAATCTGGATGGGGCCATGGTTACAAAGCGGTCCAGGAAAGTTGCTCCAACAGATCGTCGAAACCCAAGCCATTTCCCGGTGCGGGAGTGAACTCCGGTTGCCATCGGCCGAGGCATTCGCTGAAGGGACTCGGCTCGAACAGATGATGGGTTTGCAAGCCGCAGACGCCGACCAGCCCGGGAAACTGCAAACTGAGGCGCGCAGCTTCCCAAGCGGCGAAGGCTTGGCCAAGCGGATGATCCATGGAACTCGTCACGACGACGCGCTGCGCACAGGCGATCGCCGCTTCGGCGAGGAAAAACGGCTCGTCGATGGCAGGCTTCACAACCATCACGTTGGCACCGGTGCGATCTGGTGCGGCTTCGCGGTCCACCGCGAGTGACAGACGCGTTTCATTGCGGATGCGTACCCAGATTTCGTTTGCGTAAGGGCTGGGGTCTTCGAGAAAATCTATTTTCGTCCGGACTTCCGCGGGCAGACCGGCGGTCCAGGTGATGACCGTTTCCGGATCGAGCGTTTCGTTGAAATCCAACCGCCAGCGGAGTTCGGGAAAACCGGCGGCGGATTGGGTGAGAAATTCCGCATCGGCTGCCAAATCCGCGCCAGTCTTGATTTTAACGACTCCGAAGCCCGCATCCACGGCCGCGGCGAGAACGCCGGGATTTTTGCGGACCAGAGTCGCGTGGCTGCGTGGCACTTCCATTTCCTCGAACAACGAATGTTCGAACTTGCGCCCGGCGGCATCGTATTCCGCGCAACGCAGCGCACGGCGGACAATCGGCCAGCGGCGTGGCCCCGCCAAGTCGGCGAGGCATTTTTCCAACGTCGGGTCGCCCAACTCCGGCCACGGCTGGATGCAGCCAAAACCACCGCCGGCACGAATCAGCACGCCTCCCAAGGAGGACCGGCGCGACCGTACATTCAGCGGCCCCGCTGCCTGCAACTGGTAACGGTGGATGAAAATGGGCTCGTCCGGTGGTGGGAAAATCATGATGGAATCATTGCGGCGAGATGAAATACCGCAGCGAAGAGGACAAGTTGCAAGCCGCCAAGCGCCAGCAGCCGGTTGAATCCCGGGCCGGGTGGCAGCGTGAAAATCCCCCACAGGATTCGCATGCCGATCAGAAGAACCGGCGCACTGGCCAGCACGAACGGGAGATGACCCCATGCCAGCCAAAAAAGGCCGAGAAACGCCGCGGCCTTGATCTCCAGCCAAATGATCGCTGCCGCGGGCCGCGGACCGAATCGCACCGCAAGCGTGCGCTTGCCGCTGCGCGAATCTTCCCCACGGTCACGGAAATTGTTGATCGAGATCAGCACCGCGGAAAGCAAACCGACCTGTGCGCCAAGCAATGCCGCCTCCTTTGGCCAGCCGCCGGTTTGCACGAAAACCGTGCCGCACACCGCGATGAATCCGAAAAACAATACGACGAACAATTCCCCCAGCCCCCGGTAAGCCAATGGAAACGGCCCGCCGGTGTAACCATACGCGAGAAATAACGACGGAATGCCGATCGCCAAAATCGGCCATCCCCGCGTCTCGGACAACACCGCTCCGAATAGGGCGGCGGCCGCGAGAAACCCGCCGGCGATGGCCATGACCGCCCGGCCGCTCATCATGCCTGACGCCGTGACCCGCACCGGACCGAGACGTTCCTTGGTATCCGCCCCCCGGCGGTGATCGATCGCATCGTTGAAAAAATTCGTGGCGATCTGGATGCACAGCGCACCGCCAAGGGTGCAAAGCGCGAGCCAAAGGTCGAATGATCGTTCCAGTTTCCAAGCCAGCAGGCAACCGGTCCACACCGGGACGATGGCCGCGGGCAGCGTTTTCGGCCGCGCCGCCAACAGGCAGGATTTCAAAGTGGTAAAACCGGTCATGCGCGGGAAGCGCGGATCTTTCCCGTGATCGGGCTCGGCCGCAATTCCCATGTTGTCAAGCGCGCCGCGATCGCGTAGTTTGCCCCTCACCGTGCGGCAAAACCCAATTTCAAAAATTTGTTTCCGGTCGGCGTTCCTGTTTTTGGGAGTGCTGTTGGCTGCGGCTTGGCTTGGTGCCAGCGGCGCCCGCGCCGAAAGTTCCGGCGGCTGGAAGCTCAGCAAAATTGACGGCGAGGATTACGTGTCGATGAACAGCGTGAAGAAATTCTACGGGTTCACAAAACTCGCCCGTGACGGCAACCGGGTCACACTTGAGAACCCGAAGATTCTGGTGACAATGACCTGCGGCTCGCGGGAATGCGAGATGAACGGCGTGAAGTTCGTCTTCTGCAAGCCGGTGCAGAGCAACGACGGCGAATCATGGGTTTCCCGCGTCGATCTTGCGAAACTGATCGATCCGGTGCTGCGACCGAATTTCATCAAGGAGGCGGGGAATTTCCAAACGGTGATTCTTGATCCGGGCCACGGCGGGAAAGATGCCGGTGCGACCAATTCGCTCGGCACCGAGGCGGCCTACAATCTGAAGGTCGCCCGCAAGGCGAAGGAGTTGCTCACCAAAAGTGGCTACAAGGTGATTCTGACGCGGGACAAAGATGTGTACATCACACTCCAGGATCGGGTGAACATCGCCAACGCAATCAAACAGGAGGCCCTTTTCATCAGCATCCACTTCAACTCCGGAGGTCGTAACGCGCGGGGAATCGAGACGTTCACGCTGTCGCCTCCGGGCATCGCGCATTACGGACGCGGCGAGATTGCTTCCGACGCGCTCAGCCGCGCCGGCAATGAACACGATTCCGCGAACATCGCGCTCGCGACGTCTGTGCACGGCTCCCTGTTGCGCCGCCTTGGAAAATACACCTTCGATCGCGGCATCAAACGCGCACGTTTCAGCGTGCTTTCCGGAGTGCGCCACCCGGCGATTCTCATGGAGTGCGGTTTCATATCGCATCCGTACGAAGCCCGGTTGATTGACCACGAAACCTATCAGAATACCTTGGGCAATGCGATTCTGGACGCGGTGACGAAATACCGTTTTGCGGTCGGTGGCAAACCGATCGCGCAGCGTTGATTGGCGGGAGTTTACGAAATCTCGTCCGAGCCGCGGAGGATGGCCTCCGCCACGCGCAATGCCCCGAGGTTTCCGCCGACATCGTGCACGCGGTGAAACATCACCCCTTTTGCGCGGGCGAGGCACGTGACCACCGCCGTGGCACGATCCCGCTCCACTGGCGGCAAATCGCCGAGGAGTTTGCCGAGAAAGGATTTTCTGGAGACGCCTAGCAGAAGCGGCCGGTTGGGAGGAGCCAAAGTGTCGATCGCGGCGAGAAGAGCCAGGTTGTGATCGAGCGTTTTTCCGAAGCCGATTCCGGGATCAAAGCACATTGCTTCCGCATGGACGCCGGCATCCAACAACGCCTCGAAGCGGGCGCGAAAAAACCCGCGCACGTCCGCCACCACATCGGCATACTCCGGGGCATCCTGCATGGTCCGTGGCTGTCCCTGCATGTGCATCACCACCACCGCACAACCAGCGGCGGCGCAAAGTGCCGGCATTTCCGGGTCCGCGAGCAATCCGCTGATGTCGTTGACAATGTCGGCTCCGGCGGCGAGCGCCGCATCCGCCACGCCGGCTTTCGTCGTATCGATCGAGATTCCACCATCCCATTCCGCCCGGAGCGCCTGAATGATGGGAACCACGCGGCGGATTTCTTCATCCTGCGACACCGGCTCCGCGCCCGGGCGCGTGGACTCTCCGCCAATATCAATGATTTCCGCACCCTCCACGATCATTTGCCGGGCATGCCGCAATGCACTTTCCCCATTGTCGTGCTGTCCGCCATCGGAGAACGAATCGGGCGTGATGTTGAGAATGCCCATCACCACCGCATGGGGAACGGGAGCGTATTCGCGAAGCCGGGATCTCCAGATCATCGGTTAAAATGGTTGCTTGATTGACGGGAATGCAGCCTTCAGTTTGCCCCTCATGAGGTTGCTGACAATCGCGAAAACCACGCTGCTCGCCATCGTCGTCACCGTGTGCGCGACTGCTGCCGCGGAAAAGCCGAAGGACAAGGATTTCTACGCGGTTGACGGGCCGAACGTCCGGGTTCTGCGTCACGAAGACGATTCGCGCACGGTGTTCACCAGATCGACGGACAACCGTACCCTCAGCAAAAAACGTTTCAGTGCCAATGGCGTGCGCACGATGCACACGGTGTATCGGCTGGATGCGAACGAAAACCCGCTTGGCTGCAAAATTTACGACGGGCTTGGCACGTGTCTTTTCAAGGTTTCCTACGGCTACCGGAAATCGGATGGCCAGTTGGTGGAGGAACGGATGTTCGATGCCCGCGTATCGCGGAAGGATCCGAACACCGGCAAGGAAATGCCCGTTCAGGTGGTCCGTTACGTTTATGACGCGCAAGGCGGGCGCAGCGCACCGATCATTCTCAACCTTTTGCCCGGGAAAACGTTTGAGGAGGTGTTTGGGATAAAATCCTCGCACTTGGAATCGAATCCATTCCGCGGTGGCAATGAGGTGCCACCGGAGCAGAAGAAATCTCGCAAACGCTGATGCCCCCGCGCGCACTTTTGCTCGCACTCACTGGCTGGGCCGTCGGTATCGGCGGGCTGATCCATGGCTTGCATTCGCAGAGGTCCGGCGCCGGCGCGGCGGATCCCGAAGTGAGATCGCGCCTCGAAGCCGCCAACAAGGAGCTTGATTTGCTCAAACGCGAGAACGCGGCTCTGCGTTCATTGGCGCAGGGCGGCGGGGAAGTAGCGGTGCCAGCGGAGACAATCCATGCGGTGGAAAAAGAACTCGGCCTTCGTTTCAGATCGAATCCGGTGATCCACAGTGCGGCCACGGAGGAAATCCGCGGACGTGCCGAGGCCGCCATCGAAAGCGGATTCGGACCGTCCGGTGCGGATGATCGCCAAGAGGCGTGGCGATTGCTCGGTTGGATCGGGCCACAGACCACGCTGGTTTCTCAAATGGCGGCGGCCGCCACCGCCGGCGGACGCGGTTGGTTTGACAAAACATCCGGTGAGGCGTGGGTGCCGGAACGTTGGGACCCGGAGTCGGTTCCCAACCAAGCCGCATTGCGCCGCTTGGTTGCCGAGGTTTTGTTGCACCAAAATTTCCCGCCTCCCAAGAACGATCCGGGAGACGATGCCGCCCGTGCGCGGACCGCGCTCCACCAGGAGATCGCATCGGGCGTTGAGCGGCGTTTCTTATCGGCAAAGGCGCTCGGTGGATTTCTCACCACCAAAGAAGAGGAAGATGGCAAGCTGATCCTCGGCAGTATCGATCCATTCATCCGGGGGCTCGCCGAATTCGCGGAACAAATCGCGGAACCTCAGGCCACGGCTCTTTATTTGAAAGGAAACGACCATCTCCACGCCGCTCTCCGCGATCCGGCGCCAACCACTGCAGCCCTCATAGTTCCGGGCCGGGCGACTGCGTCACTTCAATTGCCGCCCTTCAAAAATCCACCTTTTCTAACCGAATCTGCCGGGCTTCTTGCGATGCTGGCATGGCTGCCGGATGCCCGCGAAGCGGCACATGGCCTCAAATCGGACCGCTACGCCCTCATTCCGGATGGCGATGAATCGGTCGCAGTGGTGTGGGATCTGGAAGCGACCGACGCGGCCGCGGGCGAACGCCTCGAGATTGCAGTTCGTATGAAAAACGCCGGCATTCTCAAAGACGGACGCCACATGACGTGGACCCGGATTTCCTCCACCGGCATCCGTTGGATCAATGCCGCCACCCGGGAAATGTTGGACACACTTTCGGTCCGTTGAGAAAACGTGGCGGTGAAAACGAAACGGGTGATTTACGAAGGGCGGGTGCAAGGGGTGGGGTTCCGTTACGCGGTGAAGGAAATTGCCCGCGGATTCGACGTCTGCGGCTGGGTAAAGAACCTGGATGACGGCACGGTGGAAATGCAGGCGATGGGCGAAGCGGAAGAACTCGATTCGTTTCTCAGCGAAATCCGCGACAACTCGCCGCTCGCTGGCAACATCCGCACGGCATATGAAAGCGACATTCCGCCATTGGAGAACTGCCACGGATTTACGATTTCCCGTTAGTTTCGCGGGAACCGGCAGATTTTCACCCTACCCTTTACAACGGTTCCAATCCCTGCCACATCCCTGCAAATTTAGCCGCCACGCGCACTTTTTCTCCCGCCATGCCAAAAGACACCTTGATCCGCAAAATTCTCGTCATTGGCTCCGGCCCCATCGTCATCGGCCAAGGTTGCGAGTTTGACTATTCCGGGGTGCAGGCCTGCAAGGCGCTCAAGGAGGAAGGTTACGAAGTCATTCTAGTTAACTCGAACCCGGCCACAATCATGACCGATCCGGAGTTCGCCCACCGCACGTACATCGAGCCGATCACGCCGGAAGTCGTGGAAAAAATCATCGAACGGGAAAAACCCGACGCGCTTCTGCCCACTCTCGGCGGCCAGACGGCGCTCAATACATCGATGTCTCTCCACAAATCCGGCGTGCTCGAAAAACACAACGTCCGCATGATCGGCGCGAAACCGGAAGCCATCGACAAAGGCGAGGACCGCCAGCTTTTCAAAGAGGCGATGATCAAGATCGGCCTCGACATGCCTCGCTCCGGCATCGCCCACACGATGGAGGAGGCGCGCAAAGTGGCCGAGGAAATCGGCACGTTTCCGCTGATCATCCGCCCGGCATTCACGCTCGGCGGCCAAGGCGGAGGCATCGCCTACAACCGTGAGGAATATGAGGAAATCATCCACCGAGGCCTCGATCTTTCTCCCGTTTCCGAAGTGCTCATCGATGAATCGTTGCTCGGTTGGAAGGAATTCGAAATGGAGGTGATGCGCGACTGCGCGGACAACTGCGTGGTCATCTGCTCGATCGAAAACCTTGATCCGATGGGCGTGCATACCGGCGATTCCATCACCGTCGCACCGATCCAAACGCTGACCGACCGCGAATACCAGATCATGCGCGATGCGTCGTTTGCGGTGATTCGCGAAATCGGCGTGGAGACCGGCGGCTCGAACATCCAGTTTGCCACCGATCCGAAAACCGGCCGCATGATCGTCATCGAGATGAACCCGCGCGTCTCGCGTTCCTCCGCGCTCGCCTCGAAAGCAACCGGATTCCCGATCGCCAAAATCGCCGCGAAACTCGCCGTCGGCTACACGCTCGACGAACTTCCGAACGACATCACCCGCGAGACGCCCGCCTCATTCGAGCCGACCATCGACTACGTGGTCACGAAAGTCCCGCGGTTCACCTTCGAGAAATTTCCTACGGCGAATCCCGTACTTACCACGTCGATGAAATCCGTCGGCGAGGCGATGGCGATCGGCCGCACGTTCAAGGAAAGCATGCAGAAGTGCCTGCGTTCCTTGGAAACCGGGCGCTGGGGATTTGGCTTCGATCCCAAGGACGCGAAGTCCCCGACCAAGGACGAGATCACCCGCAAACTGCAAATCCCGAATGCCGAGCGGATTTTCTGGCTGCAAACCGCGTTCGTGCACGGTTGGTCCATTGAGGAAATCCACGACGCCACCGCTATCGACCCGTGGTTCCTCGGACATCTCAAACAGATCGCCGATGAAGGATCGCAGCTCGCGGAAATGGACCTGAAACGCGCGAAAAAACTCGGCTTCTCCGATCGCCAGATCGCCCGCGCGCGCGCGCATTCCAAAGCCATTCACGATGTTTCGATTCACGGCGAGACCGACCAACCCGCCGGCGCGCCGCCACGCGCGGAACCCGAACCCGCGGTCGTTGACATTCCAACGGAAGATACCATTCGCACCGAGCGCAAAGCCCGCGGAATCATCCCGACCTACCGCTTGGTCGATACCTGCGCCGCCGAGTTCGAAGCCTACACGCCGTACTTCTACTCGACCTATGGCGATGAAAACGAGGCCCGCGAGTCCGATAAAAAGAAAATCATCATCCTCGGCGGCGGGCCGAACCGCATCGGCCAAGGCATCGAGTTCGATTACTGCTGCGTGCATGCGGCCTTCGCCGTGAAGGAACTCGGCTACGAGGCCATCATGGTGAATTCGAACCCGGAAACCGTTTCCACCGACTACGACACTTCCGACAAGCTTTTCTTCGAGCCGCTGACATTGGAAGACGTGCTCAACATCTGCGATCAGGAAAAACCGCACGGCGTGATCGTCCAGTTCGGCGGGCAGACGCCGCTCAACCTCGCCGCGGATCTCGAACGCCACGGCGTGCCAATCATCGGCACCTCGCCGAAGTCGATCGAACTCGCCGAAGACCGGAAATTTTTCTCCGCGCTGCTCGACAAACTCGATCTGAAACAAGCCGAAGCCGGCACCGCGACCAACGAGGCCGAGGCGCTCGCCGTCGCCAACCGCATCGGTTATCCCGTGCTCGTCCGTCCGTCCTTCGTGCTCGGTGGTCGCGCGATGATGATCGTTTACAGCGATGCCGAGCTTTCCACCTACATGCGCGAGGCCGTCACCGCGTCGCCCGAACGGCCGGTGCTGGTGGACCGCTTTCTCGACAACGCCACCGAGGTGGACGTCGATTGCATTTCCGATGGCGAGACCTCCGTCGTCGGTGCGATCATGCAGCACATCGAGCAGGCCGGCATTCATTCCGGTGATTCCGCGTGCGTGATTCCCGCGTTTTCATTGTCCGCGGAAATCCAGGCGGAAATCGTCCGCGCCGCGAAAGATCTCGCCCGCGAGCTGAAAGTGATCGGCTTGATGAACATCCAGTTCGCGGTGAAGGATGAGCAACTTTATGTCATCGAGGTGAATCCGCGCGCCTCGCGGACGGTGCCGTTTGTTTCCAAGGCCACCGGCGTTTCCCTCGCCAAACTCGCCGCGAAAGTGATGCTCGGCCACAAGCTCGCGGACCTCGGCTACATCGAAACGATCATCCCGCCGCATTTTTCCGTGAAGGAAGCCGTGTTTCCGTGGAACCGTTTCCCCGGCATCGACATCGTCCTCGGTCCGGAAATGAAATCCACCGGCGAGGTTATGGGCATTGATGCCGATTGGGGCATGGCTTACGCGAAAAGCCAGACCGCCGCGTTCAACCCGCTGCCCGTTTCCGGCAACGTGTTCCTCTCCGTTTCCGATCGCGACAAGGACCGCGCTGTCGATGTCGCCCGTGATCTCGTCGAACTCGGCTTCGAAATCTGGTCCACTGGCGGCACCCACCAACGCCTCACCGATGAAGGGATCGCCTGCAACCGCGTTTACAAAGTGAACGAACAGGCCCGCCCCAACGTCATCGATATGATGAAAAACGGCGAGATTTCCTTCCTCATCAACACCCCCGCGTCCCACGAATCCCGCGCCGACGAAGTCCAGATCCGTTCCACCGCCATTGCCCAGAAAATTTCCCACGCCACCAACCTCTCCGCCGCCGAAGCGTCCGTGAAGGGAATCCGTTCGCTCAAGAGCAAGGAGCTCACGGTGAAGACGTTGCAGGAGTATCATGCGTGAACTCCTTCGTCTGAATCTCTTCCTAATTTGCTCCTAATTTGTTCCTAATTAGGAGCAAATTGAGTTGCCATTGGCCGGGCAACTCCTAATTTACTCCTAGTTTTCTACTAATTAGGAGCAAATGAAAATTCCGCAAATTACCCCCGACTGGTCTGCGATCATTCAGCAGGCCTCGGTCGCCAACAAATCGAAAGAGCTCTTTCAATTTGGCGCGACGGAGAGCGCTCGCAGCGGGCGGTATTTGCATTGGGATGAATTCCGCCACCGCGTGGCATCGGATGAAAGCCTGACCATGGAAGAGAAGTGGGCTGCAGTCCGGATGAGCCGCGCCATGCGCGCGCAGCCCATTTCACTAACCGACGATCAATACCGCCCATTCACATTTTTCCTCACCCAAAGCGCTTTCGAATTCCTCCACGAAATTGACCTCGATTGCGGCGGCAGCATCGGCGTGGCTGCGGACGGGCTGATGAAGGAGGAACAACGGGATCGTTATTACGTCAATTCACTCGTTGAAGAGGCGCTGACCTCCAGCCAACTGGAAGGCGCGGTGGTGACGCGTTCGGAAGCGAAGGAAATGATCCGCCAACGGCGCTCGCCGGCGACAAGTCATGAATTGATGGTGATGAACAATTACCGCACGATGCGGCTGCTTTCGGAACTAAAAGACGAGCCGCTTTCCGAAGCATTGATTCTGCGCATTCATCGCGAGATCACCGCCGGCACCATGGACGACCCGCGCGATGAAGGGAGATTCCGCAACGCCAGTGATCCCGTCCGTGTGGAAGATGAGGAAACGCGGGAGGTGATCCACACGCCACCGCCGGCCGGACAACTCCCCGCGCGCGTTGTGGCGTTGTGCGAATTCGCGAATGCACCCGACATGAAGGGGTTTTTGCATCCGGTCATTCGTTCCATCATCCTGCATTTTTGGATCGCCTACGATCATCCCTTCATCGATGGCAACGGCCGGACCGCGCGGGCGTTGTTTTACTGGTCGATGTTGCGCCATCGTTATTGGCTGGCCGAATTTTTCTCGATCTCCCATGAGATTCTCAAGGCACCGAAGAAATACTACCGCGCCTTTCTCCATACCGAAACGGATGCCAACGATCTGAACTACTTCCTCCTCCACCAGTTGCATGTGATCAAGGACTCGATCGGGTCGTTGAAACAATACATCCGGCAGAAGCAATCGGAAGTCGAAGCCATGAGCCGCCGTCTTGGTCCGAAAAGCGATTTCAACCATCGCCAACTGGCCCTGCTGAAACATGCGGTCACGCACCCCTTCGCGTCCTACACCGTCATGAGTCATCAAACCTCCCACGGGGTGGCCAACCAGACGGCAAAATCGGATTTGGCGGCGCTCGAAACGCGGGGATTGCTTCGCAAACGCAAGGTGGGGAAAGCTTTCGTGTACGAGGCCGTCAGTGGCTTGGCGGAGAAGCTTGGGCTTTGAAAGCAACCGCCGGACAAACGAACTACAAACGGAAAACCTTTGCGCGATGTTTTGCTAGAAACGATGGCTCGGGTAAAACGGAGTCATCGGGAAGGGTGAGTGCCTCCCCTTCGTAGGCTGCGAAATTTTCCGCAACAGCCCGCTGTGGCAGAGCGTCTTTCAATCGCGGCGAAAGCATGAGGCGCAAGTTGTCGTCAAAAGCGATGAGGCCTTGATCAAATGCGGCATCGTGAAGCCGGGAGAGTGACAATCCGTTGCGGACATCAAGGCGGTGTTTGGAATGCGCGTTCCACGGCAAAATGTGTGAAGCGATCAGCAGCTCCCGCACGTTTAAGCCGCAAACGCCGCAGCGTTCGGCGAAATTATTGAGCACGGCATTGCGGAAATACTCTTGTCCCCGGCGTTGTTTTGCCGACGTCACGACTTCGGTTCGTTCAAGATCGGGGCGCTTGACAATGCGAACTCCTTTTCTGGGAATGATCTCAACCCCATTCGTTTCATCCGCGCCGAACGTGTTTCGGAGAAGATTTTCAGAGTCGGGAACTGTTTCGTTGAGATCGGAATGAAACTCTTCCCAAATTGTGCGGTCCAAGTTGCTTGCGCCCTCAAGGCCTTTGATGCCCCGGAGTTTCAGGGCCGGGTCGAGCGAAGCAAGATTGCAGAGTTTCATGGCAAGGCTGTCCGGAGTGCGGTCAAGTTTTGTTGCCAACTCGATGATCACCGGATTGCGGGCATGGAACTGTCCGAAGGTAAGTTTATGGTAGATGTTTAGAGCGATGAGCAATTCGTCCCGTGTCCATCGTTTGCCGGATGCCATGGAGGAATTCTGTCAAGCGACGAGAAAACTTCCAGCTTGTGTTAGCTGCGATGCCTGGCCAGGTGATTGCGGCAATGAAGATGCATTGTTTGGAGGTGGAAGAGGATGACGTGGGGCGGATGTTGGAGGACCTCGGGCGGAAACGATCGCGACACATTACCCGGTTGACCATCGTGAACATCCAGCGACAAAAGGAGGCGCAGGGGTGAACCAAGGTCCAATGGGTTTCTGCATTTTCCTCGATGCTGTGGCCGAGGGCAGGGTGGTGGCGGTGCACGATGACAACGGACCGGCGGTGTTCGCCACGGAGCATGAGGCGGAGCTGGAAATCGTGGATCACCTGATGACGCGCTTGCGGGAGTTCATCGAAGGCGGACGGGAGTTCGAGGATGCGGTGGCGGTGGAGGAGTATGTGTTGCCGGTGACGGTCCATCCGGATGGAGTGATCACGGATGTCGACGGAGGATGTCATGGAACAATACGGTAAACCGATACCCGGCGCGGTAGAGCATGGAGCGAACGACGAGCTCGGGCTTGGTGTCCAAGCCGCGGATGCGCGACATGACAAACGAGCGTTTTTCGGACGTGAAGACGTCGGCCATAGGGAAGGATCGAAGACAAACTTTGGATCGCACCGGCATTCGTCCTAAAATCTGCGGGCATAACCACGTCGGCAGTCACTCCGTTTGCCCGTCCTTCGCCAAGGCCACAAGGACGGCCTTTTGCACATGGAGGCGGTTTTCGGCTTGGGCGAAGATGGTGTCGGCGTGGCGTTCGAGGGTTTCGCCGTCGATTTCCTTGCCGCGGTAAGCCGGGAGGCAATGCAAGACGATGTGGCCGGAAGCGGCGTCAAAGAGCAGTCCTTCGTTGACTTCAAAACCGGCGAATCTGGCTTCCTTGTCCGCTTGATTTTCCTGGCCCATGGAAAGCCAGACGTCGGTATTGATGACATGGGCACTGTGGACGGCTTCCTTCGGCTCGGAAGTGATGCGGACATTGGGCGCGGCGAGTTTTTTCAGAAACTCCGCGGGCGGCTGGAACTCCGGCGGCGATGCGATGACAAGCTCGAAGCCGAGATGTTTGGCGGCCCACATCCATGATACCGCCATGTTGGAAAAGCCATCGCCGACGAACGCGATGCGGCAGGTGTCCCATGTTCCGAATTCTTCTTTGACGGTGAGCAGGTCCGCGAGGATCTGGCACGGATGCTCCGTATCAGTGAGTGCGTTGATGGTGGGAATGCCGGAATATTCGGCGAAGTCCACGACATCCTGCTGGGCGAAGGTGCGGATGATGCAGCCGTGGACCATGCGGCCGAGCACGCGCGCGGTGTCCTTGATCGGCTCGCCGCGGCCAAGCTGGATGTCGTTTTTCGAAAGGAACATCGGGAAACCCCCGAGTTCACGGATGCCGACCTCAAACGAAACGCGGGTGCGCGTGGACGACTTGGCGAAAATCATCGCCCACGTTTGTCCGGCAAGCGGTTGGCCGTGGCGGCCGCGGTTGCGCTTGAGCATTTCCGCGGATTCGAGCAACCGTTGAATGGTTTGCGCGTCGGTTTCTTCGATGGAGAGGAAATTGTGCATGGGATAGGAGTAGGAAAATTCAGTGGTTCAACGGTATTCCTGAAGGACGTTTTTCAGGATCGCAAGAGCCTCGTCGATTTCCGCGGCAGTGACATTGAGCGGTGGCAGCAGGCGGATGGTGTTCGGTCCGGCGGGCGGGACGATGAGGCCGTTTGCCATGAGTTTGAGCACGACGGTTTGCGCGGCGGTTTTTCCTTCCGGTGCGGAAACGAGATCGGGATTCAAACCAACGCCGAGCAACAAGCCGCTGCCGCGGATTTCCGTTACCACGGGAAGGTTCCACGAGACGATGGTATCGCGGATGCGCGCTTCCATGAGGATCGCATTTGTCGCTAGATCCTGCTCGCGGATTTCCTGAAGCACGGCGAGTGCTGCGGCGCAAACCAATGGATTTCCGCCATAGGTGGAGCCGTGCGAACCGGCGTTCATCAAGGAGGACAACGGAACTTCCTCCGCGTTGATGGCGCGGTCGCTGAGCCAGAAAGCACCGATGGGGATGCCGCCGCCCATGCCCTTGGCCCAGGAAATTCCGTCCGGTTCGATTTCCGGTGCGATCATCCGCCATGCCATCGCGTCGCCGCAGCGGCCGAAGCCCGCCTGCACTTCATCGAACATGAGAAGCAAGTCGTGTTGTTTGCAAACGTCTGCGACCGCGCGGAGGAACGCCGGCGTCGCCATGTTGACGCCACCCTCGCCCTGCACCGGTTCTAACAGAACCGCGGCGGTTTCCGGGAGGATGCCGTTACGGAGCGTCTCCACGTCGTTGAATGGAAGGTAACGAAAACCCGGCAACAGGGGATCAAATCCCTCATGAATCTTCGCCTGCGCGGTGGCGGACATCGCGCCAAGTGTGCGGCCATGGAAGGAATGCGTGAACGTGATGACTTCAAAACGCGGCGAGCCGTCCGGCTGCGTGCGATGGTGGCCGAAACGGCGCGCGCTTTTGATCAAGCCGTCGTTCGCTTCCGCGCCGGAGTTGGAGAAAAACACTTTGCCGGGGAGCTTTACGTGCTGCGTATTGATTTCCTCCGCCAGCTCCGCCTGGAGGCGCGGTTGATAGAGATTGGAAACATGCATGAGTTTCCCGGCCTGCGCGGTGACCGCCGCCGTGATGCGCGGATGGCAATGACCGAGCGAACAGACGGCGATGCCCGAGCAGAAATCCAAATACGATTTCCCCGCTTCATCCCACAATCGCACGCCCAGCCCACGCTCGGGAACCAGCGGAAACCGCGCATAGGTCGGCAGGACATGTTGCTGGTAAAGATCGGTGGTATTCATTGGCGCTCGGAAAAACGCGGACGGTAGCTGGGATTTGCTCCGCTGGCAAAGCGCGAAATTGCCATGGTGATCATCGCGGCGATTTTTCGTTGGAATAATTTCCCGCTTCCGACTTCTTCTTTCTGATGCGATTTCAAATTGCCTGCTTGGTTGTCGGTTTTGCGGCTTTGGCAAACGGCGCGGCCAAAGCATCGCATGCCCAAGCCGGATGGTTCGCAGCGTCTTCCACTTGGCAGCCGGGAAAGCCTGTTGTCACGGCGGTCCGGGTGACAATTGAAGACGGGTGGCACATTTATTGGTCGAATCCCGGAGAAAGCGGCATAGCGACGACGATTTCTGTCATCGCTCCCAAGGGTTGGAAAGTTGGCGAAGTGGGAATTCCCGTGCCGGTGCGATTCAAGACCGGTGAACTGGCGGGCTTTGGTTACGAAAAGGAAGTGTGGTTTCCGGTGACGCTGACACCCGGCCCCGGTGCTCAGGAGGGCGTGGCGGACTTCGAAGCGAAAGCGAAGTGGCTGACATGCAACGAATCCGCCTGCGTGCCCGGCGAAGCCAAAATGACGCTCAGTTTGGTTTCCGGCGCGGACCCCGCAGCGGGGAAAGAAGCCGCGGCAGTGACGAAATCTTTGGAGAACATTCCGGTTCCGGCGAAGACGCCCGTACTTTCCGTTGCCGAGGCGGATGGCAAATTAACACTCACGCTCACGGCGAAATCCCTGAGTTGGAAACCGGAGCAAAGCCGGTGGTTTCCCGCGACTCAAAATGTCGTCGATTCCGCCGCGGAAATCCGTTTCACGAGATCCGATGACGTTTGGTCAGCCACCGTGCCGAAGAACGAATACGCGGAAGGTCCGGTGGAGGAACTTGCGCTGGTCGCCGCAGGCGGCGGATTGAAGCGCCCGGTCACGCTCTCATGGAAACGCCCGGCGAAGCGCTGACGTTTTCCTCCATTTGACAATTCGGCGGAGAGGTTCTCCGTTGTTTCGTCCGACTGATAACAGAACCAAAAGACAACCAAACCAATATGAAATCGATTGCATTGTTCGCAGCCACCAGCATCGCCGCAGCGGCGTTCGCCACCGCCAAACCGGCCCCGGATTTTTCCGTCAGGAACACGGCGGGCGAAACCGTTTCCCTTGCCGATCTCAAGGGAAAAACCGTCGTCCTTGAGTGGGTGAACTTCGATTGTCCGTTCGTAAAAAAACATTACGAAAGTGGCAACATGGCCAAACTTCAGGAGAAATATACCGGCAAGGGAGTCGTTTGGCTGACGGTTTCCTCTGCCGCGGAAAAAGGGAAAAACCATGTCGCTCCTGACGCGCTCGCAGCACGGGCCAAGAAGGAAGGCAACAAGGCAACGCACATCCTCGTCGATGGTGACGGCAAGATGGGCAAAGCCTATGACGCGAAGGTAACTCCGCATATGTTCGTCATCGATTCGAAAGGCGAGCTTGCGTATGACGGCGCGATCGACTCGAAGGCGACTCCCGATGCGGCGGACGTTGCCACCGCGGATCCGCTTTTCGCGAACGCGCTCGATGCCGTGCTCGCCGGCAAGGAAGTGGTGAATGCCAAAAACAAACCTTATGGTTGCGGCGTGAAATATTGATTTCCGCATGGGAAAATCCCGGGCGTGGAGTTGGAAAACTCCGCGCCTTTTTCATGCCCGCGTTTCTCCGCAGAAGACGCGGTCGGTCGCGTTTTCATGTGCGGCGACGGTGGCTCCCGGCCAAACCACACAGCCATCGAGCCGCGCACCATTTTCCACGATCGCGCCGGGGCCGATCACGGAATTTCCGATCGTGGCGTTCGCCGCGATGATCGCGTCGGGATGAACGAAAGGTGCAAGCGCGAGTGTGCGATGCGCCGCGAGATAAGAAGGAATGTCGCCAAGGTCCACCCAGAGACCTTCGTCGAGCACGACGCAACCGAGTTTTCCGATGCGCGCGAGTTCAAGAAACGCCGGGATAACGGAGATGATTTTTTCCGATGGAATGAGTTCCAGAAATTCCGGATCAATGCAATAAATGCCGGAAAACGTGTGGGTGCCGGGGATGCCAGTGAGTTTTCCGTGGATGTCGGTGACATGGGTTGCCGTGGAATCCATTGCGATGTGTGGCGAGGGTCCGCCAGTGCGCAGCGCAAGGGTCACTGGATTTCCCGATGCTTCGTGCGCGGCGATGAGTTTTTCCAATGGCAGAGTGGAGAATATATCGCCGTTGTGGATCAGCAGAGGATGGTCGCCGATCCACGACTCGATATTCTTCAGACCGCCACCGGTTTCTAACAGAACTGGTTCGTGAAACAACGTGAAGTCACATCCGGCGAATTCCGGGCGGTCGGGAAAAGCATTCCACGCGTCCGGCAAATGATGGGTATTGATGGCAACCCGTCGGATGCCAGCGCGCATGCACGCATCGACAGCCCACGCCGCCAGCGGCCGATGAAACAACGGAACCAACGGTTTTGGCAGGAAATTCGTGAGCGGCCGCAAGCGCATGCCGAGACCAGCGCCGAGGATGAATGCCTGATGCATGGGAGCGAGTCAGTGATGATTCGCGGCAGGTGGGAAGCGGGAATATCCCGCGATCCATCATTTGTTTCGGAAAAAAGCGAAGGTGGTTTCGAGTCCTTCTTCCAGCGAGTGGGCGGGTTTCCAACCAGCGGCGCGGAGTTTATCGGAACTGGCGCGCGAGTGTTTCACGTCACCTGCGCGTTCGGGGCCGTGGAGGACTTTCGCGGAAGTTCCTGCGTTGGAGACAATGTTGTTTGCGAGATCGTTGATGGTCATCTGGCCGCCATAGCCGGCATTGAAGACTCCGGTGATACCGGGCGTTTCCACGGCAAAGGAAAGCGCGCCCACAATGTCCTTCACATAAATGAAATCACGGGTTTGCTCGCCATCCCCAAACACGGTGATGTCATCGCCTTTGACGGCCTTCTCGATGAAAATGGGCACGGCGGCGGCGTAAGCGCCTTTCGGATCCTGCCGCGGACCGAAGACGTTGAAGAATCGCACGGCGGCGGTTTCGAGCCGGCCGGTGCCGGTGAACATGCCGAGGTAATATTCGCCATCGAGCTTGGTGATGGCATACGGACTCTTCGGCTCGGGAAGCATTGTTTCGAGCTTCGGCACTGTCGGATTATCCCCGTAAATGGCGGCGGATGAGGCGAAGACGAGTTTTTTCACGCCCGCCGCGGCGGCTTCCTCGAGCACGTTGAGCAAGCCGTTGACGTTGATGTCCACGCACTCGCCGGGTTTTTCCATGGATTCGGGCACCGAAACCAGCGCGGCCATGTGGAAAATATAATCCACGCCTTGCACGGCTTTTTTCACCAGCTCGCGGTCGGTGATGGAACCTTCAATGAACGTGTGTTTCAGGCCATCGAGATTTTTCCGATAACCGGTGCGGAGGTTATCGAGCACGCGGATTTCCTTCGCCTTGCCTTGGTAATGTTCGACGATGTGCGAGCCGATGAAGCCGGCTCCGCCGGTGACGAGGATTTTCATAAAACTGTGAATTGTAATTGGTAAGTGGTGAATGGTGGCGGAATTCAGGAAACCGGGCCGGAAAACGATTCGGCTTTGTTTTCCATCGAACGAAGCATGGCGCCAATGTGGACGCAGATGGCGTCGAGATCGTTGTGCTGGGTTTCCAGCATGTAGCCGCAACGCAAGGAGTGATCGAGCCAAGTTTGCGTTTCAAATGTTTCGCCGAGTGAATCGGAAAGCTTCGCAACAAATGCAGCGGGGTAACGGCGTTTTCCCCACGCTTCCGCGATGTTCGCGGAGATGGAACGGGAGGAGCGGCGAATTTGATCGGTTAGAGAGTATCGCTCATCCTTGGGAAACGATCCGGAAAGCAGGAAAATCCGATGGGCGAGGTCTAGGGCGGATTGATAAACACGCAAGTCCCGGAAAGAGGACGCGTAACTTCCGGTGGGGGGCTCGCTCATGATCTTCCACAACTTACCATTCACCACTTACTTTTTCTCCCCGTTCACGATTTTCTCCATCTCAGGCAACTTTGTTTCGATGGCTTTGACGAAGGCAAATTGGTTGCGGCAGCGGTCGAGGTTGTGGGTGGGATGTTTGATTTTGAAATAAACATCGCTGTTCAAGTAATCGGTGAGGAAACGGATGCCGCACTCGAGGGTGAGCAGCTTGCCGGAGAAGGCGAGGTTCCCGAGTTCGGTCTCGTTGAGGAAGGTGGCGGTGGAAAGGTAGCCTTTGACGAGCGCTTCGAAGCGGTCCAAGCGGATGTCCACTTTGTTCAGCTCCGTTTCATCCTCGCGGGTGGTCGGGGTGGCGGTGCGGACCATATCGCCGAAATCGTAAAGCGCGGAGCCGGGCATGGTGGTATCGAGATCGATCACGCAGACGCCTTCCGACGTCACGTCGTCAAGCAGGACGTTGTTGAGCTTGGTGTCGTTGTGGGTGACGCGTTCGGGGATTTTTCCCGCGGCGATGAGATCGGTGATGCGGGCGCAATCTTTCGCGCGGGCGCGGGCGAATTCGATTTCCGCGGCGACTTCCTTCACACGGCCGGCGCTGTCCGAGGCGATGGCGGCTTCGAGCGCGGCGAGGCGTTTCGGCGTGTTGTGGAAATCGGGGATCGTTTCGTGCAGGCGCTCGCCACCGAGACCGGCGGCAAGTTTTTGGAAGGAACCGAAGGAGGCGGCGGCCTGGTAGGCTTGTTCGCAGGTTTCGAGTTCATCGTAGCCGCGGGCGCGCTCGATGAACGGATAAACACGCCAGACGTTGCCTTCCGCGTCTTTTGTGTAGGGTTTGCCGTCGAGTGCGGGAATGCAGGTGAGCGTGCGGCGGTAGGCTTCCGGGTTTCCTTCCGATTGGAGCAATGCGAGCGAATGTTTGGTCACGCGGTCCACGTTCTCCATCAGCTGCACGGGTGTCTTGAAGACGTTGTGATTGATGCGTTGGACGATGTAACGGACGCGCTGGCCGGCTTGGTCGAACCACGCGCAATACGTGTCATTGATGTGGCCGGAGCCGTAAACGTGCGCGTGGACGAAATCGGCGCGGAAATCAAACAATGCGGAAATCGCGCGCAGATCGTGGGTGGAAGATGGTGTGGACATGATGGTGGATTTCAGGTGAGAGAAAGCGGATACTCACCCGAGTTGATGAGTTTGCCGATGGACTCGACAACAAACGGTTTGTCGTCCGGATAGGTGACGCCGAACCACGGGCTGGTGGTGCGAAGCACCGGGCATTGCGCGTAGCCGGCGTGGATGAGTTGATCGACGACAGTAGGAATGTAGCACTCGGATTTCATCTGATCGCCCGATTCGTTGAGGAAGCGTGTGAATGCTTTTTCGAGCCTTCCGAAAAACGCCGGGCCGAATGTCCAGAAATTCATGGAAACAAGCGTGCCGTCCGCGATGGTGCGGCGCTTGCCGTCGAGCGCGGTGCCGCGGACCACGCCATCGTTCTCACGTTCGATATTCACGTATTCCTCGACGTTCGCGAGCATGCCATTCTCATCAATCGCACAGATGCCGCGGTTGACATGGCCGTGGTCGGACAAGGTATTTTCAAGTGGGTAGCCAACGAGTGCCATGGCGTTGTCGGCGCCGGACGGCAAGCTGGAGAAAAACGCCGCGGCACGCTGGTAGGCATCCGCGCCGTAGAAATCATCCGCGTTGATGACGGCAAAAGGTTCTTTCACGGCATCGCGCGCGGCGCGCAGGGCGTGGGCGGTGCCCCAGGGTTTTTCGCGGCCTTCCGGAACGCTGAATTCCGCCGGGATGTCATCGAGCTTCTGATAGACGTAGTCCACTTGAATGCGATCGGAAAAACGGCTGCCAATGGATTGTTGAAAGGCTTCGGCGAAATCCTCGCGGATGATGAAAACCACGCGGCCGAAACCGGCGCGGATGGCGTCATAGACGGAATAATCGAGAACGGTTTCACCGTTCGGGCCCATCGGGTCCATTTGTTTGAGTCCGCCATATCGGCTGCCCATACCAGCTGCGAGAACAAGAAGAGTCGGTTTCATTTCGAAAAAGTAAGCAAACGCCACGACCAATGAAGCTTGTCCGGCCCGCTGGCAACGCTGGATTGACAACGCCCCAAAAAGTAGTTGGCTAACCTCGTCGCTAAAAAAAATCATGAAACACTTGTTTGCCTGTGCCGTATTTGCCGCCATGACGCTCGCCGCTCCTGCCAAGGAGGAAAAAAAGGAAGATCCGCGCAAAGTTCGCAAGGAGCAGCGTGAAAAGGAAACCGCCGCAATCAAGGCGTTCCTTGCCGCGAAGGATACCGACAATGACAAACAGATCAGCAAGCAAGAGTTCATTGCCAATGAAGCCGACCAAGCCGCGGCCACGCAAAAATTTGACGCCGCCAATACGAATGGCGACCGCTTCCTGACCAAGCGGGAGATTAAGAAAGTGCTCGGCTTGTAACGCGGAATCGCTGCATGGAGCGCAGGTCTCCAGACCGGCATTCTTCGTGATTAACAATGCCCGGCTTGTAACGCGGAAGCGCGGTCGCGGAGGAGCAGAGATCCGTTGCTCACGAAGCCGACCACATGTTTGCGCAAATCCGCTTGGAATCCTTGCCGGAAACCGTCACGGTTCCGCTCCCCATGGCGAAGCAGGCACTCGGAAAAGGACTTGGCGCATTGATCCGGAAGAACCCGGCGGTTTCCGCCGTGGACGGAGGCGTGTCTGCGGAAGACTTCAAGCGCGTGCGCGATGTCTCCCCAGAAATGGTGGTGCCTAGCCCACTCCAGCCGCGCAGTGTTTTCGTCGATTCGCCGCTGGATGATTTGATGGAGTCGATCCGCCAGCACGGAATCATCCAGCCTTTGATCGTCAGGCCGGTAAATGGAAAGCTCGAACTCATCGCCGGCGAGCGCCGCTGGCGGGCCTCGAAAAAACTCGGACTGGCCACCGTGCCCGTCATCGAACGCGAAGCTTCCGACCGCGACGTGCTTGAAATGGCACTCATCGAGAACCTCCAGCGCGAGGATCTCAATCCGATGGAAGAGGCCGCCGGGTATGTACGTCTCGCCAAGGAATTTTCCATGAAGCAGGACGAGATCGCCGCCCGCGTCGGAAAATCCCGCGCCAGTGTCGCGAACGCCATGCGTTTGCTCGATCTTCATGCGGACGTGCAAGCGCATGTCGCGCATGGCCGCCTCACCGTCGGCCATGCCAAGGCGGTTCTTGCCATCAAGGACCGGGATTCCCAGTTGTTGGTTTCCGAGCAGATTCTCAAACGGCACTTGACCGTGCGTGCCGCGGAAAAGCTGGCGCAGAGTTTCCTAGCCGATCATGGCGACGGCGGCGACGGGAGAAAGTCCGGAGTTTCCCGCGAGATGGACATCCAAATCCGTGCCATCACCAACCGTCTGCGCGAGCATCTCGTCACCCACGTTTCCGTCCAGCATTCCCCCAAGAAAGGGAAAATCGAGATTGAATACTATGGCGACGACGACCTCCAGCGCCTGCTCGATCTCCTCGGGGTGAAAGAGGAATAGTCTCCCGGGAAAAGTGTTCTTTCCGCGGCGTAAAACGCAGCGCGCACGGCTTGCTCAAGTGGGCTTTTCCGCCTGCTTTTCCAGTGCTGTGACGCGATCGTAAAGTTCGGGAAGCCGACGGGTGAGTGCGCGTTTTTTCGTGTCCTCGCGAAAGGGCGCGGCGGGACGCCCGGCGTAAACACCCGGTTGCGGAATGTTGCAGGTGGCACCGGCGCGTGCCGAGAGTGTGACGTTGTCGGCAATCTCGATATGGCCGACAATCCCGACCTGACCGGCGAACGTGCAGTAGTCACCGATTTTCGTGCTGCCCGAGATGCCGGTTTGTGCGACGACGAGGCAATGTTTGCCGATCACCACGTTGTGGCCGATTTGCACAAGGTTGTCGATTTTCGTCCCTTCGCCGATGATTGTTTTGCCGAAGCGGGCACGATCCACGGTGGTGTTGGAACCGATCTCGACGTCATCGTGAATCTCCACAATCCCAAGTTGTTCGATCTTGGTGTGGCGGCCGTTGGAAAGTTGATAGCCGAAACCGTCCGCGCCAATCACGGCACCTGGCTGGAGATGCACGCGGTTTCCAATCACGCAGGCTTCGCGGATCGACACGTTCGCCATGATGCGGCAATCCGCGCCGATCCTGACGTTTTCACCAATGACCACGTTCGCGCCGATCTCGGTGCCTTCACCGATGACGGCACCGTCCATGACAACGGCTCCGGCGTGAATGCAGACGCGTTCGCGGTTGAAGACTGCGGACGGGGCGATGATGGCGTGATCGCTGACGCCGGGGTGGAAGGTCCGTGCTTTGGCAGCGAAATGTTCGACGACTTTGGAGAACGCCAAAGTCGGATTATCGACGGCGATGAGAGCAACCAATTCGCCGGCACCGGTCACGCCCCGGGCGACAACCACTGCCGCCGCTTTGGTTTCCTGAAACTGACGGGCGTATTTCTCGTTGCCGTAGAAGCTGGCATCGCCGGGCCCGGCGGCATCAAGCGCCGCCATTCCGGTGAGTTTCAGACCGGGTTCGCCGCGGATGATTTCTCCGTCGATCCAGCCGGCGAGTTCGGCGAGGGTTAGGGATACCGCGGACAAAGGAAGCGATCAGTTGTCGTCCGTCTCGTCCTCGCCGCCGGCGGGAGCTGACTCGGGTGCTGGCGCTTTTTCTCCGTTCGCTGCGGCGCCGGGTTTGAAATCGGCGGGAGCATCCTTGTTGAGGTCTTTCAGGAGCTTGGTGGTGATGTCCGTGGCATCTTTGGTGTAGAGAAGGATTGGCACTTGGGAAGTGCTGAGGCCGGACTTATCGAACACGTAATCGTAATTGTCCTTTTTGGCCTGTTCCTCGACGAGCTTGCGGATTTCCTCAAGGATACCCTTCATCTGCTGCATCGTTTTTTCGTTAAGCATCTTGTGGCGGCGCTGAAGGAACTCGCGGCGTTCGCGGTCGAGGGCGGTACCTTCCTGCTGCTGGGCTTGGAAATCCTTGTAAAGGGCCTGCTTCTTTTGCTCGTTGATGGAGGGATCATCGAGTTGTTTGGAAAGCTTCTGCAGCGATTCTTCGAGTGCGCGGATGCGGGTGAGGCGCTCGTTGTTGTCCTTGTTGATCCGGGTACGCTCGATGTTGATCTCGTTCTGCGCGTTGTTGGTGCGGTGGTACTGCTTGAAGAGTTCCTGCATGTCCACGGTGGCGATTTTCAAACTGCCATTTTGCGCGGAAACATTGGCGGCCAAGGTGATGGCAAACGCGGAAGCGATCAGATTACGGATAAGGCTCATGATGGAAGGTGTGTCTTTCCGCGTTGCGGATGGCGCAAACTGGAACGAAACGCGGCGTCCGTCAACGCGGGAGTTGGCTGTCGGCAGGGCCGCCTCATTTTGGGACTTTAGGATGAGGGTCGATTCCCAGATCGTTACGACTCATTGCGGCGAGCCGCCGCAATCACGGCCTGCCGCGAGCCGCGATAGCCACAGTTCATCACCATCGACCCTCCCTGCGGCAGGTAAATCAACCGGGCTTTTTGGTTTCGAGATTTTCCTTCACTTTGGATTCGAGTTCCTCGTAGAGTGCGGGATCAGCCTTGAGCGCGTCTTTTGCCGCATCGCGTCCTTGGGCGAGTTGCGTTCCGTTGTAGGCGAACCATGATCCGCGCTTTTGGATGAGTTCCATTTCCAGCGCGAGGTCGAGCAGCGAGCCGACGGAGGAAATTCCCTCACTGTACATGATGTCGAATTCCGCTTCAGTGAAAGGCGGCGCGACTTTGTTTTTGACGATTTTGATTTTCGTGCGGTTGCCAATGACCGTGCCGTCCGTTGATTTGATTTGGCCGATGCGGCGGATGTCGACGCGCACGGATGCGAAGAATTTGAGGGCGCGGCCGCCGGGAGTGGTTTCGGGGTTGCCGAACATGACGCCGATTTTTTCGCGGATCTGATTGGTGAAGATACAGACGGTGCGGGCTTTGGAAATCAGGGCGGTGAGTTTGC
Source organism: Verrucomicrobiota bacterium (assembly GCA_040384605.1). Taxonomy (GTDB): domain Bacteria; phylum Verrucomicrobiota; class Verrucomicrobiia; order Verrucomicrobiales; family Akkermansiaceae; genus Luteolibacter. The sequence goes on from JAZKIZ010000014.1 coordinate 101,398, forward strand.
GCATGGCGGCGCTCATCAGCCGGGCTTGGGCGCCGACGGTGGAATCGCCGATTTCACCGTCGAGCTCTTGTTTGGTCACGAGTGCGGCGACGGAATCGAGGACAATGACATCGATCGCGTTGGAACGAACGAGCGCTTCACAAATTTGCAGTGCTTCTTCACCGGACGACGGTTGGGAAACCAAGAGGTCTTCCAGGTTCACGCCGAGTTTGCGGGCGTATTTGGGATCGAGAGCGTGTTCGACATCAATGAATGCGGCCAAGCCGCCGCGTTTTTGCGCTTGGGCGATGGCGGTGAGGGTCAGCGTGGTTTTGCCGGATGATTCCGGACCAAATACTTCGATGATTCTGCCGCGGGGAAATCCGCCGGTGCCCAGTGCGCGATCGATGAGCAGGTTTCCGGTAGGGATGACCTCGACGTCCACCGCCCGCGCGTCACCCAAGCGCATGATGGCGGACTCACCGAATTCCTTCTGGATGTGGGAAATCGCGAGATCGAGATTTCGTTTGCGGGCGTCGTTGAGTTTCGTTGATGCGGATTCTTCGGGAGTTGCTTTTGCGGCCATTGGCTTGTGGGTGAGTGGACGGGTGCAACGTGGTGGATAGGCCACCGCGCGGCAAGAGAAAATGTGTTCAGACGAACAAATTCCAGCCTTACCGATTTGCGGCCTTGAGACTCTGGACGACGAAATCGACCGCCGGTTGGGGATTGTCCAATCCGTGCGGATGGTGGCCATTGAATTTGGGATCTCCCTGATGGTGCAGGACTGTGATTTTGCCGCCGAGTTTTTTATACTTCGCTTCCACGATCGCGGTGTTTTCCGCCGGGGGGACGACCTGATCGCCGTCCGCCACCACGTGAAGAAGTGGCACGTTCGCCTTTGCCAGTGTCGCGAGCAGTTTGTCGTCAGTGGCGTTTCCGGCCCAGGCTTTCCCTTCTTCGTCGTTTTTCCAGCCGTAGAGTTCTTTCGCGCTTTCCCAATCGATTTTACTGCCGCGGCCTTTCCCGAATCCGCCCGGCCAGCTTTTCAAATCACACACCCCGGCATCCGCATAGATTCCCGCTACTTTGGTTGGATTTTCCGATGCCCAGCGGTAGGCCATGAAACATCCGCGCGATAGCCCGATGAGCACCGGTTTTTTCGCGAATCCCTTTTCTTGCATGAGCTTGTAAAACTCGTCCATGACCTTGAGTTGGTCAGGGTTTCCAAGGCGGTTGTAGTCGCTGATATGAGCGTGGTAGATGCCTTGTTCGAGGAGTTTTGGCACGCCGGTGCGGGGAGTGAATGCATCGGGAAACTCCGTGACCCAGGTCCAAAGTTCGCCGGGGAGGGGATTTTTCGGTTCGACCACCCACGCTTGCTTGCCGGCGACGGTGAAGACGTGGCGCCGGTGGCCCTGCCAGGTGTCGATTTTTTCTCCGTCGAATTTGAGTTCAGCAGCCGCCAGCGGCAGGCAGGTGAGGGAAGCGAGAACCACCGCCTTGGCGAGGAGTTTGTGCAGAACAGATGGAATCATAGATTGTTCGGTTGGATGAATCGGATCGACTCTCCGCAGATCCCTGCTCATGACAAGGGAATTTGAGAGCGCTCAAGACGTGCGGAGCAGCTTGCCGTTCGCCGTGCGCGGCAGCTCATCGACGAACCGGAAACGGGCGGGAATCTTGTAGGCGGAAAGTGCTTGGTGGCACCGGGCGACGAGATCTTTTTTTGCCGGCAGCGCGGCGGAATCCGCGGCGACGATCCGGGCTTCGAGCACCGCGCCAAACACGGCATGCGGCGTGGCGATTACCATGCTTGCGGCGACGGCGGGATGTCCGTTGAGCACGTGTTCGACTTCCTCGGGAAATACTTTCATGCCGTTGACGTTGATCACGGATTTGTTGCGGCCGCGCAGGATCAGGCGGCCGTCGGGCAGACGGGACGCAATATCGCCGGTGGAAAACCATCCGTCCGGGGATGCTTCGGCGCGGGTTTTCCACGGTGAAAAATAGGCGTCGAACATTCCCGGTCCACGGATGTGAAGTTCGCCCTCGTTTGCGGACGCTCCGCCGCGTAGCGCAACCTCGTAAGCAGGCAGCGGGTTCCCGATCGCGGTGGGATGAGCGAGGGGTTCGCGATGGTTCAGGACCGGCAAACCGACTTCGATGATGCCGAGGCCCTGGACCAGCGGCACATCGAAGCGTTCATGAAATTTCCCGGCCGTTTCTTCGGTTAGCGCGGCGGCCGTGGAAATAGCGAGGCGCAGAGATGGCCATGGTTGGCCGGAATGATCCGCGGCGAGCAGCGCATGGTGGAAGGGCGATGCGTAAATCACCGTGGCATCGGTGGCGCGGGCGGACGCAAGAACATCAACAGCGAGGGTGGATGCCGGCAGCACCGTGGCCGCGCCGTGAAACAGGTAGAGAATGATGGAAACGGCGAAGTGATGTGCCATCGGTAGCAGCCAGAGAACCCGGTCGCTTTCACCGATCCGCAACGCTTCGTTGGCGGCGATGACACGTTCTGCCAGCGAATGATGGCTGAGCACGACGCCCTTGCTCACTCCGGTTGTGCCCGAGCTGAAACGAACGAAGGCAGGAGACAAGGCGCGGAATTCCTGTTCCTGCGGAAACGGCGGATGATTCATCGGACACCAATTTTCCGCGGCAAGCGAAGCCGCAGGATCATCGGTGCAATCGGTGAGAACCGCGTCGAGAAACGTTCGCGCGGCGAGATCGTCGCGTTCGGGTTTTGTGAGTTCTTCGGCGATGGGCACCAGACACGCGCCGGAAGCGAGGATGCCGAGTGCGAGTACGATATAGCGGGGACCGTTCGGGCAGGCGAGGCCGATGCGGCCGCCGGTGCCAGGGAAACCGGGACGCACGCACAGCCAGCGGGCGGTTCTCTCCGCGAGTTCCATGAGGTGGCCATAGGTCATGCTGCCGCCGGGATAAAAAATCGCCGGTGCGGTCATTGGCGCATGGGCGGAAATCCTGGCGATGATGTTTTCCGCATCCATTCTCAGACGGAGCAAATTTCCACCGCACGGCGCAGGCAGGAGAGGGGATCGTTTCCGGTGGGCAAAAACTCCTGGCCGATGAAGCCGCAGTAACCGGTGTCCGCAATGGCACTCATGATGGCGGGATAATTCAGTTCCTGCGATTCATCGATCTCATTGCGTCCCGGCACTCCGCCGGTGTGATAATGAACGATGTGGCGATGGTTTTCCCGGATTGTGCGGATGACATCACCTTCCATGACCTGCATATGATAAATGTCATAAAGCAGGCCGAAATTCGGACTGCCGAGACGCTCGCAAAGTTCCACGCCCCAGGCAGTGTGATCGCACATGTAAGCGGGATGATCGATTTTGCTGTTGAGCAACTCCATCACCAGCGTGATGCCGAGTTTTTCGGCAAGCGGCAACAGACGGCGCAGCCCGGCGGCGCAGTTTTCGAGACCCGCTTCGTCGGAAAGCCCATCGCGGTTGCCGGAAAACACGATGACTTTGTCCGTACCGGCGGCCGCGGCGGCTTGCATCCATGGCTCGTAAACCGCCGCGAGAGTGTCGTGGTGATCGATGCGATTGAAGGCGCGTTCGATGCCGCCGACGGTTTCGCCAGCCGGGGTTATGCCGGTGGGAAACGTGACGATCGCGCATTCAAGGCCGTGTTGTTTCAGGACCGGGATTTCGCCGGGTGTGACGAGATCGATGGCGGAAAGACCGATGCGTTCTCCCTCGCGACAAAGTTCTTCCAGCGAAACCTCAGGATAACACCAGCGGCAGGCGGAGTGGCGGATGGCTGACGTCATGGTTTGGATTTCGGCGCGAGTTCTCGTGAACGTTCCCAAGATGGTAGTTTTGAGTCGGTCGCAATCAGCCGGTCTTTGCGGAACAAGGAAATCCACCGTGGCCGGGGTTCGGCGAGAATGAATGATTTTCCGGAAGCCTGATAATGAAGTCCCTCAGGAAATGGTTCGATATTGGTGCGAAGAATTGTCCCGGATTCATCGCCCATTGCGATGCGGAAAACTTCGTGGAGATCGCGGGCGGCACGGCCCTCTTCCATCTTGGCAACTCGGCACATGTAATGGATCGCGAAAAAATGCGCCTGTCGTTGCCGGCGGTTTGCATCGATTCGGTGAGCACCAATCCGAATGGCCAGCAGACATCCAATGGTAATCAGAGCGACGATGAGCAGCTTCCGATATCTCTTCATCGGGAAAAAAGCTACACCGCAAGCCGGTCGCGGAATTCATCGGTCCACAACGCGGTGACGATTTCCTCTTGAGCCGCTTCCATGGCGGTGCGCACGGCATCGTTGTCGTCCTCGTGACCTGCGAGGTGAAGCAGACCGTGGACGAAGTAACGCAACAATTCGCGGGCGTAGGGTTCGCCGTATTCGCGGGCCTGGCGCTCGGCGACCTGGGCACCGATGACGATTTCGCCGTGATGGAATGTGATGACATCGGTGCAGCCCGGGATGTTCATGAAATCCCGGTGGACGCGGTCGCTCGTTTCATCGTCCACGAAGGCAACTTCCAGCGTGCCAAGGTGCTGGAGAGGCGAGTCGCCTTCGCGTGCGCAATGGCGGAGCGCCAAGCGGGCGGCGTCACTGCCGATGTCTTCAAAAGCAGTCAACCAGCCCTCAGGGATGGCGATGGCGTCCTGATGATTGCCGACGATGATTTCGAGCGCCATGGCGGAGATAAAGGTTCAAGCCCGTTTGGGCATGGGAATCACGCGGCCGATTTGTGAGGATTCCTGGTCAATCTGGCTGCGCCGCGACCCGCTGATGGTGCTCTTGTCGTCGTCTTTCGGGTAACTGACGCGGGAGTGCAACATGCCGCGCAGCGTCTTGGTGAAGCTTTCCTTCGCGGCGGTGAGTTCCTTGAGCGTGAGCGGACAATTGTCGAGCTGGCCATCGTGGATTTTGGCGCGGGTGAGATCCTCGACAAGGGCGCGGATGCGTGCGGGTGTGGGCTTGGTCAGCGTGCGTGAGGCGCTTTCAATCGTGTCCGCCAGCGCGATGATGCCGCTTTCGCGGGTGCTTGGGCGAGGGCCGGGATAACGGAAATTCTTTTCATCAATGGCCGGCAAATCCTCGGGATTTTCGAGTTTGCGGTCCACTTTTTCCAGGTCTTCTTTTTTCTGCTCTTGGGCGCGGCGGTAAAAATAAGCGACGAGGGAATCGCCATGATGCTCGCGGATCACATCAATGATGCGGGGGTTGAGCTTGTGTTTGATGGCGAGATCCAAGCCGTCCTTAACGTGGGCGATGATGATCAACGCACTCATTGTCGGCGTCAGCGTGTCGTGGGGGTTTTCAACTTCGCCGTGTTGGTTCTCGATGAAATAACCGGGTTTCTTCAGTTTGCCGATGTCGTGAAAATAGGAACAAACCCGGCATAACTGGGCATTGGCGCCGATGGATTCCGCGGCGGCTTCCGCCAGTGCCGCAACGATGAGGCTGTGGTGGAATGTTCCCGGCGCTTCCATCTGCATCTGGCGAAGCAGCTTGTGATTGAGGTCGGAGAGCTCCAGCCAACTGATATTGGTGGTGACGCGGAAGGCACCCTCGAAAAACGGCAGGAAGCCGCTGATCAACAGGGCAGTGAAAACCGCAGTGCCGACTGCGGCGAGGCAGCCGGTCCCAATTTGTTGGAACTGACCGATGGGATCCGAACCGAACAAGGAAGCCACATCGATGCGGCCGAGCAGCAGGCCGATGACTACGGCAACGATGCCGGTGTAAAGTCCGGCGCGCAGGAGCTGGCCGCGTTTGCGGACTTGATCGGCGGCGATCACGGCCGTGATGCCACAGGCGAGGCTGAAAACCATGTAGGCCAGCGCATCAATGCGCGGATTGAGCACGCTGCCAACAAGCGAAAGATAGACCGCGGAAAAAGCGCCAACCGGCCTGCCGAGGAGGATTCCGAGAAGCATCGGGGCCAAGGCGTACGGCACGAAGAAAAAGCGATGGATTTCCGGAATGTGGTTGGCGTTGACCAAGCCCATGATCAGCCGGACCACCATCAGGTGGCCGAACAACGCCCCGAGTACGAGAATCGCGCGGCTGTTGCTGCGGCACGAGGATTGCAGGGTGATGTGGAACATGACCACTGCGGTGGTCGCGAGGATCATGCCATACGCCGCCGCTTTGAATGGGTCGTCGGCGAAGACAGCACCCTTGTCGGAAACGAAGAGAATGAAGGCGGTGGCGACGATGAAAAACGCGTAGAGAGCCAGCTTGACCCAGATGCTGTCTTCAATCGCGCTGAGGAACGGATTGGCGGACTGCACGCGGCGTTTTTTACCGGATGACAGGCCTTGTTGGGCGAGCCGCCAGCGTTTGAATGCGTCGATGAATCCCACGATTGAGTTCGGAGCGGGTTGGAAAAAGGAAGGCGGCGCGTTGGTGCGCGGCTGGCATCAACGCCGGTGCTGGTTTTGCATCATCATGCCCATTTGACCCATGCCCTGGCCGCCGATTGGCTGGTTCCAGGGGATTTTGCTGGTCTCCGTATTTGGCGGCACGGGTTTGCGGCGCTCGGCGAGTTCCTCCTGGGTGGCGCAGGATGCGAGCAGTGTGATGGCTGCGGCAAATGCGGGGAAAAGAGTCGTTCTCATGAGGTGGAGGATAAAAAAACTCCGCGGCTTTGCAAGCGGCGGAGTGAAACTGGATGGGAGGCCTTCAATTTGCGATTGGCGTTTGCAGGATGACTTTGTCCCCTGGCTGGAGCCGCACGCCGGGCGCGAGGCTGTCAAAATCGATTTCCGCAATCGTTTGGGTTGGCTCGATGGCGGATGGTTTCACTTTGCCGATCAACCGGCCGTCGCGTTCGACAAGAAGCGAGGTTTGTGGAGTGAAGCCGGAATTCGAACCCGCGCCGATGACAATGAACCCCCAGTCCTGATTGACGGCGGTGATGACGGATTCCATGGCGTTTCGTGAGATCCGCGAACTGCGCTCGCCGAGGCGTTTGTGCAAGCGGTCCTCTTCCCCGCGGGCGCTGGCGAGGGCTTTTTCCGCGGAGGTGATGAGCGTGTTGGTTTCCTCAAGCTTGTTTTGCTTCGCCTTCAGGTCGTTGTTCACTTCCTCGATTTTGGCGGGAAGATTGTCGATGGTCACGCCACCACCCAGTTCGGCGAGAATCTTGTTGAGCTCCTCCATCGCCGCATTGAGGGCCGCAAACTGGGCGGATTGTTCCTTGATCTGCTCGTCTTTGGCAGCGACATCGCGCTTCAGGGAGGCGCTGACGTCCTCTAGGCCCGAGATTTGTTCCTGCAGGACGTTGCGCTCCCCGGTCTTGGTGGCGAGGATGTTCTTCTCGCTATCGCGGATGGTTTCCTCCGCTTTTGCCCGTTCCGCCGTTTCCTTTTCCAATTTGATGGTTTCGAGACGGGTCGTCTGCTGTTCGGCGAACTTGGCTTTATGAACGTTCGTGAACCAGCAGGCGCCACCGATGGCGAGGATGGCGACGACGTAAAGAATGGATTTCATAAGGGTTTGCTGACGGGAAAATATCGCTTGGAAAACTCAGTTGCCAAATGGATCGGATGAGGCCGGAGCCGCAGGAGAGGCTGGCGCGGCGAATGGATCGTCCGGCGAGGCGGATTTCTCGGGAGCGGGCGTAGGAGCGGGAGCAGGTACTGGCGCTTCCGGCTTGGGCGCGGATGGTTCGGGTGCCGCGACACGGTCGCCGACCATCAGGGTGGTATCGGGTGCGAGCGAGTCCGGTACGATGTTTGCGGATGCCCGGGTGCTTTCCACGGCGGTAACAACGAGTTTGGCAATGGTTTGGCCGTCGCGCACGACGTTCAGGGTGGAGTTGGTGACCACACCGGCATTGTTGCCAGCGCCGAGGGTGACAAAGCCCCACGCCGGATAAATCGAGCGGATGGTGGTGCGCAGCGTCGGCAGCGAGCGTCCGCTGGTGAGCAGCGTTAGCTTGTCTTGCAACGCATCGGAAGATTCCTCGGTTGCCTTGGTCTGGGCGGTGAGGTTGTTGAGCTTGGACTGCGACTCGTCGATGGACACCTTGAGGGCGTTGATTTCATCGTTGGTCACTTTCATTTTCGAGGCGAGATCCTTGATGTCGCCGAACTTGGCGGTTTTGTCGCGGATTTCGTCGAGTTGGGCGGTGTTTTCGCTGATCTTGGCGCCCTTGGCCTCACTCTGGCTTTTCAGGTCGGAGTTGGTGCGCTCCAGCGTTTCTTTTTCGCGGGTTGCGACAACGATTTCTTCCTCGACCGCCTTACGCTCGCCAATGGTCTTGTCCTTGTCCTTGGTCGCGATATCGAGCCGCCGTTCGGTTTTCCTGAGCTTCTCCTCCTCGGCCTTGCGATTGTCGATCTCCGCTTGGTAGCGCTCCTTGTTTTTCATCGCCACAAAGGCGGCGAGCGCAAGGACGATGGCGGTGATGACTCCGAGAATATTTGCCATGGGGTGTGGTTTTTGAACGTTACGGTTCGATTAACGGGGAAACTAGGGAGCCGGACGCGGACACGGCAATCCCAAAGTTCGCGGACTTGCATGCAAGGTTTTCGTTGACTTTGTTTCCGCCTCGCGGCCCGTCTCTGAATTTGTCCGGCATGAAATCGATCACTCGCGTTTTTTCCTATTTGCGCCACTATCCCGCGCTGGCCACCGGCCAGTTGGCTTGCGCGATCGGAATGACGGCGGCGGTGTTCATTTTCCCGAAGATCACCGGCCACATCGTGCGCGACATTTTGCCGAACCCGGAACGCCATGGCGAGTTCTGGTGGTGGATCGCCGCGGCGGCTGGCGGGTTCCTGATCAAGGACTTGCTGAACTGCGTGCGCATTTTCGTGAACAATGTTTTTGAGCAAAAAGTCATCTATGACATCCGCTCCGACTTGTATGGAAAGATCCAGCGGTTGCCGGTTCGCTGGTTCGATAGCCGCCGCACCGGCGACGTGATGACGCGGGTCGTCGAGGACGTGACCAATATGGAGCGCGTCCTCATCGATGGCATCGAACAAGGACTCGTGGCGCTGCTGCAAGTCCTCGGTGTCGGCGTTTACCTGTTTTTGCTGAACCCGAAAATCGGTGCGTGGGCGACGCTGCCGGTGCCGTTGCTGGCGATCGGCGCGTGGATTTATTCCACCTGCGGACGGGATCGTTACCGGAACCAGCGCGACGCGGCTTCGGATCTCAATGCCATCCTCCACGACAACATCTCCGGCATCCGCCAAATCAAATCGTACGCCGCCGAGGAAGCCGAGCATGCGCGGTTCAACCGTTCCTCGGATTTCCTGCGCGGGACCACGCTGCGCATGATGAAATGGTGGGCGATTTACTCACCCTCGATTTCTTTTGTGCGAATGATGGGCTACGTCCTCGTTCTCGCCTTGGGCGGGCAGGAACTCATGTCCGCCCGGATGGACCCGCAATTGCTCGTTGAGAAAATGGCCGAGTTCGCGCAATTCATCCTACTTGTCAGTCTGTTTTACGAACCGATCGACCGTCTCAATGGTCTCAACCAGATGATTCTCTCCGGCCGCGCCGCCGCCGACCGCGTTTTTGAAATTCTCGATTCCGAGGAGGAACGCCACGCCGCGGAGGGCGATTCGTTGCCGGAAAAAATCGATGCTCACGTTCGCTTCCAGAATGTTTCCTTTTCCTATGGCGACGCGCCCACGCTGCGCGGCGTAACGCTCGAGGCGAAACCCGGCCAGACGATTGCGTTGGTTGGTTCCACCGGGGCGGGAAAATCCACGGTCCTGTCCTTGCTCACGCGGTTTTACGAGCGCGACTCGGGAAACATCACCATCGATGGCATCGATATTGTCACTTTGTCGAAGCGCTCGCTGCGCGAAAATCTGGGTTACGTGACCCAAGAGCCGTTTCTGTTCAACGGGACCGTGCGCGAAAATCTCACGCTTGCCCGCCGCGATGCCACCGAGGCGGAAATGTGGAACGCGCTGGATGCCGCCCACGCCGGTTCTTTCATCCGCGAGCTCCCGCGCGGCCTTGATACCAACGTCGGTGAACGCGGCGTCAAACTTTCCGGCGGCGAAAAACAACGGCTTTCCATCGCCCGTGCGCTGCTCAAAAACGCGCCGATCCTGCTTCTCGACGAAGCCACCGCCTCGGTGGACAGCGAAACCGAGCGCCAGATCCAGGCCGCGCTCGATCGGCTCATGCAGGACCGCACCGCGTTTGTCATCGCCCACCGCCTGTCCACCATCCGCAATGCGGACCGCATCTATGTGTTGGAAAACGGCCGCGTCATCGAAGAGGGAACCCACGATGAACTCCTTGCCAATGCGGGAAAATACGCCGACCTCAGCAGCAAATCATTTCTCTGAGCCGGTCCGCGCGGCGGCAACTTTACGCCGGAGATGGGTAGAAGGGGCTTCCAGCCCCGCTCTGTTCGCGGCGGGCCAAGATGGCCCTTCTACGGCAAATCGTTTCTCTGAGTGCGCCCGCGCGGCGCGCTTTACTCCCCGGCCTGATAGCTGCCTTTCGCGTAGCGAAAATGGAGCGGCGGCGCTTTTACCATCGGCGTCCAACCGTGGGAATTCGCGTGGTCGATCGCCTCGGTGACGCGCTGATAGGAAACAATGCGCGGCAAATCGACGAGAAGCTGCTGGCCGTCCACCGTTTCCGCGGCGGTGACGAGAAGCTGGTTTACGCCGGTGGCGTTGCGGAGAATCCAGCGGTACTGCACGTCCCGGTGGTTGATGATTTTGAATCCTTTTTGTGGTGGGGGCATTTTGGAAATCCGGGTCAGCCGATTACTTGGCCGTGTTGCATTGCTTGATAGACGGGGTGGCCCGCCGCCGCGAGTTCGGCGTGGCTGCCATCGCCGGTGACGCGGCCGTTTTCAAAAACCAGAATCCGCCCGGCAATGGTGATGGTGCTGAACCGGTGGGCAATGATGAACGTCGTGCGGCCCTTGACCAGATCGGCGAGTGCTTGCTGGACCATCTGCTCGCTTTCGGAATCAAGCGCACTGGTGGCTTCGTCGAGGATGAGAATCGGGGCGTCGCGCAGGAATGCACGGGCAATGGCGATGCGCTGGCGCTGGCCGCCGGAAAGCTGGTCGCCGCGCTCGCCCACCGGCGTCGCGTAACCGAGCGGAAGTGCACGGATGAAGTTGTCGGCGTTGGCGCGTTGCGCCGCGCGGATGATGTCCTCATCGCTGGCGTTTTCCCGGCCGATGCGGATGTTCTCGGCGATGGTTCCGGAAAAAAGCGTGGGCATTTGCGGGACCACGGCAATGTGCAGGCGAAGTGCGGATTTCGTGAAATCGCGCACGTCGGTGCCGTCGATGAGGATGCGTCCGGCTGTCGGATCGTAAAACCGCGGGATCAAGCTGGCGAAGGTCGATTTGCCCGCACCGCTCGGCCCGATCAGCGCGACCACGGAGCCGGCCGCGATTTCCAGAGTCACGTCGGCGAGGACGGGTTCGGAATCGTAAGCAAAGGAAACATGGTCGAAGCGGATCGATTCGCGCGGTTTTACGAATGGCCGCGGTGCCAAGGCGTCGGGCATGTCATCCGGCTCGTGCAGGATGAATTCCATGCGGTGGACCGCGGATTCTCCCTGGCGGAACAACGAATTGAGGAGGCCAAGTTTTTTGATCGGCTCGTATGCCATGAACAAGGCGGCGCCGAGGGAGAGGAAATCCTCCTGACTCATGCCCGAGCGCACACCGAAGAAAAGGGCCAGGGCAAAGCCCACCGCGGCGACGACTTCGATGGAAGGTGAAATGGCTTGCCGGTACTTCACCACCTTCATGGACAGCCGGAAAAGTTCATGCACATGGCTGCGGAAGCGCTCGATCTGGCGGTCTTCCAGATTGTACGCGCGGATTTCCAGCGGCGATTGCAAGCTCTCTGTGAGCGTCGCACTGACTTCGCCACCATGTTCCTGAAGCCTGCGGGCGCGCGCTGCAAGGCGTTTGCCGGTGATCCGGATCACCATCACGCACAACGGCACGGAAGCGAGGGCGATGACGGAAATGAAAAAACTGTGCTGGGTGACGGACTTGTAGATGAGAAAGCCGATGGCAAAAAGCAGGGTCGCCGGTTGCTTGATGAGATCGCTCGAACCCTGCGCGATCACTTGCCGGACCACATCGGCGTCCTGCATCAGGCGGGCAAGGAGGTCGCCCGCGCGGTTGCGCTTGAAAAACGCAAGCGGCAGGCGCTGGAGATGAATGAACAAATCCATGCGGATCGATTCCAGCACTTGCCTGCCGGTGTATTGGATCAGGTATGCATTTGCGTAGGCGGCAGCGCCGCGGATCAAAAATACCGCGGGAATCCACAGGCAGGCGATCAGCAGCAACTGCTCGCGCGAGATGCCAGCCAGCCGCGCTTGCATCCATTCGACATACCATGAGCCCTGCGCGTCAGAGTGGAAAAGGATCGGAAACACCACGTCGATCATCAGCGGCACGCCCGCACCGCTGGCGGCGGCGTAAATCAGGCCCGCGGCGACGCCTGCCGCGAACGGGCCTTTCACGGCCTTCAGGTGTTTGTAGTAGGGGGCGAACGATTTCAAATGCAGCGTTGCGAGAATCCGCCGGACCATCGACCGGGGGCAAGCCCCGAGTGTCCGCCCGTTCAACCTTTGGAAAACACCGGATCGGGGGGTTCCTTGCCGCCTCTCCCAAACAGATCGCCAACGTCCTTGCTGGTGACGAACAACATCAGGCCGATGAGCAACAAGGCGCAAGCGGTCTGGATGATTTCGAGTGGTTTCGCCTTCACCGGCCGACCCGCGAGTTTTTCCAGCACCGCGAGCGTGATGTGGCCGCCATCGAGAACCGGAAACGGCAGCATGTTCAAAACCGCAAGGTTGACGTTGAAGAGCACGAAGAAGGAAAGCAGCCGCCGCCAGCCATCTTCCGTCTGGAGCAGCAGCCATTGCAGCTGGGCGATGCCCACCGGCCCCGAAAGATGGTCAATTCCAATGCTCGATTGCGGTGAAATGACGCTGGTGATGGTCACCCACATCATTTCCAGACTGTCGCCGACTTGTTCGAATGGTCCCGGATGAACGATGCGCGTGTCCAAATCGACCGTGTCCCCCCACAGGAAACCGGCCATCGGTTTCTCGCCAGCCGGGCTTTCCGGCACTTCCGGGGTGATGACGACTTCCCGCGTCGCACCGCCCGGCGACTGCACGCGGAGGTTCACCGGCTTCCCGTTGGTTTCCTGTAACCGCAAATGAAACTGAGCTGGACTGAACAGTGGGGTGTCGTCGATCGAAACAATGCGGTCGCCGGCTTTGATTCCCGCTTCGGCGGCCGGACTGTGCGGAAAGACTTTCTCAATGGTGGCGGTGCCGGCAGGATCGATGCCGATCTGGCGCAGGGCCCGGCGTTGCCACCACTGCGTTTTCTCGGTTTCGAAGCCGGTGGTGATTTCCATGCGATCGGGAATGCCCGGACGCTCGATCAAAAACCGCAGCTCGTTGCCCCGGCTGAGGATGATGCGTTCCGCGATGGAATCCAGCGATCCGCCGAATCCATTCACTTTCTCGCCATTGATGGCAATGATCCGATCACCCGGGAGCAGGCCGGCCTTTGCCGCCGGGCCACCTTTTTCCACGTAGCCGATCTGGTTGGTGGCGACGAAATCCTTCGGCTTGCCGACTTGCCAGACAACGAGCGCCGCGGCGAGCGCGAGCAGCATCGAGAACAACGGCCCGGCAAACGCGACGATGATTTTATCCAGTGCGGAGATCGGCGGCAGCGGTTCGGAAGCGTCCGAACGTCCTTCGATGGCCTCCATCGGCGCCATCTGCGGCAACGCGACGTAACCGCCGAACGGCAGGCTGCCGAGGCCGTATTCCACGCCGTTGATTTTCTTCTTCCATAACGGCTTGCCGAACCAAATGTAGAATTTTTCCACCTTCAAGCCGCGCCAGCGGGCGGCGAGGAAATGCCCGAGCTCGTGGACGAAAATAATGACGTTGAAACACGTGATGATCACCAGGACCAGGAGCGCGGCGTGCAGGAAAGTCGACATGGTTCAGGAAACTGCCGCAAGCTACGCGGCCACGACTACCCGGCAAGTTGATTCGCGCCGGGGGATTTGCCGTTTCCCCGAATGCCGCTTGTCAAAAAGCCCATGACCAGTAGTCTCCCGCGAATTTCCCAAAAAACATGACCGCATCCCTTCTCGCGCAACCAAGCAACGATCTTCTCGCCCAAGCCGCCAATGAAGCCCGAGGCCTCGCGATCGATGCCGTGCACAAGTGCAATTCCGGCCACCTCGGTCTGCCGCTCGGCTGCGCGGAAATCGGCGCCGTGCTTTTCAGCAATGGACTTCGTTTCAACCCCGACGCGCCGAAGTGGCTGAACCGCGATCGTTTCATCCTCTCCGCTGGCCACGGCTCGATGTTTCTCTACAGTTGGCTGCATCTTTCCGGATACGACCTGCCAATGGAGGAGCTGGTGAACTTCCGCCAACTGCACTCGGCCACGCCGGGGCATCCCGAGTGCTTTGAAACCACCGGCGTGGAAGCGACGACCGGTCCGCTTGGCCAGGGCGTCGGGAATGCCGTCGGCTACGCGCTTTCCGGCAAGCGTGCCGCCGCACGGTTCAACACCGGCGACCATACGATCTTCGATCACCACGTCATCGCGTTGCATGGCGACGGCTGCCTGCAGGAAGGCGTCGCCAAGGAAGCGATCGCCTTCGCCGGCCACAACTCCCTGGACAACCTGATCCTCATCTATGACTCCAATGACGTGACGCTCGACGCGATGGCGGCAATCACGCAAAGCGAAAACGCCGTCGGGTATTTTCATTCCCAGCAGTGGGATGCGGTCGTCATCGACGGCCACGACATGAACGCGTTTGCCGAAGCGCTGGCCAAAGCCAAGGCCGACGACAACGGCCGGCCGAAAGTCATCATCGCAAAAACCTTGATCGCGCGGGGCATCCCCGAAGTTTCCGGCACCGCGAAAGGCCATGGCGAAGGCGGCGCGAAATTTTCCGAGCAAGCCCGCATCGGCCTCGGTCTTCCCGTCGGCCAACATTTCTACGTCTCGGATGAAACCCGCGCGTTTTTCGCGGAGAAAAAATCCGCCCGTGCCAAGGAGTTTTCCCAATGGCAAAAAACCTACGATGCCTGGGCCAAAGCGAATCCGGAACTCGCCACCGAGCTTGAAGATGGCGTCGCCGACAAGGTGCCGGCCGGTCTCACCAAGGCGATCCCCGCGTTTCCCCAAGATTACAAGGACGCCACCCGCTCCGCCGGTGGCACCGTGCTTAACGCCATCGCCAAAGTGTATCCGCAGGTCATCACCGGCAGCGCGGACCTGTACGGCTCTACGAAAAACTACATCAAGGATGGCGGCGATTACGGCCCGGGCAATCCACTCGGCCGCAACATTTGGTTCGGCATCCGCGAGCATGGCATGGGCGCGATCTGCAACGGCATCGCCTATGACGGCATCTTCCGCCCGAGCGGCGCCACGTTCCTCGTCTTCGCTGATTACATGCGACCGGCCATCCGCCTCGCCGCGCTTTCCGGCATCCCGACGACCTTCATTTTCACCCACGACTCCGTCGGCGTCGGCGAAGACGGCCCGACCCACCAGCCGGTGGAAACCGTTTCCGGTCTGCGCGTGATTCCGAATCTCGACGTCATCCGCCCCGGCGATGCCGAAGAAACCGCGGGTGCCTTCATCGCTGCGATGCAACGCACCGATGGGCCCACCGTTTTGAGCCTCACCCGCCAGGCGATTCCGCTCATGAACGAACTTTCCGTCGAAGAACGACGCGACGGTGTGCTCAAGGGCGGCTACATCGCGAAGAAAGAAGCCGGGAATTTGGAAACCATCCTGCTCGCCAGCGGTTCCGAACTGCAACACGTCATCGCCGCTGCGGCCGAACTCGGCACCGGCACGCGCGTCGTTTCGATGCCGTGTTTTGAGATCTTCGATCGCCAAAGCGCCGACTACCGCGAAAGCGTGCTGCCGAAGTCCTGCACCAAACGCATTGCCATCGAAGCCGGCGTCACCGGGCTGTGGTGGAAATACGTCGGCACCGAGGGTAAGGTTCTTGGCATCGATCGGTTTGGCCTCAGCGCTCCCGGCAATGTCGTGATGAAAGAACTCGGCATGACCAAGGAAGCCGTGATCGCTGCCGCGAAGTAAAACGTGATGTCGCGGAAAATTTTGATCGCCATCGGCTTCGCGGCCGTGCCGTGGCTGGCAATGCATTTGGCTGCCAACCACAAGGAGCGAACGGCGAAGTTGGTTGCCCGGGAAATCCACGCTGCCCCGGGTGTGCCAAGCTCATCGAACACCAGGCAACGCGCGATTTCCGCCGCCTAAAATTTCCTTCAATCAAGGAACGCGCGACAAGCCGTCAAAGTGAATCCGAGCTTCCATCCCGCCGCGGATGCGCTCATCGTTCTGCGACTGAGCACGCGTCCCGTGTAATGTAACCTGATGGAATCTTTCTCTCGAGAGTCATTTATCTATTTGCTCGTCGGTGGTTCCTTTCAAGCCGTCGGAGCTCTCATCGTCGCGTTATTCTTCTTTCCGATCGCGCGTCGCCTCACGTCGGCTTCATGGGGGCAGCTCGTTTCAGCGTATTTCGTGTTCAACGCATTCCTCCTTATTTGGGGCTGCCTCGGCCACTACGCGTTTCTCGCTGCCACATACGGCAAGCTCTACGTCAGCATGGATCGCGTTGTGGACTGGCTTCCATTCATTCCATTCGGACCATGGGTTCTCGATCAGACCTTGCATGGCCCCCGCGGCTATCTCATCGGCGACGCATCGCTTTGGCAGCTTCGCCTTATTTGGACTGCGGTTGCGATTCCCGTTTGGCTTCTCGCATACGCATCCACCCATTTAGCTCTCCGTAGTTTGCGCCTAACTCATGCAACGAATGTCGCCTAACGGGAGAGATTCTACTGCGATGACTTCCCCAACGTCGCCGACAAGGCACCGCGGATCGTCGCTGGTCGGTTGCCATTGTTGAACTAAGTCTCATGTCCGCCACTACAAGCGACGCCGTTGGTCAATTCGCCGCAGAAGCCGTGCATTTCCGCGCCTGGGCACGCGATGAGACGGACAGTGGTGAACTCGCGGTTCGGAAGGCACTGATTCGCATTGGCGCGCTTTATTTCGCTGCACTCCAGCTCCCGCCCGAGTGGAGTGATGAGCTAGCCGACGCGTCTGACACGGAACGCATATCCGGTGATGAGAAGCGTGCCGTCTACCAGCGTGCTGCTGCGCGCTTGCCTTTCACGGATTACGCTCGGGTCTTCGACCCGTTCGTACTCCCTCCAGAAGAACCAATCATCGGCAGCATCAGCGACGATGTCGCCGACATCTATGACGACGTAGTCTCAGGCCTCGTAGAGTACGAGGCTGGTCATACGGCGCGAGCGCTTTGGCAGTGGGCTTTTTGCTTCCGGATGCACTGGGGACGACACGCGACAGATGCGATTTACGCGCTTCACATTTGGCTTTCGGAAAACGCGTGGGACCAGTTCCATCCCAATGAGCCCTAACCATGCGCTGCAGTGGACTGTTCTTGGCAGGGATATCGGTTTGGTTCGCTGTAGGATTTATAATTTACTTTTGGACTTAATGAACAATACCAGAGCGAATCAAGCCGTCGCGCGAACCCGGATCGCGGATAGTTCGCCTTTGATGTTCTACTGAAAATCGAAAATCAATATGTCATTCAATTACACGCACCGCCCTGTCGGGTTTTCTCTTCGGAGCTTCACCGAATGATGATTAATCCTGACTTGGCGCCGTCCGTTTGGTGGGAAGCGCGGAGAAAATGAGGATGTCGATTCAATCACTCTTTTTGCTGGTCGCGATCCTAGCAGGATGCCGCGAGCGGGGGACAGTCATTTGGAATGGCGGCAACGGATTCCAATTCAATGGAGTCGAAATCGAACTCCCGAACAGTGGCAAAGGTCGATATGGTGCTACACCAATGCAGCTCGACTACAGGTGGGAGGAGGAGGCCCTGACGATTCGCGATCTCGGCGACGATACGGTATCTATAACTACTCCAGCGGCAACTGATCGGATCGTCCCCAAGGCGCTCGTCATCGTGATTGATTCCGACGGCAAAATCTCGACTCGCATACCCAAGGATTCCAACGAAAATTAGAAATCTCGCCAACGCGTCGCTCCAAACTGTTTATTGCCGCCTTCATGGAGATCAACGTCTCTATTCGCGGTTCGGAGGGTTAAGGCGTTCGCTTGGAAAGGCAACTCCGCTGCGTTCGGTGCGTCACCCTGATCGTTCCTTAGAACCCGTTTAAAGTTATTTAAGATTCCCGAATGATCTGATGGGATCAGGC
>JAZKIZ010000015.1:0-112472 GCA_040384605.1 Verrucomicrobiota bacterium
ACGGATGACGGGCGGCCTCATGCCTGATCCCATCAGATCATTCGGGAATCTTAAAGAACTTTAAACGGGTTCTAAGCACTTCTCTTCTGCTTTACGAGTTTCGCCAATCCGTGCAGTTCCAGATTTTTCGCCACTCACAGGCCGCCACTCAGGGGTATGCCATGGATGTTGCACAAGCCGCACTGTCCACGCTTCAGGCTAACATTTCAGCCGGGGTGTTCCGGCAGGGAAACGTGGATTGGGCAGATGTCCATAAAATCGCCGAGAGGCTCGCCTTCAAGCACACGGTCAAGGGAGGACACCGCGGTTTTGATATTCTGCATGTGGCGTCTGCCATTCATCTCGGAGCGACGGAATTCCTGACCTTCGATGGCAATCAAAAGAAACTCGCAAAGGCCGAGGGGTTCATGGTGCCGGTATGATCGGATAGGTCGCTGGCTTTTTTCTGCGGCTCTGATGGGCCTGCGCCAATCGGGCTACTCGTCAGTATCCGATGCACTTTTGTCATGGTCCAACAACCTCCGTGCCAGACGATAGGCTTCGGCATCGGGGTGAGCGGATGCTTGTTGAAACAGCGCCTCCACGCGCTGGGTGCCGCGGTGGCAGATGAAACGGGCGGTTTGGTGCGATGCTGCGTCGCCATTGGCGTGTGCCCGGGCGGCGGCGGTGCTCATCGCGAACAATTCCGCGCCGACTTCGACCAAGCGGCCGAGCAGGAGCTGGCGGCGCTCGAGCTTCGGGCCATGGCGCGCCATGGAATGAAAGATGGTGCGGGCCAGCTTGCGGCTGAGACGCGCGGTGGTTCGAAGGCAGCGGCGGAGTTCGGGGTCGAGATCGGTGGGAATTCCGCGGGTGCGCGGCAGCCAGCGTTGCGGATACCAACCGGCGTAGAAAATCCCCGCGCGCAGGGCGGTGGACAGCCGTTCGGACGCCGTTCGGCGGGAATCGAGCGCGGCGGCGGCGCGGCGGAGGTGCGGATCAAGCGCCTCGCGGGCGATGAACAGGTGCATGATCTCGGTGGAACCTTCGAAGATCGTATTGATGCGGCAATCGCGCAGCAGGCGTTCGATCGGGTCCGGACGCTCGCCGCGCGCGCGCAGTGAATCGGCGGTTTCATAACCACGGCCGCCCTTGATTTGCATGGTGGCGTCCGCACCGCGCCAACCGGCCTCGGTGCCCCATAGCTTGGCGATCGCCGCTTCCAGCCGGATGTCGGCGTGTTTGTCCGCATCGACCAGAGCGGAGGTGTAAAGTACGAGGGATTCCGTAGCAAACGCGTCGGCGGCGAGGTCGGCGAGTTTGCCGGCGATCGCCTCGTGTTTGCCGATTTCCTGGCCCCATTGGACGCGCTCGCGCGACCACGGCACGGCGATGTCGAGGCAGCGGTTGAGCAGTCCGACGCAGGCGGCGGGCAATGTGAGGCGGCCGGTATTGAGGGTGGTGAGGGCGACGCGCAGACCCTTGCCTTCGCCGAGCACGATATTTTCGCTCGGCACTTTGACGCCGGTGAATCGAATCACGCCGTTGTAAAGCGCCTTGAGTCCCATGAACCGGCAGCGGTTGACAATTTCCACGCCCGGCCAATCCATCTCGACGATAAAGGCAGTGATCGCGTGCGGCTTGTCGGGCAGCGGCGTGCGCGCCATGACGATGAGATGTTTCGCCTTGAGGCCGTTGGTGCACCAAATTTTTTCACCGTCGAGGATCCAGTGGCTGCCATCAGGGGAATGTGTTGCCGCGGTTTTCATACGGGCGGGATCGGAGCCGACCTCGGTCTCGGTCAGGGCGAATGCGGAGACTGCGCCGCCGGCGCACTGCGGCAGGTATTTTTTCTTTTGTGCGTCGGTGCCAAAGACGATCAGCGGTTGTGGGATGCCGATCGATTGATGGGCGGAAAGCAGGGCGGTGATGTTGCCGCAATGCCCGCCTAACAACATCGCGGTGCGTGAGTAGTTTGTTTGCGACATGCCGAGGCCGCCGAGTTCGCGCGGAATTTTGATGCCGAATGCACCGAGTTCGGAGAGGCCGACGAAGACGCTGTCGGGGATTTCGCCATCGCGGTCGATCGCGTCGGGATCGGTATGGTCGCGCAGAAACGCGGCCAGCTTTTCGAGGAAGGCGTCGCCCGTGGCGCGATCTTCAGGAGACTGGACGGGAAAGGGAAAGATCAGCGAAAAATCCGGCGAGCCATCGAAGATCGAGGCGGCGAAACCGGAAAGCTCGCGGGTATCGCGCGACGACTCGGCGAGTTCCAGTGCGGCACGCTGTCCGGCGGACATTTTGGTGGTGTCGATCAGGCTTTCGGACATGCAGTTGGCAATTGGTTAGGAAGCTCCGTATTGGAGGGGGCCGCCGCGGAACGGGGCGTAGCCGGTGCCGAGCACCATCGCGAGATCGATGTCGTCGGCGGTTTCGGCGACGCCTTCATCAAGGCAGCGGCGGGCTTCATCGCTCATTGCGGCGGCGAGTCGCGGGGCGATGTCAGGCGGCGCGGAATCGTTTCCTCCACGCAGCGCGAGGGCGTCGGGATTCGGTGAATTACGATGACCGTCGTAGATGTAGAAGCCGGTTCCGGATTTCCGTCCGGTGTGACCTTTGGCGACGAGTTTGCCAAGCAGGTCGGGGATATTCATGCGCGCTGGATAGGCATCGGCCAAGGTGCGGGCGACATGGGCGGCGACATCGAGGCCGACTTCATCGAGCAGCCGCAGCGGACCCATGGGCATGCCGAAGTCGAGCATCGCGTCATCAATGGCCTGCGGATCGCCGCCGCGTTCGAACATCAGCGCGGCTTGGATCAGGTACGGCACGAGAATGCGGTTGACGAGAAAGCCGGGCGAATCGCGCACGACCACCGGCAGTTTGCCGATCGAGCGGACAAAGGCGACGACGATGGCCAATGTTTGATCGGAGGTGGTGGTGGTGCGGACCACTTCGACCAACGGCATGCGGTGGACGGGATTGAAAAAATGCAGGCCGACGAGGCGGTCGGGATGCGTGGTGACGGCCGCGAGTTCGTGGATGGGAAGGGCGGACGTGTTGGTCGCAAGGATCGTATCGGGGCGGGAGCGGGCGGAGAGATCGGCAAAGACCTTGCGTTTGATATCGAGTTGTTCGACGGCGGCCTCGATGACGAGGTCGCAGTGGTTCAACGGCACGGGGACGGCGGATGCGACGATGCGGTCGAGTCCGCGGGCGGCCTCGGTGGGAGTGAGAATGCGGCGACTACGGGATTCATCGTAGTTCCTGGCGATCGTTTTCATGCCGCGGGCAAGCGCTGCGTCATCCACATCGCGGAGAATCACATCGTGGCCGCGGGTGCTGAGCCAGTAGGCGATGCCAGCGCCCATGACGCCCGCGCCGATGACCGCGCAACGGCCGATGGGGCGTGGTTCGGCGGCGGTGTGGCGGTGTTTTTTGGCGCGTTCGCGCAGAAAAAACAGGCGCATGAGCTGGCGGGTTTCGGGCCGGGAGACGAGTTGGAGAATGGCGTCTTTTTCGCGCTGCAAGCCGTCTTCGACCGGGCCGCGGCAGGAGTCCACGGCGACTTTGAGTGCTGCGGCGGGCGCGGGGTAGAGACCGCGGGTTTTCTCTAACAGTTCTTTGCCTGCCTTGGCGGCGATGATCGAGGCGACAAGAGGGTTGTGAAGCAGGGCGAATGACTTTGGGTGGCGTTTGCCGCGGGCGAGGAACGTGAGCGCGTGGGAATCGAGGTTTTCGCGGGGCACCACGGCATCGACGAGGCCCTTTGCCTTGGCGGCTCCGGGGGAGAGGATTTTGGCACCGAGGATGAGTGGAAGAGCGGCGGGCAGGCCGATGAGGCGCGGCAGGCGGGTGGTTCCGCCCCAGGCGGGAAGAATGCCGAGGGAGGTTTCGGGCAGGCCGATCTTGGTCGCGGGATCGTCGCTGGCGATGCGCCAATCGCAGGCGAGAGCCAATTCATAGCCTCCGCCGACGCAGGCACCGTGGATGGCGGCGACGGTGGGAAACGGGAGACGAGCGATTTTCTGAAACGTGGATTGGCCGAGTTCGATGAGGTCGCGCAAGTCATCGCCGTGGGCGGAGGAAAGCACTTTGAGGTCGGCACCGGCGATGAAGATGGAGGATTTTGCGGAGCGGATGATCAGACCGGTTAATCCCGGATGGGCGGAGAGGGCGTCGAGTTTTTCGCCGAGTTCCACTAGCGCGGGGCCGTCGAAGATGTTGGCGGATGAACCTTCGCGATCGAAGGTGAGCACGCCGTGAGTGCCGCTGACTTGAAAATGGAAGTGATTCATGGACGTTCAAGCCAGAGTGCCGCGCCTTGGCCGCCGCCGACGCAGAGGGTGGTGAGGGCGGTTTTGCCACCGGTTTCGCGAAGTTGATCGAGGGCGGTGAGAACCAGACGCGCGCCGCTGGCACCGACGGGATGACCGAGGGCGATGGCACCGCCGCGGCGGTTGATTTTTTCCGGCGGAATCTCCGTCGGTGCTAGGGAAAGACCGCAGCGGCTCGGATCCCGCAACACGGCGAGCACAGCGAGAACCTGAGCGGCGAACGCTTCGTTGATTTCGACAAAATCGGCGTCAGCGGGCGAGCGGCCGCAGCGGGCGATGGCGTGGACGGGTCCGAGGCCCATGCGGTCGGGATCGCAGCCGGAGTATGCGTAGCTGGTGACGCGGCCAAGTGGTTCGATCCCGAGGCGGGCGGCGGCGCGTTCGCTGCCGACGAGAAGGGAGACGGCACCATCGGTGATTTGCGAGCTGTTGCCGGCGGTGACGGTGCCCGTTTGGCGGTCGAAGATCGGTTTGAGCTTGGCGAGTTTTTCGGGAGTGGAGTCCTCGCGCACGCCGTTGTCGCGGTCGATGGCCTTGCCGCCGACGTGGACGGGCGCGATTTCGCGGGCCAGTTGATCGGTCGCGGCGAGGGCTTTGCGATGGGAGTTGGCGGCGAACTGGTCTTGTGCTTCGCGGCTGATCTGAAATTCACGTGCGAGGATTTCGGCGGTATCGCCCATGATCAAACCACTGAAGGAATCGGTGAGTCCGAGTTGCAGGCCGATGCGCGGCTTGAAGTCGCGCGGCCGGAAGTTTGCGAGTGCGGCAATTTTTTGAGCGATGCTTTTTGCTTTGCCGAGTGTTGCGAATTTCGCGGCGGTAGCGTGTGGATAGAAAAACGGAATGCGCGACATGCTTTCCGCGCCGCCGACGAGGAACAACTCGCCTTGCCCGGCGCACAGGCGTTGGTGAGCAGTGGTGATGGCTTCCATGCCCGACGCGCAATTCCGGTGGACGGTGACCGCCGGGACTTTTTTTGGAATGCCTGAACGCAGGGCGATGACGCGCGCGAGGTTGGCGGCTTCCGCTGGCTGGGCAACGCAACCGATGATGACTTCATCGATTTCGCCGGGATCGATGCCAGTGCGTAACAACAGCGCGGTGGTGGCGTGGCGGCCGAGGTCATCGGCGGCCAGCGAATCGAAGGCGGTGCCCATGCGGCAGAAGGGCGTGCGGATGCCTGCGATGACGAAGAGGTCGTTCATGGGGTTTCGGAATTCGGGCGGCGATCAACGACTTTTTGTTCCTTCAACTCTTTGCCGACGCCCTGAAGTTTTCGCATTTCGTCCCATGTGTGAAAGATGATGTCGTTCGGTGTGAACTCGACGTTCTGACCAAAGCGATGGCTGATGTCCTGACGCAATGATTCGGGCGAATTTCCGTTCAACGGTACGGCGTGAACGAAAACCTGATCGGTTTCGAGCGGATCGTCGTCGCGTTTGCGGAGTTCGATTTGCCAGGCACCGAGGCCATCGGTGTCATCGAGCAGGTGTTCAAGCGCGTTGAAATCGACGAGTGTTCCTTTGAGTTTGCCGATTTGGAGTTCGCGGATGTCCGAAACCCGGGAAATATTTCCAAGCAGCCGCGGGCAGGTCCGGCCACAATGCGGGCACGGTTCATAGGTAATGCCGCCTTCGATCAGATCGCCGGTGCGGTAGCGCAGGACGACGGTGCCGCGGGCATCGAGCGGGGTGCAGACGATCTCGCCGGGCTGACCGTCGGGAACCCGTTCGCCGGTAATGGGATCGATCACCTCGATGAAGCAGAGGTCGGGATAGAGATGATAGCCGGACGGTGCGGCACCGTTGGGCGTCTTGCATTCGGTCCACGCCATCTTGGCTTCGGTGAAGCCGTAGGTGGAAACGATGGCGACGTCGTCGGCGCCGATTTGCTCGCACAACGAGAGGAGCTTCCGGCGCATTCCGGCAGGAACTTTTTCGCCGCCGAGGACGATTCGTTTGAGTTTGGTCCAGCGGAGATTCTCCGCCGCCGCTTGTTGGAAGAGATGATAGAGAAAGGTCGGCATCGCGATGATCGCATCGGGGTCGATCTTGGAAATGACGCGCAGGTTGCCATCAGTGCCCATGGATTTTCCTCCGCCGGTGGAGAGCATGAAGGTGGTGAAACCAGTGCCGGCGTAGTGGGCCTGCCAAAAGGCGAGGTGCGGGGCGAAGGGAAAGGCATTGATATGACGCCACGATGGATCGCTTTGGCACAATTCCATGAGCCGGCGTCCGCTGGTTTCCAGATTGCCGATGTCGTGTTTGGTGTAGAGGAAAGGAACCGGTGCCGAGGAACGGCCAGTGGTGCTGGTGAGTAAAATCGGACGCAGTTCTTCCTCAAGTGCGAGCTTGGTGGCCGCGGGTCCATGGGTCAACGCGTAGCGGAGCGTGGGCCATTGATGGCGGAGCGCTTCTTCGTCGGGGATGATCACAAAGTCACGCGGGTTGGTTAGATCCGCCTTGGAGGTGAAAGGGAGACGCTGGAGGTCATCGGTCCCGCGGATGTCGTCCGGGGAAAGCCCGCGCTCCTTGAAGAGCTTTGAATAATAGGCGGTGAAAGGAACGACGCGGTCGCTCAGGAAACGCTGTAGCAACGCGTCCTGATGCTGGTGGAGTTCGTCACGCGACGACGTGTCCCACCATTGGTTGGAGGTACGGGCTTTCATGGTTTTTGAAATCTGGGCGCAGCAGGGCGCGGATGTCGTCGAGATGTTCCAGTGTCGCTTCGCGGCCAGCCTCGATGAAGCGGCGGAAGCGGGAGTAGTCGTGCCACGGTGCGAAAAAGTGCTCGGGATGCAGGCAGAGATCGGCACGTTTGCAGGATTCATGGGCGAGACGGATCTGCGCGGCGCGGATGCTTTGGCGGAAGGTGTCGATCATGTTGCCCGAGGCGAGGAAGTTGATGTTGCGGTTGAGCCTGCCGCCAAAGCGCCGCAACAGTCCGCGTTCGTCATCAGATTCCGCCGCGCAACGTCCTTCTTCGACATCCTGGAAGGTCGGAAGAGTGGAAACGGCGAGGAACCGATCGGCATCTGAATATTTCCGCAACACGCCGACCGGCAGCGGATCGATCACTCCGCCATCGACACAGCGATGGCCATCAAGTGTCACCGGAGCGACGATTCCGGGCATGGCGCACGAGGCATGGACGGCATCGACGATCGAACCGCGGCGCAGGATGAGACGTTCCTTGGTATCGATATCGACTGCGACAATCAGCAACTGACGTTTAAGATCTTCGAACTGCAGTGATCCGAGTGAGCGTTCGAGGTGGGCGCGGGCCTTGAGGCCATGGAAGAGGCCTTTCATTGGCGGAAAGATGGGATCCGCCAGCTTCCAGAGCTGGCGGCGGTCATTCATTTCGGCGGCCAGTTCTTCGAGTGCCTTGCCGGAAAATCCGGCGGCCCACAACGCGCCGATATAAGCGCCCATGCTTGAGCCAGCGATGCAGTGGACCTCAATTCCGTTTTCCTCCAAGACCTGAAGGACGCCGACGTGGGCGAGAGAGCGTGCGCCGCCGGACGACAGGGCGAGGCCGAGTCTGGGCAAGGGCGCATCCTCAAGCGGCCGTTCCTGCCGTTGGGGGGTGGGGTCGCCGCGAAAGAATCGCAAGATCTTGCCGAGCATGGGGCTGGTTTCCTTTGTGTTAGTTGCGGGCCGGCATTCCGCAGCGGTCCACCTAACAGTAAACGAGGGGGGTGGCAGACGCAAGATATCAGCGCGAATAAGATGGATGGATCGCGTCCGGTTCTACCGCGGGCCTGTTTGGGTAGGCGCTGCGATGCGGAAACCGGCGAATTCGGGAAGCGTTTGCCACGCCATGAGTGCACATTTTCACGGACTGCGCGGTGCGTGAAGTCGGGAGTTGCGCGGACATGCCCTGCGGAGCCACGCTGCCCGTATGGAAATTGTCCGTGAGGGACCGGAACTGCGGCGCGCGCGGAATGGAAAAACCGTGCTGGTGCCGACGATGGGCGCGCTGCACGCCGGGCACATGGAGCTGGTGAAACTCGCGCGGAAAGCCGCCGGTGCCGATGGCACGGTGATTGTTTCCATTTTTGTAAACCCGATTCAATTCGACCGGGCGGAAGATCTGCAAAAATATCCGCGGACTTTTGACGACGATTTGGAAAAATGCCGTGCGGCCGGTGTGGACGTGGTGTTCGCACCGGACGCCGGGACCATGTATCATGCGGACCGCTCGGTGACGGTGACGGAGAATTTGCTCTCGCGCGGGTTATGCGGTGCGACCCGGCCGGGGCACTTCGATGGCGTGTGCACAGTGGTGTTGAAGTTGTTTTTGCTGACCGGCTGTGATGCGGCGGTGTTCGGTAAAAAAGATTTCCAGCAGCTCGCGGTGATCCGCCGGATGGTGCGCGATCTCGACGTGCCGGTGGAAATCATCGCCTGCCCGACGATGCGCGAGCCGGATGGTCTGGCGATGTCCTCGCGCAACATCCGTCTTACCCCGGAACAACGCGCCGATGCGCCACGCATTTTTCGCGCCCTTTCGGCTGCCGCAGATCTGCATGAGCCGGTTGGAATCCTCGCAGCTGCACGAAAGGAGATCGGGGCATCACCTTTGGCGAGAATCGACTACTTGGAACTTGTCGATGCGGAAACCTTGCAATCGGTTGCGTCGCTGCAACGCCCTGCCGTGCTTGCGGCGGCGGTGTTTTATGGCGAAGTGAGGTTGATCGATCACGTGGAAATCCCGGCGCAGGAAGCAAGTGCTACGCTTGGCCATCGAGTTGCTTGATGGCGGCCATGATGCGCTGGGTGATGCGGACGTAGTCGTCTTTACTTTTTGCAGCTTTGAGTTCTTCGGCGCTGAGGCGGATGGGATCGCCGATGGTGACGGTGATGCGGGAAAAGCGGATGCGGGCGGAACCGCGGGGTAGGGCCTCGCGCGCACCGGCGATGCGCACGGGTTGGATGACAGCGCCAGACTTGGCGGCAATCAGGCCGATCCCGGGTGCGGCTTCCTGCAGGGTGCCATCGTCGGTGCGCGCGCCTTCGGGAAAGATGAGCACTTTTTCACCTTCTTTGAGCAGTTTGATGACGGTCTTGAGGCTCGCCATTTCCGGCTTGTCCTGATCGACTGGAATTGCCTTCCATCGGGGATACAACCATGCACCGAACCCACGGAACAGCGATTTGCGGGCGAGGTAGGAAATGCCTTCCTGATAGAGATTTCCGATCAACGGGGGATCGAGGAAACTCTGGTGGTTCGAGGCGATGAGAACCGGGCCATCGGTGATGAGTTTTTCGCGGTTCTTCACGCGCATGCCGAAAACGCTGCGGAATGCGGAGCCGAACGTGATCCAACCGAGCCAGTAAATCCAGGTCATCGAAATTGAATATTGAATAATGAAAATTGAATAATGAAGAGGAGAAGAATGCGGCGGAAATTTTTCATTTCCCATTCATCATTTTTCATTTTCCCACGCGAGTCCTTGTTTGCGCAGGATTTCCAGCATCGCGGCGAGGCCGGACTCGACGGTGTGATCCGAGTTGTCGAGGACGACGGCACCTTCGGCGACGACGAGCGGGGCGGTTTTGCGCTGGCTGTCCGCAGCGTCGCGTTTGGCGAGGGAATCGGTTTCGCCCATGGCGCGGCGGCGGGCTTCGCGGACTTCCTCACTGGCATCGACATAAATTTTGTAGGGCGTATCGGGAAACACGACGGAGCCAATGTCACGGCCTTCCATAACAACACTGGAGTGATCGAGGTAACCGCGCTGGAGATCGACCAAGAGTGTTCTGATTTCGGGGATGGCGGCGGTGAGGGAAACATTCGCATTCACTTCCGGGCTACGGAGCGCGTCATCAGGCGGAACATTTCCATTTAGGGCGATGGTCGAGAGCATGCCATCGCGGCCGCAGGAAAATGTGGTGCGATCCAGCAAGGCGAGCACCGCTGCGGTATCGGACGGGGAGATTCCTTCGGAGAGGATTTTCCATGTGGCGGCGCGGTACATCGCCCCGGAGTTGACCATTACGAGTCCGAGTTTTTCGGCGAGTTTTTTGGCGAGCGTACTTTTCCCCGATGCGGCGGGGCCGTCGATGGCGATGGCGAAGTGGTTCATGCTTTGGCGACGGTGGGAAGGTCGTAGTCGGAAGTTTGTTCGCGCTGGTGGAGGACCGCATCGAGGTGATGGGCGAAGCCGGGATAGGAGGTGTTCACGCACTCGGTATTGGTGATCAAGGTGCTGCCTTTGGCGAAAAGTCCGGCGATGGCGAATGCCATGGCAATGCGGTGATCGCCGAAACTGTCGAGTTCCGTCCCGTGCAATGATTGGCCACCTTCGATCTCCATGCCATCCTGGTATTCATAGATGTCGGCGCCCATTTCGCGCAGGTTATGGACCACGGTGGAAATGCGGTCGGTTTCCTTGACCCGGAGTTCGGAGGCATTGCGGATAATCGTACGGCCGGTGGCGAGTGCGCCGGCGACGGCGAGCACGGGGATTTCATCGATGAGATTGGGAATCTCTTCTTCGAGAATGGTCGTGCCGTGAAGTTGTGCGCCGTGGACTTCGATATGGCCGATGGGTTCGCCGGATGAATCGACGACGATTTCGTTGAGACGCGCGCCCATGCGGGTAAGGACCTTGAGAATGGCGGTGCGCGTTGGATTCAATCCGACGTTTTTGATGAGCAGACGCGAGCCGGGCATCGCCGCCGCGGCGACGAGCCAGAAGGCGGCACTGGAAATGTCACCCGGCACGATGAAATCACAGCTTTCCGGAACCTGGCCGCCATAGATGGAAATTGCGTTGCCGTCCGTGCGGCAGCTAACGCGGAAGGCGGCGAGCATGCGCTCGGTGTGGTCGCGTGTAGCGGCGGGTTGAATGACAGTGGTTTTGCCATCGGCGAACATGCCGGCGAGCAGGACAGCGCTTTTCACTTGGGCGCTGGCGACGGGCATTTCATACTCGATGGGTGAGAGCGTGGCGGGGTGGATTTTCAACGGCGCACATCCGGGTTTTTCGCCGAGAGTTTCGATCTTCGCGCCCATGCTTGCGAGCGGCGTGGTGATGCGCTCCATCGGCCGGGAGGAGAGCGAGGCATCACCGAACAATTCGGATTCGAATGGCTGGCCGGCGAGCATGCCGGCGAGCAAACGCATGCCGGTGCCCGAGTTTCCGCAGTCGATCGGATTTTCCGGCGCGGTGAGTTTCATTGAGCGGCCGTGAATGCGGAGGTTCACGGGACCGTAACCGGGAAGTTCGTCCAGAACCTCATGGTCCGCGCCGAGGGCTTTCATCGCGTTGAGGGTGTTTACGCAATCTTCACTGGGAAGAAAATTGGTGATGGTGCATTCGCCGTTGGCAAGCCCGCCGAGGATGGCGGCGCGGTGGGACATGCTTTTGTCGCCGGGCACGGAGAACTCGGCGTGAAGAGAGGAAATTGGGTGAACTCGGAAAGACATGAATCGGCAGTCAGGGACGGTTGATAATTTTATTAATACTACATTTATTCGCTAAGAATATCATCGATGTTCGTGACTATCCCCCAACACCTTCCCAATATGCGGACACAGGATAAAGATCTATTCTATCAAGTTGACGTGGACTCAACTTTTTATGTGTTTGAATCCATCCTCCTGGAACTCGGTATAAATAATACCTATCATCCCTTGGAGGAATTGAGTCCAAATTTGTCTCTAAAACACGTAGGACTCTTTTGTTTCGATCCAGACTAAATGAGTGTATCCCTCTCGATCCGTCTCCTCCGATATAAAGAAAATCAGGTCTCGCGCCTCTATTTTGAGAAAGTGAATTTCTAGCATTTCGAACCATATTTTCAAAAAACTCCATTGATATGTCGTGTGTCGGAAGTGCTAAGATATATTTCTCAATGGAAGCGGTATCCAAAAATAAGTCAATTGAATTAGGGGCCGGAATGAAAACTGGATCCTCGGATTCCCTTTTAGAGCTATGAACAAGCCCGCATCCCACTAAAGAAAAAATCATAATGTTAATTATTATAATATATTTCATAAATTTTAATTCATATTAGTAATTATGGCAATTAGGATTAACGGGAACTGCCCTAGGGATAATAGCTCCTTGTGAAAGAGTCGGAAATGCGTTTGATGTCGTTTTCAAAATGATATTCGGATTCTTGCGTCTCGCACATGCGATTGCAGCCTTAAACCTAAGGTCCTCTTCAAGGGAAATTTGATATCTGGCAGTTTCGCTTTTAGTGCTGCCCGGGCAGTTTCCTAGGACTACGCATCCTGACGAATGCCTTGAATCCACCCCTGAATGCACATTGTCATTACCATCATTAGTTCGGAACTCATTGGAAATTGCCTTGGTATAGTCAGAGGGGTCCATCCAATTTGGACGTTCGGGAACCACAATTGCCCAATGCCCGCCCTGTGGCCAAGGGGAATTCAATCCATCTCGTTTAACTCTTCCGATGATACTCGTCAATCCAATGCCGGTGCTCCAGTTTCCGTTTTCCCTCGGAAACGTGGAGTTATTTTTGTTAGTGCCAGGCCCTAGTGGATTAGCGCTGTGATCAAATCCTGCTTCTGTTCCATGGAAATTTCTCGGCAAGCAACAGCACTTGTTAACGTTCGGATCATCACTCGATATTGTGACAATACTATAAATTGATGATCTGGTCATGGCATACCTATTTACCCTGACAGTAACTGCTAAAAATCCTAAATAGTCAATTTTACCAATGGCGTCGTTTTCGCCGAGGGCATATAGATTTAGCCCACCATTCTCTCCAAGCGGATCCCGGCTTAGCCAGCGCCCATGCATGGGTGAATACCACCGGTAGCCGTAATAGCACAGTCCCGTGGTAAAGTCGGTAAACTTGGTCGAAAAGGTAAAAGGATTCTTCTTGGCGTAGTTCCCGTAACAGAGGGTGAGTTGCCCGAATGCGTCATACTCGTAGCTTGCGCTGCGCTTGCGGGTGGAGGCGTCAACAAGTCCGCTGACGTTGCCGTTCTTATCGTAGAGATGGAGATGGGTATTGTTGGACGCGGAGTCCACCAACCAAAGCAATGCGCCGACATTGCCGGTGCTTGAATCACCAATGTCTCCCGCCAGATCCAGCCCCCAAGTGTATTTCCGGATGGCCTGGTTGCCGGAAAGGGCGTCGAGTTCGGCGACACATTTCCAGCCGTCGAAGACGAACAAGGTGCGGCTGGCCGGTGTGGTGGCCCCGCTGGTGGTGAAGATCGAGGTGCGAATCCGCCTACCAATGAAGTCGTATTCATGCTCCTTCCGCAGATAAGGCCCTCCCGCGGTAACAAGGGCGGCAGCGCGTTCGCAACCGATCAGACGGTTTTCCGCGTCCCATGTGTAATTCCACAGGCCGTCGAAGGTGAGATTGCCGTCGTCATCGTAGGTTGGTGTGGTCGATGCGGCGGGAAGCGGCAGAGAACCGTCAGCGGTGGTCATGCCGTCGGTAATGCTGGCGTCGATCCATTGCGGGGAGATCGAATTGTCCTTGGCGAGTTCCTTGAGGAAGTACCCGCCCTGGCGGGTGACGGACTGACTGTTCACCGTGACGGTGGTTGCAGGTGCGGCGGAACCAGCAACATCGACAAAACTCGGATGGGTCATTGTTGAATACTGGTTCAGCGCGTCCGGGGTGTAGCCGAAAGTGCGTGCCGTCTGGCCGGAATCGCGGCTTTGTTCCACTTGGGTGCGGTTGCCGATGCCGTCGAAGTGATAACGATAGTCCCTGCCGATGACATTGGTGGTGCCATCGGACATTTTTTTGACGGCCTTGCCGACTTCGCCGGTCGCGTTGTAACCGTAGGTCCACGCCGCGCCGGTCATGTCGGCATGCGAACCGATGCGGTCGAGATCGTCATAGGCGTAGGCGTGGTGATCGACCGCCTTCTGCACTCCTGCATCGTTGACGTGCGTGGTGATGCGCGTCAAGCGGTTGGCGGAGTCGTGTTTCCGGGTGCTTTCGAGCCAATGAGAAATTTCACCGTCCTTGGTGTAGGTGACACGTTCGAGGACGCGCTTCTGCGGGTGGTAAGAATAGGCTGCGGTGTTGCCGCTTCCGCTCACGCTCCGGATCGCGCCGGATGGTCCGTATTGATAGAGGGTTTCACCGAGGGGTTGTGAGCCGAAGGTGGCAGTGTGATTGCGCGGACGGAGCATCGAATCAAAGCCGTACTCCAGTTTCTGGCCGGCGAGAATTCCACTGGTGATGGATTCTTCCCCGACCGCCCCATGGCGGGCGTAGTTGACGGTCCGTGTTCCGACAACCGGTTCCACCAGTTCCTTGGGTCGACCGAGACGGTCGCGAACGGTGATCGAATAGCCGGGGGTGCTGTCGGAATGGCTGACCTGGTCGAGGTCGGCCGCAGAGCTGCCGGTGGCGGTGCCGTAACTGTAGTTGGTAATCAGGGGATTTCCGTTGACGAGCCGCGCCTGGGTACGGGTTTTCAAGCGGCCGCTTGGCGTGTAAGTGTAGGATGGTCCCATGCCCGAACCCGGTGTTGGGCTGTTGTAGAGCTTGCCCGTGAGGAATCCGCGACTGGAATCATACATCCAGCGGGTGACGGCGATGGCCGTGCCGAAGGTGGTCATGGTTGTGGCGCGGCCCGCGTAGTCATAGATCCAGATGGTGCGGTAGTTGCCGTCGCCGGTCTGCTCCCGGATGGTGCTGTCCGGGTAATGGTGGGTGACTGAAACGTTTGCTACGGGATGACTGTCTTCATCCACGGTATCGGGAAGGTTGATGGTCTTCTGCCTGCCTCGGTGGTCGGCGGTGATGAGGGTTTCCCGGTTCAGGTTGTCCACCGTGCGGTTTACGACATCGGTTGCGGCGTTGACATAGTATTGGGTGGTCGTGCCGCTGCGGCTGTCGGTCCGGGTGTGCGTGCGGTTGAGGGAATCGTAGCCGTTGCCGATCTGATAAAGAAGGGTGTTGTCCACGTCGCGTTCGGTCACGTTCGTGACCAGTCCATTTACGACTACGGTCGTCTGGGTGGTTCCGTCGGGCCTGGTGAGAACTTGGGTGCGGGTTCCAGCGGTTCCGAGCGTGGCCACGGATTTCGTTTCACCGGTCTGCACGGTGGGATTCTGGATCGACCAGCTCTGTAGGCCGTCCAGCGAAACGTCAGCGTAGGAGGTCGTGGTTCCTGCGTCCGATCCGGTGTCCAACCAGTTCTTTTGGGTCGTTCTCATGACCCATTCGTGTCCTTGCCGCGTGGCGAGATCGGTTTCTGAAAAGGAAACCCGATCCACGGCGAGGTCAATCACTCCGTTGCCGTTGAGGTCGAGCGCCGTGTAGATCTGCTCGCCGAGAAAATTGTAGCCGTAAAGCAAAGTGACGCCGTCGGGATCCACGGATTTGGAGAGCTGACCCTTGGCATTGTAGTGGGAAACCGCGTGGTCATTGCCGTCGGCGCCGTCGAGGTCGCTGGAGTAGGTGACACGGGTTTCGCGAAGCGCCCAATCCGATTGATTGACGGTGTTTTCCTTCTCGCTGGCTCCATCCAGAAGGAAGTTTTCAACGGTGAGGCCGGTCGCTGTGGATGAGTAGCGGTATCCACGGTTCGGACTGAGATTGCCGGTGCTTGCGGCGGGATTGCCGTCGAGGAAGAAGTCGTCGGTTTGTGAAGGAGTGGCAGCGGCGTCGTCCGTGACGACGGGGGGTAGGGTGATCACCCGGCGGCCGATCCCGCCGCCGACATTGTAGGAAGTCTGGATGGTGGTTTTCACCAGCGTCCCATCCTGGGGCGAGCGGTTCCATTCCTCGATGGTGTCGCCGAGCAGATTGCTGACGGAACGGGAGATCTCATTGGCCGCCGCCGCCGATCCCAGCAGGGTGAGGGAACCGCCCGATGGGACGGCCTGGGCGTAGCGGTGCATGCTGGTGTTCAGCCCGGTTCGGACGGTTTCGGTGGTGATGCCGTTGCGGTTGGTCATGATGGTCCGCTGGAGAGCATCGTGGGCGTAATAAGTGTCGATTCCCGCTTCATCGCGTTCGCGGATGATGCCGCAGCAACCGTATTCACGCTCGGTCACGAATACCGGGTCGTCGCTTCCTTCGACGAAATGTTCGAAGCGGGTCGCCCGGTGGCTAGCGTCAAAGGTTGTCGCCAACTTACGCGAAACCAGTACCTGCTGGCCGTTCTTGTAACGGTAGATGCTGTTGGTGACTTCCTCGCCGTATTTATCGGTGAGGGTTTCGGTGAGATTGACGGTCCGCACTTGTGGAGTGCTCGTAGTGCCTCCTGCGGTAACGTATCCGGAAATTTGGGTCGAGGTGGTGAATCCGGTCTGCGCGTCAGTGGTCCGGCTGCTGATGCTTGCGGTGCCGTCAGGATTGACCGTGGTGACCGAGTCGTCGTCGCCACGAAAAGTGAAGGTTGAGGTGTATGCGAAGGCTCCACTGAAAACGCGGTCTTCCGTGAACACACCGTTGGCTTTCGCTTCCGTTGATGTCTCTCGTTTGGATACGATATTACCGCCGACACGTTCCGTGGTTCTGGAAACAGAAATTGCTTTTCCCGTGGTCGATGAAATCCCGGAAAATGCCTCGGTAGTAATCTCGCGGGCGTCCTGGGTTCCGGCGAACGATCGTTTCACCACATGAGTTTCTTGAAAGAAATCTCCGGGCGCGTTGTTGAAATAGTAGTGCTTTTCGATTTCACCATTGGGGTGATTAACCTGCTTGATCTGCAAGTAACCTTTGGAAGAGTTGCTGCCATCGGGGCTGCTGTCCTCGCCTTGTTCATAATAAAATGTGGAGGTGGCCTGCGCAATGCCGTCGGGGTCGGTGATGACCCCGACTTCCTGCCATCCCCAGGAGAAACGATGCGAAACGGTCTGCTGGTCGCTGACCACGGCGTAGACAGCCGGGATTGTCCCGGTGGCGACCGCGGTTCGTTCCTCAATTTTCACGCGCACCGTGCGGTCCGTCACGGTTTCTGAAACCGAACGGGTTTCGCGACGCAGCCCGTTTCCGGTTTCCATGATCCAGTCGCCGGACGCCGTCTTGCGGTAAGCCGTGATGGAGTGGTGGGAACCCACGAGTTCATGGAACTCCAAGTACATTTCGTCATTGGTGTCCATCTTGTTGCGAATGGTCACCGTGCGGATGATCGTCGTGGATGGGTTCTGCCAATCAGAGCTGATCGTAATGTCGAGGCCCGGCGGATCCTCCGGATCCGGTCCGGCGATCTGTTGGATGGTGGTAAGTTGTTGGCCGACCCGAAGAGATTGGAGTTCTCCCGATGATCCGTATGCGGGAACGACGGACGCACTCTCCGGAGCCAGCAGGCGGATGCTTTGCATTCCGGCGATGGGAATTTCCTCCTGATGGAACTCCAGATTGACCCTTTGGGGTTCCAAACCCGGAGCAGGGTCCGTCAGTCCGACAGGAATGTTGAAATGCACGGATCTGAGCCCGGCTTTCGAGCTGCAACCGCCGGTTTTACATGAACCACCACAGATCGAAGGCGGAGTTATGTTGAGCCGGGCAACAACCGCGCCGGACTGACCCAGAAGTTCCATTTGGAAGTCCTCGCCGGGTATGCTTGTCACAGGGATGCCCCACCCCCAGTAGTCTATGCCCATCGAACTCTCTAGTTCGAGTGGAAGACCTTGTTCGTCGCTTGGAATGGTTCCGTCTTTCGCCCTGACCCTCAGTCCGAAAATTCCGGGGGGCGGGAAGGAGGGCGGACTGAATCCTCTGTTGGATTCAATTTCAAAATGCACCGATTTCCCCTGAGAACCTTGGCGAATCGCTTCTTCAGGAATTACCAACGGGTCTCCTGATAGAATGTTCACGCTGGCAAGGCTACCAACAAATTCCCGTTGGAGCGGGTCGAAGTGAAACGGTGACGGTACTCCCACGGCAGCGATTTGCGCCTGTGCGTTGTGTGCCATGCCCGCATGAGCAAAGGCAAGGATGAGTATCGAGAGGGTTCTCGGAGGCATGATGATTCAGCGAGCGATGATTTTTGATTTCGATTCCTCGGGCAGGTTTCTCCAGCCATCGATTTGATCCAGGATGCCCTTCCCGTTTTGAATGCGTGTGGTCAGGGTTGAATTGAGTGACATGTTGCCGGATGTCTCCGGCTTTGCAGAATCCAAAGCAGGTCTTGCAGCCTCAACGGATTTTTCCGCATTGTTCTTGGCCGCCACCAATTCGGTGGTTAACGCGAGTTGCTCGAAACCGGCAAGAGATTCGAATGCGGTCCCCTTCCGGCAGTGCTTCCACCAAGTTTTAAGGGTTTCAATCTCCGCGTCCGCAAGTTGTAGTTGCCGGATCGCCTGATAATAAGGATCTGAAGGAACCGCTTTGTTACGGGTGAGATGAGTTCTTCGGACGAAGCATTGGGCAATCTCCGATGCTGAGACCGTTTTTTCCTGGTTGAATGCGGCGACATTCTTTCCCGTCTCCGTGGCCTTCGCTCGTTCGGAGGAACGTTCCGCAGCAAGCTGCCCGGCTTTATCTTCCAAGTGCTTTATGACCATAGCGAGGGTCAGGGTTGGAGCTTCCTCGGATGGATCGGCTGTTTCCCGTGCTGGCAGGATGGCGGACAGTGTTAGAAAGCCAGCCGCTACGGCGCAGGCAAAAAGATGCTGATTGAACCTCATTTCTTCGGGTGGGATTATTGGAGCGGAGTATGGATGAGCAAGTCGTTCGTGTTGACCGATTCGTTCAGGTAGTCTTGCAAATCCGAAGCCGGATTTGGCGTCTGCGGATCAAGATTGTGGGCGATTTCCCACTGGTCGGGAATGCCGTCGCCGTCTGAATCAACGCTTGGGTCGGGAGCGGTATCCAGTCCCTCAGGATCGTCGTAAAGTGGCAGGAACTCGTCGGCACCGATGTCTGGAACGCCTCCTGCCGCACGGAGTTGTCCGTGCAAGTCATGCTTCACTATGGTAGCGGGGATGATTCCGCCGGAATCAACGACGGGCGTGTAGGCATCCACGACCCATCCCGCCGATGTCAGACCGGGATCAGGAACCACAATCCAGCCGGAGATCGGAGCTTCCGGAGCATCGCTGATGAAACTCGGGCAGGATGACGATGCCAACACGAGGCTTTCTGAATTCAGGTCGATTTGCCGGTTGATGGTACCAGGATTGCCCGTGTTTCCGGCGACCACGGAGTTCCTAAGGTGAAGGCTCGCGTAGGTCAGGCTGATTCCGGGAGAAGACCAAGTTGAGGAATTGCCAACAACGGTGCAGTGGACAAGTTCCAAATCGCAGTCGGCGGCGGAAATTCCTCCGGCCATGTTTCCACGGACAATGCAGTTGGTCAGGCGGCGACGTTGCGAGGTTTCCCACCACGTTCCATAGACGGATAAGCCGGAACCGGTCGCACCCGGCTGGTGGGTGATCACAAAGCCGTCCACCACGGACCGAGATTCCATCGTCAGCGCCGCGTCGTCGAGATCAGAGCGGATTTCGGCGGGACCGGCCGGGGAACCCAACTCGCCAAGGAGAAGAATCGGAATACCCGATAGATAAACGTTCTCCGAATGAACCCCACCCCGAACGAAGATGATCGGATAGAGATCAGTATTGGCGATGTTGAGCGCGGCTGCGGAGTCAAGCGCCTCCTCAATTGTGGAATAGATGTTGTCGTCCGGATCGTCATCGCCAGTGGCAGGGTTTACCTCGCAGGTGATCGCAGGGATGTCCTGAGCGTCGACGGGAGATGTTCCGGATTTGAACTCGAACAGGTTGGGAATGCGGTCGCCGTCCTTATCGTCCAAGCTGTCATCGGTCTGCCAGTCGAGTCCGTGAATGAATTCCCACGCGTCGGACATGTCGTCTTGTTCCCTGTCCTCGTCGAATAGGGGATTGAAATCGTTGGCGACTTCGTGCGCGTCATTCATGGCGTCGCCGTCTGTGTCCGCCAAACGGGGGTCGGTACCATAAAGTTCATACTCGTCCTTGGCGGTGAGGCCATCGTCATCGGCCTGTCCTTCCGCCCAATCCGGAACGCCGTCTCCGTCGCCGGTGCCATTGGCATCCAGATACTCGTCCGCGCCGATGTCCGGTGCCGCGGCCAAATTCCGGAGTTCTCCATTGAGATCATACGATGTCAATGTGTTCGCGATGGCTCCTCCGGCATTGATGGCAGGAGAATCAAACTTGAGCCATCCGGCAGGCGTGAGTTTTGGGTCGGTCTGGTCGATCCAGCCGGGGGCCGACAACGTGTTCGGGTCTCCGATGATGTTGGGTGCCGATTCGGAGGTGAGGAGTGTTGCACCGTTGGTCACCAACATTTGTGTGTTGTCGGTGGCGGGTAGTTGGGCGGCATTGCCCCAAATGATCGTGTTGTTAAGAGTCAGGCTTCCGTCGCTTTGGACGAGCGCCGTTGCTCCCTCTTCCCCGGTGTTTGCGAAGACCGTGCAATGGTCGAGTGTCAACCTGCTATCTTGCGATTGAATTCCTCCGGGACCATAAACCGAGGTATTCCCCTGAATGATGCAGTTGACCAGCCGTCTGCGAGCGAGCGTTTCGGGTTTTCCGGGTTCCGTTTCCCAATATGATATTTCTACGCCGGGTCCATTCTGTCCCGGGACATGCGTGATAACGAGACTGTCCAAGACAGAGCGGCTTTCCAGATGCACGGCGACGTTGCCGTCGGTCCCTTGTATGACAACGGGGCCGTTCGGGCCACCCCTTTCTCCTGCGAGCAGGGTCGGGATGCCGGCCATGTAGACATTTTCCTGATAGGTTCCCGATTTCACCAGGATGAGCTGGAAGGGTCTCGGCGGCAGGCCTGGCATGTCGTTCACGTCATCCCATGGGGAGAAATTCGAAGCTCCGAGTGCCGCGTCGATCCGGCGGTATTTTTTTCCTTCCGGATCATCCAGCGGGAGGCTTGCATCCACGATGTAATCGAACGGGGGTTTGTCCGGGAAAGCTGACGGGGAGGAACCATTTTTGTACTCAAAAATATTCGGGATGCCGTCTCCATCCGCATCATCCAGCGAATCGTCTTGGGACGTGGAAAGATCGTGAGCGGTTTCAAATGCATCCGGCATGCCATCTTGGTCGGTGTCGGTGAACGGTTGGTCCGGCAGGGTCGGGTCCGAGCCAAGCGCCCGTTCTTCAAATACGGTATAGCCGTCGTCATCCGCCTCCGAATATCCGTTCTGGTCGAGATTTCCGAACCGCTGCAACTCCCAGCCGTCCGGCAACCGGTCGCCATCGGAATCGGGTCCTGTGCTGGTCGGGTCGTAGGGATTGGAACCGCTGTTTTCCACCTCGATGGCATTGGAAATACCGTCGGCGTCGAAATCCGCGCCACGGGCTTTCGCGAGGGTGTCAATCAGAGGGTCGTCGGTATAAATGAGGCGGACAAAAAATTTGTCCGCGTTCTCGGTATGGATGTCACAACCTTGCAGGCCGGCTCCATGAGCGATTACAGGGGCGAAATGCCAGTTTTTGAGATCGAGGCTGAACTGGACGAAATAAGTCCGGTCGGTTTTCCCGAGCCAGTCCGCATTCCATGTGCCGGAAGAACCCCGCGTGAAGGAAACCTGGGATTGCTGGATGATTTGCGCGTCCGCCGCCGCCCATGCCGCCGAGATCATTCCGACGCATGCGGCCAATAGATTACCTCGTTTCATCATCGGTTTCCGGTTGGTTGTTGGATTCCACGGCGCGGCGAGTTTCATCGAACGGCCGTGAATGCGGAGGTTCACGGGACCGTAACCGGGAAGTTCGTCGAGAACCTCATGGTCCGCCCCGAGAGCTTTCATCGCGTTGAGGGTGTTTACGCAATCCTCACTTGGGAAGAAAATTGGTGATGGTGCATTCGCCGTTGGCAAGCCCGCCGAGGATGGCGGCGCGGTGGGATATGCTTTTGTCGCCGGGCACGGAGAACTCGGCGTGAAGGGAAGAAATGGCGTGGACTTTGAAGGACATCGGGAAAGTGGCAAGTGATCAGTGATCAGTGATCAGCAGGAAGAATTTCATGGGGATTGTGCGGGTGGAGATGAAAGGCGGTATTCGAGGAATTGCCAACTACCGGGATCTCCCCAGTGGCACCAGAGAATGAGGTTACCGTTTTCCTCGCGGAAGTCGTAGTCGGTGTGGGTTGTCCGCATCCCTGCTTTCCCGAGTTCCAGAGCAAGATAAGAGCCGGAAGGATTGTCCTTACTCGTTTCCAGTTTCCAAGTTCCGGTGAGAATTTGGTATTGGTATTTACCGGGGTCGTATCCGATGACCGATTGGAAACTGCAGGTGCCGTCCGGGTTGAGGATGATCCGATGGGGTTTCGAGGAATCGGGGATGTAGCGGTCGATGGCGTTTGTTTCGGCAATGGCCGAGCATTTTGGATCGAGAAGCCAAGTACCGATGACTTCGCTTTTGGAAACCTTGCGGTTGATTCGGATGTCGGGGAGAAAACACCCGGCGAGAAGCAGGCAGAAAAAAACGGCGAAGAACTTCATCGGACGGGGCGGGTGGCGTGGAGGAATGAAGTCAGGGACGGTTGATGATTTTTTGTTTCTCTCGCTCGTATTCTTCCGGTGAGATCAATTGGTTGGAAAATTGATGATGCAATTCCGCGAGGCGTGTTTCGGTGTCGGAGTGGGGTGCTTGCTCCGGAGATTTTCCGCGCAGCAAAAAGTAGGCGATGGCCGCAATTGGCAGAAGCAGGATCACGCCTACCACCGCGAGAACGATCAATTCCGGGAAGCCGATGGAAGTCATGGTTGTTTGGATGGCAACGTGTCGCGCAATGACTTTGCGCGCTGAAGCCAGGCGCGGATGGCGGTGGTGTCGTTCTGTTCGAGAAGGCGAAGAAACGATGAGAAATCGGCGATTGTTTCGCGCAGCAGCGGGATGATCGACTCGCGGTTTTCCGTCAGGATTTCCGACCACATCTCGGGATTTCCGGCGGCGACGCGGGTGGTATCCCGGAGGCCGCCGCCGCCAAACTGGATGAGGAATTCATCGCTCATGCAGACGTTTGCGGCACTGGCAGCAATCACGTGCGGCAGGTGACTGACGCGGGCTACGCAGGCATCGTGTTCCGCCGCGGTCATGCGGATCGTGCGGCAGCCGACCGATTGCCAAAAGTTTTCCAGTAGAAGAACGAGGTGGTCGGGCGCTGCCGTTTCATTGGTCAGCAGGCAGGCGGCGTTTTCGAAAATCGCAGGATCGGCGGACGCGATGCCGCCTTGTTCGGAGCCGGCCATTGGATGGCTGCCGATGAAAGTGCCGCCATAACGCGCACAAATGGGTTCA
The DNA here is from genome assembly GCA_040384605.1 of Verrucomicrobiota bacterium. Taxonomy (GTDB): domain Bacteria; phylum Verrucomicrobiota; class Verrucomicrobiia; order Verrucomicrobiales; family Akkermansiaceae; genus Luteolibacter. The sequence continues at coordinate 23,539 of JAZKIZ010000015.1, forward strand.
AGGATCCGGTGAGGGAAGGACTTTACGCTGCCGACGTCGGTGACGAGGCACGACTCGGGCAAGCCGGCAAAGTAGGCGGCTTCCAACAGGAGCGGCATCGCACCGACCGGCACCGCGAGAACGAGCAGATCGGCACCGGCGACGGCGGTGGAAAGATCGGAAGTCGCATGGGTGATGCCACTCCGGGTTGCGGCGCGGGTGGTTTCCTCCTTGCGAGCCCACAACCGGGCGAGGCTTTTGCGCCCGGTTTTTTCCAATGCAAGCGCGAGCGAGCCGCCAAGCAGGCCCGCTCCGAGAATCGCAATGTTGTGAAACCCTTCTGTCATCCTATGAAAAAGCCGGGACCGGAATCACCGGCCCCGGCGTGGGAAAGAAAACTTCGCCGGATGGAAATCAGGGGACGCGGAAGTATTTTTTCTCCGACGGGCTGTAAGTGGGATCCATCACCAGCGTGCCGCTCGGAATGTCACGAACATCGACGACCTTGTTGTTGTAGGGGCTGAAGACAAATCCGTCCTTGCCCGGCACCTTGCTGGCGAACACGTAGTCGGTCTTTTTGACCTCCGGGTCTTTCTTGATTTCGGGAGGAGTGGTCGTGTTGTCCCCTGTGCCGGTGGGGTCCGTGGGTTTGATGTCGGTTTCCGTCGTGGTCTTTTTCTCAGTGACCACGGGATTTTCCTGGACCTGTTGTTGCTGGGTGGTGGTTTTCCGGACAGGCGGCCGTTCGGGGAACGGATAGCAGGAAGCAAGGAAAACGCAGCCAAACAGTGAGAGACCGAAACCAATGCGATGAGTCATGACAGATGGGGACTTGGTGGTGGATGCCGCGGAAAGCGGCCCACAAATTTCCACGGGTGGACACGGATAGTCAAGCAACTGTGGCGGCCGCACGGGTCAAACCTGCGTGAAATCTCCCGGTTCGCGGGATTTTCAAACGCGGGGCTTGCATCATGGCCGCGCGGAGTTGCAGGAATCAGCATGCCTGATGCCACGATTCGCACCATCGGAACCGTTGAAGAGTCGCGCGGTCCGGTGCTTTATTCGGTGATGCTCGCCAACGGGAAAAAGGTTCTCGCCCACCTTTCCAAGCCGCTGGCGGATGCGCAGACGTCGTTTTCCGCTGGCGACAAGCTGTTATTGGAGTTTACGCCGTTTGATTTCGACCAAGCCCGCATTCTCGGGCGTGACGGCTGATGTTACTTGCCGATGCAGAAGCTGCTGAAGATCACGCTGAGAAGATCTTCGGTATCGACGCGGCCGGAGATTTCGCCCAGTGCGTCGAGTGCTTCACGCAGTTCGATCGCCGCAAGCCCCGGATCGAGATCGGACTTGCCCAGCAAATCAAGCGCCGCTTCGAGTGCTTCCCGCGCGTTGCGCAGGCTGTTTTGATGACGCGCATTGATGGCGATGGCGTGCTCGCCCCAATCGGTTTCCGAAATATGCAGGCAGTCGCGGACGATCTGCGAAAATTCGTTGAATCCCGAACCTGTCGCACACGAGATCCGCACGGCGGGCGCACCGTGCCAGGATGGATGTTCCGGCAAATCCGCCTTGTTGAGAACCATCACATGATGCGCCGGGCGCGCGGCTTCAAACCGTGATGGAGGGCGCGGCATGCTGCCATCCATCACTTCGATCAACAGGCCCGCCTCGCCGATCTGTTGCAACGTGCGGCTGATTCCTTCCGCTTCGATCACGTCCGTCGTGTCATCACGAACCCCGGCGGTATCAATCAACCGCAAGGGAATGCCGTGAAAATTGATGGATTCCTCAATGGTATCGCGGGTGGTTCCGGCGATCTCGCTGACGATCGCCCGTTCAAAACCGAGCAGTTGATTCAAGAGACTCGATTTGCCGACGTTGGGCGCACCGAAGATCACAGTGCGGACGCCCTCGCGCAGGATGCGGCCTTGCTCCGCGGTGGCGAGCAGGCGGTGAATCGCATTCTCCGCCGCGGAAATGCGAGTGTGCAGCGCGGCCCCGGTTTGCGGATCAATGTCTTCATCGGGAAAATCGATCCATGCCTCCAAATGCGCGAGGATGTGCAGGATTTCATCGCGGATCGTAGTGGTTTTGCGGCCGAGATGACCATCGAGTTGAGCGCGGGCAGCGCGGAGCGAAAGCCGGGTTTGTGCCGAGATTAGGTCCATCACCCCTTCCGCTTGGGTGAGGTCGAGCCGGCCATTGAGAAACGCCCGTTTTGTGAACTCGCCCGGCTCCGCAAGCGTCGCGCCACATTCGAGAAAGCGGTTCAGCACCTCGCGGGTAACAAGCACGCCGCCATGGCCGGTGAACTCGATGCAGGTTTCGCCGGTATAGGAATGCGGAGCGGGAAATACGGTGAGCAGTCCGTCATCAAGCGGTTCACCGGCGGCGGCGATCACGCGGCAGTGCCCCGCGGATCGAGCCTGTCTGCCGGTCGCAAATCCGCTGGTTGCCACGTCGGCAATGTCCACCGCGCGGGGGCCGGACAAACGAATCATCGACACCGCGCCCGGACCGGCGGGCGTGGAAATGGCAACAATCGTCTTTGCCGTGGGGTCGCTCATTTCCAGAGGCTAGAAATCGCCGTGGGTCCTGTCAAACCGCGCTCCGGGCGCATTGCGGTGAATTGATGCTGGAAACGATTCGCGATGCTGACAATTTCCGCCCATGTCTGCGGCGGCCATTTTGGAAGCGGAAAACCTGGTCAAAAATTTTGGTGATTTCACCGCGCTGGCGGGTTTGTCGTTTCACTTGGCGGAAGGGGAATCACTTGGTCTCCTCGGCGTAAATGGCGCGGGAAAAACCACCGCGATGAATTTATTGCTGGGATTGACCACCCCGACATCCGGCGACATCCGCATTTTCGGCAAGGACCTCTGGTCGCACCGGATCGAAATTCTTCGTCAGGTTAATTTCACCTCCGCTTACATCGCGTTGCCATCGAATCTTCTCGTGTGGCAGAACCTCACGGTCTTCGCCCGGCTTTACGGGGTGCCGAATCCCCGGCAACGGATCGCGGAACTGCTGGAAATGCTAGGCATCGCCCACCTGCGGAATTCCGTGACCGGCCGCCTTTCCGCCGGTGAATCGACGCGCGTCAATCTCGCGAAAGCACTGTTGAACCGCCCGCGGTTGCTGCTTCTCGACGAGCCGACCGCGTCGCTCGATCCGGACATTGCCGATCGCGTGCGCAAGCTGATGCGGGAACTTCAACGCGAGGAGGGAGTTTCGATCTTATATACTTCCCACAATATGAGGGACATCGAGGAAGTGTGTGACCGCCTGATTTTCCTGCATAACGGGAAAGTCCTCGCCGAAGGCACGACCGAGGAACTGCATGGAAGATTCCACAGGAGTTCCCTTGAAGACCTGTTCATCGGCGTCGCCAGGGGTGAGATTGATGAGATGTTTCTGAAGTAATTTTTAAGAATATGATTTCGATATCTCCACGAACCGTAAGCGCGCTGGTGTTGCGATCGATTTTTCTCTATACCCGCCACCCTGTCCGGCTGGTGGAGCTGGTCTTTTGGCCGCTGGTCGATCTGCTGGTTTGGGGGTTCCTGACCATGTATCTGAAAGGAAGCAGCGGAGCGGGGATGGCGTCAGGTATCGGATTCCTGATCGGCGGAATGATCTTGTGGGACGTGTTGTTCCGCGCGCAACAGGGAGTTGCCATTTCCTTTCTGGAAGATGTATGGACGAGGAATTTGCTCAATGTTTTCGTCGCTCCGGTCCGCACCGTCGAATATGTGACCGCGACCTGCGTTGTCGGCGTGCTGCGGGTTTGCGTCACCTTGGTTCTCCTCGCCGTGGTGGCCGCCGCATTCTACAAGTTCGATATTACTGACATGGGTTGGGGATTGTTGCCATTTATGGGGAATCTTATCGTGTTCGGTTGGTCGCTGGGGATGATTTCCATTTCGCTGATTTTGCGTTTCGGACAAGCGGCGGAAAGCCTTGCCTGGGCTGTGCCGTTTTTCATTCAGCCGCTCGCCGCAGTGTTTTATCCGGTGGCGGTTTTGCCCGTATGGTTGCATCCGCTCGCGCATTCGCTGCCATGCACGCCTGTATTTGAAGGCATGCGGGCGGTGCTTGCCGGAGATCCCGTGCCGTGGGGCGATGTCGCGCAAGCGTGCGCACTGAACCTTGCATGGGGAGCTGCTGCGGCGTGGTATTTCGCGGCCACTTTGCGCCATGTCCGCCGGGCCGGGCTGCTGGTGAAGGTGGCGACCCAGTGAGGTGCGGCACGGGCTTGCGCTGCATGATTCCGCCCGTTACGGTCCGCGTCCCGCCATGAGCCAGCGCGATGTTTTCATTTACGATACGACCCTCCGCGATGGAACGCAGGGGGAGGGATTCCAGCTTTCGGGGCTGGACAAGCTCCGCATTGCCAAACGCCTGGATGCATTTGGCATCGATTACATCGAGGGCGGCTGGCCGGGATCAAATCCCAAAGATGTGGAGTTTTTCCGCGAGGCGAAATCGCTGGATCTCAAACACGCCAAGCTCGCCGCATTCGGATCGACGCGCCGCGCGAACACGCTGGTTGCCGAAGATCCGCAGGTGCGACTTTTGTTAGAGGCGGAGACGCCCGTTGTCACCATCTTCGGCAAAAGCTGGGAAATGCAGGTGACGGAAGTGCTGCGGACCACCGTGGAGGAAAACCAGGCGATGATCCGCGATACGGTGGCGCACCTTGTTTCGCACGGCCGCGTGGTGATGTATGACGCCGAGCACTTTTTCGATGGATACAAGGATTCGCCGGAGCATGCGCTGGCGACGTTGCGGGCGGCGGCGGAAGGCGGAGCCGCGTGCCTGGTGCTTTGCGATACCAACGGCGGCACGTTGCCCGCGGAAATTGCGGAAATCTGCCGCGTGGTGCATGAGAGCATTCCCGGGACACCGGTCGGCATTCACACCCACAACGACTGCGAACTCGGCGTCGCCAACGCCATCGCCGCGGTGGAAGCGGGCGCGGTCCAAGTCCAGGGGACGATCAACGGCTACGGCGAGCGCACGGGAAATTGCAACCTCACTTCCGTCATCCCGATCCTGCAACTCAAGATGGGCCGGAATATCGTACCACATTTGGAGAAACTACGGGAACTCTCGTACTTCGTGGACGATGTTTCCAACAACCCGCACTTTTCCCGCGCGCCGTTTGTCGGCAATACCGCGTTCGCGCACAAGGGCGGGATGCACGTCAACGCGGTGCGGAAACTCGCGCGCAGCTACGAACACATCGAGCCGGCCAGCGTGGGGAACGCGCAGAACATCCTGGTTTCCGAACTCAGCGGTCAGGACAACATCCTGCTGCGGGCGGAGGAGATGGGTCTTCCGCTCGTGAAAGGTTCGTTGGAAGCCGCGGCTGTTCTCCGCCGCGTGAAGGAATTGGAGAACGAAGGTTATTCGTTCGAGGCCGCGGGAGGATCGCTGGAACTTCTCATCCGCCGCGAGCTCGGGCTGTACGTGAAACCGTTCGATCTCACCGAGTATCACACGAGTTTCCGGCAGTTCCGCGACGGCCATCGGCCGGTTTGCGAAGCCACGGTGAAATTATCCGTCAACAACGTGCCGGAGCTGATGGTGGCGGAAGGCCACGGTGTGGTGAACTCGCTCGACATCGCGCTGCGCAAGGCGCTGCTGCCGTTTTACCCGGAGATATCCGAAATGTTCCTCACGGACTTCAAGGTGCGGATCATTGATGGACACGATGCCACGGCGGCCGTGACGCGGGTGCTCATTGTTTGTTCCGATGGTGCGGAAAGCTGGGGCACCGTCGGGGTTTCGGAAAACATCATCGAGGCGAGTTGGCTGGCGCTCGTTGATGGCATCGACCTCCACCTGCAACGGCGCGGACTCGTTGGAAACTCCTGAATTTTCTCGCGAATGAAAGCGTGCCTGTTCTTGTTGACCGCCGCTGGAATGGTTGCTCCGTTTTGTCGTGCGGAAATCAAATCCGCAGAGGTGAGCGCGGACATGAAACGGGTGGCAGATTGGCAGCTCGCGAATCCATCGCCGCGGCATGTGGCGGACTGGGTGCAGGCTCCGTTTTATCTTGGTTTGTTGGAGCTTTATCGTGTTTCCGGAGATCGGAAATTTCTGGATGCGGTGAGAACCGCGGGCGATAAGTCGGCGTGGACCGCGGCACCGCGGAAAAACGACGTCGCCACTCATGCGGACGATCACGCCGTGTTCGCGGCGTGGATTGCTTACGATGAGATCGCGGGCACCAGCCGCGGCACGATGAACGCGCAGGCTCACTTCGCGAAAGTGAGGGACGCGTTGAAAGCCCAACCGGCGGCTTCGCTTTCCGGCGGCACGTTCACCTGGTGCTGGTGTGACGCGTTGTTCATGGCACCGCCGGTGTGGGTTCATCTTTCATCGATCACCCAAGACCAGCGGTTCCTCGCGTTTTCCGACAAGGAATGGTGGACGACTACGGAGGTGTTGTTTGATCCGACGGAAAATCTCTATTACCGCGACAACCGGTATTTCAAACAACGCGGGGCGAACGGAACAAAGATTTTCTGGTCCCGCGGCAACGGCTGGGTGGCCAGTGGACTGACGCGGGTGCTGGATCACCTGCCTGCCGACCATCCATCGCGCACGAAGTATCTGGCGCTTTACCGCGTGATGATGGAAAGCCTTGTGAAAAAACAAGCGGCGGACGGTCTTTGGAAATCCGGTTTGTTAGAGCCGGAAGCAGGTGCGGGAGAGTCCAGCGGCACGGCGTTTTTCGTGCAGGCGCTCGCATGGGGACTCAACCGTGGATTGCTGGACCGGAAATTTTTTGCCCGGCCGATGGAAAAAGGCTGGGCGGCATTGCGGAAAAACATCCAGCCGAATGGATCGCTGGGCCACGTGCAGATGATCGCGGAAGCGCCCGGCGCGGCGGGACCGGAAAGCCATGAAGTTTACGGCAGCGGCGCGTTCCTGTTGGCCGGAGCGGAAGTGTTGCGCTCGGTGGAATACTCAAAACGGCGCAAGGATCTCGTGGATTTTTCCGGATTGAAACCAGCGGAGAAATTCCTGCGGGAGCAGCCTGCGGTCGCGGCCCGTTATGTGCCGGAGCGGATGGACGACTTCGCGTTTGAAAACGATCTCGTGGCTTTCCGCGCTTACGGTCCGGCGATCCGCAGCGGCCCGGAGGACAGTGGCTTCGATGCATGGTTGAAACGCGTGACGTATCCGGTGATGGACAAATGGTACATCGAGGACGTCACGAAGCTCCCGCACTCAAACGAGGCAAAGAGTTATCATAAGGATCATGGCGAAGGTTATGATGCCTATAAAGTCGGCGATAGCCGCGGCTGCGGCGGCATCGGCTTGTGGAACGGGAGCGAGCTTCACAAATCGGACACCTACGTCGCGCAACGGGTGATCGAACGTTCCTCCACGCGGGTTGTTTTCGAACTCGATTTCGCCAGCGAGATGGACGGAAAAAAAGTCCGCGAAACCAAACGCGTCACACTGCCGATGGGATCGCGGCTTTTCCAAGTGGAGTCGCGGTTCACCGTGGACGGGAAACCGGCTGAGTTTCCGGTGGCGATCGGTTTGAAATATCAAATCGCGGGCAGTCAGGGGAAAGGTGATGCGGGCAGGGGAATCGCGGTTGTTTCGGAACAACTGAACGGCGAATATCTCGGCCAGGGCGTGGTGCTGGCGCCTTCGTCCATCACGGAGTTCCGGGAAGAAAAAGATGAAAAGGGCGAGGGACAGTTTCTGGTGATCGCGAAAACGGACAAAACCGGCTACATCCGCTGGTTCGCCGGATACGGCTGGGAAGGCCTGGGTGTGATCAAGTCGGAAGCGGATTGGAACGAGTATCTCGCGAAGTTTTCCCGGAAGGTTGCGCAGAAGCCGTTTTCCGACTCCCGGGTTACGTTGAAGGTCCGGGAGTGAGTCGGGTTCACGCGCCTTTGACAAGCGGGCGGAGATGGGTATTTTCCGCGCCAGTTACTGACTTATGAGCGCAACCGCAGAAAAACACGTCTTCCAGGCCGAGATCAAACAACTACTCGATCTCGTCGTTCACTCGCTTTACACGGAAAAGGAAATTTTCCTCCGCGAGTTGATTTCGAACGCATCCGACTCGATGGAGAAGCTCCGTCACATCGAGTCCACGGAAAAGGATATTTTCCAAGCCGGCGCGGAACTGGAAATCCGCATCACCACCGACAAGGACGCGGGCACGCTGACCATCGAGGATCGCGGCATCGGCCTGAGTCACGATGAACTCGTGGAAAACCTCGGCACCATCGCGCATTCCGGAACGAAGGAATTTCTCAAGGCGGTGAAGGAAACCGGTGGTAACCCGGCGAACATGATCGGCCAGTTCGGTGTTGGATTTTACTCGGCTTTCATGGTTGCGGACAAAGTCGAGGTGACGAGCCACTCGTGGCGTCAGGGAACCGGTGGCAATACTTGGTCGTCGGATGGTTCCAGTGGCTATGAAATCGAACCTGCGGACAATGCGGACCGCGGCGCGAAGGTGGTTCTGCATCTCAAGGAAGATTGCAAGGAATTCGCGGAAGAGAGCCGCGTGAAACATCTTATTGAAACCTACAGCAATTTCGTTGGTTTCCCGATTTTCCTCAATGGCACGCGCGTGAATGAGGTCGAGGCGTTGTGGCTGAAAAACAAATCGGAAGTTTCCGACGAGCAATACAAGGCTTTCTATCAGTTCGCCTGCAAGGCATGGGATGAACCGGAGTACCGCCTGCACTTTTCCGCCGACGCGCCGATCACGATCAACGCGTTGCTTTTCGCGCCATCGGAAAACCCGGAGCGGATGGGCTTTGGCAACAAGGCCGAGCCGGCCGTTGCGCTTTACTCGCGCAAGGTGCTGATCGATGCGTCGCCGAAGGAATTGTTGCCGGAGTGGATGCGCTTCATGAAGGGCGTCGTCGATAGCGCGGACATTCCGCTCAACATTTCCCGCGAGACAATGCAGGACAGCGCGCTGATCCGCAAACTCGGCGGTGTGATCTCGAAGCGCGTGATCAGGATGTTCGAGAAGGAAGCCGAGGCGGATCCGGAGAAATTCCGCGGGTTTTACAAGAAGTTCGACCGGTTTTTCAAAGAGGGCATTGTCACGGATTACGCGAACAAGGATGCGCTGGCGAAGTTGTTGCGTTATGAAACTTCCGTTTCCGACGCCGGGACGTTCCGCAGCCTGACCGATTATGTTTCCGGCATGAAGGACGGGCAGAAGGAGATCTATTTCCTCGCCGGCGCAAATCGAGAGCAGATCGAGAGCAGCCCGTATTTGGAAGCATTCAAATCACGCGGACTGGAAGTGCTGTATTTCATGGATGCGGCGGATGAATACGTCGCGGAATCACTCGCGGAGTTCGACGGCAGGAAACTCGTTTCCATCCGCAGCAGCGATGTGGAACTCGAAGATCAATCGGCCGATGGCGAAGCGCTTTCTGAAGAACAAACCAACGCGCTCTGCGAGTTTCTGAAAACCGAACTCGGGGGAAAAGTGAAGTCCGTCGCCGTCGGGAAACGTCTTGTTGACAGCCCGGTGATCGCGCTTGTTCCCGCCGATGGCATGAGTCCGCAAATGCGGCAGATGATGAAGGCGATGGACGAAAATTTCAAAGACGAGGTGAAGGTGGATTTGGAAATCAACCCGCGTCATCCGCTGGTAAAAAAACTTTCCGAAGCCAGCGCCGCGAACCCTGATTTAGCGAAACTCGTTGCCAAACAACTTCTCGACAACGCATTGATTTCCGCCGGCCTGCTCGACGACGCCCGCGAAACGGTGCGCCGCATGAATGAACTGATGGAAAAGGCGCTGGGATGAATTCCAGCGCCCTGCTGGTGGTCCCGGGTGGAATCGAACCACCACCTACGGCTTCGGAGGCCATCGTCCTATCCGTTGGACTACGGGACCATTGATCGCTGGCGCGGCAAGGCTGGAAGAACTACCGGCGGGGCGATGGCTTGGCAAGAAGAAGGTGGAAATTCCACGGTGAGAGATTCAACTGTTACGGACATGCCGGAGGAAAACCTTGCCGCGGATTTTTTCATGAGAGATCCGGAAACCTGTGCCCGGGAGTTGATTGGCTGTGTATTCCGTTGGCATGGCTGTGCGGGCCGGATTGTGGAAACCGAGGCGTATTCGGCGGTGGCGGACGAGGCATGCCACACGTGGTTTCGACCGGGGGCGCGGAGATTCGTGGCTGCGCACGGCGCGGGGAGCGCATACGTGTATTTGAATTACGGCATGCACTGGTTGTTCAACGTGCTGGTCAAAGGAGGATCAGAGGATGGGTTTGTGTTGTTCCGGGCCTTGGAGCCGCTGGACGGCATCGGCGAAATGCGGGAACGCTGTGGCGGAACCGATGCTCGGATTTGCGCGGGTCCGGGCAAGCTGACCAAAGCGCTGGGAATTAATGGTGCCGCGCATGGCAGTGGGTTTCTCGGGCTTGGGGCAACAGGCATCAGGAGGGGGACTCCTGTGGACGTATTGGCCGGGCCGCGGGTCGGGATTTCGAAAGCAATGGAAACACCCTGGCGCTTTGGCGCCGCGGGATCGCCCGCGTTGAGCCGGCTGTTCAAGTGACTGTTGGAAAATTTCCAACGAATTCCAATCAGCAGCCGGTTGCCAGATCGATTCCGCGGTCTAAAGTGCGGCATGATTTTCATCAACGAATGGTTGGCGCAATTGCCTGTCGGCGGTTTGGGCGGAATAGGAATGGGTTATTGGGCGCTGCTGGGGGGAATGATGCTTTTGAGCCTGTTGGTTTCGGGAACATTGAAGCGGCGGTTCAACGAGTATTCGCAGATTCCGATTTCGATGTCGGGTGCCGAGGTGGCGGAAATGATGCTCAGGCAAAACGGGATCAATGATGTGAAGGTCGTTCATGTGCGGGGGCATTTGACCGACCACTACGATCCGACGACGAAGACCGTGAATCTCAGCGAGCCGGTTTATCAAATGAACTCGGTGGCAGCGGCGGCGGTGGCGGCGCATGAATGCGGCCATGCGTTGCAGCACCAGCAGGCCTATCATTGGTTGCAGTTTCGCTCGAAGATGGTGCCGGCGGTGCAATTCGCCAGCCAGATGCTGAACTTCGTGATGATCGCGGGTTTTATTGGAATTTCCATGTTCAATAATCCGATGATGCTGTGGGTGTGGGTGGCCCTGTTTTCTGTGACGACCTTGTTTTCCGTGGTTACGCTGCCGGTGGAATTCGACGCCAGCCGACGAGCGCTGGCTTGGATGGAAGGCAGCGGGATCGCTTCGTCGATGGAGCACTCGCGTGCAAAAAACGCGCTGTTTTGGGCGGCGATGACGTATGTTGCCGGTGCAATTGGCTCGGTGGCGCAGTTGCTCTACTTCCTGATGATGGCATTGGGTGGCCGCAGGGACGAATGATCGATCGAATCAAACTCTCAGCGAGCCGCGGAATCCGCGTCCGGCATAGTAGGATTGTGCGCCGTTGTGGTAGATGAACACCCGGCCGAAACGGCGATCGCCGAAGAGTGCGCCGCCGCGTTTTCTGAAATCCTCCGGAGTCTTCAACCAGCTTGACGTTTTCGCATCAAACTCGCCGAGTTTCTGTAGTTCGTGAAACTGCTCCTCGGTCAGCAGGTCGATGCCCATCGCCTTCGCCATATCGACGGCGCTGTCTTTTGGTTTGTGTTCTTTGCGGGAATCGAGCGCTTCGCGGTCATAGCAAACGCTCCTGCGTCCGGCGGGGCTTTCCGCCGAGCAATCGAAGAAGATGAATTCACCCGTTTTTTTGTCCTTCGCCACGACGTCGGGTTCGCCGCTGGTGTGTTCCATTTCCGCCAATGATTTGAGTTTGTCGGCGTTGGTTTCCAGTTTGGCCCTCACCTCCGTCCATTCGATTCCTTGATGGCGCTGTCTGTGTTTCTCAAACCGGGCCTCAAGGGTTCCGAGCAGTTGTTTGCGTTCCGATGTAGTCATTGGCATTTGCGATAACAAAACCGCCGGGAAAGACAAGTGGCGAGGATGCCCGAGCGGATTGATTAAACACTTGGCACCCCGTCCGGTGCAGCCGACGCTCCGCGCACACTTTTCCCACGATGTCCCAGATGAAGAAAAAAATCGGTATTCTCACCGCAGGCGGCCTTGCACCTTGTCTTTCCTCCGCGGTCGGCGGACTCATTGAACGTTACACCGAAATTGATCCGGAGATCGAAATCCTTTGTTACGTCGGCGGTTACAAAGGCCTGCTCCTTGGTGAACGCATCACCGTCACCGACGAAATGCGCGCCGACGCCGGGGTTTTGCACCGCTACGGCGGCAGCCCGATCGGCAACAGCCGCGTGAAACTCACCAATCTCAAGGACTGCGTGAAACGTGGTTTGGTGAAGGAAGGTGAAAACCCGCAGAAGATCGCGGCGGATCAATTGGTCAAGGATGGCATCAGCATTCTCCACACGATCGGCGGCGATGATACCAACACCGCCGCCGCGGATCTCGCGAAGTTTTTGGCGGAAAACAATTACGGACTGCAAGTGATCGGACTGCCGAAAACCATCGACAACGATGTGTTCCCGATCCGCCAAAGTCTGGGTGCATGGACCGCCGCGGAGCAGGGTGCCGTTTACTTCAACAACATTGTCTCTGAACACAGCGCGAATCCGCGCATGCTCATCATCCATGAAGTCATGGGGCGCAACTGTGGTTGGCTCACTGCAGCGACGGCGGCGGAATACCGCGCGATGATCGATCATGACGATTATGTTCCCGGCCTTGGGCTCAGCCTTGCCCGTCGCGACGTGCACGCGGTTTTCATTCCAGAGATGGGAATCGACATCAAAGCCGAAGCTGCGCGCTTGAAGGAAATCATGGATGAGCACGATTGCGTGAACATTTTCATCAGCGAAGGCGCGGGCGTGGAAACGATCATCAAGGAAATGGAAGCCGCGGGTGAGGAAGTGCCGCGCGATGCGTTTGGCCACGTGAAACTCGACGCCGTGAACCCGGGCAAGTGGTTTGGCGACCGGTTCGCCGGAATGCTTGATGCCGAAAAGGTCCTCGTCCAAAAAAGCGGGTATTTCGCTCGTGCGGCGGCGGCGAACGCGGACGATCTGCGCCTGATCAAGAGCTGCACGGACCTCGCCGTCCAAATCGCGTTGGAAGGCGGCAGCGGGGTAATCGGCCACGATGAGGATCGGAAAGGCGTTCTCCGCGCCATCGAATTCGAGCGCATCAAAGGCGGCAAGCCATTCGATATCGATCAGGAATGGTTTGAGGATCTGCTCGAAAGCATTGGCCAGGAGAAGGGCTGTAAAGTCGCGGTGAGCCATTGAGTGGTATTTACAGACGGCGGCAAACCTGAACAGATTGGAATCATGCAGTGGTACTACTCAAAGAACTCGTCGCAACTCGGTCCGGTATCGGAAGCAGAACTCCGTTCAAAAATCGCGTCCGGGGAGATCTCGCCTTCTGACTTGGTGTGGAAGGAAGGAATGAGCGATTGGACACCGGCGGGGAATGTGGCGGAGTTTGTGACTGCCGCAGGTGTGCCTCCGGTGCTGATGCCGGGTTACCAGCAATCTCCTTACACGCAGCCTTCCGTTGCTCCGGGTGCTGCGCCGCAAGGGGGAGGAAAAGCGATCACGGCTTTGATTCTTGGGATTTGCTCGATTGTTTTCAGCTTTATCTGCCCGCCATTTTCACTGATTATTTCCATTCCTTGTGCGATTTTCGCTTTTGTTTTCGGGCTGCAATTCAAAAGAGCTGTTGCCGCAGAGCCGAGGCTTGCCGGACATTCAGGCAAAGCTACCGGAGGGATGATTACAGGGATCATCGGCTTGATCCTTTCCGTCATCATGGGAGTTCTGTCGGTTTTTTGGTTTTCGTATGCGAACAAAACCTTCGCTGAGGAATTCCGCAAGGAGATGGAAAAGGCGCGCCAGGAGAGATCGGCTCCGATCGAAGCACCAGCTGATCCTTCGACCAGATGAATTCCCGTCGGGCTGCGGTAGTCGCGTTGTTGGCGGCGATCTGCTGTCTGCTGGCGTGGCAACTTTATCGAAACGATCCGGCGTCCTCGTGGCTGCCGGGTTGTCTGCTGAACCGGGTGACCGGGCTGCATTGCGCGGGCTGCGGAATGACACGTGCGACGTGTGCGGCGCTGCACGGGGATTTTCCGGCGGCGTTCCGGTTGAATCCCCTGATGATGATTGTTGCTCCGCTATTCTGCGCATGGCTGGCGGTGCAGGCGGGATATTGGATGTTCGGAAAAACGCCGCCATCACCGCCGACGGGTTGGAAGCTGGGATTGTGGGCTGTGGGGTTGGTGATTGCTTTTACGATCGTACGGAACATTCCCATGTGGCCGTTTGAATTGTTGGCACCGCATTGAAGTGCTTGGCAAGCGGCGGAGAAGACGCGCAGATTGCGGGCATGCAGTGGTTTTACGCGAAAAATTCGCTTCAGCACGGGCCGGTATCCGATGCGGAATTGCGGGGAAAATTGGCTACGGGGGAGATCTCGCCGCTGGATCTGGTGTGGCGGGAAGGGATGGGAAATTGGACGCCGATGGCACAGGTGGCGGAGTTCGGATTGATGCCGGGAGGGCCAACTGCGTCGGCATATCCCGCGTATGCGGCGGGCTGCGCGGTTCCACAAATTCCGCCCGGGAAAGCGGTGACTTCGATGATTCTGGGAATTTGTAGCCTGGTGATCGGTTTCTCGTGTTTTCCATTCTCGCTGCTGGTGGCGGTGCCGTGTGCGATCGTCGGGATCGTCCTCGGTTCCCAATACCGGAGGGCGGCGAAGGAGAGTCCGGAAATGGCGCATGATCAGGTCAAGGCGGTGGCGGGGATCATCACTTCGTGGATTGCACTGGGGTTGAGTCTTTTGCTGACCGCGCTGATCGTGTTTTTTATCGTTTTTGCTGTCTGGTCGGAGAAAAACAACGGCGGTGTGTCTTCAGGACCGGGCGCACGGAAGATCGAGCTGCACGGCGGTTTCCGCTGATTGGTTTTTTGGTGAAGCTTGCACGGGGCGGGCGGGAAGCATAAGGCAGATGCATGGCTTTGCTGCTCGGGGTGAATCTGGACCACGTCGTCACGTTGCGGCAGGCGCGCTATGCGGGGATGCTGGATTCGCCCAACGCGGAACCGTGTCCGGTGGCGGCGGGATATGAGGCGTTGGCGGGCGGGGCGAATTCGTTGACGATTCATGTCCGCGGGGATCGCAGGCACATGCAGGACGCGGATGCGTTTCGGATCCGCGCGGAAGTGCCGCTGCCATTGAATTTGGAACTTGGCGTCACCGGAGAAATGCTGGATTTGGCTTTGCAACTCAGGCCGGATTTTGCCTGCTTGGTCCCGGAAACGCGCGAGGAGGTGACGACGGAGGGCGGGCTGGATGCACGAGGCGGCGGAAAAACCTTGGCGGACGCGGTTTCGCGGCTGCGTGACGCGGGCATCCGCGTGAGTTTGTTCATCGACCCGGACGAAGCGCAGGTGGAGGCGGCGGCGGCGGCGGGCGCGGAGATGGTGGAACTGCATACCGGTTGTTTCGCGAATGCGATGGGCGATGCGGTGAATGATGAAGTCGCGCGACTCGTGGATGCGGCGATTTGCGGCCATGGGCTGGGTCTGCAAGTGAACGCGGGGCATGGGATCAATTACCGGAACGTGACGCGGCTATGGAGTGTGCCGCATCTCACGGAATTCAACATCGGCCACTCGATCGTAGCGCGGGCGGTGACCGTCGGCTTCCGCGCGGCGGTGGCGGAAATGAAGGAATTGATGATGGGTTATCCGGCATGAAAATTCACGGCACGGGCATCGATTTAGTGGAAATCCCTCGTTTCCGGGAGGTGATTTCGCGGCAAGGCGAGGCGTTTCTGACGCGGATTTTCACGGCGGTTGAGCGGTCGTATTGCGAGGCGCGGAAAGATCCCGTGCCGCACTTTGCGGTGCGTTTCGCGGCAAAGGAGGCGGTGGCGAAGGCTTTCGGCACGGGAATTGGCGCGGCGATGGCGTTTTTGGAAATCGAGGTGACGTGTGGGGAAGCGGGAGTACCAGTCATTGTCCTGCATGGTGCGGCAAAGGAGCATGCGGCGAGCGTCGGGGCGGCGGAAATTCACCTGAGCCTGACGCATACGGACGCCTACGCGGCGGCAAATGCGCTGGTGGTTTCCCGGGCTTGATTTTCCCGGAGAAAATTGCAGATGTTACGGCATGTTGATTCGCCCGCGGCGAAACCGCCGCACTCCCGCAATCCGCGCGATGGTGCGCGAGACGACGCTTTCGCCGGCGGATTTCATCCTGCCGTTGTTCCTTCATGACGAAAAGAAGGACACGCCGCTATCATCGATGCCGGGTGTCACGCGCTGGTCACTTGATGGGCTGGTGAAGGAAGCAGGCGCGGCAAGCGCGGAGGGAATTCCCGGAGTCGTGCTTTTTCCGAAGATCGAAGACCACTTGAAATCCGCGGATGGCGCGGAGGCATGGAATGCCGATGGGCTGGTGCCGCGGGCGATCCGCGCACTGAAGGCAGCGCATCCTGACTTGTGCGTCATCACCGACGTGGCGCTCGATCCATACAATTCCGACGGGCACGATGGTCTGGTGCGCCGCGGTGCCGCAGGCGATCCGGAAATTTTGAACGACGAGACGGTCGCCGCGTTGTGCAAGCAGGCCCTCTGCCACGCCCGCGCGGGAGCGGACATCATTTCGCCATCCGACATGATGGACGGACGCGTCGGGGCGATTCGTGAAGCGCTGGATGAGGAAGGATTCACGAACGTTTCCATTCTCAGTTACACCGCCAAGTATGCCTCGGCGTTTTACGGTCCGTTTCGCGGCGCACTGGATTCGGCACCGAAAGAAGGCGACAAGAAAACTTATCAAATGGATCCGGCGAACACGCGTGAGGCGCTCCGCGAGGCATTGCTCGATGAAGCGGAAGGTGCCGACATGTTGATGGTAAAGCCAGCGGGCATGTATCTTGATGTCATCTTGCGGATCCGCGAGATGACAAACCTGCCGGTGGCTGCCTACCAGGTGAGTGGCGAATACCTCATGCTCAAGAGCGCTGCGCAATCCGGTTGGCTGGATGAACGATGCGCTGTTCTGGAAAGTCTCACTGCCATCAAACGCGCTGGAGCTTCCGTGATTCTCACCTATTTCGCCCGTCAGGCCTCGCGCTGGCTGGGAGATTCCTGAAACCCGTTATCATCATGAAATTTCAAATGCTTTTCTGGATCGTGTGCTGCCTGGCCGCCACGCCGGTTCTCCACGCCGCCGCGCGGCCCGCCGCGCCCTCGAATCTCCGGGTCCGGGCCGTCGGGGTGAATGCCTATTTGTTGGAGTGGGAGGACAATGCCAACAATGAAACTGGAATTGAAATCTGGGCGGGCCTTGGCGTGCAGCCGGAGCTGTTCCAAAAAATCACGGGAAGCAACCTGACCAGCCACACGCTTTTTACGAACCAGACTCTCGTCAATGAAACGGTTTCATTCCAGATTCTTGCGTTCAATGGTGCAGAAGGAGAGGAACGGAAATCCGCGCTGACATCGATCGTCCGGGCCAAGACGCCTTCGGAAATCATCTTTGGACCGCCGACCAATCTGACGGCAGCGACAATCAACGACGGCAGTGTCCGGCTTGCATGGGCCGACCATTCCACGCGCGAAGCAGGGTATGAAATCCAATACCGGCTGGAGAGTGGGAAAACATGGGGGCGGCTTGGGACGACCGGACCGGACACACGTTTCCGCATTCCCGTCGCTGGTTTGCAGCCACTGAGTACATACGAGTTCCGCGTCCGCGCCTTTGCCGCCAACGGTGAAGTTACTGGTTTCAGTAACTTGACCACGGCACGAACCCGGAAGTTCCAGCGTCCGACGCGGTTGACCGTCGCCGCGGAAGGCGATGGCAAATTCAGCTTTGCATGGAAGGACAATTCGTCGATCGAGGGGGGAACCGAAATCGAAGCGAAGTCCGGCAACGGTGAGTTCGTGAAGTATGCGGAGGTGGGAGCCAACGTTTCCGAAGTTGCTCCTTCGGGCGGCTTCTCATTTCGCACGAGTTATCACTTCCGTGTCAGGGCATTCCGGATCGTTGATTCAGAGCGCGAATATTCGGCTTATTCGAATGTCTTTGAAGCCAGATCCGGCCGCCTCGCCAAGCCCGGGAACCTGGAAGTCGTCAAGATCGGCCGGACGTCCGCGAAATTGGCTTGGACGGACCTGTCGAGCACTGAAACCGGATTTGAAATTCGTGGTAAAACGAAAGCGGAACACGGCTACCGCGTGCTGGGGACCGCTGGCGCGAACGCAACGTCGTTTGCAGCCTCGGATCTGGAACCGGGCAAGGCATACGAATTCCGCGTGATTGCCGTGGCTTCGGCCGCCAAGTCCGCGCCATCGAATCCCGCGAAAGCGATAACCAAGGACGGCATCGTCAGCGCGACCGCACCGCAGATCTTTTTTGGGACATCGTTCTCCCACGGAATCCGGGTTTCGCGCTCATCGCAATTGACCAGCCTCAGAGTCGGCCGCCTGCCAGCGGGATTGACCTATCAACGCAAGAGACAAGTGATCACCGGCGTTCCGGTAACCGACAAACTGGTGAGAACCACCGTCATCGCCCGCTTCAAGGATGGCAGCGTGCATCGAAGAAACATGGTGTTTCGGATTGTCCGTCCGCCTGCCGCACCGCGTACGGTCGAAACGTTTGCCCGTGCGAATGTCGGGGTGGGGGAAACCGAATCGATTTCCTTGGCGGCGAAGTTCGCGGATCCGGACACGCAGCTTGCGCGTCGGGTGAAAACCACCGTGGGGACTTTCGATTTGATCCTGTATCAAAAAGCCACGCCGCTCACCGTGGAAAATTTCCTGCAATACGCGAACAAGGGCGCATTTGAAGATTCATTCTTTCACCGATCGATTCCGGATTTCGTAGTCCAGGGCGGCGGTTTCAGGCACAAGAATTCGTTCCTGAATGTTCCAACGGATGATCCCGTGAAAAACGAGCCGGGAATCTCAAACCGCACCGGAACGGTTGCGATGGCGAAACTCGGCGGCGATCCCAACAGCGCGACATCGCAGTGGTTCGTTAACGTGGCGGACAACGCGGAAAATCTGAACAACCAGAACGGTGGCTTCACGGTTTTCGGGCGCGTGGCTGGCAATGGAATCGATGTGGTGAACGCGATCAATGATCTGCCGCGCGGCAATTATCACATCCCGCTGGCGTCGGGAAACATCCCGCTCGAGGACGTTCCGATGAATGCCGGTGCCGCGCCTGCGGCGCTGGATCCGGCCGCACTCGTGAAAATCATTTCGGTGGAACCGGTCAGCCCGCTGCGATTTGAAGCATCCAGTTCGAATTCATCGATCGCGACCGCCGAGCGGGCGGGAAGTTCCGTGCGCATCACCGGCGTCGCCAGCGGAACCGCGGTTGTGACCGTAACGGCAATCGATCTCGATGAGTCGGAGGTTGCCCAGGAAATCCGCGTCACAGTTCCCTGAATGATCGTGAGCGAAGGGGAAACACCGCGTCCGCCGCGGAGGCAACGATATCCGGGGAAGAACCCGCGGCGCTTCGAGGACAAATACAAGGAGCTTGATCCGGCGGCACATTCCGAAACCGTCGCCAAGGTTCTCGCGTCCGGGAAAACTCCGGCCGGCAGCCATGTGCCGATCATGGTCGATGAGTGCCTTTCCGCGTTGGACTTGAATCCGGGGAGCCGGGGAATTGATTGCACGCTGGGTTACGGCGGCCACGCGCTGGCGATCCTCGAAAAAATCCAACCCGGAGGAATGCTTTGGGGCTTGGATCAGGATGCGATTGAGCTGCCGAAGACCGAAGCACGCATCCGGCGCGCGGGTTTCGGTGAAGACGAATTTATCGCCGTGCGCTCAAATTTTGCAGGCATGCCGAAGGTGCTGCGTGCGCAATCCATCGATGGCGTGGATTTTGTCTTCGCGGATCTGGGTTGTTCCTCAATGCAATACGATGACCCGTCGCGCGGCTTCAGTTTCAAACACCAGGGGCCGCTCGACATGAGGATGAATCCGACCCGGGGTTTGACCGCTGCGGATTTAATCAAAAAATTGGAGCCCAAGGAATTGGAGGAAATTTTACGGGAAAATTCGGACGAACCACAGGCAGGTCGGATCGCCGCGGCGCTGGCCGGAAGATCGTTTGCAACGACCTTGGAGCTGGTGACGGCGATCCGCTTGGTTGCCGACATCGACCCGGAAAACCTGGTTTTGAAGCGGGTGTTTCAGGCGATCCGGATTGAGGTGAACGATGAGTTTGGAGCGCTCGCTGCGTTTCTGAAAACCGTGCCAAGCTGTTTGAAGCCCGGTGGCCGGGTAGCGATTTTGACGTTCCATTCCGGTGAGGACCGCCGGGTGAAGAAATCATTTCAGGCGGGTATGCGCGACGGAGTGTATGCGGCGATGAGTGAGGGGGTGATCACGGCCGGCTCTGCGGAACGCCGCGCCAATCCGCGCAGCACGGCGGCAAAATTGCGGTGGGCGGTGAAAGTGTGAAAGCCGGTTGAGCGCGTCAGATTTCCGCCGCCGGTACGATCTTCGCTTTGGGCGGAGGGCTGCTGAACGGACTCTCGCCATCCGTTAGATTGTATTTAACGAGAAACCAGATCGCTATCGCCAGAAGAAGACAGAGAATCTTGGCGAGCCAGTTGTTCGGGAGACTCAGGTTCATGTTCGATGTCATGGTGGGGGCCGCGGATGAAGAGTTCGGAGATGCGTTCGCGGAATTGTTTCTCGGTGAGGTTGCGGTGGAGTTGGCCATTTTCGCAGATTGAGATTCCGCCGGTTTCCTCGCTGACGACCACACAGATGGCGTCGGTGCGTTCGGTCAGGCCGATCGCCGCACGGTGGCGCAAGCCGGTGGAACGGTCCTGCATTTCACGCTCGGTCACGGGAAACACACAGGCGGCGCCAGCCACGCGGTCGTCGGCGATGATCATGCCACCGTCGTGCAGTGGTGACTTCGGATAGAAAACCGAGTGGGCAAGCTCTGGAGAAAACTGCGCATCAAGAAGCACTCCGGTTTCCAATTGTTCCTTGAGTCCGATCACACGTTGGATCGCGAACAGGGCGCCGATGCGTTTTTTCGAAAGCGCGATAACGGAATCCGAGAAACGTTCGAGGAACGCAACGCGGCGTTTTCCGTAGAAGGAAAACAACCGTTTGCTGCCGAGGCGGGCGAGTCCGTTGCGCAGTTCCGGCTGGAAAATGACGATGAGTGCAAAGGCGATGCCCGCGGCCGCACGGGTGATGATCCACTGGATCACTTCGAGCCGCAGCACGGCGGAAATGAAAATGAGGAATACCAGGATCGAGATCAGGCCAACGAGGATCTGCGCCCCGCGGGTCGAGCGGAAGGCGCGGTAGATCTGATAAATGCAGGCCGCCAGCAGCAGAATCTCGATGGCGTCCCGCCAGTATTTGTTGATGAATTCCAGCATGGGGTGCGGGTGCCCAAGCATATCCGGTGGGGAGATTTGCTGACAATCACCGAATTCGGATTACGCTGCGGCCGTGAGCAGCAGTGGAGTTTCCGAGTCGCGGACCTGGGCGGAGATTGATCTGGCGGCTTGGCGGAATAATTTGGCGGAAGCGCGGCGACTCGGTGGCGGTGCGGTGATGGCGGTGGTGAAAGCGGATGCTTATGGCCACGGTTTGGAGGAAATGGTGCGGCGGACGGCCGGGGATGGCGTGGAGTTTTTCGGTGTCGCCAACGTCGGCGAGGCGCGGCGCATCCGAGCGACTGGCGTGGACACGAGGGTTTATTTGCTGGGTGCGACGTGGCATGGCGAGCGTGAGGAGATCGTGGCGTGGGATTGGACGCCGTGTTTGTCCACGTGGGATGAAGCGCGGCATTTTTCCGCCTTGGCGGCAGCCGCGGGAAAACGCCTCAAGGTTCATATTTCGGTCGATACGGGAATGGGCCGCGGCGGTTTTCTGGAATCGGAACTCGATGGTTTGCGCGCTGGGTTGGCTGCGCTCGGGCATTTGGAAATCGAGGGCATCGGTTCGCATTTGCCATCGGCGGATGAGGACGCCGAGTTCACGAGGTCGCAAATCATGCGATTCGATGAAGCAGTCGCGAAATTGGGCGGGCCGGAGGTGTTTCGCTACCGCCATTTGCTCAACAGCGCGGGTCTGATCGGTTTTGATTGCGCCGCTGGAAATTTGACGCGCCCGGGGCTGATGCTCTATGGCGTTTCTCCAATTTCCGGCATGGCGGAAAATCTCCTGCCGGTGATGACCCTCAAGTCCCGCGTAACGCTGGTGCGCATGCTGCCGGCGGGCCATGGCATTTCCTACGGCCGGCAGTTCATAACAACGAAACCGACGCGCGTGGCGACCATTGGCGTGGGATATGGCGATGGTTATCCGCGGCATGTTTCCGGCAACGGCGCCGAAGTTTTCATCCGCGGGAAACGGGTTCCGCTGCTCGGCAGGGTAACGATGGATCAGGTGATGGCCGATGTTTCCAGCGCCCCGGAAATCTGCGAAGGCGATGAAGTCGAAATCTTCGGGTGCAACATTTCCGCCACGGAAGTCGCCGAAAAGGCCGGCACCATTCCGTGGGAAGTTTTCACCGGCATCGCACCACGGGTGGAGCGGGTGTATGTCGGTTGAACGGAACGAAGCGATTCCCGATGATCATCCGCAAAATCATCACGGCCGCATTCATTGCGATGGCTGTCATTTCAGTTGGTTGCGGAAAACGCGAACCGGCGGTTGCACTTACTACCGAAGCATACGTTTGGCAACCGGCAGCCCGGTCGGAAGTCCGGCAGGCGATGGCGGAAATCGGTCCGGCATTGGACGCGCTTGTCGTTCATGCGGCGGAAATCCGGTGGACGGGAAAAGATTTCCGCGTGGAGCGGCGAACGAAACAAGCGGATCTTCCGGCGAACTGCGGACTTGTCGTTCGCATCGGTTCTTCGGCAGCCGCTCTGGATTGGACGCCAGAACAAATCGCACCGGTTGCCAAACTTTTCAAAGAGCTCGCCTTATCCCGCCCGCGCGAGATTCAATGTGATTTTGATTGTCCGCAAAAGCGGCTCGCCGGGTATCGGCGTTTGCTCGATGCGCTTTCGCGTGCGGCCGGAAAAATTCCGGTCGTTCCGACGGTGTTGCCGTCATGGATGGAGGAAACGGATTTTCCGTCGCTGGTCCACGGAAGAGCCGGGTATGTTCTCCAAGTTCATTCGCTTCATCTACCGCGGAATTCTTCCGATCCGGCCCGCGTGTTTGATCCGCAGGGAGCGCGGCGGGCTGCGCAAACAGCGGCGCGTTTCCGGGTGCCTTTTCGAATCGCAATGGCCACCTATGGCTGCGAGGTGTGGTTTGATGACAGAGGGAAAATCATCGATGTGATTTCCGAAGATTCCCCACCCTCGGTGGAACCTGCAGCCCGGTCGTTTGCTTTTGCGGACCCGCTCGCCAGCGCTGCGCTCGTCCGGGAATGGAGGGCGCGCCCGCCAACCGGTTTGCGCGGGATCATTTGGTATCGGCTGCCGGTCCGCGGCGATCGGAGAAACTGGCCGGAACAAACGTTTCGAAAAGTGATCAACGGAGAATGCGAACCAGCCACCGTGGTCACGGAATACGAAATCAACGACGGAACCACCGACGTTTTTCTAACAAACCACGGTGCCATTCCCGCCAAACTTCCGTCGGAAATTGTCATCGGAAACGCCACGATCGCCGGTGACGGAGCGGGCGCTTATGAGTTTGATTCGAGTAGCGGAGAAGCCCGGTTGAAGCTGCATTCCGACGTTTGGCCGTGGCTTGCGCCGGGGGAAAAATCCGCGGCCGGATGGGTCCGCATTGCAAACGGGGGAGAAAGGCCGCAGTTTCTCATCAAACCATGAGAGCCGCCGTCTTGCTCTTTTTGTCCGCTGCGAACCTTGGTCTGGCCTGCGGGCCGATGTTTCCCGATGCGGCGATCTTTTCCGGATTTCCTGAAAAACTGCCGAGGGTTTCGTATCTGGAGGAACTCAGGATCATCAGCGGACGTCCGCCGGAGAATCCGGACGAAATGCAATTTTCCAGTCAAGTCGCGAAGGAACAAGCGCAGCTTGAGCGGTATTGGAAGGCGACGGGAATTTCCGATGCGGAAATCCAAACGCGCATCGACCATTATTCCGTGGTGCGCGGAAAACTCGCGGTTCCGTTGGATGGTTCCAGTTTGATTGGTTTTCCAAAGTCATTTGAAGCCGCGGTCTTGCCCGTGCGCCCGCTTGGACCGGAATTTCCGGCGGATGTGGCGGATTATGTGGAGGCCGCGCGCCTCCATTCCACTGGAGCGACGGCGGATGCCCGGAAATTGTGGGCGGAAATTTACGCCCGCCCGCCGGATAAAAAACGGCTTCGCGGGATATGGTCGGCATGGATGATGGCCAAAACTTCCACAACCATTGGAGAGGCTTTGCCGTGGTATGAGCGGGTGGCAATGGCGGACAAGGAGGAGGAAGACATCATCGGTCTTATTCCTGCGGCCAAGGCGTGGCTTGCGCCGCACAAGGAAGATCCGTTGGAACGCGTGAGGATGCTGTATGATGCGTTTCAAAGCGGCCACCCGCGATCCGTTGTGGATCTGCGCCGGGCACTCGGAGGCATTTGTGAAAAGGGAGACTCTGCGGTTTTTCAGCGCGCGGTGGAGGAGCCGCTTCTTCGGCAGCTCGTGAATTTCCAATTCCAGGTCGAGCGCACACCGACGCATTTGCCACTCTGGTGCACCACGCTGGAACAAAAAAATCTCAAACAGGTCGAAGGCGGCGCAAGATTGGCATGGGCGCTTTACAACGCCGGAAGTTATCAAGAATCCGCCCGCTGGCTTGCCATTTCCGATACGGCGGACCCGCTGGCGATCTGGCTGAGCGCGAAGTTTTCTCTTCGCTCTGGAAATCTCTCTCGCGCAAATCAGCAACTTGCCGAAGCCGTGCGCGTGTTTTCCGGGCGCGAAAAATGGATGCCGGGAAATCCCGTGCTCAATGATATATGGCTCGAAATAACCGAAGAAACGCACGCCTCGTTCCAAGGAAAACTCGTTGCTGATCGCGCAATCGTTTTCCTCGCCCGCAAGGAATACACACAAGCTCTCGAATCCCTGCGGCACGCCGGATTTGTCATGGATGCCGCATACATC
Source organism: Verrucomicrobiota bacterium (assembly GCA_040384605.1). Lineage (GTDB taxonomy): Bacteria > Verrucomicrobiota > Verrucomicrobiia > Verrucomicrobiales > Akkermansiaceae > Luteolibacter. The sequence goes on from JAZKIZ010000015.1 coordinate 48,679, forward strand.
GCCGAACGCATCCTAACAACCAACGAGCTTCTCGCACACGTGAAGAAGGCCGCGCCGACATGGCTTCCGTCGGACGATCCACACACGGGGGATTCCCCGCCGGTTCCGCCATCGCTGTATGTCGGGGGCGGTGAGTTTTATCCGCGATGGCATGATTGTCCGGACAACCGGCTGCGTTACCAGCTCGCACGCCGCTTGGCCCGCGCAGGGCGGTTGCGAGAGGCAATGGACTATATGCCTCCGGTTTTCCAACCGATATGGCAGCACTATGCCGCGTTGGATCGGGCATGCCACTCCGGCAAATACCGGAGCCGGGAACTTGCGGCCATCACTTGGCGGCAAGCATACATTCATCGAAAATGGGGATCGGAATTTTTTGGCACGGATGCTTTTCCGGATGGCGGAGTTTATGGATTCAGTTATCCGATCCATGATGGTGCCGAGAGTCGAATTGCATTGTCGATTTCACCGATGGGACCACCGGCACCGGACGATCGTAGTTTTGTTGCTCTCGTAACTCCAGATGAAAGGCGACGCGTGAAACGACATCTTCCGTCTTACCAGAAACGTCTGCACTATCGCTATACCGCTTCCGATCTCGCATGGAAGGCTGCGAAACTTCTTCCTGACAACCATCCGCAGCTGGCCGCGCTTTGCACCACCGCCGGATACTGGACCGCTCATCGCGATCTGGAATTCGCGGATCGTTTTTATCAAATGATCGTCCGCCGGTGCGCCGCGACACCGGAAGGCAAGGCAGCGGATGAGCGGCGGTGGTTCGTTCCGGGTTTGAAGCTCCGTGACGATTTGCCGGATCTGCCGGAGCAATTCAAAATCACCGCTGGTTCTTGATTATCCGGCTTCGTTGACACGCCAAGCGGCGATGGCTTCGAGAAACGGCTTGAGGTGTTTGCGCGCTTTTTCCTCGCCGATGCCGGGCAGTGACATTGCTTCTGCCGTTGTTGCGGGTTGGTATCGTGCAAGCGCTTCGAGCGTTTTGTTGGGAAAAACCACGTAAACTGGAACGTTCATGCGTTTCGCGATTTGCGTGCGCAAGTCGCGGAGCCGCGTGTATAGGCCGCCGTCGTGGCCGTGATCGCGGAGATGGATTTTGACGGTGGCGGGGGTTTCCGTCGGCCAGGCAAGATTGCAGGAAGTTTCGCCTTTCATCACCTCATCGCCGCGCTGGGTAAGAGTGACGAGTGGGTAATCTCCGGTAATGGTTTCCACCAGACCGGCGTCGGTGAGCGCACGCATCAGTGCGTTGACGAAGCCAGCGCCGCGGTCGCGCAGGATGCCATAGGTGGTCAACGAATCGAAGCCGCCGGAAAGAATTTCCTGCGAGCGGCTGCCGACGAGCATTTGGACGATGCGGCCACGGCCGAACCGCGGTTCCCATGCGCCGTCCGCCGCGCGTCGTGACATGCGGGCGACGCCGCTGAGCGCCTTGCGGATGACGAGGGCCTCCTCGGCATTGAGTTCCCGCGCTTCACTGTTGGTTTCCTCGCGGCACATGTCGCAGGTGCCGCAGGTGGAGTCATCAAACTCGCCGAAGTAATCGAGAATCCAGCGCTGGCGGCAGACGCGGGAATAACACATCTCGACCAGTGCCTTGAGTTTTTCCCGGTCCCGCCGGTCTTTTTCCTCAATGGCGGTGGCATCGAGCGGAAGCGTGGAGGCGAAAACATCCGGCTTGAGCAGCCGCGTGCCTTTCAACCGTTTTCCGGGAATGTCGAAGCGTTGGATGAAACCGCCACGCGCCAGCGTGGAAAGCGCGGAACCGGTACACATCGGGTTCTTCACATCCGCGCCGTTGGCGATCTCGTCCAAAGTACGGTGAACCTCGTAGTCTTTGTCCGCTTCATTGAGAAGATATTGGTAAATCGAACGGATGGTGGCGGTGGTCGGATTCGCGCCTTCGATGAAAAATTCCTGGGTGCGAGTGTCGGCGTAGTTGAACAAGAGTTCGCAAACGGCAGCTTCGCCATCGCGCCCGGCGCGGCCGGCTTCCTGATAGTATGCCTCCACGCTGCCGGGGATTTCGTAATGAATCACGAAACGCACGTCGGAACGATCAATACCCATGCCGAAAGCATTGGTCGCCACGGCGACGTCGGCCTCGCGGCGGATAAATACATTCTGTGCGCGTTCGCGTTCCTGGTCCGACATGCCGCCGTGGTAGGCGACGCATTTCACGCCCCAGCTCGCCAGGGTTTCGGAAACGGCTTCGACTTTTTTCCGTGTCGCGCAATAGACGATGCCGGTGCGATGGGCGGAGATGACCGAGCGCATGCGGTCGTCTTTCTGCCGTGCGTTGTCCACGGCGGAGATGGAGAGCGAGAGATTGGGACGGGAAAATCCACTGACGCGCTCGAAGGGATCGCGCAGGCGCAAGACCTCGCGGATGTCATTCCGGACGATCGGGGTGGCGGTGGCGGTGAGGGCGACGCATTGCGGATGGCCGATTTTTTCCAGCGCCCGGCCGAGCCGCAGGTAATCGGGCCGGAAATCATGGCCCCACTGGCTGAGGCAGTGCGCCTCGTCCACGGCAAACAACGAGATTTCCACGTCGGCAAGCGCGTTGAGGAACGACTCGGCCCGGAATCGTTCCGGTGCGACGTACACGAGTTTGAACTCGCCGCGTTTCATCGCATCGAGCCGCTCGCGTTGCTCCGGCCACGTGAGTGTGGAATTGATCACCGTGGCCGGGATGCCGCGCGCCGCAAGTGCGTCCACCTGGTCTTTCATCAGCGCGATGAGCGGGGAAATCACCAGCGTGACGCCGGGAAAACACAACGCGGGAATTTGGAAACACAGCGATTTCCCGCCGCCGGTGGGCATCACCACGAGTCCATCCCGGCCGGAAGTGATTTCCGCGATCACTTCCTCCTGGCCATCGAGAAACCCGCTGAAACCGAAATGTTCCGCCAACGCGTCATGCGGTTGGGCGATGAGTTCTTTGGTGGTTGGCGGGGTGGCGGACAAGGCGGCTCGACTGAACAGCGGCGGCGGGGCGTCCGCAATTGTAATTGTCCGCACCAACAAACCCGCTTGCGGGGCGACGGCGGATGATTTCACATTGGCGCCGTGGCGCAATCGAGTGATGTCCGGGAAGTTCTGCAATACATTCCACAATTCCGCGGGAAAACGTTTCTCGTATTGATTGAGGCCGGATTGTTGCCGGAGCCCGCCGTGGCGGAAACATTGCTCGACCTCGCGGTATTGGAAGATCTCGGCGTGAAGCTTGTGCTCGGCGTGCTCGGTGGCGATCTCAAGGATCTCTACGATTGGACGCTTGAGTGCGAGATCATGGCGGCGCGCGTGAAAAGCCGCATCGGCGAAGAACATGCGGTGCGGGAAACCAAGGAAATTCTCGCCCGCGGACAATCCGCCATCATCGATGCATCACGCGGCGGGCCGTTGGAAATTTCCACGGTGGATTTTGCAAAAGAACTCGGCGTTGCGAAAATCATCGCGTTGCTGGAAGACGCGATTTTGATCGATGGCGCTCCGGCCCACGCCGTGCGCGCGGCGGATGCCCCGGCGCTCGTTGCCCAAACGGATGAAACGGGTGGCGCGTTGTTGCTCGCTGCGGCGGAAGCCTGCCGACGCGGAGTTCCGCGGGTGCATGTACTCAACGGCCGCCGCCAAGGCGTGCTGGTGGACGAACTGTTTTCCAACGAAGGGGTCGGCACGATGGTCCATGCGGACAGCTATCGGATCATTCGTCCGGTCCGCGAAGAAGATATTCCGGAACTGTTAGGGATGATCGGCCGCTCGGTCCGGCGCACCAAACTCGTCGAGCGCACCTACGAAGACATTCAATCGCGGATCGAGGATTTCCATGCGATGACCATTGATGACAACGTCGTTGGTTGTGTGGCGTTGCATCCGTATCCCGAGGAAGATATTGCGGAAGTCGCGTGTCTTTACGTGAAACATGCGCACGAAGGTCGCGGATACGGCGAGGAACTCGTGCGTCATGCGGAAAAGATCGCGGGCGAACGCGGCATTCCGCGGGTGTTTGCATTGAGCAATCGCGCCGCTGGATTTTTCACCGGCAGGCTGGGGTATATGCCCGCCATGGTGGAAGCGATGCCGAAAAAACGCCGTGCGCAATATGAAGCGAGTGGCAGGGATTCCCTCGTTTTCGCGAAATCGATTCACTTGAAAAACGCCTGATTCATGAAACTCAAATTCTGCGGTGCGGCTGGCACCACCACCGGGTCACAACATCTTCTCGAAGTCAACGGACATCGCATTCTGCTCGATTGCGGACTTTATCAAGGGCCGCGCCTGCAAGCCTACGACATCAACTGTTGTTTTCCCTACTTCGATCCGAAGGACATCGATACCGTCATTCTTTCCCACGCCCATATCGATCACAGCGGCAATCTGCCGAACCTGGTGAAGAGTGGCTTTCGCGGCAATATCATCGCCACTCACGCCACGCGCGATCTTTGCCAGATCATGCTCGCCGACAGTGCCCACATCCAGGAGGGCGATGTGAACTGGCTCAACAAACAACGTGCGAAAACCGGCCTGCCGGCGGTGGCGCCGATCTACAACGCGACCGACGCGGAGCGATGCCTCCGGCAATTCATTTCCGTGAGTTACGACCGGCCGATGCAGGTCTGCGATGGAGTGACCGTCACGTTCATCGATGCGGGGCACATTCTCGGCAGTGCGCAGGTTTTGCTCATCATCGACGACAAGGATGACGAGCAACGAAAACGTTTTCTTTTTTCCGGCGATGTCGGCCGCGGCGGCAATGAAGTCTTGCGCGATCCGGTGGCGGTGCCCGACGTCGATTTCCTGCTGATGGAAAGCACCTATGGCGGCAGGGAGCACGTCGCGCCGCCGGGTATGAGCGAACTTTTCGCCGAAGTCATGGATGCCGCGCTCAAACGTCGCGGACCGATTCTTATTCCCGCCTTCGCGGTGGAACGCACCCAGCAGTTGCTCTACGTGCTCAACGATTTATTTGAGAAGGGCCGCATTCCAGAGATCCCGGTGTTTGTCGATAGCCCGCTCGCCGTGAGCGCCACCGAGATCTATCGTCTCCATCCTGATGCGTTCAATGACGACGTTTACAAGGCGTTGTTCTCGCAAAACAACCCGTTCGGATTCGAGAAACTCACGCTCGTCCGCTCCGTCGCGGGTTCCAAGGCGCTCAACGAGCTCGAAGGATCGCGCATCATCATTGCCGCATCGGGGATGTGCGAGGCGGGGCGGATCCTTCATCACCTTAAGAATCATGTCGGTGATCCCGATACCACGGTGCTCTTCGTTGGTTATTGCGCTGATCACACGCTCGGCCGCCGCATCCGCGATGGTGAAAAGCTCGTGAACATTCTCGGCGGACAATACAATGTCCGCGCCACGATCGAAATCGTCGATTCGTTTTCGGGACACGCCGATCATTCCGAGTTGCTCGGTTACTTCGAGAAAATGAGCGGCCCGAAAAAACGGGTTTGGCTCGTCCATGGCGAACCCGCGCCGCTTGAAGCGCTGCGGGCGGCACTCCAGTCGCGGCACAAACATCCGGTCGAAATCGCAACGTTGTCCGGCGAAGTGGAGTTTTAGGTGATCCAAGTGCGCAAACGTTGGGATTTTCGGCTTTCCCGCTAGTGCCCGCTCTCGTAATTTCGCGGCGGAATGAGCCAATGCGGACCGAAAATGAAGATGGACCCCGCGCTTCATACGGAGCGCAAACCATCGTGGATCAAGGTTCGTTTGCCGAATAACCCGGAATTCTGGTCCACCAAATCGCTGATCAACGACCTGAAATTGGTGACGGTTTGCGAAGAGGCGCAGTGTCCGAATCGCTGGGAATGTTGGAGCCAGAAAACGGCGACTTTCATGATCGCCGGTGAGAAGTGCACGCGCGCCTGCGGGTTTTGCGCGGTGAAAACCGCAAAGCCGGACGCCTTGGAAGATGACGAACCGCAACGCGTGGCGGAAGCAACGCGACGGATGGGGCTTCGCCATGTGGTAATCACCGCGGTCGCCCGCGACGATCTGCGCGATGGCGGGGCGGAGCATTTCCAGCGGACCATTGAAGCTGTCCGGGAAACCAATCCCGGTATCATCATCGAGGTGCTCGTGCCCGATTTCAACGACCGCGATTGGGCCCTGCAATTGGTGATGGACGCCCGCCCGCATATCTTCAATCACAACATCGAAACGGTGGAGCGCCTCACTCCCTTGGTTCGGTCACGGGCGAAGTACCAGCGCAGCATGATCGTCCTGCAGAAGGCGAAGCGAATGGTGGACGGCAAGGTGGCGACCAAGAGCGGCATCATGCTTGGCCTCGGCGAGCGGCGCGACGAATTGCTCCGCGCAATGGACGATCTGCGCGAACACGAGGTCACGGTCCTGACGCTTGGCCAATATCTCCGGCCGACACCGAAACATTTGCCAGTCGTGGAATATGTCACTCCGGAAACATTCGAGGAATATCGGGAGATCGCTCTCGCCAAAGGATTCCGCCACGTCGCGAGCGGTCCGTTGGTGCGGAGTTCCTATCACGCGGCCGATTTCCGGCCGGAGCTCGACGTGATCGAAGCGATCGAGGCGGACGTCCGATCAATGAAGGGGCTTGAACTTGGTCCCGAGCACTTGTCCTTGCCGAAAATCAAACCGGATTTGGAAAAAGCCATCGCCTGATTTCCGTGAAATATTGGCTGATCAAATCCGAGCCGGATGTTTTCGGCATTGATGATCTGAAACGCGCCGGCCGTGAACCGTGGACCGGCGTTCGGAATTATCAGGCGCGCAATTCCATGTGGAAGGAAATGAAGCCGGGTGATTTCGCATTGTTTTATCATTCCAATGCCAAGCCGCCGGGAGTGGCGGGAATCGCGCGTGTGGCGGGAACCCCGTATCCCGATCCCACGCAGTTCGACCCGAAAAGTGAATACTTCGATCCGAAGGCCGATGAAAAGGCACCTCGTTGGTGGCTGGTCGATTTCGAGTTTGTCGGCCGTTTCCCCAGGTTCGTCAGTCTTGATGAATTGAAGAGCACTCCGGCGCTGGCGGAAATGATGGTCTGCCGGAAGGGGACACGGCTTTCGATCACACCGGTGGAAGCCCGTCATTTTCAAAAGGTTTGCACGATGGCAGGATGGAAGCGGTGATGTTTGCTGGCAGATGAAAATCCAGACAAAAACCGGACACGGAGTCGCTTCATCCGATGAATCACCGATAATTTGATGGCTGCATTGAGTGTCGTTCCAGATCCCCGCCCGGATTCTTCCGAGTGGCGCGCATGGTTGAAGGAATTCGGCCCGAGGTTATTGCTATTCGCGCGACAGCAAACCCGCACGCAGCAAGATGCGGAGGATCTCTTTCAGGATGCTTTGGTCAAGCTGGTGGAAAAAATCCGCGATGGTGAATTCGTCGGCGGAAAAGATGCCTACCTTCCTTATCTTTATACGACGCTCCGGCGCTTGGCGATCGACCTCAGCCGCAAGGATGACCGGCGCAAACGCCGCGAAGATCTGGTTTCCGGTGATGAGCTTTCAAGCGCCGGTGGCACCTCGGATCCATGGTTTGAAACCGATTCATCCGACGGTGAAATCCGGTTGCAGCTTGAAGGCAAGCTCAAGGAGCTGCCTGCAAAATTCGCGGAAGTGATTATCATGAAAATTTGGGGCGAGCTGACGTTCGCCGAGATTGGTGAAGCACTTGATATTTCCCAAAACACCGCGGCATCCCGGTATCGCTATGGTTTGGAAGCATTGAAGCGCGGCCTTGGCATTGCACGCTTGCGCGGCGATCTTTCCATCTGAACGAAATCATCATTGTAAACCACCATGTCTGAACGAAACACATCGCTCGAAGACGGATTGAAACGCATGGGTCCGGCGACTCTGGATGCGGCGTTGTCAGATCGTTTGGAATCCTGCGCCAATGGCGATTGGACGCATCTTTCCGTGGAGGAAACGTGCTGGCAAAACGAGGTGCGCAACATCAGCCCGCAGCCCTTGAATGACGTCCAGCTCGACCGGTTTTCCGCGTTGTTTGACGGTGTTTTGTTTCAAGGCAATGACAGGGTGGCTCCGTTTTTCGCCGCCGCGAAACAGCCTGTCGCCTCATCCGCGGGCCGTCGCTCGTGGTGGGGCGCCGCTGCCGCGGTGGGCATTCTCGGCGCGTCCGCGGCATGGATGATTCCCACGTCGCGAAATCAGGACGCAATTTCCGGGAACCAAAATACCGCCATTCCTGCGCCGGCTTCAGCCGCGGTTGGAGAAGAATTTGTTTCGGCGGGAATGAAACGCAATTTCAGCTACGTGAATGATCAAGGCGTCGTCTGGTCCAAAGACCGTCATCCGCATCGCGTCAAGGAAGTGGGTTACACGGAGCGCGTCCGCTACACCGACGCGAAGGGCAGAGTGTTGGAAGTGCAGCAACCGCGTGTGGAGATCATTTTGGTTCCCGCGAATGAGAACTGAGAATCATCGAAACAAAACCACTGAACTACGCCGCTCGTCGTAGTAGAATAATGAAAGCGAAACATCATGCGATCCTTTCCGTTGGAATGGCTTTGGCCGCCTGTGGCCGCCTTGTTGCGATCGAGACTCCGGAAGACACCGCGCCGCCGCCGAACGTCGATCCGACACCGGTCGCTCCGGTAGAGCAAAACCCGGAACTGGGCACTGCTCCGGAGCGCCCGCTCAGGAATTCTGAGGCATTACGGCAGCATGTCATCCCGGCACCGGCGCCAGAAGCGCGGGATACGACCGCTTTTCTCGGGATTGTGACCAGGCCGATTCCCGAGGTTTTGGCGGCTCATCTCGGTGTGCCTGCCGGGGCTGGCGTGGTCGTTGATTCGTTGCTGCCGGATGGTCCCGCGGCAAAAGCCGGACTTGTGGAAAACGACATCGTTCGCAAGGCGGACGGTCAAGTGATTGAGAGCGCTGAATCGTTGAACCGTAGCATCGCCGCCAGGAAACCTGGCGATGTTGTGGCGCTCGATTTGCTCCGCAAGGGCAAGCCGCTGGCGCTTCAAGTCACCTTGGGCGAACGCCCCGCCGGGCTGCCGATGAGCGGGCGGCGGGTGGTTCCCATGAATGGAAATTTTCGGTTTGAAGGGATGCCCGATGAGATGACCGAGCGATTGCAGGAAATGCTCGAGGGAAACATCGGGATGGGTGGTTTCGAGGAGTTTGACCGTCGCTTCGGCAACGGAGTGGACGGGGGAATCCATGAAAAAATGGACCAGGCGATTGCGGACGCCCACCGCCAGTTGAGTGAAGATCGCAATCGCATGAATGTTCCGGTGCCACCGCTGCGGGAGTTGAAACTCAACTCCATGGCGACCGTCCGGATCATGGATGGCAAGGGCAGCGTGGAACTGAAATCCAATGAAGGCAAAAGGAAACTAACGGTTCGTGACCCGAAGGGCGACGTTTCCTGGTCGGGCCCATGGACGACTGAGGAAGACAAGGCGGCGGCCCCGGCAGATGTGCGCGAGCGCGCCAAATCCTTGAATCTCGAAGCGGAGCAGACCGGGAATTCATTCCGGTTCAAATTGAACGGGAAAGAGATCCGCTGAAATTTTCCCGCAAGGGAGATCGGGCGCCGGGAGGGCGTCCGAAAGGAGGGCATCCGTGCCGGACTTGTTCCGGCACGGATGTTTCTTTCCGCGGGTGGTGGGTTTCTCCGCGCTGGAATTCCCGCGCGGAACGGGGAAACTGCGGTCATGCGAATCGATATTGTCACGTTGTTTCCCGAAATCGCGCTCGCGCCATTGAGCGATTCGATCATCCGGCGGGCGCGTGACGCGGGTGTGGCGGAAGTTGTGGCGCATCAACTCCGCGATTGGTCGGCGGACAAGTGGCAGCGCGTGGACGACGCGCCATGCGGCGGTGGGCCGGGTATGCTGCTGCAACCCGGGCCGGTGTTTGCGGCGGTGGAATCCCTGCGGCGTGAGGACTCAAGGGTGATTCTGATGAGTCCGCAAGGCCGGCGGTTCCAACAATCCGTCGCTCGTGAATTGACCGGTTTTTCCCACATCATTTTGATCTGCGGTCATTACGAGGGTGTGGACCACCGGGTGGCCGAGGCTCTGGTGGACGATGAAATTTCGATTGGTGATTATGTTCTTACGAACGGGGCACTGGCGGCCGCCGTCCTATGCGACGCGGTGATCCGCCTGTTGCCAGGAGCACTGGGCGACGAACGATCGCCGGAGGACGAGTCGTTTTCCACCCCGCATTTGCTGGAGGCGCCCGCCTACACGCGGCCGGTTGATTTCCGCGGCATGAAAGTTCCGGACGTTTTGCTTTCCGGCCATCATGCGAACATTTCCGCATGGAAACAGGCGGCCGCAGTGGAGCGCACCCGCACGAACCGGCCGGATTTGCTGGAAGCCCGCCCCAATGTGGAAAAAACCCTGTAAACCGGCACAAAAGATGTCACAGTCGTGCCGTGATACCGGTTGAAAACAAGGAACGAGCCGTTGATGTGGAGGATGCTCCCCGGGTAGAGCCTGCAACGATTGAGGACTTGCAGGCCCTCACCGAGTTGGTGATGGACCTTATGGCACGCTCGGAAGACTTCACGCCGGATCAAATGCTGCAGGAGCGCGGGCTGCGATTGATCCTCGAACAACCGAGCCGCGGGCGCATTTTTGTCGTTCGCAACAACGAGAGGATTTTCGGAATGGTGAATTTATTGTTTACCATTTCCACGGCTCGCGGCGGTTTCGTGATTTTGATGGAGGATGTGATCATTCATCCCGATCACCGCAACGTCGGCTACGGCGCGATGTTACTCGATCACGTTGTGGAATTTGCGCGGCAGAAAAACTTCAAGCGCATTACGTTGCTAACCGATAAGATGAGCGCGGCATCGCAGGAATTTTTCAAAAAGCAGGGGTTCGAATATTCGAACATGATTCCGATGCGGAAGATCATTGATTGACGGCACGCCATGTTGTCGTTGTTGAAAATCCGGAATCTTGCATTGGTTGATGAACTGACGTGGGAGCTTGGCCCGGGATTGGTCGGAGTGACGGGCGAAACAGGAGCCGGTAAATCGGTGATCGTTGGCGCACTCAAACTGGTACTGGGGGAACGAGCGGAAAAATCAGCGATCCGCAGCGGCGAACAATCGTGCGTGGTGGAGGCGGTGTTCCAAGTGGGCGACGAGGCCGCGGTGAATCCAATTCTCGAAGAAGGTGGATTGGAGCCCTGCGAGGACGGGCAATTGATTGTCCGGCGGGTGATTGGTCACGTTGGCAACAAGCAATTTGTCAACGATTCGCCGGTGACGCTGGCATTGATGAAACGGCTGGGTGAAATGCTCGTGGACCTGCACGGGCCGCATGATCACCAATCGTTGCATTCCACCGAACGGCAAATGACAATGCTTGACGCATGGTCGGGAGCCGAAGCGGATCTTGGCGAATACCGCCGGCTTTTCCGGATCTGGAAAGGAAAACAAGCCGAGCTGGATGGACTGCAACGGGCCGATCAGGCCAGCGAACGCGAGTTGGAACTTTTGCGTCACCAAGTGGAGGAAATCGACAACGCCAGGATCATCCCGGAGGACACACGCGACCTAGAGGAACGCTGGCGTCGTTCGGCGAATGCCGGGCGCCTCATGGAAGTCTCCGCCACCGCCAGTGGGTTGCTCTCAAGTGATGGCGGGGTTTTCACGCAGCTTGGCGATTTGCAGCGGCAGATGCGGGAACTGGAAAAACTCGATCCGGTGTGGCAGGAACGTGCGGGAGCACTGGAAACCGCGGTCGTGGAATTGCGCGAACTGGACACGGCGCTCGCGAATTACGCGGATGAATTGGACATCAATCCACAGGAAACCGCCGCCCTCGAGGAGCGGGTGAATTTGTTGGAGTCGTTGAAACGCAAGTACGGCCCGGAACTGGAGGATGTCCTCGAAAAACGCGAAGAAGCGGAGCGGTTGCTCGATTGCACCGAGAACCGTGCGGACCGCATTGAGGCGTTGGAAAAGGAGATCGCCGGATTGCGCGCCAAGCTCGGGAAACAGGCGGATGTTGTCGCCCGTCTGCGGAAGAAAGGTGCGCCGAAACTAGCGAAGGAAATTTCCGGGCAATTGAAAGATCTCGGTTTCCAGCAGGCGTCGTTTGAAATCGCGCTCACCACCTTGCCCGAGCCAGGCATGTCGGGAAACGAAGCAGTGGAATTCCAATTCGGTCCGAACCCCGGTGAGCCGGTCTTGCCGCTGCGCCAGATCGCATCGTCGGGGGAAATCAGTCGCGTGATGCTGGCTGTGAAGTCGGCGCTCGCCGATCAGGATGGGACGCCGCTCATGGTTTTTGATGAAATTGATGCGAACGTGGGCGGAGAAATCGCCGGCGCGGTTGGCAGAAAAATGGCGGCGCTAAGTGCGCGGCATCAGGTGGTTGCGATCACGCATTTCCCCCAGGTGGCGGCGGCGGCGACGCATCATTTTGTGGTCGAAAAAGAAGTAAACGGCGGCCGCACGAGGTCGCGGCTGTTTCCGGTCGCGGGGGAATCGCGGGTTCGGGAAATCGTTCGCATGCTCGGCGGCGGTGGCGGCGAGGCTCGCGGAATGGCTGAGGCGCTCCTGAATGGCCGGGCATCGCCTTGACAACTTCCCGCCGTCGGCCGACTGTTCGAGCCAATGACAGGGGTGCTTTCCGACCGGAAGGCCGAGATGTCCCGGCGCGCGGGACGAACCCTTCGAACCTGATGCGGCTCGCACCGCCGGAGGAAGTCGCAATTGCCCTCAGCGTTTCCCAAGGCCGTGCCACCGCACGGCTTTTTTACTTTCGACAACCCCGAACCTTCCCATCCCTGCCAACATGATTTCTCCCAGCGAAACCTCCGGAGCCACGGATCTTCACGACGCCTCACGCACGCAGTTGCCCGCATCCAGCCGCGTCTATGTGGAAGGCAGCCTCCATCCGCAGGTGCGGGTGCCGATGCGTGAGATTTCCCTTTCCGATACGAAGGCATTCAACGGCCGGATCGAGAAGAACGAAGCGGTGCGGGTGTATGATTGCTCTGGTCCGTGGGGCGACCCGGAGTTTTCCGGCACGGTGGAGGAGGGCCTGCCGGCGCTGCGCCGCGATTGGATTCTCGCCCGCGGCGATGTCGAGGAATACGACGGCCGGAAAGTGCAACCCCAGGACAACGGCTATCTCACCGAGAAACACGTCGAGTTTGCTTCCAAATCCGAGCGCTCCAACCGTTTCCGCGAGTTCCCCGGTCTCACCGCTGACCGCCGCCAGCCACTGCGCTCCACGGGAGAGCCCGTCACCCAGCTCCACTACGCGCGCCAAGGCATCATCACGCCGGAGATGGAATTTGTCGCCATCCGCGAAAACCTGCATCGCGCGAAAATGGCGGACATGAAGGACGATATCGTTCGCAATCATCTCGACAAACAACACCTCGGTTCCGCCCAGGAAACGAATCCCTACACACCCGGGATTTTCCAACGTTTCCCGCAGCGCATCCCGGCGGAAATCACGCCCGAGTTCGTCCGCGGCGAAGTTGCCGCCGGTCGTGCGATCATTCCTCTCAATGTGAACCACCCGGAATGCGAGCCGATGATCATCGGCCGTAATTTCCTGGTGAAAATCAACGCCAACATCGGCAACTCCGCCATCGCCTCGTCGATCGAGGAGGAAGTCGAAAAAATGCGCTGGGCCACCAAATGGGGCGGCGACACCGTGATGGATCTTTCCACCGGGAAAAACATTCACGCCACCCGCGAGTGGATATTGCGCAACTCGCCGGTTCCCATCGGCACCGTGCCGATCTATCAGGCGCTGGAAAAAGTCAACGGCAAGGCCGAGGATCTCACATGGGAACTTTATCGCGATACATTGATCGAACAAGCCGAGCAAGGCGTCGATTACTTCACCATTCATGCCGGAGTGCTGCTGCGTTTTGTTCCGCTGACCGCCAGTCGCATGACCGGCATCGTTTCGCGCGGCGGTTCGATCATGGCAAAATGGTGCCTCTCGCATCACAAGGAAAACTTCCTCTACACGCATTGGGATGAGATTTGTGATATTTGCGCCGCTTACGATGTCTCGTTCTCCATAGGCGACGGCTTGCGGCCTGGATCGATCGCGGATGCCAACGATAAGGCGCAGTTCGGTGAACTCGAAGTGCAGGGCGAGCTCACCACGCGTGCTTGGGCGAAAGGTTGCCAAGTGATGAACGAAGGCCCCGGCCACGTGCCGATGCACATGATCGAGGAAAACATGGCCAAACAACTCGAGTGGTGCCACGAAGCGCCGTTTTACACGCTCGGGCCGCTGACCACCGACATCGCGCCGGGTTACGACCACATCACCAGCGGCATTGGCGCGGCAATGATTGGTTGGTATGGCTGTGCGATGCTTTGTTACGTCACGCCCAAGGAACACCTTGGTTTACCGAACAAGGATGACGTCAAGGAAGGCGTCATTACTTACAAGCTCGCTGCCCACGCCGCGGACCTCGCCAAGGGTCATCCCGGCGCACAATACCGCGACAACGCGCTCAGCAAAGCCCGCTTCGAATTCCGCTGGGAAGACCAGTTCAACCTCGGCCTTGATCCCGAACGTGCGCGCGAATTCCACGATGAAACCTTGCCGCAGGACGGCGCGAAAACCGCGCACTTCTGTTCCATGTGCGGCCCGCATTTCTGCTCGATGAAAATCACCGAAGACGTCCGCAAGTACGCCGCGGAACAAGGGCTCACGGAAGATGAAGCTCTGAAGGCAGGGATGGACGAAAAAAGCAAGGAGTTCACCGAAGCAGGAGCCGAAGTGTATGTGAAAGCATGATCACCTTTTGAAGATGCGCCTGTTTAATACGGCAATCGCGATGCCGCGCCTTCGTCGAGAATGAAAGTGGCATCCGGGTGGGTTTGCAGGAACGAGGCGCTGATTTGATCGGTGATTTCGCCTTCGATGGCTTGTTGGACGATGTCGGCTTTCTTTTCACCCCAGGCGAGGAGGACAATCATGCGGGCATCGAGAATGGTGCCGCAGCCCATGGTGATGGCTTCGGTAGGGACGTTTTCCAAACCGCCGAAAGCAGGTGCCGCGTCTTCGCGGGTGATTGGATCGAGATGGATCTTGTGGGTGCGGGAGGTGATGGGCGTGCCGGGTTCATTGAAGCCGATGTGACCAGTGCGGCCGATACCGAGGACTTGGAAATCGATTCCACCGGCAGCGGCGATGGCATTTTCGTATTCCGCGCAGTGGGCGGTGATTTCGGCGGGCGGGATGATACCTGATGGGAGGTGGATGTTTTCTTCTGGAATATCGATGTGATCGAAGAGATTGCGGTGCATGAAGGTCCAGTAGGACTCGGCATGCTCGCGCGGCAGGCCGAGGTATTCGTCGAGGTTGAAGGTGATGACGTTTTTGAAGGAAAGCCCTTCCTCGCGATGCAGCCGGATAAGTTCCTGATAGAGAGGAATCGGTGTGCCGCCGGTGGCGAGTCCCAGAACAACGGACTGACCGGATTCGTTTCGGGAACGGATCAGACCGGCGATTTCCGCGGCAACGATTTTGCAGGCGGCGGCAGGAGATTCAAACGTGTGGAACGGCGTCTTTGGCATGCGGGGAAAACAAGAAACGGGAATCGGGCGGTGGGAAAGTGAAAATGTCTTCAACCAACCGCCTGCGCCAGACGTTCGGCCATTTCTTCTTTCTGCAACGCTGCGACGAGTTCGGAGAAATCGCCTTCCATGACTCCCGCAAGATTGTGGGTGGTGAAGCCAATCCGATGGTCGGTGACGCGCGATTGCGGAAAATTATACGTCCGGATTTTTTCAGAGCGATCACCCGAGCCAATCAAAGCGCGGCGGTGGTTGGAGTAAGCCTCCTGTTGGTCCCGTAATTTGCGCTCGTAGAGTTTCGACCGCAGGATTTGCATGGCCATTTCCTTGTTCTTGATCTGCGAGCGACCATCTTCGCAGCGGACATAGATCCCGGTCGGCAAATGGAAAATCTGCACGGCTGACTCAGTGCGGTTGACGTGCTGGCCGCCCGCGCCACCGGCCCGGCAAACCTCGATCCGCAGGTCTTCCTGGCGGATTTCCACGTCGACTTCTTCGGCTTCCGGAAGCACGGCGACGGTAATGGTGGATGTGTGGACGCGCCCTTGTGTTTCGGTGGCGGGAATCCGTTGCACGCGGTGGACGCCGGATTCGTATTTCATAAAACGGAACACCTCGCCGCCGGTAATTTTCAAAATGACTTCCTTGAACCCGCCAACTTCGGAGGGACTGCTGCCCAAATGCTCGGTTTTCCAATTGCGGGAATCCGCGAAGCGTTGGTAGGCCCGCATGAGTTCAGCAACAAAAAGCGATGCTTCGTCGCCGCCCGCGCCGGCGCGGATCTCGACCAACGCGTCACGATCTTCATCCGGATCAGCCGGGAGAAGGGCGTATTGGAGATCCTGCGAAACAACTTCGATCAAGTTTTCAATCCCCGGAATTTCCTCTGCCGCGAGTTCCGAAATTTCCGCATCAGCGGATTTCGCCAGTTCCTGGTTCTCGGCGAGCTGGCGGCGCAGATGGACGAGAGTTTCCCACAGGCCGATCGATTTTTTCAGGCTGCGATGTTCTCTTAGGATTGTCTTGGCCCGGCCGGGATCCGCAAAAATTTGCGGATCGCCCAAGGCTTCCTCCACTTCGGCGAAGCGGGCGCGTTGTCGGGCGATCAATTGCGAAAAATCCACGCGCGGAGTAAAAACAATGTCAGGCCTTTCGGGAAGTGCCGAAACGGAAGGCGGGATTGTTCCCGCTTGCCGAGGGTTCGCGCTGGTTCACAATCCGCGGTGTGAAGGAGGCTCCACTGGGTTTTTTCGATTCCGGCGTCGGCGGATTGACGGTTGTGCGGGCCGTTCAGGATTTGCTGCCGGGAGAAGACATCATCTATCTGGGGGACACCGCCCGCCTTCCTTATGGATCAAAAAGCCCGGAGACGATCCGCCAGTTCGCCGATGAGGATGCTCGTTTTCTCATCAGCAGGGAAGTGAAGGCAATCGTGGTCGCGTGCAATACCGCCACCGCCCACGCATTGCCACAACTGCGCGAGCAATATCGGATACCGATCATCGGCGTGATTGAAGCTGGCGTGGATGCCGCGCTGGAGAACCCGCAGGCGGAACGCATCGGCATCATCGCCACTCGCGGCACGATCCGTTCGCACGCCTACCAGCACGCGCTCGCGCAGCGGCGGACCGGACTCGTCATCCACGGCCAACCCGCGCCATTGCTCGTTCCGATCATTGAGGAGGGCTGGATGGAACATCCGGCCGCAGAGCTCATCATCAAGGCCTATACCGATCCGCTGGTGGAAAAAGGGATCGATACCCTGATGCTCGCCTGCACGCATTATCCGTTGTTGGTTCCGGTGTTGATGCGATTGCTGCCCGAGGACGTGCGCTTGGTCGATTCCGCCACGACTTGCGCTGAGCATTTGAAACGGGAGCTTGCGGCCGGTGGCATGTTGTCCGGCAAAACGGAACACGGAAAACTGGAGATCCTCCTCACCGACCTGTCGGAAGAATTTGAAACCTTGGCTCGCCGGTTTCTCAAGAGCGCACCGGGAAGAATCCGCCGTGCGGTATTGGGGAGTTGAGTTGTCAGATGCCCTGAATCCCGATTTTCTTAGTCAAACATGACAAAACTTTTTGGAACCGATGGCATCCGCGGACGGGCGAATGAATTCCCGATCACTGCGGAAGTGGCGTTGAAAATGGGCAAGGCGATCGCCCGCGTGCTGCCTTCTTCCGGACCTTCCCGGAACCGCGTGGTGATTGGCAAGGACACGCGCATTTCCGGATACATGCTCGAAACGGCCCTTGCCAGCGGCTTGGTTTCCACCGGGATGGACGTATTCATGGTGGGCCCGCTGCCGACGCCCGCGGTGGCGCACCTCACGAAATCAATGGGTGCCGCGGCGGGTGTGATGATCACGGCATCGCACAATCCCTACGAAGACAATGGACTGAAGGTATTTGGTCCGGACGGCTACAAATTGAATGACGAGTTGGAGGAACTCATTGAGCGGCACATCATGGGGCTGGAACCCGAGGCCGATCCGTTCCCGGCAAATCGCATCGGCAAGGCATTCCGCATTGATGACGCCCGTGGACGATACATCGAGTTCGCGAAACACACCGCGGACAACGTTTCGTTGCATGGTTTGAAAGTGGTGGTCGATTGCGGTCATGGCGCCGCGTATTTCATCGCGCCGCTGATCTTCAAGGAACTCGGCGCGGAAGTGATCACCATCGCCAATCAGCCGGATGGCCTCAACATCAACGATGGTTGCGGCGCACTGCACCCGGAAGCTGCCGGCGAAATGGTGCGCCGTCATAAGGCTGATCTCGGAGTGTCCTTCGATGGCGACGCGGACCGGGTGATTTTCACGGATGCGGACGGCCATGTGGTGAACGGCGACCGCATTCTCGCGCTGTGCGCCATCGCTCTCAAGGAGCAGGGAAGGCTGAAGAATGACACCGTGGTCGCCACCGTGATGAGCAATCTTGGTTTGGCCGAGGCGATGAACAAAAATGGGATCGCGGTGGAAACGACAGCCGTGGGAGATCGCAACGTGATCGAATGCATGAGGAAAAACGGCCACACCTTTGGTGGCGAGAATTCCGGCCATCTGATTTTTGGAGACCACGCGACGACCGGTGACGGAATCCTCAGCGCGTTGCAGGTGTTGCGCATCATGCGCGAACGCAATGCCACGCTGGCCCAGCTGGCAACCGTGATGGACGAATATCCGAGCCAGCTTGCGAACATGTCCGTGACCGCAAAGCCACCGCTCGCATCGTTGCCGAGAATCAGCAAACTCATGGACGAGGCGACCAAGGCATTCGGAAGCAATGGCCGCCACTTGATCCGCTATTCCGGGACCGAAAACAAAATCCGCGTGCTGGTGGAACATCGCGACGAGAAAGAGTGTCGGAACTGGGTGGATAAGTTTTCCGCAGTCATCAAAGAAGAAATTGGCGGAGCATGAGTGAGGCCCAAACATCCGGCGTGTTACCCGCGATCTCCGCAACCCGATTGATCTGCGATTATCCCATCGGCAATATTTCCATCGCGGATCATCATGCATCGTTGCTTGGCGGCGCGGCGCAAGCACACCCGGATGCATGGCTCGACGCGGAGGAAATCACCGCGTTCCTAGCATCCAATTCGGCTGAATTGGTGGATGAAAACGGAATCGGCCTGGCGTGGAAGCCGTCGGACGGTGGCGAACAAATGGCGTTCCGATCGTTTGTGATCCAACACCCATGGGACCTCATCAGGGCAAACGAAGGCTACGTTGCCGCGCTCAAAGAAAATAAGATTGAGGGCGATATTCATCCCGCGGCGGTGATCGAAGGCGTGATCCATCTTGGCGAGGGCAGTCGCATTCTTCCCGGCGTTTACATCGAAGGAAACGTCGTCATCGCTCGAGATTGTAAAATCGGCCCGAATTGTTATCTTCGCGGCAACACCAGCATTGGCGATCATTGTCACATTGGACAATCGGTGGAGATCAAGAACAGCCTGATCCTTTCAAAATCGAACGTCGGCCATTTATCGTATGTGGGCGATTCGGTGATCGGTGCGAACGCGAATCTGGGAGCCGGGACGATCACGTCCAACCTTCGGCACGACGGGAAAAACCATCGGTCGGCAGTGAATGGAATTCTTGTCGATACGGGACGCAGGAAATTCGGGGCGATTGTCGGCGATGGCGTCCATACCGGAATCAACACCACGATCTATCCCGGCCGGAAACTTTGCGAAGACGTCTCGACCCGACCCGGCGAAATTGTGCAAAAAGATATTCATCGATAAGCCGCCACCCAAAATCTGCTTTTCGCTGCAATGGAATGGCCAATCAGGAGAATTGAAATGAACCTAAAATTCTCCGCAAATCGTTCAATTTCAATAAAAAATTCGACTCATTGGTCGGTATGTAAGATGGTGCGCGCTGCAGGGTTCGAACCTGCGACCCCATCCGTGTGAAGGATGTGCTCTACCACTGAGCTAAGCGCGCGGATGCGGGAGGGGTTGTGTAGATTTGGCGGGGCTGGTTGGCAAGCAATTCGGTGGCGCGAGCGGTTTTTTGTGGTCGGAAGGTTGTCGGGGCGGCGGAAGGGATTATCATCGCGCCGCCGCAGTGGGACAAATTTCCAAGGAAACGATCGAACGGGTAAGGCAGGCGACGGACATCGTCGATCTGATCAACAGTTATGTTCTCTTGAAGCGGGCAGGCACGGCGTTCAAGGCATGCTGCCCGTTCCACAACGAGAAGACGCCTTCGTTTCAAGTGAATCCGGCGCGGCAGTCGTTCCATTGTTTTGGCTGTGGCAAGGGCGGCGATGCGATCGCTTTCATAACGGAATACGAGAACCTGCCGTTCACCGATGCGGTGAAACGTCTGGCGCAGCGGGCGGGGATTGCGGTGGTGGAGGATGCGCATGATCCGCAGGAGGATGAAAACCGCAGGGCGCGCGGACGATTGATGGATTTATTGCGGGATACCGCGCAATTCATGCACGAGCGGCTGCTGCGTGATCCCGCCGCGGAACACGCGAGGGCATACATGAAATCCCGCGGTTTCGGCGCGGAGATGGCGAAGCGGTGGTTGATCGGCTGGATGCCCCGAAATCCGGCCGAGTACTTGAACTGGGCGAAAGACCGGAAGTTCGCGGGGCGGGATCTGGTGGCTTCGGGAATGGCGGGGCTCCGTGATGAGAACCATCCGGCGGAAGGATTGTATGTGCGTTTCACCGACCGCTTGATGTTTCCGATCCGCAATGAGATCGGCGATGTGATCGCATTCAGCGGGCGGAAGCTGCGGGAGGAACAACAGGGGGGGAAATACCAGAATTCGCCGGCCACTCCGGTATTCAACAAATCGCGGGTGCTGTTTGCGTTGGATCGGGCGAAGCGGCCGATTCTCACGGAAAAGCGCGCGCTGTTGTGCGAGGGACAGCTCGATGTGATCGCATGTCACGAAGCGGGTGTTGAACAAGCGATCGCGACGCAGGGGACGGCATTGACCACGGAGCATGCGATGTTGTTGAAACGTTATACGAAGGACGTGGTGATTTGTTATGATGCGGATGCGGCTGGATTAACATCGACGGATCGTGCCTTCCGTGAGCTGGCGGCACAGGGACTTTCAGTGCGGGTGGTGCGGATGCCGGCGGGCGACGATCCGGATTCATTTCTCAAGACCCACGGTGCCGCGGCATTCGGAGAACTCGTGGATGGTGCGGCGGAGTTTTTTGATTTTAAACTGGATTTGGCGAGATCCGACGGACGTTTGGATGACGCGACCCAGCGGGCAACCCTGCTGGCACTATGCGCGGAAATGCTGGCGGTGATGACCGATTTCGCGGCTCGCGAAAACATGATCAACGTGGTGGCCGGGCGATTGCAGGTTTCCGCCACGGTTTTGCGCGAGGAGATTGCGGGGCGGAAGCGGCGCGAACGATCGAGGCCGAAGGGTGCGGAGCCGGAGAGTCCTTTGACGGAAGCGAGGGAAATCGCGGCACCGATGCATCACATCGTGGCGTTTTTAAGCGAACTGGCACTGGGTTCGCTGACCGCGCAGCATTTCCTTGCGGAGCAATTCGAGTCTCTGCATGAGGCGGCACCGTGGGTAGAGGGAATCACGATTCTTGAGAAGATTCTCGCCGCGGGACCAGACCCTCGTTCGCCGGCCGCAATCCATGAGTTTATGGGATCGCTGACGGAGCCGGAACGGCTGGCGCTGGTCAATTCCCTGCATGCGGACAGCGTGCCGGGCGAGGACTTGCAGGCGGCGGAACAGGCGTTGGCGGCGCTCTCCGCGGTGGTGTTGCAAAAACGGGATATTGCGGTGAAGGCGGCATTGAAACAGCCCGGCATTTCACCGGAAAAAACGATCGCGCTGTTGGAGGAAGCGAAGGAACTCAGCGCTTTGATGCGGGAAATGCGGCAACGCTCTCATTTCGATGACGAGCTTCCTGCCTCGACATGGAAGCCCAAGGAGCCGGAGTGGAAGAAGCGCTGGCGCCAAACGAATCAGTAAAAAGAAAAACCCGCCGCGGCAGCTGCCGGGCGGGTTTTTCGAAAAATCGGCCTTCCTTAGTAGGATTGGGAGCGGGCGTGGCTAAAGTAACTTTCAGCCCCAAGTTCCGGCGGGAATTCGGAAAGTCCGTCGTGAACGTTCATTTCAATTCGGTTATCCTCGCCGCAACGCTCGTAAGGAGGCTTGAAGGTGCCGCGGTAGGTGGGACAGGTGAAAGTGAAAAGCTCGTAGAAACCGTAGCCAAGGCGGCGGAACGCGCGATGGCCGCCATCAAGAGCTCCGTAGCTCCAACCGGCCTTGCGTCCATAGAGGTCATTTTTGCGGACGATCTGCTCGGGGATTTCAACAACACCATAGAGGATGTTGCTGAGCGCACGGCCAAGTTTGCGGGTGGACGTGTAGGTGGAAGCCGGAGGGGCGTGGATGTCCGCAGGAGCGATTCCCGCGAAGGCGGAGAAAAGAGCGGCGGTGAGAAGGATTTTTTTCATGCCGCGCTTATGCTAGGAAGTCGTGCGGGGCGTTGGCAACGGGAAAGTTCGCAAAGGTTGAAAACTTTGCAATCAGAGTTCGAAGTTGAGAACGCGGATGATGCCCGGGGTTTTCCGGAGTTGATCAAGGAGACTGGCAGGCGGCTCGCTATCCACCTCGATGACGGTGACGGCGCGTGTCAGTTCGGCGTTGCGGCTCAAATCCATGTTGGCGATGTTGATCC
Source organism: Verrucomicrobiota bacterium (assembly GCA_040384605.1). Lineage (GTDB taxonomy): Bacteria > Verrucomicrobiota > Verrucomicrobiia > Verrucomicrobiales > Akkermansiaceae > Luteolibacter. The sequence continues at coordinate 71,448 of JAZKIZ010000015.1, forward strand.
CGGCACCGCCGAGGGTTGTGCCAAGGAGGCCGACGATTCCAGGACGGTCGTCATTTTCGACAAAAAGGAAGCGGCCCTTGGTGTTGACTTCCACGTTGTGGCCGGAAATGTGGACGATGCGGGCGGATTTGCCGATGAGCGTGCCGGCGACAGTGACGGACTCGCCGCCCTTGGTCGCCGTGACCTCGATCAGATCGGTGAAGGTGCTCGCCAGCGCGGCCGTCGATTGGCTTACGTTGATGCCGTGGGCCTTGGCGATGGCGGGCGCGTTGATGAGATTCACCTGTGCCTCGTGGTGGGCGGATTCCAGATAACCGGCGAGAACCGAACGTTTTACGAGCTCGGTATCAATTTCGGAAACAGGACCGACGTAGGAAACGGTGAGCGCGTCCGATTGCGCGGGACCGATTTTGAAGAGCAGTTTGCCGAGCGCGCGGGCGAGATCGAGGTAAGGGCCGACTTCGGCGATGGTCTTGCTGTCGAGGTTCGGCATGTTTACCGCGTTGCGGATCTCTCCGGTGACGAGGAAGTCCTTCAACTGGTGCGCGACCTCAATGCCGACATTTTCCTGTGCCTCGGCGGTGGACGCGCCGAGGTGCGGAGTGAACACACATTTTTTCGCTCCGAGAAGCGCGAAGCCGGCGGGAGGTGGCTCGACTTCGAACACATCGAGTGCGATGCCACCGAGATGGCCGGAATCCAGCGCGGCTTTCACCGCCGCTTCATCGACGAGGCCACCGCGCGCGCAGTTGACGACGAGCGCGCCTTGGTTCAGCAAGGCGATGCGGCGCGCGTCGATGATGTGGTTCGTCTCGGGCGTGAGCGGCACGTGCAGGGTGACGAGGTCCGCACCCGTGAGCGCGGCTTCGGGGGTTTCGGCATGTTCCACCTTGAGGGATTTCGCACGGTCGGCGGTGAGAAATGGATCGTAGGCAACCACGTTGATGCCGAAGGCCTGGGCGCGTTTCGCGAACTCCGTACCGATGCGGCCCATGCCGAGGATGGCGAGGCGTTTTCCGAAAACCTCGACGCCTTCGAAGGATTTACGGTCCCATTTTCCCGCGACGATGGAGGCATGCGCCTGCGGGATGTTGCGGGCGAGCGAGAGCATGAGCGTGAACGCGTGCTCGGCGGTGGAAATCGTATTTCCGCTGGGGGTGTTCATGACGACGACGCCGTTCGCGGTGGCGGCATCGCGGTCGATGTTATCGACGCCGACTCCAGCGCGGCCGATCGCCTTGAGATTGGTTGCCGCGGCGAAAACTTCCGGGGTGACCTTGGTTTGGGAGCGGACGACCAGGCCATGGTAGCCGCCGATGATCTCAAGAAGCTGCTCGGGTTTGAGGCCGGTGTTGACATCGACCTGAATTCCGGCAGCGGAGCGCAATGCTTCCACGCCTTTTTCCGAAATGGGATCCGATACGAGAACGCGGTAGTTTGCCATGGCGCGCGGGGATTAAACCACGAGGACAATGGAGGCAAGAGTTTGCCGGAAAAAACGGGAACATTATGGAAACGGCGGAAAATGGAACTGGTGTTGGATTTGGAAATTGAGAAGAAGTGGCTTGATGAAAACCGTCGGCACAGCCCTTTCTACTTGCTCGTGCGGGCAGGCGGGTTTATCGGGCGGCGTGATGAAACGAAGCATGGCGTTGGCCGTTTGCGCGGGAGTTTTTCTCGCGGCTTGCAAGCGGAACGAAGAGGTGACGGTGACGGAAACCCGCGGGCCGACAACGCGCGATACTCCGCCGAAACTCAACGCAACCAGCGATGAGCGTTTCCGCGACGCAAAGCCAAGCCCGGTGCGTGGGGAAACTCCGGCGGGCTGGCAGCCGTTGCCGCCATCGCAATTCCGCCTGTTGAACTACCGCTTCGGCGGCACCGGCAGCGGCGAGGTGTGGGTTTCTCTCTCCGCCGGGAGCATCAAGGACAACGTGAATCGCTGGCTCGCGCAGTTCGGCGCTGCGGCGTTGGACGATGCGGGCGTGGCTGCTTTGCGGAAAGTGGAGATCGCCGATTTCCAAGGCGTGTGGGTGGAGGCGAAGGGAACTTACAGCGGCGGCATGGGTGCGCCGCCGCAGGAAGGCCAGGCGCTGGCTGGAGTGATCGCGAAGCTCGACGGGAAAATCCTGACGGTGAAAATGGTCGGCCCGGAAACGGATGTTGCTGAAGGAAAGGCGACACTCGAGACGTATGCGAAAAATCTCAAAGTCATCGAGTGACCTTCAAATGATGGAACCAACCACGGGATATGAGCGAAAACCGGGCGCGGCAAAGCCAAGCTGGCCGCTGCGGATTTACCGGTTCTTCTCGAGCCTCGGGTTGGCGACGATCCTGTTGCTGATCCTCGGTTTGCTCACTTGGTTCGCTACGCTGGAGCAGATCGACAACGGCCTGTATCCGACGCTGAACAAATATTTCCATTGGCGGGAACCGTTCGTTCTTCCCGAGTTGTATGGGAAAACAATTCCGTTGCCATTGCCGGGCGGCTATTGGACGGGTGCGCTTCTGTTGGTGAATCTCACGCTCGGCGGCATCATCCATATCCGCAAAGGCTGGAAGCAAATCGGAAATTTGATCGCCCATGCGGGGATCATTCTCATGCTGGTGGCGGGTGGCGTGGCGCATCATTTTTCCGAGCGCGGGAACATGGCGGTGCGTGAAGGAGAGGCTAGCAACGTCGCCGAGGCGTATTTCGAGTACGTCGTGGAGGTGGCGGAGGTAAAGGAGGGAAAACAAACGGATTTTCACGTCATTCGGGGGAAATGGCTGACTGATTTGACGGGTGCGCGAACGCGCGTTTTTCACTTCCCCGATCTGCCGTTTGGCCTGCGCGTTGGCGGCTACCTTGAAAACACCGTGCCGGCGAGCATCCGGGATTTCGCTCCCCAACGTGGTGAGGAATCGCGCGATGGTTACTTTCTTCTGGAGAAGGAGCTTGAGAAGGCGGCGGAAGCAAATCTCGCTGGTTGTCACGTGATGGTGATGCCGAAAGATGGCTCGCCCACCAGTGCGTTTCTCGTGGCTGGCGCGAGTTTCCATCCGCAGACGGTGACCGTGGGCGGCCGGACATTTACGGTGGACATGCGGAAACGCTCGTGGGCGATGCCATTCACCGTGCGCCTCGACAATTTCACCGCTGAGTTTCATCCCGGCACAATGCGGCCACGCAAGTTCGTGAGCGAGATCACGCGGACCGAAAATGGATCGGAAGCGAAAAAAACGATCCGCATGAATGAGCCGATGCGCTACGAGGGGCTTACGTTTTTCCAAGCCAGCTATGGGCCGCAGGGTGCGGGCCCGGGTGAAAAGTTGTTTTCCGTTTTCGAAGTAGTGAAGAACCCCGCCGACAAGTGGCCGGAGTACAGCCTCTACATCGTCGCGTTCGGCATGCTCGTGACCTTCGCGATCAAACTCGGCGGCTTCATCCTTGCATCCACCCGCAAGTCCCGCAGCAATGACTGAACGGAAACCACCTTCGAAAGCCGGCCGCTGGATCGCCGCATCGCTCGCGTCGCTCGCCATCGCGGGGTTGTTTCTCCAGCTTGTCCGCGACAACACGCCGAAGGGCGAAGCCCGTAAGGTCGATGGCTATTCGCCGTGGAGCGAAAAAGCCATCAATGACGCATCATTGCTGCCGGTGCAGGATGGCGGACGCGTGAAACCATTTTCCACCTACGCGGGTTTCACGATGCTGCGTCTTCATGGCGCGCGTTCGATGAAAATCACGGACGCCAAGGGGGAAGACGTCAAACTCACGCCCACGGCGTGGATGCTTGATTCGTTGTTCCGTCCGGAACTCGCCATTCAGTTGCCGACGTTTCGGATTGATAACTCCGCGGTTCTCGAAGCGATTGGCGTCAAGGCGCTCGGCCGGCGGGATCGCTATAGCTACACGGATCTCCGGGATGGCCGCGCCAAACTCGCCGAGCTCGCGGCCGGATATTCGAAAACCGAAGCCAAACAACGTGACCCGTTGCAAAATCAGATCGTCGATCTCAATGACAACGTCGGTTTTTACGAAATCCTGCTGGGGTATTTCACCTTCGCCCGCAATGGCGTCACGCTGCACGGCTCGGCCATTGACGGTGGCCCTGACAAACGCGCGTCCGTTTCCTCCATCATGGCGACCGCGCCGATGATCCGCAGCCAGCTCGCGCAGTCCCGGCAGGGCGGTGAACCGGACGCCCGCCTCCGCGGCATGCTCGACCAAGTGCTTGAGATGGTGAACTACGCGCGGACCGGCTTCGCGATTTTTCCACCGGTCGAAAAGGACGCGTCGCTGCAGTGGCGGCAAGCGGGGAACGTGATCATGGAAACCATGAACGGCTCGGGCAAACACCCGGATGTTGCGATTGAAGACATCACTGCATTGGAAAAACTCGCACGCTCCGCGCCGGATGGCGGGAGCGCATGGGACGAGGCGATGGCGGGTGTTTCCACGCGCTTCGTCGGACGTGCCACAGCCCGCGACGAATACCGGCACGTGGAACTGGAAGTTCGGTATTACATAACCAACGGTTTTCTCCGCGCATGGATCTTCTTTATCCTCGGCTCAATCACCGCGCTTTGCATGTGGGCGTTTGGAAAACACAAGGCCGCGAAGGTGTTTCTTTGGGCGACCCTGGCTTGTTGCATCGCCGGCTTGTACTATTGCATTTCGGCGATCGTTACCCGCTGCATCATCATGGAGCGGCCACCGGTGGGGAATTTGTACGACACCATCATTTTTATTTGTACGACGGTTGTTTGCATCGCGCTGGTGATTGAACTTCTGGTCAGGCGGCGGTTCGCGCTGGGACTGGCGCCGGTTCTTGGCGCCACGTTGATCTGGCTGGCGCGGCGCTATGAAGTCGGTGACGCGAAGGATCACATGGACCCGTTGGTCGCGGTGTTGTTATCGAACTTCTGGCTGACTTACCACGTTCTCACGATCACGCTTGGTTATTCAGCCGGTTTGCTCAGTGCGTTTCTTTCCACCGGATATATTTTCATGCGCGGTTTTGGCCTGGATGGCGGCGATCTCCAACTGCGGCGGTCCCTCACACGGGCGGCCTACGGCACACTCTGCCTCACGCTGTTTCTTTCGTTGGTTGGCACCGTGCTCGGCGGAGTGTGGGCGAACTATTCGTGGGGCCGTTTCTGGGGCTGGGATCCGAAAGAAAACGGGGCGCTGCTAATCGTCTTGTGGACACTTGCCGTTCTGCACGCGCGAATGGGCGGTTACATCCGGGAGTGGGGACTGCACCTTTGTGCGGTTTTCACTGCCGTCATCGTCACGTTTTCGTGGTGGCACGTCAATTTCCTCGGAGTCGGTCTGCACAACTACGGATTTACCGCAGGAAAAAACAGCATCTGGGCATTCTACGCGGTGATGACGCTGGTGATGGCTTTTGGCCTTGTGACGATGCTGCGCGGAAAATCAGCGGTCAGCGAACGGGATGAACCGTTTGACGAACCGCTGAAGCTCTAAATGCCTGGCGCGCAACGCATGGTGTTGGCCGTGGGTTTCACGCAGAGGATCACACCTCTTCCTCACCCTCGTAATCCAGCTCATCGTCCCCATTGCGGTCGCTTTTCAGGAACCAGTAGGTTCCGGCTGCGAGGAGACCGACGACAACGGCACCGCCGACCCAAGCCGTGCACGGCCGGTTGAGTTGCGTGCCAAGCGCCCGCAAGTGCTCGGTTGTATAATCCCGTCCGGCCTGAAGGCGGGTGCGGGCGCAGTCGGCAATTTCACGGGCGGTCGTGGGAAGGGTGTGTTTGGTGGTGTGGCGGAACAGGCTTTTGATATCCTGGCGCAGCAACGAGACATCGGAACTTACGCGGGAGAGAAGGTCGTGGGCTCGGGGATCGGTATTCATAACGTTGTTTGGTTTTTTCGAATCATGACATGTTAGAGCGACCTCCCGGTTTTCGCAAGAATCCGTTTTTCATTGGTTCTCCATTTCGGGACAATTCCTGCGTTTCTGACTGCCGGACGAACCGGATTTGCCAATTGCGAAAGCGCTGGCGGAATGGCACGCTTGATCCATGAAAAACGGATTCGCGGGTGGTCTCGTGGTGTGGCTGGCGTGTTTGTCGCCTCTTGTAGGGCAGAATGTCCCGCCGGACCTGCTGGACGACCAGCATGTCCGGGAGGAGCTCGGCGTGAACGAATTCACCGCCCCGTCGATTTCGAGGCTATTTGACACGCTTCAGTTTCTCATGCCTTTGCCATTGATTGGCAACGAATTGAAACTGAACGAGCGAATGCCGCTGGACCGGGCGGATATCGCGGTGGAGCTCGGGTTCTTGATTGCCGAAGGATTCCTCGTCGTTCAGGCCGAGCAACTCGACCGGGTGGAGGATCTTGCGTCGCAATTGACAAAATATGGCAAGGCATTGGGTGCGGGAGACCGGGTGAACCGCCACGCCGCCAGCTTGCTGGACAGCGCGAAAAAAAAGGACGTCGAGCAGTTGAAAAAGGAATTGGCGGCGACGCAGCGGGACGTGGAAACCGAACTTGTCGCGCTGCGTGACGCGGATCTCGCCCACCTGATTTCGTTAGGTGGATGGATTCGTGCGCTCAATGTCGCTGCCTCCGCAGTGGAGAAACAATTTTCACCGGAGCGGGCGACCAAAGTGATGCGGGAAGATATCGCGGAGTATTACGCCGAGTCCGTGGCAGGATTGGAACCCCGGATTTCCGAGCGGAAAAATTATCTGGAATTGCGCGACATTCTCATCGGCATGCGCACGGAAATGATTCTCAAGACCGGCGAGCAACCGACGAAGGAAAAGATTGCGAAGATCCGGGAGAAAGCAGCCAAACTTTCCGCGCTCGCCCGGACCCGCAAAGAACCGTGATGAGAGCAGAGGGAAAGCAGGTGGCCGTTCTCGGCTTGGGCATCATCGGCTCGCGTTGTCTCGCGCGCTTGCGGGATGCGGGGTGGCTGGCAACTGGATGGAACCGCACACCGAAACAAATCGATGGCGTTTCGGTTTCTCCCACCGCTGCTGTCCAAAATGCAGACATCGTATCGCTGTATTTGAAGGACGCCGAGGCGGTCCGCGAAACGATGGAGGAAGTGTTTCCCGCACTGCGCTCCGGCGCGGTCGTTCTCAATCATTCGACGGTTGATCCAGCAACGACATGCTGGCTTGCCGCGAGATGCGCGGAGCGTGGATTTGGTTTTCTCGATGCTCCCTTCACGGGTAGCAAGGTGGCCGCGGCAGCCGGACAATTGGTTTACTACGTGGCGGGTGATTCCGCGTTGGCCGGGGAATTGGATGACTTCCTCGCAGTCACGGGACGCAAGCGTTTGCCGTGCGGCGGCGTTGGCAATGCGACCGTTGTGAAACTGGCGACGAATCTGATTTCAGCGAGCATGGTCCAAGCGATGGCGGAATCCCTGGCGATCGCGACGTCGCATGGAGTTCCGGCCGATGTGTTGGTCGCGGCGGTTGCGGAGAATGTGAGCTCGTCGGTGCTCAGCACGATGAAATTTCCGGCAATGCTAACGGGGGATTACGAGACGCATTTTTCTTTGGCGAACATGGCGAAGGACTGCCGCTACATGGTCGCGATGTCGAAGGAAGCGGGCTTGGAAACGCCGGGAATTGCCGCGGTTTCAAAGCGGATGGAAACACTGTGCGCCGATGGATTCGGCGACTTTGATTACTCCGTACTTGCCAAGCCATATTTGGAAAAACCATGAGTTGGATCAACCATGGAACTCCCGCGTTGTTCGCCGTGAAAGGCGCGGACGCGATCCGCTACATCAACGGGCAAGTGACGCAGGATGTGCGGCGGGTGATGGGCGACAATCTCGCGTTGTCAGGTTGTGTGCTCGACGTGAAGGGACGCGTGCAGTTCCGCGTGTGGATGATGAAAGGGCCTGACGATTCCTTGTGGATCCAAGGTGAAGCGGATCTCGCTGATGAACTTGAGGCCCGTTTGGAAAAGTATCTCATCGCCGACGACGCGGAGATCGAACGGATCGAAGGTTGGCGGCTTTGGCATGGCATTGAGGAAGATGAAATCCCGGAACAGGCGGTGGTGTTCCGCGCGGAGCGGTGGGGCGTCGCGGGACAGGACGTTTGGCTGCCTGACAATGATTCATTTGCGCCGGATTTATTGCTTGAAGGCGAGAAGCTTGAGGATTTTCGCATTCGTAACCGCGTGCCGATTTGGGGTGCGGAACTTGTTCCGGGAATTTTTCCGCAAGAGGCGGGCTTGGAAGACTCCGACATCTCATTTCACAAGGGCTGTTACATCGGCCAGGAGGTGATCTCGCGCATCAAGCGGGCGGGAAAAATCAACCGTCATCTGGTGTCGATCACCGTCGTGGATGATGTGCGGGCTGGTGACAATCTGCTCCAGCCGGATGGCAGCATCGCAGGGCAGGTCAGCAGTGTTTCGCCGTTTTCGGAGAATGGCCGGCGGCACGCGCTTGCCTACGTAAAGCGGGGTGCCGAGGTGGCGGGATGAGCTTTTAATTTCCGGGGTGTGTTCTGGCGGGGTTTGTCTGCAGCCACACTCTGGCACCAATCGTCAGGCAGGCGACGGCAAGACCGATCGCCAAGCCCCACCACACTCCGCGGGCACCCATCACGAAATGGAATCCGAGCAACGCACCGGCCGGGATGCCAATGATCCAATAGGAAATGAATCCCATCCATGCGGGGAATCGGGTGTCGTGAATGCCACGAAGAATCGCGGAGGAGGCCACCTGCAAGGCATCGACGAGTTGAAACACGCCGACGATGGTCAGCATCGAAGAGGCGAGGGCGATCACGGCCGCGGAGTTGGTGAAACCAGCTGAAATTGTTTCACCCAGTGTCACGAAAAACAACGCGGCGAGCAGAGCGTATCCGGCGCAAAGGATCCAGCCGGACAAAATAATGGGCCGTAACCGCGCGTGATTCCCGGCACCGAACGCTTCCCCGGCGCGTACGGTGAGGGCCATCGAAAGTCCGAGTGGAACCATGAAAGAAGTTCCCGCCAAGGTGAGCGCGATTTGGTGGGCGGCCATCGGGACTTCGCCAAAGCGGCCCATCAAAAATCCGCTCATGGAAAATGCACCGACCTCAAAAACCATGTGAATGCTTGCGGGAAAACCGATTGCGAGCAGGCGGGTGATTTCCTTTGTCACAGGCATCGCCAGCCAGCGTTTTGGAATCCATTCTGTCAGATCACGCGAGCCAAGCATCCATACCAGCATCGCGGCGACGATCACCCAACGGGAAATGAAGGTCGCCCATGCGGCGCCGGTCATTCCAAGCGCTGGAACGCCGAATTTCCCGTAAATCATCACCCAGTTGAGGAAAATGTTCAGGCCGACGCCGCCGAGGAAAATCCAGAATGGCGGCCACGGGCGATTGAGCGCGTCGGCGTGGTTTTTCAGCGCGATGGCAAGGAGCGCGGGAATCAGCGATGCCATGATGATGGTCAGAAACGGACGGGAAAGTTTCACGATTTCTGGCGGTTGGCCGAACCGGTGCAAATGCGGCGAGATGAGCAAAAACACCACCAACAACAGCAACCCCAGGGTGGCCGCCAGATACAGGCCATGGCGACAGCTGGCCCGCGCTGCCGCAGGATCGCCCGCACCGCGCGCGTTCGAACTGAGGACGGCGATGGCCGAAAGAATCCCCATGCCGAAGATGAACGGAATGTGGAAAACGGCGTTCGCGAATGTCAGCGCGGCAAGCTGCGCCACGCCGAGTTTTCCCACCATCAGGGTGTCGGCGAGCCCCAGCAACATCTGGCTGACGTTGCCGATCATCAATGGCACCGCAAGACGCAGGGTGCCGCCCGTTTCCCGCAAGATGGACATGAGCGGCGAGTGACACGGTGGTCCCGGAAAATGTCCACCGGAATCCGCCATGAAACCGCTCGAAAACGGCAGGAACGAAAAATCTCCGTGCGGCAGGGGTGCGCAGCAATGCAGGATGTGCCGCATGACTCAGGACGTCGTTTCTCTCTTGCAGCAACTGATCCGGATTCCCTCGGTAAACCCCGACAACTCGCCGGGGACGGATCAAACCGGGGAGCAAACGCTCGCGGTTTTTCTGAGCGGCTGGCTGGAGTCGATCGGCGCACAGGTTGTGCTGGAAGAGATTAAACCGGGGAGACCAAACCTCATCGCACGTTTCGCGCCGTTGGATGGCCGGCCGCGGATGTTGTTCGGTCCGCATCTGGATACCGTCGGCGTGGCGGGGATGAGCATCGAAGCGTTTGGCGGCAACGTGCGCGACGGCCGCGTATGGGGACGTGGTGCCTCCGATACCAAAGGCCCGATGGCTGCAATGCTTTGGGCGCTTCATGAAAACCGCGACCGTCTCGCGGATTTGCCGGTGGCGCTCGATTTTGTTGCTTTCATGGGCGAGGAATCCGGCCAGTGGGGCAGCAAGGATTTCGCGAAACGCTATGGGAGCGATTATGTTTTCGCGATGGTCGGCGAGCCGACATCAATGGGAGTGGTCGATGCGACGAAAGGTTCGCTGTGGGCGACGCTTCAGGCGACGGGCAAGGCGTGTCACAGCTCAATGCCAGAGCGTGGCGAGAACGCGATCATGAAGTTGGCCCGCGCCTTGAATACAATCGAGACCCACCTTGGCGCGGAGCTCGCCAGCTTCACGCATCCGGTTCTTGGGGGATCGACTTTGAATGTCGGGCTTATTTCCGGCGGCGCACGGCCGAATATCGTCCCCGATCTTGCGGAGGCCGTGCTGGACATCCGCATTACGCCCGCTCTCGCCGCCGCGGGCGGGGCCCTCAAGGCATTGGAATCCACCATCCGGGATTACGAACTACCGGTGGAGATTGTCGAAGCGCATGAAAATCCGCCGATGGAAACGGCTCCGGATCATCCCGGTGTGAAACGCCTCGTGGATGCCGGTTTGAAAACCGCCGGCGCGCCGTGGTTTTCCGATGCGGCGCACTTATCAGCCGCGGGCCTGCCCAGTGTGTGCATCGGTCCGGGGTCGATCGAACAAGCGCACACGGCGGACGAGTTCATTGAGATTTCCGCATTGGAACAAGGCGCGGAATTTTTCACGGAATTTGTCAGGAATCTTTCAGGCCTCCCGCAGGCATTCTAACAATTCGTGCACGGTTGCGGATTGTCCCGGCAGCACAAGACCGGGCAGGATTTCAGCGAACGGTGCGAGCACGAATCGCCGCAATGCAGTGCGCGGGTGCGGAAGAACCAATGGCGGGATGGATGAAATCTCGTTGCCGAAAAAAATGATATCGAGATCGATCAAGCGCGGAGCATTGCGGACTTCCGCAGTAGTCCGGCCAAACTCGCGTTCGATGCGCTGCGTGTGCCGGAGTAGATCAAGAGCGGTGCCGGAGTATTCAAACGCAACCACGGTGTTGAGGAAATCCGGCGATCCGGGAGGGCAGCCGACGGGCTTCGTCCGGTGAATGGATGCCCGCAGAAATGGAGCATCGGAATCGGCAATTTTCGACAACTGGTTGATCGCGGAGTCAATCAACGCGGCTGAATCACCGAGATTCGAGCCAAGGGCAATGGCGGTGAGCATGGTGGAATCTGTTAGAATTGTTGCAGCAGCGCCAAGGTCTCCTGTAGTTTTTTCTTCGCGATCACTTCCTTGAGACGGGGAAAACGACGGCCTTCGAGCAGAATGTAATCACCGTTGCGATAAAGCATGAGGCGTTGTTCCACGATCTCGACGGAGGCGATATTTTGCGCGGATGCGACGGCTTTGATGCGGGCGATGAGAAGAAGGTTTTCCACGGGTTCAGGCAGGCGGCCATGACGGTCGCACCAGGATTTTTTGAGCGCATCGATTTCGGGAAGAGTGGCGGCTTCGTGGAGTTCGCGGTAGGCGGAAATGCGCAGTGTTGTGTCGGAAAGCCAAGAGGAAGGGAGGGTGGCGGACAGGAAATCAGAAGAGGGGAACGGCGACCGGTGATCGCCGCCACGTTTTAAGAAATCGGCTTTGAAGGTGGTTTCCGGCAGCGTGATGGCGGCTCCGCGATTCTTGAGCCGGGCGACAGATTGTTTGAGGAGCTGGCAGTAAAGTTCGAAACCAATTTGGGCGATGTGACCGGATTGTTTGGTTCCCAACAAATTCCCGGCACCGCGGATTTCCAGGTCGCGCATGGCGATTTTGAAACCGGAGCCGAGGGCGGTGTATTGTTTGATGGCGTGGATGCGTTTACGCGAATCACCACGGGTGACCATGTCGCGCGGCAGCAACAAAATGGCGTAGGCTTTTTCGCCGGCCCGGCCGACCCGGCCGCGGAGCTGGTAGAGATCGGCCAAACCGAAGCGGTCGGCGCGGTCGATGAGAATGGTGTTGGCATTGGGAATATCGATGCCGGTTTCAATAATTGTCGTCGCGAGTAAAATGTCGGCTTCGCCTGCGACAAAGGTGCGCATGACGTTTTCCAAATCGTCTTTTTCCATCTGGCCGTGGCCGACGAGGATGCGCGCATCGGGGACGAGTTGGCGGAGTTTTCCGGCCATCATTTCGATGGATTTCACCCGGTTGTGCAGGAAAAACACCTGACCGCCGCGTTTCATTTCGCGGAGAATCGCATCGCGGATGACGCGCTCGTCGTAAGCGCAAACCGTGGTGGAAACAGGAATTCTGTTAGGCGGCGGTGTCTCGATGGTGGACATGTCGCGCGCGCCCATGAGCGCCATGTAAAGCGTGCGCGGGATCGGCGTGGCGGAAAGCGTGAGGACGTCGATCTGGCGGAAGAGCTGCTTGAATTTTTCCTTATGCGCGACGCCGAAGCGTTGTTCTTCATCGACCACGACAAGGCCGAGGTTTTTGAAATGCACGTCGGCGGAAATCAGCCGGTGGGTGCCGATGACGATGTCCACGGAACCATTGGCGAGTCCGGTGAGGGTCGAGCGGATTTCCGATGGCGTGCGGAAACGGTTGAGCAACTCGACGCGCACCGGGTAGTCGGACATGCGCTCGCGGAATGTGCGCCAATGTTGTTCCGCAAGCACGGTGGTGGGCACCAAAATTGCTGCTTGTTTGCCGCCGGTGACGGCTTTGAAAACGGCGCGGATGGCGACCTCGGTTTTACCGAAGCCGACATCGCCGCAGATGAGTCGGTCCATGGGGCGTGCGGTTTCGAGATCGCGTTTGGTTTCCTCGATGGCGCGGCGTTGGTCGGCGGTTTCGGTGTAATGAAACGAGTTTTCAAATTCCCACATCCACTTGGTATCCGGTGGATGCGCGTGGCCGGCTTCGTGTTCGCGCTCGGCTTGCACGCGGAGAAGCTGCGCAGCGTAGTCGGCAATGGATTTTTCCGCGGACTTGCGTGCGGATTTCCATGCCGCGCCGCCGAGCTTGGTGAGATCAGGGGTTCTGCCGCCGAGACCAACGTATTTTCCGACGAGGTGCGCTTGGTCGGGCGGCACGCCAAGCAGCGCGCCGTCCTTGAATTCCAGCGTGAGTTCCTCGCCATCGTCATCGCGGGAAATGCCGCGGAAGCGGGCGATGCCGTATTCGTAGTGAACGACGAGATCACCTTCGGAAATTTCATCGATGGTGGCGCGGGCGATGGCGGCGCGGGCGCGTTCGAGCGAGGTTTTGCGTGCCAAGCCGGGCGTGCGGTAGCGGCCGAAAAGCTCGGACGAGGAAAGCACGGCGAGCCGGGCAAGGGGCACGGTAAAACCGGCGAGCAGCTCGCCGTAGAGTGCGGAAATCCCGAGATCGCGCTGGAGGTTTTTTCCGGCGAGTTCCTCGAACCGCTCACGCTCGCCCTTGGTGGAGAAAACGATGGCGGTGGTCCAGCCGTCGCGTTGCCATTCGTGGATCTGGCGGAAAAACGAATCGCGGCGGGTTTCATCGAGCACGAAGTCTCCGGCATCGAAGACGCCGAGCGGGCTGTCGAACGCGGCGAGCGTGAAGTCTTCTTCGGGCGAAACAGCGCACGGATCGTTTCCTGTTAGAATGCGGACGTCGGGTTTTGCGATTTCCGCATCGATGGCAATGATGACGTCATTCTTTCTCCGGTATGCGGCGACGGTGGATTCGGCGGGTGGCTCGGCGAGGAGGAGATCGGCTTGTAAGAGTTTCGTAGTCGATGCCTGGGAATCGAGATCAAACTCGCGGATGGATTCGAGATCGGTATCGAAAAATTCCAGTCGCAAAGGGCGGGCGGCTTGCCAGGTGAACAGATCGAGGATGCCGCCGCGGATGGCGAACTGGCCACGGGCGGAAACAACGGGCACGCGCTCGTAGCCATGATGGGCAAGTTGTTTCGCGAGTTCCGCGGGGTCGAGAGAAAGGCCTGGCGTGAGGGTGGTACGGCTGGAGCGGAGGGAATCGGGCGACGGGGCGGAAGTTCCGAACGAATCACTGCCGCAAAGAACGGCGCAGTTCTCCGCGCGGGCCAAGGTTTCTAAAACGGAAAACCAGTCGGCGGCGGACTCGGGATCGGCGATGGTGGCGTCGCCGGTCTCTGTTGACGGATCTGGAAGGATGAAAGCGGAAATACCCCAAAGCCCGAGCTCGGCGGCGATGCGCTCGCGGTGGCGCGGTTGATCGCAGATGATCCATTGGCGCGGTTTTCCGCAACCAGTGGCTGCGGAAATCGCGAGCGCGGTGAAAAACGCATGGGATGCCTCGGCGGCGTGTTCGAACAACACCTCACCATCGCCGGTGGCCAAAGTTGCCAGGCGCTCGCTGAAGTCCGGATGATGGCGGACTGAGGAGAGGAGGTTGTTGGTTTTCAGTTTTCGGTTTTCAGGAAGAGAATTGGGGAGCGCCGGCTTCAAGCCGGCATCAGCGGGCGTCTCGCCCGGCGGGTTAAAAGAGACGCCTGGCGGGACGCCGGACGATGCCGCCGGGACGGCGGCGCTCCCCTTTAGAATGTGGTTCCTTGATTGAGACAAGGGATGGAGCCAAGAGTGTAGGAATGGCGCAGGGTTTCTTCCAGATAGGCTTTTGCTTTGGCGATGGCTGCCGGGAGTTCGTGGCCCAGCGCGAGCAGCGCGGTAATGGCGGCGGAAAGAGTGCAGCCGGTGCCGTGCGAGGCGGTGGTGGCGATGCGCGGAGAGCGGAAATGATGAACGGTGTTTCCGATGGCAAGAATGTCGAGGCAATCCGCGGAATCGAGGTGACCGCCTTTAACGAGGATGGCGGTGCGGTATTTTTCCGAGAGTGCGATGGCGGCGGCTTCGAGTCCTGCTTCCGAGGAAATTTTCCAGCCTGACAGATGTTCGGCTTCGGGTAGGTTCGGCGTGATGAGCGTGGCGAGGGGAAGAAGTTTTTCTTCATAAACGGCGATGGCGTCCGGCTCAAGCAACGGCGAACCGGAAGAGGCGATCATCACGGGATCGACGACGAGTTTCACGTCGGGATGGGAACGGAAAGTTTCCGCGGTGGCGCGGACGTGGCCGGCTGAGAACAACATCCCGGTTTTGACGGCAGCGACGGGGAACGAAGAAAACAGCAGGGAAATTTGATCGCGGAGGATTTCCACGGGCACGGGATGCACATGGTTGACGAGCTCGGCGGTTTCAGAAACCACACAGGTCACCGCGGTGAGGCCATGAATGCGGAAATGCTGGAAGGTTTTCAGATCGGCCTGGATACCGGCCCCGGACGAACAATCCGAGCCGGCGATGGTGAGGGCGCAGTGCATCGCGAAAGGAAAGCGGAAAGAGAAGAGCACGCCAAGCCGCCTCTTCGGTTCGGCTCCGACAGCCAGGATGGCCCATCGGCGAGCTTCAAAACTCTTTACCCGTGCGCGGACGGCAGCTAAAGCCCGCGGCGAGATGCACGGATTTTCCTACCGCGACGGTTCCTTGTTTTGTGAAGATGTCGATCTCGCCAGCCTGGCGGACGAGTTCGGCACTCCGCTTTATGTGTATTCCGCGGGCACGATTCTCGATCACTACCGGCGGCTCGATGCGGCGCTTTCGGGCGTGGATCACGAAGTGGCTTATGCGGTGAAGGCGAACTCGAATCTTTCCGTCCTGCGGCTGTTGGCCAGCGAGGGCGCGGGATTTGACATCGTTTCCGGCGGCGAACTTTTCCGCGTGGTAAAAGCCGGCGGCGATCCGGCGCATTGCACGTTTGCGGGCGTGGGGAAAACGAGGGAGGAGATCGTCTATGCGCTGGAGCAGGGAATCTACTCGTTCAACGTCGAGAGCGAGGAAGAAGTCCGCTACATCAACGAGGTGGCGGGCGAATTGAAGGTGGTGGCGCCAGTGGCGGTGCGGGTGAATCCGAACGTGGACGCCAAGACGCACAAGTACATCTCCACAGGAAAATCGGAGAACAAGTTTGGCGTCGATTTTGATCAAATTCCGGCGCTTTACGACCGCATTGCGGAAGACCTTCCCCACGTGAAACTGCGCGGTTTGCAAATGCACATCGGCTCGCAACTTACTTCCATTGCGCCGTTTGTGGAAGCGGTGGAAAAGGTCGCGCCGCTGGCAAAGCAGCTCAAGGAAAAACACGGCATCGAATTCTGGTCGATCGGCGGCGGCATCGGCATCATCTATCAGGAATCGCTGGCAAGCGGATCCGTGGATTGGTGGACGGGGCAGAACACGGAAACCCGGCCGCTGACCGTGGAGGAATATGGCGAGGAAATGGTTCCGCGCCTGAAGGATCTCGGACTGAAAATCCTGGTCGAACCGGGGCGTTTCATCGTCGGCAATGCGGGCGTTTTGCTCACCAGGTGTCTCTACGAGAAAAAAGGCACGGCCAAGACGTTCAAAGTGGTGGACGCGGGCATGAACGACCTGATCCGTCCGGCATTGTATGAAGGCCATCACGAGATCATCCCCCTCAAACAACCAGCATCGGCCGAACGGACGAAAATGGACGTCGTCGGCCCGATCTGTGAAAGCGGCGACTTTTTTTGTCAGGACCGCGAGCTGCCGGATTTCCAACCTGGCGAAACCGTGGCGCTGATGAGTGCGGGCGCATATGGTTTCGTGATGGCCTCGAATTACAACTCCCGGCCGCTGCCGGCGGAAGTATTGGTGGAGCACGGAACGACGACGCTGATTCGCAAACGCCAGACGCTCGACGACCTGATTGAAGGCGAACTTTGATCGCCAGCCGCAACTTTTCCCGGCGCTCGTGGTTTCACCACTGCGGAACCGGTCAAACCGTTCCGCACGAAATCAACACCATTATGAACAAGACCATTGCAATGACTTTGGGAGCAGTGCTCGGATCCGGCATGCTCCTTCACGCGCAGCCTGGAGAAGGCATCTCCGAGGCACCAAAACGGGATCGCAAGGAGGGAGCCCACCGCATGAAAACAACTCCGGAGGAACTCAAGAAATTCGACAAGAACGCCGATGGCAAACTCGACCAGGAAGAACGCAAGGCCCTGAATGAGCATCGCCGGATGGAACGATTGAAAAAATTCGACACCAATGGCGATGGCAAGCTGGACAAGGAGGAAACCGAAAAGTTTCGCGAAGCGCGCAAGGCCGCCCAGGAAAAGCGCGACGCTGCCCGCGAGGAGCTGAAAAAGAAACTGATCGAGAAATACGACACGGATAAGGACGGCAAGCTCAGCAAGACCGAACGCGAGGCAATTCCGCACCGGAAACATGGCAAACGTGGCAACGAACGGAAAGACAAAGCCAAGCAGGAACCGGTTCAGCCGGAGCCGGCCAAGACCGAGTGATTTCCGGTAAGGCTTGAGAATTCATCAAAACCGCTTTCCGATTTTTGACGGGAAGCGGTTTTTTCACGATGCGAAACGCCACTCGTGATGGTGAAATGCAGGTTGGTGCCGACAAACGGCTGCTTGGGATGCGCCGGGAATCCTTGTATTTTCAACGAATGGTTGGGCGCGGCAAGATGGCTCGCGATTTGCATAGGGACGCGCGAAACGCTCTCACAACCATGTCCTTCGAAACTTGCATCTCCGCCTGCAACAGAATGCTTTCCCACGAGCTCGCTACCATCCGGATGTATGAGGCCGCCGAGCCGGGCGAGTTCGAGGAACCTGTCCTTACCCAAGCATCTGCGGCTCACCTTTCCAATGCATTGAGCCTGAGGGTCCAAATTCGGATGATGGGCGGAACGCCCTGTTCGTGCGAGGAAGCGTGTTCGGGTTTGGTGGCTTGCCCGGAATGGGAGCAACTCATTTCCCGGGAACGGGATGGGATTTCCCGTTATCTGGAGGCGCTCGCAGCCGATGAGTTCAGCGGCGATGTGCGCGATTTGATCCGCTTCACGTTGGTGCCCGATCTCAAATACGCCATTCAGGTCCTCAAACATGCGCATCGTCGCCGCGAGAACCCGGTTAGTGGAAAGCCCGTCGCTTTGGCGGGATGAGTGGGGGGCTTGAGCGGTTTTCAGTGGCATTTCCACCGCCGGAGGACCGGATGCGAAGCGGTTACTTTCCCTGCCAGTCGCCGAATGAGCGGAATTTCGCGTATCGTTGATCGAGTAACTTGTCCGGTTTGAGGGCCGTGAGTTCGGCGAGGTGCTTGAGCACGATGTCGCGGAAATTCGAGGCGGTGGCCTGATGGTCGCGGTGGGCGCCTCCCGTCGGTTCCACAATCACTTCGTCGATGAGTCCCAGTTGAATCAAATCGGGGGCCACGAGTTTCATTGCTTCGGCCGCTTCCGGAGCGTGTTTCCGGTGTTTCCAGAGGATGGCGGCGCAGCCTTCCGGGCTGATGACGGAATAGTATGCATTTTCCAGCATGATCACGCGGTCGGCGACGCCAATGCCCAACGCGCCGCCGGAGCCTCCCTCGCCGAGAACCACCGCAATGACGGGGACTTTCAACAACATCATTTCGCGCAGGTTGAAGGCAATGGCTTCGGCAATGTTCCGCTCTTCCGCGCCGATGCCGGGAAACGCCCCCGGGGTGTCGATGAGGGTAATGACGGGAAGCCCGAATTTCTCCGCAAGCTTCATCAGACGCAGGGCCTTGCGGTAGCCTTCGGGATGGGCGCTGCCGAAGTTGCGTTTCAAATTTTCCTTCGTATCGCGCCCTTTTTGATGGCCGATCACAACAACCCGCTGCCCGCCGATCCGGGCGAAACCACCGGGCATCGACGCGTCATCACCCATGTGGCGGTCGCCGTGCAGTTCTTCGAAATCGGTGAACGCGAGGGCGACGTAGTCGAGCATGAAAGGCCGGTTGGTGTGACGTGCGATCTGAACCCGCTGCCAAGGCGTCAGGTTTTGGTAAATGCCCGCGCGGGTCTCGGCGAGTTTGGCTTCCATTTTGCCGATTTCCTCGGACAGGTCGATGTCTTGCGAAGCTGCCCTGACGCGTAGTTTCTCGAGCTCGCGCTCCAGTTCCGCGGCGGGTTTTTCGAATTCGAGAAGCTGCATGGCGAAAGAATCAGCATTCGGCGGACCGGATGCAAGACGCGAGATGACAGCGGGAATTCTCGACCAGCCGGGTGCCCGTTCGTAACCTCGCAGCGTGGATTCAAAAAACGAAGGAACCATCCGACGCGCCCCGCGGTTCTGGCGGAAGTTCCGTTTCGTTGCGTTCACGGTTTGTTTGGTCGCAGTGGCACCTTGTCTCCTGTTCGTCGGTTGCCAATCACGGATCATTTATTTTCCGCGACCGTATCCACCCGGTCATACGGAACGCTGGCAGAAGACGACGCACGGGAAACTCGTGACTGTCGAAACCAGCCAAGGCAAGCAGACCGGGTACTTGCAGGGACGTCTGTCCGCGCCGCGCCGGTTGTGGATCGTTTGTGGCGGCAACGGAACCGTTGCACTCGATTGGTCCGAATGGATGCAGGATCACGCGCCGCGGGAAGATGCGTTTCTGCTTGTCGATTTCCCCGGATATGGCGCGAACGAAGGGCGACCATCGCCCGGCGGGATTCGTGAATCCCTTGGGAAAATGATTCCCGCGGCAAGTTTGGCGCTCGGTTGGCCGGAAAAACCAGAGCCCGCGAAGCTGCGGATTTTCGGTCACAGCCTTGGCGCGGCCGCCACGTTGATTGCTGCTGCGGATCACGGCATCCAGCGCGGCGTGATACTGAGTCCGTTCACCAGCACGATGCAAATGGCGCGGGTCATGACGGGGCTGCCGGTTGGATTTCTCGTCGTGCACCGGTTCGACAATGAGGCCCGCCTGCGACAGATCGCGGCGCGCGGTACCGGTAAAATCGTCCTGTTTCATGGTTCGCAGGATGAAGCGATCCCGGTGGAAATGGGACGCGAACTCGGGACAAATTTCGCGGGGCTGATCGAATACCGTGAAATTCCCGGAGCGCATCACAATGACATGCCCGAAACCCACCCCGGGGTGATTTCCGCGGCGATGCGTCGCGTCGCGGAGTGAACCGCTTGCCCTTCGCGGCGGGACTTCCTAGCCTCGGGCCGCAATGGCCGCACGAGCCTTCAAATTTCTCGGCACCGGAACCTCCGTGGGAGTGCCGGTGATCGGTTGCGATTGTGCCGTTTGCGTTTCCAACGATCCGCGCAACAAGCGGCTTCGCTCGTCTGTTTTGGTGACTTCCGGCGATTTGAAAATTCTCGTCGATTCAGGCCCCGATCTCCGTGCGCAGGCACTTGCGCATCGCCTTCACGCGATTGATGCGGTGCTCTACACCCATGCGCACCTCGATCATGTGGTGGGTTTTGACGAACTACGGGCATTTTGTTGGCACCGCGAGCAGCCGTTGCCGATTTACGCCACCGCAGCAACCATGTCGGGCCTGAAAACCATGTTCGGGTGGGCCTTTTCCAATGGGAACAAGAACCGGGGATACGTTCGGCCTGCTCCCAACGTGATGGCTGGGCCGTTCGAGATCGGCGATCTTCGGATCACGCCGTTGCCTGTGGAGCACGGCTCGGTGGATACCGTTGGATTTATGTTCGAAGGCCCGGACGGCGCACGGATCGCATACCTGCCCGATGTGAAGGCCATTCCCGCCGCCACCATGGAAATGCTGCGCAACGTGGATGTACTCGCCATCGATGCGCTTCGCCCGGTTCCCCATCCTACCCATCTTTCGCTCGATGAATCCTTGGGAGTGATCAGGGAAACCGGTGCACGCGCGGCATGGCTGACGCACCTGAGCCACGATCACGATCACGCCGCTCTGGAAAACAACCTTCCCGCCCACATCCGTCCGGCGTGGGATGAATTGGAAATTCCTTGGTAACAAGGGCGTTCTTGCAGGACGACTCATTTTTCGAGAACCAATGTTTTCCGGAGCAAACGCATCGCCCTTTTCATTTTTCCGCTCGTTGATGGAATGATCATGGAAAATCAGGAAATCTAACAAATTTCCTTGTTTCGTGGCAGCAGCGCATTAGGACCACCCGCGACATGTGTGTGCGCAATTTCCTAAACCTTCCGTGTTGCTTGCTATCGGCGTTGATTCTTGCCTCGTCCGCCTCCGCGCAGAGCGTGGCAGGAAGTTGGACGAAGGAAAGATGGGCGTCGGTCACTTGGCAGCAGATCACGGGTGGCACGGTGGCGAATCCGTTCATCACCCCGCCGGAGAGCGTGACGTTGACGGGATCGACCACCAGCGATGCCAGCCTGAATTACATTGACCGCGTCCGGGGCACGGTGAGGGCACCGGTTGCAGGACTTTATACTTTCTGGCTCACTGGGGACGATGTCGCACGATTGGCATTATCCGCCGATGCGACCAAGTGGAATGCGCGCGGGATTGCGGAAGTTACTTCATGGCTGGCACCGGGGGCGTGGGATGATCAATGGGCACAACGCTCCACGAGCGTTTATCTCGCCGAGGGTGAGACGCGTTTTCTTGAAGTTCTCCACCAGCAGGGCGGGGGTTCCTCCCATGCCGGGGTGGCGTGGACGGTGCAGCCGGTTTCCGCTTCGGAAAACCTGGTGAACTGGGCCGCTGCGGCCAAAGGATCCATCGCCAGCCAATCCTCCACCTACGGAGCGGAATATCCGGCCTCGAAAGGCATCGATGGCGATCCGGCGACGTTTCCCCACACGGGCAACCAACCGGGATCATGGTTGCTGGTGGATTTCCGCCAGAACCGTGCGGTGAGCCGCGTGGAGTTGGTCAATCGCAACGATTCGGGTAATTTTTGGAAACGTCTCTCGAATTTCCGCGTCACCGTGGAGGATGCGCGGGGTGCCGCGGTGGCGTCGAAGGACTTTTACAAGGGCTCCGGGCATGCGGGAGTTTCGGAAATGTGGGAATTGGCCGCCCCCGTCGCCGCCCGGCGGATTCGCGTGCAGCTGCTCGGCTTGAACCGCGACGGGAACCATTACCTCCACCCGGCGGAAGTCCGCGCGTGGGGGCCGGAGCTCGAAATTAAAAACTGGACCCGCGAGCCGGGAGCCACAGCCGCACTTTCCAGCACCTATGGCAATCTCGCCGCTTCTCATTCCTTTGACGGGAATTACGACACCTACTCCCACACCAATGGCGAGGCGGGTTCTTATCTGCTGGCTGACTTTGGCACCGACCGCCCGGTGGATTCGGTGGAAATCTTCAACCGCTGGCAGGACAATGTGATGAACCGCCTTTCGAATTTCCGCGTCAGCATTCTGGATTCCGCAGGCGCGGTGGTCGCGGTGCGTGACGTGCCCGGCCCCGTGAAAGCCGCATGGCGCTGGGATCTCGATGCGACCGTTACCGGCCGGAAAGTGAAGGTGGAAATCCCGACCACCAATCTCGCCGGGAATTCCTATCTCAATATCGCCGAACTCAATGTATGGGGCGGCGAGAATGCCGCCCACCGCGCGATCCGCGAAACCATTCCCGCGTCCGCCATGGCAAGTTATGATCCCGCCGCGGATGATGACGCTGATGATGACTGGATGAGAGACTCGATCGAGGCAGGGTTCGGCCTTGATTCCAACGATCCCGCCGACGCCTACGGAGACCTCGATGGCGATGGCTTCTGGAATGCCTTCGAATTGCAGAAGGGCAACGATCCCGCGCACCGCGACAGCATCGCCGGGGTGCTGCTGGAGGAGCGCTGGGATGGGATACCGGGAATCAAACTGCGGGACGCCGCCTACCGCGCACCTTTCATCCGCCCCGCGGATTCGGTGGCGATCATTTCTTCGGCCGAATCCTATGCCACGGGCCTCGATTATGTGACGCGCGCCCGCGGCTGGCTGACGGCCCCCGTTTCCGGTGAATACACCTTCTGGACCGGCGGGGATACGGATGTGGATTTCTGGCTTTCCTCCTCGGACTCGAAGTTCGAGCGTCGGCGCATCGTGGATTCCCAGGTTTCCGGCGGGCCGAGTCACTATGACATGGATATTTCGCAGAAATCCCGCCCCATCACCCTTGCCGCCGGGCAAAAGTATTATTTCGAGTTGTGGCACAAGGAAGACTTCAACGGGACGTCTTATTGGTCCGTGGCATGGAAAAAACCGGGCGGCTCGCGTGAGTTGATTCCGCCTTCCTGTTTTGCATCCTACCCCGGCGATGCGAATGATCGCGATGACGATGATTTGAAAGATGATTACGAGCTCGCGAATGGCCTGGATCCGACCAGCGCGGAGGGTGTCAATGGTACCTACGGCGACCTTGATGGCGAAGGTCTCGATAATTTTTCCGAGATGCAGCACGGCACCAAGGCCAACGCCGTGGACTCCAACTCCAACGGCACCAGCGACTTCGATGAGGCCAACTTCTTCAATAGCACTACATTGGCCAACGACGTGGGCGCGTTTGTTCCCGTGGCCACCCTGCCGGGCGATTCCTACACTTCCGCCTTTGGGGAATTCGTCAAGGCCAATGGCACCGCCCGTCAGAGCGGCAGGCGCGGCTCCGTCACTTATCCCGTCACGATTTCCGCCGCCGGCATCCACGCGCTCAAGTTTACGATTTCCTCCATCGCCGATGGCACCCGCAGCGAGGATTACGAATTCGATGTGAAATTGGACGGCAAACGCATCGGCTACAAAACCATCCACATCGCAGCGGATGGCACGGGCACGCTTGCCTTGCTCACGCCGTGGCTTGACGCCGGACGCACGCACGAAATTGAAATCTTCATTGATAATTCCTACAACTGGCGGCGCGTTTCCATCGATCAACTCCAGGTGCTCAAAGCCGGCGGCACGGATTCCAACGCCAATGGCACCCCGGACTGGGTCGAGATCCGCCTGAACGATACCAACGGCTTCGACAAGGCCGTGCAGTATTCCAAGACCAGCCCCGCCCAAGTCGAGGGCCGCGTGAAACACTTCGATTTCCTGAATGCCAACGGAGCCGACGTGAAAAAAGCTCCGGACGGACGATTCTTCAGCTTTGTCCCCTTGGAACCCGGTGTGCCGAAAAACCTCGCCTTCACCTTCGAAAACGGCGGAAACACCGCCGCCACCACCATCCAATGGCTGCCCACCAATTTGTTGACGGAAAATTCCCTCACCATCGTCGAAGGCGACAGCCTGCTCCTCACCGCCTTCGAGAACGCGGAAAACGCCGGAGCGGAAAATTACATTATCACCGCCAACGGCCAAACGATCACCAACACCGCCGCCCAACCCGCCGCAGTTGCGTTCACCACGCCGGGCATCACCACCATCGAGTTGATCCACACCGCTGCCGATGGTGCTACCCAAACCACCCGTAGCATCACCGCAAACGTCCTGCCGAAAATCAACATCGAAGCCCCCCTCTGCATCGTCGGTTATCCACGCCAGTGGACCCATCCCGCCCTTCCCAACGGTGCCTCGCTGCAAATCGACTCCAATGTCACCAAATGGCAGGAAACCACCGGAAACACTTGGATGATCGGAACCCATACTCCCGTCAACCAGCCGCTCCTGGTGCGCGGAGGAACCAACGGCCTCATTCTCGACTCCTCCGAGGTCAGAAGTGCCAGCGTAAGAACAAGCGACCTAACTGGTAGTTTTGCCCTTGAAGAATATCAAGGAGGACTCATAGTTGCAACTCCTGTTGTTGTCTTCGGCGATAAGGGAAATATTGAAATTACATTCAACATCCTCATAAGCGGGGTAATATTTGATAATGGGGCCACGTCAAAAATATTGGAATTGAACGAATTCGATGCGCATGGACAGTATTTGCTTATAATGAGAAAATCAAATTTTTCTCATTCGAACTGCCATAATGTCGTAGTCAAACAAAGCAACACAGTTATCGCGAACGTAAACTAAGATATGAAATCTTTCCTAACTTTGATAGTTATTTCCTTTTTTATGCCCATTGTCTCAGCTGGCGTAAATGAAGACATTGCTCATAGCATACGTTCGACAACCATAGTTCCTTCTCCCTCAGACACGCAACGAACAAAACTAGGAGTTGGAGAGTTAGTAATGCTAGAGTTAGTTCCATCACATAATGCTACTTGGACAATTTCGGGTGGAGGGAAAATTAATAACTCGACACAAAATGTATCTGGCACATCCGTGGTTTTGTTTGAAGCTCCTGCAGATCCAGGGAGTGCAACCATCACTGCGACATGCGCCGTTGATCAGAAGGTCGCGTCCATTACGTTTACAACGGTAAAGCCGACGGGATTAAAATTTAGCTTTAAACAACATATATCGTCAAATGGCATTCCACTGGAAATTTCTTATCTAGCTGAGGTTGCTGTGTTGCCTGCGGACGTAAATTTTCAGAAAATATCAATCTATGAAGACGAGGCCGACGCCACATTAAGTGGATTTTTCACAAGGTATGCTGGCGATAGTGCGATAACCAAGCATCCAAAAGGGAGTCCTGTCGCTCTGACTAGCCATGTTGAAGGACGGGGAACAATTATGGCTAATCCTGACACAATATCTGCAGGGACAGCATTGGGAAATTCACCTACAACTGAATACAAAAAATATACAGGGGGAAGCTTTGAGTGGGATATTCCCACAAAATACATAATAAATGGTATTGACAAAGGTAAATTTGCCAATGGTTTGTTCAAAGCTAAAATAACTGTTGATGCAAGCACCGCTATTGCAACTCTAAGTACTGAAAAAAATGGTGAAGCAAAAGCGTCAATCAATGAGGATGGAGTAAAAACACCTTGAGTATGAAAAACCCGAGAAATCTGCAAGTCGTGTCTTTAGTATTAATTCATTTTTTCAGTTTTTCTGGAATTTTGTTTTCCCAAAATGTTCAACCCAACAAAGATTTGTTAAATCGTTATACTGAAGAGCTGAGTGCTATAGATGCGATGTCATCTGAGAATATAAAAAATAGCACCCATGAGGAAAAAGTGACTATCCTATGCACCCAGCTTTTGAAGATCAACAAAATTTCCAGAAAGCTCGGGGAATTTGGGATTGGGAACAAGTTTGTTTATATATTTGATAATGGTAGAATTGGTGTAGGCGATCTAAAATCGGCAGATATCCGAAAAGAAGAACGAGAAAAGTTTATTGCGCGAAAAGCGGAATATGAACTAGTGACGCAATTGGTGGGCAAGGCTGCCAGTTTAAAAAGTAAAATCTCGGAAAAGATAACACAAGTGATGATCGATGGAAAATTATTAGATAAAAAAATTTATTTTAAACTCTATTCTGAATGCCTTAATTTGTAGTGCGAGGCGTGGACGGGGTCGGTCCCTGGATTTCAATATTCGGATTGAGCATTAAAGACTGAACATGAAGCATCTCAAATACGCCACCGGAACCTGCCTCGTTCTGGCAATCGCAGTGGTGATTCTTCTGAAGAGCGGATCGGATTCTGTGGACAACGAAAAGATTCCAACGAATTCCCGCCACGCAACCGCTTCTGCAAAGAGTTCAGAAGCTGGGCATAAGAAAGATGCGCGACATCCGGGCATCGGTCAGGAAATGGATTCGCCACAAGAGCCACGAGCATTGAATCTTCCCGCGAATCCCGTGGATGAGAAAAGCTTGGGAATGACTTCCGATGATGCAACTGTTCCGGCGTCCTCGAAGCGTGCGGTGGTTTCGGACGATGACATTCTCACCCGTGGCGGGGTCTTGCCAGCAGCTCCGAAAACCGCATCAGCCGGAGACAAGGCACAAGGTCCGCGCTCGATCAAGTCCGAGGATTGGAAGGGCGCTGCGAATCTATTGGTGAACGCCTTGAGGGCCGGGGATCGCTTCGAGGTGAATCATGATCAGTTGATGGATTTTCTCAGGGGAAAAGATCTGTTGGGCTGGCCGGAGAGTTCCCGGAATTGGATTGGGGATGAGATGATGACGATGTTGCGGCAGGACATGCCGGGGCGGGCGTATGGGGATTTGAAGGGTGTGGCAGAGGACGCCATGGCTCCGGCGGCGATGCGGGATTACGCGATCCAGCACATTTCGCATTTGGTAAATGACGGGGTGGCAGGGGCGGAGGCGGTGGAATTCATCCGCCAAGCGTATGAAAGCGGGGACGTGCAGGTGGCGGGGACGGCGTTGATTTCGCTCTACCGGATTTCCCAGCAGAAACCGGCGTTGCTGGACGTCAAGGCGGTGCTGGAGATGGCGGAAAAGTCCAAAGAATCCACCGACGAGCGTTTGAAGATCACCGCCACGGCGATCTTGCACGAGGTGGAGTTAAGGAATAGAGACGAACGCCGGTCTGGACCCCGGATTCTTCTTCCACGGACCGAGTGAATCCCGCCTTGATCTGGCGTTTCCGCCGTGCATCCTCGCCGCCCCGCATGGCAGGCCTCGCATTCCAAGCACTTCCCGGTTT
This sequence comes from Verrucomicrobiota bacterium, assembly GCA_040384605.1. Classification (GTDB taxonomy): domain Bacteria; phylum Verrucomicrobiota; class Verrucomicrobiia; order Verrucomicrobiales; family Akkermansiaceae; genus Luteolibacter. Next base: position 99,027 of record JAZKIZ010000015.1, read on the forward strand.
CCGCGACTTCATTCCCCGCGAATGCGCGGTCCGCAATTATTTGTTCGAAACCTGGCGTTCCGTCGGACGCCGTTGCGGATTCGTGGAATACGAGACTCCCATTCTCGAAGACACCGCGCTGTATTTGAAAAAATCCGGCGGCGAGCTTTCCGCGCAGCTTTTCCGCTTTGAGGACCAAGGCGGGCGCGATGTGACGCTGCGTCCGGAAGTCACCGCTTCGCTCGCCCGCCTCGCCGCCGAGCACCAGCGGAATTTCCCGAAGCCGCTCAAATGGTTCGAGATCGGCCAATGCTTCCGCTACGAAAAACCGCAGAAAGGCCGCGGCCGGGAATTCCATCAATTCAACGTCGATATTCTCGGCGAGGCCGGACCCGCTGCGGACGCGGAACTCATCGCGCTCGCCATCGAGGCCATGCTCGCGTTCGGATTCGTTGAAGGCGATTTCGTTGTCCGCATTTCCGATCGCCAGGCATGGATCGACTTCGCTGAAAAACGTGGGGTTTCATCGGAAAAAATCCCGGATTTCCTCAACATCGTCGATAAAATCGAGCGGGAAAAACCCGACGCTCTCGCGGAAAAACTCGCCGCGTTTTCCATGACGCCGGAAGAAGTGAGAAATTTCATCGCCGATGCCGGAAACGCCTCCGCCGCCTACGATTCGATCAACACCGATCTAACAGCGCGGGGTTTCGGAAATTTCGTCGAGCTCGATCTCTCGATCGTCCGCGGTCTCGCCTACTACACCGGTGTCGTTTTTGAAGTGTTCGATTCGAAAAAATCCATGCGCGCCGTCGCCGGTGGCGGACGTTACGACACGCTCGTTTCCACCATTTCCGATGGCAAGGTGGACCTGCCTGCCGCCGGATTCGCGATGGGCGATTATGTGATCCGCAACCTCATCGAAGAAACCACCCACGCCGCCATGCAAATGGAAGCATGGCTCGCCCGCAACGGAGCCAACTGCGAAGTGTATCTCGTCATCGACGACGAAGCGAAACGTCCCGATGTCTTGAAGCTGGTCACCGATCTCCGCCGCGCCGGAATTTCCACTGATTTTCCCATCACTCCTGCGAAAGTGAACAAGCAATTCCAAGCCGCGGAAAAATCCGGCGCGCGCTTCGCCGTCGTCATCGGTCCTGATTTCCCCGTCCTCAAACTGAAAGTTCTCTCCAACCGCACCGAGGAAGCATTTTCCGCCACCGACGCCGTTTCATGGCTCAGCGAACGTCTTTCGCAACCCGACGGACCGTTGCTCGCCTAAACGGCGAATGTTATTGGTTATTTGTGATTTGTTATTCGTATAAATCAAAAAAACCAATAACCAATAACCAATAACTAATAACTATTAACTATTAACAAATAACATCTTTCATGCGCACTCATCATTGCAACGAACTCCGCGAATCCCACATTGGCGAAACCGTAACGCTCATCGGCTGGGTGAATTCGGCGCGTGACCATGGCGGTATTATTTTCACCGACCTGCGCGACCGTGAGGGACTCACACAGTGCGTGTTTCATCCCGAGAAAAATCCGGAGGTCGCGAAACTTTCGCACACCTTGCGGGAGGAAGATGTCATCCAAGTGAAAGGCGTGGTTTCCAAACGCCTCGAAGGCACGGCGAATGATCGCATCGCCACCGGCACCATCGAAATCGCGGTGACGGAACTCAACATCGTCAACAAGGCGGACGTTCTTCCGTTCCAACTCGACAAGGAACTTTCCAACGAGGATTTGCGGATGAAATACCGTTATCTCGATCTCCGCCGCGGACGCATGAGCAAGAACATCCGTCTGCGCAGCGTGATCACTTCCGCCGCCCGCCGTTATCTCGATGAGTCCGGATTTTTCGAAATCGAAACGCCGATTCTTTCGAATCCAACGCCGGAAGGTGCGCGCGATTTCCTCGTGCCATCGCGCCTGAACCCCGGAAAATTCTACGCACTTCCGCAGGCACCGCAGCAATACAAACAGCTCATGATGGTCGCCGGGTTGGAGAAATATTATCAAATCGCCCGTTGTTTCCGCGATGAAGATTTGCGTGCGGACCGCCAGCCGGAATTCACGCAGATCGATCTCGAAGCCAGTTTCGTCAATCAGGAAGATATCATCCAATTGGTGGAAGGCTTGCTCGCGGCGATGTTCAAGACGGGTCTCGGCATTGAAGTGCCGACGCCCTTTCCGCGGATGACCCACCGCGAGGCGGAGGATGTTTACGGGTCCGACAAACCGGATACGCGTTACGAGATGAAAATCACCGATCTCGGCGAAGTCTTCGCGGCCACCGAGTTCAAGATTTTCCGATCCACCCTCGATGGCGGCGGAGTCGTCCGCGCGATCAACGCCAAGGGGTTTGCTGGTATCACCACCGGTCAGATGAACCGCCTCAACGAGATTGCCATCCAGGCTGGTCTGCCGGTGAAAACCCTCGCGTTCATCAAATGCGAGGGCGGCGAATACAAAAGCCCGCTGTGGAAATTTTTCACGGACGTGGAAAAAGACGCGCTCGTTTCCACGCTCGATATCGCCGAGGGCGACATCGTTTTCTTCGTTGCCGGAAAACGCGAAAGCGTGAGCACGATCCTTGGCCGCGTTCGCACGGAATGCGCCGCGATGATGGAACTCGTGAAAGATTCGATGGCTTACAATTTTCTATGGGTGGTCGATTTCCCGCTGCTTGCCCACGATGAGGAATCCGGTCATTGGGTCGCGGTGCACCATCCGTTCACCCGTCCGAATGCGGAAGATATGGAAAAACTCGAAGCCGGTGATTACGCCAACGTTCGGGCGGTTGCCTATGACGTGGTTCTCAATGGCTACGAACTCGGCGGCGGCTCGATCCGGATTCACGAAAAAGATCTCCAGGCGAAGATGTTCGAGGTGCTCGGCGTCGGACCGGAGGAGCAGGAGACCAAGTTCGGCCACATTCTCGACGCCTTCCGCTTTGGCGCGCCACCGCACGGCGGGCTCGCGCTCGGGCTCGACCGCGTCGCAATGCTCGCCGCGGGCGAAGACAGCATCCGCGAGGTGATCGCATTCCCGAAAAACAACAAGGGTGCCGACCTCATGGCCCACAGCCCGTGTCAGATCGACTTCAAGCAGCTGCGCGAAGTCTATGTGCAGAGCACGTGGAAGGATTCGAAACCAACAGCCGCCGCCGCAGAAAAACCGGCCGACGTGTGATTCGATCAGCGCTCGGGCGAAAGGGCGTTGGTGATGCGTTTCGCGACGTCGCGCTCAATCACCTCCGCATCCAGCAGTTGGCGGGTGAGTTGTTTTGCAGCGGCGGAATCGACGTCGGAGCGTGGTTGCTTGGAAGTTCCCGGCGGCCGGATCGCGAGGTTGGAAACGACTTTTTCAATACCGGGAGAAAGCGTGGGATCGATAATTGCCATCACCTCGGCGGCGTCGCCAGAGTGCGGCCCGCTCGGAATGGGAGGAAGTTCGCCTTTCTTCATCGCTGAGACCGTTCGGAAATCCATCTTGTAACCGAGCTTGAGAGCGTTGTCGAAATTGTTCATCAACGTACTGCGGATCAACCCGACGGATGAAGACGCATCCTTCATCGGATCTTCCTGACCGAAGTATTTCTTTTCGACATTGAGCGCCCGGTCGATTGCCTGGGATGGTTCCATGCCGAGTGATTTCGCCTCGCCAATCAGACCGATGCAACGGATGAGGGTCTTGCTCGCATCTTCGGCATAGAATTGGCGATAAAACGAGCTATCGGTGGTGAGCAGCCGAAGCTCGGAAACAATGGCGGACTTCCGCGTGTGCTTTTTATAGAAATTCATGCCATACACGCCGGCGATGAGCAGGGCGATGACAAGAAGGCTGCGGGTGATTACGGTTTTGATTGCGGGTGCTTCCATGAATTGTCTGTCAGGTCCAGATGGACTTCGGTTTTTTCGGTTCCGGAGCGGGAGGGGCTGCAAAAGTCCGCCGCTCGCGGCAATGGAACAGTGCTTCCTCCCGTGTGATCAAGCCCGCGTTTAAAAGCGCGGCGAGGGAATGGTCAATGGTGACGTTGCCTTCCCGCGCGCCGATTTCCATCAGGCCGACGATCTGTTCGAATTTGCGGTCGCGGATGCAATTGCGGATGCCGTGGTTGTTGACCAGCACTTCGGTGGCGAGCACGCGTCCTTGGCCGTCCGCCCGGGGCAGGAGGCGTTGGCAGACAATTCCTTCCAGAGTGGCGGCAAACTGGGTGATGATCTGCTGCTGCTGGTCCGCCGGAAAGACGTCGATGATGCGGTCCACCGTCTGGGGTGCGTCTGCGGTGTGCAAGGTGGCGAGAACCAAGTGACCGGTTTCCGCGGCGGTGAGCGCGATGCGGATGGTATCGAGATCCCGCAATTCGGAAATGACGATCACATCGGGGTCTTGTCGCAGGGCCTGGCGCAGGGCTCTGGGAAAGGATTTGGTATCGCCGCCCATCTCGCGTTGCTTGATCAACGAAGACCGGTGGGAAAGAACGTATTCGATCGGGTCTTCCAGAGTGATGATCACGCCGCTTCGCGTATCGGCGATGTGGTTGATCATTGATGCGAGCGTGGTGGATTTGCCGGAACCGGTGACGCCGGTAACGAGTACGAGACCGGCGCGGATGTTGCAGAACTGGGTGACGGCAGGCGCGTGGCCGAGTGAGGCGAGCTCGGGCACATCCGGCGAAATAAAGCGGAACGAGGCCTCGATGTTGCCTCGGGCCACATGGACATTGCCACGAAAACGGCCCGTATCCTCCAGTTGCAGGGCGAAATCGAGTTCGAGTTCTTGTTCGAGCTGGGCGCGTTGCCCTTCGGAGAGTGTATCGAGAATGAGCGAACGCAGAGTAGCGGGATCAAGGCGCTCATCGTCGATGGGCTGGATCGAGCCATGGACCCGGCAGCATGCGGGTGCCCATGCGCTTAGATGAAGGTCCGAGCCACCGCGATTGACGGTTTCGCGGAGATATTCCGTGACGTCCTTGTGCATTGAGAAGGACGCTACTCATTGCGCCGCGCGGGGCGAATAAAAAAGACGCGAAACCAGATGGCGGAATTTCACTCGATTATGAGGAAAGGTGTGAGGGCTGTGGTGATCGCATCGGCCGGGGCGTTTTCGTCTTGCAAAGTGCCGAGGGTTCTCGAGAGCCGGTTTGATCCTGCTTTCTTGAGGTAAGTGAAAGAGGCGGGGGTTTTGTCCAATTGATCGGTCCAGAAATGGCGGACGTTGGTCCAGAAGCCGCGGTGTTGCTTCCACCAGGTCGCGGCGGCATCGGCTTCGGGGCGGTCCGCCCGGTTGTAGGTGTTCAACCCGAATTCGTAGCAGAGTGTTTTCACCGGCTGTCCCGGACGGTCGATGATCTTGCGGTTGTCCTGAAGATGAAGCCATCCGGTTGGCGTGATGGTGTGGCGGTTGGTGACAAGCAGGTGGTCGTAATCGTCGCGGGTGGTGGCTTCGCGACGCGGCAGCGGGCGGCGGGTCGGATTGCTTTGCCAATGCGATTCGCCATTTTCATGGGTCCATTTGCCGTAGCCTTCGTAACGCGGGGTGTCATCCACGCTGGTCACCAATTGGCTCCAGGTGCCGGCGGCTTGTTCCGGCGTGAGGCGGATTTTTTTCCAAATCGGTTTGCCTTCGGTGCCATGGTAGTCAACCAGATTGGTGTCCTGCCATGTCCAGGTTTGCGCCCAGTGTTTGATTACGTGGTTCTCTTTGTCCGGACCGGTGACTACGAGAATGTGTTGAAGAGTGATTTTCGCGGGGGAATCCTCGGCGACCACGACCAACTCAGTGCCGCTTTCGTGGTATGGCTTTCTGAGTTCATAACCGCGGGCAATGGCGGCGGTTTCGCGAAAGCTGAAGTCCACGGTGAAGGTTCCCGCCATGGCGAGAATGGCGGCACGATCCGCGGCAGGCGACGCGGCGGCGCTGGCAATGGCGGTGCAGGCGAGAATGGCGGCCAGAACGTATCGCATGGGAACAACTGTTGCCCGGGACCATGGTGCTGGCTAGCGCCCGATTGCAGAAAAACGACGGTTGCTTGCCGAACTGCGGGTTCAATCGATGGCGCGGAGCGTTTCCGGCAGCTGGCCGGTGATGCCCTTGAGCCGCGGGATTCCGGAAATCCACGTATCGGTTTTGCCGCAGACGCGCCACATCAGGCGTTTCATCTGCTCGCCGGCGTCCCTGCGGGAAATCCGCAGACGACGGAGCGGCTCTTTGTGACCTGGTAGGATTTCCCATGCGAAAGGAAACTGCAGATCAACCGATTTCTTCCGGTCATCCCATTCCAGCATTTCGCCGAATCTCACATCGGCGATCCACACGCCGTTCGCATGTGGCCGGGCGATCCACCAGCCATCGGAAAACCAGTCGATGCGGCGGAACGTCTTGTGGTCCTTGAGGCCGGAGACCGACTCACGGCCGCGGGGAATGTGCAGCCAGCGGATCGGCATGTCCTTGCGATCAAAAACCGAGCGATGGCCGACCAAAATTCCGTCATCGTTTTCCGCGATCGACCGCCAGAGGAAAATGTTGAACGGAGTCGGGGCTTCGATCCGCCGTTGCGGGGTGATTCCCTTGCGGGCGAGATCGTGTTCGAAGCCACGCGACGCGATGGTTTTCATGCCGAAACTCAGGGCGAGATAGGCAGCGGAAAGCCCGAGCGTCCATGCGTTGATTCTCCGGCGTTTCGGCAATTGTTTTTTGCCGCGCAGGAAGACCATCCAAAGCACTCCCGCCAGCAGAATCCCGACGAACAACGGATCGATGATAAAGAAGTTGTTGAACGCGTTGCGCTGCGGGAATGGCCAGAGAAGCGATGTTCCATACACCGTGAAACAATCGAGCAAAATATGGCTGAGCCAAACGGTGAAGACAAACCAACCAGCGAGTTTGCGGGTGATTTTATCCCGCTTCCACAGGCCCGCGAGCGGTTTGGAAATCCACCACGAAACCAGCGCCGCAATGATCAGCGAGTGGCTGGGACCGCGGTGCCACCAGAGGTTGTTCGAGTGACTGAGAAACGGCGAGAGTAGGACATCAAGGTCCGGCACCAAGGCGACGGCGGCACCCCATGCGAGTGCGCGGTTGCCAATTTTTTTGCCGAGCAGCAGTTCGCCAAGGGAGGCGCCGAGGGCGGCATGGGTGAGCAGGTCCATGGCGGTCGGGCATTCGTCGCGTTGGCAGCGTTATGCCTCCCGGCCGCAGCAGTTCTTGAATTTTTTTCCCGAACCGCACGGGCAGGGTGAGTTGCGGCCGGAGGTTTCGATCGAGAACGAAGGCTTCCGCTTGGGCAGGTTGAGTTTGAACTTCGATTCGCCCCGCTGGGGAAGTGTCGAAGGATCGATTCCTTCCCCGCTTCCAGAAACGCCGTAGTTGTCGTCTGAAATCGAGATCGAGTCTTCCGCGCCGTGGAGTTCCTTCGGCTGGCTGTGGAGTTGATGCAGAAATGCTTCCAGATTGGCGGCGCTGCGGAAAAGATTTTGCAGCGCTTCCTGATCGATGTTCCCCATCAGCGCTTCAAACAGCTTGTAGGCTTCGTTCTTGTATTCGACGAGCGGATCCTTCTGCCCCTGCGCCCGGAGGTAAACGCCCTCGCGCAAGGCATCCATGTTGTAAAGATGCTCCTGCCATTGCTTGTCGATCGCGGCGAGAACCATGCGGCGCTCTTCCTGATCGAGAACTTCCATGGGCAGATTCTCAACGCGCGTTCCGTATGCTGCCTTCACGCGGTTGACCAGAAGCCCGGAAACCGCTTCTTCCTTGCCGGCGGCGGCGAACTCCTCGTCGGTCACGCGGACCGGGACGCTACTTTGCACCCATTGGGTCAGCTCGGAATAATCCGGGGTTGGTCCATCCTGGTCCGCGAAAAATGAAGTGACCCGCGCTTGGATCGTTTTCGCAATGATCTCCATGACGAGCAGGCGCGGCTCCTCGGTAGTGAGCACTTCATTGCGGTAGCCGTAAACGACTTCGCGCTGCATGTTCATCACGTCGTCGAAATCGAGCACGCGCTTGCGCCATGTGTAGTTGCGTTGCTCGACGCGTTTCTGTGCGGTTTCGACGGAGCGATTGAGCCATGAGTGTTCGAGTGCCTCGCCGTCCTTCATGCCGAAGCGTTCCATCATTGCGGTCATGCGGTCCGCGGCGGCGAAGTTGCGCATGAGATCGTCTTCGAAGGAGATGAAGAACTGCGAGCGGCCGGTGTCTCCCTGGCGCGCGCAACGACCGCGGAGCTGGCGGTCGGTGCGGCGGGATTCATGGCGCTCGGTGCCGATGACGAACAAGCCGCCGAGTTCTTCGACGCCGACAGCAAGTTTGATGTCGGTGCCGCGACCGGCCATGTTGGTGGAAACGGTGACGGCACCTTTTTGTCCGGCTTGGGAAACGATTTCGGCTTCTTGTTCGTGATATTTCGCGTTGAGCACCGAGTGGGGAATCTTCGCACGCTTGAGCATGCGCGAGAGCGTTTCCGAGGCTTCCACGGATGCGGTGCCGACCAAGCATGGCTGGCCTTTGGAATGCGCGTCCTCGATTTTCTGAATGACCGCGTTGAATTTCTCGCGCCGGGTTTTGAAAACCTGGTCGTTTTCGTCCACGCGGCAGTTCGGGCGATTCGTCGGGATCGGGAGAACGTCGAGACGATAGATGTCGTGGAACTCGGCGGCTTCCGTTTCGGCGGTTCCGGTCATGCCCGCCAGTTTTTGATAGAGGCGGAAGTAGTTCTGGATGGTGATCGTCGCGAAGGTTTGCGTTTCCTTTTCGATGACGACGTTTTCCTTGGCTTCAACGGCCTGATGAAGACCATCGGACCATCGGCGGCCCGGCATTTCCCGGCCGGTGTTTTCATCGACGATGACGACTTTTCCGTCGGTGACGACGTATTGCACGTCCTTCTCGAACACGCAGTAGGCCTTGAGAAGCTGGGAAATGTTGTGAATTTTCTCGGCCTGCGAATCCATGCGTTGCTGCACGGCTTCCTTCGCGGCGGCTTTCGCTTCGATGTCGAGCGAAGCATCATGATCGATGTCGGCATAAGCGGTGCCGATGTCCGGTAGAACGAACGCATCAGAATCGCCCGGAGAAAGGTATTCGCGGCCCATTTCCATGAGGTCGGCGTCATTGCTTTTCTCGTCGATGACGAAATAGAGTTCCTCCTTGAGCGCGAAGAGATCTTTCTTCTGGGTGTCCTGATGGAAGGAGAGCTCGGCCTTTTCCAGCAGGCGGCGCATTTCCGGCTCTTCCATGAGGCGCATGAGCTGGCGATTGCGCGGTTGTCCGAGCTTGAGCTTGTAGAGTTCGCGGCCGGCGGCTTCCTTGTCGCCCGCGTCGATGAGTTCCTTGGCCTTGGTCGTGATTTCGGAGCAAAGCAGCGTCTGGCGTTTGTACAATTGTTCGATCAACGGCTTGAACTTGTCGTATTGATGCGATGAGTGCGCCGAAGGACCGGAAATGATCAGCGGGGTTCGCGCTTCATCAATCAGAATCGAGTCCACTTCGTCGATGATCGCGAAGTAGTGGCCGCGCTGAACCTGCTCATCTTTCGATGACGCCATGCCATTGTCGCGCAGGTAATCAAAGCCGAACTCGGCGTTCGTGCCGTAGGTGATGTCGCAACCGTATTCCGCGCGGCGCTCCCATGGCGGCATCTGGTTTTGAATGCAGCCGACGGAAAGACCGAGGTAGCGGTAGAGCGCACCCATCCACTCGGAGTCGCGGCGGGCGAGGTAATCGTTGACGGTGACGATGTGCACGCCAAGGCCGGTGAGCGCGTTGAGATACACGGGCAATGTCGCGGTGAGGGTTTTGCCCTCGCCGGTCTGCATTTCCGCGATCATGCCGCGATGCAAAGCCACGCCGCCGACGAGCTGGACATCGAAGTGAACCATCTCCCATGCGAGCGGGTGGTCGTTTACGGTGATCGTGGAACCGCACATCCGGCGCGCCGCGTTTTTCACCACCGCATAGGCCTCGGGCAGAATCTGCTCAAGATAGCGGGCGCGGGATTTCGGAAACTGATCCTCGGCTTCATGAAACGCCACCTTCGCCGCCTCGATCGACGCCGCATCCGCGGAAACGGAAGCGGGCAGGGCGGGGAATTCGGCGCGCAGCGGTGCAAGGCGAGCGTCGAGATTGCGGGCCGTTTCCGCCAGTTCCTCGTCGTTCATGCGCTCGATCAGCGGCTTGGCTGGCGCGTCGAGTGCGTGATAACGGGCCAAGTGGTCCTGCCAGCCGCGGGTTTTTTCCTGCAACACAGACTCCGGCTCGCGCTGCAACGCTTCTTCAATTTCGTTGATTCTGGCTACCGATGGCAGGATGCGCCGAACCTCCCGCTGGTTTTTATTGCCGACGATTTTTTGGAGAATCCACTTGATCATGAGAAGCTGGGCTGGGGCGGAATGCCGCCAAGGGCGCAGCCAATATACCGGGCCGACGCCGGGTGCAAGCGCCGGGGAAGTCATTTTGCGCACTTCTGTGCCGCTCAGATCGTCATGGCATTGAAGCCGCCATCGACGACCATTTCGATGCCGGTGATGAAGGAGCCGGCTTTGGCGGAGGCGAGGAGGAGGGTGGCGCCGATGAGTTCGTCGGCGTTGCCGAAACGGGAGGAGGGGGTTTGGCGGAGGATGTCGAGGACGCGTGATTCGTCGAGAACCTTGCGGTTTTGCTCGGCGGGGAAAAAGCCGGGGACGAGGGTGTTGACGCGGATGTCCTTGTCGGCCCATTCGCGGGCGAGGTTACGGGTGAGGTTGTGGACGGCGGCCTTGGAGGCGGAGTAGGTGAAAACGCGGGAAAGCGGATTAAGGCCGGAGATCGAGCCGAGATTGATAATGGAAGCAGGACGCGCTTCATCGATGAAGTATTTCCCGAACACCTGGCAGGCGCGGAAAACCGCGGAGAGGTTGGTATCGATGATGCGCTGGTATTCGTCCTCGGAGATTTCGAGAAACGGCGTGGGGGAATTGGTGCCGGCACCGTTGATGAGGATGTCCACCCGGCCGGATTTCTCCAAGGTGGTGTCGAGCAGGGCATGCAGGGATTCGCGCGAGGTGACATCGACCGGAACGAAGTACCCTTTGCCGCCGAAAGATTCGATTTCCTCCAGTCGGCGTTCGGCTTTCTCCGGGATGCGGCCGCCGAGGACGACTTCCGCACCGGCGCGGGCAAGTCCGGCGGCCATGGTGCCGCAGAGTTCGCCGGTGCCACCGATGACGACGGCGGTTTTTCCAGATAGATCGAAGAGTTCTTTGAGGAAGGCGGCGATGTGCATGGACGTCATTGTCCCGGGGAAATACGGCGCGGCAAGCGCGGAGTGAGCGGCTACGGATTGATCTTGCCGGTTTGGCGGCGGGAATTAGTGTCGGACTTTTCTTATGAGTCCAGTGAGCAAATCCCGCAAACCCGCGTTCATCGTTCTAGGCGCTCCTGGCGCCGGCAAGGGGACGCAAGGCAAGATTCTCGGCAGCATTCCGCGGTTTTTCCACTTCGCTTGCGGTGATGTGTTCCGCTCGCTTGATACGCGGACGCCGCTGGGCCGGCGTTTCGTGGAATACTCCAGCCGTGGCGAACTGGTGCCGGACGAGCTGACCATCGAACTGTGGCGCGCGCAGATTGATAACGTGGCTGACACCCACGCATACAAACCGGACATTGATTTTCTCGTTCTTGATGGCATCCCCCGCAACCTCCGGCAGGCGGAACTGCTCGACGAATATCTCGACGTCCTGCAGGTGTTTCATCTTTCCTGCCCGGATCGCTCGGAACTGGCGCGGCGGATGCGCAAGCGGGCGCTGAAAGAGAACCGGATCGACGATGCCAACGAGACGGTGATTATGAGGCGGCTCGCGACTTACGAGGCGGAAACCAAGCCGATCCTCGAGCATTATCCCGCCGGGATCATCATGAACATCGATGCGACGCAGGCACCGCTGCAAGTGGTGTCCGATATCGTCGGCCGCATCATGACGCTCCCGGAGTATCATCGGATGATCGATCTTCACGCATGAGCGGGAAAACGCGCCTGGTTTTTGTGGCGACGGGTGACATCGCCCTGCCATCATTCCGGAGCTTGTTGGATTCCGGGCGACGGCCGCTGGCGTTGGTCACCCAGCCGGACCGGCCGGCGGGGCGGCGGCTGGAAGTCACGCCGTCACGCATCAAGACCGCCGCGTTGGAAGCCGGTATTCCGGTGTTGCAACCGGAGAAAATCGGTGCCGCGGCGGACCAACTCAAAGGGTTGCAGCCGGACTACATCGTCGTGATGGCATACGGGCAGATCTTGAAGGACGACATCCTTACGCTGCCCGCCAAGGCGATCATCAATCTTCATGCCTCGCTTCTGCCGAAATACCGCGGCGCGGCGTGCATTCAGGCCGCGATCGATTCCGGCGACGCGGCAACCGGAATGACCAGCATGCATGTGGTGCGCGAATTGGATGCGGGCGACATGATCATCGCCCGTAAGATTCCGATCCGCGCCGATGATACGGGAGGATCCCTGCATGATCGACTGGCGGACCTAGCAGTGGAGGTGCTGGCGGAAACGCTGGCTCTTCTGGACTCGGATTCGGTACCACGCATTCCGCAGGATGCTGCGATCGCATCGTACGTTTCAAAACTCGAACGCGGCGATGGCTTGATCGATTGGTCGCGCCCGGCGGAGGAAATTGAGCGCCGCATCCGCGCCTATGATCCCTGGCCGGGAACCTTTGCGAAGGTCACGGAAAACGGGCGTGAGCGTCGGCTGAAAATTCTGCCACCCACCAAAGTTCACCCGGCAGCGGCGGAAATGGAAAACGCCAGGGAACGGCTTCTATTCCCATGTGGCAGCGGCTCGCTGGAAGTCTTTCGAGTGCAGCCGGAGGGGGGCCGGATTTGCTCCGCCGCGGAATATCTTCGCGGAAGGGCGGGCATCAAAATTTCGGAAATGCCTTGAAATGCTTTATTTTGGAACCTTGCGAAAGAATCATCGTCCCAACCCGTCGAGCGCGGTCCTGATTTCCTTCATCAACCGTTCCGGCACGATACCAAATGCTTTCGAAAGCCGGAGCATGACATCCAACGTCGGAGTCTTCAGGCCTTTCTCCAATTGGGATATGTAGCTGTTGTCCAAGCCGCTGCGTGCGCCTAGTTCCACCTGGGACCAATTCTTGCGTCGCCGCCTGTCGTTCAACACAACAGCGAATGCCCGCCGGACGTGGGATATTTCTTCCAAGAACCTGCCTTTATAGAAGAGATGTGGGGACTGTCTCTTTGACCATAGTCCAACAAGATCCGGTAATGGCGCTTGACTCGCCCCGGCAATCTTTTCCAAGTTTTAAAACTCGGATCCCTGATGAACTCACTTGCTAAGATTTCCATCGTAGTGCCTATGGCATTTCTGGCCGGGCCAATTTCAGCCGACCCGGCGGATGAGCCGGTGCAACAACCGCAGGCTTCACTGGTGAGTTCGGGGGAAAC
>JAZKIZ010000016.1:0-170838 GCA_040384605.1 Verrucomicrobiota bacterium
TATAAGCCCCATCTCTTGGAAACAAGGGATGGGGCTCTTTTTTTGCACGGAAACCCTCATTTGGCGCCGGAGAGAATTTCGACTGCGGGTTTATTGTCGTATTTTTTTGCCAGATCCAAAGCGGTGACGCCTTCTTTGGATTTGATGGCGGGATCGATGCCATTTTCGAGAAGGAGGCGAATGATCTCCGGGCCGCCGGAGGCAGCGGCTTCGTGAAGGGGTGTGCCGCCGAGTTTGCTGAGGGCGGAGGGATTGGCACCGCCCTCGACCAATGCTTTGGCGGTTTGGAATTGATTTTTCGCTGCGGCGTGATGGAGCGGAGTCCAACCGTCTTTATCCAGAAGATCGGGCTTGGCTCCTGCTTTCAGCAGGGCGGTGATGATCGCAGGGTTGTTCCGATCAATACAAAGATGGAGGGGAGTGCGTTGGGAAGAATTGACCGTGTTGGGATCCGCACCTGCGTGAATCAGAAAAAGTGCGATTTCGGTTTTGTTGCGGAGGATCGCCTGTTCGAGCGGAGGACGTGATGTTTCCTTGGCGCCGTTGCGGACGTTTTGTGGATCGGACTGAATGTGGAGTTTCACGTCATCCAAATCGCCTTTTGCAATGGCGAGATCGATGTTCGGATGAGCGGTGGCGGCGGGCATGGTGCTGGGAATTCCATCGGAAGGAATTTCCAGCCTTGCGGTCCATGCGATGCCGTTGAGCACGAGAGTCCGCAGCGCCTTCTGATTCCAGTGATGATGCGAATGCCCCGGGGTGAAACCAAAGCCACGAGATTTGTCCGCATTCTCGACGATCCATGCGAGGGTTTGCGGTTCTTTGGCTTCAAGGGCGGCACGAACGGTGGGATTTCCCGAGCGTGGGCCATCGGCTCCGAGTGCGCTTGCGGGCGGAACCGCTTGCAGAAGCGGAATCACATCGTTGCGGAAACGCAGGTGGAAATACATTTCCTCTTCCATTTCCCATGAGCCGACTCCGGAAGTGACGGGATGTTTGGCGATGATGGGATTTGAGAGTTTCCACACGGGATTGACCGACCATTGCGAATCGAAGTATCCGCCGATTGCGTCGTTGAAAAATCCGGCCATTTCCTTGTCGGCCGGCTCGAGTGCGAAGTGGAGGATGGAAAGGCCCTTGCCGGTGCGCATGTGGTCGCGCAATGCGGGGAGATGGCCGATGGCAGGGTGCTTTTCGATGCCGTCGCCATAAATCACGATGCCGTCGGCGCTGGAAATTTTCGTTTCATCTTCCGGCCAGCCTTCGGAAACTTCAGCGGTAACTCCGATTTTTGCGGCGGCTAATTGGTCGGCGAGGAGTTTGCAACCTGCGGGGTGCTCATGTTGCCCGGCTCCGTGGCTTTTGGGGCCTGCGATGAAGAGAATTTTCGCCGCATGGGCAGGCAGGATGATGGGAAGGAAAAATCCGAGATAAATGGCAAGATGTCGCAGCATTTCGATGGTTCTAAACGCGGCGACATCCAGGAATCTTCCCGATTTTGAGCATTGATGAAAAACCGCCGATCGTGGTGCGGTATGTTGATGGTTATGAAACGAAGAAACTTTTTGGGAAACGCCGGATTGCTCGGCGCGGGATTGGTGGCAGGACCATTGTTTGCAGTGACGACTCCGGCGGCCGTGAAAAAGGTAAAGGTCGCGCTGATCGGTTGCGGCGGACGCGGCACTGACGCGGTGAAGAATTTTCTCGAAGCCTGCAAGATTCTTGGAATCGAGGCGACGGTCGCGGCGGTTGGCGATGCCTTCAAACCAAAGGCGCTGGCTACCGGGAAACAATTCGGGGTGCCGGAGGACAAATGTTTCGATGGCTTCGACGCGTTTCAGAAGGTCGTTGCAGCGGATTGCGATTACGTTCTCAACGCGGCCCCGCCGGCATTCCGTCCGCAACATTTGGCGGCGGCCGTGGAAGCGGGGAAACACTGTTTCATTGAGAAGCCGGTGGCGGTGGATCCGGTGGGCGTGCGCGCGGTGATTGCTTTGGGCGAAACCGCAAAGTCGAAGGGTTTGGCAATTGTCGCAGGGACGCAACGACGTCACTCGCTTGGGCATTTACGCAACAAGGCGCTGATCGATGCCGGGGCGATTGGCGAGATCAAGGGTGGAGCGGTGTACTGGAACGGCCAGGTTCCTTGGACCAAACGCCGCGAGAATGGTGAAAGCGAAGCGCATTACATGGCCCGCAACTGGCTCAATTTTTCCGAGATGTCGGGCGATCACATCGTTGAGCAACACGTGCACAATCTTGATGTGGCGGCGTGGTTTCTCGGCCGGCCGCCGGTTACGGCGCTCGGCTACGGCGGACGGGCGCGGCGGGAAACGGGCAACCAGTTTGATTTTTTCAGCGTCGATTTTGATTTCGGCGATGACGTTCACATCCACAGCCAGTGCCGTCAGCTCAAGGGCGCGTACAGCCGTGAGGGCGAATTGTTCACCGGTTCCAAGGGCGTCTGTTATGGCGGCGGAAAATTGACGGGCGAAAAACCTTCGATTGCCGAAATCAAGATGGATACGACCAACGCGATGGTGCAGGAGCACATTGATTTGTTGCGCGGAGTTCGTGACAGCAAGCCGTTGAACGAAGCGAAGAATGTGGCGGAATCCACGATGATGGGCATTATGGGACGGATTTCGGCATACACTGGCAAACTGGTGCGTTGGCGCGATTTGATGGAAGACGAGAAATCGGAGTTCTACAATATGACGTGTTCGCCAAGCGCGGAGGATTTCCTGAAAAATACCGTGAAAATGCCGGAGGAAAAACCACCGGTACCGGGGACGGCATGACGGGTTGGTTTTGTCAGGTGCGCGCGAGAAGCGCTTCGTCCCAATCTTTCCAAACCGGATCGAGGCCTTGCGCGCGCAGCATTGCGGCGACGACCGCGGGCGGGCGGGTATCGTGGATTTGGAATTGCTCGGTCGCCTTTTCGTTGCCGGTGCGGCGTTCGAGTTCGATCCGGCGGCCTTTCACGGTGAGGTGCAGATCGTCGTTTCCCGCACCCGTGTAACCGCCGGGTTCCGTGCGCGCGCCCGCGGACATGTGGGTGATGCCAAGCGGACAGATTGAATCGCGAAGAGACGCCGGTTCGCGGGTGGAGAGAACGATGCCGACTTGCGGGAAGAGAATGCGGAAGGCGCAGATCAGGCGGACGAAAGCGGCATCCGGCAGGAAACGCGCGGGGTCTGGCTGATAGTTGTAGTTTCCCGCGTAGGGACGCATGCGTGGAAAGGCGATGGTGAACTGGGCCTTCCAACAATGTTTGTAGAGGTATTCCAAATGCGCACAAAGAGCGATGGCTTCGCTCTTCCAGTCGGCCAAGCCGAACAACGCACCGATGCCGATGCGTCGGAACCCACCGGCATAAGCGCGTTCCGGGCAATCGAGACGCCAGTCGAAGTTTTTCTTCGGACCACCGGTGTGAAGGGTTTTGTAAACCGCGCGGTCGTAGGTTTCCTGATAGACGACCAAGCCTTCCGCACCGTGGGCGACCACCTCCGCATATTGGTTGTCCTCCATGGGTCCAACCTCAAGGCCGAGTGTGGGAACGAACGTTTTCAAGGCATCCAGGCATTGCTGAAGGTAGCCATCCGAAACGAACTTCGGATGTTCGCCGGCAACGAGCAGGATGTTGCGAAAGCCGAGTTTGTGAAGGTGGTGCGCCTCGCGGACGACTTGATCTACGGTGAGCGTCGTACGAAAAATTCCGGCATCGCGCGAGAAGCCGCAATAGGAGCAGTTGTTCACGCATTCATTGGAAACGTAAAGCGGCGCGAAGAGCCGCATGGTGCGGCCGAAGTTGCGGCGTGTGGCGGCCTGGCTTTCCCGGGCAAGACGTTCGAGCGGGCCGCCGGTCGCCGGATCAATCAGGCGCGCGAAGCGGCGCATGAGCGGTGTGGGCCGCTCAAGAAGTCCGGGGAAAACCGTGGAGAATGACATGGTCGCGTCGGAGAAAATAAGCGCCGCACGGCGAATGGCAAACCCCGCTTGTGATGCTTCAGCGATGTGGAGTGGCTTCCGCCACACTGGCAATCGGTGCGGGAAATTTCTAGTTCGCGGGAGGCGGAGATGATTCCGGTGATGGAAGAATATCCAACGCGCTTTTTTCTTCCACGGGTTGCGGTGCGAGCAAGCGATTCGCTTTTTTTCCGGGGCCCATGAAAAGATACCACGCGGCGCCGGCGCCGCCTACCAAGAGGATCACCAACAGGAGGATGACAACCCACACGGACGATCCCGTTTTTTGCGGTGCGGAAACTTGTTGTGGCCTTTGCGGTTGCGCGGCTGGTCTGGCGCCAGCTGGTTTTGGCGCGGCTACAGGAATCGCGGCGGCAGTCGGCGATCGCCCGGGAACCCGCGCAGGCGGGCCGGTGGGCGGTGCCGGTTGCCCGTCCGCGATCCGGGCAAGAATATCGCGGACTTCGGCGAGTTTCGCTTTGCGACCGTTTCTCTTGAGCCAGGAAATCCAGCCGCCGAGGCCGTTGCCCATTTGATCGGTGACCGGACCTCGTTTCCACTTCAACGATTTTTGGACCAAGTCGATCAGACCGTCGAATCCGCGCGCGGTTTCGTCATTGCCAAGCCATTTCAGTGGCGAAATCCAAAACGAAAACACCGGCGGGCCATTTCCCTCCGACCGGACGATGGATGCGGGATCGACGTCGATCCACAGGGCCTCCGTGGCGAGCACAGAGGAAAGTGCCTCGCAGGCATCCAGCGCTTGGCCGAGCATGGTGAAAACCTCGGCAGCGGGCAGGGGATTGGCTTCCACGATTTCCATGAGCGTGGGTTCCTCCAACCATTCCGCGACGATGAACGGCATCCCGTCAACCGGATCACAGCCACCCGTCACGATGCGGCGAAGGTGCGGGTGGGAAATTTCCGCGAGACGGGAAAGAGCAACGTTGTAGGCGGCTTGTTCGTCGGGGCTCAGGCCGTCACCGTCGGGGCCGAACGGAAAAAACCGGCGGAGTGCGACGGTTTTTCCGGTCAGGATATCATTGCAGCGGTAGATAATTCCGTGCGCGTCCTGGTTCAGGATATCGTCGATTTGGAAACGTTTGATCAAGTGCTGGGAAGTGGTGTGCGTTCGGGGGTTACATAGAAATCCGGGCGGTGGAAATCCGGTTGGCCGCCGCCCAAATCCGTGGCGGTGAGAAACCGTTGGTCCGGTGAATTGAGAATGAAGGTGACATTCATCTTCGTTTCCGGGCCGAAGGCGATGCGGGTCTTCAGAAGATCGAGCGGAATTGATAAGGCGGCCAGCCAGGAACCGTCGGTGGCGAGGTCCGCGTGAGTCGCAACCTCCGGCATGGCAATGTCCGTTTCCGCGGCACGGACCCGCGGCGCCGTGAATTCGCAGCTCCACCACGCGCCGTTTGGCGAAAGGTTGAACTCGAAATAACGCCCGCTCTCCGGATCGGCGATGAAGAGCTCCGCAACGTCGTGTTTCCACAGTTCCGCTTGGAATTTTCCGGGCCGGGCAAACGGATGCAAATCGGCAGGTTTGCGGTGATGAGCGATGAACCACAGGCGCTTCGGATCAACGGCCAGCGAAAACGACGCGGGCGGTGCGAAAGGAGCTCCGAACCAATCCCGATCCATTCCCAGCAACGGCACATCGAGCCGCCCCCAGGCGAGTTCGGCGGCGCTTTCGAAAAGATGCATGCGGGAGGAAAGTCAGCCATTGCCGCCATGTCGAGAAAGGAACTTCTCGGGCTGGTGAGAGCAGCTCGGCGGGAAATTTACAGAATTTTTCGTGCAATTTCCGGGTCGATCCGCTTCACTCATCGCCCTGCGAAATGGCGAGGAGGCACAAAGGATTCTACGACACGATCGAGTACATCGGACCCCGTCCGAGTGTGCAGAAAAAGAGTGGGCAGGGGCCGTTTGGCGGATGGGTGATCGTCGTGATCGCGATCAGTGTGGCTGCGTGGTTTGTCATGCCGATGGCGTCTTCGTTCGCCCGGGCCAGCGACCGGCCGACCGTGGAGCATGCGGCCAGTTTGATCGGGCAATTGCGGGCTTCGGCCTCTCCCGGCAGAAAGCTTGCGGCGGCAGCGCTTGAATATTCCGGGCGGAAGGTTTCCTATGATCCGTCCTATTATGCCATCGGCATGCCGCAAGGCGATGTGCCCGCCGGCAAGGGCATGGCCGAGGATCTGATCGTGCGCACATTTCGGAAGACCGGTGTCGATCTCCAGCAATTGGTCAACGACGACATGCGGGAAAGCTTCCGCGTCTATCCGCAGCTTTGGGAAGCCAGCGGGCCGGATGCCAACATTGATCACCGCCGCACGGCGAATCTCCGCCGGTTTTTCGAGCGCAAGGGTGAATCGATCGAGCCCACCACGAATCCATCCAACTTCGAGCTGGGCGACGTTGTTGTCTGGTCGCTGCCGCCGAACGCGGAACAGCACATCGGCATTGTGGTTCCCGGTCCCGGCATGCATTCCGGCGAGCCATGGGTGGTCCATCATCTTGCCGATGGATTGAAATGGGAGAACGCGTTGTTCGACTACAAGATCGAAGCGCAGTTGCGTTACCCGGCGGTAAAGGAACCGTGATTGATTGCGGCCACCGCCGGGTTCGTTCAGCCAAGCAACGTTGAGCGCGTGAAGAGCGGGATGACATGGATGCCACGTGCTTCAATGGCTTGGCGGCCGCCTTCCTCGCGATCGACGAGGACGAGGCAAAACGCGATTTTTCCGCCGTCGCACTCAATGGCGTCGATGGCTTTCAAGGTGGAGCCGCCGGTAGTGATGACGTCGTCAACGACAACGACGAGGTCGCCCGGGTTGAAGTTTCCTTCGATCTGTTTGCCGGCACCGTGGCCTTTGGGTTCCTTGCGGACGGTGAAGACCTGCAGCGCTTCCTCCGGGTGTTGTGTGGCGGATGCCATGCCGATTGCCAGCGAGATTGGATCCGCGCCGAGGGTCATGCCGCCAATCGCAGCGACGGCGAGTTTTTCCGAATGAATTTTGGACCGCACGGCATGCCAGCCGAGGTTGCCGATGAGATTGGCGCCGAACGGATCAAGCGCGGTCATGCGACAGTCGATGTAAAGATCGCTTTTTTTTCCGGAGGCGAGGGTGAAGGAGCCGGTGCGGACGGATTTTTCGAGCAGGAGTGTTTTGAGTGCGGCGGCCGTGGCGTGCATGGCCAAGAATGCGCGGCGTGGCGAGTCGCGGGCAAGCGCGGAGAACAACCAAGGGAGGCCGACAGGAGGATACTCCTTGATGAACGCGGACTGGTTTGTTAGCGACGGGACGATGAATTTCAAAAACCTGACATCGCTGGCGGGCCTTTTCTGGTTAAGTTGGGGAATTGCGGCCGCGCAGGACACTCCGCCCGGCCAAGTGATTCCGGAGGAAAAAGTCACCCGCATCACCTGTTCGCTGACTGTGGCACCACGACATTCGGAAGTTCCGGTGTTGGGTTCGGCCAAGGAAGCCAAAGAGACGCTCGGTACGTATCACTACGACATCTGGCTGCCGCCGGGTTACGCCGCCGCTCCGCAAAAACGCTGGCCGACGATTTTTGTGATGAGCCCGGGCGGAAATGCGGGGATGGGCGGAATGGCACCAGTCATCCGCGAACATGGCATGATTTGCATCATGCTGGTGGAGGCGAAAAACGGTCCGTGGCAGCCGATTGTCGGAAATTTCATGGCGGCCCACGACGATGCGGTGAAACGATTCCGGATCGCGGACAAGGAAAAGATCGCCACGGGCATGTCGGGCGGGGCGCGGGGCAGTTCGGTGTTTGTGCAGGTTCGTCCCGGGTTCCAAGGGTTGATTCTGCAAGCAGCCGGTCCGGCTTCTGAAAAGCCCGGTGAATACGCAAGCCGTGGATTGCGGAAGCTTTATGTGGCGATGACCATGGGAACCAAAGACGAGAACGCCACGGAGGTCGCGCGGCTGGAAAAAGAACTTCCGAAATCGCGATTCGAAGTTTTCAGATTCGAGGGCGGTCACGGTTGGGCACCGACCCCGGTTTTCAAAAAAGCACTCGAGTGGGTGCGGGCGGAAGGACGGCCGGCGACCAGCAAATTGCGCTGATCCTTTTGAACTGGCCAGCGAGCGGGGGGAGACTCTAACTTGCGGCGAGAATGTTCCTCGCGTTGTTCGAACCATCCGGGCTGATCGAAAAAGGCGGACCGCTCGTGTGGGTGCTGCTGGCACTGGCATTTGCCGGTTCCGTTTGCGTGGTGGAACGGATGTTCTTTTTTCACCGTGCGAGAATCAATGTAACGGATCTGTTGATCGGGCTATCCCATCACGTCCGGCGGCGTGCGTTTGCGGAAGCTTTGCACGAGGCGGCCCGCGCCCCGGGCCCGGTGGGCCGGATCGCCCATGCGGCGTTGTTGCGGCATTATCTGCCGCGGCGCGACTTGCGGGATGTCGTCCAGGAAGCCGGGCAGCTCGAAGTGCCGCGGATCGAAAAAAACATCCGTGCGATTCTCGGTTGCGCCCTTCTTTCACCGTTGGTGGGAATGCTCGGCACGATGCTGGGAATGCTCGAAACGTTCCAGCGAGCCGGCGAAAAAGGCGGGGTGATCGGGTCGGTGGAAATCTCCACCGGAGTGTATTCCGCGTTGGTGACGTCGATTTTGGGCCTGACCTTCGCCGTGCCGTTGTATCTGTTTTATCTGTATTTCGTGGGCCGGGCAAAACGGCTGGCACACCGCCTCGAACGTGTCGGCATTGAGATGGTCCACCTGGTTTCCGATGCGAGGGAGGAGACGGAACACGCGCCATTCGGCAGTGAGACGAGTAGCAGCCGGAAATTCTCCGAACAACCCGGTGCGATTGCGGAAACGTGAAGCTGGAACTGACGCTCCCGGAACGCCCCGGACTGCTGCATGCCGTCCCGGTGATGAATATTTTTTCGCTGCTGGTGCTGTTTCTCGCCATGGGGCCATCCATGCTGTTGCAGTCCGGCGTGACGGTCGAACTGCCGCCATCGCGGTTTCAGCTCGACCGTTATGAAAGCATGCTGGTCATTACGTTGGGACGGGGAGACGAAGGACCGCGGTTTCATCTCGGCCGGGATTTGGTGACGCGGGAATCCCTGGCGGCGCGGCTCGGTGAAGTGGTGGCGACAGGCGACACATCCCGCGTGATCGTGTTGATCCAAACCGATGCGAACGTCTCCGTCGCGGAAGAGCGGGAGATGGTTGAAATGGTCTTGGGGAAAGGGCTTCGGGTGGCCCTCGCCGGAGCGGGTGTCCGGCAGCCGGAACACCAGAGCCAGGAAACGCATTGAATTATGGCAATGCCCGCATCGCGAAAAACACCGCCACCCGAATGGATGTTCCAGTGGAAATCCCGGGATGTATCCTGGTTGCCATCGCTGGTTGCGATGTGTGCGGTCGGCGGATTGTTTGCGCTGGCGCTGGGGTCGTTGCGGGTCACGGTGCCAGCGTCGGTGCCGGTGTTTCCGGAATCCGCTTCGGTCATCCACGCGGGGGACGACGCCGCTGGACGTGCGCTTACCTCGTTGGCCCGGGAAAAGGGACCGTTTCCCGCCCGGGTGGACGTGATGGCGTTGCCCATGGTTGCGGGGATGGAACGATCCGCTATCGCAGCGATGCGCAACCGGTTGGCTGTGAAACTTCTCGAGTTCCGTAAACTTCCGGACACGGGTAATTTCCCAGATCTTCGCAAAACCAATCGTGTAACGATGGTGTTCCCGCCGCTACCCCGGCCTGCGGTGCTCGAAAATTCCGTGGAAACGATTGTTGTTCCGCGCCTCTATCCACTGGCAGGGATCAGCGCGAAGGAATTGCCCGCTGATTTGCCGCCGTTGGGAATTGAAATCGACGCCCCGATGGTCGCGACCATCTGGCGGTTTCTCATCAGGCTGGGGCCGGACGGCTCGGTGATTGATGCGGTTTCGTTGGCTGGTGGCGACGTGGATGGCTCCACCCAATCGCTGCGGCTTGTCGCTTGGTTGCGCGGCCTGCGTTTTTCCGCCGGGCCGCCTAACGCGGACATCAGAATCATTGCGGTGGGCCTTGGGTTCGTGAACCAACCGATGCATGGAACTGAGTCTCGCTAGTTTTGTCTTCTGGATTGTCGCGTTGGCGGGAGTAATGGTCGCGGCCTTCTCCTTGGCTTCGCGCTGGCTCGCATGGAAGGCGGAGAAAGCAGGGCGGGCGCACCGCGTTATGTGCCGCCTTTGTATGCATACATTTGAGAATGAAGCCCAAGGCAAGATCGTGATTTGCCCGTGCTGTGGTGCGGCCAATGAGAAAAGGCACCGCTGAAACGGTGCGCGAAAAACGCAACGTTGTGCACGTGAATCTGTGGCGGCGGGAAGCTCTGATGATGCTTGCGCGGGGGAAATCCCCACTCCAGACTGGCGTCAAGAAATGAACGAACGCCGCGTTGTCATCACTGGAATTGGTTGCGTTTCGCCACTCGGCAACGATTTGGCAAGTACTTGGGAGGGCCTGAAAACAGGCCGCAGCGGAATTTCCCGGATCACCCAGCTCGATCCCGACCAATTCGACTGTCGCATCGCCGGCGAGGTGAAAAATTTCAACGCGGATTCGTTTTTCAACCTGCCCAAGGACGCGCGGCGTGCGGACCGTTATGTGCAATTTGCCGTGGCAGCCTCGAAAATGGCGGTGGAAGATTCCGGGCTGGAGATCTCGAATATCGATTCCCGGCGTTTCGGGGTGATGGTCGGTTCGGGAATTGGCGGCTTATCGACATTGGAGCGCGAACACACGGTGTTCCAAACCAAGGGGACGAAACGGGTCTCGCCATTTACCATTCCGATGATGATTTCCAATATCGCCAGCGGAATCATCTCGATGGAATTCGGCCTGCACGGGCCGAATATGGTCATTGTCACCGCCTGCGCGACGTCGAACCACAACATTGGCGAAGCATGGCGCATCATCAAATTCGGCGATGCGGATGGCTTCATTTGTGGCGGCGCGGAGGCCTCGATCCTGCCAATGGGCCTTTCCGGCTTCGCCAGCATGAAAGCGCTTTCAACCCGGAACGACGAACCGGAAAAAGCCTCGCGCCCGTTTGACCGCGACCGCGACGGATTTGTCATGGGCGAGGGTTCCGGCGTGCTCATCATTGAGGAGCTGGAACACGCGAAGAAACGCGGCGCGAAAATTTACGCCGAGCTCACCGGTTACGGCGTCAGCGCGGACGCATATCACCTCAGTGCGCCGTCGCAGGATGGCTCCGGCCCTGCCTACGCCATCGGCATGGCGCTCAAACACGCGAAGCTCAATCCGTCTGACGTCCAATATCTCAACGCCCACGCCACCTCGACTGGCCTCGGCGACATCGCCGAAACCAAGGCGATCAAGGTGGCATTCGGCGATTACGCCAAGAACGGCCTGATGGTTTCCTCCACCAAATCGATGACGGGGCACATGCTGGGCGCAGCCGGCGGCATTGAACTCATCGCTTCCGTGATGGCGATCAAGGAAGGAATCATCCCGCCGACCATCAACATCGAACACCAGGATCCGCTGTGCGATCTCGATGTGGTTCCGAACCAGGCGCGGGAAGTGGACATCAAACACGCCGTTTCGAACAGCTTCGGCTTTGGCGGCCACAACGCTACCCTCGTCGCCTCCCGTTTCGAGTGATGGACGCTCCCGTTTTCCGGCATTCCAACCGAGTCACCTTCGCGGATACGGATGCCAGCGGATGGATGCATTTCACGAAGTTTTTCCGCTTCGTCGAGGAAGCGGAACATGCGTTTCTCCGCGAAGTCGGAGTGCCTGTCTTTGATCGCTCCCAAGTCGGCTGGCCGCGCGTGAATGTGGCATGCGATTTCCTGAAGCCCCTGGCGTTTGGCGAGGAAGTCGACACCCGCCTCGCAATTCTGCGGCTCGGCAACTCATCCATCACCTGGGGATTTGAAATCCGCAAAACAGCCTCCGGCGAAATTTACGCACGTGGATCGATGACGTCGGTGCTGGTGGATGGCGACGGGAAGACACGTGTCATCCCAACGGAATATCGAGACGTGCTGGGATGAATGGATTCCGCAGCGAATCCGGCACGGTGGGTTTTTGCACTTGCCCGCCGATTGAACCGTAAAATAAAATGACCCTAGCCTGGGCGGAGTCGCAAGGTGCGTCCAAAGATTTACCCGACGTGGTCCAAAGTTCTGCCTTGAAATGAGATTCGATTTCCCTCTGAGCGCGTGGTGCCGGGCGTTATTATGCGTTCTGCTGGAAAAGTTCGGGAAAACGGACTTGGCATCCCGCATCGTTCTCGCGCCATCTCCTCCCAAGCCTTCTACCCCGGGGTGGATTTGCCATGCTCAGGCGTGCGCATGGTCGCTTCAAAAGAATCCCTGGAAGGCGGCACCATATTGGGTGGAACTTTGTCGGCGTCGACTCCTTGTACCGGAGTCTTGTTGGAAAGCAGCCGAAGCTCTTACATCAAGTGGAGCTTCAGATGAAACGCTCCGCCTCCTTGATCGCCTTGAGGCCGAATTCAAAAGAGACCCTCAGTGGACGTTGCTTCGCTCTCGTGCCCTCCATAAACTAGGTCGTATCGACGCGGCATTGTCCGTTTTGGAATGCCCCTCGGTTAAAGCCGGGAAAACGGTTCGGAAACGGATTGAAAATCTTCGCAAAATCCAGAATTACGTTCAAGAAACCGAGCGCGCTTTCAAGAGCGATTCTACGTACCACAACATTGCGGCGCTCCGTGGCAAGGGCGCGGGAAAGCGATGCTTTATCATTGGGAACGGGCCTTCGTTATTGCAGCAGGATTTGACGCTCCTGGCACGCGAAACCACCTTTGCAACCAATTGGTTTGTCAACCATCCCGATTGTGAGCGTATCGATCCGACGTTTTACTGCGTTTGTTCCCACACGATGTTTGGTGGATGGGGTGACTCTTCCCCGGGAAAATTGAACGAGGATTTCAAGCAACTCCTTTTGGCGAAAGCCCCAAACGCCCATACGATTTTCTCTTATAAATTCGCGCCCGTGATACGCGAAGATACGGATTTCGATAAGCAGCGCGTCGACTTTCTCATCTTTGATAACCCGAAAAAGAAAATTAACGCAGAAGGAGAAATCAACATGGATTTTTCGACCTTTCTCCCGAATGGGTACACAGTTATTCTAACTTTTTGTCTTCCGCTCGCCCTTTACATGGGCTTTTCCGAAATTTATCTGGTGGGCTGTGACTGCGACTACCAACTTACCTCAGCCGACGCGCCAAAAGCACATTTTTACAATCACGACCTGCATACCACACAGAGTACCAAATTTGAAAATTTATGCAGGGAGTGGGCGCCGGGCGGTCCTGTATTCCAGTGCTACGAGGTTGCTGGTCGCGAGGCTGCAAGGCGCGGAGTTAAGATTTACAACGCCACGGCTGGAGGCCGCTTGGAGGTTTTCCCCCGCCGCAGTTTCGAAAGCCTTTTTCAATCCTAAAATGAATCATCTGTAACACCTAATGGACCTTTTCTTCATTAGCGACAACCGAACAGACTCCAATTGGGGATGTCGTGCGACGAGTCTTGCTCTGAGCGAAAGTCTTCGCTCGATTCACACCATTTCAGGAACGATGTGGAAGGCATCGAAGATCGCAGCGACGAAGCTTGATGGTATGTTGAATTGGAACCCGGAGCAAGAAGCCCACAAATTTTTCGATTTAGCGAGGCAGAATGAGGATTTTGCGGCAATAATCGAAAATTTCAAAAAGGCTGATGCTGCCGTCATCAACGGTGAAGGGGATATGATTTTTTCATCATCGCGGAAGACCCTTAACTTCCTTCTTGTTCTGATGGATGTGGCTCGAATGCTCGGGAAGCCCGTTTTTTATATCAACGCAATGGTTTCCGACTGTCCGCAGACAGGCCGGGATCCCCGGGTTTTCGACCTTTGCATGGAGGCGCTCCGGGGTTGCGCCGGCATCATGGTTCGCGATCCGTTTTCGTTCAGACTGCTGCAGAAATCAGATCCTGATCTACCCGCGGTCTTCGCTCCGGACGCATTGTTCAACTGGCCCCTCACGGCTGGACTTGCGGATCCGACTCTGCCGATCAATATTGATACCGATCTTCCATTCGGTTATGAAAAGGAGTTCGGACGTTACAATTTTAAAAGCGATTACATATGCATTGGGGGTTCTTCGCTTGCGAAGACGTTGTCGCCCGGTGCCCTTGAGGCCTTTTATCGTGCGATTTTGAAAAGAATCCGGCGCATGGATATGCCGGTTTACCTTGTCGAGTGTTCGCAGGGAGACAAGTTCCTGCGTGATATCGCTCTTAACCTCCGCGTCCCGCTGATTCCCAAGCACATTCCGCTTGCCGCCGCGCTGAAGATCCTCGCGAACGCCCGGGTTTTTGTATCAGGACGATATCACCCATCGATTATGGCCTCACTTGGCGGGGTTCCTTTCGTTTCACTGTCGTCGAACTCTCACAAAATGAGAAGCTTGCAAAAAGTAATGGGGTCCAAAAAACCATCTGAACATCGCATGGTGACACGTCACAAAAACTGTGATGCAATATTGGAGGAAGCAAGCTGCGCACTCCACGTGACCGAAGGGGTTCGTCACGCGACACGGCGCAAGACCCGCGACTTGGGCGCGAAATTCAGCACCACTCTTCAACAACTGCTAGGAAATATTTAATTCTTATGTCGCTTCCCTCTTCTGAGGCACAATGCAGGACTTCGACGGCACGGCGTTATGCTATTGTCAGCATGATCAGCGATAATGTGATTGGTCTCGGAGCGACATTTATTGCTTCGTTACGTGAGACGCTGCCGCAGGATATCCAGATTGACCTCATTCTTTTCACTCATCCAACCGCGGTTCCTCTCAGCCAAACGAACCGAACCCTGATTTCCCATATCTTCCCCCAAGTCATTTTCCATGAGGCCGATGCCAGTTTTCTTACTGAAGAGAATACCCGTCTCGACAAATTCGTCGGGCGAGATGTTGCGGTTTCAACAAAGCAGGCACCCTTTCTCAAGTTCAACTTATTCAAATTACAAGGATATGACGGAGTCTTGTGGCTGGATTCGGACATGCTGGCCATTCGGAACTTCACCGAAATTTTTCGGCTGCCTCATGACATTTGCGTGGTTCGCAGCGGGAATTCCATGGATGACGCGCACTTCGGTGTGGCGGTGGAAAAAAAGGCGAAGTTCAACGCAGGGACAATGCTCTATCGATCCTCGGTGTTGACGCAGGACACGTTTTCCAAACTGCTCGTTCTGCTTAATGACAGGACGAATTTCATCCTTCGCGACCAACCCTTGCTGAATGCACTCTTTAGGCAGCAGATGAAGTTTTTTCTTCCCCATGCGTACAATTGGAAACTGACCTACACCGAAACCGGGTGGGCCGACGAAGATTTGGCTTTGAAATGTGCTAAAATCATCCATTTCCAAGGTTCCAACAAATGGCATCTCGCTGATTCGGCTTCGAGTTCGCCACTTGCTCGCCGTTTCCACGAACTAAGAACTCGTTACGACATTCCTCTTATTTTGAACCCCTGATCGAAACTTTCACAGTAATGAGTAAAAATTCCGACCCTTCTTCAGGTAAAAATCCGACATTATCGGCTGCTTCCGGCTCCTCCGTTCCGTCGCTCGAAGCTATCGTTGGCCAGCGGCCAAAAGCGGAAACGGTTCACAAGAGTTTTCATACGTCGCTTCGCCAATCCACGGGCAAACCCCCCGTTCGTAAGCTCTCCCAACTTGCCGTATTCAGCAAAGGCAACGCCGGCGACCACCTTCTCCCCATAACCCTGCGGGATCTTTTCGATATGGCTGGTGGGCAGAACGAATGGCACTTGCGGAATGTGCGCCCCCTCTTTGGACCGGATGATGTGACGACGATCAACCGCTCCGCCGGCACAGTGATTGGCGGTGGGGGCCTCTTCCTGCGAGACACCAACGAAAATCTGAATAGCGGCTGGCAGTGGAATTGCCCGATTGATCTGCTGCAAGCGATCAAAGTGCCAATGGTGGTTTTTGCGGTCGGATATAACCGCTTTCGCGACCAACCCGAGTTTGAGCCAATTTTTTGGGAGCATCTTGCGGTACTCGCGGAAAAGAGCACCTACATCGGGCTTCGGAACCAAGGCAGCATTAATGCCGTAAAGCAGTATTTGCCCGAGAAACTTCGGGAGAAAGTTCGCTTTCAACCCTGCATGACCACATTGGTTAACCGCTTGTATCCGCATCTGACCAAGCGTTCGGTTAACTTGGATAAACCTGTGGTTTCTATTAATATGGCTTTCGACCGCGCTGAACTTCGGTACGGAGAAAAAGAGCTGGAAATTCTCCATGCCGTATCCCGCGCAATGACCGTCCTTTCCAAAGTCGCACGGATCGATTTGGTCCTCCAAGGAGGTGACGATGGGTTCATCATGCCATTTATGCGCCACGAAAAGGTTCCGTTCAACAAAGTCGATCTTAGAAAGGCGACTCCCGGAGAAATTGTGCGCTATTACAGTTCGGTTGATCTAGCGTTGGGTATGCGGGGACACGCACAGATGATTCCGTTCGGCTGCGGCACGCCAATTCTTTCCCTCATAACTCACGACAAAATGGCGTGGTTTCTTGACGATATCGGGCAGCCGGACTGGGGCATTGAGTTGAAATCGAATTCTCTTGAAAACAAGTTGGTCGAGAAATGCCAAGAACTTCTCGATACCCGAAATCAAATCATGGAACAAATCCACCAAATTCAGGAGGACTTGTGGGCCGTTTCGGCGAAGAATGTTTTGGATGCTACGGCGGCTTTTGGTTCTGCGAAATAGTATAATCGATTTGGTTACCACGAAATGAACGGGCATTCAAGCTCCCCCGAAAGGCATATTCACTCGTTCATAGGTTAAATAATATGCTTTCCGAGCGATCAACCAAGTCCGCAGCGCCTCGCGTGTGTTTCATTGGCAACTCTCATCTGACCGCTGTCAAATTGGCGTTGTCCATGACGGAAAGGCAGGATCATCGGGTTACCTTTTTCGGTGCTCCTGGAAACCGCTTTGAGAATCTTGTGCGCTGCGACGATAGGTTGTTTCCGGGTACTTCCGGACTGAAACAGATGATGGAAACAACATCAGGGGGGATCAATCACATCGCTCCTTTTGATTACGATCGCTTTGTTTTAGTGGGACTGGATTTCAATGTGCAAAAGCTCGCGGTGATATTCCGGGATTATCACCTCCTCGAAGTTCCCGTCGAAAAAAACAGTCCTATTTCAACAGCATGCTTGCAGCAGGCACTTCTCGATTCCCTGGGTGATACTTTGGCCATCAAGATTACCCGCATGCTAAAGGAAATTATCGGAGATCAAATAGTTATTCAATTGATACCCGAACCCCTTCCTTCCGAATCGGCACTTGAGTTGAAAGCATTTTCCTATTTCAAGAGATTGAAGAACGCCAACTGTCTCGAGTTCGTGAATCGGCTGTATTACGAATCCTCCGAAACCGTCGCGATTCGGGAAGGAGTTCAGCTGATCCACCAGCCGCCGCACACTGTGTCGGGACCCTGTTTTACGGATGCGAGGTACACCATTGGCGCAACCAAAGGGGATATCCGTCTTCTGCGGGATACGACGAGCGGGCAACATACGGAAGATAATTACCGACATATGAACGATGAATTCGGGGCCTTGCTCTTGAACGAACTCTTTGGGCAAAAAAACGATTCAATTAATTAATATCGTGAGCACGCCAGTTTCATTAAAAGAATCATTTCGTGCGGATTATGAAGTATCAAACTTCTCGGTGGTTGAGAGGTTGAATTCTGGTTCGCAAGAAGGCGAATTGGGTTTGGTCTTTTCTCCATTTGCAAAAAAATACATTTTGACGAGATATGATATTCAAAGACCAGCGATTTTTTTCATAGATGGGAGTTGCTCGTACTATACTCGGAACGCCGGGCAGCTGATCGATTTTCTCGAGAAACTAGTGCGGGGGAAAGGGCTGAAGAGGGTGATCGCCATCGGGTCGAGCAAAGGAGCGACAGGCGCAATTTTGCACGCGGCCATGTTATCCCAGCGGATTCCCGGCATTCGATTCGACGTATATTCATTTTCCGCACAGGTTTCGTTATGGCCTTACAATTCCCGCATCCGCTTGCCAAGTTATGAGCAACTGATTCAATGTGTTCGGACGGATCCAGCGTTGGAAAATGACTTGGTGAATTTTGGGAATCTTTCCACTGCGGTGAGAAACTCAAATGATTTTAAAGTCTTGATGACCTATGGGCAACACAACCGCCGTGACAAAGAGGAAGCAGAGTATCTGAAGGCTGATTCGGAGGGGGATAAGGTTGTTTTAAACCCGTTGCCGATCAGGAATCATACGACGATTGTCCCCTATGTTTTGGATTGTAACGACAAGAACTCGCTTCGAAGCGCATTGCTATCGACGCTTGAACGAAATCCGGAGGAATCCGATATCATGGACTTGAAGAAAAAGGACAAGCTGGAGAGAGAAGTGGATGCATTGTATGGGATAAGGGATATGAAACTGAATCTTCTCAATTTGATATCGAGACAGCTATGACAAGTTCACCCTACGAGAATCTGCCTTCTTCGAGTTTCTGGCGCACCGGGGTGGCCAATCAAGTGTTTCCGAATATCAGCGGACTTTACAAAAAGAAGTTTCCAATAAGTACTGACACGAAAATAGCGACCGCGGGAAGTTGCTTTGCCCAGCATATATCACGATACTTGCGCAAGAACGGGTTCAACGTCATCAACCGGGAGCCGCCGCCTCCTGGATTGAGCGAGGTGAATGCCATGAAGTTTGGATATGGAATGTATTCCGCACGATATGGAAACATTTATACCACTCGCCAGCTGTGGCAGCTCGCATTAGAGGCGTTCGGAAAGAGAACTGTTCGCGATGATTGCTGGCGAAAGGATTCGGGTTATGTGGATGCTTTGCGTCCGAATGTTGAGCCTTTCGGGCTCTCATCTCCAGAGGAGGTCAGAGTTCACCGGCAGTATCATTTGAAGCAGGTAAAAGCTTTGATGTTGGAAACTGAGTTATTTATTTTCACCTTTGGTCTAACCGAAAGCTGGGAAAGTAAAGTAGATGGCACGGCGTATCCAACATGCCCGGGAACAATTGCGGGCACTTTCGATGCGGAACATTACAAATTTTGTAATTATTCGTATAATGAGGTCATGAATGATTTCATCGGATTTTACAATTTTGCCAAAAGGCAAAACCCAAATCTCAAGTTTCTTATTACGGTCTCGCCCGTGCCCCTTACCGCTACGGCAGGTCCGCATCATGTATTGCAAGCAACCACCCATTCAAAGTCGGTTCTCCGGGCCGTGGCTGGTAGTCTGGCGGATGATTATGAAGATATCGACTACTTTCCTTCGTATGAAATTATTACCGCGCCGTGGACGAAGGGCAGATTTTACGCCCCCAACTTTCGGAATGTGGTCGAAGATGGTGTCGATGCCGTGATGCGCACGTTTTTCGCTGAACACGGAGATCGAATTCTGCCGCCGGGGCCTGGCGCTATACGAACGGAAGATCCTGGGGATGAATGCGTTTCTGAAGACGATGCAGTCTGTGAAGAACTTTTGTTAGATGCCTTTGGCAAGGGTAGAAATGGCGAGAGAACGGAGAAGTCATGAATGCTGGACGGAGTTGTTAACATGCGTTTTTTCGGGGTGGCCATGGGGGCGGTTACGGATGGACAGTGAGAAGCATTTTCGCGAAGGTGGTTGCAATGGAGGGATTTGGTCGCATTATTTTTGTTCCCACGCCGATTGGCAACTTGGGCGATCTCACCCATCGGGCCCTGATGGTTTTGCGTTCAGCGGACCGCATCGCTTGCGAGGATACGCGTCATTCCGCGCCGTTGCTCGCGCATTATGGGATCTCTGGAAAGCCTCTGGTCGCCTTGCACGATCACAACGAAGCCCGCCGCGCCCCGGAACTGGCGGCCGCTGCGAAGGCAGGAGAATCCATCGCGGTGATTACCGATGCCGGGACGCCAGGAGTGTCCGACCCCGGCTATCGTCTGATTCAGGCGTGCATCGCCGACGAGGTTCCCTTTGAAGTTCTGCCTGGTCCGTCCGCCGTCATCACCGCGCTGATCGGGTCTGGATTTCCCTGCCATGCGTTTCGTTTTGGCGGATTTCTATCCGTAAAACCGGGGAAACGACGGACCAGTTTGGAGGAAGCGCTTGCGTCCGGCGAGACGGGGATTTTCTTCGAATCCCCGCACCGCATTCTTTCGACGTTGGAAATTCTCGCGGAAATTTCTCCGGACGCACGCGTCTGTGTCGCCCGTGAACTCACGAAAAAATTTGAAACCTACCATCGCGGCACGGCAGAAGAAGTCGCCGCATGGTTCCGCGAACACCCGGCCAAGGGCGAAATCGTTCTTTTGGTCCACGGCGACTAAAAGGCGAAGGCCCGGATCCTTGGAGAACCGGGCCTTCAGGAAGTACGAGGACTGGGACTCGAACCCAGGACCAATTGGTTAAAAGCCAACTGCTCTACCAACTGAGCTATCCTCGCGTTGATGGTTTCCCGCGGGGCGGGGCGGGAAGAAATAGGAGCGCCGCCGTGGCGTTGCAAGCGAATTTTTGAAGCAAAGCGGACCAAAGCGGACCCTGCCGCGCAGCAAATTCACCCGAAGATGCCTTTCCGATTGCCATGCAGGGAAAATTGGAAATAGTTTGGTTTTATTGAGGAATTTTCGGATAGGTTTTTTCCGTTTTCCGCAGCCCGGATTTTTCCCGGGTGCCGTCGCTGCCTCCTTTGGCAGCCGTTTTGCAACCACCCACACCACCTGATTTGCCATGATCCATCGCGCAGATGATTCCCACCCCGCGTTGTTTGAACAAACGCCAGCAACCAAGACCAGATCAAGGCGGCGGCGCGGAATCAACGATTTCGCCACGCCGGGAGATCTCGGTCTGGTGGCGCCA
This sequence comes from Verrucomicrobiota bacterium, assembly GCA_040384605.1. GTDB lineage: Bacteria > Verrucomicrobiota > Verrucomicrobiia > Verrucomicrobiales > Akkermansiaceae > Luteolibacter. Next base: position 20,946 of record JAZKIZ010000016.1, read on the forward strand.
TCGCAAGTGGTGAAAAACTACGTTCTCGATACCAACGTGCTGCTGCATGACCCGGCGTCCGTCGAGCGCTTCAAGGAAAACCACCTGTGCATTCCGGTGGATGTGCTGAGCGAACTGGACAAGTTCAAGTCCGAACAAACCGAACGCGGTGCCAATGCGCGGCGCGTGCATCGGCGTCTCACCGAAATGTTTTCCTGTTCGCAGACCGTAACGGGCGGGGTAACGAACGCCTTCGGCGGCACCGTCCGCATGGTGGTCTATGATCCCGCCACATGCCCGGCGAACTCGGAACTCCTCGATCGGTTTCACCGCATTTTTCCGGACCGCGAGCGGGTGGATCACCGCATCCTCGCCGCATGCCTTCTGCTCATGCAGCATAATACCGCGCCCGTCGTACTTGTGACGAAGGACATCAACATGCAGTTGAAAGCGCGCGCGGTGGGGATCGAGTGCCAGGATTACCTCAACGACAAAGTGGATGCCCGCGAGGTTTCAAACTACGAGGTTCGTCGTATTGAGGTGGACTCCAGCGAGCTCCAGCGCTTTGCCAGCAGCGGCGAGCTGGCGCTGGCTGACATGCGCGCCGCCGGCGTGGCCGTGAACGAATATGTTCTTCTCAGCTGCGGCGAAAAACAAACGATGCCCGCGCGATTCGTCGTTTCCGGGAAATTCATGCGGCTCAATTTTCCCGAATCGCTCAAAATCCAGGACGGTCAATCACTCAAGCCGCTCAACCTCGGGCAGCGCTGCCTGCTCGACGCCCTGCTCAATCCGGAGATTTCACTGGTTACCTGCTATGGCCACGCCGGCACCGGCAAGACGCTGGTCGCCGTCGCTGCGGGACTTCACGAGATGTTCAACCGCCGTTACAACGGCATTACCGTCAGCCGCCCGGTGATCGCGATGGGCGAGCAGATGGGATTCCTGCCGGGCTCGCTCGATGAAAAAATGCGTCCGTGGTTGCAACCGATTCACGACGCGCTCGATCTTCTCATGCGTCCGTCCACACCGCTCGGTCCGCGCCGCAAGCAGCAGAAGGAACCCGCTCCCGGCACGATCAAAAAACCCTACGAGCTTCTCATCGAGCAAGGAATTCTTGAAATCGAGGCGCTCTGCTACATCCGCGGCCGCTCGATCCCGAATCGTTTCTTCATCCTCGATGAGGCGCAGCAGCTCACCCCGCAGGAAGCGAAAACCATCGTCACCCGCATGTCGCGCGATTCCAAACTCGTGCTCGTCGGTGATCCGGCGCAGATCGATAACCCGTATGTCGATAGCCGCAGCAATGGACTCGTTTACACGCGGAATCGCCTCAAGGGCCAATCATTCGTCGCCCACGTCGCCCTCAATCGCGGCGAACGCTCGGAACTCGCCGAAGCGGGTGCGCAGATGATGTGAGTGGGATTAAAATTCCGCCACTTCCATCGCTGCCAATCGAGCTTGGGATGCGATGCGGGAAGCTCCTTGCATGTTCTGGCCGGGATTTCAAACTTTGCGGATGATGAAACCAGTTCGAGTTCTGCAATGTTTCGCCGCTTGTCTTACGATGACATCCATTGCATTTTCGGCGGAGACTCCTGCGGAAGTTTTCAAATCCGCCAAGCGCGTTGTGTTTCTCGGTGACTCGATCACTTGGAACGGCGGTTGCGTTGCGGATTTCCTGGCATGGGCGGAAAGTGGCCCGCGGAAATTTGATGGCATGGTCGCCATCAACCTTGGGTTGCCATCGGAGACGGTTTCCGGTCTTTCGGAGCCTGGCCACGCGGGCGGGAAATTTCCGCGGCCGGATTTGCATGAACGGCTGGGCCGGGTGTTGGAGGCGACCAAGCCGGATCTGATTTTCGCATGTTATGGCATGAACGACGGGATCATGATGCCGTATGATCCGGAACGGACGAAGAAATTTGCGGAAGGAATGACGAAGCTCAAAGAGGCGGTGGAAAAGACGGGCGCGAAGATCATTGTGCTCACACCTCCTTACTACGATTGGTTGAAGAATCCGGCACTGAAACATTACACCGAAGTGCTGGCAAAGTACTCGGAGTGGCTCATGAGCCAGCGGGAAAAAGGCTGGATGGTGGTGGATGTGAATGGCGCGATGACTCGTGAAATTATGGAAAAACGTCGCACGGATCCCGGGTTTTCCGTGCAGCCGGATGCGGTTCACCCGGATGCGGCAGGACATTGGATGATGGCGAAACCATTGATCCACGCATGTGGCGGGACGGATGTTCGTGCGGGCTCGGTCGCGGAGATGCTCAAGAGCAAACAAGTTCCGCCGCAATTCCACGGCTTGATCACGCAACGCATGATCGTTTTGCGCGATGCGTGGCTGACGAAAACCAAGCACACGAGACCGGGAATCCCCACGGGGAAACCCTTGGAGCAGGCTGAAACTGCGGCACGTGAACTCCAAGAGAAGGCGGACGCACTGCTCAAATAGTCGGGCTGCGAATTGCAACTGATCGTTGCACAACGCGGCGGGAACTGCTTCGCCAATTGCTGGCAATCAATGGGTTGGAAATGGGAACGACGCATGCGGCCATTTCCGGTAACCAACCAAGCCACAATATGCCCATTGAACCTGCAAAGACAATTCCGGCGGACGACAAGCCACCCATGGCACCGCCGTTCACGGACGAAGATCCGAATCTCGCATCCGTCCAGGACGGGATGAATGTGGCGGAAGATGAAAAGCGCGATGCAGTCGCCGATGCGTATGAGGCCGCGGCCCGCCGGTCCGATGACCCGGAAGAGGCGCTCGATGACATTGATTACCGCAAGGGATCGGAAGCCACGAGCGCACCGGAAATTGAAGCGTTGGATGACGATCCGCAGGCAAACTCGTGAAAAATCTGCCGGACAATTCGGAAACATGTGTTAGATTTTGATTCATTATGGAAAGCAAAACCAAATTCAGCATCCCCTCCTTGATTTCACTCATCGCCGCGATTTTGATCTTCGTGGTCGATCATGGATTTCTCGTTTTCGTTTTGGCCGGGGTATCGATTTTCTTTGGCCTGATTGGACTTCTGATTTCCTTTCTGCCGCGGGTGAGGGGCGGGGTCGTAAGTTTCTTCAGCATCTTTGCCGGATTGATCGGCGTGATTATTTCCGTGGTGAAGTTGATTGATTGAGATCACGCGACTGCGTAGGTCTTCGTGATGAAACTTACGCTTATTCCACTGTGCTGGATTCGCGGCGGAATATCGCGCGGCTCCCGGTTTTCCAGAACTTCGGATTTTCGCTCCCGAAACGGCTGCGACCAAATGATGGTCACAATTGATCCGCGATGATCTCCGCCAAGTGCCCGGTCAGCGGGGGCACCTCGCTTTCGCGGATCAAGGTGGAGCGGCGGAAGTCGGGCTGAAACACGGATTTCTCCAAAGCCCGCACGGTGGCGGGATCGGAAACTGCGATGTTGAGCTCGCGGTTGATGCGAAGGCTCAAGGCATCGATGTTTGCCGAACCCGCCTGCGCCCAGCCATCGGCGATCATCACTTTCATATGGGTCATGCCGGGATAGCGGTAAACGCGCACGCCAGCTTTGATGAGGAACGCGGCGGTGACGGCATTGCCACCGCCCATGATCGCGGAGTCCCCCTTGCCGGGGATGATCACGCGCACATCCACGCCACGTTTCGCAGCCTGAGCGAGCTCACGGACAATTCCATCATGGGCGACGTAAGGGTTTTGGATCCAGATTCGTTTCCGTGCGGCACGGATGGAAAGGACAGTCGCTTCATGGATGTCGTGAACGCCTGCCGCGGGATCGGTGCGCAGAACGCGCAAAGGAACGTCGCCGTTGATTCGAGGGGGCGGAGTGATTGTTCTGGCTGGCCGACGGATCAGCGCAAGATCGCCCAGCGGCCCGGCTTTGCGCCAGGCGCGGTTGAAATCGCGTGCCAATGTGGCGACAACCGGCCCGTCCACCCGCAGCATCAAGTCATGCCACTCGCTGAAGTATTCGCGGCCGATGTTCATTCCGCCGAGCAGCGCGGAACTGCGGTCGATGACAAAGAGTTTCGTGTGATCGCAGACAAACCACGGATTCAGAATCCGGCGGACACGCACGTTGGAGCCATCGGTCAGGTAGCGCTTCATGTCATCGGGCGGTGTGAAGCCTGCGGGCGCGGGAGTTTCGGGGGCGGCACCTTGCGCGGCCGTTGTGCCGAGATCATCAAACAACACGCGGACTTTGCGGGTCGCGGACAACATGCGGAGACGGTCGGCATACCGCGTGGCGATGTCGTCGTTGTCGAAAATGAAAATCTGCACGTCGATCTGCGCGCGTGAGTTCGCGAGCATGCGGTCGAGCTCGGGAAAGAACTGGTCGCCATCGACAAGCCAGCGGATTTTCCCCCACTCCACCGGCGGACAACCGATCGCATCAAGTTCCGCCTCGAAGCCCGGTGTTCCCGGCGCGTGTTGGGGATTTTTGTGGGACAACTTGAGCGGAATGGGCGTGTTGCCGGTCACCAATTCGCGAGGGCGGTTCCACAAAACGGCCAACCCGGTGCGGATGGTGGTATAGGGTTGGTTGATCGAAGCGACCGCCGTTGAACGCAGGATCGCGGTGCCGAGCGCGGTGTGGCTGGCGAGGATGTCACTGGTCTGCGGGCGTCCTTCGAGTGAACGGTCAGCGTTGTCGCGGATCGATCCGCAGGAAGTCATGAGCAGCGCCAGCGCAAGCGCCATGCAAAAAATGGCCGCGGGTTCGGAGGAAACTGGTTTGTGCATCGGTGGTTCATTCATCGGCGTGCGGCGCACGATGTCAAAAACGTTCGTCGCGCGTGTTCCGGCTTCGCGATTGCCAAATCACGCGATGTCTCCGACATTCCGGTGTGACTGGAACCCATCCGGTGAAAATGCTGACGCGGGCCATAACGGCGCTGTGCTGCGTGTTTCTGGCCGCGTGTTCCGCCGATCCAGCGCTCATTTTTCACCCGCGTGCGCATGGCGGAAAAGGCGAAACATTCGGCTACCGGAAGTGGTTGTCGGAGAAACACGAGCCTGACGTGGTTGTCATCGGCATTCACGGATTTTGCGGGGCATCCGCCGATTACAAGAATCTCGGCAATTATTTTCTCAAACACCAGCCGCGGACGGCGCTCTATGCATACGAAGTGCGCGGCCAAGGCAGTGATCCCATCCAGGCGCGGCGTGGCGACATCGGAAGACCGGAAGAGTGGTACCGCGATCTTGATCGATTCACCCGCATGGTGCGCGAGATGCATCCGGGCGCGAAGGTCGTTTGGTTCGGTGAAAGTATGGGTGCGCTGATCGCGGTTCACGCGTGGGCACGTGCGCCGCGGGCACCGGCCGACGGGCTCGTGCTTTCCTCGCCGATCGTGCGCTTCCGCGATGACATTCCAGCGTGGACTCCCGGCCTCGTGCAGGTCGCCGCTGCCACGGCACCCTTGGCGCGCATTCCGCTGGAAACGCTCGCAGGGGCGCAGGACGCCCAAATGACCCAGACCTCCACCCATCTGGACCAGGTGAAGAAAAATCCATATCATGTCGACAAGCACACGCTGCGTCTGATCGGAACGCTCGCGAAATTGATCGGCTCGATGAACAACCACGCGGCTTCGCTGCACCAGCCGGTCCTGGTTCTGCATGGCGGCAAGGATTTCCTCAATACCGATTCCGACGTCCGCGGCTTTGTCGCACGCATCCCGCGCAGCGCGCCACCGACCTATCACAATTATCCGAAGGCATATCATCTGCTCATGTATGATCAGAAGCGCGGCGAAATTTTTCGGGACGTCGCACGGTGGACGGACGAATTGCGCGACTGAGGGACTTGCGCGCGGCAGGCCGGTGGGTGCACCCTTGTTGACAACATGCGAGACACGAAGGATTTGTCGGAAACGCCGCCCGCGGGAATCGGTTTGTTTGATCTCGATGGCACGCTGTTGGCATGGGACTGCCAACTGCTTTTTCGTCACCATGTGATTCGCCGCGAACCGTGGCGGATGGTATTTTTGCCGGTTTTTCTCGGTGCTCTCCCATTTGGAATTTTCCTCGGCGCCGGCGGACTGAAGCGGTTTTTCCTCAGCTATCTTTGCGGCATGCGGAATGAAGATTTGTTCAATCATTCCCGGCGATTTGCGGAATCCGTCCTGCCAACGATGTATCCGGAAATGCTCGCCCGTATCGAAGCGCGGCGCATGGCTGGCGATTTCCTGATTCTCGCCTCGGCCAGTCCTGAATGTTATGTCAATGAGATGGGCCGTCTGCTGGGCTTCGATTTGGTTCTCGCGACGGAGGTCCGCCATGGCGGATTGATTCCTCCGTTGATCAACAACAAGGCGGGCCGGAAAGTGGAACGATTGCGCGGATTGCTGCCCGGGACATGGTATGATGCCAATGCGAGACTCGTGAACAGCCACGGCTACACGGATAGCACCGCGGATTTGCCGATGCTCGGCTTGTGCCATGACGCGACGGTCGTGAACCCCGGGGAACCCTTGACTGCCCTTGCCGTCGCAAATGGTTGGGAAATCGTGACGTGCCCCCGGCCATGGAAAACGAAGGCCGGTTTTCTCGCCCGGGTGATCGCGTTGATGCTCGGCATCGGCCGGGATCCCGGGGGTCTCAAAAGCGGACTTGGAAAAAATCCCACATCACCTGGCGGTAAATGGCGCGTTTGAATTCCGGCAACCAATCGAGATCAAATTCTTCCGGCAGGATCCAGCGGTAGGCTTGAAACTCGCGGGGTTTCTGATTCACGTCCACCGTTGGAGCACCACGGACCAGTTCGCATCGGAAATATGTTTGCTCCTGGCCATGGCTGCCATGCTTGCGAAGTTTCTTTTCGCGGATTTCCGGCGGATAAAGATATCGATAACCATTGCGGCGTCCGGTGACCACGTAATGCACGGGCAGCAATCCGATTTCCTCGCGCACTTCGCGATAAAGCGCTTGTTCGATCGATTCGCCGGCATCCACCCCGCCTTGGGGAAACTGCCAGGCACCCGGCACGCCAGCCCGTTCGCAGACCAGCAAACTCCCATGCTCATTGAGCATGAGAGCGGCGACATTCGGGCGGTAGCGGGTCATTGGCGGGCGGATTCTGCCTGCACCGGAGGAGAGGATCAATCCGTAAGCTGATTATGCAACTGGCACGTCGATGTAAAACTCGGTGAGCATGCCGGGTGCGTGGTCGCCCAAGCCGATCCTGCCGTCATGTGCGCGCATGATTTCGCGGCAAATGAAAAGTCCGAGGCCGATGCCATCGACATTGTGATTGTTGTTCGCACGATAGAAGCGCTCGAAAATGCGCGACTGCGCTTCGGGCGGCACGCCCTCCCCGTCATCGATGACGCAAAGCCTGACGAAGCCTTCTTCCGCCTGTGTCAGCAAGACGCTTACTTCGCCCGCATGTTGACAATGCTTGAGCGCGTTTGAAATCAGGTTGTTGATCACCTCCCGCAAACGGATTTCATCGGCGCACACGAGAGGCAACGGATCGGCCGGCCCAACAATCGAAAGGTTCACTTCGCGAGAACGCGCGTCGGCTTGGAACAGCGCAACGCAGGTACGGGCTGCGGCGGCGAGGTCCATCGGCGCGAGGTCAAGACGCGTCGCCCCGCTTTCCGCCCGTGAGAGGTCCAGCAAGCTGTTGAGCGTGGCAAGCAGCCTCTCGCAATCCGCGCTGGCGGATGCGAGCATGGTTTTCTGAAGCGGGCTGAGCTCTCCGGATTTCTCCTCCAGCATGAGCAGCAACACCATGCGGATGCTGGTGAGGGGGGTTTTGATTTCGTGGCTGACGGTGGCGAGAAGGTTGGACTTCATGTCATCGAGCCAGCGGATGCGGGTCGTGTTGTGCAGCAGGATCGCCCAACCGGAGTAGCCGCCGTCCGGAGATTCGAAGCGGAAGATCCGCGGCAGATAAAAACGTTCTTCGCCATTGACCCGGAAAAGGATCGCTTCGCGCGGATCTTCCGGCCGCAGATTCATTCCTGTGGCAACGCATTCATCATACAGACGGCGTACTTTATCGGGCAGGCTGACGCCGCAGCCGAGAGCGGCATTCAGATCTTCCGCCGCTGGGTTGAGAACGATTCCGAGCAGGTTGTCCGCGACCACATACAACGGTGAGGGAATGGCGGAGAGCAGCGCACGGTTGACGATGTTCTCATGCAGCAGTTTTTGGTCCGTGCTTTTGCGGCGGATCCGAAGTTCGGCATTCATATCGTTGAATGCCGAAACGAGCGATTGGAACTCGCTGCCTCTTGCCGGATCCGGTGCCACGGATTCGTAATTTCCCTCCATGACCATTTTCATCGATTGCTGGAGACTCATCACGGGATCGACGAGATGTTTGAGCAATTCCCGGTAAGTAAGAATCGCCATCATCGTGCCGAAGGCGACCAGTGAGGCGATGAGCAGCAGGTCTTTTCTTGAGTTCCGTACCAAGCCACGCGAGGACGCAAGCATGCGCTCTTCGGCGATGGAAGTAATCGTGTTGGCGGTGTCGGTCGTGCGTTGCGTGAGGCCGGAAACAAGGATGTGGAATTCGGCTCTCGCCGCCTCGGTCGCCGGAGGATTCGCGATGGCGGCCGTGTATGCCGAGCGATAGGCACCGACGGATTCCAAAAGATCGGCCAGTTCGGACTTCCAGCCATTTTCAGCGGCTGCCGCGCCGGAGATGATGATGAGATTTTCGTCAAGGCGCTCGCTTGCCTTCGCGAACAATGCGGGGTCCACCGTGCCGAGTGGCCCGGTGACGAGACGGGAAAGATACGTGCTGTTGACCGTGGAGGTGATGCTGCGAATTCGTTGCGCCGCCCGGATGACGGGATAATCCGCGTTGAGCTGCGAATCGAATTTTTTGCCGACCCCGCGCAACATCACAAATCCCGTGCCGCCCACGGCCCACAACAGGAGGACTAGAGTGAGCAGGCCGAGAAAAAGTCGGGTACGCAACATGGGTCAGGACAAGCCATAACGTTTTCGTTTTCGATAAAGCGTGGCCTTGTCGATCCCAAGGATAGTTGCCGCTTCATTGAGCGAGGGTGCCCAGGAAAGCACGTGGCGCATATGGGCTTGTTCCAGTTCCTCGATGCTGTGCTGGCCGCCCACTTCGGCTTCCGCGTCATCACCGGGCCGCGGGACGGCCATCGCCGAAGGACTTGGCAGGTCCTCCTCACCGACAAATTCGGCACGCGTGAGGATGGCGGCGCGCTCGATCGCGTTGCGTAGTTCACGCAGGTTGCCCGGCCACGAACGGCGTTTGATGAGTTGCGCCGCTTCCGGCGTGAAACCTTTGATCGTTCTGCCCATTTGGCGCGCGAAGAATGAGAGATAGCTTTCGGCGAAGCCGGTCAGGTCGGACGGCCGTTCGCGCAACGGGGGAATCGTCACGGAAATCACATTGAGCCGGTAATAGAGATCTTCGCGGAAACTGCCTTCGGCGACGAGCTCGGCCAGATCGCGGTTGGTCGCGGCGATGACGCGGATGTTCGAGTTCCGCACCTTGTTTTCGCCGACGCGTTCGTATTCGCGCTCCTGGAGCAGGCGCAGCAGCTTTGGTTGAATTTCCAGCGGCAGTTCGCCGATTTCGTCGAGGAACAAAGTTCCGCCTTCGGCCGCATGAACTTTCCCCCACGTGTCTTTGACTGCGCCGGTGAACGAACCTTTCACATGGCCGAAAAGCGTGCTTTCGAGAAGTTCGCGGGAAAGACTGGGGCAACTGACCGTCACGAACGGGGCGTCCTTCAGATGGGATCGCTCGTGGACCTCGCGGGCGATCACGCTTTTGCCCGTCCCGCTTTCGCCCAAAATCAACACCGATGCATGGGATCCGGCCGCCCGAAACAAGAGGTCGAACTCGGTCTTGGTTTTGGCGTCGCTCGGATTGAAGTCCACCATTGGTCCCGTGGCGCTCGATCCTCCGGGTTTCAGTTCGCTCACCGTCTCTTCCAGGCGGGTCACTTCACCGATCGTCTTCAATGCTTTCTGCGCCTTGGCAATGACCGCGCGAAGCTGATCGGGCGTGAACGGTTTCTCTAGGTAGTCGAACGCGCCGGCTTGCATCGCAATCACCGCGGTCTTGACCGAAGCGTGGGCGGTGAAAATCGTCACCAGCTGCCGGGGCCGGATCTCGAGGATTTTTTTCAGCACGTCCAGCCCATCCTCGTCGCCCAAGCGGAGATCGAGGAAGATGAGGTCAAACGCTTCGTCCTTCACCCGTTTGATCCCGGCCGTGCCGTCCTCCGCCGTTTCGACGTAATGACCGTCCGCTTCGATGGCGAGGGATGTCGTCAGGCGGATCGATTGCTCGTCATCTATGATCAGAATATCCATGTTGGGCCTATTCCAAATAGCTGCGGAGCATCCACGCGCTTTTCTCGTGAGCTTGAATCAAACCGGTGAGAAAATCCTCGGTTCCGACGTCGTCCGCGGCGCCCGCATCGGCAATGGCTTTCCGCAGGGTTCTGACTGCGGTTTCATGGTCGTCCTTGAGGGCTTTGATGGCGTTATCGCCGCTGACCAGAGTGCCCTTGTGTTCCTTGAGTGAAGCGAGCTTCAGGAATTCGCTCATTGATCCCGGGCTGGCACCGCCAATCATCCGGATGCGTTCGGCCGTTTCGTCGATCGCCAGCTCGAGGCCCTTGTATTGGGCTTCGAAAAACTCGTGCAAGGAACTGAACCGTGGACCCGTGAGATTCCAGTGAAAGTTCCGGGTCTTTAGATAGAGGACATGTTGGTCGGCCAAGATGGCCATGAGGGATTCGATGATGGGAGCGCGCCCGGACGGCTTGATTCCAATCCGCACAGGTTCGGAGTCGCCTTTGCGGGCGGCTTTTCGTTCGGACTTTTTCTTCATCGCAGGGACTTCAAATGATAGGGAAAAACTGACTGGCGGGACGCGGGCCCCGCCAGAGGGATCAGTGCGCGGCGTCCTGGACCTTATCTCCAACGCGCTCAATGTCGCGGCCCGCACCGCCGACCGTGTTGCAACTGGAAATCGCAACGGCACCGAGGATGGCGGCAATCCAAAGACAAATGTGTTGTTTTTTCATAGCGGGAGCGGGTTTGCAGTTTTTTGGCCAGAGTGGTGACTGATATGCAAAACGTTCACCACGTGGGGTTAGCGGCTATCATCCAGCAGCACGATATGACCATGTTGTGCGTGAATGCAACCGGCCACAATGCAAAATGCATCGAATCTTCTGAAAACATCTCTTGTCGCGATTTGCACACATCGCGAAAGATTTTCGGTTCCAAATTCCGTATTCATCTGGCACGGCGACTGCCTTTGGATTTCGGAGCCGCCGTTGAAAAATATCGGACTGCCCGGAAAACCAATCCGCGAAACCAAATGTTAGGCTACGCCATCCTGTTCTTTTTTCTCGCGATTGTCGCGGGTCTGCTTGGGTTTGCCGGCGTGGCAGGTGCCTCCGGATGGATTGCCCAAATTCTCTTCTTCCTCTTCTTCGCGTTGTTCGTGGTTTCCATGTTCGGCGCGAGAACGAACCGCGTGTGACGCATTCCGCACGACTGTTCTGGCCATTTGCCGCGGAATTGCTATGCCTTGTGAAAATTATGAAACGTCTGCTCCCATTTTTTCTTCTGCTGCTGGTTTTCACCCTTTCCTCAGTCGCCCAAGAAGGTGGCGATCAGCAGGATAAAAACGATGGCAAAGCCAACAAGCCGCCGGCGGAGGAAGTTGACAAGCCGGAGCCGAACCGGTTTTGGCAGGCCAAACTTTCCGGAGGGCACTACATGGTGCAGCTCGACCGGATTTCCTCGATCAGCCGGCATTCCTATCTCCTCGATGGGACCGTCCTGGTGGACGAGGTATCGATTGATGCGCTGGGTCAGACGCTGGCGCGGTTTTACCAGCTGAGTCCGTTCACGGATGCAGCCGGGGGCACCAATGCAGCCGATGTGGCTTCGCGGGCGATTGAACGCGGACGCGAGGTGGTGGAGGGAACCGCGCAGCGTTTCGGCAGCCGCGCCACCGAAATGGTCGTGAAAAAATATCCCGAAACGACCCACGCGCGCACGGTTGAGTTCCGCATTGAAACCGCCGAGCAGCTTACCCGCCTCTACAATAGTGTGAAAACGGCGTGGGAATCCGGCCGCGGCCGGAGTTTCACGATGAAATGAGAATCAGGCGCCCCAGTTCACATTCTGGCCGCGGGTATCGATGTGGGTAAACCCACCGTAACCGCCGATTCCGCCGCGGAACAAACCTTTGTCCCGCAGATAGCGGGCGGCATGGGCGACTTCGCGCGGCGAATTGGCGAACTTCACGTCCGCCGCCACATTCGCCTGGTGCCATGAGCCGGCGCGCGCACCGGGGCAACGGGCATTGTACATCGGATGGCGATACGCCGAGACGACCTCCACTTCACTCGTGTTCATGGCAACGGCGATGCGGTCCACCACACGCAATGTGTAACCCATGCGCAGCCACCAGGATTTGGGCGGAAGAGTATTCCAGACGCCGTTTTTACTTTTCGCGTGCGCCTGGATGACTTGGTCAGGGGAAACCTTTTTCAGCTTCAGCGAATTGAGAAACTTCAGGTATTCGGGGATGGTTGCGCCTTGGTGGACGCGCCATTCCTCGGGAAGGTCCGCAACCTTGCCGGCAAAAAACGACGTGCTTTTCTTCGCCGCAGCCGGGGAGCCCACCGTCGGGGTGGAAACTCGCGGACCCTTTCCGCGCGGTGAATCAGCGGCGGCCGCGCCGGTTCCCACGACAGTGCCAAGTCCGGCCAAAGCCAAGGTTTCCAAGACGCCGCGGCGGTGGAATTTGGCGGCGGGCGAAACTTTGGTGGAAAGGTTGTTTTGAAGCATGCGGTTCGGGAGCCGGAAATTTAAAAAATTCGCTGGGAGAAAAGCAGATTCCGGCCTCAGTGCAAGGGAAAAAGATTTCAAATTTCCCGCCGACAGTCGCGTTTTCCCGCGAAACGCCCGACCGTTTTACCAGCGGATGGCCGCCGCCGCCCAGGTGAGACCGGCGCCAAAAACCACCAGCACGATGTTGTCGCCGCGCTTGAAAGCGCCGCTGCGGGCGGCTTCATCCAAAGCGATGGCAACCGCCGCGGCGGACGTGTTTCCGTATTTGTGAAGGTTCACGAACACCTTTTCGTTCGGCACCGAAAGCCGGTCGGCGATGGCATCGATGATCCGCAAATTCGCCTGATGGGGAATCACACAGGCGATGTCCTCCGCCTTCAGTCCGGACCGCTCGATGACTTTTTCGGCGGCTTCCTTCATCCGTGTCACGGCATGCTTGAAGACCTCTTTGCCGAGCATCGCCAGGGTGGCGAGATTGGAGGCGGCATTGTCGGGGGTGATCGGGCAAGCCGAGCCGCCGCCCGGAATGTTGAGCAGATGGGTCTGATTGCCGTCCGTGCCCATCTCGGTGGCGAGAATCATGCCTTCGCCCTCGCAGGACTTGCGCAAAACCGCCGCGCCCGCGCCGTCCCCGAAAAGCACGCAGGTCGTGCGGTCCTGCCAATTGACGAACGCCGAAAGTTTTTCCGCGCCGATGATGAGCGCGTTTTCGAAAACACCGGCGCCGATCAGGCGTTTCGCGATTTTGAGCGCATACAAAAACCCCGAGCACGCCGCCGAAATATCGAACGCCACGGCGTTGGATGCACCGAGGTTTTTCTGCACGTAGCAAGCCGTCGCGGGAGTCAGCGTGTCCGGCGTGATGGTGGCAACAATGATCAGTTCCACCTCCGCGCCGGTGAGGCCCGCTGCTTCGAGCGCACGTTGCGCGGCTTTCGTGGCCATGTGCGACGTGAACTCGTCATCCGCCGCGATGTGGCGTTGTTTGATTCCCGTGCGGGTGACAATCCATTCGTCATCGGTATCCACCATCGCCGAAAGATCGGCGTTGGTGAGGATTTTTTCCGGGAGATAACTGCCGGTTCCCGCAATACAAACACCCATCTGGCCGTCGCTCATAGCTGCGCCAGCATGCGACCCGGGTGCGGTGCCCTCAAGCGCGAAGTTGGTTGCGCGGCTCCATCTCCACCGGCCGGTCAACCTTCCTGGGAGGCTGTCACGGGAAGCGCGGCAAGGGCTTCCTCAATCCGCGCGTTCACTCGTTTTTCCACGGTTTCGATCGCGACGCGGATGGCATTTCGCACCGCAAGCGCGGACGATGATCCGTGGGCGATGATCACGACGCCATTGACCCCCAGCAGTGGCGAGCCGCCGTAGGTTTCATAGTTTCCTTTTTCCTTCAGCGCGCGGAAGGCGCCATTGGCAAGCACCGCCCCGGCCAAACGCAGAATGTTCTCCTTGATCTCAACCTTCAACCATTTCGAAACCGCTTTGGCCGTGCCTTCGATGGTTTTGAGCATGATGTTGCCGACAAAGCCGTCGCATAAGACGACGTCCAGTTCGGCCTCAAAAAGATCACGTCCCTCGACGTTGCCGATGAAGTTGATGCCGGGCGTTTCCTTGAGTCTCTTGAACGTTTCCTTGGTGAACGTGGTGCCTTTTTCATCTTCCTCGCCATTCGACATCAGGCCGACTTTCGGACTCTTCACACCGAGGACATTGCGCGCGTAAGCGGTGCCCATCACGGCATACGCCACGAGGTGTTCCGGTTTGGCTTCGGGATTCGCCCCGGCGTCAAGGATGTGGCACAACCCGTGTTCGTTCGGGATCGCGGTGGCGATGCCGGCGCGGTCCACGCCGGTGAGCGTGCGGAGTTTCAACGTCGCGGATGCAACGGCGCCACCGGTGTTGCCGGCCGAAACAAATGCGTCCGCCGCGCCGGTTTTCACCAGGTCCATCGCTACGTTGATCGATGACAATTTTTTCTTCCGCACCGTTTTCGCACCCGGTTCGGCCATGCCGATGACCTCAGGCGCGTGGACGATGCTCACGCGGGGATCGGCCAGGGAAAGCCCGTGCCTGGCGCACTCCGGCTGGAGAATTTTTTCGTCCCCCACCAGATACAGATGTTGAAGCCGGGGGTAATACCGGAGCGCATCAATGGCTCCGAGAATATTGACCGTGGGGGCGTGGTCCCCGCCCATGACATCCAAGGCGACTTTCATGCGTGTGGAATACGAGGCGAAAACTACCGGACTCGTGGCGGATCACGAGAAAAAACCGCCGCCAGAAATAAATCTTGGCGGCGGAAAACACTTGGGGTTCTCCGGATGCTTCAGAGTGCCTCCACTTCAACCACCTGACGGCCGCGGTAGGATCCGCAGGACGGGCAGGCGATGTGCGAAGGGATGCGGCTGCCGCATTCGGGGCAGCTCTTGAAGATCGGTGCACGCCAACGGTTCGCGCCACGGCGCATTTTCTGGCGGCTTTTGGATTGGCGGCGCTTTGGTACGGCCATGGTCTTGGAATCGGTTTACGGTTTATCCTTGAGGTCCTTCAGATCATCGAGGGCGGACCAACGGTCGTCGCCCTCAACGCGGGGCGGGGTGGTTAGCTCAAGTTCCGCTGGTTTGTCCACTGATAAATATCGCGAGTCGATTTCGCAGGGGTCTCCGGCATCGCCATTCTCGCACCGCGGAGTCACCGGGAAGTTCAGAAGAATCTCTTCGCGCAGGGCCTCGGTGACATCGATTTCCGATTGATTTTCAATATTGAGCGACATCGCCACGTGTTCCGGGCGGATCGTTTGCGTGAATGGATGCAACGTGCGCACACACTCGAATTGGAAAGGCGCGGAAATGGATCCGGTCAACAAAAGTTCCGATTCGAAGCGTTGGACGCGGAGATCGTATTTCAGCGGCCCGAGCGGTTTCGCATCGCCTTCGGGCAGGTCGAAAACGGCCTCCGGAATTTCGCCGCAGAAGTCCTTTCCCTCCTCAGGCAAAGTGGCCAGGTCGATCACCAGTCGGTTCTTCATGCCCGAAAATCTATGCAGCGCGGGCATTCCGCCAAGCGGGGATTTCTGCTGAACCGATGAAACGTTGCAAATTCCCGCGTGCCGTTTTCTATCGCCGTGTGCCGCCGGAAAAACTCATTTCCCTCCCATGGGTTGAAATGTGGCTGCTGGTTTCGCTGATTTTTTTCACCGCTAAGTTTTGGGTTCTGCATGCCGATGGCAAACGCGGCGGTGCTTGGGATAAAACCGCGTTTCTCCTGTTTTGGCCGGGCATGAATTTTCGCGAATTCGTCCGCAAGCCCGCCGGGAAACGCCCGCTGGTTCTTCGCGGCTGCATCAATCTCGCCATCGGAATCGTTCTCACATGGTTCGTCGCGCGGCACGTTCCGCATCGTTTTTTCGCCACCTGGATCGCGATGATCGGCTTCATCTGGGCGCTTCACGGCGGCGTGATCACGCTCGCCGCGGCGTTCTGGCGCTGGCGCGGACGCGATGTGAACCCGCTGATGTTCGAGCCACTTCTCGCCACTTCGCTCGCCGATTTTTGGGGCCGCCGATGGAACCGCGCCTTCCGCGATTTCTCGCACCGTTTTCTGTTCCAGCCCACCGTCGGAAAACTCGGAGCAAGGGGCGCGATGCTGGTTGTTTTCTTCATTTCCGGCCTGCTCCACGAAGTCGTCGTCACCGTTCCCGCGCGCGGCGGTTATGGTTTGCCGACGTTGTATTATCTGCTGCAAGGCATCGGCATGATCGTGGAAACACGGCTCCCCGCGCGGTCATTGGTTCTCCGCCGGTTGTTTGCTTTTGTCGTGTTGGTGGTTCCGCTTTCGCTTGGTTTTCCGGCTGAATTTGTCCGCAATGTCGCCGAGCCGTTTTTCCGATCGATCCACGCCTTGTCATGAACTTGCAGCTGTCCCTACTCATCCTGGCCGGCGCGGGCCACTTTGGCATCGTCACCGCCAGCATGCTGGTGCCGCGTGCGCTCGATTGGAAAACGCAGCTCGCGCCGTTGCATCCGTTCATGCGGCGGTTGTTCTGGGTTTATGGCATTTTCATCACCCTCGCCACGGTCATTTTCGGTGCGCTCACACTTATTTTCGCCCGCGAAATGGCCGCCGGAGATCCCGTTGGGCGCGGTCTCGCCGCAGCGATCTCCCTCTACTGGGCCGCAAGATTGATCGTGCAATGGTTCGTTTTCGATTCCCGCGAATTCCGCACCACCATCTGGCACAGCATCGGCGAACACGTGCTCACCGCCGGGTTTGTTTTCGTCACCGTCGTTTACGCATGGGTGGCGATTGATTGACGGGAACCGCGCGCGCCCCTTGCGCACGCATATTTCCCGGCCGAAGGTAAAAATTCCGGGATGTTTTTAAAATTTTTCGGACCGGAATTCCCCCTGCCCCTGCGGCGGAATTTTTTTCGACCACAACGGGCGTGATTTGGCCAAGGCGAAGAGCTCTTTCCAGATCAGGCGAAAGCTGCGGATTCCGGTCGCGGACGAACTTTCCCGACTGTCGCCGAATGCGGCAAAACCACAACATGTTGTATTTGGAATAATTTGTGAATACAATATCAGCAAAAACAGAATTGACCGTGGCTTTCTGGAAATGGCAGTTTCGCCATCGCTTGTTGGTCCGAAGATTGGCTCGCGCAATTCCCCATCTTTTTGATCCGTTTTATGTCCGCCACCACCACCATCACCCTTGGAAATCGCAAGTTTGTCCTCGATAAAGAGAAAGCCGAGCAGGCCTTCGCCGCCAAAAAAGTCATCAATGGCCGCGAGACGATGTTCTTCAACATCCTGCCGCTCAAATACCAGTGGGCGTACGACTTGTACAAGACGATGAAGAACAACCACTGGGAGCCGGAGGACGTCACCATGCAGAAGGACGTCGAGCAGTGGCGGTCCAATGACATTTCCGATGTCGAGCGGTGGATCATCAAAATGGGCATCGGTTACTTTTCCGCCGCCGAGGGAATCGTCGGCGACAACGTCCTCCACGTCGTTCGCGAGGTGGTCACCGCGCCCGAACTCAAGCTCGTGCTCGGCCGCCACGCCCACGAGGAAAACATCCACGCCGACAGCCTCGTTTACATGCTTTCCTCGCTGGGCCTCAACCCGCACGAGTGCGAGGCGATGTTCGAGGACGTGCCGTCCATCACCGCGAAAAACCACTTCGTCGTCTCCAATTCCCGCGCCCTGCGCCGCGACATTGATCTTACGGTCACCGCCAACAAACAGGCGCTCGCCAAGAACATTTTCCTTTTCGGCCAAGTCATGGAAGGCACGCAGTTTTACGGCTTGTTCGGCATGATTCTGAGCCTCTACCGGCAGAACAAATTCCCCGGCATTGGCAGCATGTTCCGCTACACGTTGCGCGATGAATCCAATCACATCGAAGTGTTCCGCAACCTGCTCATGGATCTCGTCGATGAGAACCCGGACATCTGGACCGAGGAATTCCGCGAAGACCTTCGCGCGACCATGAAGGAAGGCATCACGCTGGAAAAAACCTTCATCCGCGATTGCCTGCCCGTCGCAGGCCTCGGCCTGAATTCCGCGGACTTCGAAACCTACATCGACTACATCGCCGATCGTCGCCTCGCCTCCTGCGGCTTGGCACCGCTCAACGAATCCACCACCAATCCATTCCCCTGGCTCGCCGAAATGATGGACATCAAAAAGGAAACCAACTTCTTCGAAGGCCGCGTCACCGAATACCAGAAAGCCTCCGCGCTCAGCACCGTGCACGATGATGAACTGTGATCGCCGCGGCAGCGGCGGAGTTTGCTGGTTTTCAGTGTTCAGTTTTCAGGAAGAGATAAGAAACCATGGCTACTACTACATTTGAAGATCTCGAAGTCTGGAAGCGCGGTTGCCAGCTCGCGGTGGACATTTGCGTGACTATGCATGATTCCAAAAACTTCGGCCTGAAGGATCAGATGCAACGCTCCGCTGTCTCCATCCCCTCAAACATCGCCGAAGGTTCCGAGCGCGACAGCAAGGGTGACTTCATCCGTTTCCTCAGAATCAGCAAAGGCTCCTGTGGCGAGCTTCGCACACAACTCTACATCCACGAGCGTGTCCAAAAAGCCCTTGAACTCCCCGGTATCGAAAACTCCCGCCCGCTAATTCAGGAAACCCGGGAAATTTCCGCCATGCTTCAAGGCCTCATTCGCAGCATCGAATCCCGCCGCTCTTCTTCTTCCTGAAAACTGAACACTGAAAACTAGCAACTCTCCGCTTTCCCGCCTTCCGTTCCCAACCTTCCCACCCTCACATCTCTTTAAAAAAATGTACCGCCCCGTAAATCCCGACGAAGATCTTCTCCTGAAACAAGTCATCACCGACCGTTTCGCCATTCCCGCCGCCGACCGCGCCTTTGCCTGGCGTGATGTGCTGACCCAGGAAAAACGCAAACCGATCGCCGACATCATCGTCACCCGCGGTGATCAGGACACCCAGTTTTCGCTCGAAGATGTCGCGGACGCGATTGGCGAATCGTTGGCTGATTTACTCATCTCCCGCCAGCAGGACGAGAAATCGATTTTCACCGATGTAAACCGCAAGTTCGTCGCCGACGTTGCCCATGCGGTCGCCAATTCACTCACCAAAACCCTCGACGAGGGTGGCCGCCTCCGCCTCTCCGAGGCCGACCTTTATCTGCTCATCGAGAAGGCGTTGTTGGAGAACGAAGCCTACGATGTCGCGAAGTCCCTCGCGTTCCGCCGTTCGATGGAGAAGACCGGCCACGTCGATGTTCACAGCGGTCCGCACGCCCTGCCCGTGCGTTTGATCCGCCGCAATGGCAACGTCGTTCCGTGGTCCGAGACCAAGATCGAAATAGCCGTGCGCAAGGCGTTTCTCACCATCAAGGAGAACCCCGAACCCGCCATCGAGATCGCCAAAGCCGTCACCGACCGCATCCGCCGCGGTGACCAATCGTTTGTCCACATCGAGGACGTGCAGGACATGGTGCAGGAGGAACTCATGCGCCAAGGCCGCTTCAAGGCCGCCGAGCACTACATCCTTTACCGCGCCCAGCGCGCGCGGCTGCGTGCCGAGCAGGAGGAAAACGCCGAGGATCCGAACCAGGAGTTCATGGTCACCGTCACCACCGAGGACGGCGGCTCCTCTTTCTGGGACGGCACCGAGCTCAAGAAGCGCATCATGTTCGCCTCCACTGGTCTCGATCTCTGCCTGCCGGAAGCGGAAATCGAACGCGAACTCCGCCGCTCCGTAGGCTCGGAAATTTCCGAGAAAGACCTCAAGGCCACCGTCATCCTCAACGCCAAGGCGCTCATCGAAAAGGATGCCGATTTCGCGAAATTCGCCGGCCGCATTCTCCTTTCCTACATTTATGAGGAAGTGCTCGACTGGAGTATTTCCCGCGATGGTCTCCATCAACTTCGCGAGGCGCACAAGCTTGCGTTCAAGAGTTACCTGAAACATGGCGTCGCCATCAAACGACTGCACCCCGAGCTGCTCGAATCCTACAACCTCGACAAGCTCGCCGCCGCGCTCGATCCATCCGCCGATCTTGATTTTGACTATCTCGGCATCCAGACGATGTATGATCGTTATCTCATCGTCGATAAAACCGGCTCAAAACCACGGCGTTTGGAAACCCCGCAATTCTTCTGGATGCGCGTCGCCATGGGACTCTTCAAAAAGGAAGAAACCAAACGCGAGGAGTGGGCCGTGCGCCTTTACAATCTCTACAAAAGCCGCCGCTTTTGCTCATCCACGCCGACGTTGTTCAACTCCGGCACGCTCCACAGCCAGCTTTCCTCCTGCTATCTCTACAAAGTGGACGATTCGATCGAGTCGATCATGCAGCGCGGCATCGCGGAAAATGCTTATCTTTCCAAGTGGGCCGGCGGCCTCGGCGGATCGTGGACGGCCGTGCGCGGCACCGGCGGTTACATCCAGGGCACCAATGGCGAATCCCAAGGCATCATTCCGTTTCTCAAACTCCACAACGACCAACTCGTCGCCGTCAACCAAGGCGGCAAACGCCGCGGCTCCGGCTGCGCCTATCTTGAGACGTGGCACAACGACATCGAGGACTTCCTTGAGCTGCGCAAAAACACCGGCGACGAGCGCCGTCGTTGTCACGACATGAACACCGCCAACTGGATTCCCGATCTGTTCATGAAACGCATGGAAGAGCGCGGCAACTGGACGCTTTTCCGAACCAACGAGGTCCCCGATCTCCACGACCTCTACGGCAAGGCTTTCGAGGAACGTTATGTTCAATACGAGGAAATGGCCGCCGAAGGAAAAATCTGGGGCCGCACCCTGGCTGCGCTCGAACTCTGGAAATCCATGCTCAAGACGGTGTTCGAAACCGGCCATCCATGGATCACGTTCAAAGATCCCTGCAACGTCCGTTCCCCGCAGGACCATGTCGGGGTCATCCACTCCAGCAACCTCTGCACCGAGATCACCCTCAACACCTCCGATGAGGAAACCGCCGTCTGCAACCTCGGCTCCGTGATCCTCGACACCCACATCACCCGTGATGGTGCGCTCGATCATGCGATGCTCAAGGAGACGATCACCGTCGCCATCCGTGCGCTCGATAACGTCATTGACATCAACTTCTACCCCACCCAGGCGGCCGCCACCGCCAACAGCCGCCATCGCCCCATCGGCATGGGCGTCATGGGTCTGCAGAACGCCCTCTACAAACGCAACCTCTCGTTTGCCTCCGATGCCGCCGTCGAGTTCAACGACGAGTTCATGGAAGCCATCGCCTACTATGCCTATAGTGCTTCCTCCGACCTCGCCGGCGAGCGCGGCACCTATTCAAGCTACAAAGGCTCCAAATGGGACCGCGGACTCCTTCCGCAGGACACCCTCGACCTTCTCGAAGACGAACGCGGCCGCGACATCGACGTCCCGCGCGGCGGCAAAATGGATTGGTCCGTCGTCCGCGAGAAGATCGCCAAACACGGCATGCGCAACTCCAACGTCCTCGCCATCGCACCAACGGCGACGATCTCCAACATCACGGGAACGACGCCCTGCATCGAGCCGAACTACAAAAACCTCTACGTAAAATCCAACCTCTCCGGCGACTTCATCGTTCTCAACGCCGAGCTCGTCAAGGACCTCAAGAAAGCCGGACTCTGGAACCAGGAAATGCTCGATCAGCTCAAGTACTTCGACGGCGAACTCGATGCCATCGAAGGTTTGCCCGATGCCCTCAAGCACAAGCACAAGACCGTCTTTGGTATCGGCTTCGAATACATCGTCGATGCCGCCGCCCGCCGCCAAAAGTGGATCGACCAATCCCAGTCGGTGAACCTCTTCCTCGCCACCCCGGATTTGAAAGCCCTCTCCCACATGTATCGCCGCGCCTGGGACAAAGGTCTCAAAACCACCTACTACCTCCGCACCCTCCAAGCTTCCAACATCGAAAAATCCACCATCGATGTGAAAAAGGAAATCCGCGGCGGCATGAGCATCACCCCGGCCAAAACCTTCACTGACGAAGAAAAGAGCGCCTGCTCCATCGACGCCATGCTCAACGGCGGAACTTGCGAGGCTTGTCAGTAACTACCAACTGTAGCTACCCCAACTCGAGCAATGTTCACGAAAACATCAAAATTTTTGGGAGAGGGTAACTTTTCAGAAGTCTACGAAGCTGCTGCACTTGATGGATCAACAAACTATGCTTGGAAGGAGTTGAAATTTGACGCGAAGCCTTCTGATAAAGAGCGCTTCGGTCGGGAAATTGATATTTTATCCACTCTAGACCATGATCATGTAGTCTCTATTCTTTTCGCTGGATATAGTGATTCGTCCCAGTTTTTCGTGATGCCGAGGGCACGAAGGAATCTAGACGATGCCGTCAGATACAATACCAATGGACACCTAGATAACGTTCGGATCTTCAAAGAGATTTGCCAAGGGGTTATTTATGCTCATTCAAATGGAGTTCTGCATCGTGATCTTAAGCCGCAAAATATTCTTCTGACCTATGAGGACTTGGTAAAAGTTTCTGACTTCGGACTAGCTCGCAAATCAGATATCCATAATCTTACAATCACCAGGACAAATGATGTAGGAGGAACCTCGCTATTCGCAGCGCCAGAGCAATTCAACCATTCTCTGAAAAATGTGGATGAGCGTGCTGATGTATATAGCCTTGGCAAAATACTGTATTACATGTACACGAGGGAGTTGCCGTATCATATGGATCCGGAGCATTCCAAACTCCCTACATCCATTAGATACATAGTGGAGAAGGCTACGCAGCAGGATAGAGAAAAGCGATTTCAGGATGTTTCGACTCTGCTTCGTCGATTTCTGAGTGCGATGAATACAAGCGCCCCAGTAGGAAGCGCTGAGGATCGCCTGATTGCGTTGGTCGCGCAGCGCCAAAGTCCGGGCTCATTATCCAACCATGATATTGCGTTGAAAATTGCTGAACTATTCCTGGAGGAATCGAAAAATAAGGTTTTTTACCTGAAAAACTTGCCCAATGTGCCAACGAAGATATGGCATGATGTCGGTAGATCCAATTGGGAAATGTTCCGTAGTATTTTTAACGTTTACGACACATGCGTTGAGGATCCATTGCCATTCGATTATACCGATAAGGTTGCGGACTTATACCGATCCTTATCGAATCACTTTCCAGAGCGATCGTTCGCGTTGATGGCTATAAGCAGGTTGAGTAAAATGGGGCGTGAGCATGATCGCTATTACGTCAGGGACTCAGTAATCAAAATGATGGAGGACGTTGACCCCCAAATTGGAATTGGCGAGAATTTGAGAGATTTCTTTTCAGAAAATGAATCGGCGGCCCGGTGGATATCGGAGAGAAACAACGGGAGATCTGCTCTGCGCCGATTGGGCTTGGTAGAGTTTGGCTAAGATAGGTCTAAAGCCCTTGGGAATGGAGTAATCCTCTCCGATCTCGATGACTGCCTCATTGACAGGGCCCTTCAAAGTGTTCACATGAACTCATGATCTCCCCTTCTGCATCCCGCGTTCTCGCCTTGGCCGATTCGAGCGGTTGGCAGACCTGCGTGGAGAAGACGCGGGAAGAGCGCGGCGAGAACGGACAGTTTTTCACTCCCCCGACGATTGCCCGCTGCTTGGCCGGATGGTTCCAGCCGGAGGGATTCAACCGCCCATCGCTGCATTTGCTGGACCCCGGCGCGGGCGGCGGCGTGCTCACCGCCGCCGTGGTGGACCGGATTACTACCTTGCACGCCAACGGAGCCTTGACTCATCTGGAGGAAATCACCTTGGAAGTATGGGAACTGGACGAAGCCTTCCTTCCCGCTCTCCGGCAGAACCTGTCGGCCTGCGCCACGCTGCTGCGCCAAGCCGACATCCGCACCGCCGTCCAGCTCAACCACGGCAGCTACATCAACGGAGCCGCCCGCGCTCTTGATCCGGGATTGTTCGGAACCGCCCAAGCGCCGCGAGTCACCCACGCCATCCTCAATCCTCCCTACCGTAAGATTGCCATCCGCTCGCGCGAACGGACCTTGCTGGCTTCGGTGGGCATCGAAATCTCAAACCTCTACGCTGCCTTCGTATGGCTGGCAGTCCGCCAATTGGCCGATGGCGGCGAGTTGGCGGCCATCACGCCCCGCAGTTTCTGCAACGGTCCCTATTTCCGCGAGTTCCGCCGCGAGCTGCTGCAAAAAGCCAGCTTCAGCCGCGTCCATGTCTTCGACTCGCGCTTGGAAGCCTTCAGCCGCGACGACGTACTCCAGGAAAACATCCTGTTCCACCTCCGCCGTGGCAAACGTGGCAACGCATCCTTGATGGTATCGACCGGTTCGCTGGAAGCCCCCGCAACGGCCCGAGTCCCGCAAAACCGTTTCGTCTCCCCCGCTGATCCCGATCAGGTCATGCACATCACTACGGAATCCGACGCCACCGACGTCCGCGGTTTCATCGATTCCCTCCCCTGCAAACTCACGGACCTCCGAATCGAAGTCTCGACTGGCCCCGTGGTCGATTTCCGCCTCAAGGATTCCCTCTCCGATCACCTCGTCACCGGCAGCGTGCCCCTGATCTATCCGCACTGCGTGAAAACCGGCCGCGTCCTCGCGCCGTCCCTCCGCTCCGCCGATTATGGCGACGGCCGCCTGAGCAAGAAACCCGTGGCCATCCACGAGAACGACGAAACCCGCAAGTGGCTGATCCCCGCCGCCCGCTTCGTCCTGATCAAACGCTTCTCCTCGAAGGAAGAAAAACGCCGCCTCGTCTCCGGCGTCCTCAATCCCGCCAATTTCCCCTCCGGCCTCATCGGCCTCGAAAACCATCTCAACTTCTTCCACCGCAAGCGCACCGGCCTATCCACTCCGCTCGCCCGCGGCCTCAGCCGTTTCCTCAACTCCACCGTGGCCGACCGTTATTTCCGCCAGTTCAACGGCCACACCCAAGTCAATGCCTCCGATCTTCGCGCCTTCCGCTATCCCGACCTCTCCGCTTTGGAACGGCTTGGAAAAGCCAGCGTGGACGACACCCAACAGAGCGCCATCGACCTTGCCATGACCGAACACCTCGGCGCACCCTCGTTCGCCGATTCATGAATCCCGCATCATCCACACGAGTCAGCCAAGCACTTGAGCTGCTCCAGATGATCGGCATTCCGCGGGAACAGCAAAACGAACGCTCGGCTCTCACCCTTCTCGCCCTCGCCGACATCAAGTCTCGCAAACCTTGGAAAAGCGCCACCGCTCCTCTCCGCCGCATCACCGAGATGATGGACTGGATGCGCGACCATTACGAAGTCCGCTACGCCCCCAACACCCGCGAAACCATCCGCCGTCAAACCGTCCATCAATTTGCCCAACACGGCCTGCTTCTCGAAAATCCCGATCAGCCGGAGCGCCCCATCAACAGCCCCAAGTGGTGCTATCAGCTCACTCCGGCTGCACTGAAGTTGATCACCAGCTTCGGAACCACCGCTTTTAAAAAGGAACTCGAATCCTTCCTCACGAACCCCGCCACCGGCGACCTCAAAGCCCGTCACCGCAATCTCCCGCGTGAAACCGTCCGCTTGCCCGACGGCATGACCATCGAACTCTCCGCAGGTGGCCAGAATACATTGATCCGTTCCATCATCGAGGAGTTCACTCCCCGCTTCGTTTGCAAGCCCCACGTCCTCCTGCTAGGTGACGCAGCCGACAAAGAAGTTCTCAGCAACGACCTCGCATTGGCAGAGCTCGGAATCAAACTCGCAGCCCGAGGCAAAGCCCCCGACGTTCTCATCCACGATGTCGAACGCGACTGGCTCATCGTCATCGAAGCCGTCACCTCGCACGGTCCTGTCGATCAAAAGCGCAAAAACGAACTCACGCAACTCTTCGCCACCGCCCGCCCCGGTTTGGTCTTCGTCTCCGCGTTTCCGGACCGCAAGACCTTCACCCGCTTCCACGCCGCCATCGCTTGGGAAACCGAAGTCTGGATCGCAGACGCCCCGGATCACATGATCCATTTCAACGGCGTCCGCTTCCTTGGACCGTATGAATGATCGTCAGTCGAGCCCTATGGGGAGCTGCGAGTGCTTCGCGAGCAGTGGAAGAATTGAAGCGAGGAAATGGCAGGGCCTGATTGTTATTTCCCGCCCCGTTTTGGGTGGGATTTTTTGGCGGCTGGCTTGGTGAAATTCTTTCCGTCCCATTCGCGGGTGCGTTTGCGCCAGTCGTGTTTCGCGGGTTTTTCGTTCGGGTTGCGGGGAGGAACCGGGGCGTTGTAGTCGAAGCCTTTGAGGCGGATCCGCTGGAGGCGTTGCTTGATGGTAAGTTCGAGATGATCGAGCAGGTTGAGATCGTGTGGCGGGACGAGGCTGATGGCGGTGCCCCGGGCCTTGGCCCGGCCGGTGCGGCCGATGCGGTGGATGTAGTCCTCGGGCTTCACGGGGAAGTCGAAGTTCACGACGTGGGAAACGCCCTCGATGTCGATACCGCGGGCGACGATGTCGGTGGCGACGAGCACGCGGACCTTGCCGTCCTTGAAGTCCTGGAGAGCGCCGCTGCGTTCTTCCTGAGAGCGGCTGGAGTGAAGCTTGGCGACATTGATTTTCGCGGCCTTGAGGAATTCCATGAGCCGGTCTGCGCCGTCTTTCATGCGGACGAAGACGAGTACCATTTTGCATTCCGGTTGTTTGAAAAGTTCGAGCAGCAATGCGCCTTTCAAGTGGGCGGGGACTTCATAGACGTATTGAGCGACGGTTTCGGCGGGATTCGTGCGTTGGCCGATCTGCACCAATTGGGGCTTGCATTGGAATTTCCGCGCGAGCGATTCGATCTCCTTGGAAAGCGTGGCGGAGAACATCAGCGTCTGCCGACGTTTGGGGATCTGGCGGATGATCGTTTCGATGTCCGGCAGAAAGCCCATGTCGAGCATGCGGTCGGCTTCATCGAGCACGAGCATTTCGAGATCGCTGAAATCGACTTTCTGGCGCTCCAGAAGGTTCATCAATTTTCCGGGTGTCGCGACGATGATCTGCGGACCTTTGCGAAGCGCCCTGAGCTGGATGGCTTCATCGACGCCGCCATAGATGGCCGCCACGCGAATGGGCAGATGTTTTCCATAGGCGCGGACGTTGTCGGTGATCTGAATGGCGAGCTCGCGGGTGGGAGCGAGGATGAGCGCCTTGGTGCCGAGCTCTTTGCCCTCGCGGTGGCGGACGGAAATCCGCTGCAGTATGGGGAGGACGAAAGCGGCGGTCTTGCCGGTGCCGGTCTGGGCAATGGCCATCAAATCGTGACCCTCTATGGCCTTGGGAATGGCCGCGGTCTGCACCGGGGTGGGACGGGTGTATCCTGCTTTCTGAATGGCGCGGACGATTTCATCCTCCAACCCAAAATGGCGAAACGGCATGGCGAGATGATGGCACGACGGGAGCATCTCACCCAGAAGATCTTCAGGCAGGAGAATTCATGCCCTCCCAGTGGTGCCTCGGCGATTAACGGCGCAGCGAGGCACAGTCCGCTGGAGCGGCAGAGCGCAACCTAGTGCTTGCCGCAACGAACCGCGAGCCGGAGAAATTACTTGAGCTGATTTCCCGAGCGTTAGCGGGCGGTTCGGAAATCCGAAGCCGCCGGAGACGATCACGACGATCACATTTTGCTGCGGTTGCCCATGTGTGGATGCATGTCGTCGCTCATGTGGTTTTCCGAGCGGAAGCTGTTTTGCATGCCGCCGACCCATCCACAGCTGGTAAATAGCATTCCAGTGAGGGCGGCAATGATGAGGGATATGGTTGTTTTCATGAGTTTTTCAGGTCGGATTTCTTGCGGCCATCCATGGATTCATGTGGCAGCGTTTTTCTCCATGCAGGAGGAGGGCCAGCGCACCCGGCATGCACGACTTCAATGATAATGCGGCGAAAGCAGGAATTTACTCTCTTCCAATCACAATTGGCATGCATGCAATATGTTATTGCCGTCGGGAGTTTCTATTGCAAATCGCGAAGGGTTCCAGTTGCGGAACCGCATGGAATTTTTACCTCGCGGTGCGGGCTGTGATGCCGCCCAATGAGATCCATGGAGCGGGTGGTGGACCCAGAGATTCTTGATGCCTTGCCATCGGATGATCCACGGGCCATCCGCAGCCGCCGCGACCTCCGGCGGATCAATTTCGTGATGGGGAACGAACGCTGGATCGCGCGTTGCGCCGTGAAACTCCCGGCCGCGCGTGAGGGAGGAGTCTGGGAACTGGGTGCCGGGGAGGGGAGACTCCTGGCGCGACTTGCGAAACGGGATTCCTCACTGCAACTGAGTGGATGTGATTTTCTGCCGAAGCCTGCGGAGCTTCCGGGGTGGATCGATTGGCATCAGGGTGATGCGTTGGAAACCCTCGCGTCTGCCGACGGAGGATTGCTGATCGCAAGTCTGTTTCTCCATCATTTTATGCCGCCCGATTTGAATCGCTTGGGCGGGATGTTGAAGAACTTCGAAGCGTTGTGTTTCGCCGAGCCGCTGAGGACGGCAACCTCGCTCAACCAAGCGCGGATGTTGCTGCCCTTTGTCAGCGAAGTAACACGTCACGACATGCTGGTGAGCATCCGCGCTGGCTTCCTCCCGGGTGAGTTGGCGGGTCTGCTGGGGTTGGGAAAAGACTGGGACGTACGCGAGGAAACCACGTGGCGGGGCGGTTTGCGCATGCTAGCGTGCCGCCGATGACGCGGACTGTGAACATCGCGGGCGGGGGATTGGCGGGGTTGGCACTCGCGGCGGGACTGCGGCGGCACGGTGTTCCGGTGATCGTCCGTGAGGCGGGAGATTATCCGCGTCACCGGGTGTGCGGTGAGTTCATCTCCGGCACGGATCCGGCAACGTTGGAGACGCTTGGAATCGTGGATTGTTTTCAGGATGCAGTAACGCTCCGCGAAGTGACGTGGCACCGTCGCGGTGAAATCATCTCGCGCTTTCGCCTGGCACAGCCAGCGCTCGGGATCAGCCGGTATCGGCTGGATCACGCGCTGCGCGACCGGGTGGTGAAACTCGGCGGCGAAGTCATTGCAGGCTCGCGGCAGAAAGCCAGTGCAGACGAAGGAAACGTCTGGGCCGCTGGGCGAATACCGCAACCCGGACCGTGGATTGGGTTGAAATGTCACTTTGAAAACATCGACCTAACAGGTGACTTGGAAATGCACCTGGCTGGCAACGGCTATGTTGGTCTTGCCAGGATCGGGGAGGGCCGTGTGAATGTTTGCGGTTTGTTTCGCGTGGATCGCGCCCTGCGGGCGAAAGGGCCGGAGCTGTTGTTCGCATACCTGCGGGCGGCGGGCAATGAGCTGCTCGTCGAGCGTTTGCAAACTGCCAGCGGCGATGGGATTTCGTTTTGCGTGGTTGCGGGTTTTCGGTTCGGGCGACAGAAAGCGGCATTGTCCCGCTGCGCGGTGGGCGACGCGGAGAGCATGATTCCTCCCTTCACCGGCAATGGCATGAGCATGGCATTTCAATCCGCGGAAGCCGCGCTCGATCCATTGGAGCATTGGAGCCGTGGCGGCCAATCGTGGTATGAATGCACGGAGATGATCCGCCAACGCTTGCGGAAATGTTTTCACCGTCGGATGTGCGCGGCCGCCGTCATGCACCCACTGCTGTTGCATCACTCCGGGCAACGATTTCTCGCAACCTTGGGACGCTCGAAGTTGTTGCCAATCCAACCGCTTCTTGCCCTCATCCGCTGATGTTTCTCGAATCCCTCGCCACTGCCACACCACCGCACCGCTATTCGCAACGCGATTGCCTGGCGGCGTTCCGCGATTCGTCGGTCATGGGCCTGCTGAAACCACGCTCCCGGAGTTTGCTGGAAAAAATCCTGCACAACGAGGCTGCGGGAATCAACTCGCGTGGCGTCTGCCTGCCGGATCTCGCGTCGGTGTTTGAACGCGACGCCCAACAGTTGAATGAAATGTTCGAGAAGGAAGCACCGGCGCTCGCCGCACGGGCACTCGTTCCGGCGCTTGAGAACGCCGGAATTTCCGCCGGGGAACTCGACGCGTTGTTCGTCTGCACCTGTACCGGTTACCTGTGCCCCGGCGTGACGAGTCACCTCGCCGAGTGCGCGGGGCTACGGGACTCGTCGTACTTGCAGGACCTTGTTGGCCTTGGTTGCGGCGCGGCAATTCCGGTGATGCGCTCAGCCGCCGGATTTCTCGCGGCGAATCCGGGTGCGAAGGTGGCTACGGTGGCGGTGGAAATTTGTTCCGCCGCGTTTTTTCTCGATGACGATCCCGGCGTTTTGATCTCGCTGTGTTTGTTCGCGGATGGTGCGGCGGCGGCGGTTTGGTCGGACGCGCCGGCTGCGGGCAAATGGCAGGCCGGGGGCTTCACCACCGTTCATCGACCGGAGATCCGCGAGGCGATTCGTTTCGTGAACTCGGGCGGGAAACTCCGCAACCAGCTTGAGCGATCCGTGCCCGGCCACGCGGCCAAGGCGGTCGCGGAGCTATACGCGCAGCGCGGTCGTGATCCCGACCGTGTGCTCGCTCATGCCGGCGGCCGCGATGTGATCGATGCCCTTGAAGCGGTGCTGCCACACCGGCTGGATGAAACCCGTGCGGTCCTTGCGGCCCATGGCAACATGAGCAGCCCATCCGTGTTGTTCGCACTGGAGATGGCGCTAGCCAACGATACGAATGATCGCAACTACTGGCTTACCTCATTTGGCGCTGGTTTCGCCGCGCATGCCTGTGAACTGTGGCGGTGAGGTTCAAGCCCCCGCGACGTCATAGACGACGACCTTGGTCCAAAGATGCGAACATTCGGCGACGAATTTTTTGTGCGCGGGGTGGATTTGATAGGCGTTCTGGCCCGCGACATCATCGAAACAAAGCAGCTCGGAAACATGGTAGCCGGACTCCACGACATCGCGTTTTTCGGTCGGGGCGGGAACGCCAACGTGGATGGCGCGAACGGTTTCAATCTCACCAAGTTTTTTGATTCCGGCGATGAGCGCGGCGCGGTCTTCGGCGGAATCGGGGTTCTTCAACCAGAAGAAAACGTGGTGAAGCAGTCTCGGCAGGGTGGACTTTCCGGAAGCAGCCGCGGGCGGTTCCGCGGAAGCGTTGGCGGCCATTCCGGCGAAGGTGCCGGCGGCGATGAATTGTCTGCGCGTGGGCTGTTTCATGGGGAACACGATGGAATCTGGTGATTTATGTTTTGATCAAACAGCAAACTTTATCGGACCGTCTTTTTTTGTGTGATGGTTGCAGCGCGTTGCTTTTGCCGGGCGTCGCTTGATCGCTCAAGCCTATTGCGTCGGAAACAGCACCTTCTCAGCGTGTCGGGCAATCACTTTGGCGCGATCCATGCGTTCAGCCTTTCCCATTTCAGGATCATCCAGTTGCCATGGCCATTGCACAATATCCGCATGCCTCAACGGCGGCTCACTGGCTTTTACCTTCAGATCGACGGCGGTTACGAAGGATGCTTTCACAATGGCAGCACCGTGAACTTTCCGATCGGTGCCGATTTCCTGCCGCGCGAGTGCCAGTAAATCCTCCAATGGATCTTTACCGTGACGGTAAACCGATGTCTCGCCATTCTTCGGATCGGGCATGAATGCGGTGGCCTTTACTGCCGATGCATTGAAGTGACCTGACGAAGTCAGAAACCTCGCAAGATCTTCGCCGTCACCGACGGAATCAGGCAATCCCGAACGTAGTGTCGTTGCCATAAATCCGGCGGATTTCATCGAGCACTCGCGGGGAAAGCTGCCCATTGAGGAAGCCAGCGACAGCATATCCGCGTTCCGTGCCATCCATCCACGCATAGGGCAGACGATGCGATTTCCCGGCGCTCAACGTGAAATTACGAATATGAGAGGGTTGCCAATCGAGAGCAATGCAACCGTCGGGTTCCACGGAAAATTCCGGCATTGGAATATCCTCCGGCAACGAACGAATCACTTCCCGCGCCAGTTTCACCGCGCTTCCCTCTACGGCCGCGCCTCCGTACCCGTCCCAATTTTCCTCAGAGCACTCTGCCACAAGTTGGGTTAGTTCGGACAATGCCATCGCTTTTGAATGGAAAAGCGCGACAGAGAGCTCTGTTTGCCTTTGAACCTCCTCGGCATGCTGGCGCACCGTGAGAGCCTCCGGCGACACTGCGGAGTAACGCTGTCTGAGTGGCGCTGAGGCAACCGCGGCGGCGGTCACTATGCCAATGGTGAGAAGAGGCTCAGGCATTCCAGAGTCAATGTGTGTTTGAAAATTTGATTTTTCAAGGTTCTTAATGATTGAATCCTCTCCTCCAGTTCACCCCAAGCTGGTGGCTCGATCTGGCACGGGAAGAAAGCGTCAATATCGAAGATCACAGGCCATTGATCGCCTTCGGGCAGTTGTGCCGTTTTTACAATATTCACGTGGTTGCCTGAATCGGGATCGACGGCCCCGTGTTGCTCAAGAAAACCGGTGAACATCATCTGCGTTCCAGTTTGAGGCAAGCGGGGCGGAGTCTTGAGGTATCGATCAAATGAAATGCGGCCGTTCTCGATCGGCAATGGCATGCGATTGATCATTCGCAAACCAATTTTTCTGATCACAACCGGCTTGGTGAGTTTCACAAACAGATTCCACGCCGACTCAATTTCCGGCAGGTAGTCATCAAGACTGCCGTATGGCGCGAGCCGGTTGAATGAAAAGCCGTTGGGCCTGAATTGGACCAGTTGCTTGCCATCCTCGCTCAAGAACTGCATCGCACCGCGCGATTCATACATTTGCACTTTCGGCAGGTCGCCGCCTTCTTTTTGGAAGATGTGCTCCTGGATGAATTGCTGCTGAAACTTCGGGTAGGTTGCACGCAGTGCCTCGCTTGCTTCTTTTTGCAGGAATTCCATATCGAGCGCAGGCGGCAAGTCGCAATCGATGTCGAGCACCGCTTCGATGATCGGCGCATGTGCAAGCTGGAGACCGGTATCGTTCATGGTCATTCGGGCGTTTTGAGAATACAGCACTCGGTTTACACGCTGGCCAGCCCGGCTAGTGCTGGGGCTGGAGCGGCAGCTTCTCCCTCCCCCCACACCCGCGCAAGGGTGGCTTGGATCTTGCGCTCGAAGCGGGTGATCAGTTCGCGGTTGGCGGAGACCAGTGCTTGCTCGGCTTCGATCTCGGCCACGATGGCTTGCTGCGTGGCGAGGGGTGGGAGGGGTATTTTGTGAGCCTCGACCGTTGTTTTCCGCATGGATGGCGGTTGTGATTCGCTGGCCCAGCGAGACAGATCAAACGCAAGCAGGTAAGTGTGCAGGTATTCAGTAATAAGCCGCTTGGAGTCTGGAATGATGCCCATCACGTTGTTGTCATAGGTCGAGTCGCGCGTGAGGATTCGCTTTTTGTTAGTTCCAATCGCAGCACCAATCTTCGGGAAGATAACCGTGCCTTTGGGATAAACTTCACCCTTTAGTTCGCGCAACACCTTGCGGGAAACACTGTGATTCCAAGAGACAATTTCCTTCTCGTTCCCGGGAAGATTCATATCGCTCACTTTTAGAAACGGAATCTCTTCAGCAGTCTTGCCTTGGCGGTCCAAAGGGAAGCCGTAACCACTCTTAACTACTGCCACTTCGGCGATGGGCACCATCGGCCAGTCGGGGTGGATGGGGATGTGGGGGCGGTAGTGGTCGAGGACGGCGCGGGCGCCGTTGATGACTTTCTGGTAGCCCTCGATCTCCGCCACGATCTCCTTCTGCACCTCCAGCGGCGGCAGGGGGATTTGGAGTTCCTCGATTTGGCTGCGATTGATCGACGCAAATACTGCGCCCGCGTCTCCCTTAATGTGCGCCTCTTGACTCCTGAGGAAATAGAAAGCGTAAGAGAACATCAGTTTGCTTGCCGCTGGTTTAATCGCAGCCAAACCACGGCCAATGCACATTCGCTGAGTTGCAAGATTTACCGGTCCGACTGGTGCCCGAACCGAAATTAGAATGTCCCCAGCCTCCGCGAATCGTTGAGGATCCGTTGTCCATGTTTTTGGAGTGCCTATGAACATCTCGCCGAACTCCGTCTTGCCTTGGTAGAAGGCAATTCCACTTCCAGTCTCATTATAGGATTCACTAGGCGGTGATTGCCCAGCCACAACTTCAGCTACCTCCCCCAACGAAATAATTGGATAGCACGTTGTCCTAGCAGCCCCTTCCCGATACCGCTCGCCGCTGAGGTTGTAGTCGCCATTCGCGGCGATCTTTTCTTTCGGTACGATCTGGGCGGTTGAATTCACAGGCAAGATGTCTGCGCTCCTTTCCCCAGAGCGGAGGGCATGGAGGTAGGCGGCGACTTCGGACTGGACTTGAGGGAGATCGTTTTTCCCGATGGCACGCCGCTGGGCACCGAGGCCGAAGCCGTCGTTCTCCACTTTGAAGAAGCCGACTGTCTCGCTCTGCCGGGCGAGGGATTTGTCGAGAATCAGGATGGAGGTTTTCACCCCGGAGTAGGGATTGAAACAACCCGCCGGGAGTGAGACGACGGCGACGAGGCTGTTTTCCACGAGTAGCTTCCGCAGGTCCTTGTAGGCGGTCTGGCTCTGGAAAATGACGCCCTCGGGTACGATGATGGCGGCGCGGCCGGTGGGCGTGAGATGCTCGGCCATGTAGTCCACGAAGAGGACTTCGCTGCGCTTGGCCTGGATGGAAAAGCGGTTGTGGGGCTTGATGCCGCCTTTGGGCGACATGAAGGGCGGGTTGGCGAGGATGACGTCGGCGAATTCGTTCCAGCGGTCCTGCGAGGTGAGGGTGTCGTATTCGTAAACGTGCGGCTCAGTGAAGCCGTGGAGATAGAGATTCACCAATGAGAGTCGCACCATGTCGGGCGAGATGTCGTAGCCGAGGAAGTTTTTCGCCATCCGCGTGCGATCATCCGGGGTGAGGGTGCTGTTTCCTTTGGCGTCGGTGTTGGCGTTGCGGATGTGCTTGTAGGCGGAGATGAGGAACCCGGCGGTGCCGCAGGCGGGATCGAGGATGGTCTCGCCTTTCTGCGGGGCGAGGATTTCCACCATGAAGTCGATGATGTGGCGCGGGGTGCGGAACTGCCCGGCATCGCCCTGCGAGCCGAGGACGCTGAGCAGATACTCGAAGGCATCGCCGAGGCGTTCGCTGTGATCGTAGCTGAACTCGTCGATGATCTTGAGGAAGGCCTTGAGCGTCTCGGGATCGCGGTAAGGGAGGTAGGCGTTTTTGAAGATGTCGCGGAAGAGCGCGGGGATGCCGGGGTTCTCGGGCATTTTGGCGATGCCTTCGCCATACAGACCTAACATTTCATGACCGCCGAGCGAGGGAGCCATGAGCTTGGCCCAGCTGTAGCGGGCGTATTCGCCGGTGAAAAAGGAGCGCTCGCCGCCGAGTTCCTCGGCCTCGGCGTCCATGTCATCCATGAACTTGTAGATGAGGGCGATGGTGATCTGCTCGACCTGGGACTTGGGATCGGGGACTTTGCCCACGAGAATGTCGCGGGCGGTGTCGATGCGGCGTTTGGTATCGGTGTCTAGCATGGGGGAGTCAGTCTTGGGGCGCTTCGAGTTCGAAGAATTCGTGGAGTTTCGTCTGGAGCAGTTTTTTATCGGGAAGCTGGAGCCGATACTCGGCGACGAGGGCTGGCGAGGTGATGCGACTCAGCGCATATTCCACGACCTCGTCATCCTTGGTTTTGCAGAGCAGAATGCCGATGGATGGATTCTCATGGGGCTTGCGGACATCCCGGTCGAGAGCTTCGAGATAAAAGTTGAGCTGGCCGATGTGGGCCGGCTCGAAGGCGGTGATTTTCAACTCGATGGCGACCAGGCAATTCAATCCCCGGTGGAAAAACAGCAGGTCAATCGAGCCGTCCCGGGTACCCACCTGAATGGGATATTCCTCGCCGATGAAACTGAAATCGCGGCCCAGCTCCCGCAGGAACCGTCCGAGACGATGCACCAAGGCGCGGCGGAGATCCGTCTCGGAATGTTCGGCCGGAAGGTCCAGAAATTCGATGACATAGCTGTCCTTGAAATGGTGGCGGGATCCTTCCGGCAGAACTCGCGACAATGTCGCGAGTTTTTCACCCGCCAATGCAACCCGTTCAAAAGTCGCGGTGTCAATGGCACGGCGGAGATCGCGAACCGAATGATTTTCCCGGATCGCGTGACGGAGGTAGAACTCTCGTTCGGCATCGCTGGCGCAACGGCCCAGCAAGTCCACGTGGCCGCTCCATGGCAATTCTCGCAACAGTGTCGCGAGTTCCTCCGGCGCATCCCACCAGGTTTCATGGAACTGCCGCATCCGCCAGAGATTCGATGAGGAAAATCCCCGCAACCCCGGCTCGCTGCCGAGAAGAAATGCCGACAACCGCCGGACCGTGCCCTTGCCCCAGCCGTCTTCGTCGATGCGCTGGCCAAGGTGCCTCCCGATTTCCCAGTAAAGATCGATCAACTCGCGGTTGACCAGGCGGGCAACCCGCAGGCGGCGCTCGTGAATTAGGGAAAGAAGTTCCGAGAATCCGGGTTGTTGGCTGAGATCGGACATCGGACTAGGCCGCGAACTGGTTGAGGCTGACGTAGTCCTTGATGTATTCAGGAATGATCTTCCGGTATTCGGGCGGCACGGCTTTTAGATCGGCGATGGTGAAGGACGAGGTCGTGTAGAGCGCGGTAAGACGTTTGGGATCGTCGATGATGGCGCGGACCTGGCTGTCGGTGGCGTAGGCTTTGAAAAACTGCTTCAACGCGGGGATGATTTTCGCTTCCTCCGGTTTCCTATCAGCGACAAATTTCGAGAACTCCTCTTCCAACAGCTCGTCCTTGGATTTGAAGCGAGGGATGAGGCCGAAGATTTTTTCGAGGATTTCGCGCAGCGTGAGGCGGCGATCCACGGCAGCGGCTTTCCGGAGTTTTTCCAGAGTGTAGAACTCGGACGGTTTGTCGAAGACCTCCTTGTTCACATAGTCGATGACCCGATCCCACTGGCCGGCCTCGATGCTGGTGGCGATGAATTCGTTTTCGCGCACGGTGTCCTCGAATTTCTCGTAGAACATGCGGTCGATCTTCATGCCACCGACGCCGACGGCTTCCTCCTTGATCGAGGAGAGAATGTCGTGACCGAGATGATCGTAGGTCCCGATGGTGCCGCCACCACCGCCTTTGTCGTCACGATCCGCTCTGGGTTTCGGGAGCTTGCGAACCTCGTCGTATTTGAATTCCTTCTCGAAGTATTCGCAGTTGGCGAAGAAGTCGAAGAGCTTGAAAGAGGACTTCTTCGGCTTGCTGACGCTTTCCTTGATCGACTCGTCGAAGAGCTGTTCGCGGAAATCGTGCTTCCGGGTGCCGCGGCCTTTGATCTGGATGAAATCGGTGGGCGAGAAGATCGGGCGGAAGAGTCCGAGGTTGAGCAGATCCGGGCAATCGTAACCGGTGGTCATCATCCCAACGGTGACGCAGACGCGCGTCTTGCTGGTCTTGTAGGTGGGGATGAAATTGGCGGATCCCAGCAGGTTGTTGTTGGTGAAATTGGTGGTGTATTGCTGGGCTCCGTCCACCTGCGAGGTGACCTGCACGGCGAAGTCGGATTGGTATTTTCCGGGGAACATGATGTCCGCCATTTCATTGAGAATCTGCGCCAGCTTGCCCGCGTGGTTCTGGCTGACGGCGAAAATGATGGCCTTGCCGATCTCGCCGCTGACGGGATCGCGAAGGGCGTTTTCAAGAAAAGTCTTGCAGAAGATTTGGTTGGTGGCGGGCGAGAAGAAGCGCTTTTCAAACTCGCGCTGTTTGAAGCTCTCCTTCTGGTCATCGCCGTTGTCGTCCTTGAACTCGACGACGAAACCCTCGTCCGAGAGAAGCTGGGTGGTCACCTCGCTGCGGGCATCGACGACGGTGGGATTGATGAGGAAGCCATCCTTCACGCCGTCTAACAGCGAATAGCGGAAGGTGGGCTGGCCATCCTCGCAGCCGAAGGTGCGGTAGGTATCGAGCATGAGGCGGCGCTCGAATTCCCGCGGGTCCTTGGTGGTGGGCTTGTCCTTGTCGAATTTTTTCAGGTAATCAAACGGCGTGGCGGTGAGGCCGAGCTTGTAGCCGATGAAGTAGTCGAACACGGCGCGGGCATTTCCGCCGATCGAGCGGTGAGCTTCGTCCGAGATGACGAGGTCGAAGTCGGTGGGGGAAAAGAGCTGCTGGTATTTGTTATTGAAGAGCAGCGACTGGACGGTGGTGACGACGATCTCGGCATGACGCCATGAGTCGCGGTTTTCCTTGTAGATGATGGTCTTGTAGTCGTTCGCGAGGACCTTCTTGAAAGCCTTCTCCGCCTGGTCTTCGAGTTCCAACCGGTCCACGAGAAACAACACGCGGCGCGCGTTTCCACTGCGGAGGAACAGCCGGATGATCGCGGCGGAAGTCAGCGTCTTGCCGGTGCCGGTCGCCATTTCGAGGAGGAAACGGTCGGAACCTTTCGCGACCGCCTGCTGGACCGCTTTGATGGCGTTCTTCTGATAGGGTCGGAGAAACCGAAGGCTGTTCGTCTCGATGAAGCCGGGGCGTTCGGCTTCGTTTTTCCACGCGGCTTCGGCAGCATAGCCGGGACGCTGGGTGAGCACGACGTAGTCATCACCGACGGGTTCCGCGATGAGCCGTTTCGGGTCGGGCACGCTTTTCTGATAGCCGATAACCGAAACGGGAGTCGGGAACGCGGTGATGACGTAGGGATTGCCGCGTTCGAGATCCCAGAAGTAGTGCAGGTTGCCGTTGGAAAGGATGATGAAGCGGCAATTCTGGGACTTGGCGTATTTCCGCGCCTGCTCCTTGCCGACGAGCGGGCGTTTGTCCTCGGCCTTGGCTTCGAGGACGATGAAGGGAAATCCCTTTTCATTGAGCAGGAGGAAGTCGATGAAGCCCCTTCCCGCCTTTTCAAAGTTTTCGCCGAGCGCTTCGACGTCCTGCTTTTTGAGCGTAACGCTGGGCTCGAGCTGGATGTTCGCCGGGCCGTCTGCATCCGCGAAAAACCGCCAACCTGCGCTTTCGAGCAGTTTGTTGATCTTGATGCGTGCGGCGGCTTCTTTCATGGGTGATCAGTCAGCCCTCGGAAAGCGGAGATCAGTGGCGCGAGGTAACTACGGAAAATGGCGCATGATTTTTTCGACGGCGGCTTCCGCAGTGAGGCCGTGAAGCCGGCGGAGCGTGTCGGGCTTGCCGTGCTCGATGAACTCATCGGGCCAGGCGATGCGTTCGACTGGCGTGCGGTTGCCGATCGTGTGGAGGTGATCGATCACTGCCGCGCCAAAACCATGGAGAGCGACATGATCTTCGAAGGTGCAAATGACGCGGCACTTGGCGGCGTACTCCGCGAGCACGGCGGTATCGAGCGGCTTGATGAAACGAGGGTTGATGAGAGCGACGGACAAACCCTTCGCTTCGAGCAGGGTTTTGGTTTTCCCGGCCATTTCAAACATCGTGCCGAGCCCGATTAATGCGACATCGGTCCCATCGGCAACGACTTCGGCTTTGCCAATGGGAAGCAGCGTGCGGGTTTCGGAAACGGGGGTG
Organism: Verrucomicrobiota bacterium; assembly: GCA_040384605.1. Classification (GTDB taxonomy): domain Bacteria; phylum Verrucomicrobiota; class Verrucomicrobiia; order Verrucomicrobiales; family Akkermansiaceae; genus Luteolibacter. Next base: position 60,781 of record JAZKIZ010000016.1, read on the forward strand.
CCGCGGATCGGGCCGCGCGGATAACGAATGGCGGATGGACCGTCGTCATATTCGGCCATGGTGAAAAGCATGTCGGCGAATTCGTTCTCGTCCTTCGGCTGCATGTGGACGAGTCCGGGGATGTGACGGAGGTAGCCGATGTCAAACAGCCCGTGGTGCGTGGGTCCGTCGTCTCCGGAAAGGCCGCCGCGGTCCATGCACAGGCGGACGGGAAGATTCTGCAGGGCGATGTCATGGATGATCATGTCATATGCGCGCTGCATGAAGGTGGAATAGATGGCGAGAAACGGGCGAAAACCTTCGGTGGCGAGACCGCAGGCAAACAGCGCGGCATGTTCCTCGGCGATGCCGACGTCGTAATAACGCTCCGGGATCTCCTTTTTGAAGGTTTCCAGCTTGGTGCCGCCGGGCATGGCGGCGGTAATGGCGACAATTTTCGGATCGTTTTTCGCAAGGTCCGTGACGGTGCGGCCAAAGATATCGGAACAAGTGGGAGTTGCCAGGGACTCGGTGGAGCCATCATCAATTTGATAACTTCCCAAGCCGTGGAATTTGCCCGGGTTTTCCAAGGCAGGTTTGTAGCCGCGGCCTTTTTCGGTGATGATGTGCAGAACAACCGGCTCGTTGAGTTTTTTCAAATGCTCGAACGTGCGGACGAGCAACGGCAGATCATGGCCATCGATCGGACCGTAGTACCGCAGTCCGAATTTCTCGAAGAGCACATTGGGGAAAAGCAGGTTCTTGGCGCCTTCCTCGACCTTGTGGGCGAGGTTGCGGGCGGCCTTGCCGGCGATTTTTTCCACGAATTCCGCGGCTTTCGAGCGAACGGAGGCGTATGTTCCGTGGGTTTGCAGGTCGGTGAAATAACGCGCGATGGCACCGACGTTCTTGTCGATGGACCATTCGTTGTCGTTGAGAACGACGATGAACCTGCGGGTGGTTCCGGCGATGTTGTTGAGCGCTTCGAGCGTGGGGCCGCAGGTGAAGGCGGCATCGCCGGCGACGGCGACGACGTGGTTGTCTTTGCCTGCGAGATCGCGTGCGGCGGCCATGCCGAGGGCGGCGGAGAGCGCGGTGCCGGCGTGGCCCGCGCCGTAGGCGTCATGCTCGGACTCTGTGCGGAGAAGGAACCCGTTGAGGCCCTTGTAGGTGCGGATCGTGTGAATCTTGTCGGCGCGGCCGGTGAGCATTTTGTGCACGTAACCCTGATGCGCGACATCGAAGACAAATTTGTCCTTTGGAGTGGAAAAGACGCGGTGGAGCGCGACAGTCAACTCGACAACACCGAGATTCGGGCCGAGGTGGCCGCCGGTTTTCGAAAGAGAATTGATCAGCGAGTAACGGACCTCAGCGGCGAGTTCGACAAGCTGCTCCTCGTTGAGTTTTTTGACGTCTTCCGGTGAGTGGATCGAGGAAAGCAGAGGGCCGAGGGATGAAAAATTGGCGGAATCAGAAGAGGCGGATGTCATCGTCGTCGGGCTCGGAATCAGAATCGGAATTTGTGGGAGTTTCGGCGGCGTCCGCTGGCTCGTTGCGGAGGCGGGCGCGGAGGTTGATCAGTTGGACGCGTTCGCGGGCGGCACCGAGGATTTCCTCGCAGCGCCGTAAAAGGAGGGAGCCTTTTTCGTAGGATGCCACCAGTTCCTCAAGCGGGAAGCGCTCGTTTTCCATCGCGGCGATGATTGCTTCGAGTTCGCCGAGACATTGTTCGAACGAGGGAGCCTCTGCGGTGGTGGGATCGGCTTTGCGGCGGGCGGGCATGAGATTTCCCGGGCGGATTATTGGGTCTGCGGCGTGGCGTGAACGCGGTCACTGTAAAAAATCATTTCCGTACCGACGAGGTAATTGCGGTAGGGATAGCGGCGGGCGACATCCTGGAGTTTGGGTACCTTGTCGAAGATCGTGATGCCGGGCGGATTGGTGGCGAGCAGCACGGGGCCGTCGATGGCGAGTGCGGTGAAGTCCTTGAAATCACGGGCAACGTCTGAAATCGTTCCCGACCTGTGGGATGACGGCGAAATGTGAATGCCGGCGGGCGGCGTTTGCTGGCGGGTGGCAAGTCCTTCGAGATGGGCGAACTCTTCTTTTTCGGCTGGCAGCCAAATGCTGATGCGGTCGGCATACCAGGCAGTGGCCCACGGTTGGTCGGAAAAAATCACGTTGTTGGGATTGACCCAGCCTTTGAGTCCCTCGGTTGCGCTGTTGAGCCGTTGGGGAAGATAGGGCGGCCACTGGGGGATGCCGCCGCGGTCTTTATACGCCATGCCGACACGGATCTGCGGCTTGAGGGCGAGGATGAGTGGCAGTGCGCAGATGGCGATGATGACGACGTGATGAGCGTTTTTGAGGATGGGATTGCGGACCACAACGTCGAGACGGCTCCAGAGAATCGAAATGAACGCGAGGCCGTAGGCCGTCATGATGGGCGCGAAAAGAAGATGCAGCTGGTTGGGATCGAGCGCTTCGGTGGTGACTCCAAAAAAGGCGAGACCGATCGCGGTCGTGACCCACATCAGCAGGATGGCCCAGCGGAAGTCAGCGATTGGCTTGCGTTTGAACGGGTGAAGCAGCGCGAGGAAGAAGAGCGGGGCGACGATGATTTTGCCGAGCAGCGGGATAATTTCAGTGGCCTGTAGCAAGGTGGTCCGGACGATTTTTCCGATGAGGCCGGTGATGTCATAACCCTCCGGAGTTCCGGCGCGCATCACCGAGGCTTCCGTGGAATTGGAAAGGCCGTTGTAAAGCGTCAGGTAAGCGGTGCCAAAGGGAGAGCCGGAGATCTCTTGATTCCGCAAGAGGATGAATACCGAAGGAATGAGGATCATCACCAGCACGGCGATGCCGGCGATGGCACGGGGACGGAATGCAACGGCGGCGAAAATGATGTAACCCAAGGCGATCCAGACGGTCATCCAGTGGGTGAGGGCGAGCAGGGTGAAAAACACGCCGGCGATCATTGCGGGCACCATCGGCATCCGTCCTGCGGCGGCGACTTCCAGCGCACGGTAAACGAAGTAGATCGCGCAGGAAAACAGCGCGAGCATGAGCATCTGCGGCAGTCCGCTGAGTGCATAGTCCCAGAACGTCTGGCAGAAGAGCATGAGAACGGCGCAAACTCCGGCAATGCGGGCATCGAAAATCCGCGAAACGAGCAGGTAGTTCACGCCGATTGCGATGAGGAAAAACAGGGTCGAAACCATCGCGATCACGCGGTCCAGTTCATAGACCAGATCGTTGGGACCCATTGCCAGTGTTTCCGTCTGGTCGCCGCCGGCGAGTTTCAGCACCGCGGCATTGATCAAGGGATTGAGCGGGGAGTGGTAGGTATCCTGGAAGTTGGTCAACGATGGCGCGGCGCCGGTGGATGATGCCTGGTGGACGGCGACGGGGCGAATGAATTTGGTGGCGAGGCCATTGCCGCGGGCGATTTCGCGGCCGATCTGGGCCTGGTCCATCGCTTGAGGGGAACTGAGTCCCTTGAAAAGGATGAAGAGATTTCCCGCGGTCATGATCGCGAGGAGGACGAAGAAAAGGCTGCGGCGAATGAGGACGCCTGAATCAAGTGGTGCGGTGTCGGTGCTCATGATGGGGGGACCGGATCAGGCGGTGCGGGATAGGCGATCAAATTCCGGGTTCCTTGAGTTTGCGTTGCAGGGTGCGGCGGCTGACGCCCAGGAGTTCCGCGGCTTTGGTGCGGTTTCCGTGGGAGGCGGCGAGTGCGGCCCGGATTGCGTTTGTTTCGAGCGCATGCAAGTTCAATTCGCCCGATGCAGCAAGGGGCTTTTTGGCGGATTCCGGTTCGTTTCCGGATGGTGGCGAAAGCGGGCGCGGCGGGTCGGACAGGAAATCCGGCAAATGGCGGAGATCGATGACCGGATCGTTGGACATGACCACGCCATGCTCGATGGCGGTGCGAAGCTCGCGGACGTTTCCGGGCCATGAATAACCGAGCAGGAGCGCGGCCGCAGGATCGGTGAGGGATTTGAACGGGCGGTCATTCTCCTTGGCGAACTCCCGGAGAAACGCATTGGCCAGCAGGATGATGTCCTCACGGCGATTGCGCAGCGGCGGCATTTCGACGCGCACGACGTTCAGGCGGAAATAAAGATCTTCGCGGAACTCGCCGCGATCCACCATTTCGCGGAGGTTCTTGTTGGTCGCGGCGATCACGCGGACATCGATTTTCACCGTGGTGTTCGAGCCAACGCGTTCAATCGTGCGTTCGGACAGTGCGCGCAAGAGTTTGATCTGGGTGGCGGAATCGATTTCGCCGATCTCGTCGAGAAACAGCGTGCCGCCATCGGCTTGTTCGAACCGGCCGATGCGGCGTTGCGAGGCTCCGGTGAAGGCTCCTTTCTCGTGGCCGAACAACTCGCTTTCCAGCAGTTGGGGCGAGAGCGCGGCGCAGTGGACGGTGACCAGCTTCGCCGCCGGCCGACCGGAAAGATGGTGGATCAACCCGGCGACGACTTCCTTGCCGGTGCCCGATTCGCCTTCGAGGAGAACCGTGGCGCGGGTCGGGGCGATCTGGCGGATCAGGTCGGAAACGCGCTGGATTTCCGGGGATTTGCCGATCAGCCGGTCGAGGTGGTTGGATTTCTTGACCTGCTGGACAAGTTGTTTGTTTTCCGTTTCCAAGGTCCGGGAACGCAGCGCACGCTTGAGCAGCATTTCGACCTCATCGAGGTTGAGCGGTTTGGTGACAAAGTGCCAGGCACCGCGGCGCATTGCCTCTACGGCGGTGTCCACCGAACCGTAAGCCGTCATCATCAGCGCCACTGGTGGGTCGGGCAGCGCGAGGGCGGTTTGAAGCAGGTCCATGCCCGAATCACCGCCGAGGCGCAGGTCGGTGAGCAGAAGCTGGATCGGCTCGGTTCCAAGGATGTTGAGGGCCTCCTTGTTTCCAGAAGCGGTATAGACGTCGAATTCATCCTCCAGCGCACTGCGCAACCCCTCGCGGGTAGAGCGTTCGTCGTCAACAATCAGAAGGGTTGGAAGCACGGGTGCGGAAACGGGAAGGATGAAATAGCAGCAACGATCCGGGCGGTGCGAAGCTGCGCCAAAATGACACGCCGCTACGAGATTGCAATCATCCAAAACCGAGTGCTGTTAATAGCGGCTGGGACGCTCGGAGTTTGCGGCATCGAGTTTCGCGCGCAGGCGGGCAACGATCTCGGGTTTTCAAACCTTCCGCGATGGTGGTTTCTTCCGTCCGCAGGTGTTCCCGGCTGTCCGGATTGATAACGTAGCCGGGGAAGCCGGCGTGGATCGGATAACGCCCGGTCTGCAACGAATAACGTGACGCGGTGCAGGCGGGCGATGGCACATAGAACTGCGTGAAGTTCACACCTTTCGCCGCCAGACGGGAAATGGCGGGCGTCTCGATCGTCGGATTTCCGGTGTGCGAGTAATCGCCGTAACCGCTGTCATCGAAGAAAATGATGATCACGTTGGGGCGGTCCGTCGCCTCACGGGCGGAAGCGGAAATCCAAAAGAGCGGCAGGAGAAAAAAGACGCGCATGGGTTTCCAAAACGGGAACGGAGGAAAAAATCACAAAGTCGGCAGGGATTCCAAAATAGCTTCGAGGCGCTCGGTTGTCGTGTGCTTCGCGCACCAACCGCGGATGTATGGCATATCGAGTGTTTCCGGTCCTTGCACGGCGAGGACGTCGCGCGCATCATCAAGATCCTTCGAGCGGCCCCAGCGGAGTTTCCGAACGACGACGTCCTCCGCGGTGGGGAGCCAAACGGAACGGCCAAGCTGCGGAGACTCTAACAACAATCGCCGGCGGAATTGCTCTTGAACAAACGGGTCATCGAAAAGTTCGAACAACTCGATCACAAAGCCAGGCATTTCCACGCAACGCCCGATGTGCCTGCGGCCCCACGTGAGTGTGTCGAACTGCACGTGTCCGTTGAACTCCACGATGTTTTCCAACCTGTCCATGATGCGGGGAATGGATGCAGGTCCACGGACATCGATCACAACATCGAAATCCTTGGTGGAACGGGGAATACCGTAGTAGTTGAACGCGAACGCACCGGTGACCATGTGGTCCACTTCGGAAGCCTCGCAGCTTTCGATGACTTGCAGCGCGATGGATCCGATGCTCATGGGCCAACCGTCGGCGGCGTCGTGGTGTAGCGGCCGTGATCATGGACTTTCCGTAATCGTTCCATCCTGCGGGCCACCTCACACATGCCTTCCGCCCGGGTTGCGACCTTGGTCTGCCACATCGCTCCAAAAAGCATCCGCTCGTAAACTTCGTTCGTCAGCTCGAAGCCCGAATCAAACCTCTCCACCGGCGTCATCGAGCGGGCGCGCAGGACTTTCTCCCGGTAAATCGAGTCCTGGAGATCCTTGAGTGCGGTGGGATGATCGTGCGGGTTTCCCATCGCGGCGAAGGTAGGTTTTCGAAATGGCGCTCGCAATCGGAAAACTGTGGCTGCTGCGTCTCGCGGCAGATCCCCAAGCTGCGGCGAGACGCCGCAGCCACGTTGCGTTTCCGCGGCGATTGGAGCTTGGCGGAAAAATCCGCGCCGCGATACTCCGCCCATGCCGCCAGACCCCCGGCAGGATTTTGCCTTCGCATTCCTGAGCATTTTGTTCGAGGGCGTGCCGTTTATTTTGCTCGGCACGCTCATCAGCGGGTTCATCGACGTCTATCTGCCGGCGGGGACGATGGATCGGTTTCTGCCGCGGAATAAAACGCTGGCGGTGATCGCCGCCGGATTGATGGGTGCGGTGTTTCCGGTGTGCGAATGCGCGGTGGTGCCGGTGATCCGGCGGTTGGTGAAAAAAGGCCTGCCGGTTTCCTGCGCACTGACCTATATGCTGGCCGCGCCGATTGTGAACCCGATCACCGCGCTGAGCACGTGGAAGGCATTCCAAGGTCAAAACGCGGGGATGATGACGTGCTCGCGGCTGGCGCTCGGCTTCGCCGTTGCGGTGCTCGTCGGGCTGGTGGTTTCACGCCTTCCGCTGCGCATGGTGTTGAAAGGAAAACTGGCGGGTGAACTGGAACGCGAGGCCGCGCGTGACGAACTACGCGGTCCAAAAGCATTCGATCTCGGATCGGCGGAATTTTCCACGCCGGAGGAAAAATCCGATGACCGGGTGGTCGCTTCGTTTCGGTCCGCGCTGAAGGATTTCATCGACGTGGGTGTTTACTTTGCCGTCGGCGTGACGATCACGGCGTTGTTCAATACCGGGATCGCGCCCGGTGCCGCGTGGCTGGACACATTGGCCGCGAATCCGGTGCAGGCTTCCGCGGCCATGATGGGCCTCGCATTCGTGCTGAGCCTGTGCAGCACGTCGGATGCGTTCATCGCCGCGACGCTGGCGAAGTTCGGATTCGGTGCGAAGCTGGCGTTTCTCACCTTCGGGCCGATGATGGATCTGAAGCTCATTTTCCTCTATCAAACCGTGATGCGGAAACGATTTGTCGTCCTGTTGGCAGCGGGTCTGTTTGTCGTGATCGGCGTCGTCACGGTGGTCGCCGCACATGTCGTGAAGCCATGAATCCGGTGCTCCGCAGAATTGTTTTCGGGATCGCGCTGTTGTGCTGGAGCATGGTGATGCTGTATTTTTACGGCTCGGGGCGCATCGTGAAATATCTCGCGCCGGACTTCCGGATCATCACCCTGCTCGGTGCGCTCGGCCTGCTGGTGACGAGTGGTTTCATCCTGATCACCGCGCGACGAAAGGTAGCGTGTGGCCATGATCACGATGACGGCGGTTGCCACGCGCATGAGGAAACCGACGTGCCGCCGTGGATCGCCCTCGTGCTGATGCTGGCACCGGTGGCGCTTGCCGTCGGATGGACCAAGGATCAATACAGCATCGCCACGCTCGAGCGCAAAGGACTCTACGAAACTCCGTCCAGTTCGCAGGTGTTTTTCGGCAACAGCATGCCAGTGCTCACTCGCGAACAGATCGAAAGCAGCCATCGGAAGACGGCGGACGGATTTTATGAGTTCAGCCTGATGGAGCTGTTTTTTTCCGCAGGTGACCGCGCGATGCAAGGGGTGATCGATGGTATGAAGGTGGAAACCGAAGGCCGCTGGGTGGACGAAAAAGTCCGCAATCCCAACGGCACGCGCAAGCGGCTCTACCGTCTGTTCATGACGTGTTGCGCGGCGGACAGCCAGGCGGTGCCCATTGTGCTCGAGTTCAACGCGCCGCCGCCCGAGTTTCCGGCCAATGGCTGGGTGAAAGTGAGCGGAACCATGACCTATCCGCTGGAAGACGGCCGCATCCAACCGTTGCTGGTAGTCGAGCGCGTGCTTGCCGCGGAGGCGCCCTACGAGGAAACTTTCCTCAGGAACTGACGCATGGCGGCCGACGATAAACCAAAAACGAAATCGAAACCGGCGGGCCACACGGCAACCGCCGCGCCACTCATTGGGGCAATGTCGTTTTTGCTCGCCGCGGGTTTGGAACGGCTCGGCCTGCTGCGGGGCGCGGATGCTTTCACGCGCGGCATGCTGACGCGGGATGGCGAGGGATTTCCCAATGTAATGCCGCAGCTTTGGCTTTGGTGTGGCACCGCTGCGCTCGCGGTTTTTCTGCCCTTCGCGATGCTCGCCACGCCGGCGCAATGGCGGCGACTTTTGTTGTGGTTGTTAAGTCTTGTGCTGGTGGCCGGGTGGGCCCCGGTGCTGGCACTGGCGGCATACGACCCAAAGATTTCCGTGCCGTGGATCGCCACGTTTTGGGCGGGTTTTTGCTCGTTTTACTACGCCGGACACCACCGCATGCCCGCCGATGCGAAACAAGGAGGCCGGCGATGAAACAAGCCGACTATCCGCAGCCGGTGCTCGCGCTCATCGGTGAATTGAAGCGCCTCCCAGGCATCGGTTCGCGCAGTGCGGAACGCATCGCGCTGTGGCTTTTGCAGAACCCGAAGGCGGCGCCTGTAGCTCTGGCGGAAGCACTCGTTCACGCAGCGGAAATTGTGAAACCGTGCTCGATATGCGGATTTTTCGCGACCGCGGAAACCTGCGATCTATGCGCTGATTCGAAGCGCGACGCATCCATCATCTGCGTGGTCGAGCAAGCCACCGATGTTCTGCCGATCGAGCGGTCCGGCGCGTTCCGTGGCTTGTATCATTGCCTTGGCGGCAAACTTTCACCGCTCGATGGAATTTCGCCGGAAGATCTGCGGATTGCGCAACTCATCCGTCGCATTGAGGGCAGTGAAGGCATTGAGGTGATTCTCGCGCTTGGCTCCGACGTCGAAGGCGAGGCGACCGCGAATTACCTTGCGGAAATTTTGCGCAATCGGAATTGCGCAATCACCCGCATTGCCCAAGGCCTGCCCGCCGGTGGTGCGCTCGAACATGCCGACGCGCTCACCCTCATGCGCGCGCTGGAGGGGAGGAGGAGTTTGTGATGCTTTACGAATGGAAGCCCACCACGCGGCTACCGCGCTCCAAGCCCTCGAGCAGTGTCGCTTTGGCTCGTGAAAACTCTTCCTCGGTGAGCAAGCCTTTTCGCAATGCTCCCAGCCTGTCGATCTCGGATGAAATTCCCGCGACAGAGTCCGGATGCGTGGTGGCTTGGTGACTCGCCTTGATGGATTCATCAAGTTTCGAAGTAAAATCGGCTACCGCCGCTTCATTCGGAATGCTGCGCCAAATATTGAACGCGAATGCGCCGTTGCGGTAAAAATAAATAATCACATCAAAATGACTCTTCCTGAAACGGACGAAAAAAACCACCGCCGCGCTGAAAATGCAGGTAATCGTCAGAGCGGCGGATCCCCAATGCTCTTCGTCGGCAGCATTCACCAATCCCCAACTACCAAAGATAGCCATCAATCCAAAAAAACAGCCGCGTAAATGAGCCTTGGATTTGATGACGAGCGGTGATCGACATCCATCGACAAATTTTCATATCGAAACCGGGTTTGGAGACGTTCGGAACCGGTTTGCTGCCTCAACAACAATGCTTCTTCTTCGAGTTCGTATTCGACGATCCCTTGTCGTGTTTTCTGTTTGAACATTTTGGAAAGTGGATTTCCGCCTGCACGAAATAGCTCACGGAAAGGTTTTTCTCCAAGTTGAAAACCGTCTTTTGAAACTATTCCCCCGTCGATTCGCTCAACTCCACACTCCGCTCGCCACAAGTTGTTTGGTGGCGGCTTCGGCCCAGCCACGGTTGGCGGCGGGAGACGCGGGAGATGGATGCAACACGCGGCTGATGGCGGCGGAACTTCCAGCGAGCGCGGCGGCACGGCGCAGGCGCTCCTCGGCGAAGGCGCCGACGCCGATCAAGTACGACGGCCGTAGTATTTCAATGGCCGCCGCGAGATGGCGCAGACAGGCGTCTTCGACCGGAATCATTTCGGCAGTCGAAATTTTATCCGGCGTGAGGTTCGCGCCAGTGGCGCTCATCCACACCAGCGGGCAGTAATTGAGGACAAAGTGATCGGCGAAAAAGTTTTCCGCAGCGCCGAATTTTTCGGCGAACAAGCCCCACAAACGCCGGCCGCTGACTTCCGAACGGGTGCAGGAAAATCCATCGACCGGGCGCTTCGGGTGTTCGCTTTCAGGTTTTCCGACGGGCTGGGAGATTTTCATCCAATCGCGAACCGCGGGAACTTCGCCAAACGGCACGCCGGTCTGCGCCATGCCAAACGGGCCGGGATTCATACCGAGGAAAAGCACGCGTTTTTTTCCGGATCCGTAGAGACTTAGGTATGCTTCATGCGCATCGCTCGCATAGTCGAGCGGGAGATAGGTGCAGTCCACCGGCGCGGAGAAACGCAGCGGGCGGAGGTCCGCCGCGAGGGCGCGGGCGGCGGCGGCGAGTGTCATGCCAGAGGAGGGTGGCAGATCCATGTGCCATCGCGAAGTTGGAACGCCCGGTTGGCATAATCATCTGGAGAAACATGCGAAAGAAACCATTCCAGTTTCGCATGAATGGCGTGCCGGCCGGGTTTTCGCAGCGCAATCACCACAACTCCGCCATGGGTTTCGAATAAATGCGGGATCGTATGAAAAAAGTCCCGGTCAGTGGTCAGAAGAACGGCTTGAAGTTCCTGTGCCCGCAGAAACAAAGGGGCATCGGCCATGCCTTCATCTCCCGATCCGCGGATGTCATAAACTGCGTGGCCCGCCGATTCTAAAAACGGAACAACCGACTTCGGGAAATTCTCATCAAGCAGGAAATTCACTCGACGGCTTCGTAGTCGGAAGTTTGGTAGGAGGAAAGTTGACCGGCGAATTCAAAGGCCGCTGAGATGTCTTCCTCCGTCAATGGCGGGTAGTCTTCGAGAACTTCGGTCACGGAATCTCCGGCGGCCAACGCACCGAGGACCGTGGATACGAGAATCCGGGTTCCGTGGAAAACAGGTTTGCCGTGGCACACGTCCGGCGTGATTTGAATGCGCTGGTTCACGGATCCATGTTGCTCCGGTGCCGGAGTTTTTCAAGGAACAACATCAACCCGGCCGCCAGGTGAGAAACAATGCGGACAGCGCGAGCGGGAGATACAGCAGCGTGTAGAGGAACAGTTTCCGGAACGAGGTGCGCAGCCCGTCTTTCGCGAATTTCAGGGCGAGCGCGGCCATGACGAGCGCCAGCGCAGGGCCAATGATTCCCCAGCTCCAGTGGGCGAATCCGGCGATGACCGGAAGAATGGAAACTGCGGCGAGAACGACGGAAAAAATCACGCAGAGTTTCGCGCTGCGTTTTCCGCTGACGTCGCCATTCGACCACATTTTGTGTCCGGCGGCTTCGTATTCCTCCCGGCAAAGCCAGTTGATCGCGACGAAGTGCGGAAGTTGCCAGAGGAACAAAAGAGCGAAGAGAAACGCAGCCTCAATGCCCGGTTTTCCGCCCGCACCCATCCAGCCGATCACCGGCGGAATTGCCCCGGGAACGGCACCGACCAACGTGTTGAGCGAACTGGCGCGCTTCATCGGCGTGTAAACGAATACGTAAATGCCAATCGTCGCAGCGGCGAGATAAGCGGCGGCGTGATTCACCTGAATGGCGAGGTGGAGAATGCCGAGGGCTGAAAGCACCCAGCCGATGCCAAACGCGGTCACCGCGCCCATGCGGCGGGATGGCAGCGGACGATCCGCGGTGCGTTTCATCCGCGCATCGAGATCGATCTCCATGAGCTGGTTGAACGCGGACGAGCCGAAGGCCGCCGCCGCGGTGCCAAGCAGTGTGTGGACCAACAACATCCAATCGATTTCCGAACCGCGCGCGGCGAGAATGAAGCCGAAAAAGGTGGTGATGAGGACGAAGAAATTCAGCCGTACTTTGACCAGAGCGGCAATATCGTGGCGAATTCCCGGACGGGAATTCGCGGCTTCCGCAGTGGTGGTTTCGGTGCTTGCCATCGGCGCGGCGCATCATGCCTGCCACCCGGTGATTGGCAATCCTTCAACCAGACCCTCCGATTGTCTGATGTTTTCGGCCGTCACCAGCGGCGAAGCGATCAGCCGCCGGAACCAGCCTCGCCGGGGCCATTTTTGTGCGCGGATTTCATCCGTTCTTTGGTTGGGTTGGCCGGGTCGGTAAGAATCTGAATTCCGACCGGCACCGGTCCCATCGCGAGGTTGTCGGGAAACGCCACCAGCAGGAGTCTGTCGGTCGCGGGAACTCGATAACTGGAATTCAACATTGTTTTGGTTTGGCCGTTCGCGCCCACGGCATCGATGCGGAAACGCACCGGCGCATCCCCATTGGCGAGCGTGAAGGAATGCAAATCATTGGCCGCGATTTCTCCCAACTGACTGTCAAATGCGGCGCGGTACCGCAGGGGTGTCAGGTTGACGAACAACGCGCGCCGCGCCGGCAAATTCACCGCCGAGAGATCGAGAATTTTGGTTAAAGGCTTGTTCCAGCCTTCCGGCCCGGGACTCCGCGAGATAATAATCAGCGGCCATTGCTCGCGACCGAGATCACAAGTGGTTTCGAGATTTTCCCCGGGCAAGTTCGGCCGCGAGAGCCGCAGCTTGAGGTTGTCGCCGGATTTCACTCCATCGATGATCGTAATGCGATTCAGGTTGGGACTGAATGTCCCGGCTGAATCACCGTCGTCGTCGCGGCCTTTTTTCGGGGAAATCAATTCAATTTGCCGCGGCGGAATTTCCGCAGTCGGCGGAGTTGCCTCAACAATTTCACCACCGTGTAATTCGAAGATGGGGCGGGGATGGCTGCCGACTACCAGCAAGCGCACCGTCCGTTGGAGTTTTTTGGATTCGGAGGACTCCTGCGCACGGCTGAAAGCGCCGGTGGTGAAAATCAAGGCAGCGATCAGAACAATGGAATTCTTCATACTTCATTTGGTTGTAGCCAGCGGACGGACTGAATGACGAACCGGCGGCCCCAATCAAGATCGGCAGGGGATGCGGGCGGCAACGGATCAAGGCCCCCGGTGGCCGGGTCCGGCACCATCGGATCGGGCATTCGTTGAACGACAGCCTCAAGGCGCGCGGAGGCGCGAATTGCTCCGGTCACGGGATCTCTGGATTCGCCGTAGGCGCGGATGACGAAAGTATCACCGCGGGCAGTCAGCACGGGTCCGAGCTTTTGCAAGACATCGGCTTGGGTAAGGAATCCAGGCGCACCAGTGAGCTTGCTTTCCGGCCAATGCATATGGTCCGGTTTCCGGCCGAATTCTCTGCTATAGCCAACGCTCCCTGGTGGCATGGGATACCTCACGTCAGGGTAGTTTCCGTTATAGGACACTTGGTCCGAGTTAGGCGGGTGGCCTGCCCGGTACTCCGTTTTTGCGATTGGAAACTGCTCAGTGATGGACTTGTTAATTTCCGTTGCATCGATCGCGGCCTGCAATGCCCCTTTCAGGCCGGTTTCTTCATCTTCGTCCTCCGGTCCAACGAGCCGGCGATTGATGAAGTCCGCCACGGAGAGAAACGGGCCGCGGATCTTTACTTGCTTCACAATTTCTTCCGCCAACCGCTCGATTTGCAGCGGCGTCAACTTGCGATAGCCGTTCCACATGGACTGGTCGGAAAATCCCACGCCATTGGCATTTTCATCGTAAGGGCTGAGCAGCCGTGAGAACACGTTGGTGGCGTCGATCTTTTCTCCGTCATTGCCTTCGATGACGAGATTGGGATTGGCCGAAAATGATGTGAGCAATGCTTCCCACGCATCCACCGACGCTGAGTTCACATTGAACGCGCCGGCGATCATGAGTTGTTTTGCCGCCCGGTTCGGATCGTCGAGATCCGCGCGGACTTCCGGCAACTCCAGATCAGCGCGGGGCTGGATCCGAGGGTTCGGCAGGGGAGCGGAAGTGGGGAGTTGCTCAGGCAGCGAGGAGATGAAGTAGTGGTTCCACAGTTCATGATTCGCTTCATAAGAAAGGTCGTAATGCCAATTCTGTAGACTCAGGGTCGGATCGGGTCTAAGTTGGCGGGTAATGTTCCAATCCTTCGCATGGTTTCCGCCGCCAAAAGTCCAATCCGCGGCTTTCACGAAATTTGTCGTTTTGTCACGGGGCACGCGCGGATCAGCCAAACTGTTGCCAATCGCATAACTAGGATGCCAGCGCAGCGGAGAGAGCGGGACATGCTGCAGCATGCCAAGGGACAGCAATGGTGTCTCGACGCTGGGAATTTGGAACAAGGGATAAACGGCGGCGCCGAAACTTGCGGGTGCTCCGAATGGCGAGACCCGGTTTTTCCCAGTACTGGCATCCGGCAGCAATGAAGAATCATCCCAGCTCCAATAATACGGATCGTCGCTCCGCTGTCCGAAAATCTGCCAGCCATATTGCTGTGACACGCCGCCGATTCGATAAACGTTTTCGGCAACCGAGCGCATGGACCAACCCGCCCTGAGATTGTGACTGGCGATGAGGTTGTAATCGTAATAGGGCGGTTTGACATTTCCAATTGAAATCAAGTTCCGGCTGTTTTCAGTCAGCCACATGAGGCGCCTGCCGAATTTTTGCCGGATGAAGGGAAACCAATCGTTTGACGGCATCCCGCCCGGATCGCCGGGGGTTAGTCCAAGCAAAGCGACATCGTTGGGAACGGCACCGGCTGCCAGGGCGTTTCCAAAGCAGGGGGCGTTCGAGGCGTGGGCACCGTCTTCCGTTTCGGTAACAAATTGCAGTGGTTCGATTTTGTTTTCATCGAGCCAGCCTGCTTTGCAACTCGCGTTGGAATCCTTTGCGATCCCGAGCTTCGCCCATGTATGAATGGTGTAGTCGCCAGTGGAGAAGGGCGTCCAGATGACATAATTCAGCAGGTCACGGGCGGCGGCTGGAATGGGATACCAAGTTCCACTTGTGGGCTGGATATCAAAATAAAAACTGCCATTCAACGGTTGGGAAGCATTGGCAACCAGCGGAAAATAGTCCAAGGTGGCATTGTTTGCGGTTGTGGCGTCGCCCCATTTTTTGTGCCCCTGCGGGCAGGTGAACAACAAAGCTTCCCCTGGCTCAAGCGTCACACCCTTAAGTAAAAATGAAGGGCGGAACGGGCTGTTGCGATTCGCATCATTTTCGAGAAGCTTGAGGTTCGGAGAATTGCGGGACGCCGTCAATTTATATTGAGTTCCATTGTCTTTCCGGATCGCAACGACCTCAATATTGGACAACATGGAAAGCTGCACAGCATAATCCGTTTCTTTCAACCTTACATTATAAGGGTTCCAGATGACAATATGCGGGCTGTAATGGAGACGGATGCCATAATTCGTTTCGGTCGCCGGGTTTTTATAAAGCGAGGCACCATACGAGATGCTCGCGTCCACAAGAACCGGATGAATGCCCACCTGATTCTGATTTTTCAGGTCGATCCCGGCGGAGTAATGACCAGAATTTCCCCACTCATAAACGTTCCTCATCAGATTCGCGCGGCTCGTGGCTTTTTGCGGTTTAAGTTCGGGCGGGTCCGTCGCGGAAACGTCTTCGGCAAGACCGGCCCACGACATCAGCAATCCAAATTTCGGGCCGATGTGACGCAGTGAGAGCGTGTTGAAAACAGGCGTGTTGGCGTCGATCTTGGGTCGATACGTACTGTTGGTGTCGGGCTGTCCCAGTTCAGCGGCTTCTCCGGTGCGCAAAATCGTGCCGAGATCGCGCTTCAAGCCGCCGTTCAGGGAATCCGCCAAGACGCCCATTGAGTTTACCGTGACGGCGTGGAACCGCTCTTTGCCAGTGGTCAGCACTTCTGGCATTCGGTTTTCCAAAAGTTCCATGGATTTGGCGGAAACCACTTTTTCAGCCTCCGCGGGTGTAACGGTTTCGTAGCCCTCCAGCCCCTCGACCTGCTGGATCCCGAACACCGGCGGCACCAATCCGGAAAATTCCTTCGCCGGGGCTACTTGGGGGACTTTCAGGTCGAAGCGGGCTTTAACCGACTCGTCGCTCGTCCACCAAGCAAGCGAACCCGCCACTTGGGCTTTGTCGTTTGTGAGGAGAATTTTCGGAACATTAACCCGAAATTTATCGTCTGCACTCTCGTTGCCTAGGATCATCACCGCATCCTTGCCCGGTAATTCCTGCATCGGGTTAAGGATAGTTTGCGGATTGGAATTGGGATTGCTGACGAGCCAAAGGATGACTTGGCTCTCCGCTTTATAGGTTATTCCTTCATCCGAACGCCGATCGGTGATCGAGTCCCATTTCGAAGACGGATCTGCCGGAGGTTGTTGATCTGACTTCGGGTTTACGATTTCACGATAAATCAGGGGCGTGAATGTCGGATTCGTCTCACCGTTGAGGCGGTCGGTGCGCCAAACGCCCACCCAGTGTGGGTTTTCCACGTCATCTGCTGTGGCGCTGTCATTGGACGGTTTGGTGTTTCCCGGAGCCCCCAGGATCGCTGCGGTTGCCGTGACGCGTTGGTCGGGGCCTGTGTGTTTTTGGAGCTGGCCAATGGCGAGGATAAGGGCCATGCGGGCATTGGCGCGGGCAATGGCACCATCATTTCCGCCGCGGAGGGCGATGGTGCTCAGCGACAGGAGTGCGACGGCGATCAGCGCGATCAGCATCATGAGGCTCAACGTGATGACCAGCGCGAAACCGCGGTTGGTCCGGGCGGGGGCAGATGAGGATTTTTGAAAAAACATGAGAGCGATGAAATCTTCCACCAAATACGGCCCAAAGGCCAGAGACGCAAGCTCGAAATGTAAATACAATGCCAATCATTCATTGCCGAGGCGCTCGACGAATTCATCAAGCAAACCGCGCAGGCGTTTTTCGGGCGCGATGACGGCGGGCTGGTCGAAGCCGAGCCAGACGGCGGTGGAGCCGGTGGGGCCGAGGCGCAGCATCCAGGCATCGCGCTCGGAGCCGGTTGCGCCGGTGAAGACGCGGGTCCCGGCGCGGCGGCGGAGCACGCTGAGCGCGTCTTTGGCGGCAGCCGCGCTGAGGGCAGGTTTGCTGGTGGTAGTGGCTTGGTAAATTTCCCGGCCGGATTCGTCGATGATCCGGCGGATGAAATGCAACGCCGGGCGTTTGCCGGCATTGCCCAAGGTTGCCAGGCCGACGGCCATTTCGCGCGGGCTGGCGGTTACGGCACCGCGGAACAGATCTTCGGTTTCGCGGGAATCGCCGTCGAGGCCGCAGCGTTTGGCGAGCCGCGCGACTTCCTCCGGCCCGATCTGGCGGCCGGTTTGCACAGGTTGGCCGGGGATGACGAGCTTGCCGCGTTCGGCGGCTGCTGCGGCGATGAATGGTTCGAAGGCGGAACCGAGATCCCGGCGCGAGCGGGTGCGGTCGAAGCGCGAGTGGGTGAAATCCCGGCCGCCGATGAGGGCGAGAACGCCGCCGGTTTTGGTTTCCGTAGTGATGGCGGCGTATTGAAGGTAGGAGGTTTCTTCACCCCGCTGGAACGTGGCGGGCAAGGGGTGGCGCCATGATTTCTCGGATTCGAGATCGGCGACGGCATGATTGAGTTCGTCTTCCAACCGGGCCTGCCATGCGGCATCAAGCGTGGTATGGACTTTCAAGCCGACATCGGAGAAACTGCGGTCTTCCAGAATGCGTGTCAGTTCGCGCCGGGCGGCCTGGATCGCGTAAGAGGTTTGGGAATCGGCATCTTCGTTGTCGGCAAGGCGCAGTGGTTCGGCGACGGCGGCATCGTGGTCGGCCTGGGTGATGAACCCCATGCGCAGCATGTTGGCGAGGGTTTGCCGGCGCTGTTCGAGCGCGGCTTGTGGGCGGCGCCGGGGGGAGAAAATGTGCGGTCCGCGGATGATGCCGGCCAGCAGTGCGCATTCGCCGGGGCTGAGTTCCGCCGGGTTTTTCCCGAAATAGATCCATGCCGCTTGGTTAATGCCGTTCGCGCCTGAGCCGAAGTAAATCCGGTTGAGGTAGTGGGTGAGGATTTCGTCTTTGCGGTAGCGGCGCTCGATACGCAGGGCGATGGCCATTTCGAGCAGCTTGCGGTGGATCGAATCGGCGCGGTTGTCGTAGGTGTTTTTCGCGAGCTGCATCGTCAGGGTGGAGGCGCCCTGGGTGAAATCGCGGTCCTTGAGGTTGCGCAAGGTCGCCCGCGCCAAGCCGCGGAAATCAACGCCGTTGTGCTCGAAAAAGCGGGCGTCTTCGCGGGCCATCAGGGCTTTGACGAGGAACCCGGGGATTTCCGCGCGGTCCGCGAGTTGGTTGCTTGAACCGACGGTTTTCAATTCGCGCCCCTTGCGGTCGTAGAACGTCGGGTCGGCGGGCAGCTCCGCGACTTTCGCCAGATCATAACGGGAAGCGAGCAGGTAGTAAAAAAGAGCCCCCGCAAGTGCGATGGCCGCCGCGCAAATCCCGGCGATGAACATCGCTTTGACCGGCCCATGCGACCATGCCGGCAGCCAGCGTTTCCAGAATGGCGGCGGGGTGATGGGCTTCCAAGTGGACATCAGGTGGATGAAACGGCAAGGGAGATCACCATGGGAATTTTACCGGTTCCACATCTTCCGGCACGTCGCTGCCGGCTGGCGGAGAAAGAATGCGCGTAGAGGCGTCGAAGACGAAAGGTCTGCCAGTCGCGGGCTCGGGAGAAATTTTTCCGGTGATCTCGGCGGTGAGGGCGGTGCCGGATTTTTCGAGTATGAGGAGATCGAGGGCGGCGAGGCGGAGGGCGTGGATGGAAGCGGCGCGTTGGTAGCCTTTGCCCCACGCGTTCAGTCCGGTGGTGAGGGTGAGGGCGTATTCATTTCCTTCCGGGGAAAGGCCGGAGAACGTCGGTGGTTTTTCACCTGCAACAGACCGGGAATCTTCCCGCAGGGCGCGGATGGTTTTCGCGAAGGAGTAGGCGATGGCCGTGGCAGTGGGTTCGGGATCGGAGAGATTTCCGGAGAGGTGATCCTGAATCAACGAGAAGTGAAGCAGATTAGTGGTAGTATTCCATTCCCCGCGCATTACGTCTGCCAGCGCGGTGGCACTCCGTGGATGACGAGCGATGAGTTTCCTCCACGACGCAAGATCCACTTCCTTGCCGAGAGCGGGCAGGATCTCCGCGACAATGGTTTTCTGGATGCCCAGATCGACGAGGACTGAAACCGTTTCGCCAAGCAGCGTGCCGGCGTCCACATGGTGGAGAATGGAAGAGAGATTCCACGCGGCGGTGGTTTCCGAAAGGGCGGTGATTGCGTCGTTTTCCGTGGCGGCGAGCCGGGCGGAAATGCGCAGGAGATCAGTGCTTTGTTTGATGGGTCGCGCATTGACGAAGCCGGTGGGATTTTCGGGAATCGTGGGTGCGGAAGAACCGGGCGGGAGCGCGGAAATACGGCGGACTTCCGCGAGGACGGCGGCGTGTTTGGCGAGGAGTTCGCGGGCTTTTTCCGGATTCCAGGGAGCGAGGCAGGCTTGAATTTCCTCTGAAGTCGGCAAGGGATGGGGCGGTTGTTTGGCGAAGCGGAAAAGGGTGAGATAGCCGTTTTGCTCGTCGGGAATTTCCCGCCAATCGACGTGGAGTTCGGGAAAGCGGGCGGAGAATTTTTTGGTCCACTCGCGGCCAGTTGCTTCGGCGCGTTGGGTTTCCTCGCGGGTGAGCGGGCGGGAGGGGCGTGGCGGGCGTTCCTTGCGGAAAGGGCGAATGATGGAATTGAGGAAGGTGGTTTCCGCGCGTTTTCCGATGGGGTTTTTTTCCGCCCGGATGAGAAAGAAGGCGATGGCGCAGAGGCAGAGCAGGCCGAGGATGGGAAGAAGGAATCGGGAAGGGCGGGGCATGGTTTTTTTGTGTAGAAGGGCGACCGGTGATCGCCCCCACGGTTATCACTCCACCGGCAGGGCGCGGAGCGGCGGGTCGGGGTCATCGACGAATTCGTCTTCGACGGGCAGGGCGCGAAGGGCGGGTTCTGCGGCAGGTGCGTTCGGGTCCGGGCCGACGACGCGGGCGCGCGGCGGTTGGGCGGATTCCGGGGAGTTGTCGGCGGGCTTGGCGTTTGGATCCACGGCAATTGCCTTGGCGGGATGGATCGGGCAAAAGTCATTTCCATCGGGAGCGACATCGGCGGAAACGATGTCCATGAAGGTGGTGCCGGCTTCACGACAACCGGCTGTGGAACGCTTGCCGGAAAGCCGGCAAAGCTCGGCGCTGACGACCTTGCCTTGCACGCCGAGTTTCCCGGCTTTGTAGCCGAGGCGGTGCGCGGTTTTCATGATGTCCACCCAGATCGGGAGCGCGAGAGTGGAGCCGAAGCCGCGGTGGATGGTGGTTTTCGGCGTGTCGAGGCCGACCCACACGGCGCAGGTGAGCGTGGAGGTATAGCCGGCGAACCAGGCGTCTTTGTAATCATTGGTGGTGCCGGTTTTTCCGGCGCAGGGTTTATCGAAGCCAAGACGCTTCACGGAAGAGGCGGTGCCGCGGGTGGCGACTTCGGTGAGAATCCGCGAAACACTGCGGGCCGAGTGCTCGTCCGCGATGCGGTAAGGCAGCGGCAGATTGCGGAAGAGAATGTTCCCCCGGCGGTCCTTGATTTGGGAAATGAGGTAGGGCCGGGGACGTTCGCCGCTGTTGGGAAAAATCGTGTAGGCACTGGCGACTTCCAGCGGAGTGGCCTCCCATGCGCCGAGAAAGGAGGTGGGCTTGGCGGGCATTGGTGTGTCGAACCCGGCGCGGGCGACGAGATCCTTGAGCGCCTTGATGCCCGCAAAATTGCCGACGCGCACGGACATCGTGTTGCGCGAGCGGATGAGGCCGTAAGCAGCGGGCATGGCACCGCCGTAGCTGCCGTCCGAGTTTTTCGGTCGCCAGCGTCCGCCACCGCGGATTTCGCCGGGCTGAATCGGACTGTCATCGACGAGCGAGCCGGGTCCGAGACCGGCATCGAAGGCGGCCATGTAAACGAACGGTTTGAAAATCGAACCGATCTGCCGGTAGGCATCGGTGGCGCGGTTGAAGCGGGATTCACTCGCATCGCGACCACCGACAATCGCGAGCACGGCACCGGTGCGGTTTTCGAGGACAGCGGCCGCGCCTTGGATGTACGCTGGTTCGCTGCGCTCCTCCTCGGGTTTTTTCTGCCATGCGGTGCGGGTTTGATGGTCGTATCCGCTATATTTTTCTACTGACGCGAGTTTTTTTTCCAACGCGGCCTCGGCGGTTTCCTGCATGCGTTTGTCGATCGTCGTGATGATTTCCAGGCCGCCGAGTTCGATGTTTTCCTTTTCGAGAATGATGTCGAGTTCGCGCCGGATGGCATCCATCGCGTAGGATTCCTTCGAGTCGCGACGACCGGCCGGCCGGACGATGATCTTGTCCTTCTTCGCTGCCTCGGCTTCCTCCTTGGTGAGGATTTCCGCGGCGACCATGCGATCGAGCGTGGTGTCGCGTTCGCGCGTGGCCTTCTCGATTGATTTGAACGGATTGAACGAATCCGGCCCGCGGACGATGCCAGCGAGCAGCGCGGATTGAGACAGCGTGAGTTCCGATGGATGTTTTTCGAAATAGATGCGCGACGCTTCGCTGACGCCCCTGATTTGCCGACCCCAGTTGATCTGGTTGATGTAGGCTTCGAGAATCTCGTCTTTTTCCAGCGCCCATTCGATGCGAATGGCGAGGGCGATTTCCAGCAGTTTGCGGTCGATCTGGCGTGTCGTTTGGCCGCGCTTTTCGCCTTCCTTGAGTTGGAAAATATCGGACGCGAGTTGCTGCGTGATGGTGGAGGCACCCTCGCGTTTCCCCTCGAGGTTTTTCATGACGGCACGACCAATGCCCAAAATATCGAATGCGAAGTGATGATAAAATCGTTCATCTTCACGAGCGATGATTGCCTTGCGGAAGTGCTCGGAAACTTGGTGCAGCGGCACGATCGATCGCTTTTCGCCATGGATGCGGCCAACTTCCTCGCCCATCCGGTCGCGCACGATGGTGCGTTCGGGCATCGCGTGCAGGCGGTTCAGATCAAACTCCGAGGCACGCCAGCCGTAAACGAGGGCGAAGAGGAGAATGCCATAGGACGCGAATGCGGCGGGATATCCGGCAAGCCGGAACAGGATTTTCGGGAACAGGCGCAGCCGCCGGGTCAGGAACGTCACCAGATGGAACGGCCAGAAAAACAGCAGGGAGAAAAACCCCGGGCGGGCGGATGCTGCCGTGCGCACCCGCGGCTCGTTGTGATTCTGGCGTGACGGCATCGGCAGAGGACCCATAAGTCAAACGGGCGAGTCTTGCCACTGCGGATTCGGCGCGCACGGAGATTATTTAGGTTTGCTTACAAAATCCGCTTGCCCGGTGGAGTCAGCGGGATATTTTCCCTAGTGATGAAGATTTTCGCTTTGCTTGCACTCGCCGCATGCGCGGTGGCCGCGACTTCCTGCAATTCGGTCATCGGCCTTGGGCGCGACATGCGCATCGCCGGTGAGGGGATGGAAAAAGCTTCCAACAAGGTGACCCGCAGTGGTGGTGGTGGCGGCGGTTCTTACGACAGCGGCGCTGACACATCCGGTGCGCCGATTTACTGATTCGGCTCCTCAGGGCTCGCGATTCATCAGTTCCACAGCCGCGTGATTCCGTAGGCGTCGAGTTTGTCATCGCAGGAAATGACGGGCAGGCCGCGGAGCTGGGACTCGGCGATGAGAAGCCGGTCGAAGGGATCGCGGTGGTGCTGCGGCAGGAACGCGGCGCGGCGCATTGTTTCCCATGACGGCGGAATGACTTCGAAACCATTTCCGATCAGCAAGTCAGGTAAATCCGGCCGGTTCGCGTAATCCACGCGCAGCTTTCCGATGGCGGTTTTGATAGCGATCTCCCATAGGCTGGCGAGCGAGACGAAAGATCGCGAACTCGCGTCTTCAATCCTGCGGGCGGAGGCTTCCGGCAGGCGGGGATGATCTTCGAGAAAGAAAATCAATGCGCAGGTATCGAGAAGATGGTCCATCAGACGCGATATTGGTTGGGTTCTTCAGCAACGCGGGGAATGGAGGTGGGTTTTTCGAAAAAATCCTCGAAGCCGGTTTCCGGCTCATCAAAGTCCGCAGCAATGTGGAAGTCATTGGATTTCAGAAATCCACGTTGGGGTAGATGCCCCGGCTGATGCGGATGGATTTCCGCCACAATGCGTCCGTGGCGGGTGATCGCGATCGGTTTCTTGCCGGTTTCCAGTTCGGCGATGAGTGCCGAAAGTTTGGATTTTGCGTCGTATAGACCAACCATTTTCATTTGGACAGACTAGACTGGTCTGATTATTTTGCAAGTCGGATTAATCCCGATGGCTGAGCGAAAAAAATCAATATCCGCGCCAGAAAACGAATGCGCAAATGAGGATCGCCGCGCCATAGAGCAGGCCGCCAGTGGCAAGCGCGGTCCAGCGTTTGGATTCCGCGGTCACCCACGTCACGGCATCGCGGAACAGATACGGCATGCCGACTAAAAACAACGAGGCGGTTAGCATCGCGTAAATGTAGATCGGGATGAGCAGCCGGGATTGCGGGTCTTTGAGAAACGCGGCGTCCAGAAAAGGCGCGGCGAGCATCAGGCCGAGCAAGCCGAGTGCGCGGACGGCGAGGAAATCACGCACGCTGATGGTAACGAGTACCATGGCGACCGGCACGATAATGCGGAGCAGCGGTTTGAGATTGTTGAAATCGCCCAAGTCCATTGCCAGTGCGCTGAGCGTGCCCGTGCCAGGCGGAGCGATCAGGAGCCAGAACCAAGCCAGCCCGAGGCCGAGCAGAATCTGTCCCCAGGTCGTATTGCGCGGGAATGTTTTGAAGAAACTCTGCGCGGTGGCTGGTTTCACCAACATGAGCGCATGCGCGACCACGAGAAACAGGCCGAGAACCAGACCGGCGTGGAACAAGGGGATTTTCTCGTAAGCATGCATGCGCGCCCCAACTAGGCGGCGGAGCCATTCCGTTCAAGCGCCATCTGTGCGCGGCGGTTGCGGGGAACGCGTGACTTTCCACGTCGCAAAAAGGATCAACACCGCCCACGCATATTCCGCGATGCCGAAATGTTCGCCGAAAAACAAGTATCCGCCACACGCGGTGATGACCGGAAGCAGCATCTGGATCGCCGAGCCGCGGCTTACGGAAAGGAGCCGGAAACCGAAAGTCATCAGCAATTGGCCGCACGTGACGAGCACTGCCGCACCCGCCAACGCGAGGTGGCCTTGCCACGGCAGCTTGTCGAAATTCTGCCAGCCGAATGGCAACGCGAGCAAAATTCCGAACACACATTGCGAGCCATAAATTGTCGCCGGATGCTGGGTCCGGATGAGTTTCCGGACGAGCACAACGACTAGGCCGGCGGAGACGGCACCGCTTACGCCGACGAGATCATAACCGGAAATTCCCTGGGTAGAGCCGCCGCCGACAAATCCGACAAGTCCGCCAAAACCGATCAGGATCCAAACCAGCGCGCGGGTTGAAACACGTTCACCGAGCACCGGCACCGCAAGCAATGTGGCGAATACCGGATAACTCAGATTCACCACCACCGCCCGCGATGCGCCGAGCGCGCCGATGGTGATGTAAAATGCCGCCAGCCCGATCGCGCCGATAATTCCGCGCACAATCACCAATCGGTTGGCGAGCAAGCCGCGCGGGTTGAAGCCACGCCCGTTTCCATAAACCGCCAAGATGATCACCAGCCCGACCGCGCCGCGGTAAATGGTTGCGTTCCAACCATCCGCTCCGGGTGCGTGGAGCGACGCCCAGCGGATCACCAGCGTGTTCGCGGAGAAAAACAGGACGGACAGCAGCATGAGAATCACGCCGCACCGGATATCGGAATCGTTTGATTGCATGGGATCGGGGATCGGGAATTCCCGGCGGCCCGCCTGCGAGAGAAACGATTCCGGAAAATCCAGTGAAACCCGTGCCTCACATTTCCGGTCCGCGACCCGCCTGCGAGGGCCGCGGAAATTGGTTTCAGGACAAAATTTCCATCCACCAACCGCAGCCGCACGCGCGCCATTTGGCGGCGTGGAGCGCTCGTAGCATGGTGGACGGGGAAACGGTCACGGGCGCGTTGTGGATGGAAATGCCCCGGAAGTCAATGGGCGGAATGAGCCGGGCTCCCGCCGCCGCCATCGTTCCGATGGCCGGTTCATGAAACGGTGATGTTCTAACAGATCGCCCATGGCATTTCCAACCCGATCCTTGATTCACCGCAAGCCGAGTTGTTCGGGCGTCGGCACGATATTGCCGTAACGATGCAGCGTGGTGGTCACGGATTGTTCGCGCAGCAACCAGAGCAACTCGATGCGACCATTCAGGAGAATCGGCCCGGTGACCAGGCGCAGGCCGGATTTTGCCGCGGCGGTGTGCAGCGCGGGCGAGGCATTTACCGTGCGCAATCCCTGCCACGGGAGTTTCGTGCCAGTGATGCGGGCAACGAATGCTTCCTCGGTTTCGACGATTGCGTCGGGGAATGCGGGACGTGGTTGCTTGCTGGAGATTTCCAATCGCGTGCCGGTGATGGCAGCGGAAAGAACCACACGGGCAAGTTCCGCGTCGCTCATGGCGTCCGCGCGGACAATGCTGGCGGCGAACGGACGATAACGGAAAATGTTGGACTCACAGAAGAGTGCGCTGGGATCGTGATCGACGCCAAATTCTGATTTCCACGCGGCGGCATCACTGGCGGCGGCGGCAGTAAGTTCGGCGGCGGAACCGGGAAACGTGACAACGAGATCTGCCAGCTTGTTTTTCACGCTTGGCGACAGGTCCGCGGGCCTTTTCGGCAACGAGTGATTCTCCCACGTGCCGAAGAGTTGGCAGTAGTTCGGTCCACCGGCTTTGGCACCCGGGCCGAACGAAGAATGCTTCCAGCCGCCGAACGGTTGGCGGCGGACGATTGCGCCGGTGATCGGCCGGTTGACGTAGGCATTGCCGACTTCGACGCGTTGTTTCCACTCGTCAATCTCACGGGGATCGAGCGAGTGGATGCCGCCGGTGAGGCCGAAATCAGACGCGTTCTGGATGCGGATGGCGTGGTCAAGATTATCAGCTCGGAGGAGTCCCAGCACCGGGCCGAAACATTCGGTTTTCCAGTACCAACTTTCCGGTTTCACCCCGATGCGAATGCCCGGGCTCCAAAGCTGCGGGTTGCCACCGGCCAATTTCGGTTCAAGCAGCCATTCCTCGCCATCGTCGAGCGAGGTGAGTCCGCGTTGGAGGCGGTCATTTACGGCAACCGCCGTAGGTGTGACCACGGAATCGAACTGCCACGCGCTGCCGACGGTGAGCGATGCCGCGGCGTCCTTGAGTTGGCGGAAAAAACCGGAGTTATCATAGACCTCGGCCTCGATGATCCCGAGCGAAGCCGCCGAGCATTTTTGGCCGGAGTGTCCGAACGCGGAACGCACCAAGTCTTTCACCGCTTGGTCCGGATCGGCGGCGGCGGTGACGATGAGCGCGTTTTTCCCGGAGGTTTCCGCAAAGAGTTTCATCTCCGGCTGCCAATCGAGGAACATGCGCGCGGTATTCCAGGAACCGGTGAGAATCACGCCATTGCATCGGGGATCGGTGAGCAGTTGTTTCCCGAGTGAGGAATCGCAGGCGAGAAGCTGGAGCGCATCGCGCGGCACGCCGGCGTCCCACAGGGTTTCGGCAAGCAACCAACCGGTGTGCATGGCGGACGGGGCGGGTTTGAAAATGACGGTGTTGCCCGCCATCAGCGCGGCCAGCACGCCGCCACAGGGAATCGCAACCGGGAAATTCCATGGTGGCGTGACGACCACCGTGCCCAGCGGCGTGAACACGCTGCCGTCGATAAAAGCCGGATCGGAAAAACCACGCGCATAGTAGTTCGCGAAATCGATGGCTTCAGAAACCTCGACATCGCCTTCGCCCGCGGCCTTCCCGGAATCCATGACCATCGATGCGATGAAGTCGCCGCGGCGTGCCGCAATGACGGCGGCGCAGTTGCGCAGGATGGCGGAGCGGCCGGCGGTGCCGAGTGCCTGCCATGAACCGCGCGCGGCTTCGGCGGTGGCGAGCGCCGTCTCGATTTGCGCGGAATCCGCGAGGGTGTAACCGAACGCGTTTTCGCCCGGCCGCGAAGGATCGCGGCCAATCGCTTCGACGGCACCGGGAACGATCTGTCCGCCAAGGCAGATGGGCAGCATTGGTCGCGATGACGACGCGAGTGCGTTCACTTTGCCGCGGATCCAGGCGATATTTGCGGGCAGTGAAAAATCCGTGTCGGCTTCGTTGTGAAACAGCGCATCCACCGCAAGCACCGGAGGTATTTCAGTGGAGCGATCCTGAGTACGACGCGCACCGTAGAACACCTCATCCTTGCGGGCATGAGCGCGCAGGAAGCGATCACGTTGGTTCACCCATGCGGCATCACCGGGCTGCATGCCGAACAGATCGTGCAGGAAATTTTCCGGCGAAGTGTTTTCATCAAGGCGGCGGACGAGGTAGGCGATGGCGCTGTGGAAGTCATCGCGGGAAACGACGGGCGCGTAGAGCAACAAACCGCCGGCGGCTTCGTTCACCACCCGCGCTTGGTGGTTGGCCATGCCTTCGAGCATCTCAAACTCGATGCGGTCCGCCACGCCCTCGCGGGTGCGCAGCAGCATGGCATAGGCAAGGTCGAACAAATTATGTGAGGCGACGCCGATGCGGACGTGTTTCGCGTTCTCCGGTTTGCAGCCCTCGTGAAGCATGCGCTTGAAGTTCGCGTCTGCCTCTTCCTTCGTCGGATAGGGAGCTTGCGGCCAACCATGTATTTCCGCCTCGACCTTTTCCATTGCCAGATTCGCGCCCTTGACGATGCGAATCTTGATGCCCGCGCCGCCGCGTGAAACACGACCGGCCGCCCACTCATTGAGTTCTTTTTGCACCGGCCATGAATCAGGAAGATATGCCTGGAGCACGATGCCTGCTTCGACGTGCATGAACTCCGGTTCGTCGAGCACTTGCGTGAACACATCGCGGGTCAGGTCGAGATCGCGGTATTCCTCCATGTCGAGGTTCACGAACTTCGCGCGGATTCCGCCTTTGCCATCGGGCACGGAATGTTGCTGCGCGGCACGATAGAGACGACGCAGGCGGACCTTGATTTTCTCCACCGTTTCTTCGTGGGCCACGAGATGGATCTGCGAGAAAATCGCGGAAATTTTCACGGAAAGGTAATCACAATCCGGGCTCTCGATGCGGCGGATCACCGCCTGCATGCGCTTTTCCGCCTCGCCCTCGCCGAGGATCGCCTCACCGAGTTGGTTGAGGTTCATTCTCATGCCTGCCTTGCGGCACGCTTCGAGGTGCGGTTGAAGTTGATCGTCCTCGCCGGGCAGGATCACGGAGTCACTTTCGTGCCGCAGTTTCGCGGTGACGATGGGCATCACGATTCCCGGTGCCAACGCCGAGGCCGCGGCACCGATTTTCATGCCGATCCGTTCGTGGGCGGGAAGGAATTCGGGAACACCATAGTCCTTCACCAATGCGCGGAAGCGTTCCGCGGACCGGCTCGTCGATGGCGGGCGAAAGACCTGGTCGGCCATGGCCAAGGTGAGCGCCTTACCCGGTGCGTCGTCCATCATGCGCGAAAGCTGCGCGGCCTGCTTGCGCTCGTCATGGCGCATCGTCTCCCTCGCCTGGTGCAACCATTCCGCGGCGAGGTCTACCGCTTTGATCGCGAGAGTCGCGTCATCCGGCGGTGTGGTGCGAATGGTATCGAGACGGGTGCCGAATGCGTTGTGGAGCATCAAGCGCAAGATAACACCGAAGTCTTGGCCGTTTCGAGGGTATCATGCCGCGGCCGCGACAAAAAAATCTGCTGCGACGCCGGAAATCACCGTCCCATTTCCAGCGCACTCATTTCGTCTTCCAAATGATCCATCAGGCTTTCCATTTCCTCGAAATGTCGGAGCGCCCGGCCACGGGAAAGTCGGGGCGGCTTTGGTGTGTTGCGATCCCGCGGCATGCGCATGGCGAGCGGCGGGGCTTCCTCGACGCGGGTTTTCGCGAGGTCGGGGCCTTTTGCCTGGCGACCAAGCATGGCAATAATGTCGGTTGCGGGCATGAAAAACGAGCGGGTGCGGTCCGCGCGCGCAAGGGTGATCCCGAGCACGCGCCCTTGGAGATCGACGACCGGGCCGCCCATTTCGTCAGGCGCGAGGCGCATGTCAGTTTGCACCGCGTTGGGAAAACCATCGCGCACCGCGCTTACCGGGCCGCCCATGCGTTCCATGACTGCCAGCCGGTCGCCGGGGAATTGCTGCATTTCCTTGCCGCTGCCGAGTAAGACCTCGAAAGTTTTTTCGCCGCCCGGGGTCATGGCGAGCACGTTGATTCGCATTCCTGGTTTGAGGCCATTCATCGCGTTGCGCAGTTCCAGCACTCCCGAAACGATGCGGTCTTCGAATTTGAGCAGCACGTGCCCGGTCCTCAGGCCTGCTTTGAACGCGCCGCTGTCCGCCTCGACTTTGCCGACCCGCACGCCATTGCCGGTATAAGTGATGTCCGCCTCGATCCCGAGAAACGCCTTGTCGGTAAACCGGAGATTGCGCTCGTTCACGCTGATGACGCCGAAGCCCGCCGCACGTCCGTCCGGCTGAGGTGCGGCGATGAAGGAACCGATCGTAGGAACGTCCATCGCCCATTTCACTGGAACCAGCGGGTTGCCGGAATCGAGTTCAAGCACCGCAAGGTCCTCATCTTCGTAAACGCCTTTGATGATCACCGTGCGCGCCGAGCCATCGCCGGGATCCACCACCAGGCGGTCCCGTTGGTTGGCGATCTGGCTCCACTTGGTGAGAATGGTGGTGCCGGTTCCGACCACGGTGCCATACGCGAGTTTCCTGCGGCCGGACCAAATCCGAACCGTGGAGCGTGCGGCTTCCTTGAGTGATGGTTCAAGTGCGCGGTTGAACTGCGTGTCCTGTGCCGCCACCGCTTCCGCTTCCCCTGCAAGCTGCAAGGGAATCTCCGGTTCGCGCTGGTTCTGGGCGGGCGCAACTACGGCCCATGCGAGTGGAAACAACAGGAGGGCGGGAAATTTCATGCCAGGAAAAATCTGCTTCATTCTTCGTACAGTTCCTTGCGGCTGGTCAGTGTGACGGAAAATTCCATCGCCCGGTCGTCGCGGATGATGCCGAGTTTGACCGTATCGCCGGGTTTTCGTTTTGCAACCAACTGCAGGAGATCCTCGCCGTCATTCACGAGATCGGAATCGATTTTCACAATCACGTCGCCACGGCGCACTCCTGCGGTGGCCGCAGGCGAAGAAGCGGCCACGCCATCGACGAGCACGCCTTTGCCGCGATGCAATCCCATGCCGATGCCGAGCACCGGCATGTCGGGGTTGGCCAGTGGATTCATTTGCAGAGTGCCCCAGGACTCGCCTTCCAACATTCGATCCCAGTCCTCTTTGTAACCCTCGATGCCGGCGTGGTTGTTATTCGTCCACGACCGGCCGATGGATGAATGGATCCCAATGAGATTGCCGGAAAGATCGAACAGCGGACCGCCCGAATCGCCACCGATGAGCGTGCAGTCGGTTGTTAGAAAATTTCCGGGACCCAGCGACATCACCCGGCCGAAGCGCACCGGCGGCGTGCGCTCGGGATCAAAACCCGTGCTGTGACCGAGGGAAACCACCCAGTCACCCGCATGGAGCGCTGAAGAACTGCCGAGCGAAACATGCGGCCACTTCCCTTTTTCCGTGATCCGCACCATCGCCGCATCCTTGGAATAATTCGCACCGAGGACTTTACCGGGAGCTTGTTTGCCATCGGGAAAAACAACCGTCACATCCGGCGAACCCTGGATGACATGCGCGGCGGTGAGAATCAGACCGTCTTCATTCACCACCACTCCGGAGCCGGAAGAACCGGTTTTCTCGGAAATCAACGCCACCGTGGCGGGCAGTGCCTTCGCCGAAACCGCACGCACCTTGCTTTCCAACGCGGCGAGATCCGCCGGTGTCGCGGCAGGTTCACGAGCCTGCAGCCCGCCAATGGCGAGCACCCCGGACAATGTGAAAACAAACAACGACTTCATGCCTGTGGACGGCAAAGCGTAACCGCCCCGGCGATTTGTTCAACCAAGGGATCACTTGAGTAACGGTGCCCCGCCTCAGGATGATTCATTCCCCCTTTGTCCGCGTTGGCGGCCGCGGCCGGAAGCGAACCACGCGGCGACCGCCTCGGTGCGCGAATTGACGTGGAGCTTTTCGTAAATGTGGCGGACATGGTTGTTGACGGTGTTATAGCTGACGCCGAGCTGCGCGGAGATTTCCTTGTACAGCAAGCCATGCGCGAGGAGTTCGAGGACTTCTCTTTCGCGCGCGGTAAGATCGAGGAACTGCCCGGTAACGTGATGCGGCGCCGGGCGGAAGGCGGCCACCACCTTGCGCGCGATGTGGCTGGACATCGGCGCGCCGCCGGCGTGGACCTGGAGGATCGCGTCGTGGATTTCGCCAAACTCGGTCTGCTTGAGCAGGTAACCGCTCGCTCCCGCGGCCAGTGCTTGGAAGATCCGCTCCGAGTCCTCATACACCGTCAGCATGATGAACTCGGTATCGGGCATCAGCGGCTTGAGCTGACGGACGCATTCGATGCCATCCATGCCGGGCAGATTGATGTCCATCAACACGACCCGCGGTCGCAAGGACGGCAACGCGGCGACTGCTTCCTTGCCGGTGGTGTGGTCGCTGACGCACTGGCAATCGTCGCAACGATCGAGCAACCGGCGCAGGCTCGTGCGCAGGCGGTCGTCGTCATCAACGATGGATACGGTGATTTTCATGTGGGCAGGGGAAGGCGGAACACAACGGCGGTGCCGCGACCGGGGACGCTGTCGATGGTGGCGCCGCCGCCAAGATCGGTGAGGCGCTCGCGGAGATTGGCGAGCCCGTTGCCCGGCGGCACCGTGGTGGGATCGAAACCGCAGCCGTTATCCTGGATGGTGATGACCAACTCGCCGGCATCTTTTTTCACGCCGAGGGACAGTTCGGAGGCGCGGGAATGTTTCACGGCGTTGTGCACCGCTTCCTTGCACGCGAGATAGAGCTGCTGGCGAACGCGGGTGGTCAGTCCGAAGCGCAGCGATTCGTCGGGAAGATCCAACCGGCACCGCAGCCCGCTGGAGCGGAGCCAGCCGGGCACCGCATGACTCAGGTAAGAGATCAGGCTTTCGAGGTTGTCATTCCGTGGCTCAAGCGCCCACACGGTTTCATCCATCGCGCGGGTCAGCTCGCGGGCGCGGGACGAAACCTCCGCGGCATCGGTGGCCGCCGGTCCGGCATCCATGCGCAGGGCATCGCCGAGAAAAGCGATTTCGGTAAGCCCGGAACCGAGTTGGTCGTGGAGGTCGCGGGCGATTCGCGCACGTTCGTTGGCGACGGCCTGCTCCAGCTTGATGCGATCGAGTTGGCGGCGAATCCGCCAGCGGCCGGCCAGCCAGGCGAGGCTTGCCGCGAAGGCAATGGCGAGCGCGGAGATGGTTACGATGAACCATCCGCGCTGCCACAGCGGCGGCAGGATGCGGAACGCGAGTTGTTGTTCGTCGCTCCAGCGGCCGCTGCGATCCCGCACCTTCACCCGGAACAGGTGTCCACCCGGAGGCAGAGTGGCGTGAAACACCGAGTGGGCGCCACGCAGTTCCCGCCAGTCGCGGTCCACGCCATCAATGCGCGTCACAAACGAAAGTTGTTCGGGGTGGCGGAGATTGATGGCGGTGAACTTGAAATCAAACCCGCGATCGCCACTGTGAAAGGTTGGGACGCTGGAACTCGCCGGAGTCCAGCGGGTCGCGCCATTGACTCGCAATTCCTCGATGAGCACCGGCGGACATTTTTCATTCGCAAACTCACGGGATGGATTAGCCATCACCACGCCCGCGGTGGTGGCGAACCACAGCCGGCCATCACCACTGTGGGCGGATTGCGGCGAGCCGTAGGCCGCAGCTTGGAGACCGGGCAGACCGTCGCCTTTGCCGAAGCTCGTCACCCGCGCTGGTTTCACTTCCTCCTCGACGTGCAAACGGCATAACCCCGATTCATCCGTTGCCCAAAGACTTCCGGGGCCATCCATCGCCAGTGCGTGAAAAACGCCATCGGCCCAGCCGCGCTCGCATCGCCAGCCGTCCTTGCCGACCGGCTCGATGCGCACGAGTCCTTCATCGGTGGCGACCCAAACGATCCCGCCCGCACCGCATGCGATGACGTGGACGACGGTGAATTCACCGACGCGCACGACTTTTCCGCCCTGCCACGCGAACAGTCCCGCGCCGTCGGTGCCGATCCAAATCCGGCCATCAGCGTCTTCGGCAAACGCCTTCACCTCAGTCTCCGGCCGCGGGTCGCCGAGTTTCACCTCGTGCGCCTGGCCACCGCGCATCACGGCCACCGTGCCGGTGGTGCGTTGGCCGATCCACAAGTCGCCCCGCCGGTCGCGGTGCAGGGCGATGACCGGCGCACCAGCCCGTGGCCAGCCACCGACCGTCTGGAATTTTCCCGCCTGGCGGCGGAGCAAGCCGCCCGACGTGCCGATCCAGAGATCGCCGTCATTTCCCGCCAAAGCGGTGACGCGACCGGTCGGAGGAAATCCGGCGACCGGGGAGAAATTACGGCCGTCGTAGTAGTTCAAGCCATCGCCATGGGTGCCGATCCACAGCGCACCGGCGGGTCCGGCGAGCAACGCGGTGACGCGGTCGGACGTGAGCCCTTCGCTGCGGCCGGCGACGCCGAACAACGCCGGGGAAACGCGGCTGAGGCCACCGCCATCGGAGCCAACCCAGACGTTTCCCTGCCGGTCCACGAACAGGCAGCTCGCGTAATCACCGCACAAGCCGTCGCGCACGTCGAGACGCCGGAACGTTCCTTGGGCGGGATAGCACAGGATGCCGTTGCCGTCGGTGGCCAGCCACAGATTGCCCGCGTGGTCCTCGATGCCGAATCTCAGATTGCGGCCTTGCCATGATGTCGGCCCCACCGGGGGAGACAACGTGCTTCCTTTCAACCGCCGCACGCCACTGCCATCGCTGATCCAGAAGCCGTCCCCGTGCCCGGGAGCGACCTCGGGGGAAATTGGGAACCGGCACCAAGGTTTCGCCGACGATGGTCCAAATGCCATGGAACCCGTTGACGATAGGCTCGCCCCCGGCATTCACCCGCACCTGGCCGGAGCCCGGGCCGCCTTGTTTCTTCCAAATGCCGGTCATGTCACGAAGTTGGTCGTCGGCCCACAAAAAAACCTGGAACCGCGACGTGGTGATCCACAATCGCCCGTCCTTGTCTTCGGCCAGAATCTCAAAATCCGAAAGATCGTCGCCAGCAGGAATCGCAACGGCAAACCGGCCGTCGCGGCCATACAGCAAAGCGCCATCGGTGCAACCGATCCAAAGGCCATTGCCGGTGGCCGCGCCGAGACGCATCACCGAGCGTCCGCCCGGAAGTCCAACCGAGGTGAATTTCACACCGTCAAAACGAACCAAGCCGCGAGCGGTGCCGACCCACAGAAAACCGTCGTCGGTTTGGCAAATCGCCCGCATCCGCTGGTCGGGCAGACCGGAGCCAACGCGCCAAGTTTCGATCACGTCGTGTTTTGGCCACGGCGTGATCGCTTCCGCCGCCGCAACAGGCGATACAATCGCCATCAGCATGGCTATAGCCTTGGCAAGTTTCACCGATGACGAGGCTAGAAACGGACCCGCCAAGTGCCAAGAGGCTTTTCCCGCGCCGGCAATCGTCGGGGAACACCCATCACTAAAAAAGCCTGCCGCCACGGTAATGGCAGGAGGCTTGAAGCTTCGTGTCATTCAGACGCACTCAAGCGCGACGGCGGCGCAGCAAGGCGAGCAATCCAAGACCACCGAGCAGCGCGGTGGATGGCTCGGGAATCAATGTCAGGGCCTCTGCCTGCGTGGTGGCCACGGTGATGCTGTCATAAGAACGAACTTCCGTGCCGTCTGCACCAAGTCGCAGGGCTCCCAAAATCGCATTTTGTCCCGCCCCGTTTACATATCCGGTTACGGTTGCGGTGTTGAATGTGACTCCGTCGGCGAGATTGGAGTCCACATAAAGATCTCCGCGATCAAACAGGCCGCTGGTTCCATTTTCGTAAAGGCGGGCAAGAACGGCAACGGATTGGCCATCAGCGACAGCGACACCGGCGGACGGCGAAGCCTCGCTTCCATTGCGTAGCGCAACTTGATTCGCGTTGCTATTCCACCCGACGACGAATCCGGGATTCGTATTTGAAGCACCATTACGAGCCTCATAAAATGTAAGTCCGCCCGACCAAACCGATCCGGAATCTCTCCTCATGAGAAAACTGACCCAGATTTCCTGAGTCCCCGCATCGGCGGCATTGACGGCGGTAAAACCGATCGAAGGATAATGGTTGGCATTGACATATGCGCCTTGGGATTGCCCTTGAATGACAAAGGGCGTAGTCGTGGAACTGGAGGTTCCAGGCGTTCCTCCTTGGGTATTCGTATAGGCGGCTCCATCAGTACCGGTGGATTGGTAAAGAACGGCGGCATCTGCCGCGGAGGCAGAAACGAACAACACGGCAACGCTGGCGCGGCAGACATGAGCGCCTGTTTTGATCAAATTTTTTGGGTTCATAGTGGGGAAGGGACTGGAACATGAGGTATCTCTCTCCTCTCCGTCTATGACTAGAACTAGTCATTCCGTTTGTCGCCGGTTGCCGTAGGTTCACCGGTCACTCTTCCTCTTGATGATTTCAATATTCCGCAGCCTGTTCCTTGTCGCGTTGATCGCCTCGCCCGCTCTTTACGGACAAACCGTGATCAACGTCACCAGCTTCGGCGCGGCGCCGGATTCCGGCCAGGATGCCACTCCGGCATTCCGCGCGGCGCTCGCTGCGGCCAAGGCAAGCGGCGGCCCGGTCACGCTGCACGTCCCACCCGGCCGTTACGATTTCGCCTTGGCCAGCGCCACCGTGCGCAATTGTCACACCTCGAATTCCACCGAAAGCGGCTCGCCGCAGCGGCACATCGCCCTGGACTTGATTGAGATCAATGACCTGACCATCGAGGGTCCCGGCGCCACTTTGATGATGGGCGGCCAGATGACGATGCTCGTCGCCGAGCGCTGCGAAAACCTGACGCTGCGCGGCTTGGAATTCGATTTCGAGCGCCCGACGTTTTCCGAACTCACCGCATTGTCCAAAGATTCCAACTCGTGGATCGGCCAAGTCCATCCCGACTCGGACTATCAAATCGTCAACGGCAACCGCCTCCACTGGATCGGGCCGGGCATGGGCACCGGCTTCGATCAGATCCAGCGCTACTACCACTCGAATGGCTCGGTGTTTCGCAACAACGCGAGCCCGATCGGATCGCCCGCCGCTATTGAAGACCTCGGCGGCGGCACGCTGAAATTCACCGGCGGAAATCTCGGCAACGTCGAGGTCGGCGTAACCTATCAGTTCCGCATCGCCCGCCGTAATGAAGTCGGCATGTGGTTCAACCGCTGCAAGGACGTGACCGTGGAAGACGTCGCCGTGCGCGCGATGCATGGCTTCGGCATCCTCGCCCAGTTCACCGAAAACGTGACATACAAGCGCCTTGCCGTCGCGCCAAAACCGGGCAGCGGCCGGACCTGCGCGTCGCCGGCGGACATCACGCATTTCTCCGGCTGCAAGGGGACGATCAAACTCCACGACTGCTTTCTTTCCGCCGCCCACGACGATGCGATGAACGTCCACGGCACCCACCTGCGCATCGTTTCCCAACCCGCGCCGAACAAACTCCGGCTGCAATTCAAGCATCACCAGACGTGGGGATTCCAGCCGTTCATCCCGGGCGATGCGATCGAACTGGTCAAAGCCGGCACTCTTCTTGCGTACGATTCGGCCAACGTCACCGGCGTGGACAAAGTGAGCGATCACCAGTGGGACATCACGCTCGATAAAAACGTCACTGTCCAGGCGATCAACTCCGACGTCGTGGAAAACGTGACATGGACGCCCGCGGTCGAAGTGATCAATTGCGATCTCATCCATCTCTCCTGCCGTGGCCTCTTGTTGACCACCCGCAAACCGGTCCTGGTGCAAGGCAACCGGTTTTACCGCACCTCGATGCACGGCATTCTGATCGAGGACGACGCCAACGCCTGGTTCGAATCCGGGCCCATTCACGATCTAACGATCCGCGGCAACACGTTTTACTACTGCGCGGAATCGGTGGTGGAGATGGACCCGCAGCATACGGGTGACCACGCCGGTCCCGTGCACAAAAACATCCACGTCGAGGACAATGATTTCTTCCTCAAGGGCAACGGCGCCGCTTACGCCAAATCCATCGACAATCTTCGTTTCGCAGGCAACCGTTTTCACATGGGCAACGGCAGCAGCCCGGCCGCGTCCGCACTGGTCGGCACCAGCAACACGACCAACCTTTCGTTCGCCGACAACTCCACCGGCCCAGCTTCCGCTCCTTCGCTCGTTCTCGCCAATGGTGACTTTGAAGCCGACGATCCACCGTCCGGCGCGGTCGCGTCGTGGTTCGCCAGCGTTCCCGTCGGCGCGAAAGTGATCAATGACAGCGGTAGCCGCGTGCTCGCACTCGCCGCCGGCACCGCCATCTATCAAAACCTCGGCGCTTTCGATCGGAACCATGGCAATTCCTTGCGACTCACCTTCGATCAACTTGCGTCCGCCGGTCCCGTCGTCGCCTCCTTGCTGGTCTGGGACGGTCGCCTCGCTCCCGCCGATGGCGTTACTCCCACCGCACTGAAAATCCACGTTTCGCGCACATTTCCCGCCACCACTTCGGCCGCCGCCGCCCGGATATTCACTGCCGATCTTTCGCCGCTGCCGGTCGGCACCCGCCTGTGGCTTTGCCTCGCCGCGCCATCCGCCACCACGCGGGTCGATTCCCTCGCCCTCGCCCAATCCGCACCGCCCGACGCCGCGACTTTCGGCGGGTGGATGGAGCTGGCCGGCGTAGTCGGCGCCGACGCCCTGCCCGCCGCCGATCCTGACCACGACGGCATCCCGAATTTGATCGAATACGTCCTGCAGGAAACCAATCCGCTGCGACCCGACACCGCGCCGTTGCGTGCGATGTTCGTCCCGGGCAACAACAAGCCGTCATTCCGCTACCACCCGCGCACCGTCGCCGACGTTCTGGTTGCGGCGGAATACCAGGTCGGCGGACTTTCGCCCGGCGGCTGGCAGCCGGTCAGCGATGGCGACGCCGGACTCGCCGTGCGCCGGGAAAACGATGATTCGGTTTGGATCGAAGTGGTGGACACCATTGCCGAAAAACTCTTCGTCCGCCTCAGCGCCACCGCAGCACCCGCACCGCCGCCGGTGGTTGCCAACGCCGGCTTTGAATCACCCGACCGGACCGGTTTGAATCCCGCCCACTCTTCCGGCACGCCGCAGGACTGGACCTTTGCCGGCACCAGCAGCTCGGGCGTCGAGGAAATCCGTGACAGCCGTTTCGGCAGCGCGGGTCCGGAAGGTTCACGGCTCGACGCTCTTGGCGGTGCGGGCGATCAAGTCGGCTTCATCAACGTGGGAAACACAGCTTCCGGCAGCGGCAGCGCCACTTCCGCGGTGCTGGGAAATGTCGCTCCGAGCACCACCTACACGCTCACCATCGCCTTCGGCCAACGCGTCAGCGGCGACCGTCATCCCGACGGCAGTTTCGGCCTGTCCGCGGGCAACACCGCAGTCGGAAACTTCACCACCTTCGCCGGCGTCTCGCTCGCCACCGGCTTTACCCAGAAAACCTACACTTGGACCTCGCCGTCGCTTGGCGATCCGCTGATCGGCAAGCCACTGCAAATCCGCATGAATTTCAGCTACTCCGCAGCCGGCGGCTGGCGGCAGGCGCAGTTCGACAACGTCAGGTTGACCAGCCAGCCAGCGAAGTGATGCCTCCACGCTGACTGCAGAAACGTTGTGGCGGCGGTTTTCAACGGCCATGCTTGGCGGTAAACAGGGAAAGTTTCGGAACATGTGGACGCGGTCCGGGGATGCAAGCGCGGCGGTCTCTTTGCTTTACTTGCCGCCGCCGCCGCGCTGGGATTCGCCCCATGTCGAGACGCGGACTCTGGCTCTCCCTCGCGCTTTTCCCTCCGCTTCTCGGCGCACAGGAAACGCCGGCTCCGCACCTGCCGGCTGAAAACCCGGCTCCTCCCGCCGGCCAAGGCGTGCCGGTGCCGGTTCTCCCTGACTCGCTCGAACCGGGCGATGTTGATGTCATCACGCCGGTTCCGCCGCCCGTCATTCCTTTCGGCGCTCCTTTGGCGGAAAGCACGCCGCTGATCCCGAAGGAAATCAACATCAACAACCAAGGCGGGACCATCGAAGGCAACGTCAACGAGTCCATCCGCCTCGGCGGTCCGATCAAGGTAACCGGCGAAAATGGCATGGAGATTTTCGCCGACAGCGCGGTCATCGACACCATTGCCAAAACCGTCACCTTGGAAGGCGACGTATCCGTTTTTCATGGCAACGTCCTGCAACGGGGCGACCGCGCCGTTTATCACTACGACCGCAAATTTCTCGATACCTCGGGCCTGCGCGGTTCCGTCGATCCGCTGCTGCTGGAGGCTGGCCGCTTTCGGGCCGAAAGCTCGGGCGGCAAAACGACGTTCGTGGGCGAAGATGTCGGCGTCACCACCCACGATGTGGAACATCCCAGCTACTGGATCCGCGCAAAAAAAACCCGCGTCTATCCAGGCGAACGCGTGGTGTTTCACGATCTCAAACTTTACGCCGGGGACATCCCTGTTTTCTGGTTGCCGTACCTCAGCCAACCGCTTCACGCGGAACTCGGTTACCATTTCATTCCCGGTGCGCGATCCAATTGGGGACCTTTCATTCTCAACACCTACGGCATCATGCTCGGTGGTGAAATTGATCCCCTCACCGGCGAAAAGGAAAACCAATGGCTGCTTTCCCGTTGGCACTTTGATGTGCGCACCCGCCGCGGCGCGGCTTTCGGCTTCGATCTCGCCGATACCCGGTTGGAGAACTCGGATGAAATCAGCGGGTTATCCCTTTATTACCTCAACGATCTTGACCCTTCGATCCGCCGGTCGGGTCTGCCGCGCGGTTTCATCAACGAGGACCGCTACCGTGCCGAACTGAAGCATCGCATCATTCCGGACTTTCCCGGTGGTGGCGATTGGCGGCTCGACGTCAATCTCACCCATCTCGGCGATTCATTTTTCCTCGAGGACTTCGATCGCGAGACCTACCACACCAATCCGCAGCCGGACAATACCGTCGGCCTTTACCGCAGGGATGATGCTTCGCTCTTCTCCCTCGTCACTCGCTTTCCGGTCAATGATTTCTACCGCTCGGACACCCGTTTGCCTGAGATCGCCTTCGACCGCGCCCGCGCTCCGCTCTTCGGCCTCCCGGTCATGCACGAGGGAACCACTTCGTTCGGCCTGATCGGCGAAACGGCTGGCGACGTCACTCGCAACTCGGTGATCAATCCGCTCGCGGAGTTAACCGTTGGCGACCCGCGCACAAACCGCCTGCTTGACCAGTTGAGCGGATACGAACGCGCCCTCGCCGCGCGGATGATTCGCTTGCCACTGGGAGATTCGCGGCGTGAGGAGCTGCGCAAGCAACTCTCCAGTCCATCCTACAGCCGCTTCCACACCTATCAGGAAGTTTCCACGCAGCATTTGCTCGGCGGTTTTCTCAGCATTTCGCCACAAGCCGGCGTCGGCTTCACTGGCTACAACGACGTGGAAGGCGCGCAAGACAGCCTCAACCGCACCCATTTGCACACCGGAGTCGAAGCCGCGGTCAAATTTTCGAAAGACTACGGCAACCTGCAAAACCGTGCGCTCGGCCTCAACGGGTTGCTCCACGTTGTCCAGCCCTACGCCAATTGGTCGATCGTCTCGACCGATGATTTCTCCATTTACGACCCTCGCGTTGACCGGCTCACGCCGACCACCCGGCCCCGGCCGCTGGATCCCGCCCGCTTCACCGCCATCGATGAAATGCGGTCGTGGAATATCGTCCGCACCGGTGTGCGCAACCGCATTCTCACACGGCGCGACGGCCAGAGCCACGAGTGGATGGTGTTGGATTCCTATGTCGATGGCTTCATCGATGATCCCGAAGAACAACGGGATTTTTCCAACTTATACAATGATCTCAACTGGCAGCCGCTTCCCTGGCTCGGGCTCGAGTTCGCCACCCAGTCTCCCATCGTTTCCGGAGGCTCCGGCTTCCAGGAATATGCGACCAGGCTTCACTTCACCCCCAACGACCGCTGGTGGTTCTCGCTCGGCCACCGCTGGCTGGATTCCCATCCCGTCCTGCTCGACTCGAATCGCGCCGATCTCGACACCTATCTCCGCCTTTCGGAAAACTGGGGCATCGCCACCAAACACACCTTCGAAGCCGACGACGGCACGCTCGAATACCAGCAATACTCGCTCCACCGCGATTTCGGAAACTGGGTGGCCGGCATGGGTTTCAGCAGCCGCGACAACCGCATTGAGGATGAATACGGTGTGGTTTTCAGCCTCACCTTGAAAGATTTTCCATCGGTATCCCTGCCGTTCGAACTGCAATCCAGATGACAACTCCTCACCCCCAAACCCCATGCTTTTTCCCCTCAGCGACGATGACAAGGATCTCATGAGTCCCGCATGGGTGACGATCGGTTTGATCGTCATCAACATCGCGGTCTTCCTCTATCAAATCGCCAACCCGGAGTTTCAATTCGCCTACAGCGCCATCCCGTTGGAAATCACCAAAGGCGTCGATCTCATCGATCCGCAAGCGATCCGCGCCGGCGGGGAAATGATCGCCATCCCGCAGGCACCGGGACCGTCGCCTATCCAGTTCACGCTCTTGAGCGCCATGTTCATGCACGGCGGGTGGATGCATCTGGCGGGAAACATGCTGTATCTCTGGATATTCGGCGACAATGTGGAGCACCGCTTCGGTAGTCTGAAATTCCTCGCGTTCTACCTCGTCAGCGGACTCGCGGCGAGTTTCGCCCACATCATCCTCGCGCCGGACAGCGTGATCCCAACGCTCGGCGCATCGGGCGCGATCTCCGGCGTGCTCGGCGCGTACCTCGTTCTCTTCCCGCGCAACCGCGTGATGGCGATGCTGTTCTACCGCGTCGTCGCCATTCCCGCAGTGCTGGTCCTTGGCTTATGGGCCGTGATGCAAATTTTCAGCGGCTTTGGCGGACTTGCGGAGATCGGCACCAAAGGCGGCGTCGCCTACGCGGCCCATGTCGGTGGCTTCATCGCCGGCGTGACGGCCGGCATCATCGCCCGCATCTTCGTGAAACACGAACCGCCGAACGCATTTAAGAACATCTACAACCGCGAGCTGCGCTGAGGTTTCCCCGTGGACGCTCTTCCCGCCGGAGCGTTGAAGGAAGAACTCGCCGCGAAGATTCCGGAGAAGAGCGGCCGTGATTTTTCCCGATCCGCGTTTTGTCAGATCAGCTCGCCGGCAATGATGTCCACCAGCGCCTTGCCGCGGCCGGTGACAACAACCGAGTTTCCGCGGATTTCCAGAATCCCATGCTCTGCCAGATTGCGGGCGGTTTCCATGCCTTTCCGATCTAACAAATCGCCGGGAATTCCTTCCACCGTGCGCAGGCC
This sequence comes from Verrucomicrobiota bacterium, assembly GCA_040384605.1. Taxonomy (GTDB): domain Bacteria; phylum Verrucomicrobiota; class Verrucomicrobiia; order Verrucomicrobiales; family Akkermansiaceae; genus Luteolibacter. The sequence continues at coordinate 103,749 of JAZKIZ010000016.1, forward strand.
GATGGCGATGCGCTCCATGCGCCAGGCATCATCGCCGATTTCCTCCGCCGCATCCGCCGCGTGGCCGAGTGAATTCATGCGTGAAATGTACGCCGCCGTGTCCGCCACGTTGGTCGTGCGCACCCGGGCGACCGTCGAAACGGCGGACGGGCCGAGACCGATGTAGTCCTCGCCGCGCCAGTAACCGCGATTGTGCGAGGATTCCGCGCCAGCCCGCGCGTAGTTGGAAGTTTCGTAGTGGATGAACCCGGCCTCCTCCAACATCCGCCGCGCAAGATGGAATCCATCCGCGTCGCGGTCTTCGTTCTCATCCATCCCGCCGCGTTTCAGGTTTTCGAAAAACGCGGTGTCTTCCTCATAGGTGAGGTTGTAGGCGGAAATGTGCTGCGGCTGCAGGGCGATGGCGGTTTCCAGGGTTTCCTTCCAATCATCCGCCGTCTGGCCGGGAATGGAAAACATGAGATCGATGTTCACCTCGGGCATGCCCGCCTTTTGCAGAATGCGCACCGCCTCGGCCGCTTGTCGCGGATCGTGTTCGCGGCCGAGTGTTTGCAGCACTCCCGCCGCGAACGACTGGATGCCCAAGGAAATCCGGCGCACGCCAAGTTGGAGAAACAACTCCGCTTTCCGTTCATCAAACGTCGCCGGATTTGCCTCCATCGTCACTTCGTCGAGTCCCTGGAAATCGATGATCTCCGCAAGGCAGTGGAAAAGTTTCTGCAAATGCGCGGGCGAAAGCATGCTCGGCGTTCCGCCGCCGAGATACAGCGTGCGCGGCTGTTCCGTTACCCGCATCTTCGCTTCCTTCACCACCGCAGCCACGAATCCGCCAATCGGCGTCCTGCCCGGCGTGTGTTTGTAGAACGAACAATACGGACAGACGCGGTGACAAAAGGGAATGTGGAGATAAAGAAGCACGTCGCCCCGCAGGCATGGCGCGAACCGAGGGAAAATGCAAATCTTCGCAAACGGGGGATTACTTGGTGCCCCGGCTTCACCGAGGATCCGCCTGCAACCGTGAATGATCGGGATTCCCCGCCCGACGGCGGTCGTTTCCCGAATCCCGCCTTGCCACGGCGGGGAAAACCGTGCATCACCCCGCGCCCGCCGGTGGTTTTTCATCCCATCTCGCGATTTTTCCCATGTCCCTCAAGATCCGCAACCTCGCCATCATTGCTCACGTCGATCACGGCAAAACCACGCTCGTCGATCAGCTTCTCCAAGCCGGCGGCACCTATCGCGAAAACCAGGCGACGCAGGAACGCGCGATGGATTCCATGGATCTGGAACGGGAAAAGGGCATCACCATCAAGGCCAAAAACACCTCCATCCACTGGGAGGGTTACACCATCAACATCGTCGATACGCCCGGCCACGCCGACTTCGGCGCGGAAGTGGAGCGCGTGATGAAAATGGTCGATGGCGTGCTGCTCGTGGTGGACGCTTCCGGCGGCCCGCAAGCGCAGACCCGCTTCGTGTTGCGCAAGGCGATGCAGGAAGGTCTCAAGCCGATCGTCGTCGTCAACAAGATCGACCGCCCGCTCGCCACACCATCAAAAGTGCACGACCAGGTGCTCGAACTGCTGATGGACCTTGATGCCGATGACGATCAGTTCAACGCACCTTTCTGCTACGGTTCCGCGCGTGACGGTTACTTCATGGACAGCCCGGATGACGAGCGTAAGGACTGCATCCCGCTGCTGAAAAAGATCGTCGAACACATCCCTGCGCCAAAGGCCGATCCAGACGCGCCATTCCTGATGCTGGTTTCCAATATCGAGTGGGACAACTTCGTTGGCCGCGTGGCAGTCGGCAAGGTGCTCGGCGGCAGCGTGAAAAAGGGCGACACCGTTTTCCTCCTCCGTCAGGACGGCACCAAGGTGCAGTCCAAGGTGATGAAGACCTTCACCTACTCCGGTCTCGCCACTGCTGACTCCGATGGTTGCGGCGCAGGCGGCATCGTCGGCATCGCGGCAGGTATTGAAAACATCGATATCGGTGAAACCATCGCCGGCAGCGCCGATCAAGAGCCACTGCCATTCGTCGCCATCGACCCGCCGACGGTTTCGATGCAGTTCTCGATCAACGATGGACCGCTGGCCGGCAAGGAAGGCAAGCACGTGACTTCACGCGCCATCCGTGAGCGCCTGATGCGCGAGCTGAAGACCAACATTTCCATCACCGTGGAAGACACCGACACTTCCGGTGTGTTCAACGTTTCCGCCCGTGGCGCGATGCAGATCGCGGTGTTGGTCGAGCAAATGCGCCGCGAAGGCTTCGAAGTCCTCGTCTCCCGCCCGGTCGTGATTTACCGCCGCGACGACGACGGCAAGCTGCTCGAGCCGTTTGAAACCCTCTACGTCGAGGCACCCGGCGAATATGCCCAAGGCATCCTCAAGATCCTCATGAACCGCAAGGGCTTGATGGAGCACATGGACACCGAGGCCAGCGGCCGCGTGTTCATCCAAGCGCACATCCCGACCCGTGGCTTGATCGGCTTCGAAACCGAGCTGGTCAATCTTACCTCTGGTCACGGCATCATGAGCCACCTCTTCAAGGAATACGGCCCGCACGCCGGCGACATCCAGAACCGCACCACCGGCACTCTGGTCTCGATGGATTCCGGCACCGCCACGCCATACTCGCTGCAAATGCTCGAGGACCGCGGCACCCTGTTCGTCGCTCCTGGCGATGCCGTCTATGGTGGCATGCTCGTCGGTGAAAATCCACGCGTCGGTGATCTTCCCGTCAACCCGGTGAAGGAAAAGCACCTCGACAACATGCGTTCCTCCGGCAAGGACAAGACCTCAAAGCTCACCCCGCCGGTCCGCTTCTCCCTTGAGCGCGCCATCGAATACATCGATAGCGACGAACTCGTCGAAGCCACCCCGAAAAACATCCGCCTCCGCAAGCGCATCCTCGACGCCAACGCCCGCAAACGCGCCGCGAAGGGCCCGCAAGTCGAGGACCGCAGCAACCGCGGGTGATCGTAATACGGTCACTCCGCTTCCTTCATCCCTTCAACAACTCCGCGAGTTTCCGCGCCGGGCTGTTGTAGGAAATGGTTCTGAGAGGCGTTTGGTTGATGCGGTGTTCCATCTCGATGAGATCGCAGCCGTCGGAATGCATCCAGCGGAGATGGTGGACCATTTCGTTCATCGAGCCGATCCGTCTCCGATCACTTCTTGGCAGGACGATGACCGCTTGGTTGTTGGGGTCGAATTCCGCGCCGTGCTGCCACCAGGTTTCGCAGATCCTTCCCACCATGCGCATCCAGACGTCAGCGAAGGTTCGCGCTCCCTTCGCCGGAATCAACAGCGTGTAAAGTGACATGTCGTGCATCGCCAGGACGAGGGGCGTCGTGCCAAGCCGGACGTGATGAGAACTCCATGCGTCCATCCGCGGTGATTGCGACCAAGCCTTGTCGACGCCGGTGACATCGCACTTGAATCGTTTCACAAACGCGGCGGAAGCGTGGAGGATCATGGGGCCGAGCGGTTACCGTGCGGGGAATTTTGTGGAAATCCCTTTGCCCGCGACGATGCCCGCGAGTCGTTCCGGGTGGCGGCCGTGGGCAATGTGGGTTTCCATTCCCGCATCAATGGCAAATTTCACGGCCGCGAGCTTCGATGCCATGCCGCCCATCGAAAACCGTCCCTTGTCCTGCCGCACGTGCGTCAACATGGCGTCGATGTCCGTAACCTCGGGAATTAGTTTGCCGGTCGCTTGATCGAGTAACCCATCCACGCTGGTCAAAAGAATCACGCGTTTCGCGTCGGCGAGTTTCGCGACCTGCACCGAAAGCATGTCGTTGTCGCCGAACTTCAATTCCTCAACCGCTACCGAATCGTTTTCATTGATGATCGGCAGAATGCGTGGCTCGGCGAGCAACCGCCGCAACGTGTCGGAGACGTATCCAGCGCGTTCGGATGTGGCAAGATCGCCGGCGGTCAAAAGAACCTGCGCCACGATGATATCAAAGTTCTCGAACAAACTGCTGTAGGTTTGCATGAGCCGCGCTTGCCCGACTGCCGCGCATGCCTGGCGCGTCGCGGTATCACTCGGATATTCCTCCAAACCGAACGCGGACACACCCGATCCCACCGCGCCGGACGAAACGAATAAACAGCGGTGGCCTGCATTGATGAGTCCGGAAATCGCCTCTGCCAAATGCAACAATGCTGCGCGGTCAAGCGTGCCGTCGCCGGATTGGGTCAAAACGCCAGTGCCTGCCTTGATGACGGTGAGTTCCGAAGTCATGAAATTTCGACACCCGGCGTAGTCTTAATTTCCCCCACGTTCCACTGCAATTTCCCACAGGGTTGATTTTCGGAAATCACCGGTCAACCTGACGCCAGCATAACCACTGTGAAATTCCGCGATTATTATGAAGTCCTCGGAGTCGCCAAAGACGCCAGCCAGGACGAAATCCGCAAGGCCTTCCGCAAGCTTGCCCGGAAGTACCATCCCGATGTGGCGGCTGAGAAATCCACCGCCGAGGAAAAATTCAAGGAAATCAACGAGGCTTACGAAGTCCTCAGCGATCCGGAGAAACGGAAAAAATACGACACGCTTGGTGCGAATTGGAACCAGCCGGGCGGCGGCGCGGCTTATCCTGATGGCGGCTTCGGACGCCAATATCAAACGGCTGGTGGCGCTGGACAAGAATGGCATTTCGAGGGAACCGGCTTCAGCGATTTCTTCGAGAATTTCTTCGGCGGCGGTGCCAAAGGCGGTTTTCCCGGCCAGGCTACCGGTCGTCCGGCGGACCACCGGCCGCGCCGCGGCGGCGATGCGGAATCCGAAATCCTAGTCACGCTTTATGAAGCCATGCATGGCGCGGAACGCGTCCTTGTCGTGCAATCACCGGATGGCGGTCGGCAGGAGATCACCATCCGCATTCCGAAAGGCGTCACCGATGGCAAGTTGATCCGTGCGCCCGGCCTCGGCAATCCCGGCATCCATGGCGGCGAACCCGGCGATCTGTTTCTCCACGTCCGTCTGGAGCGCCACCCGGATTACCGCGTCGCCGGCCACGACCTCTACTACGACCTTCGTATTTCGCCGTGGGAAGCCGTGCTCGGAGCCACGGTTCCCGTGCGCACCCCACACGGCGAAATGAAAATCAAGGTTCCGCCCGGCACCGAGCGGGGCACCGAGTTCCGCCTCGGTGGTAAGGGCCTGCCCATCGGCAAATCGGGAAATCACGGCAACCTTTTTGCCGTCATCGATGTCGTCTCGCCGCCCTCAGCCACCGCGGAGGAACAAAAACATTGGGAAGCTCTTGCCGCGGCTTCAAATTTCAACCCGCGCTGATCTCATGAACCACGAACCCGAAGAGGACGATTCATTCGATATCGACGAACTCGCGCGGCTGTGCGGGATGAACCCGGAAACCATTCTCGAGTATTCGCGCACCCGCATCATCTCGCTGCATTCGGCCGGCGGCACCCGCAGGGCGGGAACGCGCACGCTGCACCGCCTGCGCCGGATTTCCACCCTCCAGCAGGAACATCATCTGCCCGGTTCCGCCGTGCCGTTGATTTTGAATTTGCTCGACCGTCTCGAAGCCGCCGAGCACGAACTGCGTGCGTTGCGCGACCGGCATTGAAATCTAACATATTCAGGGAGAGATGGATAAACCATGATCGCGCCGATCATCCGAAGATGATCCAGCAGCCACCGGATCGTTGGGACAACGGTCCCTGCCTGACAACCGCGAATCGGGCGAATCTTGCGAATGGAAGACACCGGATACCAATGCATGCCTCGTCAAATTTGGAACCTGGCAGCGATCACAAAACATCAGCCCCGTCTCTGCGAATCATGATTCGCCCGATTCGTTCGATTCGCGGTTTGATTTTTCTGAAAAATCAGTAAATCAGCGGTGCGTGGTGATCAGGGGAATCCATCCGTGTTCTCCTAAAATCCGTGGTTCACTTTCTTCGGCAAATTGAAACGGCGATCCGGAAAACTCAATCGTCCTCGTCCTTCGCGCCTTTCACCCGGACTTTCCCACGGAGTTTCGCTTCGATGAACGCATCGATGTCGCCGTCCATCACTGCCTGGATGTTGTTGGTTTCCTCGCCGGTGCGGAGATCGAGAACCTTTTGATACGGTTGGAAAACGTAGGAACGGATCTGGTTGCCCCACGAGACATCGCCTTTCTCGCCGTAGGCGCGATCGGCCTCGGCCTTTTGTTTGTCTTCCTCGATGGTGTAGAGCTTGGCCTTGAGAATATCGAACGCGAGTTCGCGGTTCGCGCCTTGCGTCCGCGCGGCGGTGGAGCGGATTAAAATGCCGGTCGGCAGGTGGCGGAGGATGACGGCGGTTTCCACTTTGTTCACGTTCTGTCCACCTTTGCCGCCGGAGCGCGTGGTCGTGATCTCGATGTCCTTCTCGTTGATCTCGATTTTGATTTCCTTGGAAATTTCCGGCGTGGCATCAATCGACGCAAAGGAAGTGTGGCGTTTCGCATTCGAGTCGAACGGAGAAATCCGCACGAGCCGGTGCACGCCGCGTTCGTTTTTCAAAAACCCATAGGCATTTTCGCCGGTGATTTTCAGGGTCGCGGTGCGCAGACCGGCTTCGTCGCCATCCTGCCAATCAAGCGTCTCGACGGTGTAGCCCTTGCCCTCCGCCCAGCGCGTGTAAACCCGGTGGAGCATCTGCGCCCAATCACACGCTTCCGTTCCTCCCGCACCCGCGGAAATGACGAGGAAACATGGCGAAACATCACTTGGCTGGTTGAGCAGTGTTACCAATTCAAACGAGCGAATGTCCGTTTCCAACGACTTCGCGTTATCCAGCGCTTCCTTCGCGAGATCGGCATCGTCGAATTCCTTCGCTAAACTGACGCCTTCCTCGACATCAGCCACGCGGCTTTCGAGTTTCAGAAAATTCTCGAGCTTCTTCTTCAAACCCGCCGCCTTTGCGGAAATCGACTTCGCCTTGTCCGAGTCGTTCCAGAAATCCGGCGATCCCATCGCCTCTTCGAGCGTGTTGATCTGATTTTCGAGAGCCGGGACGTCAAAGATACCTCCTGAGTTTCGACAGGCGGCTTTTCAAGCCGTCCAAATCGAGCGCCAGGAGGTCAGCGGTAGGAAGTGTGGACATAAAAAAGTAACGGGCGGGAGGAAACGTGATGACATCCGATCGCGCAAGACGCTTTTGTAGAAGGGCCTTCCAGGTCCGACCGCATTCCTCTTCTGGCGGGCCAGGATGGCCCTTCTACAACCACATGGCCGATTCCCGTCGTTTCCGTGTTGAACTCACGGGCGATTTCCAATTTCATTGGTCAGTGATATTTGCGGGCCGACTTCGAACCATCATTTGATCGACATCAATGCGGAAAACCAATCATGCAAGGAGTGAACGTGTGAACTATTTCCCGGCTGAGGCTTGCACTTGCGGCATTCGGAGATACGGCCTACCGGAAAAAATCCGCCATCAACTTCTCGCGAATGACCAATGAGCGAGGAAAATTCCTGCAGCTTGGGGGTCGTTCAGAAAAATCCCGCCATTCTCCGCCAAGCAGTCGCGGCCTTTGCGGAGGATGCGGAGAAAACCGGAACGCGTGTTGCCTTTCCGCATCCATTCCCATGCCAGGCGGCCCATCGTCGTGCGGACGTTTAACTCGACGATCGGCTTGAGCGCGGTTGTTCCGTCCGCGCGGCGATGGAGCATTGCATCGACGCACAGCGGCCCGGCGTAGGCGGGAAGAATTTGCGCGATGAGCGGCGGAAGAACATCGCGGTAAAGTTCCAGCGCACGTGCTTGCTTGAACAGAAATTCCGCGGTTTCCGGCTCCAGCAGGTCGCTCCATTTTCGCGCCACGCGGATGCCGAGGAAGCGTCCTGCGGCGTCGTTTTCCATGCGCGTCATGCCGAGCAGTTTCACGACGCTACTACGCGCATCGTACAACGCGGAAAAATCCATCACCCGCTCCAGCCACTTTTCCACAACCACGCCACCGTGCGCCGCCAACGTGTTGCGCACCCAGCCGCGGGTTTTTTCCGGGACGCTTTCGTGGTTCACCCGCAAGTGCCCGCGCCCGGCGCAGGAAAACGGTGCCTTGAGAAGTGCTTGGCCGGTTTCTAATAAATCATCGATCCGAAGAAGAATCTCCGCTTCATCACGGAGGAAAACCCCCGTTTTTTTCGTTGCTCCGAGCGCATGTTCCAGCGCGATGCCGATTTCCTTGGAAAACCATTTTTCCGGCAGCGGTTCGCGCCACGGCTCGCCGCTACGATCGGAAACATCCGCGGCAAATCTTCGCAATGTTTCCGAGGTATCCGGCGACCATGCCCATGGCCGCAAGCCGCCGAGTTTTCTGCCCGGCTTTGTTTCCGCCGGAAAAATCTCCGGCGGATCGAAGCCCGCGCGTTTCAGCGCCAGCAAATGTTCGTGCGATGGCGGGCGGCGCATCAGCATGGCATCGTCCTTGCGGCACAAGCCGAACATCAGCGCTTCCAGATCATTCTCCAGAGCCAGCGCCGCTTTGTCCGGTTGATACGGCATTCCTAGTATTTGCGCACGCGCATGGTTCTCCGCATTCGGGTTGAACCAATGCAAAACCGGCGTGCGCCCGCGGCTTTCCGCACTCGTTTCCAGCCGGTGGATGAAATCCTCGTCCAGCCCCGCAAGCCGACGGCTTGCCACATCAAACGGTACCACACCCTTCGCCCGCGCCGGTGTGAGCGGGAAAACGATTTTCCTCCGATACGCGTCCCAATCGCTTTCCCCGCGCTCCTTCCAACGGCGGAACCACTTCAATCCATGCCCAACGTGGCCGATTTCATCGCGGTGGATTTTCTCCAGCACCGCCGCCGTCGCTGTATCGCCCGCTTGCCGGAAAAGCACGGCGTAATGTTTCGAGAAATCCAGATTCGCCTGCTCGAAGGTGAGGTTGAGCCGCGTCACAAAATCCAGCGGAGTCTCCATCGGCGCGACGATTTTCCAGAAATGATCGTTCACCGGCAGGTCGCCGAAAAACACGCCGCACTCACGCATCCGCCGCACGTACATTCGTGCATGCATCTGCTCCTCGCGCATTGCCGCGTAAACTCCCGCGCGGTATTCCTTCGGTGCGTCGGGAAAACGCAGCAGCACGAGCGCCATCAACTCCGCGGCGAGCAGTTCATGGTTGGCGAGAAAATGCAGCAACACGCCGCGTTCGTGGTCGTCATGCAAGCGATTCGTTCCGGGGAAATCGACGCGCACGCCATCGGTGCGCATGCGGAGTTCCGTCGGCCGCCCCGGCGCATCCGGAAGCGCGATGGATTTTCCCGTGAAATCATCCCCCACCGCTTCCGGCCCGAGCGCGAGCTTCTCTTCCAGCGTTTCCGCGAAGAGCACCCATTCCGCGATTTCCCGCATTTCCATCGACCGAAATGTGTCCTGTTTTTGCGGAAGACGCACGCGGAGAATCAACGATCAGCCGCCAGCCAGGCGTCGATGCCGCCTTTGAGATGACGGAGGTTGGTGAAGCCGTGGGCGGCCATGATTTCCAAGGCGCGGGCGGAACGCGTGCCGGCTTTGCAGTGAATGATGACGGGGATTTCCTTCGGCCACTCGTTCAGATGATTTTCCAAGGTGCCGAGCGGAACAAGGCGCGCGCCATCGATGTTCGCGCGGGCGTGTTCCTGCGGTTCGCGGACATCCAGCAACACGCCGTCGAATCCAGCGGCGAGAATTTCGCGAAGTTCGCTGGCGGAAATTTCCGTGTCGGCAATCGCGCATGAGGCGGAAGCGGAGGTTTCCGCGTTGCGGACGGAGGTGATCTCGGGATTCTCCCCGCACAGGCGGCAGCGCGGATCTTTGCCGAGGGTGATGGATCGAAACGAACTACGAAGTCCATCGTAACTCGTGATGCGACCGATCGGAACTTCGCCAATACCCAGAATGAGCTTGATCGTCTCCATGGCCTGGAGCGAGCCGATCACGCCGGGCAGCACGCCCAGCACGCCGGCGTCGGCACATGAGGGAACGCTGCCTGCGGCGGGAAGTGCCGGCAGCATGCAGCGGTAACACGGGCCGCCGATGTGCGGTGCGAAAACCGCCACCTGACCTTCGAAACGATGGATTGCTCCGTAAACCAGCGGGATTTTCAGGAGAAACGCGGTGTCATTGGTAAGGAACCGCGTCGGGAAATTGTCTGAGCCATCGACGATGACGTCATGCCCGCGGGCGAAATCGAGTGCGTTCTCGGGTGTGAACCGTACGGCGTGGGTTTCGACGCGGATGTGCGGATTGATTTCCCGCAACCGTGCGGCCGCGCTCATTACCTTTGGTTTTCCGATCCAGCCATCGTGATGAAGAATCTGGCGGTGGAGATTGGAAAGTTCCACGACATCCGGATCAACGATTGCAATCCGGCCGACTCCCGCGGCGGCGAGATACGTGGCGGCGGGAGAACCGAGTGCGCCGCTGCCGATCAGCAAGACGGATGCGGCTTTCAAACGGAGCTGCCCGGTTTCACCGATTTCCGGGATCAGCAAATGGCGGCTGTAGCGTTCTTGTTCCGCGTGGCCCAAGGATTCGTTCATCGCGGCGGAATCTGCCCGCGGGCCGGGCGCATGTCCACGGCTGAAAACGGTTTTGCACCGGCGCAACCACGGTATATTGAATCGATATGTCAGAAGTACAATCCACATTCCGGCTCCAGCCCGGCGGCAACGCCCCGGAGCTCACCCTTCCCGATGCGGACGGCAATCCGCATACGTTGGCTGAACTTATGGGTGCCAACGGCTTGGTGGTCGTTTTCGCCTGCAACCATTGTCCCTACGTGATCCATGTGGCGGATGCGCTGGGCAAATGCGCGGAACAATTCCAGGAATCGGGAGTCGCGACAGTGGCGATCAACTCGAACGACATCGAGCGTTACCCGCAGGATGCTCCGGAACACATGACAACCTTCGCGGAGGAACACGGCTGGAATTTTCCTTACCTTCTTGATGCGGATCAATCCGCCGCGACGGCCTTCGGCGCGGCTTGCACGCCGGACTTTTTCGTTTTCGATAAAAACCGCGCACTCGTTTACGCCGGTCAATTTGACGACACGCGGCCGTCGGGCAACAAACCGGCGCATGGTGGTGATTTGGCAGAGGCGGTGCGCCGCCTTGCCAGCGGTGAATCACCGCTGGTCCGCCAATATCCCAGCAGCGGTTGCAACATCAAATGGAAGGCCGGCCGCCAACCGGACTGGTGGAACCGGGGTTGAACGCGGTCCGTCGTCGCTTGCCATTCCCGGCAAACGATGGCATTTCCGTCCCCTGTCCATGATCATTGGCGACAATCTGATTTCATCCTGAACTTATGCGCGGCATTCTCATTACCGGAGGAAATGGCGGCTTGGGGTTGGCGATCGGACGCTATTTTCTCGAGCGTGATGTAGAGGCAATTGTGCGGCTCGGTATTCACTCCCGCCGCGAGGCAGCGGATGCGCTGGCCGCGGAATTTCCGGAACGATGCGAAACGCTGGAACTCGACGTCACCTCCGCGGCGGATTGGGCCAATGCTGCAGGCGTTTTCCCGGACGTGGCTGTGCTCGTGAACAACGCGGGCGTTCACAAGGACGCGCTGCTCACCACAATGAAGGACGAGACGTGGAGCTCAGTCATTTCCACCAACCTCGATTCCGTTTTTCTCGGTTGCCGCGCGGTGATTCCCGCGATGATGCGCGAACGCCATGGGCGCATCATCAACATTTCCTCGCTCAGCGCGATCCTGCCGCCGCTAGGGCAGACCAACTACGCCGCGGCGAAGGCTGGCGTGGTTGCCCTCACCCGCACGCTGGCAAAGGAAACCGCGCGTGCCGGCATCACCGTCAATTCCATCCTGCCTGGTTACATTGAAACCGGCGCACTCGACGACATGGATGAGGAAACGCGCAAGGCCGCGCGGGCGCGGGTGCCGATGCGGCGTTTTGGCAAACCGGCGGAAGTCGCGGCGGCGGTCTATTTCCTTGCCAGTGAAGAAGCCGCCTATATCACGGGGGCAGCCCTCAAAATCGACGGCGGAATCTACTGAAAGTCATGCAAGGTGCGGAATTGCGGCAACGGATCAAGGAGGTGATGATCGAGGAACTGATGCTCGGTTTGCGTCCGGAAGAAATCGGCGATGAAACGCCGGTGTTCGGCGCACACGGGCTTGGACTGGATTCCGTGGACGCGCTGCAACTCGTCGTCGCGCTCGAAAAACATTTCGGCCTCAAGGTTTCCGATTCGGAAGCCGCGAAAGGCATCCTCTCATCGGTGGCCACCATGGCGGCCGAAATCGAAAAAGCCGCCTGATCGGCGGACGCCGCAATGAAGGCGTTGGTCCTCTTCGTTCTCAAGCTGGGCCTCACCGCCGGGTTCCTGTGGTGGGCGTTTTCCAAAGTGGACCTCGCCAACCCGGTATTCACGAAACCCGGTGCGCTTGATTTCCGCTGGCTCGCCGCGGGCATCGGCTGCGCCGGCGGCGCCCTCTGCCTGCACGCCTTGCGGTGGTGGTGTTTTCTGCGTGGCCAACGGCTCGATGTTTCCTATGGCCGTGCCGTCGAGCTGATCATGATCGATGGCTTGTTCAATCTCGCATCCGTCAGCGGGCTGGGCGGAGACGCCGCCCGCATCGTGCTGCTTTCACGGACGCATCCCGGCAGAAAACTTGCCGTCGCCGCGAGCGTGGTCGCCGATCACATCGCCGGCTTGGTGACCATCACCCTTTGGTTTTTCCTTTTCTCCGCCGCGCGATTCGCGGACCTGGCCGCGCCCAGCGCTCTCGGCGAAAAAGTGATCCACTTCGCGTGGTTCTACTTCGGCGGCGGCCTCGCGCTGGTGATCCTGATGTTCGTCTGCGCCTCCCCGCCGGTGCATGCGCTGATCCATCGCAACGATCGTTTCGCCCGCTGGCCGGTTCTCAAGCGCATGCCGGAAATGTGCGACGTTTTCCGGCGGCGCTGGAAACACTCGCTGGCCGGGCTCGCCTGCTCGGTGCCAATGCTCGCGACTTATTCGCTCGCGTTTTATTGCGGCTTGCGCGCGATCGGCGCCGTCACGGCACCGGCCACCGTGTTGACCGTCATGCCGGTGGTCGATGCGATCAGCGGCCTGCCGGTTTCCGTCGCCGGAATCGGAGTGCGCGAGAAAATTTTCCAGGTGCTTGCGGGCGACCTGGGCGGCGTTTCGGCGGCTGATGCGGTGGCCGCCTCGCTTGCGGGATTCGCCTGCAATGCCGTTTGGGCGCTGGGCGGCGCGTTTTTTTTCCTCAAGAAAAGCGACCGGGTTTCCCGTGCCGAGATGCAACGCACCACCGCGGAACTCTGAAATGTTTGCTGTTTGCGGAGTGCGCGGACAAATGATAAAATCCGGCTGTGAATATGATAAAACACCTGATGATTCCCGCCGCCATGATGTTCTGCTGCGCCCAGGCGCAACCCACCAATGCGCCCGACCGTCCCCAACAGGCCGATGCGGAATACCGGAAAGGCCAGGCCGCCGAGAAAGCCGGCGATCCGGCCGCCGCCCGTGATGCCTACGCCCGCGCCCTGCAACTCCAGCCATCGCACCCGCACGCGCGTTACAGTCTCAACCAGCTCAAGCTCACCGGAAAATCCATTGCAGCCAAAGGACGGGAGGCGCAATTCGCGGCCATTCCACTCGCCGAATACAAGATCGAAGGGGCGACCTTGCGCGAGGCGCTGGATCTTTTATCCGCCTCGGTCCGCGATAAATCCGACAAGGAAGTGAACTTCGTGATCCATGATCCGAACAGCCGGCTAGCTGACGCGAAGATCACACTTTCCCTGAAGAGTGCGCCCGCCGGTGCCGTTCTTCGTTACATCACCCAGCAGGCGGGCGCGAAAGTTAGATATGAGGAACATGCGATCATCATATATTCCAACCAATCATCCTAACAATCCATTCCGCGTCCGTTTTTCACCGCCAAAACAACATTTCCACCCGCCCCGTCAAGCAGCGGCTCGGAAAAATCCCTTGAGAAACAAAGGAATTTCGCTTGCCAAGCCCATGGTGGAACTGAGCAAAGTCGTGCTGCCATGAATAAAGCAGAACTCATTGATTCCATCCAAGCCGCGCTTGGCAAAGACTCCACCAAACGCGCCGCTGAAGCCGCCCTCGAAGCCGTTCTCGGTTCCATCGCCAAAGGCGTGAAAAAGGACAAGAAGGTACAGATCATCGGTTTCGGCACCTTCGAGGTGAAAAAACGCGCCGCCCGCCAGGGTCGCAATCCGAAAACCGGCGAAGCCATGAAGATCGCCGCCTCCAAGTCGGTTGGCTTCAAGGCATCGTCCGTTCTCAAGGGCAGCCTGTGATCCTTCCATCCTGAAAAACAGGAATCAAAAAACCCCGGCCTGCAAGGGCCGGGGTTTTTCATTTCGGAATGATGAACGGGGGGGGGGGGGGTCAGAACCAGCCCTTGCGGCCGGTGACGTAGGTCGCCACGAACTCGGCGTCCGGCTTCGTGAGATAAAGGATTCCCTCGATGAGACCGACAAGACTGCCAGCTCCACAGGTAACGAGCGTGATTACGATTTGAATGATTCCCTCCTTGGTGTAACCGAGGTAGAATTTGTGGATTCCGAGACCTCCGAGAAGGATTCCGAGAAGTCCGGCGACGAGTTTTTTATCGGCTCCGGGAATAGGTGCAGCAGGTTCAGTGGACATGGTGGCACTCTCCTAACTAATCTTTTCCCGGAAACGCAAGCACTTCGATCATGAAACCAAGAATCAATCTCGCAGAAACCACCCTCCCTGACGGGAATGTCCTCACATTGCAGGAACACGACGGCCGGCTGGCGCTGCTGATCCACGGCCAGCAAATCTGTGGTCCGGCCACCCGCGCCGCAGAGGAGGAACTGGCACGCCTCGCTTGTGCGCCCTTCCGCCCCGCGCGGCAGCCGAAAATCTGGATTTGCGGACTTGGTCTTGGGACCATGCTCGCCACCGTCGGCTCCGAGCTGCGGCAGAAACGCGGGGCTTTCATCGTCGCGGAACCGGTTGCGGAGATCGAGCAATGGCATCGTATGCATGTTCCGGATTCTCCAATTCCTGCGGAGACCCGGATGGTTATGACCAATGACCCGTCACCATCCGGACTTTTGAAGCACGCTGGAACGCTCCACGCCGTCCTTGCGCATCTCGATGCCTCGCCCGTAGGTCCGGGAAACCGGCCGTGGCCCGAGGATCGTGCGTGGCTTTCGGCCGCTTACCAAGCGCTGCAACCCGGCGGCATGCTCGCCATCGCTGGTTCCCGCCGTTCACCGGGATTGTTTCGCAAACTCCAAAAAGCCGGTTTCCAAATCGTCGAGCACGATGTTCCTTCCTCATCGGACGCGCGCAAACCCCGCATGCTTCCCATCTGGCTGGCACGCAAGGGAGGAAATGATTGATCCATTTCCGCCGGCTCGTTTCTTTCCAATCATGAAAACTGCCACGGCGATTTCGCTTTTACTGGTTTCTGTCATTCACGGCGGGGAAATCACGGTGATCCGCGCGCCCTTCAGCGTGGTCCGGAGTTTTTCCGTCACCATCGTTGTTCATCCGGAAGGCAACCAGGAGAGAGCGGTCGCCCGGTTCAAGCAGCCTGACGTGCGTGCGCTCAAGCCGGGCGCGGAAGGCTGCCTTCTCTTGCCGGGCCGTGAAGATGCGCGGATCGCCGCTAAAGTGGAGACAGTCGAAGTCGCGCCCGATGAGGATACCGCCACGGTGGTTTTATCAACGGCCAAAACCGACGATGTGGTTCTTCGTCCGGGCATGACGGCCACCGCCATGATCATCACTCACCACAACAACGATGCCATTTCGCTGCCAAAAGCAGCGGTGAGTCTGCATCCGCAGGGTTGGTGTGTGGAAGTCAAACGGGCCGATGGCAAAAAAGAACTGCGCATCGTTCATCGCGGCCGCGAAACCAACGACAAGGTCGAAATCCTATCCGGTCTGGAACCCGGACAAGTGGTGATCGTTCCCTGAACCGAGGCTCATTTCACCTCAATCCGCTTCGCCACCGGAATGTGCCGGTTCAGCCAAGCGAGGAAAAAGAACAACCGCAGCCGCAGCCGCACCGGCCACGGCAATTTCGTGCGCCCGGCCAGGACGGCATTGATCGCGCACATCATGCCAAACTTGTTCGATGGCTGGAAAAACAGTTGGGCGAAGTGGTACTGATAGAAATTCGTGATGAACTCCCAGTAGATGCGAATTTTTTTCCACGTCGCCGCCTCGTAGCGGCGCATGGCGGCACTGAGCGGCTGCCGTTTTGCGATCGCATCGATCACCGCCATCGCGCCATCGCGACCGCTGGTCATCGCCAGAAGAACGCCGCTGGAGAAAACCGGATCGATGAAACCGGCAGCGTCTCCCACCCGCACAAGACGCGGCGCGACCAATGAGCGGTTCGTGTAGGAAAAGTCCGTCACCACGCGGATTTCGCCGGCTTGGCGGGCGTTTTTCATCCGGTTCGCCACCGCCGGAGTCTCCGCGTTGATTGCCGCGAACAGCTCCGCGGGTTTGCGACCGTCGCGTTTGAAATCCGCTTGATCCATCACCAGCCCCACGCTCGTTTTTCCGCCGGCGAGGGGAATCATCCAATACCACGAGTTTTTCCGGCGGATCACCAGAATGTCGCCCTCCTGTTCGCCGCCGGGCATCTCAACGCCCTCGTAATGCGCGAAGACCGCCAACTTACGATGTTCGTCGTAGTAATTCCGCAACCCGTCGCGGGTGGCGGTGAAATTGCCAAGGCCGCTGGCATCGATGAGATAATCCGCGGTCTCCGTCCGCTCCATTCCAGCTTCGCCCCGGCATGTTACGGTGACTCCGGAAGCCGTCGTTTCCTGCCGGGTCACGAGCGATTCCTCGCACACTTCCGCGCCGCAGGAGCGGGAATGATCGAGCAGGATCTTGTCGAAAACCGCGCGTTCGACTTGGAACGATGCCGGGCATTCGGTGAAACTGCCTCTTGAGAAATCGAGCCGGTTGGTGCGCGAGCCGTCGCCCATCAGGAACTGCGCACCCCGCTTTTTGACGAATCCCGCCGCACCGATTTTTCCCGCCACACCGATCTCCTCGAAAATCCGCATGTTGTAAGGCAACAGTGACTCGCCGATGTGGAATCGCGGAAATTTCTCTTTCTCCAGCACCAGCACCCGTTTTCCTGCCTGCGCCAGAACCGTGGCTGCCGTCGAACCGGCCGGCCCGCCGCCAATCACGATCACGTCCCAATCGTTGCTCATGCCAACGCACGCTGGACGATCCGGTGCCCGCAGGCAATCCCGGCGATGCGGATTTTGCCGGGACTCGCTCGTCCGCTCTCCATGTTTGGGATTTCCCAAAACGACTTCCCCGCACAGTCTGGCCCGTGCGCAATTGGATCGACGCTGACAAAACGCATGTCTGGCACCCATTCACCCGTCAGCAGGAGTGGTGCGCACCGGACCACGAACCCGTGGTGATCGAGCGCGGCGCCGGCGTCTGGCTGTGGGACACGGCAGGGCGGCGCTACTTCGATGGCAATTCATCGATCTGGACCAACATCCACGGCCACTCGCATCCGGCGATCATCGCCGCCATCCGCAGGCAGGTGGAAACCCTCGATCACTCGTCGTTCCTTGGCTTCACGCATCCGGTAGCGATCACACTCGCGCAACAGTTGTGCGCGTTCTTCCCGCCGCAAACCCTCAGCCGCGTCTTCTTTTCGGACAACGGCTCCACCGCCGTCGAATGTGCGCTGAAGATGGCCGTGCAATACCGCATGCAAACCGGCGAACCGGAGCGGACGTCGTTCGCCGCGTTTGCCAATGGCTACCATGGCGACACGCTCGGCGCGGCATCGCTTGGCGGAGTCGGCCGGTTTTTCGAACGCTGTCGCGGCCGTGGTTACGCCGTCCATCAGGTTTGCGATCTTGTGCAACTTGGTGCGCGGGATGCCAGCAAACTTGCCGCGGTGGTGATCGAACCATTGATCCAGGGCGTCAACGAAATGCGCCCTTGGCCGACGGGCATGCTCGCGGAGTTGCGTGATTGGTGCGATGCACATGGCGTGCATCTCATTTTGGACGAGGTGATGACTGGCTTCGGCCGCACCGGCACCATGTTCGCCTGTCAGCAGGAAAACGTGACGCCGGATTTCCTCTGCCTTGCCAAGGGCATCACCGGCGGCGTCCTGCCACTCGCCGCGACATTGACCACGGAGAAAATCTACAGCGCCTTCCTCGGCCCCGGCGAGAACGCCTTCTACTACGGACATAGTTACACCGCGAATCCCATCGCCTGCGCCGCGGCCCTCGCGAGCCTCGGGATTTTCCGCGATGAGGGGGTGCTGGAAAATCTGCCGGAGAAAATCCGGCATTTTGGCAGCGGGCTGGAGAAACTGCGGCGTGAATTCCAGATCATCCATGAAATCCGGCAATGTGGCCTGATCGCGGGAATCGAACTTTGCCAGCCGGACGGCCGGAAATTCCCTCCCGAAGCGCGCATCGGCGAGTCGGTTTGTAGCGCCGCTCTGCGCCATGGCTTGCTGACCCGGCCAATCCTCGACACCATTGTGCTGATGCCTCCGCTCAGCGTTTTGCCTGGGGAACTCGACTTCGCATTTGGCGCGCTCGCGGCAACCTTTTCCGCATATTCCGGGCATTGACATGCCCGCAGTGCTCGCGTAAACCCTCGGCCCCGCGCCGAGGCAACGGCGGAGTCGCCAAGTGGTAAGGCAACGGTTTGCAAAACCGTTATTCGAGGGTTCGATTCCCTCCTCCGCCTCTCTCATTTTAAGCGAGTTGGAATGAGGCAGGACTTCCGGGAAATCGAAAAATCAAGCGCCTCCCGTGCCGGTTTGGATGCGCGTATTTTCATGGGGCATTCAGTGAGCGGCCAGAGCGGCGGCGGGCTGGATATTCTTCACGAGGGCTTTCCGTTCGCGGGCGAGGGCGCGGAAGTCGCATTCCGTCTGGATGCCGCGCCAGAATTCGTCCGATTGGCCGAAGAACGCGCCGAAGCGGATGGACATGACCGGGGTGATGGCACGCTTGCCCAGCACGATCTCATTGACGGCGCGGGGCGGCACGCCGATGGCGCGGGCCATCGCGTTCTGGGAAACGGCCAGTGGCTTCAGGTATTCTTCCAGCAGGATTTCTCCGGGGGTGATCGGTTGTTTCATGGTTGTAACGTGTAGCGTTATCCGGGAATGATCAAATGATTTCAGTGGTAATCCACGATGGCGACGTTTTCCGCCCCGCCATCCGCCCAGCGGAAGACGATCCGCCATTGATCGTTCACGCGGATCGAGTGGAAGCCGACATGACCGCCTTTCAGAGCCTCCAACCGGTTCCCCGGCGGCGCGGCCATGTCTTGCAGCACGCGGGCTTGGTTGAGCTGGATGAGTTTCCGCATTGCCACACGGGCGATGGCGGAGAATCGGCGGTTCTTCTCCGTAGTGAAGAGCTGTTCCGTATCGGCATCGGCAAAGGAGCGGATCATGCGATTTGTGTGATGTTGCCACTAACTGCCGGGCGGATGCTCCAGAGCCTGTCCACATCACGTTTTTTCACCAGTCATGATTTGCCAAAACCGTTATTCGAGGGTTCGATTCCCTCCTCCGCCTCCAGCGGATCGATGGCTCATCGCATACCGGAAAATGCACAAGATTCCGCAAGATTCGCCGGGTAGCCGCGTATAGGTTGGCCGCATGCGAAAGGGCTCCGCCATCATGATTTCAGCCGTCGCAATTGCTGCCGTGACGTCTGCTTTGATTTTTTCTTTCTCCCAAGCGGATGAGAAAACCGCGGCGTCACCGAACTCGCCGCACGGGAAGGCGGAATTCAATCGCGACATCCGGCCGATTTTTCTCAAACATTGCGCGGCTTGCCATGGCGGGGTGAAAGAGGCCGGGGGCGTGACCGTGGTCTATCGCAGCAATCTGCTCAAGCCGGCGAAATCCGGTGCCATCCCATTGGTCCCGGGAGATCCGGCGAAATCCGAATTGTTCCGGCGCGTCACGAACACGGATCCGGACGAAGTCATGCCGCCAGCGGCCCATGGCTCGCCGCTCTCCGGGGACGAAATCGCGAAACTCGAAAGCTGGATCAAGGACGGTGCGGTGTGGCAGGAACATTGGTCGTTCGTCCTGCCGCAACCCACCGCGCCATCCGTGGTTTCCAATCCGAAATGGCCAAAGAAACCACTGGACCATTTCGTGCTCGCACGTCTGGACCGCGAAAAACTCAAGCCGTCCGAGGAAGCGGACGCAGGTGAATGGTTGCGCCGAGTTTCGTTTGACCTCATCGGTCTGCCGCCGACGCCCGAGGAAGTCGCCGCCCTGAAGCAGGCTGCGGATCCAGAAGCGGCCCGCGCCGCTGCGGTGGACAAGCTGCTCGCCTCGCCTTTTTTCGGTGAACGCTGGGCCTCCGTCTGGCTGGACCTTGCGCGTTATGCGGATACCACGGGCTTCGAAAAAGATGGCACGCGGACCATCTGGCCGTATCGGGATTGGGTCATCCGCGCGTTCAATTCGGACATGTCATACAGCCGGTTTGCCGGGGAACAGATCGCCGGCGACCTTTTGCCATCACCCACATCGGACCAGCGTCTTGCCACCGCGTTCCAGCGCAACACACAGACCAACACCGAAGGCGGCACGGACGACGAAGAATTCCGCGTGGCTGCGGTGATTGATCGGACCAACACGTTCTGGACCACCTTCCAAGCCACCACCTTCGGCTGCGTGCAATGCCATTCCCACCCGTATGACCCGATCAAACACGACGAGTTCTACAAGTTCACCGCGTTTTACAACAGTTCTGAAGATGCGGACCTGGACGATGATTTCCCGAAAACCCGCATCGCCAATGATCCGGCGCGGCGCGACGAAACCTCGGCATTGGAAAAGGAGATTCGCGAGGCCCGCAATCTTCTCAACAATGCCTGCGGCACGCTGTTGACCAACGGCAAATGGAAAACGGCGGTGCCGGATTTCCTCGCCCCAACCCATGGCACCCTCATTCCATCCGCCGATGGCACGGTGCGCGGCGAAGGCACGATGCCGGTGGGCAACGAGCATGTATTCACGGTTCCGGCCGATGGTTTCACGGCCCTGCGCCTGACCATCCTTCCGGAAAGCGACAATCCGAAGGATTGGCCGGAGCGCGGTTCGCTTGTCACCCGCTTCAGCGTCATTGCCGTAAACCCGGACGGCACACGCGCACCCGTGCCTTTTTCGGGCTTTTTTGCCGACAAACTTTCCGGCCCTTACGATCCATGGGTGAGTGGCAATTTCGGCGACTATCCGAAGCTCCACTCGCCGGTGCGTTTTGCCTTCGTTCCCGCGTCGCCTTTCGTCGCCAAGCCGGGACAAAAACTCGAGGTCCATATGACTCAAGGCGGCTCCACTACCGGTGCCCAATCCACCCCGGTGCGCCGCTTCAAAGTCGAGCTCTCATCGGATCCGGCTTGGACCTCGGTGCTTTCCTCGGAGGCATATGCCGGCAATGTCACCCGGCTGCACGCCGCACGCGGGAAATTAGCGGCCATTCCGGGACTGGACGTGCCCGTCATGGTAAAGCGCTACCCTGACGCCACGCGCGAAACACGGGTGTTCGCCAAGGGCAACCGGCTGACCAAGGACAAGGTCGTCCATCCCGGCGTGCCCGAGCTGCTTGCCGGCCGCCACACGAATGTTTCGGATCGCTTGGAAATGGCGAAGTGGCTGGTTGATGGCGAAAACCCGCTGACTTCCCGGGTGATGGTCAACCGTCTATGGGGGGAACTCTTCGGCATCGGCATCGTCGAAACCCAGGAAGACTTCGGCACTTCCGGCACCCTGCCCAGCGACCAAGCGCTTCTCGATCACCTCGCCCTCCGCTTCCAGAACGACCACAAATGGTCCGTCAAATCGATGCTCCGCGAAATCGTTCTGTCCGCCACCTACCGCCAGACCAACAAGGCGGATGACAGGTTGGTTGAAATGGACCCCGATAACCGCCTGCTCGCCCGCGGTCCGCGCGTGCGCCTCACGGCGGAAATGGTGCGCGATCAGATGCTCGCAGTCTCCGGACTACTTTCGAATAAAATGTTTGGTTCGCCCGTCTTCCCGCCGCAACCCGCCGGAGTCTGGAGCACCGTGTACAATGGCGCAAAGTGGAACGAATCCCGCGGCGAGGACCGTTACCGGCGCGCCATCTATACGTTTGTCCGCCGGACCGCCGGTTACCCAACGCTGCTTACTTTTGACGCGCCGGCCCGCGATATTTGTTCGGCCCGCCGTATTACCAGCAATACGCCGCTCCAGCCACTGGTCACCCTCAATGACCCCGCGCACATGGAAGGCGCGCAGGCATTTGCCAAACGCCTCAGCCGTGAAGCCCCGGCCTTGCGCGAGCGAATCGCCCGCGGTTTCGCTCTGGCAACCCAAAGGACAGCTTCTTCTGCGGTGCTCGATCAACTCGAGGGACTCTATCGCGACGCGCTCACCACCTATCAGGCCGCGCCGCAGGAATCCGCGAAACTCGCATCCACTCCCGAGGAAGCCGCATTGGTGATCACGGCGAACACCATCCTCAACCTCGATTCCGCCCTCAACCGCTGAGCGGAAATTCCCCGAAAACATTGGAAAAACCGCAACTGGGACAATTTTTCCTCCAAGTTCTGCTCGCCCGGCATCCGTCCCTCTGATATGCGGGCCGCGCCCACCTTCCAGAGAATGAGCGAAGAAATTTTCACAGCACCTCCGATGGAGCAACTCGCCAAGTTGCTTCCGCAGTATGATTTCAAGGCGTTCATCGCTCAAGGCGGCATGGGAGCCGTTTATCTTGCGACACAGCCCGGTCTTGATCGCGACGTCGCGATTAAGATTCTCCCGCGCGAGTTCGGCGCGGATTCTGATTTCCGCAAATCGTTCGAGGCCGAGGCCAAGGCGATGGCGAAGCTCAATCACCCGAATCTCATCGGTGTGTATGATTGCGGCGATGCCGATGGCATGCCGTACATCGTCATGGAATACGTGAACGGCGAGTCGCTCTACCACGCTGCTTACGATTCCCGGATCGATCCCGTACAAGCCGCAACGATCATTCGGAGAATCACCGACGGCCTCGCCCACGCGCACGCACAGGGAATCATCCACCGCGACATCAAACCGGCCAACGTGCTGCTCAACACGGCCGCCGAGCCGAAAATCGGCGACTTCGGTCTCGCCCGCCCCGCCGGAAAGGGTGAGAGCGGTGTGGTGATGGGCACGCCCGGCTACGTCGCACCGGAAGTTCTCAACCACCCGGACCAGGCGGACCGTCGCTCGGATATTTTCGCCGTCGGCGTGATGTTTTACGAATTGCTCACCGGCCGACGTCCGCCGTTTGCCTCCACTCCGCCCGCCTCCACGGTTTGCGGCTGCAGCATCGCCCTCGACCGCATTTGCGACAAGGCGATGAATCCCACCGCCGCGCTGCGTTACCAATCCGCGGACGAATTGGCGCTGGAACTCGGCTCGTGGCTTTCCCGGCAAAATCCCAAACCCGGGCCGAATCCCTTGGGCGGACCGCGGAAAGGCCCGCCCGCTCCGCGCAGGGCGACCACCGTTGTTCGGAAAAAACAGTCCTCCGGTGGTAGATTCATTGTTCTGGCCGTAATCGCCGTGCTGGGTTTCCTCGGCTGGAAATATTACAAAAACCAGAAGCCCACGCCCACTCCGCCTGCAAAAACGACCGGGACATCCCCATCCGGCAGCGGGTCAGGCATGCTCGAAGGTCTCGGCTCGGGCAAATCGCCAGCGAAGCCGTCCCCTTCCGCAGGCGGTACGGGCGCAATCGACGCCTTTGGTTCCGCCAGCGGAGGCACTGACGGCGCTGACAACACATTTGGCTCCGCACAAAATCCCTCGACCGGAAATTCCTCCGGCACGACACACGCCTCGCCCAACACCCGGGACGACGCACCGTCCGGCCCTCCGCCCGCCGCCATTGCAGAGCTTGATGCCAGGGCCAAGGAACTCATCGGAAATCTCGGGAAAGAACGCACCACCACTTTGGAAACCAATGCCAAAAATTTCATTTGGGGCCTGGACTCCATCATACGGAATCTGAGGAAATCCGAACGGGAGGAAATCGAAGCCGATGTGGCCTCGCTCAAGGAAATGGTGACGGACAACCGCATTCCCGCCAACACCGACGAATTGTCCCTGTCGGAGAAAATGATCGAACTCCACGAGAGTTGCATCAAGAAACAGGAGGAGGCCGATGAAGTTTTCCAATCAAAGGCCGAACGCATCCGCACCTTTTACGCGGACAACATGGACAAACTGGCCTCCACCGGGGATGCCCAAACCGCGCCCTTCGCCAAAGCCCGGGCGCGCGCTGCGGCGAATCTCGATGACTGGCTCTCCGCCCTCGGTTTTTCATTATCCGCGGCCCCGGAAAACCACTCCCCTTCGTCCTTTGGATCGGAAAAACGCACTCCGGCAGCCGCCGATGCATCAAAGATCTCCGGCAGATGGCGCCACATGGCAAAAGGCGATCTGATCATACTTGACCGGGACGGCTCGATGCGGTGCGTCGATGGGACCGGAACATGGACTGTAGAAAACGCCAATGTCGTCATCAAATGGGGAGGTGCAGGAATCAACACGCTGGCCCCGGATGCATCCGGCGATCAATTGGTCGGCAGCAACAATAACGGGAAGCGGGTTACTTACATCCGAGACTCCTCCGTGCGCGCTGGAATCTCCAAACCCGGCGGCGGCGAGATCGCCGGCTGGTGGAACTGGGACAAACCCAACGGTCCCGTCATCGAGATCCGCAACGACGGCACGGCTTTCAACCATGGTGACAATACAAAGGCGCAATGGTCCGCGAAACGCCGCACCGGAACCATGATCTACTCTATCGAATGGTTAACTGGTAAATATGCCGGTGATGTGAATGAAATGAAACTCTCTGACAACGACAAAACCCTGGAATCCGTGGATAAGAACCGATTGAAAGCCACGCGTTGCAGGGACTTCTGAACCATTCCCGCGTGGGGAAACCATTTGCGGAAAGGAAATGGTGAACGATTCTCTTTGTTAACAACGTATCAGGGGACGGCATGAACGCGGAATTCCAATATCGCAATCTGGAGCACCAGACCCGCCGTCATTTCCTCACGAAATGCAGCACCGGCCTCGGCGCGATGTGGCTGGCGGCACAAGGACGTTCATGGGGATCTGCGGGTGGAATTCTGCAGAAAGATCCCACCTCGCCGCTGGCCCCCGCGCCGCCGGTTTTTCCCGGCAAGGCGAAACGCATCATTTACCTCCACATGGCCGGTGCGCCGTCACAACACGAGTTGTTCGACTACAAACCCGAACTGGAGAAACTCAACGGCAAACCATGCCCGAAGGAATTCCTCGAAGGCAAGCAGTTTGCCTTCATCCAAGGCGTGCCGAAAATGCTCGGTCCTCAGTTTGCCTTCAAACAACACGGCAAGTCCGGTGCCTGGGTGTCCGACCGCCTGCCGCATTTCTCCAAAGTCGTCGATGACGTGTGCTTCGTGAAATCGATGCATACCGACCAATTCAATCACGGCCCGGCGCAATTGCTGATGCACACCGGTTCGCAGAATCTCGGCGCGCCTTCCATCGGCTCGTGGGCCACCTATGGCTTGGGAACCGACAACCAAAACCTGCCCGGCTTCATGGTTCTCACTTCCGGCGGCAACAACCCGGATGCGGGAAAATCCATCTGGGGCAGCGGGTATCTGCCGTCGATTTATCAAGGTGTCCAGTGCCGCTCGCAGGGCGAGCCGGTGCTTTACCTGCAGAATCCTCCAGGCGTTCCGCGCGACCTGCGCCGCCGCTCGCTCGACGCGCTCGACAAGCTCAACCAAGCCGTCGCCGAGGAAACCGGTGACCCGGAAACCATCACCCGCATCGCCCAATACGAAATGGCCTACCGCATGCAAATGCACGCCACCGATGCGTTCGACATCAACAAGGAACCCGAGTGGGTGCACCAACTTTACGGCACGCAAAAAGGCAAGGAATCATTCGCCAACAACTGCCTCCTCGCCCGCCGGCTCGCCGAGCGCGGGGTGCGCTACATCCAGCTTTTCCACTGGGGTTGGGACTCGCACGGTGCGGCGGCCTCGGAAGCGCTTAACAAAGGTTTCAGCGATCGTTGCAAGGAAGTGGACCAATCGATGTCCGCGCTGCTAATCGACCTCAAGCAACGCGGCATGTTGGAAGACACGCTGGTCGTTTGGGGCGGCGAATTCGGCCGCACGCCGATGCAGGAAAACCGCGGCGGCAACGAGATGGCATTCATCGGGCGCGACCACAACCCCGGTTGCTTTACCATCTGGATGGCAGGCGGCGGCGTCAAATCGGGCTTCACCTACGGCGAGACCGATCCGATCGGCTACCAAGCGGTCAAGGACAAGGTTTCCGTCCACGATTTCCACGCCACGATGCTCAGCCTGATGGGTTACCAGCACGACAAATTCACCTTCCCGTTTCAAGGGGTGAACCAGCGGCTCAGCAACATCACCAAGCCCGGCACGAAAATCGTCAAAGGCATCATCGCTTGAACGGGGGCCATCGATTTGTTAGATTGGATGGATTCTCTGCCACTCAAGAAATGGGAACCGCGAATCGGGCGAATCCAGCGAATTTTTCAGGAGAGCCAAGATGAAGGATGCCACAGCGGGAATCCTGTAAATCACATACCAGCGCAGGAAATTTCCCGGACCGCCACGGGAAAACTGCGGCATTACAGCCACGGCTACTCAATTCCCAACTTCGCTTTCACCTTCTCGATCTCGTCGGAAAGTTCGCCCCAGCGGGTGTAGGCGTTTTCCAAAGCGGTGGAAACTTTGGCGACGGCCATGGTCGTTTGCCGGAGCTTGTCGGAATCGCTGGAAACTTCCGGCGAGGAAAGCGCGGTGGTCAACGCGGCTTGCGCGGCTTCGTATTCGGCAATCTTTGATTCGAGTGCTGCAAACTCCGTCTCCAGCGGCTTGAGAACCTTGCTTCGCAGCTCGCGTGCCTGGGCTTCCGCACGACGCTGGTCCTTGCGGTTGACGGCTGGCGTGGAAGAAGATGCCGGTTTGGAAACCGGCGCTCCAGAAGAAGACGGGAATTTTTCCTCGGCGATTTTATCGAGGTAATACGTGATGTTGCCGGTGAAAACGCGCGGTGCTTCGCCCGGCCGGAATTCGAGTGTTTTCGTCACGACCGGGTCGAGGAAATCGCGGTTGTGCGAAACGATGAGCACGCTGCCCGGGTAGTCGGCCAACGCGCGTTGCAGGACGTCCTGCGATTGCATGTCGAGGTGGTTCGTCGGCTCGTCGAGGATGAGGAAGTTCGCGGGCCGCAGGAGCATGCAAACCAAAGCCACACGCGAACGTTCGCCGCCGGACAGCACGCCGACTTTCTTGAAAACATCGTCACCGCGGAACAGGAAGCAGCCTAACAGATTGCGCGCATGGGGAGCGGATTCGCGGGAAGCGGCGGCTTCGACCGTTTCGAGAATCGTTTTGTCCGGATCGAGCTCGTCGGCGTGGTTTTGCGAGAAGAACGAGGTGGCGACCTTGTGGCCGAAGACGTGCGCGCCGGCATCCGGTTTCTCCTGCGCGGTGATGAGCCGGCAGAAGGTGGACTTGCCCGCGCCGTTCGGGCCGACGATGGCGAATTTCTCGCCTTTGTTGATCTCGTAATCGAAGCCGCTGAAAATGTTGAGGGCACCGTAGGATTTCGAGACGCCGTCGAGTTTCGCAACCATGTGGCCGGAATTCGGCGGCGCCGGAAATTTGAAGTTCATCACGGCATCGTCCTGCTCGGGCGCGGGAATGCGCTCGATCTTATCGAGCATTTTGATGCGCGATTGCACGAGCGTCGCCTTGTTGGCCGAGGCGCGGAAGCGATCGATGAAGCGCTGGATTTCGCCAATCTCGCGCTGCTGGGCTTCGTATTGTTTTTTGTGCGTCTCCTTGCGAATGACGGATTCGCGTTCGAAGTAGGAGAAATTCCCCGCGTATTCCACGGCCCGGCCGTGGGCGAAGGCGATGGTGCGGGTGCACAGTTTGTCGAGCAGGCCACGGTCGTGCGAGATGAGCATGATCGCGCCGGGGTAGTTGACGAGGTAGTTCTCCACCCAAACCTGCGTGCCGATATCAAGGTGATTGGTCGGCTCGTCGAGCAGCAGAACTTCCGGCTCCTGAAGAAACAATTTCGCCATTGCGATCCGCATCTGCCAGCCGCCGGAAAACTCGGAGCAATCACGTGTGAAATCCTTGTCGCGGAAACCAAGACCTTTCAACACCGACTCGATGCGCGGCTTCATGCGCGCGGGGTCCGCGGAATCGAGCTTCAGTTCCAGTTCGCCGATCTCCTCCAACATTTCGGCGTAGGGCGACGACCGTGGATCAAGTCTTTCCAGTTCCGCCGAAAGACGTTCGATTTTTTCGCCGAGTGCGAGCGTTTCGCCGAAGGCGGATTCCGTTTCCTGCCACAAGCTGCGGCCGCGCACGTGGATGCCCTCCTGCGGCAGGTAGCCGACGCGGATTCCCTTTGGCTTGTTGATCCGCCCCGACGACGGCTCGATGATCCCGCCAATGCACTTCATCAACGTGGACTTGCCCGCGCCGTTGTGCCCGGCAAACGCAATCCGCTCCCGCGGCTGCACGGAAAACGACAGATCGTCGAAAAGCACGCGCGCGCTGAACTCGACGCGCAATGATTGGATGGAAATCATGTTTCTTCGGGCGCGGAGCGTGCATGTCCGCACCCGGCGGTCAATGGCGGAGAATTCCGCGTTCGCCGTCCTTGATTTCCGCCGGGGCACAGCGAGCATCCCGCCGATGTCGCTGCTTTCCGCCAATGAGATCCGCCTTTCCTACAGCTACCAGACGCTGCTGGACGGTGTGACGTTGGCGGTTTCCGCGGGGGAGAAAGTGGGCCTCGTTGGCCGCAACGGCTGCGGCAAAACCTCGCTGCTCAAAATTCTGACCGGCGAACAACAAGCCGACTCCGGAGAAATTTCGCTGCGCCGCGGCACGCGCATCGGCTACTTGCCGCAGGAGTTCGAGTTGGAGGCGCAACGTTCCGTGCATGAAAACATCGCGGCGGGCGCGGCGGACATCGTCGCTGCCATCCAGCGATATGAAAGCGGCGATGGCTCGGAGGCGGAACTCGCCGACGTGCTTCATTTCATCGATCACGCCGATGGCTGGAATCTCGACGCACGCATCAAGGCGCTCGCCACCGCGCTCGGCGCACCGCCTTTGGAGGTGGCGGTGGATCAACTTTCCGGCGGGGAGAAACGTCGCGTCGCCCTTTGCCGGGCGCTGGCCTGCCAGCCGGATTTACTTCTGTTAGACGAGCCGACCAACCATCTCGATGCCGAATCGATTCGCTGGTTGGAGGGATATTTGAGATCATTTTCCGGTGCGGTGATCTTCGTCACGCACGACCGCTATTTCCTCGATGTGATCGCCACCCGGATCATCGAGATCGACAACGGCCGGGCGTATTCTCATCCGGGCAACTACACTGCGTTTCTCGAATCCAAGGCGGTGCGCCAACAGATCGCCGGCCAAACCGAGCGCCGCCGCCAGCGGTTCCTGCGCACCGAACTCGAGTGGGTGCGCTCGGGGGTGAAGGCGCGCGGCACGAAATCGCGCCATCGGCTTGACCAATTTTACGCCGTCGATGGTCTTGAAGCGCCGCCTGAGGAACGCGAGATGGATTTGTTGATTCCACCGCCGCCGGACTTGGGGAATCTCGTGGTCGAGCTGGAAAACGCGGGCGTGAATGTCGGTGCTGGCGCGTACCCGCGTTGGTTGTTCCGCCACCTCAGCTTGATCCTGCGGCCAGGGCAATGCACGGGCATCGTCGGTCGCAATGGCACCGGCAAAACGACCTTGCTCAAGCTTTGTCTCGGCGAAATTTCTCCCAGCGAAGGCACCGCCGTGCTCGGGAAACGAGTGAAAGTGAATTACATCGATCAAACGCGCATGCGGCTCGATGGCACGGGTTCGTTGCTCGATGAAGTCGCCGATGGCAACGAGAAGGTCCAATTCGGCAACCAGACAATCGGTGCCCGCGGCTACCTGCGCCGCTTTCTTTTCAACGATCAGCGAATCAACGAGCGCGTCGATCTCCTTTCCGGCGGCGAACGCGCCCGCCTGATGCTCGCCAAAGTTCTGAAAACCGGCGGCAACTTGATTGTTTTGGACGAACCGACCAACGACCTCGACTTGCAATCGCTGCGCATGCTGGAAGAAGCGCTCGCGGATTTCGACGGCTCGGTGATCGTGGTCTCCCACGACCGTTATTTCCTCGACCGGATTTGCGATCAGATCGTCGCGTTTGAGGATGCCGGTGTTTTTGTGCAGCCGGGAAATTTTTCCTACTATCTGGAAAAACGCGAAGCCCGCGAGGCGGCGCAAAAGGCGCAGGGGCAGGCATTCGCGAAGCTCGCGGTGGATCGGAAGAACCCGGGCGTCGCCGGCGCGAAACCGCGCAAGTTAACACTCGCCGAGCGCACGGAATTCGAAGGCATGGAGGAAGCGATCCTAATCGCCGAAGCGGAAGCGGCGAAGCTGGAGGAACAACTCAACGACCCGGAATTTCAGGCAGCTCATTACACGGAGATTCCCGAACTGGTAGGAAAACTCGACGCCGCGAAAGCACGTGCCGCCAAATTTTACGCACGCTGGGAGGAATTGGAGAAGCTCGCCGCCACCCATCAATAATTCTGCGGGAAACGGGCCTGGGACCCGGAAATTGGGGACCGTTTCCGGACTTGGCATTCCCGGTGCTTGGCGGCCGTGATTCATGATTGCAACGAGGACCCCTACCATCCCCGAAAGCGCGCCGTTCGATGAAAAGCAGCGGTTGTGGCTGAACGGTTACTTGGCGGGGCTGTTCAACAGCGGCAATGGAAACGGCGCGTCTCCTGCTCCGGCACGGCCTGATCTCGGGACCTTGTTGTTCCTTTACGGCACGCAAACCGGTGGCGCGGAAACCCTCGCCCGCCGCTTCGCCAAAGAGGCGGAGAAAAAAGGATTCCGCTCCGCGGTGCGCGACATGGACGCGTTTGCCGAGATCGATTTTTCCGCGGAGAAGCGGCTGGCGATCATCACCAGCACGTATGGTGATGGAGAAATGCCGGACAACGCCCAGGCGTTCTGGGACTTTCTTGCGGCGGATTCCGCGCCGCGTCTGCCGCATGTCGAGTTCAGCGTGCTCGCGCTCGGCGATACGAATTACGCGAAGTTCTGCGAGGCGGGGAAAAATTTCGACGTGCGGCTTGAGGCGCTGGGAGCACGGCGAGTTCATCCGCGCGTCGATTGTGACGTCGATTTTGAAGACCCGGCAAAAGATTGGTTCGCGAATTTTTCCAGCGTGTTCGCGCCAGCGGGCGATTCCACCAGTGAAACCGCTACGGAAACTCCCGCAGCAACGGGATTCGGGAAATCGAATCCGTTTCCCGCGAAGCTCAAGGCGAACATCAACTTGAATCAGCCCGGATCGGCGAAGGAAACCCGGCATGTGGAAATCGTTCTCGAAGGTTCGGGACTCGAATACGAGGCGGGCGACGCGCTTGGCGTGATGCCGCGCAACTGCGGCGAGTTGGTTGCGGAGGTTCTCGCCGCAGCCGGTCTGCAGGGAACGGAAAACATCGCGATTGCCGGTGCGGAAGCGACGTTGCGCGATGCGTTGATTCGCCACTTTGATCTCAAGCCATTTCTTACCGCTCTCCCCGCGCCGGGCACTGCGGCCGAAGCGCTCGTTGCTCCGTTGAAAAAAATCCAGCCGCGGTTGTATTCCATCGCGTCGAGTGCGAAGGCGTTTCCCGGCGAGGTGCATTTGACCGTCGGCGCGGTGCGTTACGAATTGGACGGGAAATCACGCAAGGGCGTGTGTTCGACGTTTCTCGCGGACTTCGAAAGCCGCGCCGATGAAGAGAAAACGGTGCCCGTGTTTGTTCATCGTTCGCCGCACTTCCGGGTTCCGGCGGAAACCTCGAGGCCGGTCATCATGGTCGGGCCGGGCACGGGCATCGCACCTTTCCGCGCATTCCTGCAGGAACGCAAGGCCGCTGGTGGAAACGGCAAGAACTGGCTGTTTTTCGGCGATCAACGGAGCGCGTTTGATTTCCTTTATGAGGACGAATTGAAAACATTTCTCGTCGACGGCGTTCTTACCCGGCTCGATCTCGCGTTTTCCCGCGACCAAGAGGAGAAAGTGTATGTTCAAGACCGCATTCGCGCCGCGGCGGCGGAGATGTGGCAATGGTTCGAGGACGGCGCTTATTTCTACATCTGCGGCGATGCCTCGCGGATGGCGAAGGATGTGGAAAAGGCGCTGCTTGATCTGCCGGTTCTCGCCGGCGCGTTGAACGAGGAAGCCGCCGCCGCATGGCTGGTGGACCTTAAGAAGCAGAAGCGTTATCTGCGTGATGTGTATTGATGAACGAAGCCTTATGGACGCTCTCAAAGCTATCGAACAAGACGCGCCCGCGCCGTTCAACGACGATCAAAAAACGTATCTCAACGGCTTCTTCTCGGGAGTCCGGCAGCGTGCCGTGGTTTTCGCGGATCTCTTTCCGTCAGGGATTCCGCAGGAGACCGAAGAGCCGGAAGAGTCCGCAGTTCTCATCCCCGAAGAACGCATCAAAAAGGAAGAACACCCGCTCGATTCCTACTATCGCATTCTTGAAAATGCGCGCGGTGACAAGGCACCGGACAAGGAGGATATTTTCCGGTTCAAGTGGAACGGCTTGTTTTTCCTCTCGCCCATCAAAGACAGCTTCATGGCGCGCTTGCGGATTCCCGGCGGCCAATTGAAGTCATTTCAACTGCGCGAAATCGCACGCGTGGCGGACGAGCTGACCAGCGGCTACGTGCAGATCACAACGCGCGCAAATTTCCAGATCCGCTTGATCAAACCGAAGGACGCGCCGGAAGTCCTGCGCCGCATCCAGTCCGTGGGTTTGCATACGCGCGGCTCGGGTGCGGACAACATCCGCAACATCACTTGCGGTCCCACCGCTGGAGTCGATCCGGTGGAGTTGTTTGATTGTTCATCATTTGTCCACGATCTCGCCGCGATCCTGATTTCGCAGCGCGAGTTCTATGACCTGCCGCGCAAGTTCAACATTTCATTCGATGGCGGCGGGCTAGTGAGCACGGTTGAGGACACCAATGACATTGGTGTGAAGGCAGTGAAACACGGCGATGGAATTGGTTTCCGTTTCGCCCTCGGTGGGGCGACGGGGCATAAGGCATTCGCCGGTGATCTCGGCATCGTTGTGCCGGCGGGAAAGGTGGTCGGCGTCACGCTTGCGATCGTGCGGGTGTTCATCGAACGCGGCAACCGCGGCAACCGGAAGAAAGCCCGGCTCAAGCATTTGCTGGAGACGATGACGATGGAGGAATATCTCCTCGAAA
This sequence comes from Verrucomicrobiota bacterium, assembly GCA_040384605.1. Classification (GTDB taxonomy): domain Bacteria; phylum Verrucomicrobiota; class Verrucomicrobiia; order Verrucomicrobiales; family Akkermansiaceae; genus Luteolibacter. The sequence continues at coordinate 137,162 of JAZKIZ010000016.1, forward strand.
CGGAAAAGAGACTCGGCGCGCCAATCGAACGTCTTTCACTCGACGCGACTCCGCTGCACTGGCCGTCCGCGGAGCTGCCGCATTCGCATATCGGCGCGTATCCGCAAAAGCAGGCGGGCCTGCACTATCTCGGCATCACGATCCCCGTTGGCCAAATTTCGCCGAAACAAATGCTTCGTCTGGCGGACCTTGCGGAAAACTACGGCTCGGGCGACATCCGCCTGACGGTTTGGCAAAACCTCATCATTCCGAATATATCATCGGCATATCTTGAAACCGTGAAAAAGGCGGTCGAAAAAATGGGCTTTGCATCGAAACAGTCGCACATCGCTGGTGGCGTGGTCGCCTGCACCGGCAACCGCTATTGCAAGTTCGCGGCTGCGGATACGAAAGGTCACGCCATTGCGCTCACCAAATATCTCGAAAAGAAACTGGATCTCGACCAACCAGTGAACATCCACCTGACGGGGTGTCCGCATTCCTGCGCCCAGCATTACATGGGCGACATCGGTCTGCTGGGAACCAAGACCGCGGATGGCGGGGAAGCGTACCATGTTTTTGTCGGCGGCGGCTTTGGCGCGAACCAAGCGTGCGGCCGCCAGGTTTTCGCCGCGATGGCATTTGAGGAACTCAAGACCACCATCGAAAAAATGCTGCGCATCTGGATGGTGAAACGGGAGAACCACGAGTCGTTCCAGAGCTTCACCACGCGGCATGATCTCAACTCGTTGCAAGTATTGTTCTGCGAATGAGAAAAATCCCTTTTCACCGGTTTCCGCTTTTCCTGATCTGCGCAAACGCGTACGCCGCACCGCCCGTGGCTTCTCCGGGGTGGCTCAACGAAATGCTGCGCGAAGGAAATCAAGTAGCCGAAGCGTGGGACATCGGCGGCCAAATCCGCGCGAGGTTCGAATCGAGATCCAATGCCGGTGTTTCTCCGAATACCGATTTCATCAGAAACGCTGGCAACGACAATGATTGGCTGTTGTTGCGCCAGCGTTTTCACGTGGGTTGGCGGCCGTCGCCATGGCTGCAAGCGTATGTCGAGGCCCGCGGCTCGCAGGCGTTTTCCGATGCGCGCGATCCCTCGCCCGACGAGGATGTGATCGATCTCCACCAGGCATTTCTCAACATCAGCAATGCGGAGCAGTTTCCCCTCACACTCAAAATCGGCAGGCAGGAACTCGTGTACGGCGACCAGCGGCAGATCGGCACGGGAGACTGGGGGAATATGCCGCGCAGCTTCGACGCCGCGGTTGTGCGCTACCATGTTGCGGAGAAGTCGTGGATCGACTTGTTCACCAGCCGCGTCGTGATTCCGCAGGACGACGAGTTCAATGTTTCGAACGATTACGATCAATTTTCCGGGTTGTATGCATCGAGCACCGGCGTTTTGGACGGATGGGAAACCGATGTGTATTTTCTCGCCCGCAATGTCGGTGCGAAGTCCCCCGACGCGATCGAGCCGGGCGTCGGCGGTCCCTCGGAACGGGATGTCCATACCTACGGGACGCGTTTGAAATCGCTGCCGAAGGCACATGGTCCGTGGGATTTCACCTTCGAAGCGGCAGGACAATTCGGCGAACGCGAAGCCACGGCCGGATCACTCGATCTGCGCGGCTATTTGATCACGTACACCAACGGCTACAGCGTTCCCGGGATTTCGTCGGCGCCACGCATCGCATTTGGTTTCGACTATGCCTCGGGAGATTCGGATCCCGGTGATGGAAGAAGCGAAACCTTTGAGCCGTTGTTTCCCGCGAATCATGCCTTTTATGGCCTGATGGACCTCGTCGGTCCCCGCAACCTTTTCAGTCCGCGGCTTTCATTTTCGATGAAACCGGCGGCGAAACTCAGCGTCGCCGTGGACCTCCTGACTTATTGGCTGGCGGACGACGGCGACTCGTTTTACCCGAGCTCCGGCGGAGCACGCAATGCGAACGGCTATGCCGCCGATGCCGGGTATGGCAGCCATCTCGGAACCGAGATCGACGTCTTGATGAAATACACGGTGAATCCGCAAGCCGACTTCCAACTCGGTTACGCGCACTTTTCCCCGGGCGAGCACATCGACAACGCCGTTGCCAGCGTGCCCGCAAACGATGGATCGACCGGCGCGGATTGGGTTTACACGCAACTCACGCTGAATTTTTGACTATTGTCGCCTGCTGCCGTCCAGTAGCTAATGCGCCGATGGATCCTCAATGATCGCATCGAAGATTGGACAACTGCATGGGAGCCAGCCAGTTTGTTGACAATGAAAAGTCCGTTGGTTTTGGGAAGTATCTGCTTCTTTTTCTCAATCTTTCTTTTTGTTCCCCTTCCCAAGGGCAAAGGGTATCCATTTCCCAGTAGCGCCGAGATTGTCATATCGATTTTATATCTCCCCGTAACGTTGCTTGCCGTGGCAACGATTATCGTCGCGATCTACAAGATCATTTTGAAAATTAACAGAGGACCATGGGTTTTTGCGATGATTCTTTCTATGCCGGTATTCGTTCCGACGGCTCAGGGGTTCATCGCAACGTTCCGTCGGGCGAAATTCGTTGAATGGCCCCGTGAGGCCATGGAGTTGAGAGAACTCGCGCTTGACTATCAAGACGTGCATCCAGAACGATTTCATCGCATGGGGAAGGATGAAGAAGTCCGGCTTGATGGTTTCGGCAAGCACATTGAATCGCTGCGAAGCGCTGGAGATGCGAAAGTTGCGGCCATGCACCTGCCGGTCCGTGGTGATCTAATACTCGATACCTGGGGAAATCCTGTGAGATATGGATTTGATTTTGACCAGGATGGATACATAGAGATTTCCTCCAGGATGATCGCCGCCAGCTACGCTTCCGGCCAGACAGCCGGTTATCGCATCGCGATCGCTGTCGCTCTGGGCAGATCCAAACACCACAGCGATTTTTATCCACACGTGGGATCTCGTTAGCCATCTCAGCACGACATCACAGAGCGTCGTCGGCGGGCCGCTCGAAGAAATCCGAAAGAGGCGGCAAGGCGTAAAGCCAACGACCTTCGGACGAGTAGGTCCGCTCGGCCAATGAGAATTCTAACGGCGATCAATCGGGCACGACCGCGACGCGGGCACCGGGGAAGTCCGCGGCACTGGCAAACGCGTTGTTGATATCGCGAAGAGCGAAATGTCCTGCGACAAAGGATTCGAATGGCCTGCGGCCGGCTGCGGCGGCGAGGAAATCGACTGCGGTGACGAGATCCTGCGGTGCGTAATTGTGCAGGCCTTTCAAGGTCCACATGCGGCGGACGAGATCGTTGGGATCCACCGTGATGGTTTTGCCCGGCGTGGTGGTGCCGGCGATCACGGCGGTCGCGCCGGTGCGCATTACGCCGAGCCCTGCGCTCACTGCTTGGGATGATCCGGAAAATTCCAGCACGAGATCCGCGCCGCGGCCTTGCGTGGCATCAAAGACCACATCGCGAAGTTGATCCGGTGTCGCGTAGTGGCTGGCACCGAAAGCACGCGCTGTGGTTTCCCGTTCGGGGGCAAGATCGCAGCCAATCACGGTCGCGGCGGTTTCGGCCGCCAACGCGCAGGCGTTGAGGCCAAGCACGCCGCAACCCATGATCACCACGCTGCCGCCATCCATGGGACCGGCGAGACGAAGTGCGGCTGCGACGGTGGCAACCGCGCAGTTGGCCGGTGCCGCAATCGCATCATCGAGTTCGTCCGGCAATTTCAGAATGCCGGTGCCACGGGTGAGAATGCAGCATTCGGCGAATCCGCCACTGAACTCCCGGCCGGGCGTGATCGCGGCGTGGCCGTACTTGAAAAGATGCTCGCATTTTTGCGGCAATCCCTTGCGGCAGTAAAAACATTCACCGCAAGACGCGGCGATGGTCCAAGTGATCCGGTCGCCCTCATGGAGTGGCTCGCCGCGAAGGTCGTTGCGCGGTGCGCCCGCGCCGAACGCTGCGATGCGCCCGACGATTTCGTGGCCGAGGATGCAGGGTGTCGGCTCGTTGCGGCGGCCGTGAAAGGTGTGCAGGTCGCTCCCGCAAATCGTGCTGCATGTGATGTCCACCAATACTTCGCCGGCGCCGGGCTTGGGCACGGGAAACTCCGTTAGTTCGAGAGGGTAGCCATGACCGGTGAACACCGCGGCGAGAGCCTTGCCATTGGAATTTTCTGTTTTCATAAATCAACGACGCACAAAGCACATGAGAACGGCCGCATTCACACAGGCCACGGCGACGACGGTAAACATTGCGCTGGTGGACGTGTGATCAATGATCGAGCCAATCAACGGCTCGCCCAAACCTGCAAAGAGATAGGCGAAAAAATTCATGATGCCGGTGCCGGTGCCCGCGTGCTTCGCGCCTAACAGGTCCGGGCATAGCGCCCAATAACCGGCCTGCGGACCGTAAACAAAGAAGCCGGCCAGAAACAACAGCGGCAAGAGAAACGGTGAATTGCCCGGTAGCAGGTAAATCGCGTAAGTGCTGGCCGCAGCGAGCAGGAGAAACAAAATGATGGCGGTCGAGCGTTTGCCGCCGAACACGCGGTCGGACAACCAGCCGGCGCTGACCGCGCCGATCGCCATGCCCAGCGGCAGGCCGAGCGCAAGCCATGGCGAGGGCGCGTCTTCCAGTTTCGATCCCAGGAAATGAACCGGCACCCAGACCAGCAGCCCGTAGCGGGCGAGATTCTGAAAACCGATCGAAAAACAACCGATCATAAACGGCACGCAGGTGAGGCCGACGCGATAACGATGCCATGCCGACTCGTTTCCGCCCGAAATGGCGGGCGCATCGTCCGGTGTCTCCGCAGGCAAATTCGCGTGTCCCACATCCGACGGGCGTTCCTTTGCCACCAACCAGAAAACGATCGCGCCGAGCAGCATCAAAACCACCGGCAGGCGGAAAATCCAGCGCCAGCCGAGATCCCACTCCAACACGAAATTCGACGTGGCGTAGGTGACAACCGATGAGCAGCCCGCGGCAAAGACGTACCAACCGTAAACCCGGCCGCGGTGACTTTTGCTCCACCAGTTCGAAAGAATCCGGCTGCCCGGCGCCCAGCCCATCGACTGCGCCAGTCCATTCGCTCCCCATGCCAGCATGATCCCGGGCAGGCTGGTCATGAAGCTCAGGATCACATTGAAACCGAACGAAAGGCACGCGCCCAGCGCCATCATCCGCTTGCCGCCGAAGCGATCCGCGAGCTGGCCGTTGATCGCCTGACCCGCCGCATACGCCCACAGCAGCGCGGCACTGCACCAGCCAAGTTGCTCTTTCGTGAATCCCAATTCCTTTTCGATCCCGGGAATCGCAAAACCAAATGACTGGCGCCCGGTATAATAAAACAGATAACAAAACATCACCGCGGCAAGCGTGGTGATGCGGTGGCGTTCAAACGGGGCTTCCAAGGTTTTCATGAGCACTTTGCGATCCGGAGACATGATGCAAGCAATGGTTTCTCGAAAGAAAACAGAATATGGAGATAGGGGCTTGCGAACGTAGTGTCATGATCCGGTGTCCGCCATTTTATCCGCATTTCCCGGGATCGTAGGCGGGGTTTCTCAAAAAGCAAAACTTTCCCGTGACAACCTCGTTTTTTGTGAAACGCTGTGGCTCAGCCGAACCCGCCCATGAGCACTACTTTCACCGTCAACGACCGCAGTTACGCGCCCGCCGCCAATCCGATCGCCGTGATCTGCCTGGATGGCTGTGCCGATGAATATCTTTCGGCAGCCATCGCTCAAGGGAAAATGCCGCGGCTCGCCGCGATGGCTCGCGATGGCTACCGCGGCTTTGTGCGCGGCGCCCTGCCATCATTCACCAACGTCAACAACACCTCCATCGTCACTGGTGTTGCGCCACGCGTGCACGGCATTTGCGGGAATTTTTTCCTCAACCCGGAAACCAATGAGGAGGTGATGATGAACGGGCCGGAGTTCCGGCGTTGCGACACCATTCTCAATGCGGCGGCCGAGGCCGGCCGCAAGGTCGCTTTCATCACCGCCAAGGAAAAACTGCGCACCGTATTGGGCGATGGCATCGTCGAGCGCGGTGGGATCGTGTTTTCTTCCGAGAAAGTGGATGAAGCAAAGAGGGCGACGCACGGGATTGACAATGCGACGGCCATCATCGGCAAACCGCGGCCGGAAATTTACTCCGGCGATGCTTCGATTTACGTGCTGGAAGCCGGTGCCGCCCTCGCCGAGCAAGGCGTGGCGGATTTCCTCTATCTTTCGACCACCGACTTCATGCAGCACAAGTTCGCGCCGGGAGCACCCGAAATTCTCGATTTCCATGCCCGCATCGATGCCGCGATCGGCCGCCTGCTGGACGCCGGCTGTACCGTTTTGCTGACCGCCGATCATGGCATGAACGCAAAGAACGACAGCGAGGGAAATCCGAAGGTGCTCTACATCGAGACCCTGCTGGAGGAGGCGTTTGGTGCCGGGCACCGCGTGATTTGTCCGATCACCGATCCCTACGTGGTCCATCACGGCGCGCTGGGCTCGCTGGTGATGGTGCATTTGCAAGACCCGGAAGATCATGCCAAACGCGCGGAGATCGCAGAATTTTTGTTTGCTCTCAATGGCATCACCGAGGTGCTGACGCGCGAGCAAGCGGTGGTGAAACTCGAACTCGCACCGGACCGCATCGGCGATCTCGTCGTGTTGTCGGGCCGCGACGTGGTGGTTGGCAAGACCGCCGCGCATCACGATCTTTCAGTCCTCACGGGCGGTCTGCGCTCGCACGGCGGCCGTTATGAGGAAATGGTGCCGCTGGTCGTTTCCAAGCCGCTCACTCCCGAACTGCGCTGTCTGGCCCAAGGTGACCCGCGGAATTTCGACGCCTTTTATTTCGCCTGCCACGTTTGAAAATTCTTTCCACCCACCGTCATGTCCTGGTCTCCGCTTCATTTGCCCGCCCTGATCGCCGGCGCTCCCGTCGTCACCGCTGAAACCTTCGAGGTCCGCTATCCCTACGATGGCTCGCTGACCGGCAGTGCCGCCGTGATTGACCGTGATGTTCTGGAAAAAGCGATCACCGCGGCAATTGATCCGGCCAACGAGCCGCTGACGCGCCGCCAGCGCGCTGACATCCTGCGCCGCGCCGCCGCCCTGCTGGCCGCCCGCCGCGATGAATTCGCCGCGCTGATCACCCGCGAGACCGGCCTTGCGATCCGCGAGGCGAAGTACGAGACTACTCGTACTTCCGACGTGCTGGAGTTCGCGGCGATCGAGGCACTCAAGGACGACGGCATGGTGTTTTCCTGCGACATCTCGCAAAATCCGGTCTCGCGGAAAATTTTCACGACGCGTTATCCGGTGAGATTGATCGCTGCGATCACTCCTTTCAATCATCCGCTCAACCAATGTGCGCACAAGATCGCACCGGCCATCGCCGCCGGTGCGCCGATGTTGCTCAAACCGTCCGACAAAACGCCGCTGACCGCACTGAAATTCACCGGGCTGCTCTATGAAGCGGGCTTGCCGGGCTGGATGCTTTCCACGTTTCTCGGCGGGCTTGATGATGTGGTCACGCCGATGATCACCGATGAGCGCGTCGAAGTCGTGACCTTCACCGGCTCGGTGGAAATCGGCAAACACATCGCCCAAACCTGCGGCTACAAACGTATTTGTCTCGAACTCGGCGGCAACTCGCCACTCATCGTGCTCGACGACGCGGATGTTGACCTCGCCGCGAAACTCGCCTGCGAAGGCTCGTTCCGCAATTCGGGCCAGCGTTGCACCGCCGTGAAGCGCATCCTCGTCCAGCGTGGGATTCTGGAAACCTTCACGCGAAAATTCGTCGAGTTGGCAAAAGCCTACATTTGCGGCGATCCTGAAAATCCGGCGACCCTCGTCGGCACCCACATCACCGAGGCGTCCGCGACGTTGCTGGAGCGGCGCGTGCGGGATGCGGAGAAAATGGGCGCCAAGGTCCTCCTCGGCGGCAAGCGCACCGGCGCGCTGCTGGAACCGACGATCCTTGCGGATGTCCCGCGCACCGCCGAAATCGTGGTCGAGGAAAGCTTCGGGGCGCTCGCGCCGATCATTCCCATCGACGACCTCGACGATGCGATCGCATGGTACAATTCCGGGCGTTTCGGGTTGAGCAGCGCAGTGGTGACCAATGATTTAACGCTGGCCATGAAGGCGGCGAAAGAGATCAAGACCGGCACCACCAACATCAACGAAGTTCCCGGATTTCGCTTGGAAAGCACGCCGTTTGGCGGCACGCGCGATTCCGGACTCGGCATCAAGGAAGGTGTGGCGGAGGCGACGAAGTATTTCACCAACATCAAGACCTTCAGTTTGCCTTGGTGATGGCAGTGGCGCTAGTCCGCCTTGACAGTTCCCCGTAGCTGGCGAACAGCTTTGCCCCAACATGAATCTCGTCGAACTGGCGTCACGCATCCGGGCAGCGCGGATCAACCGGAACTACACCCTTGACCAGGTGTCCGAACTCTCCGGCCTGGGCAAAGGACTCATCTCCAAGGTCGAAAATTTCCGCGTGACGCCATCGCTGCCTACGCTTGCCAAGCTTTGCGACGCGTTGGGCATCCGGCTTGCGGAATTGGTCGATGGCCTCGATGAAAAGCCAGCCTTGAGCATTGTCCGTGGATCCGAGCGCAAGGAAGTAGAGCGCGACCGCGATCAATCCAACATCATCTATCAATCGCTGGCATTTGGTCGGCCGGATCGCAACATGGACCCGTTCGAGCTGACGATTCCGGCACGAGGCGGGCGTGAAACCGCGATGCCCCACGAGGGGGAGGAATTTCTCACCGTGCTGGAAGGAAATATCTCATTTGAATTCAACGGAACGGTCCACGAACTCAAAAAGGGTGACAGCGCCTACTTTGATGCGGAAATCCCACACCGGGCGTACAATCCCGGTGCCCGCGCCGCCCGGATTCTGTGCGTTTTCCTCGGCAGGCCGATTGGCAACATGACTTGAGCTGGCGGGGATGACTTGCGGATGGCGGGAGGCGGGGCATGCTTTGTCATGGCTCTTCCTTATCCCACGATCATTTCCGGGCTGCGCAGTCCGGCGGATTCCATCAACGGCATCGTTTATTTCGGGCGGATGCTCGACAAAATCCGGCTGGCAGCGATGGACCAACTGCCGGAGGAGTGGGGAAAATCGCGCGGTGCCGAGCCGGGCAACTTCGATGCCCGTTGCTGCACGTTTCTCGGAATCGACTACGCCGCGATGGAGGCGGAAACACGGAAGGGCGACAAGTCCGACACCGAGTTGCTTGAATGGGCATTTGCAACCGGGCGGCGGCCAAGTGTTGAGGAGATCGAGGTTTGGAATGGTTTCATGAGCAAGCGCGGCTGGCGCGATGCCGGCACGCAACGTCTCAACGAGCGTTTGGCGGAGATTGGCCTGGCACCAGGAACGGTGGAAACCATGTTCGACTTCATTGATCTGGATGAAGGCCGGATCCGATTGTGAAGCCGCGGCAAAATTCATGCTTCCTTCCTGGCGGCGGATGAATTCATTTCGCTCATGTCATTTGTGATCCGTCTGCTCGCCGCCGTTCTTTTCTCCGCCACCACCGCGATGGCGGATGAGCGACCGTGGGTATCGTTGTTCAACGGCAAGGATCTCAGTGGCTGGACGGCGAAGTTCGCCGGACACCCGCTTGGCGTGAATCCGCACGACACCTTTCGGGTGGAGGACGGAATCCTCAAAGTGTCCTACGCGGGCTACGACAAATTCGCGGGGCAGTTCGGTCACTTGTATTCCAACATCGCCTACTCGCATTACACCCTGCGGATGGAATACCGGTTCGAAGGGAAAATGATGGGCGATGCGCCGGGCTACGTGAACCTCAACAGCGGCGTGATGATTCACTCCCAATCGCCGCAAAGCATGAGCCTGAAGCAGGCGTTTCCATGCAGTCTGGAGTTCCAATTCCTCGCCGACGAAGGAAAAGGCAAGCGGGCGACAGGCAATGTTTGCACGCCCGGCACGTTGATCGAGGTGAACGGGAAATTAATCACGCAGCACATCGTGGAATCCACGGCGCCGACATTTCCTGCCGACGAGTGGGTAAAGATCGAAGTGGAGGTGCGCGGTTCGGATTTGGTGATCCACCGGGTGAACGGCAAGGAAGTCCTGCGCTACCAGCGTCCGCAGCTCGATCCGAAAGGCGCGGTCGCCCCGTCTGGTGATCTCATCCGGGCCGGTGCGCGGAGAGCCCTCGATTTTGGCCACATCGCCCTGCAAGCGGAAGGCCAGTCGGTTTGGTTCCGCAACATCGAACTCAAGCCGCTCGATTGAAATTCTGAGTTCTTGTTTGCTTGTTTGCCCTTGAGCCCGCGGTGGCGAGGTTTAGTTTCTGTGCGGGAGTGACCATGGCGGACATCGCGGAACAGATCGGGGAAATGGGACGTCGCGCGCGGATGGCGGCGTATGAGTTGGCGCAACTTTCCACAGCGGAAAAAGACGCGATTCTGCGTGCGATGGCGGCGTCAATCCGAGCCGCGGCTGCGGAAATTCTGGTCGCGAATGCCGAGGACCTTGCGGCGGGGAAAACGAAAGGTCTCAGCGCTGCGATGCTGGACCGCTTGCGGCTTGATGAGAAACGCATCGAGGCAATGGCCGCGGGCATCGAACAAGTCGCGGAGCTGGCCGATCCGGTGGGTCAGGTGATGGAACGCTGGGAGCGGCCGAACGGTCTGCGGATCGAGCAAGTGCGTGTGCCGATCGGCACCATCGCGATGATTTATGAAAGCCGGCCGAACGTGACGGCGGATGCGGCGGCGCTTTGTTTCAAGACGGGCAATGCCACGATCCTGCGTGGCGGCAGCGAGGCGATCCACTCGAACCGCGCGATCGCGGCGGCGCTGGCCCGGGCCAGAGGTCCGAAAAGCGCGGTGCAGCTGGTTCCTTTCACCGACCGCGCCAGCGTTTCCGCCCTTGCGCGGATGGACAAATGGCTCGATCTCATCATTCCCCGCGGCGGGAAAAACCTGATCGAGGCGGTGGTGGCGGAAGCCCGCATGCCGGTGATCAAACATTACGACGGGATCTGTCATGTGTATGTCGATCAAGCCGCGGACATTCCGATGGCCGTGGAACTGACCGTGAATTCCAAGACGCAGAAACCGGGCGTTTGCAATGCGCTGGAGACGCTGCTTGTCCACCGCGCCATCGCCGAAGAATTCCTCCCGCGGGTGGCCCAGGTGTTGCGCGCGAAGAACGTCGAACTCCGCGGCTGCGAGGAAACCCGGCAATTCATTCCTGACGCGCTTCCGGCAGTGATCGAAGACTGGAGCGCGGAGTATTTGGAGCTCATCCTTTCCATCAAGGTGGTCGGCACCCTCGAAGAAGCGGTGCGACATATCAATTTGTATGGCTCGCATCATACGGATTGCATTGTGACGAAGGATGAAAACGCGGCGGAAACATTTCTCCGTTCGGTGGATTCCGCGTGTGTGTTTCACAATGCGTCCACGCGTTTCGCTGATGGCGGCGAGTTCGGATTCGGCGCGGAAATCGGGATTTCCACAGATAAGCTTCACGCGCGTGGTCCAATGGGTCTGCGCGAGCTGACGAGTTACCAATACCGCGTGCGTGGTGACGGGCAGGTGAAATGAGCGCCCGCTGAAGGGGTTACCGTTTCTTGCGCAGACGTTTGCCGGAAAGCCGGGAGGCGATCAGACTCGGACAACGTCCGGTGGACCGGAGCTTTTCACAATTCGCTTCGATTTTCAGCGTTTGCCGCACGGGCTTGAAGCCGAGCCGGCGGGTTACGCAGTCGTTGAGCGTATCAATATGGTGGTCCTCGAACTCGACGACTTTTCCGCAGTCGATGCACACGAGGTGATTGTGCGACGGCTTGTCGTGGAAGTTCGGGTCGAAGGTCGTCTGGCTGTCGCCGAGGTCGATTTCGCGCAGCAGGTCTGCTTCGACAAACAGTGAGAGCGTGCGGTAAACGGTGGCGCGGGAGATGTCCGCGCTGCGTTTGCGGATGCGCTCGTAGAGTTCCTCCGCGGTGAAGTGCTCATCTTTTGAAAATACCTCGGCGGCGATTTCGTTGCGCTGATCCGTCCGGCGCAAACCCCTGCGCTGGATGAATTGTTCGAGCCGCTCCGCGATTCCCTGCTCCATAAGCGAGACTAGAACGGTACCCGCCACTGCGGGAAGAGGAAAGCGGCTTGGTTATTTTTCGAGATGCACGGAAGGTGGCAGGAATTTTCCGGTCTCGATTTTCCCCCTGGCGTAAGCCGCGAAACGGAATGATTCGACCTCCGTGGTGTCGTAGGCGACGATGATTTCGGAAAAATTTTTGCGCAGCGGCATGAATTCCTGGATGAACGGCGGACGGAAGCGACCATCGGGTGCTGCAATGGCGAGAGATAACGATGCCACCGGCGGCCCTTCGGAAGGGGTTTGCGGATGGAGGATTTGATGGCCTGCGGAAGCGATCATGCCCGTTTTTTTGTTGAGGATGACTCCGCAGGAATGGGCGGAAGATGAGTTGGCGAGGACGATGGATGGAGCTTCCGATGGAGGAATGAAAAGGGTGGTGACAAGCGGTTTGGTCCACTTTTTCGAGGTGATGGGCTTGCTGAGAATCACCAAAACGCACTGACGGGTGGCTGGCAATGTGACGGTTGCGAGAGGTTCCATGCCGCCGCCGGGCGAAACGGATTTGATGAAAAGCGGGATTTCGGTATCGGCAACCGGAATCCGTATGGGCATACCGAAGGCATTGAGATTCGAGGGGATGGAATAGTATGCCTTATCGTTTTTCCTGATGTAGACGGCGCGAGGCGGAATTTCATCCATCGGCACTTCTTTCACCTGGATTCCCCCGGCGGAGCCTTCTGTTCCCGCAGATTTTATCTGCTCGAATTCGGCGAGCGGCTCGACGCCTACGGGTAGAATGAGAACATCAATGTAGGAGGGCTGCGGCAATGGTGCCGCGGCGGCGGAAACAGCTAGAACAATACCGATGATCAACGGGCGGATGAATGTCATGGAAAAAACGTGTGTGGATGATCGGAAAAGTCAAATTTCCGACGGGTGGAGCCAGCGGAAGGACTCGATGACGTAACGCCGGCCCCAGTCGGTTTTGCCGGGTTGGATGAGGGGATTGATGCCGTCGGTGGCGGGATCGGGATTTATGGGATCCGGGGTGCGCTGGACCACCGCTTCGCACCAGGCGCGGGCGACAAGGTTTCCGGATGCATCCCGTGCATCGCCGAACGCCCGGACGACGAAGGTGTCACCACGGGCGGTGAGTACGGAACCAATCTGCTGGAGGACATCCGCCTGGGTGATGTGGGAAGCGGCTCCATCGCCTTTCTGACGCAATTCTCCATTGGGAATGCGATGGAACACCCGGTAGTTTTGCGGTGAGGGATTTGTGATCCCGCCTTGCCACCTGGCATCCGTATTGCCATAACTATAAGAAGAACCTGCGTCGCCTGGGGGATCTGCGGAAGGCAGACGGTAATCGGGATTGGAGTTGCCATCGTCGTTGATGGCAGTGACGCCATTGATGGCGGTTTGGATGGTGCCGCCGAAAGCAGCGGGGGCGTTGGGGTCGGTGGAAAGCCTGCGGTTCACGAAGTCCGCGAGGCCGATGAAAGGACCACGCTTGCGGATTTCGGCGACGATGCCCACGGCCAGGAGGTCGATCTCGGCATCGGTCAGCATGCGGAAATTTCGCCAGAACTCCTTCTGTTCGGCGTTGGATGCCGCGGTGATGGATTCGCCTTGGGCGATCAGGAAGCCGGGGAACGCGGCGCCATCTTCTTGCGGGACCACGGGATAGGGTTCCCGGGCGGGTATCGAGACTTGCCGGAAAGAGCGGAGAAGGCTTTTCCAGGCGTCCACATTGGTGGAATTCACGTTGAAACCACCGTCGAGCGAAAGTCCGGACGCGGCTTTGTGGAAATCCCCCAGAATGGCAGAACTGCCGCCGAGCGAGCGGATGGGATCGATTCGCAGACGAGGGTTGGGAAGAGGGGTATCGAGGTCCCAATTGCCTGAAACCGTGCTTTTGGGAAACGTGGAGAGGAAGTAGCGGTCCCAAAGCGCTTCGTTGAGTTCATAGGACACATCGGAAAACAGATTTTGGTTGGAGAAGGAATTGAAGCCGGTGATGTCCTTGCTGAGCGCGGGAGTTCTCGCCGGAGAAAGATGCACTACGCTGTTGCTCCAGAGGGCGAGTTCCTGCGTGGTGGAGCGGGCGGTGAAATTCCCGCTAAGAAGGAATGGTGAAGGAATCGAGTTTCCGATCACATGGGTGGGATGCCAGACATAGGGCGAAACGGGCGCGTTCTGGAGATACCCGAGGCTGGCCACAGGCGCACCGGGCAAGGGAAGATCATAAACGGGATATGTGGTGTAGGCATCCGATAACACCGCGTCGCCGAAAACGCTGGTGCGGTAATGCCCCTCCAGACTGAGGTGTGGCATGCTTTCCGCCGAGGTCCAGCCGGTCCATTGCCGGGCTTGGGAGAGGAGCCCATACGAATAAAGATGGTATCCTACACTCAACCCTTGTTCATCCACGGTATTCTCCCCGGTTTCCTGGCCGGGCAAATACGTCATGCCAAAAACGTTGTCCGAGGGCCAGCGGTGGATGTTGGGAGCATTGATGTTGTGATGGGCCAAGGGAGCGAAGTACCAAGGTTGCCTTCCGGGATTGCGGCCGTGCTCCCGGTTGGATCGAGTTTCATAAAGGAAGCGAAACCTGCCGCCCAGGCAGGTGAGGGTGTCAGGCGGGATGTTTTGACTCATCACCGCCGATTTGAGCTGGAGGCCCGGGTATTGGGCGTCCGGATGAGATAATGTGATGAAAGGAGGTGTTCTGCCGTTGTTGCCGCGGGAGAAATTATCCAGGGACATTTGCCGGACGGCTGGATGACTGCCCGACATCAGGCCGGAGCCGGTGATCGCGTTGCTGGCACCGCTCACGTCATGAAGCGTCACGGTCTGATTCCGGGTGTTACGGCCGTAAAACATTTCATTCCAACCAGGGCGGAGTTCGAATTTGATGGAAGAGTACCGCACAGGAGTCTTGATGGTGCAGTTTTCCCAGTCCGGGCGGGTGAAGAACCCCATGTCCGACGGGCTGACCTCGGAAGAAAGCACGTTTTCGCGCAGATTGGTGACGCTGTAAGACAAATCCTTGCGGGGGGCACAGAAAACGCGGGCTTCACCCGGTGCGATTTCGGATTCAGGGATGAAAAATCCCGGCCGGTTGTTGAGATGCTCCGGGGAAGGCGCCTGGTTGCTCACCCACCCGGGAAAACTTACAAATCCAATGCTCTTTATATACTGGTCCGTGGGCAAGAGGGGGTCGGGAGGGTCGGTGGGTTTCGGGCGGGGGTTGGGAACGACATGGATGGAACGACAGGCAAAAATGTCGAAATACACCAGATGTCCCTTCGTTTTCAACGTTACTGCGTAAGGGTTCCAAAGAACGATGCGCGGGTAGCAGAGTTCCTTCATTTTCACTGTTCCGTTGAGGATGCCAAGATCGTCCGGAGCATCGGCTTCGAGAACATAGCGGAAATAACAGACGGCCTCGGCAAGCACCGGCTGGAGCATCGGCGCGGTGAAATTTTCGGGACTGACGATGGCAGGGCTGGTGGGTGTTCCCATGGTCTGGGTAGGAGGCACTTCTGTATCCACCTCGTATTCGTCTCCCGATTTTGTGATTTCCGTGCGGAGATTGTACCAGTTTCTCAGCAATCCGAATTTGGGCGCGGAGGTGCCACGCGAGGCGCCAAGTTCGAAATTGATGGAGGTGGTGTCCGTAATCCCGGCGATGAGGCCAAGCGCGGGAGCGGTATTGGCTTCCAGATACGAGGTGAGGTCACGCTTCAATCCGCCGTTCGCGGAGTCGGCGAGAAGCGAGCGGCCATATGTGGTGAATTGATCGCCATGCTCTTTGATGTAGGCACGGAGATCCTCGGGAGACATGGAACCGCGCAAGGTGGAAAGCTCCATTTGCGCGAAATCGGTGGTTTTTGCCGCGTCCGTTTCGGAGGTTTCGGATCCGGCGATGAACACGGTGGGATCATAACACGGGGGTGCCGTCCACCGGCGCATGCCTTCTCCGGCGGCGTCCGAGGCGTCAGGCTGCTCGGCAACATGGGGATCGCTGATGTTCAGTTTGGCCTTTTGGCTTTCATCGGAAATGAAGTAACCATAGGAACCGGCGTTCTTGCCCGAAACGGAAACCCGTGGCACGCGGATGGAAGAATCTTCGGGGTCGTCGGGGTCGCCGGTGTCGCCGGTGTCGCTACGGACAATTTCCATCACCGTTCCGGTCGGAGGAGCTTGGTCGGGACCGGCGGGTGATCCGCTGACCAGCCACGACAGTGATTCCGAAAGCGCGTTGTACGGAGTGGATAGCGCTGCCCTGCGGTCGGAATAACCAGTTCCTCCCTGCGTGTCGGGGAGGATGATGCGTCCGCCAGCCGGATCGCTTTTAAATCCATCCGTCCGCCAGACGCCCACCCACTGGGGGTTATCAATATCGGCATTAACAAGCGAAGCGTTGGCGGTGACGCGGCGGTCCGGTCCCGTGTGTTTTTGGAGATCACCGATGGCGAGGATCAGCGCCATGCGGGCGTTGGCCCGGGCCACGGAAACGCCGGTTCCTTGGGACGAGCGGGTGGTGATGGCGGCGAGGGAAAGCAGCGCCATGGCCACCAGCGCCAGCAACATCATCAGGGAAAGTGTGATGACCAGTGCGAATCCGGGCTTTCCCGGCGGGGCCTTCCGGATGCTTTCAATTGGATATTTCACGAGGTTTTGTTGCTGAATCACGGGTTTGAAAAGGATTTCTTCTGATGTATATACCATGCGATGACAACGAAAGCAACTACCCAATCGGGTAATAGAAGGAAGGTAACACGATGGAACGCGGATTTTCTCGGCGCAGTTGCGGGATCATTGTATTCACAATGTAGTCATTGGTGGCCATTTTGTCCAAACAAAAAGTTCCTAAAAATACGGAGGCAGACCGGAATCGACATGACCTGCAGCGCGGTTAGGCTCTTTTGCGGATGCTTCTCAAAGAACTCGGCTGGGACAACCATTTCGCGCAAGCCTTCGAGCCATATCGCGCGAAGGGCTGGGTGCCCGTGCGCTTGATTCGGGAAACCGCGATCAATTTCGGTGCGATGATGGAGCACGAGCGCGAACTCGTGGAACTTGATGTCGTGTTGTCTGGAAAAGTCTGGCACGAAGCGGAAACGGACGCCGATTTGCCCGCCGTGGGTGATTGGGTGGTGGTGGAGCTGAATCCGGGCGATGGCGACCACGTGATCCGCGCGATGCTGCCGCGGAAGTCGGTTTTTTCGCGCAAGATGCCGGGCAACAGCGCGCAGGCCCAGGTGATCGGTGCGAATGTGGACATCGTCACCGTCGTCACGGATGCCGGGCCGGATTTCAACCCGCGGCGCATGGAGCGCTATTTCATGCTGATCCGCCGCAGCGGGGCGATGCCATTGGTTCTCATCAACAAGAGCGATTTGTTTTCCAAGCAGGAGAACGAAGCGGCTCGGGCGGAAATCGCCGCGCTTTGTCCGGAAGCCGGTGTTTATGTGACCAGCGCGGTGAAGGGCGAGGGCCTCAAGGTGCTGAAAAAACACCTGAAGCCGGGAATTACAATGTGCATCGTAGGTTCCAGCGGCGTCGGGAAATCGACGCTGGTGAACCAGCTCTATGGCGACGAGTGGCAGTGGACGGCCGAGGTGAACGAGGTGACCGGCAAGGGCCGCCATACCACCGTGTCACGCGAACTCGTGCCGCTCGATGGCGGCGGCATGCTCATTGATAACCCGGGCATGCGGGAGATCCAGATGTGGACGGACGAGGCCACGCTGCGCGAAAGTTTCGCAGATGTTTCGGCCCTCGCCGCGGATTGTAAATTCGCCGATTGCAGCCATCGCCATGATGCCGGGTGCGCGATCCGCGCGGCGGTGGAAAACGGATCGTTGTCGGCGGAGCGCCATGCCAGTTTCCTCAATCTCGAGACCGAGATCGCCGCGCTGCGGAAGCGCACCAAAAAACGCCAGATGGCGGTTGAGCGTTGGGCGAAGCGCAACAACCGCGTGAAGGCGCGCAACCTTGCGGACCGCATCCAGCTCGAACGCGACGAACGCGGGGATGTTTGATGCCACGAAGGAAGAGGAGGAAACCGCGAATCGAACGAATCGGGCGAATCATGATTCGCAGAGGCGAGGGCTGATGTTGTTGTAATCCCTGTTAGGTATCCGGTGTCTTCCATTCGCAAGATTCGCCCGATTCGCGGTTGTTACAAATTTCCTTGGCGTCTTGGCGCCACGGATTTCCCGGTGGTCGGAGATGAACAATCCGGGCATTGACGATCCCCGGGTCCGGCACACAGTGGATGGGCCGCACGCGAACCATGTTTTTGAAACCGCTACCTTGTTTGATCGTCATCACTTTCCTTGCCGGGATTGTGCATGGCCAGTTGCCGGCGCCTGTGCCGATGCAGGCGAAGAAGACGCCCGCCGCGGAGGAGAGCGAGCAAACGAAGATTGCGAAGTTGCTCAAGGATTCGCGGGCCGCAGTGGAGGGTTATACTGGCGAAGACGGGGATGGGGCCGTTCCCGAGGGTATTTCGGCGGCGGAAAAGGAGGCGTACGTCCGCACGCTCGAGGAGACGCTGCTCGTAGGCGGCCGGACGCTTAAGAATCTGGCGGCCATAGCCGAGGCGAAGAAGGAACTCGAGGAGGCGAAGGACTCCGCCGCCGATTGGCAAGGGTTTGGGACGAAGCCGCCGACATCACTGCTGGAGGTGGATGATCTCGAAAACGAGCGCGATGCGGTGGCAGCGGGTTTGGTTTCCCGCAGATCGGCGTTGGCGAATTTCCAAAGCCTTTTGCCATCGGCGTTGGACGAGGCGAAGCTGGCGAAACAGCGTGAGGAAGCAGCGTTCCTCAGCTTGGGAGATGCCTCTGACGGGCAAGCGGTGGAAGCGAAGCGTTGGCGGTTGGAGGCGGCGAAATCAGCGGCCCGCCTTGCTGCGGTGTCGGTGCAAATGCTACAAAAGCGAGTGGAGAGCGATGAGTTTCGCGTTGCCGCGGCGGAGTCCGATCAACGTTTGTTGGACCGGAAGATTTCCGTTGCCCGGCGGACGGCGAGATTTACGGAACAGGATCTCGCGCGTGTGGCAAACAGTGCCGAAGACAGAAAGGAGGAATGCCGGAAAGCGAGCCACGGACTTTCCGACCGCCTGAAAAAAGCGATCGCCGAACGGACGAAACTCCAGCGGGAATCCGGGGACTCGGCCGATGCCGCGGGCCCGCTCGTCAAGGCAAGGTTGGAAGCCGTGGCGGAAAAGGTGGAGTTGCTGGAGAGCATGCGCGACTCGCTGGAAGGCATGGTGGATTTGCAGGAATCGTGGGTGAAGGCGAATCGCGACCGGTTCGTCCTGTTGTCTGCAAAAGATGAACCGAACAAGAGGAAGGCGTTGCAATCCTTGCAGTCCCTGGTGCAGCGGCTGAAGGCATGGGATCGTGTCATCAGTGATGAATTGGGAAGCGTGCAGGCGGATTTGGCGAAGTTGAGTTCCCCGGCGGTCGCCCGGCCGGAGGATGATGCGCATCGCGGTATTGCGGCCGCCCGGCGCGGGATGCTTACGGAGCGGCTCGAGTCACTGCAACAAACCGCGGGCATGCTGGCATCGGTGCGAAAACCGGTGGTCCGCTGGGTGGCTGAATTTTCCGCGGATGACTCGACGATTGCGGCGCGGTTCTCCGGCGCGGGGATGGAAGCATGGAATGGGATCAAAACATTGTGGTCGTTCGAGATTGCGAGCTTCGACACGAAGATGGTGGTTGGCGGGGAGGAAATCGTTGGCAAGAGGCCGCTTACCATTGGCATGGTGATCCGCGCGGTGGTCTTTTTTGCGCTCGCCTACTGGGTGGCGGTGATGATCGCGGACAAACTGCAATCCCGGTTGGTGCGGCGGGGGAGACTGGTGGAGGCCCACGCGCGGACGCTGCGGAACTGGGTGATGATTGTGGTGAGTCTCATGCTGGCGTTTACCACGTTGTCGATTTTGAAAATTCCGCTCGCGGTGTTTGCGTTTTTCGGTGGTGCACTGGCGATCGGCCTTGGTTTTGGAACGCAGAATTTGATCAAGAATTTCATCAGCGGCATCATCGTATTGGTGGAGCGGAAGGTTCGCGTCGGCGATATCCTGACCGTCGGTGACGTCAGTGGAACCGTTGTCGAAGTGAATGCGAGGTCCTCCGTGATCCGCAGTGCGGATGATGTGGAGACGATGATTCCAAACGCGATGTTTTTGGAGAACGAAGTGACCAACCAGACGCTTACGAACAGCTATTCCCGCAAAATGTTGCGGGTCCGGGTGGATTACGAAAACAAGCCGCAGACGGTCTGCGATATCATGAAGCAGGTGGCGGAAGGCCACGGCAAGGTGATGAAAGATCCGGAGCCGTTTGTGACACTTGATGATGTTTCCGACGGCGCTCTGGTATTCATGCTTTATTTTTGGTTTGATCTGCGCGGAAGCGGGAACTCCAACATCGTCTTGAGCGATCTGCGGCACATGATTTTCAAAAGATTCGAGGAGGCGGGAGTGACGATGCCGCGCAGCCAACGCGAGCTCATGTGGGCGGATTTTTCCGCGACTCCGGGAGTGGATGACATTCTTCCGCCGCAACGAAAGGAGCCGTGGCCGTGACGGATGACCACTGGATGCGCCTTGCATTGGAGCAAGGCCGCAAAGGGATTGGCCGGACCGCGCCGAATCCTCCGGTGGGATGCGTTCTCGTTCGTGATGGAATTTTGATTGGCAATGGTTTCCACCGTGCTGCCGGGGAACCGCACGCGGAACGCGAAGCAATGGCTGACGCGGTCGCCCGCGGGAACATCGTTTCCGGAGCAACGGCCTATGTCACGCTTGAGCCGTGTTCCACGCATGGGCGGACTCCGCCGTGTGTCGATGGTTTGATCGAAGCGGGAATCAAGCGGGTGGTGTATGCGTGCACGGACCGGAATCCGCAACACGCGGGCCGGGCGGATGCGATTCTGCGGAAGGCGGGAATGGAAGTGGTGTCCGGCGTTCTCGCCGATGAAGCGGAGGAAATCCTGCGGCCGTTTTTCAAGGTTCGGGAAACCGGTTTGCCGTGGGTGATTTGGAAAACCGCAATGAGCCTTGATGGGAAAATCACGCGCCCGCCAGGCGAGGGGCAATGGATCACGGGGATGGAAGCGCGCGCGGACGTGCAGAGGCTGCGCGCGACGGTGGATGCCATTCTAACAACTGGCGAAACCGTGCGGTGCGACAACCCGGTTCTTACGATCCGCGTGCCGGAGTTGGTGGAAGGGCGGATACAACCGTGGCGGGTGGTGTTCACCGATCAGCCTGAAACTCTTCCACGGGAAGCCCCGTTGTTTTCGGATGAGTGGAAAGACCGCACCTTGTTGCGACCGCGGGCGGAAATCAAAGAAACGCTGCGGCGGCTGGCGACCGAGCAAGGAGTGCTTTCCTGCATGACGGAGGCGGGCGGGGTGTTTTCCGCGGCGTTGTTTGCCGAAGGCTTGGTTGACGAAGTTGTGATTTACCAGGCGCCGCTCCTCTGCGGCGGAACGGTTCCCGCGCTGGCGGGCGGCCCGTTGCAGCCGTCGCTGGAATTGGAAGGCGTGGAATGCGTGAAGATCGGCGGCGATCTCCGCATCTCCGGGCGGGTTGTGAAAAACAGTTAAAACACCACGCTCGAACGAAGCCTTACGGAAACGAGAACGCATTCGATGGTTGCGGCGGGATAGATTTTCGCGAGTGCGGAACGATAGGCTTCGAGTTGCGGCCCGTGTCTGGCGGTCAGGTCGGCGGCGCTTTTCACTGCGTCGGTTTTGAAGTCGATGATGCGGGCGCGGACGATGTTGCCGTTTTGATCCGAGTGAAGATGCAACCGATCGATCACGCCGGTTATGATTTTGTCGCCGATGATTGCGTCGATCGGTTGCTCGCGCAGCAGAATCGTGTTTCCGGACGGCCGCTCGAAAATCGCCCGCAGGGCGGACTCACGGATCAGAGCCGCGCAGGAACGGGCCGCGTCGGTGTTGCCGAAGTCCGCGGGACATTCGTCGAGCCACGCAACGGAATCGAGAATGGCATGGACTTCGGCGCCAAATGTCATGCCGGCGAAGTTGGCCGATGCATGGGCTGCCGCGCTGGGACGGAGGTGGGTGCGACGAGTGACCGGCGGGGGCAGCGGATGCTCGGAAGATGGGACTGCGGCGGGGCGCTCAATCGAACGGCGTGAGGAATGCCATTCCGGATTGCCCGTATGGTAATCAAATTCTTCGTCGTTCGGATCGGCGCCGAGCGATGCAAGCAGCCAGTTGGCGATGCTCGCTTTGTCGGGATCGTGGCTGTTCGCGAACTCGGGAAGGAAAACATAAAGTCCGCGTTTCGCGCGGGTGAGGGCGACGTAAAGCACGCACAGGTTCTCGTAACGCTGGGCGCTGCCCCAGGCGTCCTCGCAAGCGGCGATCTCTGGAATGATGGCCCGCGCCCATTGCGGCGGCACATCGCAGATCCAATCCTCTCCCTCGGCGGCTTTGAAATCGCCGGCGTCGGGAGTGGAATCCTTGGGAATTTCCGGCACCACCACCATATCGAAACCGAGGCCTTTTGATTTGTGAATCGTCATCACTTGCACGGCGGCGGATCCCGGCGGCTGTGGAACTTCCAGACGCCCGATCAGTGAGGCGGCGGTGGCGGTGTCGGTCACGCCGTCTTCATTGAGGTTGGAGAGCGCCTCGATGATGTCGCCCGCACGGCGCAATTCAAATTCCGACCATGACGCCGAAGTGCGGGACACAAGCCGGGCGGCGACGTGGGAAAAACCGGTGGCCGCGACGTTGGTCGTGAACGTGCGCCAGGCGGCCGCCCATTCCGCGGGCTCTTGGCTTGGCGCGAGTTGGCTGGCGAAAGGCGACATCGCGAGAATGCCGCGGACCAATGGATCCGAAGGATCGGCCAGCCAACGCAGGAAATGATGGAGAGTGACACCGGCGGCATTGTCGCTGGCGGGCTTGCGCACGCCTTCCTCGATGACGTCGAATCCATTCTCGCGCAGGTGCTCGGCGTATTCCTGCACCTGCTTGCGTGTCCGCAGCAGGATGCCGCACGAAACGTCGCGCACGCCGATTTCTTTCTCGTGAAGAAGAGCAACGACAAGATCCAGACGTTGCTCGCGACTTTCGCTGCGCATCACGCGGGCTTCACCGGCGTTTTCCGGCTTGGCCATGTCGCCGGCGGATTTGTGCTCATCCCACTTCCAGCGCGCCGCTGTTTCCGCACCAAAAATCCGGGCGATGGTTTCTTTGTCGCCGCAGACATTGTTGACGAGCTCCAACACTTGGGGACAGGACCGGCGGGAGTCCGCCATCGGCCGCACTTCAAGGCGGTGGGGATGGTCCTCGCCGGTGCCATAGCGCGAAATGAGGTGATCGAAGAGCGTCACGTCGCCACCGCGCCACGCGTAGATCGCTTGCTTGCGGTCACCAACGACGAAGACGGAAGCGTCCTGTCGGGTAACCGCTTCGTCGATGAGCGTGGAGAGTCCGTCCCAATCCGCGCGGCTGGTATCCTGGAATTCGTCGAGCAACCAGTGATCGGTTGCGGAATCGAGGCGGAAGTCCACGGCTTCGCGGCGCAGACGGGCGTCTTCCGAGGTGGCCCACGCGCCCATCAGGTGTTTGACGTCGTCAAAACCCAGCCGGCCGTTGCGACGCAGCGCGGAACTACGATGTGCGTCGTAGTGGGAAAGCAGGGAACGGATGGCGTTCGTGCGGGTGATTGCGGCACCCATTTCCGCGGCGGCGGCGGCGAGGAAAAACCCGCGGAGAAGCGTAGCGGTGTTTTTTGGAACGGTGGTTTTTTTTCGGTAATACGTTAGTTCAAGTTCGTCCGTTTGTCCCGCGGCAATGTCCTCGAGAATGGCGGCGGACAACGATCCTTTCGCCTGGAACGAACCGCTGCCAATGGTGTGCCCGGCAAGATCAGAGATGATTTTCGTGACGGCATCGCTCGTTCTCGCTTCCGCCTCCAGCGCTGCCCAAGCTTCGGTTGTTTCTTTGGAAAATTCGGGGCGGTGTTTTTCCCAATCCTCGATGGAAAGTTTCGGCAGGCCGTCGGGTGCCCAGCGGAATCCGCTGCCGCGGCGGTAATGGCCGTACCATGTATCGACGAATTTTTTCAGCGACGGAAGAATGGCGATGCCCTCGCGGCCAATTTGGGAACGGCGGAACGCCAGCAGGAATTCTTCCGCGGCATCGTCGTCAAGAAGGTCGTCGAGAATGCGGGCGAGGAGGTCTTCCAATGCGGCGGCGGCGCGCGGACCCTCGAGGAGTTCGAAGCGACCGCCCGTTAGGCCAAGCTCGAACTGAAACGAGCGGACAACCCGCGCGAAATAACTGTCGATGGTGCCGAAGGTGATTCGCGGAAGAACGCGCACCATTCCGGCAAGCGCCTTCGGAAAATCCGCGGCGGGATTGTGAATCTGCGCGGCTAGTTCCGCCGCTTTTCCCGGGTCGAGCGAGGCGTCCGCCAGTTTGGTGAGGACGGAATCGATGAATTCGCCCGCCGCCTTGCGGGTGAAGGTGAGAGCGACGATGCGGGACGGACACGCGCCGGCGCAAATGCGGGCGATGATCCGGTTGCCGAGTTGCCAGGTCTTGCCGGATCCCGCGGATGCCTCGATGAGAAGGTTTTTCGCGGTGGGGTCCATCGGCGGCATGTTCAGCAGCAAACCCCGACGCGGCTTATTTTGGAATCACGAGTTTTTGCCCCGGGCGGATCAATGATCCGGAAATTCCATTGGCGCGCTGGAGAGCGGAAACCGTGGTGCCGTTGCGGCTGGCGATGCGGGCAAGCGAGTCGCCGGATTTCACGATGTAGCGTTTTGGCTGGGGCTTGGCTTTCGCCTTTAGCTTCGGTTTTGGCTTGGCCTTGGCGACCGTTTTGGGTTTCGCCTTGGGTTTTGTGGCGACCGTTGCCTTGGGTTTGGTCACCGGGCGGGTGGATACGGCCGTGGTCGTGGCGGAAGGTTTCGGTTGCGCGGTTGAGGTGATCAATGGCTGCGGATGCGCGTCCGCGGAAGTGACGAGCGGAATGGAGTCGGCGGGCGGTTCGTCTTTTGCGGCGAACAACGAGGCGGCGGGTTTCCGCTTGCCTGGCTTGGTCCACATCGATGGATCATCCGCCCAATCTTCGCGGTAGTTTCCGGCGGAGTCAAAAGGACCATAACCATTCGGATCATTGGGATCGGTTTGGTTGGTGCAGGACGAAAAAAGGATGACGGATGCGAAAAGCGGTAACCAGAGCGATGGTTTCATGGATCGGGTCGAAAATGAAGTGGGTGAATGCGGTAGAAATTGCGCTGCCGGGCGAGTGTAACGTGATCCCGTCGCCAGGCCAACCGATTAGATTGCGCTTGCCCGATCTTTTTCCGGATGCCACCAATTTTCCGCGCCAAACGTGAGGGGCATTAGCTCAGTTGGTAGAGCGTCTCGTTCGCAATGAGAAGGTCAGCGGTTCGAATCCGCTATGCTCCACGTGGGGGAAAGCTGGTACCGGGAACAGGACTCGAACCTGCACGGTTGCCCACTGGAACCTAAACCCAGCGCGTCTACCAATTCCGCCATCCCGGCAATCGGCGGCATGATGTCGCGGACGGAGCACAGCGCAAGCCGCATGTTTTTCAATCCCTGTTTGGCCGGCAAGTTTCAGTGAAATTTCGCGCCGGCCGGAGTTTTTCGAGGGCATCCATGTGCTTGTAATTCGGAAGCGAAGGAATCCTGATCGATCACCGAACTGCGAAGGGCGGCTTTTTGCTTTTTGATACTTGGGTAACGGCGGTTTATGGCAGCAAATCCAACCGGAACATTGCGTCGGCTGATGCATCGGCCGCGCAAGGCCGACCGACGGCTTGCTCAAGAACGTGAAACCGCATGCCGAGGTGGGCTGGGTGGGTGAGGGTTTGAAACTGGCGGACGAACGATTGAGGAAATGTCGTGGTTCCTTGAAACATCGGCGCGGCGATTTTTGTGAGCCATGCGCCCTGGGATTCGAAACATGTGGGCGTGGCTCCGAGCGTTTGCCCGGTTTCCGCGACCGCGGTGAAATCCACGTGCGCGGTGATGTCGCACAGGCCGGGAGCGTCGAGCGGGTTTTCCCCCGCGCAATGACGGGAGAACGTGCGCAGCGTGCCGGAAGTACGAGAGGCGTCGTAGTATTCCCGGCGGGCAAAACCGTAATCGATCCAAAAGAGCGATCCGGTTGGAAGCGAGCGGACGAGCGGAGCTAGAAAATCCTTGAAACAAGTGCGAACTTCCGTCCGATAGCCAACGGGAAGATCAGGCGGAAATTTTGCGAGCGCTTCAATCAACGCGCGATTTTCGACGGGCCGGGATTCCCAGCCGAGTATGCCATTTGAATCCGCAGTTACGAAGAGTTCGTTCCAATTTTTCGTGGAGCGTTCGATGAGATGGCAAGGCAGGGCGTCGAGCACTTCGTTGCCAAAAATGACGCCGGGCAGTGGATCGTCGGCCAGCTCGGTTGCATCCGTGTAATGCCGGACGTGGGAAAATTCCGCGAGGCGCGTTTGCTGGGTTTCGCGCAAGCGTGTCAGCGGTTCGGGAATCGCGTATTCGAGTCCGGCAAAGGCGGCGGATGAGAGCGCGGCGAGCGCACGGAGAATGTCCGCGGCAAGGGTGCCGTCGTGCGCACCGCATTCGGTGATTCGCCAACGCGTGGGCGAGCCGCATTGTTTCCAGACTTCCAGAAATCGGCGGGCGAGCAGTTCTCCGAATAACGGGCCGACGCTGACGCTGGTGAAAAAATCGCCGTGTTTGCCGACTTGGGTGGAAGTGGCGGCGTAGTAACCGGCCTCCGGGTCATAGAGCGCGACGGCCATGAAATCCGCGAAATTCATCGGACCGGATGCGCAAATTTGGGTGGCGACCCGCTGCGCCAAGGAAGGGATTGCCGCGGGTAGGGCGTTGCGGTAGTCCTGTGGGCGGATTCGCGCCGGGCATTCCGGCGATGGATTGGTGTCCGGCATGTCGAACGATCAAAAAACGAACACAAGGAAGGCTCCGCGCAAGTGGTTCTTCAAGCGCAAAGGATTTTGGTTCGGCCTCCTGTTTCTGGCGGCGGTGGCCGGGTTCATTGGCTACCTGGTGGCGGATCATTACACCAGACCCTACCGCGAACGCGCCGCAACCTATGATCTTGAGCAAATCGACAAAGTTGAGGTTCCGAGCATCATCGTGGATCGGAATGGCAAGGAGATCGGCCGGATTTTTGTCCAGAACCGCAGTGTGATTCCGATCTCGAAGGTTTCCGAGGTGTTCATCAACGCATTGACGGCGGGCGAGGATTCGCGGTTTTTCAGCCATGGCGGGGTGGATTTCATCGGCACGGCGCGGGCGGCGAAGTACACCGCCAGCGGCAAGGCGCAGGGCGGTAGCTCGATCACCCAGCAGCTCGCCAGAAATGCATACAACCTCAAGGACGAGGCGCTCAAACGCGATGAAACGACCATCCAGCGGAAACTCGTGGAGGCCTTCCTGGCGATGCGGATTGAAAACCGCTACTCGAAGAAGGAGATCCTGGGGTTTTACCTGAACCGCATTTATTTCGGCAGTGGGTATTGGGGGATCCGCTCGGCGGCGCTCGGTTATTTCGGCAAGGAGCCGAAGGATCTGACAACCGCGGAATGCGCATCGATTGTCACGTTGATCAAAAATCCGAACGGTCGCTCGCCGTTGAACGATCCTGAAGCGAACCGGACGGGCCGCAATTACGTGCTGATGCGCATGGAGGAGGAGGGATTCATCAATAAGAAGGAGATGCGCCGGCTCCAAGCGGAACCGCTGCGTCTCAATCCCAAGCCGCTTTCGCGCGGGACGACGCATCTCTACGAACGTGTGGCGGAAGCGGTGGGCAATGCTCTCGGCGAGGACGCGCTGGCATCGGGTGGTTTTACAGTTCACACCACGATCCTCGCCGAAGCGCAGGAGGCCGCCGAAAAATCGCTGGAGGAAAGCTTGGCGCGGGCGGAGAAAAATCCCGGCTACAAGGCGGCAAAACACGCGGATTACCGCAAGGGATCGAGCGAACCGGCGAGTTATGTGCAAGGCGCGGTGCTGATGATGGATCACGAGACTGGCGAGGTTCTCGCGCATGTTGGTGGTCGCGATTACGCACAGGTGCCGTATGATTTCATCGAACTGGGCCGCCGACCGCTGGGCACCGCGTTTTTCCCATTCATCTATGCGACGGCGCTGGAGAAAGGCGCCACACCCGCCCTCGTTCTGGAAGACGAGCCGATGGACAACCGTTCCGTGATGGTGGGCGGACGCGAGGGTATCCTTGGCGAGTGGGGAATGGAGGTGCCATCGCCGACTTATGAAGGGAAGGTCACCATGCGGCATGCGTTGGAAACTTCCAAGATCGGCGCCACGGTGCGCCTTGCGGATCACACGGGTTTGCAGGCAGTGGTCGATCAAGCGGAAAAATTCGGATTGCCGATGGCCGGTGCGGAGTTGCTGCGGCGGATCGCCGTGGGTTTCGAGTCCGCGAGCTTGAAGCAGACGGTTCGTGCCTTCTCCGCGTTCCCGAAAGGCGGCAACCTCGGTCCGGCAAATCTGAGTTACCTGAGCCGTGTCGTCGCGCCCGACGGACGGGTTGTGTTTCCGCTGCGCTCGGCCCAGCCGCCGCGGCAACCGGTGGTGGATGCCATCGATCCCGCCACCGCGTGGCAGATCCATAGCATGATGGCCGGTTCGTTGTATCGGGGGAGCTCAAAAGGGGTGCTTGGCGGGCTTGTCGAGAAGCCGTTTCAAGGAGCTGGCAAGGGCGGAACGACGCACGATTTCTCGGATTGCTGGTTCGTTGGTTACAACAAGCGGGTGACCTGCGGGGTTTGGACCGGATTTCTCAATGGCAGCGGCGAATCGATTTATCCCGGAGCATTCAGTCGGGATCTCGCGATGCCGGTGTGGCAGGCGGTGATGAACGCGGCAACCCCGTCGTTTGGCGGTGGCAAGCTGGAGCCACCGGCAAATGTGATTGAGATGGGAGTTTGTTCGATATCCGGGCAGCGCGCGACCCAGTTTTGTCATGAATACCGTGAGGATCCCGCCACGCGGGTGGTGCGCTCGAGCTCGACGGCGGTCGCCGAATATTTCCGCAAAGGCACGGAATCACTGCCATTTTGCTCCATCCACTCCGGGGCACCGGCCGAGACGCTGTCGCCGCAAATGACACTCGATAACATGCCGGCGATGGACGCGGTGCCAGTGAAACCGAAAGGTCCCGTGATCGTCGGCGAAGATCCCTACCACAGCGAGCTGCCGAATTTCGCGCCCATTGAAAGCCACGGTGGCTTGATGCGGAAGAAGACCAACGTTCTCGACAGCTTCGACCTAGGACCCGAGGAGGAAACGATCTCCTTGCCCTCGCCGCAGCGGATGGAAATCCACGACGAAGAGTGAATGGGAATCGTGCGTCGCGTGCTGATGGCAGGCGGAGGATTTTTCCGATTAGCTTGGCACCGTTTTACCGATCACCCGCGACGATCATGGACATGACCGAAGCGGTATCGTTCCGGATCGCAGCCGTATAAGGCGTTAGTTTTTCCGGCGGTGCGGCGGTGGCCAGAGTGTAAAGAACCTCGCCCTTTGTCCACGAGGCGAAGCTCCAGCCATTGAGTTCGCGGACCGCTGGTTGTTCCGATTTCGGTTGGTCGTGGAAATCATCGGCCCGTGCCACGAGCAAATGCACCAATTCATGAATTCCGCGGTCCGGCTTTTTTTCCGTCCAATAACAGGACATGTAGGCTTTTTCGCCTTTCACATCCACCACTTGGCAGGCGGCGCTTTCCAAGGGAAGCAACGCTTGGGGAATCTGGAAATCCGGCGGAGCTCCCTTGGAGACCAACCATGCCTTTACTTCGTCCTTGTTCTGGGAGGAGGGAACCAGCTCGGGGGTGCCGCTGAAAAACTCGATCACCCGTGGCGCGAGTAATGCGTAGGAAACTTTTCCGACATCCCGCCCCGACCACCAAAGCCCGAGGAAGGCCAACGCCAACAATGCCGCCATCAGCGAAATGGACCGTGCCCAGGGCTTTCGTTTCGGAAACGAAACCGGTAGCGGCATGCTTTTTCCGCCAGCCGCATCGCGCCCACGCGCGAGAATCATCGTCACCTTTTCGGGAGCGAGTGATCGTGCGTCGTAATGTTCGCGAACTTGTTGGCGGAAATCGGACATCTATAGTTGGTTGGTTCGGGCGGCTGCCATCAGCATAACGAATAACAACAAGGTTTGATTGCATGGGAAACGGCTGCCTTCCTCCTCCGCCAACTTGCGGAGCTTCGCGATTGAACGGTGGATCAGACTCAATACCGACCCGCGCGGTTGGCCAGTCAGTTGCGAAATTTCTTCCGCCGTATTGCCCAGATAGTAGTGCAGGAAAATCACCTCACGTTCCGCGGGTTTCAGCTTTCCGAGAAGTTTTTCGAGATCTCCGTTCAAGCCGGGTTCCTCAGGAATTGCGGACGCGGCTTCCGCGACTTCCGGCTGATCGAGAGACTCGAAAAACGCCAGTTTCCTGCGGCGGCATTGGTCGATGAAAAGATTGCGGATCGAAGTGAACAAAACCGCCCGGGTTTCCACGCCACCATAGCGTCTGCAAAGATTCAACCATGTTTCCTGCACCAGATCCTCCGCCTCCTCGCGGTGATGCGTCAGTGAAAGTGCAAACCGGTAACCCATCTGCAATAACGCCGATTCGGGAGATCCGGCAATGGTGGGTGAAGATTCCAAATGCGTGGCGTGATTCGCCCACCGATAGCCACTCATCCCATCCGAAGCAATTGGGAAAATTGTTCACCGCCCCGTCGGAAGAAATAAAACAAAATCCCTGCAATCAAAAGTTCGCCCCGTTCGTCTTCCCGTTAGATGGACGCGAACCAACTCAACTCATTTGCCAATTCCGGATACCGGAGGTTGGTCGTCGCCGGGGATGTCATGAAATCACCGCTTCTTCTCGCGATTCGTCTGTATTGGGGGTGGCAGTTTTTTCAAACCGGCCTTGGCAAGCTCGGGAACCTCGGGAAAACATCCGCGTTTTTCAACGAACTCAGGATTCCATTTCCCGCGATCAATGCCACGTTGGCCGGGACCGTCGAATGTGTTGGCGGCATCTTTCTCATTCTCGGGCTGGCTTCCCGCCTGACCGCCCTTCCGCTGATCATTACGATGATCGTGGCTTATCTCACCGCGGATCTTGATGCGGTGAAGAATGTCTTTTCGGACTCCGATTCATTCGTCACCGCCGCACCGTTTCTCTTCCTTCTCGCCGCCGTGATCGTCTTTGCCTTCGGCCCCGGGAAATTTTCCATCGACCATTTTCTCGCCCGGAAATTCCGGCGTATCTGAACACTTTGCCCGTCAGGACAGGCCGGATGGCCTGCCGCAGCGGACGAAACAAAACGAAACCAAAACCAACAACGAAAATGAAAAACAACAAAACCATGATCGCTGGCGCCGCAGTCGCCGGGATTCTCAGCGTCGGCTTCGCCGCCAATGCCGCGCAGCAAAGTTCCGCATTCAGCGCCGGCGTTGTCGCCGCTGCGGAAGCAGGTGACACGCACGATTGCAAGGGCAAGAACTCTTGCAAAGGCAAGGGCGGTTGCAAAGGCGGAGACAACGGCTGCGCCGGTAAAAACTCCTGCAAAGGAAAAGGCGGCTGTGCCATGAAAGACGGAAAACCGGTCAAACATGAGAAAAAAGAACTGATCTGATTCCGTTTCCAAGACAGGTTCCGGTCAACGGTGGCCGGAACCTTTTCTTCCATTTCATCCAATCATTTCATGTCCGCCTCACGTTTCACCAATTTCTCGGATTACGGTGTGGGTATCGGGCTGCGCATTCCCCACTACCAACACATCCTGGAGAAAAAACCGGTCGTGGATTGGTTTGAAATCATATCGGAAAACTACATGTCGGAAGGCGGGCGCCCGCTCGCCGTTCTCGACAAAATCCTCGAACAATACCGCGTCGTCCAACACGGCGTTTCGATGTATTTCGGAAACTCCGCCCGACCGAACCGCGATCATCTCAAGAAACTCAAACGCCTTACCAAACGCACCAAGACGCCGTGGGTCAGCGATCACCTCTGCTGGGGCAGCGTGGACGGCCGCTTCACGCACGATCTGTTGCCGATGCCCTACACGTGGGAAGCTGTGAAAACCACCGCCCGCAACATCCGCGAGGTTCAGGACTATCTCGAAGTTCCCGTCGCCGTGGAAAACGTCAGCAGTTATGCCGAGTTCCATCTTTCCGAAATGACCGAATGGGAATTTCTCAACGAAGTCGTCGAAGCGGCGGATTGCGGAATTTTGTTAGATGTGAACAACATCTACGTTTCATCCCGGAATCATGGTTTCGATCCGATGGATTACGTGAATTCCGTTCCCTGCGACCGGGTGGCGCAAACCCACATCGCCGGGCATACCGAATTCAAAAAATACATTCTCGATACCCACGACCATCCGGTCATCGATCCCGTTTGGAATCTCTACGAACGTGCGGTCCAGCGCTGCGGCCGCGTCGCCACTCTGCTTGAATGGGACGATAAAATCCCGAGCTTCGATGAGGTTCATGCCGAAGCTCTCAAAGCCAACCGCTATCTTCTCCATGCCGGAAAAAACATCGCTGTCTGATTTCCAATCCGCGCTATCGCAGGCGGTGATGAGGCCGCTCGCGGCCGGGGATCTCATGGGCAGGGAAAACCGCGCCACGGCAAACGAGTTCATCAAACCCAATGACCGCCTCACTTCCGCGGACCGGCTGCAAATTTACAACCAGCAATACTGGTGGCGGCTGCTCGGCTCCTTTGCCGAGGATTTCCGCGGATTGCGCGCGGTTCTCGGTGAGCGGAAATTCAACAAACTCGCGACGAATTATCTAACGAAAATTGGTTCGCGCTCATGGAATCTCCGCGATCTTGGCACGCATCTGGAAAGTTATCTTCGCGATCATCCGGAACTCATTGCGCCCCACGGGCCGCTGGCGACGGAAATGGTGCGGGTGGAATGGGCGCGTGTCCTTGCCTTCGATGGTGAGCCCGAGCCACTGCTTGATGCGGAAAAATTCGCACGCCGCAAACCGGCGAAGATGACACTCGGTTTGCAGCCATACATCACTTTGTTGGAACTTCGTTTTCCGATCGATCATCTGCTCAAACGGCTGAAACGTTCCGAGAGCGACTCCGCGAGCAATGCGATGTCCGGTGGATTGCGAGCGCGCCGGGCGAGGCTTGCTTCCAAGCCCCTTCCGCAGCCCATCCATCTCGCGATCCACCGGCTTGATCTTCTCGTATATTACAAACGGCTCGATCCCGAAGCGTATTTCCTGCTCTCCGCTCTGCGTGATGGAAAGCCGTTGGAAAGTGCCTGCGAAATCGCGTTTTCCGATTCCGCCGATGCGCCGGAAATCATCTCGGAAAAAGTCCGGACGTGGTTTGCCGCGTGGATGTCATTCGGCTGGTTGTGCGAATGATCGGCGGATGGCCGTAGGGCTGGCCTGGAGCGTCTCCCTGAAGAACTGGACAGGGAATAAGAGCTTTCGCAAAGAGTCG
>JAZKIZ010000017.1:0-92008 GCA_040384605.1 Verrucomicrobiota bacterium
CCCTCGGCCACATCCGAGAAACTTTTTCGGTGTCCGCTTCAATGAGGCAACACGGAAAATGAAATTGGCAAAACTCCGGTCTTGCCTCGCTGCCGCGCAAGGGTATAGTCCGCGCGCGCAGGGCGCTTTTCCGTCCTTGCCCGGTTCCGGTGAACTGACTTTCTCGTTTCTTGTTTTCCACGAAGATTCGGAAAACCGGCGGGACAAGGCCGGATTTTCTTCCTGCGCACGGGCTGCGGTCGATTCCGATTCCGGTCGGCGGATGCGAGGTTTCCCACGAAATGATGTGGGTCTCGCTGGCAACTGAAAGCCATCGCCGGTGCCGGATGCAGGTCTCCCGCACGGGTTTCTCATGTTTCGCGACAGGTTTTCCGAAGGTCGCGGGAGAAGCCGCCCGCAACACCAACGACACGCGATACACACCATGTCCAATACCACCGAACCTACCCGCAGCAATTCGGGTTCCAGCCGTCGCCGCCGCTCCCGCGGGGGCAAAAACCGTAGCCAGAGCAACCGCGATGGCCACTACAATGACCGCAATGACCGCGATCGTTCCTCCCGCCAAGCGGAGGAATTCCGACCGAAACAAATTCCGCGCTCGCAAGGCAAAGCACCGGCACCAAAACAACCGGGCCTCTGGCAACGGATTTTGAAGGCGATCGGTCTTGGCAAGGAACCCGCTCCCCAAAACCGTCAGGAAAAATCCTACCGGCAGGAAACGAAGGCTCCCAAATCGAATGTGCGCAACGCCCGCACCGATGAACGGAAACCGGAGAAATCCGAATCCAATCGTCCGCCGCGTCGCGAAAGGTCGCAAGGAGACCGGCCGCGTGGCGGTGATGGCTCAACTGTGGAATCCAACCGCGTTTACGTCGGGAATCTTTCCTACGACGTGAGCGAGCAGGATTTGCAGGAGCTCTTCAAGGGAATCGGCACTGTCCGCGGGGTTGAGATTGTTTACAACCGCAGCACCCACCGTTCCAAAGGCTACGGCTTCGTCGAAATGGTGCGCAAGGATGAGGCGGTGAATGCCGTCGAGGTCCTTCACGACCAGTTTTTCATGGGTCGCAAATTGATTGTCTCCGGTGCGAAGTCGAAAGGCAGCGATCACCGTGAGGACGACGAACCCGTTGTGGAAGAGAAAGTCGTTTCACTGGCACCGCTTCCCGAGGAAATGCCCGCGACCACTACCGAGGAAAACAACAACCCGCCGACGGTCTAAGTTTTTTTCTCAGTTTCCTGATTTTGCGCCCCGCTCCGGATCCTCCGCGGCGGGGCGTTTTGTTTCCGGCTCCCACTCGGCGCAGCACGATCCCGCGGCATGCGCACACCCGGCGCACCAGCCAATGCCATCGATGACGAGCACGGCGGGTTTTCCGCACTTCTCGCAGGTTTCGCCGTTGTCCATGCGATCACCGTAGGGGAATCCGGCGGTTTTCGCCAACGCCCGCCTTGCCGATTTCTTCTGGCACCGCTATTGCGCCCGCATGCCCTTGCGCACGAGCGATTTCAATTACGAGCTTCCCGCGGAGTTGATCGCGGCGCGGCCGCTCGGCGAGCGCGGCGCTTCCCGCATGCTCGTGCTGCATCGCGAAAGCGGGAAAATCGAGCACCGGATGTTCCGTGATTTCCCCTCCCTTCTGCGGCCGGGTGACCTGTTGGTTCTCAACGACACCAAAGTCATTCCCGCGCGGGTGTTTTCCGATGATGGCGGGATCGAGCTGTTGTGCCTCGACCGGCTTTCTCCGACCGAGTGGCGGTGCCTCGTCCGGCCCGGAAAAAAGATGAAGCTCGGGCGTCGCGTCGCGGTTGGCGGTATCACCGGCGAAGTGACGGAGGTTTTTTCCAATGGCGACCGGCTGATCCGTTGGTGCCATCCGGTGAATCTCGACCAACACGGGCATCTCGCGCTGCCGCATTACATGGGCCGTGAAGACGACATTGCCGACCGCGAGCGATATCAAACGGTGTTCGCACGGGAAGAAGGGGCGATCGCCGCGCCTACCGCCGGGTTGCACTTCACTCCTGAGGTCCTCAATCTCTTGTCGCACGAGTTTCTGACGTTGCACGTCGGAGTGGGGACGTTTCGCCCGGTTAGCGCGGAAGTTGTGAGCGATCACATCATGCACTCCGAACGATTCGCCATTTCGGAGAATGCCGTTCGGCGCGCGAATGAAGCAGGTCGCGTCATCGCCGTCGGCACCACGGTCACGCGCGTGCTTGAAGCGGTCGCCCGCGGAAATTCTGGTGCTGTCCGGCTGCCGCAAGGCCCGCATTCCGGTGAAACCGATATCTTCATCCATCCGCCTTATCAGTTCCGCGCGGTTGATGGATTGCTCACGAATTTCCACCTGCCGCAAAGCACGTTGCTCATGCTGGTGTGCGCATTTGCGGGCACGGATAACGTGCTCGCCGCGTATCGTGAAGCGGTGCGCGAGCGTTATCGTTTTTACAGCTACGGCGATTGCATGTTGCTGATCTGAAATGCGCGGCCATCACGGCAAAGCCAGCACAATGGGCGAGCTGGCATTGCCATAGCGGTCGAGCGTGGTGACGGCAATGGCGTCGGCGTGCGGGATGTTTGCCGATCCGCTTCGCGCATTGCGGATCGCTTCCGTTTTCCAAATGCCGGCATTGCGTGTTTGGATGAAAATCCGCTCGATTCCCGGATCGTTATGCCACGTGACGAGCGTGGAAGCGCCGTGCCATACAGCCGCGGTGCGCGGAGCAGCGGGCGGGTTCGGATTGATCCACGGCATTGGAGGAACCGCCGCGTGGCCAGCGTAGGAATCCGTCAAGTGATCGGCGATGCCCCCGCGGTTGCTCAGCAATGCTTTCGCGCTCCAATGAATGTGGCCGTTCCAGTTTTTTCCGATCCGCCGGGAAAGAGCGATTTGGTTGATGATTTCCGATGCCGGGCGGCCGGGATCTTCCGATGAATCAATTCGCGATGTAGCGATGCCCGGCCACACGGGGCGGCTGCCCTGTTGCCGCCACCATCCCAGCAGAGCGGGGAAGCTTTGTTTGGCGGGAGTGATCCGCCAGTAAAGCTGCGGCGCGAGGTAATCGACCCAGCCATGGGCGAGCCATTTACGCGAATCGCTGGCAAGTTGTTCATAAGCGTCGAGTCCCGCTTCGATGCCCTCCGGCACGCCGGGCCGCCAGATTCCGAACGGGCTGATGCCGACGCGCACCCATGGTTTCCGGCGTTTCACAGATGAGTAAAGTGTGGCGACAAATTCATCAATGATCGCACGACGCTGCGTCGGCGTCCGTCCATCCGCGAACGTCTGACCTGCGGCCGGGTAGGGATAAAAATAATCGTCGAGGTGCACGCCATCGATGTCGTAGCGGCTGGTAACATCGAGAATGGCGGTTAGCGCGCGCCGCCGCGTTTCCGGTTCCGCAGGATCGCACCAGATGGCCGGGCCGTAGCGTTTGGTGATCGCTGGTGCCGCGCGGCTGACGTGCGAGGAACTCGCATCATGATCGGTGTGGCATTTGGCGCGGAATGGGTTGAACCAAGCATGCACCTCAATGCCGCGGGCATGGGCTTCGCGGATGCAAAAGGTGAGGGGATCATAGCCGGGCGAAACGCCCATTTTTCCAGTGAGCCATCGACTCCATGGTTCGTGAGAAGACGCGTAAAGGGCATCGCATTGCGGACGGATCTGGAAGATGACCGCGTTCATTTTGAGAGCGGCGATCTTGTCCAGAATGGCGACAAGCTCGGCTTGTTGTTTCGCGGCTGGCAGACCGGTGGCCGACGGCCAATCGATGTTGTGAACACTGGCGATCCATGCGGCGCGGAACTCGCGCGGCACAGGCGGCGGGCGTTCGGAAGAAAGCAGGTATTGCCGCGCGCCAGCAGGAATGACACTGACGAGAATGAAAACGATGGCGCGGAACATCGTATGCAGTTTGATCCATCGGACGTGTTTCGCAACCGGCATCAGCAGCCTGGGAAATCGGAAATTTGCTCAAGGATGATGCCATACATGCCGGCAATGAGGGGAGCCTCCGAGATCTGATAGGCGTCGCGGTAGTACACCTCGCGCACGCCGTAGGCGCAAAGAGTCTGCATGCACGAAGTGCAGGGCATCGTGGTGATCGCCACGGTTTTCACCTCCCCGCGGCGGAACAAACTGCACAGGTTGACTTCCGCATGGAGCATGAATTTCTGCCGTGCGTCGCGGTCGTCCCAGAAGCCGTCCGGCGCGTCATATCCCGGAGCGAGGCCGTTGTAGGCGGTGCCGATGACGCGGTTGTCGAAGTCCAGCGCCGCGGCTCCGACCTTGCGGTACGGATCTTCGGAACGGAGACTTGCCACATGCGCGAGCGCCATCGCGTAACGCGGGATGGAAAGGCGGGCCATGCGTGATGAAACGAGGATGGCACGGCGAGGTTCAACCACAAAAGACCGCAACGCGGTTCACTCGATCACCAGAGGCTCTTCATGAACCTTCGGCGCGGGTCGGGTTTTCGCGTTCGCGGGAGCGTTGGGAGCCGCAGTCGGGTTCGCAATGGCGGGTGACGGGACTGCATGTTGGGCGGTCGTTTCCGGCTTGGCGGGAATCACCTGTCCTGCCTGCTTTGCCTGTGCCGGGGCAAAGGAGTCCACTTTGTTTTTGAGCAGGGCATTGCGGTCCGCAACGGTGCGGCCCCCGCCGCCCATCATGCCTTTCATTTCGGAATTCATGCCGTCTTCGGTTACTTTCGCGGTATCCACGCCCATGGAACCGGCGGCGTTGCCGAGATCCGTGTTACGACTGGCAACTTTCTGCAACGAGCCATCGAACTGCTTTTTCATTGCGGTCGGATCCGCAACGGATGCCACATCCTTGCCGCCATCCTTCAACGTTTTGAGCAGGCTTTTCACCTCGGCCTGGAATGCCGGATTCGTTTGATAGTACACCGCTCCGCCGACAGGCACCGCGAGCAGGATGGCGAGAAGAAGCAGGTTCGAACCGCGTTTCTTTTTTTGACGTGTGGCGTCGCGCTCTTCCAGCACGGCTGCTAAATCTTCGTCGATTTGCGGGGATGGAGACGCATTGGATTCCCTATCCGGGTTGGTGGGCATGGTGGTGATGGGTGGAGTTTTAATGGAAGCAATACCGGCATAGTTTGGCCGGTAAAAATGGCAAGATCGTTTCGTCAGGTCGTGATGCCCCGAGCATGAAAAAAGCCCGCCCTCGGTCAGGGCGGGCTCGTGTCTTGTCGGAATGCAACTCAGGGATTGGATGGCACGTAGAGTTCCGATCCTTTGGCGAGAACCGTCGTGCCAGTGAGATCAAGACCATTGAGGTTGTTCAAACGCGCGATGTCGGTGCCATGAAGCACCGCAAAATCGCCAAAACTCACTTCGCCGTCGATGGTGACGGGACGAATCTTGGCAGTTCCGGTGGGGGCGGACGAAGACGGAGCCGGCACAGGTGCATCCTCGAGCGTCGCTGCGGGTGTTTCGGGTTCGGCAGCTGGCTTGGCGGGAGTTTCCTGCGGCTCGGGTTTTGCCGCGACGGCCGCTTCCAGGCGCTGGGTTTTTTCCGCAGCTTTGGCGGGTTTTTCAACCGGCACGGAGGCAGGTGTGCGGGCGGCCGTTTGTTCGGAAGATGCGGCCACCTTTCCCGGAATGCGGACGCGCATGCCATTTCGAAGCGCCGTTGGCTTCGCCTCGGGATTCGCGGCAATCAAGCTCTTGGTTGAAACCCTGTATTTTTTTGCAAGCGACGAGAAGGTATCGCCTTCGCGAATCACGTGGGTGCGGTTGGGGCCAGGGGTGGAAACGGGGGTTTGCGGGGCGGTTGAATCGCTTGTTTCCCGGCTGGCGGCAGCCGTGGCTGGCAAACGCAGTTTTTGCCCGGGATGAATGATCGACGATGGTTTGATCCCATTGATTGAAGCGATCGATTTAACCGAGCATTTGAAAGAGCGGGCGATCTTCTCGATGTTGTCACCACGGCGAATCGTGTAGGTTGTTGTGCTTGCATCATCGGTTTGATGCGATTGTTTGGAATTGGTTTTGGCAGCGCGCAGGCGCTCATTTTCCTGTTCCAAAGTTTTGATCCGGGCGGCTTGTTCGGCGACCTGCACTTTGAGGGCATCGGTCTCGGACGCGGCGCACAGGGAGGGAGTGGAAAGCAGGGTGGAGAGAGCGAGGAGGGCAAACGTCACTTTCATGATGGCGGTCTTGTTTCAAAAAAACCAATTAAGATCAAGAGAAATTTAACAATTCCGAACAAAATAGCCGAGTGCCGGGTGATCGGTGATCAATGGACGAGAAGACCTGGGACAGGCGTTCCCTGCCTTTTGACGGTGCCCAGGAATCTTCTTTCCAGAATTTCAGTTTCAGTGTGTCAGCTTTTATGAAAAAAGTCGGCGTTGCTTGGGGCGGGTGATGGTAGTTAAAAGACAGGGGATGCAGGCACGCGGAGGCGGGGGTTTTTTGAAATGGCTGATGCGTGGACGCATGCTGCGCTGGCTGCAAGGAGTGCCGGGGCTGGCGCGGCTGCGGGTTTTGCGGCCGGGCGGCGACGCAAACGTGGGTGCGTTGATCGATGCGTTCGCGGCGTTTGCCACGCTGGACGGTGATCTGAATCAGGTGGAGGCGGATTTGATCCTCGATATGCTACGCAGTGCCTTTCCGGAGGTGGACCACGGCTGGTTGGGGAAACGATTGCAACGGGGGGTGCGCGATCCGCGGCCGCTTCCGACGTTGGCGCTGCAACTGAAGGATGATTACGACGACATTGGAAAACTCGCGCTGGGTTTGCAACTTTACACACTGGTGGACGCGGCCGGGCGTTCCGAGCGCAACCGCGCGAACTTCGAGGTTTTCATGCGGCGGCTGGGCAGACCGGAATACGGTTCAGCGATTTTGCGCGAGATGCGGGGACTGTTGGATGACCCGAGAAGCGAGGAGCTACCGTTCGAGCGCCTGATTTTCGGCCGTGAGGGTGCGGATGTGGTTTTGCCGCCGGTTGCGGCGGATCATGAGTTCCGGGTGTACCGAGCGGGTGAATTGATTCTGGCCCGCAATACCGGTAGTGCGCCGCTGTGGGTCCGCGGGCGATCGCTGGAAACGGGAGCGTTCCTGCGGTTGCGGGAGCGCCAACCGCTGATGGTCCCGGGCTGGGTGCTTTCCTACGAGGATTTCCTGTTTTTCCTAAATGCGAAACACACCGGGAATCGCCCGAGTGTGTATCTAACAGATGGCGAGGATGGCATGGAAGTGGAACGCTCGCGGAGCCGGAACAGCGTGATGCGCGTGCGATTCGGCCTGGAAGCGGAAGTGGAGGCGCTCAAGGACACGGATCTTGAAGCGGGTGGGAAATCTCCGCTCAAAGCCGGGGATGTGGTGATTTGCAAGAACCACGACCGCTTGCGGGATTCCAACGGCTTTGGCCTCTCGATCAACCAGCTCCGCCACGGTGCGACCCGCTCGGGGCGGCGGTTCCGGCTGGCTGGCGATCAGCAGGAGTATTTGGTTTCGAACGCACCGGGGGCATTGTCCGGCGGCGGTTTGTTGGTGGGCCAGAAG
Organism: Verrucomicrobiota bacterium; assembly: GCA_040384605.1. Lineage (GTDB taxonomy): Bacteria > Verrucomicrobiota > Verrucomicrobiia > Verrucomicrobiales > Akkermansiaceae > Luteolibacter. The sequence continues at coordinate 7,538 of JAZKIZ010000017.1, forward strand.
CTATCGCCGCGAACGGTGCTTTTCATTCGATACGATGCGGCGCTTTCGGAGGGAATCCTGGAGATCCGCGAAAGCCACGGACCGATCCGGGTGGATGGAGTGCCGGTGCGGGGCAGGGCGGCGCTGCGGGATGGCTCGCTGATCCGATTATCGGACAGCCAGGCGGTGCGCTGCCGGTTTTCGGAAGGTTTTTTGGATGAGGAGCGGACATTGATCGAATCCCTGGGAGTGGAGGACATGATCCATGATTTCGGTGAGAATTCGCGTGCGCTCGATCACATCAATTTCGAAGTCAAACGGGGCGAAATGCTTTGCATCATCGGCCCCAGTGGCAGTGGCAAGAGTACCTTGCTGGGTGTTCTTTCCGGCCAGCGCGAGCCGACCCGGGGAAAGGTAAGGCTCAATGGTTTTTCACTGTATGATGAGCGGGAGAAACTCGTCCCGTTCATCGCCTACATGCCGCAGGAGGAGGCGCTCAACCCGCAGCTCACGGTGCGCGAACATCTCCGTCATGCCGTGACGATCCGCCGGCCCGCGCTCTCGCTGGCGGAGCATGAGCGGCGGGTGGACAGCATGATCGCCGAACTCGGCTTGCAATCGATCGCGCGCAGGCCGGTCGGTGCGGCGGGGGACAAAACGTTGTCCGGTGGTGAACGCGGCCGCTTGAACCTGGCATTGGATTTGGGAAGCCGTGCCGAGGTGTTCCTATTTGACGAACCGATTTCCGGGCTGTCGTCAAAGGATTCCGAGCATGTGGCGGAAACGCTGCGGTCGCTGGCGCGCGAAAAAATCGTCGTCGCATCGCTGCATCGGCCGGGTGCCCCGGTGTTGCGTCTTTTCGACAAGGTGCTGCTTTTGGACGGCGGCGGAAAACTGGCGTTTTTTGGGACGCCCCCCGCGATGGTCGCGTATTTCCGCGATGCCTGCGAGGAGTTGGAAATCACCCATCAGGCAGTGTCTTCCAAAACTGCGTTGGGCGCGGATTTCGTCTTTGACGTGCTGGAAACTCCGCTCAGCACCATCGGCGCGGGCGGTGCGGCTGGCGGCGTGCGGAGATTCCCGCCGTCTTTCTGGCAGGAGCGATTCGAAAGCATGGATCTCATGCGTTCGCTCAATCAGCCACGAGGCGGTGCCGGCGGGCAATCCGATCTGCGGGGCAGCGAACAAATGCCATTGCCGCCGCGTCCGTCGCGTCGCCTGCATGCGGTGATCGCGGTGTTTGCCACGCATTTTTTGCGTTCGTTCCTTTCGAAGTTCCGCAACCGCGGCACGTTTTACAGCACATGCCTGGAGGCTCCCTTGCTCGCGGCGCTGACGGCGATCACGCTGCGCTCTTCGCCGAGCGGATCGTATGAATTCGGAACCGCGCTGCACATCCCGGCGTATCTGTTTCTGAGCGCGACTGTCGCGATGTTCCTCGGTTTGACCAATTCGGCGACCGAGATCCTGCGCGACCGCCCGGTGCTCAGGCGCGAGCGGAATTGCCAGCCGGGCGCGTTTTCCTATGTGTTCGCGAAGTTCAGCGCATTGGCGATCGTCGCCGCCGTCCAGTGCCTGATTTACCTGATCGTAGGAAACCACTTTCTCGAAATCGAGGGCATGTTGCCTTATCACTGGCTGTGGATGACGCTCACCGCGTGGACCGGCACGGCAATGGCGTTGCTGGTTTCCTCCGGGGTGAAAACCGAACGGGCGGCCCTTACGGCGGTGCCATTGTTGCTCGTGCCGCAAATGCTTCTGGCTGGCGCATTGGTGCAATACAAGGAGATGAACCGTGGCTTGTTTCAGGATGCCAGCAAAACCCGGGAGCGTGGCGGCATTCCCGTGCCGGCGATGGTGATGCCACTTCGTTACTGCTACGAAGGAATGATTGTTTCCCAAGCGGTGCGAAATCCATTCGAGATCGAGCGCATCCGCTTGCAACGGCGTGTGGATTCGTTTCGCGAACGTGCGGAGCGACTGGGTCGCGATGCGAATCCGAGTCCGGAGGAAAACGCGCGCTTTGATCTCGCCAAGGAAGGTCTGCGGCGGTTGCTCGCCTCGGGCGCGACCAATCGCGAGGAGGCAGCGGACCTGGTCAGCCGGATCCGTCGCATGGCGCTCACCGGTGACCGGCTGGAAGTCGAAACCATGAAGGTCTGGCCGGATGGCAAGGACGTGCGGGCAACCTCCGAATTTTTCGTCAACGAAAGGATCGATCTGATGGTGCGGGAGGCGGAGACTTTCCGGAACGATTACCGGCAAAAGCAGAAACGGGCGGTCTTCCACGCGCTGCAAAAGCCTCTGCCATGGAGCGGCGGGGCCGAGCCGGATGAAAATACCGGTTCGTCGGCCGGTGCCAATTTGGACAAGGGCGTCGATACGCAGAGATACTGCGGTGTGATTTTGCTGGGGTTCATCATCGCCTGTTTGTTGGCGACGGTTTTCAATCTCGCCCGCCAGCATCGCCGGACCCGTTGAATGTGGGACAGCCGCCTGATGTATCGTCAGGCCGCCGATGTTGCAGGCAGCAGGCGCTCTTCCAATTCCATGCGCAGGGCGTCGAAGATCGCGAACGTAGCCGCGCCGTCTTCCAAAACACCGACGGGCAATCCCCGTGCGCTGGCTTTCACAAACAAGGCGTCGCGGGGAATCTGCGTGCGAAGCACCAAATCCCCGGGAAGCAACTGGCGGAGCGCGGCCGCGGCATCAACGCTCTCGGTGAGATTTTCCTGGACCATGGTGAGGCAAACACCGAGCACCCGCAGGCGCGGATTCATCACCCGCAGACGGTTGACGCCTTCCAGTAATTTCGGAGCCGAACGGATGCCAAGCGGTTCGGCCTGCTGGGGAATGAGAATCGCGTCGCAAGAGGTGATCACATCTCCGGTCACGCCGAAAAGGCCGGCGGCAGTATCGATGAGGCAAAGATCGAAGCCATGGGAGGACGCGCCGCGCAGGAAGGATCGCACGCGGGCGAGGTGCGCCCCCATTCCGCTGCTGGCTTCGTAATCGCTGGCCTGGCCGCACGCGACGAGTGAAAACGTCTTCATTCGGGTGGGAATGATGAGCCGCTCAAGCGGAAGCGTGGGATCGAGAAGATAATCGTAAAACCCGTTGAGCAAGCGGGATTGGCGGGTGAGGGAAAGTCCAACGGAACCTTGTGGATCACCGTCCACCAGCAATGTCCGCACCCCGGCGCGGGCGAACGCATGGGCCAGATTGATCGACAGGGTGGTCTTTCCGACTCCTCCCTTTTGGCTGGAAATTGCAATGCTGGTCACTGGTGCGCGAAGTTCGAGGCTACCGTAGCTTCCGCTTGCCACACCGGAAGTCTTTTCTTCATATGGGACAATCACATGACCCCCCATCTCCACGCAGGATTGTTGCGATTTGCTTTATTGGCGGTATTGCTGCCAGCAGTTTCGTGCCGGAAGCACGTCACGGAACGAGACGCCAGCGCCAAGGCAGTGTATGTGCCCGCGCTTGATAGGAACGGTGTGGCCCGCCTGCCAGGCACCGTGCACCGCAGCCAGCGCGACTCGCGCATCCACTGGCAGCCGTGGAGCACGGAATCGTTCACCCATGCGGAGCAGGCAAACCGGCTGGTGCTGGCGATTTTCTGCAATCCTCCGGGTAGCGATCACCGGCGCGTGATCGACGCCCTCGAGAAAGATCCGCGGATTCTGCAGGCCATGGGAGAATACGTTCCGGTGCTTGTGGACCTGTCTGCCGTCCGTGAGTGCCGGGTGCTCACCCGGCAGCTGTGCAAGGAATCGGAAGCGCCGGTGGAAACGCCTCTGTTGGTGTGGATGACACCTGCCCGGAATCCGATCGCATGGACACCCATTGGTGGGCCGGATGTGAGACAGATCGGGGCGTATTTCCTGAATTACCACGAGATGATACGGACGGTGTGGGCCGAGGATCCGCAATACGTTCTTACCAACAGCGCCAACGATGTTCGCCTCCGGGCCGAGCGGATGCACGCTGCCAGACAGGAGCTCGTTAGCAGCACGCAGGTCGAGGCTGATACTCTTGCTGCGATCCGCCAGGTGAATTCTTACTATGATGCAATCAACCGCACTTTCGATCGGACCAATGAAAAATTTCCGGTCGAGATCATGGACTTGCTTTCGGCAGCGGCCATGAATCCCGGTGCGCCGGCGGAGGTGCGGACTCAATGCCACAAGACGCTGGAGTTGCTGCTTGAGGATCTTTTGCGGTCCGCGATGTTCGATCCGCTCGATGGCGGAGCGTTCACGGGCCGATCAGGTGCTTCGTGGTCGCTGCCATCGTTTGCGAGAGACTGCGCGACGCAGGGGAAAGTGGCGGTGACGCTTTTCAAGGCGAATCGTGCGACGGGAAATCCGCTCGCTTTGGAACGTGCGCTCGGCGTGCTGAAGTTTGCCGAAACGAATTTTTCGACGCCGGGCGGCTTGTTCGCACTGGGTGACAATCCAGTCGCGACGACGGCCGATTGGTTGTGGAAGGTGGAAGATATTGAGGAACTTTTGCCTGCGGAAGACGCGGCATGGTGGATTGCGGAAACCGGCATGAAAGGCTTGGGAAACATCGCGCCAAATGTCGATCCGCAGCGTGAATTTTTCCGTTTGAATTCATGGAGTCTGGCGCATTCCCGCGCGGGAATGGCGGCACGGTTGAACCTCAGCGAGGAAGAATTCCAGAAGAAGTTCGAGTCGGTGACAGGAATTCTGGCAAAGGCGCGGACTGCCAGGCTCGAAAATCCGTCTCGTGATCCCGAGCCGGATTTTATCGCTGTCATGAGGATGGTTTCCGCGTATGCGCATGCGTTCGCCAGCACGGGACGCGAGGAATTCCGGGAAAAAGCAGGGGAGCTGCTGGTCCGGGCGAGACAAACGTATTCCGTGCCCGGGACGGCGGAACTGCGTCTGTATGCGGAAAATCTTCCGGCTTCCTTGGGCGCGGCCCGCGCCTTTCATTATGCGCTTGCGATCCAGACCGCGCTTGATGTGGCCGCGGTAACCGGCAAAGCAGAATGGGAGGACTGGGCGGAAGATCTCGCCACGATGGTGGCTGAAAATTTTGCGGATGACGGGCTGCTGGAGGAATGTCCGGAACCCGCGAAGATTCTTTACGCGGCATTTTCGGACGATGTCATGTGGAATGACGACTCCACTTTGGGTTTGCTCTCGCAGGCGGAAATGCGTCTTGCCGCACGGAACAGACCGTGGATCGCGCGTTTGTCAAAACTCGTCACGTCGTTGCCCGAACCGGTGTCATCCAGTCCCTTGGAACACACCGACCAGTTGCTGGCAAGCCTCGCTCGTTTATTTCCTGTGACGGTGCTGGAGGGCGCGTCACTTGATGCGGAACTCGCCCGCGCGGTCGCGCTGCTTGATCCGCGAATGATCCAGCGGCGGAAGGCCGGGGTGAACGATGGAGTCGCGCCAGGCGCAGTGAAAATCGTGGTCGCGGGCGGGGCGGGAATCATCGCCGGGAATGACCTCGCATTGAAAGATGCGCTCTTGCCCTCCGGTGGAATCGCGGCAGAGTAACCGGACTACATCGTTTCCAAGAACACATGAAATACAAAACCATGGTCCTTCTGATTCCGTTGCTGGCTTGCGCCGCGGCGCGGGCGGACCAATTCACCATGAAAGACGGCAGGGTTTTCGAAGCCACTATTCTCAGAGAGGACAAAGAAAATTTTGTTCTCGAAGTGCAGGTTTCGAAATCCATTCGCGACGAGCGGACGATTGCGAAAAAAGACATCACAAGAGTTTCGAAATCCGACCCGAGCGTCCCGGTTTTCAACGAGAAGGTCGCAGGCCTGCTGCCGGTGCCGGATCTTTCCAGCGAGGATGAATATGCCCGTCGAATCGCGGTGGTTGAGGATTTCCGCAAACAGTTTCCCTACGGTGAAAAAAACACCGAGGCGAAGGGAATTCTCGCCAAGCTGAAGTCCGAGGCGAACGAGATCAGCAAAGGCGGGAGGAAGATCAAGGGCGTGATCATTGGCGAAGAGGAATACAAAGCCAATCGTTACGAAGTCGATGCCCAGATCGAGGAATCGCGCATTATGGCACTGCTGTCGCGCGGTCAAACGGTCGCTGCCCTTCGTGATTTCGAGCGGATGGGCAAAGAATTCGCAAACACCGCGGCGTACTGCAATCTTGCCCCGGTCGTCGTAAGGGCCGCCCGGACCTACGTAAACCAAGTGTCCGCCTTGCTGAACTCGTTGGAGCAACGGATGAAAGACCGCGACACCGGGCTTGCCCAGATGACGGGAGATGACAAACGAACGGCTGAGACCGCCTTGGCCGAACAAAAACGAGCCGCTGAAAACCGCTTCGAAGCCGAGAAACAATCGGATGTCGGTTGGGTTACCGCTGATGCGTATCATCAGGATTCCCTGGAGGAAACCGTCGATTACGGAAACTCGGCGATCGCCGAGATGGACGCGATTCCTGCCACTCCATTGCCCGACGGCGGCGAGATTTACCGCAAATGCTACGCCACGGTCCACGATCCTGAGGCCACCTCCGCCGCCATCAAGGCCGCTTTGAACCCGCTGCGCTCCGCCAAACTACCCGCGAAATACGTGGTTCCGCTTCAAGCGGAAGCCAAACAAGCGGAAGAGCGGATCAAGGCCGACAAGTTGAAGAAAAAGAAGGAAGAATCCGAAGGTGGCAGTCGCAAAATTCCGCCATCTCCGCCGAAGGAAAAAGAAGCCCCGACCCCCAGTGCTTCCGATCCGAATATGGTCCGCTGAAACCGAAATTGTTCATGCCCGATTCCCGTATCGCCAGAAGTTCACGGAAAACCGCCGAGACGTCCATCGACCTGAGTGTCGATATCGATGGCGGCGGAAGATCCACCGTTTCGACGGGCGTTCCATTTTTCGATCACATGCTCACGCTGTTTGCGAAACACGGGCTGTTCGATCTGGAAGTGCGCACCGTCGGCGACATCGAAGTGGATGCGCATCACACGGTGGAAGATACCGGCATCGTGATCGGCGATTGCCTGCGCGAAGCCTTGGGCAACAAGCGGGGAATTCGCCGATATGGATGCGCCTATCTGCCGATGGATGAAACATTGGTGCGCGTGGTGGTCGATCTCAGCAACCGTCCGCATCTTGAGTTCCGTGCACCCGCAGGCACGCCGTCCGCGCCGAATTTTCCGTTTACGCTGGTCGAGGAATTCTGCCGCGCGATCGCCGCGAATCTGCGCGCCAACATCCACGTGGAATTGCTTTACGGACGGGATGGCCACCACATTGCCGAGGCGATTTTCAAGGGTTTGGCCCGCGCCTTGCGGGAAGCCTGTGCCGTTGATCCCCGCGAAACGGGCATTCCCAGCACCAAAGAAACGCTGTGAAGGCTGGAATTCTCGACTATGGCGCGGGAAACCTCCGCAGCCTGGCAAACGCACTGTGCGCATGCGGGCACGAGCCTGTCATTGTTTCCGCCCCCGGGGAAATCGCCGGGGTCACGCATCTTCTCCTGCCGGGACAAGGTGAATTTTCTGACTGCGTCGGCCGCTTGGAAGAGCGCGGACTCGCGTTATTATTGAAGGAGTGGATCGCGAATGGCAGGCCGTATTTTGGGATCTGCGTCGGCTACCAAATTTTGTTTGATGGTAGTGAGGAAGCGCCCGGGGCCGCTGGTCTCGGTATTTTCCGTGGCACGGTTCGCCGGCTCATCGCCGGTGCGGGAAAGAAAATCCCACACATGGGTTGGAATGGCGTTTCGCCGGTATCGCCCGATGCCGGCTGCTGGGCCGGTTTGGGTTCCGAACCGTATTTTTATTACGTCCACTCGTATGTTCCCGAACCGCTCGACGCATCCGTGATCGCCGCACGCACGACATATGGCGATGAAACATTTGCCGCCGCCATCCAATCCGGTTCCGTACTCGCGTGCCAGTTTCACCCCGAGAAGAGCCAGGATGCCGGCCTGCGTCTCATCTCGAACTTTCTCTCCATCCCGACGTCTTGAAATGAGCGAAGCGATTATCGAAACCGTTGACGTGCACCGCGGCTACCGCATCGGCAAAAAGGCGGTCGAAGTTCTCCATGGCATTGATATGCGCGTTGGCCGCGGTGAGAAGGTGTTCCTTTGTGGTCCCAGCGGCGCCGGCAAGACGACGTTGCTTTACACGCTCGCGGGATTGGAGCGCCCGGAGAAGGGCGTGGTTCGCATCCAGGGCAGGAATCTTTACGCCATGAGCCGCAAGGAGCAGGCTTCGTTTCGTAACCGGGAGATCGGTTATGTTTTTCAGAATTACCATCTGCTGCCGGAATTGACGGCGCTGGAAAACGTCGCGGTGCCGGGCGCGATCGCCGGCCGCAATACCGATGTAGCGGCGATGAAAGCGCTTGAGCGGGTGGGCCTTGCCGCGCGTGCGGATCACCTTCCCGCCGAGCTTTCAGGCGGCGAACAACAACGCGTCGCCATTGCCCGTGCCATTGTCAATGAACCGAAAGTCCTTTTTGCCGATGAGCCGACGGGCAACCTCGACTCCCGCAACGGCAAGGAGATCATGGATATCCTAACGACTCTTGCAGAAGAGCACCATGTCACGCTCGTTGTCGTAACCCATGATCCGGAGATCGCCAAGCGGGGTGATCGCACATTGGTCATCCGGGATGGATCGATCCATCCGGGATGATGATCCGGGATTTCTTCGTCCGGCGTTTTACTTCGAAAACGCGTCGTCCGCCGGGCTGGCGCCGGGCGTCACCTTGACTGCTTCATTCGCCGCAAGGTGGACGAGGCAATGATATACATTCTCCGGATCAGCATTGAGTGAAGATGCAATCTCCTCCGCCGTGGATGGTTGTCCCGACAATGTGGCTTTGACCTGGCCGAGAAGATCGAGGAACACGCCCGCGGCTTTCTTGCCCGCTTCGACACCCGGCTGGTGATAGGCGTTGATATTGACCAGCGAGGCGTAAAACGAAACGGCTCGCTCAAAGAGTGCGATCAACAGTCCCAGCGTGAACGGCGTGACTTCCGGAATCGAAATGGTGATCGATTTGCGGCCGGAGTCGTGCAGCGCCTTGCGTGTGCCGCGCAGGAACCCTTGCAGGAAATCCGCGGAGGTGACGCCGGGTTCGACTTCGATGGATGAGCCATCGCGGCCCTTCCGCACTTCAATGAACGTGGCGAAGAAATTGTTCACGCCATCGCGCAGCTGCTGGATGTAGGCGTGCTGATCGGTTGATCCCTTGTTGCCGTAAACGGAAATTCCCTGGTGGACGACATTGCCATCAAGATCCTTTTCCTTCCCCAGCGATTCCATGACGAGCTGTTGCAGATACTTGGAAAACAGCACGAGCGAATCCTTGTAGGGCAGGACGACCATATCTTTCTCGCCTTTGCCGTTGGTCGCATGATGCCACGCGAGCGCGAGCTTCATGGCAGCATTTTCCGTGGTGTCCGCGACCCGTGTTTTTGCATCCATTGCGGCGGCACCGGCGAGTAGTTCGTCAATGTCGATGCCCTGCAATGCGGCGGGAACCAGGCCGACGGTGGAGAGAACGGAGGTTCTTCCCCCGACCCAATCTTCCATGGGAAACCGGGCGATGAATCCGTGTGACTGCGCGAATTGGTCGAGTTTTGATCCTTCCCCGGTGATCGCAACGGCGTGTTTGCCGAAATCCAAACCGGCCGCTTCCCATGCCTTTTTCGCCTCAAGCATTCCGTTCCGGGTCTCTGCCGTGCCGCCGGACTTCGAGATCACCAGGACGATGGTTTTATCGAGATTGTTTTTCCCGAGTCCTTTGATCACCGCATCCATTCCAGCCGGATCGGTGTTGTCGAAAAAATGAATGGGCAGTTTGACCAAATGACCCAGTGCGGCGGCCACGAGTTGCGGCCCGAGCGCTGATCCGCCGATGCCGATCAACAGGATTTGCTCAAACTTCAGGCCGGATGGGGAAGTGATTTTCTTGCCGTGGACGCCCGCGGCAAACGTCTTGAGGTCGGACAGCGGAGTCGTAATTGCCCGCCAAAGTTCCTCGTTGGGCGCGAGATCGGGATTCCTCAGCCAGTAGTGGCCGACCATCCGCTGCTCGTCCGGATTGGCAATCGCGCCGGCTTCCAACGCGGAAATGTCGGCGTAGGCCTTGGCGATTTTCACGGCCATGGTTGGAGCGCATTCGCCGCCCATATCCATGAGCGAAAAATCGATGGAAAAACCAAGTTCGGGATAGCGGATCAGTTCCGCGTTGTAAGATGGCCAAGACATGGAGGGATGATTGGGAGGCCTCCGATTGTTTCCAACGTTTTTCAGCGCCGGGTGGCGATAAAACGACCGGTTTCAGGCGCCGTGGACCGCCGCAATCAGTGGTGCGGCAAATTCCCGCACCGCCGCCGCCGGGTTTGCCTGATTGGCTTCCACCTGCTTTACGATCGCCGATCCCACGATCACGCCATCCGCAACGGCGGCGACGGCCGCGGCTTGCTCCGGCGTACTGATGCCGAAACCGACACAAACCGGCACCGCGGTGTGTTTTTTGATGGCGGCAACCTGATCCGCGATGTTGGCGCCCGGCGCACCATGCGCCCCGGTGACACCGGTGCGTGAAAGAGCGTAGATAAAACCTTCGGCTGTTTTCGCGAGCAAAGCGATCCGTTCGACCGGAGTGGTCGGGGCAATCAGGCTGATGTGCTTCAAGCCCGTGCCCGCGGCGAGCTCGGAATTTTTCGCGATTTCTTCGGGCGGAAGATCCAGCAGGAGAATTCCGTCCGCACCGGCATCCTCCGCATCGCGGTGGAACTCCCCGTAACCATAAGTGAAAATGGGATTCAGATAGGTGAAAAGAACGATCGGCGTCTCATGGGATTGACGGAACGCGCGGATGAGGTCCAACGCGCGGGTGGTGGTCATTCCTGCTTTGAGCGCACGGTCGGCGGCCATCTGGTTGACGATGCCATCGGCGAGCGGATCGGAAAATGGCAGCCCGAGTTCGAGGATGTCCGCTCCGGCATCCGCGAGAGTTTTCATGATCTCCAGCGATTGAGCGAAGGATGGATCACCTGCCGCGACGTAAGCGATGAATGCTTTTCTTCCGGATTGGGCGAGATTTGCGAACGTGTCTGCGAGGCGGTCTGGCATGAACGGGCGTAGGAGAAGCAAGCGCCGGGAAAAATGCAATCACGGATGCCCGTGCGCGGCGGTTGCGGCTGATTGCAGCTTGCCAATTACGGCGGTCTGGACCATCTAACCGCTCCGTGCCGGAAAACGAACGCAAGCCGTGGTGGCTGCTGCCAAACCTGCTGAGCCTCGATGCTCCGATCGTGGCGCTTGTCTGGCTGTACATCTACGAACGTTGCTGGCGGCTCTACATCCCTTGGTATGCCTATGTCTCCCTTGGCCTCGCGGTGTGGGCCATTTACGCCGCGGACCGGCTCTTCGATGTGGCGATCTCGGAAGGCAGCAACCGGCTGGAACCACGCCACGAATTCCATCGGAAACACCGGAACTGGTTTCGCACGGGTGCACTGCTGGCATTTGTTTCCGCAGCACTCCTTACGATCCTGCGCATGCCATCGGCCATCTACATTTATCTCGGTGCCGGCGCGGTTCTGGTCGCGGCGTTTTTCGGCCTGGCAATGGTCGCCAAGCAGGAGCGGATCGAAATTCCCTATTTGAAAAACATCATCGCCGGGGTGACCTTCGCATACGGCACCGCCATGACGGCGAATCTTTTCCGCGGCGAGTTCAACTTGTTCACGATGCTGCGCTCGACCGAGTTCATCAGTTTCGCCGTCCTGTGCGTGCTAAATATTTCGGCGATTGACTTGTGGGAGCATGCGGCGAGGGCAAAAGACGAGGAGATCGCCGCGGCGGACGAACTTGCCCTCACGCTTCCGCTCACGTTGCTCGGCGGCACGGCTCTGGTCTTCGCCCTGCGCGATGAGATTCAAACCACGCGCCCGTTTTTCTACGCGATCCTCGTTTCCACCGCACTGCTGTACATTCTCAACCGCAATCGGCCGTATCTCAGCACCAATGTGCTGCGCGTGCTCGCGGATGCCGCGCTGATCGTCCCGGTCTTTCTCGTGCTTCCGGGAAACTGAGGCGTTCCCGGACTTGCCGTGCCGCAATCGACCGCCTAATTTCAACCCAGCATGGACATTCAGAAAACCGCCGCGTTCACCATTCTACTGGCTTTTGCCACCAGTTCCTTCGCCCAGGACACCGGAAAAACCCCCGCCGCACCGGAGGTTCCAAAACTCGCCCCAAACCAGCAGGCGTTCCTCAATCTGCCGGAGGAACAGCGCAAGGAGTTCCTGAAACAATTCAGCGAAGCCAACCGGCTCTTCCAGCAAAAGCGGATTTTCGAAACGCTCGACCACATCGGGAAGGCGGCCAAGATTTTCAAGGACAGTCCGGAACTGTATAATCTTCGCGGCAGTTGCTACGTGGAAATGCGGGCCTTCGACAAAGCGCTCGCCGAGTTCCAGGAGGCGCGCAACCTGTCCCGTGAGAATCCAAGCATCGAGTTCAACATTGGTGAGGTTTATTTTGTCACCAAGGAGTACCGTAAGGCGCTCGAGATTTTCGAGAAGGTTTTTACAATGCTCCCACCGGCCAACGTCGCGATGGCCCGGCTCGTCGAATTCAAGATCCTGCTCTGCAAAAACAAGCTCGGCATGAAAGACGACGTGCAAATTTTGGCGGGGAAATACGATTACATGGACGATTCGCCGTTCTTTTATTACGCCAAGGCGGCGCTCGCCTATGAGGCGGGTGATACGCTGGAAGCAGAGCAGTGGCTCAGCCGCGCTGCCCGCATTTTCGACAATCCCGCCATCCTTGCCCCGTGGCAGGACACTTTGGTCGAGTACGGCTACATCAAAAGCTTCTACGGCGACGATCAAGAGGCAGAGGTGGAATGAGAGCCGGACCACACCCGCTTGAAAAAATTCGGAATTCCACTGGATTTCCCTTGTCAATGCAGCGGTCGTTTTCCATACCTCCGCGCCCCGTGCAAGCGGGGACACCGCTGGTGAATGGGTAGATGCCCGAGTGGCTAAAGGGGGCAGACTGTAAATCTGCTGGCTAACGCCTACGCTGGTTCGAATCCAGCTCTGCCCACCAGCACCGTTTTGTTAGCGGTGCGAGTGGTGGATGTTGTTCCCGGCGGAATGACCGCTGCTCAAATTGCATTGCGCTAATCTCCGGGAATTCGTGACATTCAATCGGTTGAACGTTTCCAGGTTCCCGTATGAAGCAGTGGATTGCGCACCTTGACGATGGTTTCTGTTCGCGGCGCGGGTTCGCATTGGTTGCCTGCCTGTTGCTCATGGTGTTGTTGGTCGTGATCACGCTGTCGTTTGTCACGATCGGGGCAGCGGCGGCGAAAACATCAGCGCATGAAAACGCGCGTTCCATTGCCCGTGCCAACGCGCGCTTCGCACTAGCGGTGGCGATTGGCCAGCTCCAAGTCCATACAGGGCATGATAGCTCCACGACTGCTACGGCGGGGTTGTTGGACACCCGCGAGCGACCGGAGGCGACAGTAGATCCCGAAATCCCCAACCCGCTTTATCTTTGCGCCTTTTCCACCGAGCGGCATGGGCCCGCGCCCGGCCGCGGATTGTTCCCGCGCCGCGCCCAATCGCTGCCTGCCGTTCTTGTTTCCGGAAATGAATCCTATCATTTCCCGCCTGGAATAAAGGCCACTGCTTATCCGACCGGGTATTCGAGCGGAATGATGGAACCCGATGCCGCCAATTCCGTGATCGCTTTTGACAGCAAGGATCCCACGGATCCGCATGCGAAAGTGCGGGTCCCGCGAGTAATGCTGCCGCTGCAACGCGGAGCCTATGCCTATTGGATCGCGGACGAAGGCATGAAGGCGCGGGTCAATCTTCAGGACGATGAGCGGCAGGCAAATGGCGGGCTTGCGAGCCGCGAGACGGCGGAACGCTCGGCCTTTTTATCGCTGCTGGCACCATCGCGGCTGGGAATTGAAAACGCCGGGTCCGTCGAATCGAATTCCGTTGGTTTTCTAGAACCGTTCACCGTGGTCCCTGGCCTCGCCGGAAAATTACTCACTTCGAATGGCATGTTTCATTTTACCGGCCAGAGTGAAGAACTCGGTCGGCTGAAGCACGATTTCACGACCCGGTCGGCATCGGTTCTCAGTGACCCCCAGAATGGAGGCCTCAAAAAAAACCTCACCGCGGCATGCAATCAGGATGCGGACTTTATCAAACTGATTACTCATGAAGGCGACGAGGCGGACGAGCAATCGCCCGTGTTTTTGTTCAAGCGATACAGCTTTCCGCCGGAAAACGCGGAGAAGCTGACCTACAAGGAATATCCCGGAACCGTTTGGGATGCTTTCCGCTGGCATGTGCGCGGGGCGGAATGGGACTACAAAACTGCGACCAAAAAGTGGGGAAGACTTGCCGGTCCTGAGCCGCTGGTGCCAGCGCACATTGGTGACCCGGCGCACGCGGCGCTACTCAACTATTGGGAATCCGGCCTTCCTCGTAGCAACAATCTCAGCGCGCGGTTGGTCCGTCGCACTCCTGTCTTGGTCAGATTCCAAATGGGTGTGGATTACTCGATCGACTATCAAGGTCAAGTCATGGAAGGCGGGAAAACGTGGCATGAGTTTTCCCTGCGCCAGCACTTCATGCCCTTGGTGATTTACTGGAATCCTTATGACGTGGATCTCGATGTCACCGAACGGCAGGAGTTTTATTACTATGCGGACCGTAGTTTCAACCAAGGAAACCTGAACACCGGATTCGCACTTTTTCCCGCATCATCCACCGATTGCCGGGTCGCGTTGACGGATGATGAGTCAAATACGCCGCGGGAGTGGATCAGCACCAGGGAGAACGATGGCTCGATCCGGTTTTTCTATCCCTGCCAGCCAAAGGCCGACGCAACGAAATTCACGCTTTGCCGCATTGGTTTCAAAGTCCCGGAATTCACCGTCGCTGCGGGGAGAACAAAAGTCTTCGGAGTGAGTGGGACGAACAAAACTGACTTCACGGATGATCTCGAACCAATCGATTCTGGAAACGAGCTTGCAGGATATTCCTACTACACCAAACACGCTTTGATTCACATCGACGGTGATCCATCCGCGGACTGGCGTGATTTGATTCCCGAACTGCGCATTGAAAGTTTTCCCAGCGAAGGAGGCGGTGAAAATGCCCGCGTCCAGGCGAAAAATTGTTCGTCTTTCCAACGCACGAACTGGAATATCAATGACATCGTCTCGGCGGCGGGAATTCGTTTCCTGCCAGCGGTGCTGGAGGACGGTGACCGGCTGCCGGCTGCCGATGGAAACGGCACGGAATCGCCGAAGTTTGCGGCCGTGTTAATCCGCAAGTTCGCCGATATGTCCCGGTATTTTCCGGAAAAGGGGGAGCCTTGGCCAGCCTCGACGAATGGAACGGACACCAATCGTTACGTGGCTCCGTGGAACGCGCTCTACAACATCACCGCCTCACGCCATGGGGCCTACGGTGCCGCGCCCGGGAAGGCTCGCGCGTTCGCAACGCCGCCGCTCTACATCGCGGGCACAATTCTCGGCCGTGCTTCCTATGATCTTGTTTGGCCGGAGATCGATTCCAACGGTGAAATTTTTACCGGCTACAATGACACGGCCGGAGGAGGGTCCACGAAATCGATTCTCTTTCCGCTGCCCCGCAAGGAGACTCCGGCAACCGGCATCGGATCGTTGCGCAACCTCGACACCTCCAAATGGGTGAGCAATTTCAACGGACTTAAACCCGATTTTGCTTCGTGCACCGATGCCGTGCAACCGGTGACCGCCATTGGCAATTCTTTCGCTCCGCCGCACGTTCCGCTTCAGCAAATCCACTCGCTGATTCAAGACGCCACCGGAAAAGATCAAGCTGACATCACGGCGGTGCAATACGATACGTCCTACCGTTACAATCACGCCTTGTGGGACCGCTATTTTCTGACTGGCGAACGGGCTGATGAAAGCATCGATCCACAGAAATTGTTGCGGCCTCCGAATCGTTCTCTCACGCCGCTTCCCGGGCTTCCGGCGGAAGATTTCAAATGCCCGCACAAGTCCGCCGCGGGATTTTTGTTGGAGGGCGGATTCAATGTGAATTCCATCTCCGTGGAGGCATGGAAAACCCTTTTATCCGCGACCGTGGGATTGCGGACTTCGACCGCGGATTCCGGCGATTCGGGCTTGGTGCCGTTTCCGCGGTTGAATTATTCGCAGGCGACTCCGGTCACGTCGTCGCCCGTGTCCGCCAGCGACAAATCGTTGTATGATGGATCGCGTTACCGCGCATTGACCCGCGATGAAGTCACGCGGCTTGCTACGGAGATTGTGAAGCAAAACAAACTGCGGGGACCCTACGCCACGGTTTCGGATTTCGTGAACCGCAGTCTTGGCGCGGCAACGCTGCATCGGTCCTACGCGCGGGGAATGCCGGTGGATGACGACGACGTTTGCTATGAGGGAGCGATTCAGGGAGCGATCAACGCGGCGGGTCTCAATGGTGCGTTCAACCAGTCGAATGCGGCATGGCCGCCTTCCCTCGCAGTGAAAAATCCATCAGCCGTTGCTGATTTCGAAGAGGGGAAAATCAATCCGGCAGCGCTTAAGTATCATTCCGGATATGGATGCCCCGGCACGCTCACGCAGGCGGATGTTCTCGCTCGGATCGGCCACTTGTTGATGGCTCGCTCGGATACCTTCACCATCCGGGCCTGCGGCGAAGCGAGAAACCCCGATGGCACCGTTGCGGCGGTGGCATGGTGCGAGGCCGTCGTGCAGCGTTTTCCGGAATACACGGGTGGCGAGCATCCCGCCACGCCGCCGGAGTGCTGGAAGCTCGATCCGACCGAGGTGCCGACCACGGGATCATGGACGGCGAACCCCGGCCTTGGGCCAGTCTCCACGCGTTTGGGACGGCGTTACCGCATGATATCGTTCCGCTGGCTGGCCAACTCGGAACTCTAGCTTTTCAATGATCCAGGCCACTGAGCATCTTGACATCAACGGGCCCGTTTTCGACGGTTCGATAAAAAATGCAGGCGGATTTCGAATTCTTGATGACGACATATTCGCGCGAAAATTCGAGCCGCTCTTTTTGTCCCGGTGGGCGTGACGATACACTGAAGTGGAGTGATGATCCGTCAGCCGCGCGGACAGGAATTGCCTTGGTTTTTCCCTTGTTGAGAACCGCCCGGTTTTTTCCGTCAACACGGAGAACCAACTTGTCGCCCGTCTGGTTGAGCAAGAGGATCCAGCCTTTTTTCAGGGCGTCGTCGCCGTGAGGAAGCGCCACCGCGGAAAAGTTCGTTGCGGAGTTTGGGGTCAGCCAGACCGTACACTGGGAACTTGTCGGCAAGAGAACCTCACCGATTTTATCGAAGCCGGAACTCCCGTCTTTTCCCGCCTTGTAGATGGGACACCGTCGCGGTCCTTCGTATGCGAACTCCGGTGTCCTACGGCCCTCGCTGAACTCGACCCGAACGAACTTTCCATGGCTGTGGAGAAAGAAACTCCCTTTTTTTGGTGGATTTTCAGCAAGATGCGGAGCGCCCGTCATTTGCACGCCCTTGCGCTCGACGGCTTGGGAAACGAGGAACCGCAACGTCGTTTTCACGTCTTCGTGCGCACCCAGCTCCGCAGCTGCCAGCATCGCGGAACAAGCGGCAACCAACGCGCGGAAGTTCATCCTCGGATTCCTAACAGCCGGAATTGCTTCCGGTCAATTCCGCAAAAAAAACACCGAACCATTTCTGGTCCGGTGTTTCTGTGAAGGTGCGGCAAGGCCGGAAATCAAATGCCCTTTTTGAGCACGTCGTGAAGCAGATCGACCACGCGGTTCGAGTAACCCCATTCGTTGTCATACCAGCTCACGAGCTTGAAGAACGTCGAGTTCAGCTCAATGGACGATCCCGCATCGAAAATCGATGAGTGTGAGTCATGAATGAAATCCGTGGAAACCACTTCATCGTCGGTGCAAGCGAGGATTCCTTTGAAATAGGTCTCCGAAGCCTTTTTCATCGCGGCTGTGATCTCCGCAAGCGACGTAGCCTTGGTGGTTTTCACGGTGAGGTCGACCACCGACACAGTCGGCGTCGGCACCCGGAAGGACATGCCGGTGAGCTTTCCTTTCACTTCCGGGCAAACGAGCGCGACGGCTTTTGCAGCGCCGGTGGTGGAAGGAATGATGTTGATGGCCGCGCTGCGTCCGCCTTTCCAATCTTTCTTGGAGGGGCCGTCCACGGTTTTCTGGGTGGCGGTGTAGGAATGGATGGTCGTCATCAGGCCTTCCTCAATGCCGAATCCTTCCTTCAGGAGAACGTGAACAAGCGGAGCGAGGCAATTGGTGGTGCAGCTCGCGTTGGAGATGATGTGGTGTTTGGCGGGATCGTAAAGGTTGTCATTCACGCCTTGGACAAAGGTGCCGTCCTCACCGCTGGCGGGTGCGGAAATGATGACTTTTTTCGCACCGGCGGTGATGTGGCCGCGGGCTTTGTCAGCAGCGGTGAACAAACCGGTGGACTCGATGACGATGTCCACGCCGAGTTCCTTCCACGGCAGGCCGTCCGGA
This sequence comes from Verrucomicrobiota bacterium, assembly GCA_040384605.1. Classification (GTDB taxonomy): domain Bacteria; phylum Verrucomicrobiota; class Verrucomicrobiia; order Verrucomicrobiales; family Akkermansiaceae; genus Luteolibacter. The sequence continues at coordinate 26,092 of JAZKIZ010000017.1, forward strand.
GTGCGGGCGCTGACCACCTTGATGTTGTGGCCGTTGACGACGATGACGTCGTCCTCTTCAAGATCAGGCGAAGATTTTTTCGACGAAACGGTGCCGTTGAATTTTCCCTGCGTGGAGTCGTATTTCAGCAAGTAGGCGAGGTTGTCGGCCGGAACGATGTCGCCGACAGCGACGACGTCGAAAGTTTCCCCGAGGTGTCCCTGCTCAACGAGAGCGCGGAAAACAAGGCGGCCGATGCGGCCGAATCCGTTGATGGCGATTTTGGTCATGACAGTCTGATGGGTCTGCAATTCCGGGCCCGATGTGGCTCGGCGGGCGGGATGATGCACGCGCGACTTTGCGCGTCAACCATCGGAAAACGCCAAATTCAGGAATTTTTCCGATTTCCGCACGGAAATCCATCGGAGCAAGGCGGTGATCCGACGTTTTTTCTAAGAATCCTCGGCAAGCTGTGTCATCAGTGGAGAAGGCATTCCCGGATGATTTCCGATGTCACAACCCGGCCCATTTGAATCGAAAATAAAATAGGAGTCATGAAGATCATTTCCATTTTTTTCACTCTCGCTCTGGTAGCGATGAACAGCGGTGCGCAGGACATCAACGAGTTTCGCGGGCAACGTGACAAACTCATGAAATCCGGCATGCACAAGGAGGCGCTGGATTTTTATCGAGAAAAACTTCTGGCGGTTTCCGACCCGAAGTCGGGCGAGGATCTCGAAAAAGCGGTGGATGCGCTGCGGGAATTGGGAGCGTGGAGCGAGTTCGACGCGCTGGTGGAAAAGGCTGTCGAAACCCATCAGGAGAACGCCGCAGTGTTGGCGCGGACCGGACAGGAATACCATGAAGTTCCGCATGGAGGGACGTTTGTCGCCGGGGAATTCGTCCGTGATGCGCAATACCAGCGGTCGTGGGGGGGGCGCCGCCATGCCGCGCCCGATGGCGGCGAGCCATCGACCAACGCGAGGGTGAACACGGAGTATCGTGACAAGGTGCGGAGCTTGCAGTTGTTGTGCGCGGCTTTGGCGAAGGCCGGGAGCGACGAATATGCGGCCCATATTTGGGACAACCTCGCGAATTCGCTGCGTCCGGATGATTCCAATGCATGGCTGCTACAAACATTGACGCCGATTGACACGCTGCCGGAGTGGAACGAGCCGGGCCCCGAGGGTGAAACCGAAGGCGCGCCGTGGGCGGGCGACAAGCCGGTTCTCTATCAGATTCCAGAGAGCTGGGAGGCGGCGAAAAGTGATGGTGAGCGTTTGCGATTCGCGTATTCCGAGATCGGTCGGCTTTCCGCTAAAAGGAAGGATGATGCCGTGCTTTTCTGGGCGGACTTTACCCGCTCGCAGTTTGGCACGCAAACGTTGGCAGGTTGGCAGCCAACTCCTGAAGAGGCCAAGGGCATCATGGCGGTGGACACGCTCGCCGATGACGAATGCTTGGCGAAAACGTCCGATGGCGTGCGCCGTTTCAAGCTGCCAGCGGATCAGCATTTCATTGCGTTGTATCAATCGGTGCTGCCGCGCAAGGCTCAGGCAGGGGACAACCTCGCCGAGGTGTTCCTCAACCGGCTGCAATTCGACAAGGCGGCGGAAACACTCAAAGAAACGATTCGCATTCACGGTCCTGGTCACGATGACCGGCGGAAAAAGCTGCTGAATCAAATCACCGGAAACTGGGGCCGTTTCGAGCAACCGGAAATCGTGACTGCGGGGAACAAACCGAAGATAGCGCTCGTGTTCCGCAATGGCAAGGTGGTCACGCTCACCGCATATCCCGTAGATATCGAAAGGCTCGTCGCAGATGCGATCAACCACTTGAAAAGCAATCCGCCAAAGATCGATCACGAAAAAATCCAAATCGACAACATCGCCGCCGGATTGTTGAAAAATTCCGGGGCGAAGTATCTCGGCAACACGGCGGGCGAGTGGCGCATGGATCTCAAGCCGCAGGAAAAACACCGCGACACGCGCAGCGAGCTTGAGCTTCCTATTGATCACGCCGGAGCGTGGTGGGTGCGCGCCAAGATGGATGACGGCAATGAGTTTTATACGTTGGCGTGGATCATTGATGGCGTGCTCGCCAACCGTGAAGTGGACGGGAAGATGCAATGGTGGCTCGCGGATGCGGAGACCGGTGCGCCGGTGCCGGGAGCCGGGGTTTCATTTTTCGGATATCACATCGATTACCGGCAGGATCCGAAACCCAAAGAGCGGCGGATGGATGTGCGGGTGAAGGAGTTCAACGCAACAACGGATCAGGACGGGAAAGTTCTGACCACTGCGGGACAATTGGAGGGGCAGCATCAATGGCTGGCGGTTGCACGCAAGGAGGGGCGGGCCGCGGTGGTCAGTGGCTTCGATGGCTTCTATTTTGGTTTCCATCAAGGCGACACGTTTCCTCAATCCGGAAGCTACGGCATCAGTGACCGTCCACTCTACAAACCGGGTGATACCGCGCACTTGAAGTTCCTTCTCCGACCGGTTGGCTACGGCGCACTTGATGAAAGCACGTGGGCGAAAAAGTCCGGGACACTGGTGATTCACGATGGCCGTGGCCAGGAGTTTGCGAAGTTTGAAAATCTAATAACCGATGAACTTGGCGCGGTGGGACATGACTTCGTCATCCCAAAAAACGCGGTGCTGGGAAATTGGAATGCGACTTTTGAGATTCCCAACCAACTCACCGCAGCGGTGAGCCTGCGCGTCGAGGAATACCGCAAACCGGAATACGAAGTGAAGGTGGAAGCACCGGAAAAACCGATCATGCTCGGCGAAAAATTCACCGCCACGGTGAAGGCGAATTATTTTCATGGCGCACCGGTGCGGCATGCCGGGGTGGAAGTGACCGTAAAACGCAGCGTGCCGGATGTGCGGCCGTTTCCCATATGGCGATGGGATTGGCTCTACGGAACAGGCGCGTGGTGGCTGGGAACGGACGCGTCATGGCATCCCGGTTGGAATCGCTGGGGCTGCATCCCGCCGCATCCACCGTGGTGGCAACGCCGCCACTGGACGCCGGATGAAGTCATTCTGCGCAAGACCGTTGCCATCGATAATGACGGCACGGCCAAGGTGGAAATCGATACCGCGCCCGCAAAACAAATGCATGGCGATGTGGATAGCACCTACACCATCGAAGCCCGCGTGACGGATGCCTCGCGCCGCGAGGAAAGGGGCACGCGCAGCGTGATCGCCGCGCGCAAACCGTTCGAGGTGATCGTCTGGACCGACCGCGGCTACACTCGTCCGGGCGATGCGGTGGAAGCGACGATTTCCGCGCTCACGCCAAGCGGCGAACCGGTGAAACAGGCGAAAGGCAAACTCACGATCTATCAGCTCGTGAAGGAAGCCGGAGGAAAAATCGGCGAGAAGGAAATCAAATCGTGGGAGATTGTCACCAATGACGAAGGGCGGGTTTCGCAGAAATTCCAAGCGCCCGCGACGGGCCAATACCGCCTTGCGGCAACGCTGGCGCTCGATGGCAAGGAGTCGGAAGGTGCGACGATTCTCAATGTTTTTGGCGACAAGGCCGACACGGACACATGGAATTTCGGCCCGCTTGAATTGGTGCCGGACAAATCCGAATACAAATCTGGTGAGACCGTGCGGTTGCGCGTGAACAGCGACCGCAAGGATGCCGAGGTCTGGCTTTTCCTCCGTGTGAAAAATCAATCCGCCGCGGCGGCGAAACGCATCCGCCTGGATGGCAAAAGTTTGATGGTCGAGATCCCGCTTACCGCTGCGGATCAACCGAATCTTTTCGTGGAAGGCGTGACGGTGCATGACGGAAAAGTTCACACTGCCGTTCGGCAGATTCTTTTGCCGCCGGAAAGCAAGGCGATCGAGGTGACTCTGGAACCCGCGAAAACGAAGGTGAAACCACGGGAAGAATCCGGCTTGCGTGTGACCATGCGTGATGCGGAGGGCAAGCCGGTGTCCGGCAAATTCACGCTGACGATTTATGACAAAGCGCTGGAAGCGATCACCGGCGGCAGCAACGTCGGACCAATTCTCACGGCGTTCTGGGATTGGAAATACGCTTACCAACCGTCCCTGCGCGACTCGTTGCCAAGGTGGTCAGGATCGCTCACCAAACCGGATCATGAGCAAATGAGACAGCTTGGGAGATTTCATGCCTCCCCTGTGAGAAGTCGTTTGGCAGGGGTGGCATTTGGAGGAGGCCGTGGAATGAGCTCCGGGGTGGCGGAAATGGCCATGGATGCATCCGCGGTTCCTGCATCGCCGATGGCGCTAGCGAAGGCACCGGCGCAGGATGCGGTCGGCGGTGGCGAGGTTCCGATCCTCGTCCGCAAGGACTTTGCCGATCTCGTGAAATGGGCTGGCGAAATCCAAACCGATGAAAATGGCGTCGTGGAAGTTCCCATCACATGGCCGGACAATCTCACGACTTGGAAGGCCCGGGTGTGGACGGTTCTTCCGGGCACGCGCGTCGGTGAAGGGACCACGGAAATCATCACTTCGAAGGACTTGCTCGTCCGCATGCAGATGCCGCGTTTCCTCGTGGAGCGCGATGAAGCGACATTCAGTGCCATTGTTCACAACGACCATGCCGTCGCAAAAACCGTGACGGTTGCCCTCGAGCTGGAAGGCAACTTCGTTGAAGCGGCGAACAACGAGCCAAGGAAAATCGAGATTCCCGCCAAGGGCGAAACGCGGGTGGATTGGAAAGTCACTGCGAAACGGGAAGGAGAAGCGACCGTGCGCATGAAAGTGGACGCGGGCGACGATGGCGATGCGATGGAGAAAAAAATTCCCATCATTGTCCACGGCATGTTGCGCCAGGACGCATGGAGTCGCGTCGCCGGGCCGGAAGAAGGGAAGGCGGAAATCACCATGGAGGTGCCGGAAAAACTCCGGCCGGAACAAACGAAACTGACGGTTCGTTTTTCACCCAGTGTGGCGACGGCGGTCGTCGATGCGATTCCTTATCTCGCCTCGTATCCGCACGGTTGCACCGAGCAGACGTTGAATCGATTTGTTCCCACGGTCATCGCCGCCAAGATGCTTCGCGACCTTGGAATCAACCTCGACGATGTGCGCACCAAGCGAAACAACCTCAACCCACAGGAGCTCGGTGATCCTTCGTTGCGCGCGGAGCAGTGGAAACGCTGGAAAGAAAATCCGGTATTTGATTCCGCGAAACTCGACGACATGACCCGCGCCGGTGTCGAGCGCCTGACTGCGATGCAAAACGGTGATGGAGGCTGGGGTTGGTTTTCCGGTTACGGGGAATCCTCGTATCCACACACTACGGCGGTCGTCGTACATGGCTTGCTGGTGGCGAAAGAAAACGGTGCGGCGGTTCCGCGGAACGTGATTGATTCCGGGGTGGCTTGGCTCACCGCTCACGAGCGCAAGCAAATCGCCGCGTTGCAACTTCACGACGAACGCGAGGCACTGCGGAAAGCCGGCAAGAAAATCAAAGACGACAAACGCTACGAAAAAACCTACGCGGACTCCACTGATGCGTTTGTCCGGATGATTCTCGGTGAAGCCGGTCGCGATTCGGAACCAATGCTGGCTTATTTGTTCCGTGATCGCCTGGAGCTGCCGGTTTACGCGCGTTGTTTGCTCGGTCTTGAATTGCACCGCAAGAGTGACTCACGGCGCGATGAGGTCATCCGCCAGGTTTCCCAATTTCTGAAACGCGATGCGGAGAACCAAACCGCTTACCTCGATTTGCCGAACAAAAATTACTGGTGGTTCTGGTACGGCAGCGAGGTGGAGACCCACGCATGGTTCCTCAAGTTGCTTGCCGCCGCGAAACCAAAGGACGCCGTCACGCGCGATCTGGTGAAGTACTTGGTCAACAACCGCAAGCACGGCACCTATTGGAATTCCACCCGCGATTCCGCCTACGCCATTGAGGCCATCGCCAGCTACATCAAAGCCAGCGGCGAGAACGATCCTGAAATGGACGTGCGGGTGACCGTCGATGGCAGCGAAGTCCACGCGGTGAAAATCACGAAGGAAAATCTCTTTGATTTCAACGGCACGGTGACGCTCGCCGGTGCGGACGTGAAGCCGGGCAAACACGTGGTCGTGCTGGAAAAATCCGGCAAGGGCACGTTGTATGCGAACGCTTATCTTGAGGTATTCACGCTTGAGGACAAACTCCGTGCCGCTGGATTGGAAGTGAAGGTGAACCGCAAGGTCTGGAAACTTATCGAGCACGACAAGGAGACGGAAACCGTGGACTCCGGCGGACTGGTCGTGAAACAGCAGGGCGAGCGGTTCAAACGCGAGCCACTCGCCGATGGTGCCACCGTCAAGTCCGGCGACCGCATCGAAGTGGAACTGATACTCGAAAGCAAAAACGATTACGAATACCTGATTTTCTCCGACAAAAAAGCGGCCGGTTTCGAGGCGCTTGATGCGCTGAGCGGCTACATTTCCGGTGATGGCGGATTCAGTGTCTATCGGGAACCGCGCGATAAATCGGTGGACTTTTTTATCCGCGTCCTGCCGCGCGGAACGCACACCATTCGCTATCAGCTTCGCGCGGAAACGCCCGGTGTTTTTAAAGCCCTGCCCGCCACCGCCGAGGCGATGTATGCGCGGGAACTGCGCGGAAATTCTGAAGACATCAAACTTGGAGTAGAATGAATCACCGTTTGAATTTCCGCAGCACGAGATTCAACGCATCGTGTGCTTCTTCGATGCGGACCAGCTTGGCGGTTCCAAAATACACCGCCGCGGCCACGGATACCGTGGCAACGAGCGCGGCGGCGCGGGCGAGAATCGGAAGATGCGCCGGATCGCCGAAAATCCAGTGGTTGGCGGCCAAACAAACGGCAGCCATCGCCATGCCGGCCAAGATGGTTTTCCCTGCCATGATGGAAAGTTTTCGGCTTCCTGGATCGCCGCCGGCCACTCGCATCGCAAGGTAAAGCAAGAGGAAATTCACGATGGCGATGATGCTGGTGGTCATGGCCAGTGATTCGTGCCCCCAGCCCAGCCGATAGACGAAGAACCAGTTGAACCCGAGGTTGAGGAAGAGCGCAAGGAAGCTGCAAAGCATCGGCAGCCAGCGTTTGTCGATGGCGTAGAATGCGGGTTGGAGGACTTTGAGTCCGGCATAGAACAACAGGCCGTAGCCATAGGCGCGCAAGGCCCCGGCGGTGGCGATGCGATCGACGCTATCAAATTCGCGGCGTTCGAAGACCACACTGATGATGGGTTCCGCCAGGAGCACCAAGCCGAGGGCGGACGGCAGGACGAAAAAAACGACCAGGCGCAACCCTTTGCCGAGTGTTTCACGGAACTCCGGCGTCACCCCTTCGAGTGCGGCGCGTGAAAGCGCGGGCAGAGTCACGGTGGCGATTGCGACGCCGAAGACACCGATCGGAAGTTGCATGAGGCGGAACGCGTAGCCGAGCCAACTCACCGCGCCCTCGCCCACTCCATAGGCGAACATCGAGTTGACCACGACATTGACCTGAGTAACCGAGGCGGAAATTACCGCAGGCAGCATGAGTTGCAGGACTTTTCTCACTCCGCTGTCCCGCCACTGGAAATCGGCGGCGAACTGGTAACCTGCACGTCGCAGAGCCGGAAACTGACAAACCAGCTGCGCCAGACCGCCGATCAAAACACCGATCGAAAATCCGATCAGGCTGTTTTTTCCCCATGATGGATCGATCCACCAGCCGAGGGCTGCGCCGCCGATCATCGAGCCGAGATTGAAAAAACAGGACGATAGCGCGGGTATGCCGAACACGTTTCGCGCGTTGAGGATGCCCATCACCAGCGCGGCGAGCGAAACGAGCAGGATGAATGGATACATGATCCGCACCATGGTGACGGTCAGCTCCGCCTGCGCGGCGAGATCAGCGGGCGAGGATTGGCGTGCTCCGCTATCCGAGAGCGCGGTGAGGAGATCGACGATCCACGGCGCGGCGAAAATGCCGGCGAGTGAAACGAAACTCATGAAGACCGCGGCTAGCGTCATCATTTTGTTGGCGAGTTGCCACGCCGAGACATCTCCCTCGGTTTTCTGTTTCTTGGAAAAAGTGGTGATGAATGCCTGGGACAGTGCGCCTTCGGCGAAAAGATCGCGCAGCAGATTGGGTACGCGGAAGGCGAGGTTGTAGCAGTCCATCCACTTGCTGCCGCCAAAGAGGGCAGCGAACATCATTTCCCGCAATAGGCCGAGGACGCGGCTTGCCATTACGGCAACGCTGACTTTCCAAGTGGCTCGGGCGGACATTCGGCGTTCAGTTCGTAGCGGCTGCGGACCTTTCTGGCCACTGCGGACTGCGGTAATTTCTCGTTTTTTATGGTGATCGCGGCGAGCGGCGCGTCGGCCTAACACAGTGCGATGCGCGGTGCGTCCGATGTTCGGGCAGATTGCATGAAGCAGATGCGATCCGACGATGTTCGAAACAGGAAGTATTTGAAAGACAAGGCATAACAAGGAGCCGCCTAGTGGCCCGGTTCTTGCAATTGGAAAGGATCATGAGCGGAAACCTGCATTCGAAGGAAGCGGTGGAAAAACTGCAATCGTTGGTGGGATCGTGCTCTACCTGTCTGTTTGGCACGGCGTTGGGGACGATCCCGATTCATGTCATTCCGATGCAAGTTCAGGAGGTGGACGACCACGGAAATCTGTGGCTGTTCAGCGGCGCGGATAGCATGCACAACGGTCATTTGGCGAATGATCCACGGGTGCAGATGTTTTTCACGAACCACAATGATGGCGAATATCTAACCGTTTCCGGCCATGCGGTCATATCCCATGATCGCGCAAAAATCGGCAAACTATGGGATCCCACGGTGGAGGCGTGGTTTCCCGATGGAAAAGAGGATCCGAACGTAACCTTGTTGTGCGTATCGCCAACTGACGTGCATTATTGGGCCTCAAAACACGGCAAGTTCGTCTCGTTGGTCAAAATGGCTGGCGCGGCGATTTCAGGAAATCCGCCTGATGCCGGGATGGAGGGCGATCTGAGCGTTTGACTTTACTCCTATGAAACACAACCCAAGACAAACCAATACCGCGTTCCAAAGTGGCAAGATCGGCTGGATTCTTCTATGGCTGCTGGGGATTCCAATTCCGATATTGCTCGTGCTGTTTTTGCTCCGCGGCTGCACGTGAGCATGCGGACAATCACGTCGCGGGCTTGAGCGAGTAGAGGACGGCCATGCGGACGGCGATGCCGTTTTCAACCTGGTCGTTGATGAGGCTGCGCTCGTAATCCATGGCGGCGTCACAAAGCTCGACGCCGCGATTCACGGGACCGGGGTGCATGAGGTAAATGCCGCGGTCCCTGATTTCCTTCAATCGCGCATCGGTCACGCCATAAAGTTTGTGGTACTCCCGCAGGCTGGGAAAGTATTGGGCGTCCTGCCGTTCCATTTGCACGCGGAGCAGATAGATGATGTCAGGCTCCCATCGCATGGCATCCTCATAGCCGGTGAAGCGCCGCACATTTTCGTTGCCGTGATCGGGAAGTAGGGAACCGGGTGCCAAGTGCGCGACCCGCATGCCCAGCTTGAGAAGAATGGCTGTGGTGGAACGAGCGACCCGCGAGTGGAGAATGTCGCCGGCAATGAGCACTTTTTTCCCGGCCGGATCGGGAAATTTTTCCTTGATGGTGAATGCATCGAGCAGCGCCTGGGTGGGATGGGCGTGAGCGCCATCGCCGGCATTGATCACGCTGGCGCGCGTCATTTTCGCGATCGTTCCCGGTAGGCCGGACGCCTTGTGCCGGACGATCACGTAGTCGGTCCGCATGGCTTGGAGGGTTTCGATGGTTTCGCGGACGGATTCCCCTTTGGTGATGGAGGACTGGGCGACATCGAAGTTCGTGACGTCGGCGGAGAGGCGTTTTGCGGCCACTTCAAAGGAGGAGTGGGTGCGGGTGCTGGGCTCATAGAACAGCATGAGCACCGACTTGCCTTGGAGGGCGGGAACTTTTTTCACCGAGCGGGTGAACAGCTCCTTAAAGGGCGCGGATTGATCGAGAATCCGGTCGATTTCGTCACGCCCGAGCGAGTCGATGCAGAGAAGGTCTTTACGAGCCATGGAGGAATCGTGGGAAAAAGTGGAGGGTGGCGAAGAACAGTGTGAAGAAGGCGATGATGGCAAGAAACCCTGAATGGTGGCGCGAATACAACCGGCGCAGCCAGACCCATAGCGCGATGATGAGCGCCAAGCTCTCGGCGGCTGCAACGAAGAGGATCGGGTGCGTCATTTGAAGACCGCCCAAGGTGAAAAACGAAGGAACCAGGTGGCGATAGACCTGGGGCATGGAGATGGCGATGCCAGTTGCCGCAAACAAATAAGCCGCGGTCAAAACCGCGGGGCGGGCCGGGGTCATCCGGAAATCAGGCGGGGTGTGTTGGAGATCGCGGATCGCACTGAGGCGGCGGATTTCCTGAAGCTCGGCATCGCTATGGCGAACCGAGGGAATTGGCGACGCGCTTGCGATGGCGCGCGGATGCGGTTCCAGCGGCGGGATGCGTTCGGAGCGGCGCAGCGAGCGCACGGGTTTTGGCTCACGCGCGGGTGGCAGGACCGTTTCTTCCGGACCATGAATTTCCAAAGCGGCCGGCGTGCGGTTGGTAATGGCTGTCGCGGGCTTCGGTGGCGGAAGCGGCGCGGGCGGCGGAACCATGGCCGAATAGGAGGAAGGAGCTTCCGCGGGAATGCCGAGATCTTCGCGGAGCTTCGCGAGTTCTTCGGCGGTTTTCCTTCGCTGCGGCAGCGGGTTCATGGGGAGGTGTCTTTGGACTCGATGCGGACTTTGTCCTCGCCATCGGTTTTCTGTAAGGAAACCGATACATGATCGCCACGGTGGGTGTCGAGCCGTATGCCAATATAGTCCGGCTGGATCGGCAGCTCGCGATGGCCGCGATCGACCAGCACCGCGAGTTCGACTTTTGCCGGGCGACCGTAATGCGAGATGGCATCGAGGGCCGCGCGGACGGTGCGGCCGGTGAAAAGCACGTCGTCGATGAGAATGATGTGCGCACCGTCAACGGTGAAAGGGAGATCGGTTCCCTGGAGGGTGGGATTTTCCCGGAGGTGCTCGAAGTCGTCGCGGTAGAGGGAGATATCGAGCACGCCGAAATCGATGGTTTCGCCAGCAAGATTCGCGCGGACTCGCTCGGCCACTTCGTCGCCCCGGCTGCGGATGCCGACCAACGCGAATTTCCCTCCGCCATTCCGGGTGCGGATTTCACCGGCGAGTTTCCGCACGCCGGCGGCGAGCTCAGTGGCATCAAGAGTGCGATTCATGTGAAATGGAGAATTCCGATGTCAGCTCTGCGTTGGGAACCGGGAAAATCGATCTTTGCGGCGGATGCATGGGCGTTGCCCACTGCGGCCTCGCGGGTAGGCTCGGTGGCAACGATGGCGAGCACGCGGCCGCCGTTGGTTTCCCAGTTTCCTCCGTTGAGTCGGGTGCCAGCGTGGTAAATCCGGTGATCGCCAGTGTTTTCCAGCCCGGTAATCACATCGCCATTGCGGGAGGTTTCCGGGTATCCGGCGGAGGCGAGGATGACGCAGACACTCCAGCCGTCATCGAAGGAAATGAGGTCGTGACGGAGTTCACCTTTCGCACCGGCGAAGCAGAAACCAGCGAGATCGCCTTTCACCAGTGGCATCACCGCCTGACACTCGGGATCGCCGAACCGGCAGTTGTATTCGATGACTTTCGGGCCTTCCGGTGTGAGCATGAGGCCGAAGTAAAGGAAACCGCGGTAGGGCAGGCCGTCGGCATTCAGGCTGTTCACGGTGGGGCGGACGATCTCCGCTTCGATGCGTTCCAGCAGTTCGGGCGGAATGAGTTTGCGGCTGGCGACGGCCCCCATGCCGCCCGTGTTCGGGCCGAGATCGCCATCGAGCGCGCGTTTGTAATCCCGTGCCGGAGTGAAAACCAGATATTCGTCATCAACAATCGCGGCGAAGATCGAAACTTCCGGACCGGTGAGGCATTGCTCAACGAGCACGCGGCCGGGACCGAAGCGCTGTTGCGTGAAAACCTCATCGAGGAAATCGAGCGCGGATTTTTCATCCGGGCAAACCGCGACGCCTTTGCCGGCGGCCAGTCCATCGAATTTCAATACGGTGGGAAATTCCCCGTTGATGGCGGCGACTGCCTCGTCCAGCGATTCGGTGGCGGTGGCGCGCGCGGTGGGGATGCCGTGACGCAACAGAAAATCCTTGGCGAACTCCTTGCTCGCCTCGAGCTGCGCGGATTCCTTTGGCGGGCCCCAGCAGGGAATTCCTGCCTTGCCGCACAAGTTCGCCAAGCCTTCGCCTTTCACGAGATAACTTTCCTCGCCCGCCACGCAAAGGTCGATGGAGTTTTCCCTCATCCATGCGACGAGGGGTTCCAAGCCATCGACGGGCACCGGTTTGGCGAGGGAAAAAATCGCATCGCTGCCGGGGAAACAAAACAGCTCGTGATTTCCCGGAGACTCCGCCAACGCACGAACCAGCGCGTGTTCCCGCCCGCCTTTGCCAACAACCAAGATTCTCATCCGGCGCGGTTTTCGCGGAAACCCGTGCGGGACTCAACCCCGAAACTGAAACATTCTCCGCCCATGCCGCGTAACGACGCCGCTCCATGAAAACCGTCGTTCCCGCCATTGCCATCGCCGCATTTGCGTTCGCGCTCGTTTCCCAGAAACCCGCGGGCGGTGATCCGCCTCCCCGCGCGATCGAAAAAATCCGCGAAGTCCTGCCGGACAAAGCCTATGCGAAACCGGCCAAACCACGCCGCATGCTGGTGTTTTCCCGCACCAGCGGATACCGCCATGCATCGATCCCGACCGGCCACGCGCTGTTGCGCGAGCTCGGCGGGAAAACCGGCGCGTTCCAAATCGTTTCCAGCGAAGATCCCGCCGACTTCGAAGTGGAGAAACTCAAGCAATTCGATGCCGTTTGTTTTCTCAGCACCACGATGAATCCGTTTGCTCCGGGCAAGCGTGAGTGGGACAAGCTCGATGAAGCGGGCAAGGCGGCGGCCAAGGAAACCGAAGGGCGCCGGAAGAAAAACCTGATGATGTTCGTGAAAAGCGGGCGCGGCTTTGTCGGCATCCACGCTGCGACCGACACGTTTTACGACTGGCCGGAATACGGCGAAATGATCAACGGATTTTTCGACGGCCATCCATGGACGGCGAACAAAATGGTGAGCGTGAAAGTGGAACCGGGCAAAGAAAAACATCCTCTGGTGGCCATGTTCGAAGGTGCGAACGTCGAGTTTCCCGAGGAGATCTATCAGTTCAAGGCACCCTACGATTCGAAGGAAGTGAACATGCTGCTGCGCCTGGATACGGAAAAAACCGACATGAAAGTCGGCGGCATCAAGCGCAAGGACGGGGATTTCGGAATCGCCTGGCATCGCCCGTGGGGAAAAGGCCGCGTGTTCTACTGCTCGCTGGGCCACAATCACGAAATCTATTGGCATCCCAAAGTCGTGCGCCACTACCTCGCCGGCATCCAATGGGCTCTCGGTGATCTCAAGTTGGGGAATTGAAAGGAATCGTGGTCCCTGTGCCTCTTTCACCGCCACCCGTCAACGCGCCGTCCATTCCTCCACGGATTTTTTCAACCACCGATGAACGCGGATGGACCCGGATGAGGAGGGTCGTATTTTGTCTGGAAGCAAGGGGATGTTGGCATCCAGTGCTCATGTTAAGAGTCTGTCCATCCCGTCCTCATCAACGGCTTTCCTCACAACCCCACCCCCGAAAACCGCCAAACCACCTCACTCGCTGAGATGCGTGTCGCCGCGGGAGATTTTGAACTCCGTCTCCTTTACCTGTGCAGCAGCATGTTCATGCGGGCGAGTTTGTAGGTGGTGATGTTCCAGAGTTGCGGCGGCTGCTTGTGTCATCACAGCTAACACCCAGTTCTTATGCTCACCAAAGTCCCCAAATGATTTAGATTCTTCTGGCGGTTTCGTTTCGAGTAGCCTAGTAAGTCGCACACTGCCTCTATTTTCTGGCAAAAAATGTCTGCATTAAGTCGTTGCATCCAAAGGTCACCGTTTGGAGGAGTCTCCCTATTTGTGTTTTGCCACTGAGATTCATCGTCAAGGGGATGCTCTGGACGGAAGGGGTGAATATTAAAAATCTTATGATCGACTTGAGTGATCCAAGCGGCACCCACTTCGGTGATGGCACCCCAGGATGTCTTTGAGTTTTCGCTTGTGATAAAGAGGACGTAAATTTTTTGGTTAGAGTAGCTCTCAACAAAAAACTCTTTTAGGTAATCATACACTTTACGTCCTTCCGGGACACGGCAAACTTCATCGTCGCAGTTGGTATACAGAATATCTTCCGGTGGGACATTGTTGTGAACCAGCATCTGATACACCACATCCGAGAATGATTTGTCTGAGAATGTTTGACTGATGAGGATTCGCTTCTTTTCCGAATCCACGATCTGTTTTAGACCGAGGTCAGGATTATTTTCGTTGATCGACTCAGCTATGATCCGCCTAAGGGTTTCAGTATCACGATTTCCCGTGAGTTCTGCCCACCGCTCTGCCGCTCGCTGGCTTGCGTGACTACGGAATTTATCGATTTGCTCCCGTAGTTTTTTCTCATTCTCGCGCTGCAGATCCTCCTTGAGTTTCTTCTTTTCGACATTTGAGAGATCGACATAAATTTCCCTTTGCCGCAAGATGTCGGCCAGCAACTCCTTTCTCACGTACTCAAGCATGGCGAAATAGCGTGGATCATCGGACTTATATCCTTGCCGGTTGCTAAGAGCCATATCGGGCAGTTCTGTCAGTTCGAAAAGATCAATATGCAGTTGACCAACCACAAAGACCTCAATTAGTTTATTCTGCCCAACCACTGGGAGAATATTAAATTCACCTAGCTTCTTGTTGGCAAAAATGGAAATAAAGTTATCTGGAAAATCTGTCATCTCCGCTTTTCGTCCTTTGGTCGTGCGATATGTTCCAATCCAACCTTTGATCGTGAGGAGGTATTCATGTTCAACACCGTCTTTGTCGCGCATTTCCAGAGCTATCTCCTTTGCATTGCGGGTGACGATTAATTCATTTCTTCGTTTCGGATGCCATGCAGGAACCAGCGACGCCAAATGCTCAAATTCTTTTCCAAGCGTAATAAGTGCGCATAGATCGGACATGATACTCCTGTCGAAGTCTTCGATCACCAACGATTCCTTGCCCCGAATAACATGGATTCTAAAATCCGAGCCAATCAGTGGGAAAATCTTGAGCAGGTTGCGACGCATCGCATCAAGCGTTTTGTGCAGCCGGTATTGAGGGGACCGCATGACGATGGCCGAGCCGTGTTCTTTGATAAACTCGAACTCTATTGAGTCCTCGTCGATCGCTCGAAGCATGTTCCCCGCCTCAGGGCGACGTGTCAGAACGAAACCGGATTTTTCCCCCTCTGAAATAGTCAAGACATCAACGTTTTCGGATACGGACAATGCAGCCAGTTTACCTACGCCTTTCCGCCCCATTTTTCTGCGTTGCCCGGACTTAGTGAGCGAATCCCCTTCAGAGTTCCGCGAGGTTGCGGCGACTTCCAAGTAGCGTTTGACGTCTCCAGCCTCATAGGACATGCCATGACCATCATCCTCGACACTAATATCGTCTTTATTCGATATGATATAAACGTTCTTGGCATCCGCGTCGTAGGCATTGGCAATTAGCTCGGCCAATACGTAGTAGATGTTTGTGTAAAGATTTGGACCAAGTAGTTCGAGAATCCTTGGGTCGATACTGAGTTGGTATTCTTTCTCCATGGTTTGGATTTCCGTTTGCGAGATTTAAGTTATTTCAAATTCAGTCCGTGCGGTGAATTCTAATCCTCAATTGAAGTCATTTGTGGTGGATTTCGCACCTTGGCTGCGTGTGCAACGAAGGTTCTTCCGATCGACTCGGCAAGTTTAACGGGCACGGCGTTGCCGATGAGCCTTCCGATATTGGTGAACTCAATCGCCTTACCGGGTTCAACGAATCGATAATTTTTTGGGAAACTCTGGAGGAGTGCTCCCTCTCTCAGAGAGAGCCCTCTATTCTGAGTGGGGTGGCCGAAGCGGCCATTTCCGAATCCATAAAATTGCGTTGTAATTGTAGGCGAAGGCTTGTCCCACTCCATGCGCCCGTAAACGCTGGAGTAGGTCTTCCCAGATTTTTTGCGGTGACATTCGGCGACCAACTCCTCGGGCCAGTCTCGCCAAGTCCCTCCCGGCTTTGAGGCAATGATGCGAGCGTAGTTAAGAGGCGATAGCCCGGCAGACTGATGGATCCGGTCTGAGGTAGACGCTTTGCCAGCCTGCAGTTTCGGCAGTTCGCCGATCACCTGGCGCACTGTTTTTCGCACGTTGCGGGTGGGGAGCAGAAGAGAAATCTTTCCGTGTTTGGATGCCATCATCACAAGCCGCTCCCTACCTTGCGGGACTCCATGATTTAAACAATTCACGACCTCAGCCCATACATGATACCCAGCGTCTTCGAGCGAAACCTTAAAGTCGCGGAAAACCTGCTGCTCTGCCAAGCGAGGGACGTTTTCCATCGTCACAAAGTCAGGGGCCATGCTAAGCGCTAGCCGCTGAAATGACCGTAGCAGATGCCAACGTCCATCGGATTCATCACTTTTCCCTAGGCGGTATTTCGAAAATGGTTGGCAAGGGGCGCACCCAGCCAACAGAACGAACTTTGGTCTAACCAAGTATTTAATCAACTCCTGAGCGCTGATTTCCTCCACCGATTTCAAAAGGAACGCCGCCCTATTATTTTTCTCATAGGCATATTTGCACGCTGGATCTAGATCGACTCCAACGCGCACGTTAACGCCAGCCTTTTTAAGCCCGTGAGAGAGGCCACCTGCTCCAGAGAACAGATCAATCGCTTGGATGTCGGCGTTCGATATAATTTTGGTTCCCATAAGATTATTTAAATTTGGTTAAAGACATTAAGCTCGCGCAGGGTGCGGGAGGCGGTGAAGACATCCGGGGTGATGATTTCATCGAGCAGGCGCGGGAATTCCCCCGGCGTGAGACTTACGCGGTTGAGAGATTCGAATTTTTCCCGCAAATTCCTCTCCAGCGAGTGACGGTCCCTGATATCGGAGCGATATTCGTATTTCAGGCTGAGAAGCTTATCGATGAGTGCGTGCTCAATCTCGCATTCAGAGGAAGTCATGCGGGGCGGTGGAGAAGTAGGATCGACGTGGGTCCGGGGACTGCGGCAGTGTTAGGAAAGAACGCGGGCAGGGGAAGGGGGAAATGGAGAATGACGGGTGATTGGTGATTGAGGGTTGTGCGGTTGTGCGGTTGTCGCCCGACAGCGTGAGGAATGGGAAAACCAATCCGCACTCTCGGCGGAATCCGGGGTTTCCTTGAAGCGTAGCCGCAATTGAAGAGGAAGATCGGGGCTGGAAGCCCCGGCTACGGACCGGGCCAAGATGGCCCAGCCACGATTCCGGCAAACAGATGAATGGGTGGGAGCGGGTGGAAAAGAAGCGGGTTCCATCCGGAATCTTTCCGGATGGAACCCGTGATGTGAACTCTGGTCGGGAAACCGTGGTCAACGGCTGCGGCCGCGGCGCTCGTCATCCTCCCGTTTGCGTTCCGTTTCCTGTTGCTGGCGACGGGCGTTTTCTTGAGAGGCGCGTTGTTGCTGCTCTTGCTGCTGACGGCGGGCGTTTTCCTGAGCGGCGCGTTGTTGCTGCTCTTGTCTGGCGCGATTGGATTCTTCCTGTTGCTGGCGGCGGGCGTTTTCCTGAGCGGCGTGCTGGCGTTGTTCCTCCGCTTGCCGTTGGCGGACTTCTTCATTGCGAAGGTGCTCGTCAGCCTGGCGTTGGCGGACCTCTTCGTTGCGACGTTGTTGATCGGCTTCGCGTTGGCGGGATTCCTCGTTGCGAAGTTGTTCGGTCGCTTGACGCTTGCGGACCTCTTCATTCCGACGTTGCTCGGTCGCTTCGCGTTGGCGGACTTCTTCATTGCGAAGTTGCTCGTCAGCCTGACGCTTGCGAACCTCTTCATTACGGCGCTGTTCGTTGGCGTCCCGTTGGCGAACTTCCTCGTTGCGGCGTTGTTGATCGGCTTGGCGTTTGCGAGTTTCCTCGTTGCGATTTTGTTCGTCGGTTTGACGCTTGCGAGACTCCTCATTGCGACGCTGTTGATCGTCTTCGCGTTTGCGGGTTTCTTCGTTGCGGCGTTGCTCATTGGCTTTGCGCTGGAGTTCCTGATCCCGCTGCATGCGTTCGCGGGTCTCCACCTCGCGGCCGGGGGCTGGCGGGTGAATGCGCGGGCCGTCGGGATCCTGCCGGGTCGGGATTTCCGGAATGGTCACCTCCTTGCCATTGACCTTGGTTTTCGTTTTCAAGTCGCCTTGGCGTTCCGCATTGCGGGGTGTGGGATTGTTTTTTGCCGCAGGGCGGTTGTCCGGCTCGGCTTGGTTTTCGGGGTGCCGTCCCACGGTGCCCGGCTTTTCATCGCGGCGTTCCTTCTTCTCGTTTTTCATCCGGGTTTCCCGGCGTTTTTCATCGGCTTGACGGGCGACGCGACGGTTCTGCTCAAACTGGCGTTCGCGCTTTTCGCGGAACTCATCCATGCCGCCAGCCTCCTTGATCCGCTGTTCGCCTTTCGCCTTCTCTTCCTTCCGGTATTCACGGAAACGTTGTACGGATTCCTCCTTGAATCCCTCGCGGCGTTCGACCCGGACGTCCTCCCAGCGCTCGCGGACGTTCTTCGGGCGAAGGCCGCCATTCCATGGGGCATCAAAATTCGGTGCGGAAACCAAAAGGCGGTCGCGTTCGATGCGGGGGCGATGGCCGATGATGGTGGAACCGGAGCGCAAACCGCGTTCCATTTGCAGCCTGTAAAATGGGATCGGCCGAATGACGCGGTGTCTGATGTCCGCATATCTCGGACCGCCGCAGATCACCCGGTTGTTGCGAACATAGATGTTGGTGATGTTCACCGTTGCGGCGATGATCGTGATGTTGCGGCCGACCGGCAGGCAGTGGGAAACGATCGGGCTGGAGAAGTGGCGCGTCTCGACAAAATTGAACCAATGCGAGCCAATGCCGAAGGTCACCTCGACCGCGGGAGTCCAGCGGTGTTCGCGCCAGGCGATGGTTTCCGGCGGAAGCGGCGCCCAACCGATGTGACTGTTGCTTGAACGCCATGAAACCCATGCGGGCGCCCATTGACTGCCGGGAACCCAGCACCACCCACGGCGGGAAAGAAGAACCCAACGGCCATAGTGATAAGTGGCCCAGCCGAATGGTTCGTCGGAAATCCACGTCCATCCGGCATCCGTGCAGGCCCAGCGGCCGCGGGTGTAGGGCCGCCAACTCGTTTCGCGAACGACGACGGGCTGGAAAACGTAGCCGTAATCGGGCGTTTCAAACCAGGAGCCGTGGGGTGAAAGGGATTCGTAAAACGTGCTGTAATCACCGACCGGCGGGGCGTCACCGCCTTGGTCATCGCCGCCATTGATCGCTTCGTGCCCGGCAAGTTCGCGTTCGCGCTCGCTCAGGGTGTCGGAGAGTTGGTCGAGATCGTCCTGTTTTTCATCCAGCGTGGTCTGCATTTTCCAGACCCGCTGTTCGCGTTCGGCGATCTTCGCTTCCTGTGCGGCGATTTTTGCCCGCTGGGCTTCGGCTTGATCGGCCACCAATTGATCGAGATCGGCGCGGCGGTTCTCGAGTTCGCGGCGTTCGTTTTCAAGATCTTCGCGCAGTTCGGCAAGTTTGCGTTCCTGCATTTCGCGTTCGAGACCCTCATTGCGCGCCTCCGCATCGGCGGCCTTGGCTTCCAGTTCGGCAATGCGTTTTTCAGTAACATCCGGTTTTTCGCAGGAAACGATGGCGAGCAACGCGGTGGTGGCGGTCGCCCAATAAAGCGTTTTCATAGTCATGTGGATTGGTTTGGTCCGGGTTGTGGGACTGCTTTGATGGGCAACCCATTCAACGCAATCTTGCACCGTTGGGAGAGAATTCAAAAACGACGCGATGGTGGCCGCCCCGGCCTGCCGGGATTTCCCGCCGGTCCATCGGAAAACCAGCGGCCTGCTCCAGGGCGTTCGTTTCCATCGCAAGGGCGTGGGGAAATCGCGCGAAAACCTGCGCCAAGGGATTGTGGAATTCCGTGATCAGCAACGTGCCTGCGGGTGTTTCGCCTGGTTCGCACACATGGCCGGTTTCGCTCCGCAATGCGGCGAGCCGGGCAATCCGCGTCGCGGGAGTGGAAATCACCGCCAGGACCTGCGACGCTTCTTCCGCCCATGTCTCGAAATGACGGAAGAGAATTTTTTCCGGAGCGTGTTCGCCGAACATCGTGCGGGCGTGCTCAAGCAGGGAAAGGGCAAGGTCCGCCGGCGGGTTGCCGAACAACGCGGATGCGCCGGGCGCGAGACTGTAAAAAATTTCCGGCCTGCCGATTTCCGTGCGCGGCGTCCGGGTGCGCAACAAGTAGCCGGCTTTGGCGAGTTTTTCGCAATGCTCCTTCGCCGTCATGTAACTCGTGCCGGTGATTTCCGCGATCGATCTGACGGGCTGCGCGCCGCAGCGGATGATGGCTTCGAGAATTTCGCGCCACTGGCGTTTGATCAGATCGTGAATGACAGGTTGGAACATGGTGCCTTTCCATGGATGAAACCAAATTTCGATGGATCGGCAAGAAACCTGAAAGATTTGCCCGCGTTATAGGAAAATCACGTGCGTTTTCGTTGTGCCAGCCAATCACTGGGAGTGCGGCCCATTTCCTCGCGGAAGGCTTTTGCGAAATGACTGAGGCTTTGGTAACCGGTTTCCAACGCCACTTCCGTGACATTCATGCGTCCGGTGGCGAGCGCTTCGCATGCGTGCTCCACCCGCATTCGCCGCAAGTGCCGCAGCAGGGTGGTCCCGGTTTCCGCGCTCACCTGCCGGGAAAGATGATGCGGCGATATGCCGACCTGGCGCGAAAGCGATGGAAGATTCAGCGGTTGGTCGAGCCGACTGCGCAGAATTTGGATAGCCAGTTGCACTGGACTGCGGCGCGTTCCGGTTTCGGCCCGCGGAGTACGGTTGGTGACCAAGCGGTTTGCCGCCCACTCCAGCAGCCGCGCTTCGGCGATCAACCGGGGTGCGCCGGAAAATTTCGCGGCGGTTTCCAAAGCCCCGCACAGTTCCTTTTCCCAGATGCCCATCAAGCCGCAAAACGCGACGGTTGCATCGCTTTCCAACCAACCGGCCAAACCGAGCGGCAAGTCGGGGGCGATCCGCCCGAGCCGGTCAACCAGCCATTGGCGGCTGAACTGGATGACCTCCAGGCGATGATCTCCGACATGGCGTAGGCATGCCCACTCGCCCTTGGCTCCGCCGCCCGTCAGCGCATACATGCCGGGTCGCAGAAAAAACCGGTCGTGCGCACCCCACAGAAGACCATCGCCGGAAACATTGAGCCACAGCCACACCGCGTCCTGCGATGTGATCCGCCAGGTCCATCCGGGTGTTTTTCCGATCCCGTGAACGCGCCCGCAGCGCATGCCGCCCAAGGTTCCCCACCACTCGGAACGCAATTCCGGCGGCGGATGCCCGGTTGCAGGGGTCGGATCGGACGGCACACCGGCGTTTTATTAAGAGTGAATCTCAAAAGCAACTAGGACGCGAGATTTCTCTGCGGTTTCGGCGGCGGTGTTATCCACAGAATGGTTCCCACCGTGCGGTGTGGGAGCGCCCGCGAGCGGAAATTTGGAGGTGGGGGCAGCCGTGGGAATCGAATACGCGCATGGTTGTAAACCATTCACCGTCAAGTCGCTCGGTTCCGATCCAATAAGAATGACAAGCGCCAGGGTCGATTTCGAGGACCGCTGGCTCATGCCAACTGGCGACTTCGATCCGGCCGTTGCGGCAAATGGTTGTCCCCGGTGTGAGCCAGGTGGAAAATCCGTATTCGGGAGCAAGAATCGAGCAACGAAGCGCCGTTTTATGGGCAGCGGCGCAGCGGAGAATGCGTGCGAGGGGTGTGGCGCGGGGATTTGCCCGCCGATGGTTTGCGGTCTCCAGGCAACACGGGCACATTTTGGCGGTCGCTTGGTTTTCGTCGTGCCAGCGATCATATTCGGTCTCGTCGATTTCTCCGGCGGCGAAAGCGATGAGGTGTTCCTGGACGGTTCGTTGTCCGGATTCCTGCGGCGTGAGGGCGATGGAAACCGCGCGTGGTTCTCCGGCAATGGCGAACTCAAGAGAGAACGCGGTGCAGGCCGATCCATGGAGGTCGATCCCATGGATGGCGGTGACCTCCTCCGGGGCGAAGTGCAGGCCGTTTTCGGGAAACGATAAAAACCGGCGGGTGTCATCAGGGGTCAGGTCATGAAGGGTGAGCATCACGCCCAGGCCGGCGATGCGATTGGCGACTTGGACACAGGCTTGTGCGCCGACGGGAATGAGGGCGGCGAGCGGTGCGGCGGGGCAGTCGAAACGATAATGTTTGCGGTGGAGTTCGCCGGGAACGAGTGGATTCATGAGTTCGGAAAAAATTCAGGACGCCATGGCGCGGCGGATCAGCGCGCTGCCATCAGGATCGCAGGTGAAGGAAAAATCGCTGGCGGAGGTATCGGCGTAGATGACGTGGCGGCAGCTCTTGTCGGCAAGCCGTAGAATCACGCCATCGTGGTCAACGAATCCCGGTTCAAAGCGTGCCACGTTGCGGTAGATGGAAGTGCGGACGTCCACCTCGACGACGCGGCAACGGTCGAGGAGTCGGCAAATATCGCGCCCGGCTTCCCGCGCCGGAGTGGCGGGCGTTTTCACCCATTCATCGAGCCACGCGCCGGCACCGAGAGTGCGGCTTTCGAAGCACCCCAGGCCACTGCCGTTGAAACGACGGATCATATCGCGGACCAGTGGCGACGACCATGTCTGGCCATCAAGGCGGATTGAAAGTTCCGCCGGTTCCCCCGGCCGACCGAAGGCGAGCAGCGGGCGCGGGTCGCCGGCGTCGGTGAGCAGATGGATGTCCTGCCGATGCGACGTGTCGGTTTCCAATCCACTGGCGCGATCCTGCAACAGCTTCCAATCCCGCGCACCATAAGCCACGCTCAGGCCGAAGGACGTGGACTTTGCAAGCGTGAGACCCTGTTGTCGGAGCACCAGTGTCACGCAGCGAAAAACCGCCAGATGGTTGAGCACTTCGACCATGGGGCCTTCAAGCCGGAAAGCGCACGAACAAGGTGCGGAAGGATGTTTTTTCCACGCGCAGAACATGCGGCCACGCTGGCGGAAACCGGCGGTGCACGCTAACGGACGCTTGTCGGATCATGCCGCCGGATTGCGCTGCCCGAATGCAGGTTTGACGCGCCGGACCGTGCGGGCATCGTGGGGACCGTGATCGCCCGCATTCGTGGAGAAATTCTGGAGTCCTACCCGAACCGGCTCGTCGTCGAGGCCGGTGGCGTCGGCTACGAGATCATGATTCCGGTTTCCACCTACGACCGGTTGCATCCGGCGGCAGGCGCACGGGTGGATCTGCGCACGCACCTCCAGGTGCGGGAAACAGAACACAAACTCTATGGGTTCGCGACGGAAGAGGAGCGGGATGTGTTCATGATGCTGATCGACCGGGTGAGCGGAATCGGCCCGTCCATTGCGATGGCCGTGCTCAGCGGCATGCCGGTTTCCCGTTTCAAAACTTGTGTGGTTTCCGGTGATGTCGCGGAGCTATCGCGAATCAAGGGGCTCGGGAAAAAAACCGCCGAGCGGATCATTCTTGAACTGAAGGACAAGGTCGGCATTGCCGAAACCTGGCAGGACGCCGCGGCGGGATCGGTCAGTGCGCCCGCCGCCGATGCCGAACTCGCCTTGCTCGCACTCGGCTACAAACAAGTGGACTCCCGCAAGGCGGTCAAATTGGCGGCCGACGCGAAACCGGGGGCGGCAGTGGAAGAACTCATCCGCGGCGCACTGCGGATTTTGCAGGGGTGATGCGCAATCCTGGTTTCCGCTGATGACGACGAACTCGGCATTGAACATTCCGGTGTAATCCTTGCACCAGAACATCGGCGAATTCGCTGCCGGGGATGCAAGGGTCGGATTTGGATTTTGGAGTTCCCAATCGGGCAGGCGACGATAGTTACGGGGCATGGTGCTGGGAATTCTTGGTTCGGGTTCGGGATCGAACATGCAAGCGATCATGGATGCGATCGAGGCGGGGACGTTGGATGCGCGGATTGCGCTGGTGCTTTCGGACAACCCGGAGGCGTTCATTCTGGAGCGCGCGCGCAGGCACGGGATTGCAGCGGGGGTGATCGACTGCGGTGGGTTCCGGACGAAATTTCCCGATGACGCGCAATTGGCGACGGCGGCGCGGTTGAAGGCGGCAGGCGTCGGATGGGTTTGTCTCGCGGGGTTCATGCGCATGGTGCGGCGGCCGTTGCTCGATGCATTTGCCAACCGCATGCTCAACATTCACCCGGCGTTGTTGCCGGCGTTTTCGGGTGTCGGCGCATGGCAACAAGCTCTCGATGCGGGAGTTTCGGAAACCGGTTGCACGGTGCATTTCGTGGATGAAGGCATGGATACCGGGCCGGTGATCTTGCAGAAACGGGTTCCGATTCTGCCCGGCGATACCGCGGAAACGTTGCACCAGCGGATTCACGCTGCGGAGCATGAAGCGTATCCCGAGGCGCTGCGGATGATCGCCGGGCAATGATCGAATTTGCAGGAACGGGATCAGCGAAATGATCCGCTGGGTCTTCGTTTTTATTTCCACCAGGAAGGAGCCGCGGGTTTCCCGGTGCCATCCAACAATGTTTTCCATTCCTCGTCAGTCATGTGTTTCCGCGCACGCGTTTCCCGAAAGGGCATGACGGCTCCCACACATTCGATTTCTTTGCCCTTCCATGGATACAGCACGCGGATTTCCTGCGGTCGTCCTACTCCGGCGAGGAGGAAACCTTCGGCGGGCTGATTGAAAACGGCGGCCACGCGCGGAGCGTCGTCCTTGGGATTGAGCCAGGAATTTTCATCATACAACATTATCTCCGCGAGGGATTCCCCATACTTGCGGAGGAAAACGGAATCTTCGGCATCCAATTCCCCGCCGAGCAATTGTCTCGCCACGATCATTTCCAGACGATGGCAGATTCCGATGAGCAATAGCCAGCGATCCGGTTCCCGGAGAACCAAGGGAGTCGGCTCGATCCGGCTGGCGATGGCGGCGAGGTTTTTCCCGGCGGCGATGTCCCGCATGACGTTGGCGGCCTTTTCAGGATCGGTGAAAGTGTAGATCATTTTCCGCCCATCGGACCCGACTCCAGATATTTTGATTTCGTCTCTCAGTGCTTCTCTGAAAATTTCGAACTTCCCGGAAATTTCCTCACGCGCTTTCTCCCATTCTCTTACATCCGCATCCGCTGGTTTCCCGCCTTTTTGATATGCCGCGCGGACTTTCTCATGCGGCCCGATCATTTCCCGGAACATTTTCTCCAATTCAGCGGCTTTCGCCATGATCGAGACCGCCGAAAGCCCGTCATCGGTACGATCCTCAAAATAGCGCTTGGACTGCATTGCCAGCTCTCCCAAGCGGCGGAAAAATAATGGATTTGGCTCCACGAAACCGTCGGGTTCGGAATCCATCAGGCCGAAATATGAGATATTTTCCCGGCCTTGCAGCGCAAAGGTGTGGCGGAACTGCGCCCACGAGGAAAGGGTGGTATTGAGCGTTTTGCGCTGCCAAGCGGCGGATTTCAAAAACTCCGGTGCGCCAGCGGGAGAAGCGGCGGAAAGTGCTTGAAGACACCAAGCATACGAACCGTAGAGCGATGCGTATTTCCTGTTGGCACTCACTTCCTGATTCTTCCGTGCTTCCCGGATGATGGCGGAAACTTTTTCCTCACCCGCTAGCAACCGATCGGCCAAGGGATTTCCATACAACGCGGCGGCTTCCAAAGTGGAAGGATACGGGCGTTTCCCGCCGGTCGTTTTGCCGAACAATTCCATATCAGGAAACACCAGCGCGGGAAGCAGCGTGACCGGTTCCTTCGATATTGAATCTCTCTCATACGGCAACGTTTCCGAGTCTCCCCACTCGGAAAATGGAACCGTGATTTCCCGGAAGGCACCGGTGATTTCTCTCAAAATACCGCTGCCATAGGGCATCGCCTCCACGATCCTGTTCAACGCCTCCGCGGAAGCGGAGCGCTTGGGATGGAACGGCACGGTTTGCAACCAGCGCACGGCGCGGAAATACCGCCGCATGCCTTCGTTTTCCGCATAGAAACCGGTGGGCCGGAAAACCGCGTAGTCGATTCCCCGCAAACCATCTACTTCTCCCGCGAGCCAATCCGGCAAGGAAACGCCGTGTGCTTCCTCCACGCGCCGCGCTTCTTTTTCGATCACCGAGTCGATTTCCTCACCGCCGCTCCATTTTCCTCCGGCCAGCTTCACCGCCGTGCCAAGCACGATGCGCGCCCGCCGCAACCCGTCATCCGCCACTTGTTTCGCCGGTGCTCCTGTCTCGCCTTCGTAACGAGGCTTCAGTTTTTCCAGAATCCGCACCAGCTCGCCCGGGAGCCTGCTGGAATAATTTTCCTCCATCCGGCGGATCGAATCTTCAAACAAGACATGCCACGCATTCAGAACGGAATCGGAGGTGACGAACACCGGCTCTCGCCGCCCGATGTATGCGGAAAAGATCTGTTTCCACGTTTTCTCCGTGAAGACGATTTTCTCCCGCTCGAGAAGCGCCCGCTCCTGGGGAGAAATTTTTTCATCCGCCCTCGCGTGGTAGACCACCGCGAAAATGATCAGGCACGCAGCATGCGGATGAAATTTCACGTCCGCACTTTAAAATGGCAAGGCATGGGGCGGGAAGAAGGAAACCGCGGGTATTGGAAATCTACCTTCCGCCAAGAGCGCGGCCATTCCGAAAAAATGTTCGCGAAGGGTGATTGGCGGGTTGACAACGGAGCAGCGGTCCATAGAGTGCGCGCCCCGGTCCGCCGGGTGGTTTACGATTTTTTACTTACCCCTGAGGCACAGCCATGAGCAAACGCACCTATCAGCCCTCCAAGCGCACCCGGAAACAACAATTCGGCTTCCGCGCCCGCATGGCCACCAAAGCCGGCCGCGACCTTCTCCGCCGCCGCCGCCAGAAGGGCCGCAAGCGTCTCGTGCCCAAGGGCGTGGAAATTCCGTTCAAGCGTCACACGGTTCAACACGGTTGATTTTTTCCGCGTTCGGGCGTCCGCGCGGGTGATGATTTCCCCGACATGCCATGCGTCTCCCGCGGAAATGCAGCATGAACCAGCGGGCGCAGTTCGCGCTCGTCAAGAAGACCGGTCAGGCGAAAGCCGGCCGGTTTGTCATTTTGAGCACGCTGGCCGATGAAAATCTCGATGGTCTCCGCACCGGTTTCATTACGACGAAACGCAGCGGCAAAGCGCATGAGCGCAATTTGTTGCGTCGCAGGTTCCGGGAAATGGTGCGGAAATACGCGCCCGGCTTCGCGGACCAGCGCCGGTTTCTGGTTACGATTGCCCGCCAGGGAGCGGCCGCGGCGACGTTCGCGGAGCTTGAGGCGGATTGGTTGCGCCAAGCGGTAAGGCTTGGTTTGATTCTCCGCGGGAAGAATTGAAAATTGATTATTGAAAAATGAAAATTGAAAGAAGTGCCAAGGCACGGTTGGCATGATTTCCCGTTTTGCCGCCAGCTGCATTCGTTTGCTCATCCGCTTTTACCAGCGGGTGCTCAATCCGATGTTGAAATTCACCGCCGGACCGGCCGCCGGATGCCGGTATTCGCCGACATGTTCGAACTATTTTCTCCAAGCCGTGGCGGCACACGGCCCATGCCGCGGGTCATGGCTCGGAATTTGCCGGATTTTCCGCTGTCATCCGTGGGGTGGCAGCGGCTATGACCCCGTCCCGTCGGCCCGTAGTCAGAAGTGCCCGCACTGATTTCATCCATTTTCCCTATTAATCCATGTACGATCGTAAAACCTGGGTGGTTCTCTCCCTCTGTGCCGCGCTGCTTGGCGCGAATCTTTACATCTCATCCAAGAATCAAAAAGAGAAGTTGCGGGCGGATGCCGCGCAGCAGGCGGTGAAAAAAGACACGGCAACCGCACAGGCGGTGACCCGCGAATCGAAGGCCGAGCTGACGGTGGAAACCCCGCCGCCGCCGACGGAAGAAAAGATGGTCGATCTCCGCACATCCGAGGTCATTTTTTATCTGACGAATTATGGCGGCGGCGTGAAATACGCGGATTTCCGCAAGCAGTTCCAGGTCGGCAGCACAGAAGTGCCGGTGCGGGTGAACCGCTTCGGCACGGCACCCATCGGCGCGATTTACGATGGCGACCGGACTCCGGAAAACGTGATTTACAGTTACAAGGAGGATGAGTCGATTCCCGGCAAGAAAGCGGTTTACGTGGGCAAATTGCCATCCGGGTTGATCGTGAAAAAGACGTTCAGCACGCGGGAAACCAATGAACCCGGTGCGCAGTACATCCTCGACTTCAATGTGGTCGTGGAAAACTCACTGACGGCGAATGTGCGCTTGGGCAACTGGGGGATTTTCCTGGGCGAAGCATCGCCGCTTTATGAGGCGGAACTGCGGGACCAAACCGGCTTTTTCTGGCGCGAGAACAAGGAAATGCACTTCGAGCAAATGGCGGACTCGATGTTCTCGTCCAAACCATCGTTAACGCCAAGTCCGCATGGCATCCCGGTCGAATTCGCCGGTGTCACCAATCAGTTTTTCACCACGGTTCTGCAACCGGCGCAGACCGCCAACACGCACGTCTGGGGGCGTGTCTCTCCGGTCACCATCCAGAACGGCGGGAAAACCCATGACTCGGTGAGCGCCGGGCTCCAGTTTCCCGATGCGGATCTCGCGCCGGGCAAGGACAACAAGAGCAAGTTCGACTACCGCATTTTCATCGGCCCGCGCCACAATCCGCTGCTCCGCAGCATGGAGAACAAATGGGGCGATGGCTGGGGAGAAGTGATGCAATATGGCTGGTTCTCACCGGTTTCCCGGGTTCTGAACTGGCTGCTGAATCAATATCACCGTCTGCTCGATGGCGTCGCCCAAAAGTGGGCGTGGGGTCTGGCAATCATTCTTCTGACGATCACCGTCCGCATCGCCATCTGGCCGCTCCACGCGAAGTCCACGCGCACCATGAAGCGCATGTCCAAGCTCAAGCCGGAGATGGACAAGTTGAAAGAAAAGTATCCGAACGATCCCAACAAGCTCAACACCGAGATGATGGGCCTGTACCGGAAATTCGGCATCAATCCGCTGGGCGGCTGTTTGCCGATGTTCATCCAGATCCCGATCTTCTTCGGTTTCTATCGCATGCTTCAATACGCGGTCGAACTCCGCGGGCAGGGATTCCTGTGGGTTGATGATCTTTCCCAGCCCGATACCATTGCCTATCTCGGCTCGGTGCCGATCAATCTTCTTCCGATCGTGATGGCGATCACCAGTTTCCTGCAGATCCGGATGACGCCCTCCACCGGCGACAAGATGCAACAGCGCATCATCATGTTCATGCCGTTCATCTTTTTCTTCTTCTGCTACAACTTCGCGTCCGCGCTCGCGCTGTACTGGACCACGCAGAACATTTTCTCCATCGGCCAAACCTGGCTGATGAACAAGATTCCCGAGCCGGAACTCAGTCCGGCGAAAGGCGCGGGGAAAAAATCATGGGTCCAGCGCATGGCCGAAAAGCAGGCGGAAATGCAAAAACGCCAGCGCGAAGGAAATATGCGCGACGTCACCCCGGAAAAAGCGAAAAAGCCGCGCGGCCCGCGCACCGGCGGTTGAGCCTCCAATCGCTCGGCACGGGGATGCTTTTGACGCCACTGAAGAATCAGCTGAAAACGTGATCTGTTCTAGCTGAACACGTCCGCCGCGTGCATCGTGAGTGGCGTGAAAGCGCTGGTCAAATCAAAGGCGGAAGCGGGATTGTGGTTGGAGGATATTCCCGAGCCGGAGGTCGGTCCGATGGATGTCTTGATCAAGATCAAGAAAACCTCGATCTGCGGCACGGATGTCCACATTTGGAAATGGGACGCATGGGCGCAACGGACAATTCCGGTGCCGATGCAGGTGGGACATGAATTCTGTGGTGTTGTGGAAGCGGTGGGTTCGGGCGTCACGGACATTGTTCCGGGCGAACTCGTTTCCGGGGAAGGCCACATCGTCTGCGGCCGCTGCCGGAATTGCCTCGCCGGGCGGCGGCATCTTTGCCCGGCAACCAAAGGTGTGGGAGTCAACCGTCCGGGCGCGTTCGCGGAGTATCTCTCGATTCCCTACCGCAATGTTTACAAGGTGGACCCGACGATTCCGGAAGAGATCGTCTCGACATTCGATCCACTGGGAAACGCGGTGCATACTGCTCTTTCATGGGATCTCGTGGCGGAGGATGTGCTCATCACCGGGGCTGGCCCGATCGGCTGCATGGCGGCCGCGGTTTGCAAATTCGCCGGCGCCCGGCACGTCGTGGTGACGGATGTGAATCCGTACCGGCTCAAGCTGGCGAAGACTCTCGGCGCCACCCGCGTCGTGGATGTTTCCCGCGAATCCCTGGCGGATGTCAAAGTCGGGCTTGGCATGAAGGAAGGCTTTGACGTCGCACTTGAAATGTCCGGCCATCCATCCGGCTTGCACGACATTCTCGAGCACACGTCAAATGGCGCGAAAGTCTCGCTGTTAGGAATTTTCCCGAATGACGTCGCCATTGATTGGGACAAGGTGATTTTCAAAGGGCTGGTGTTGAAAGGAATCTACGGCCGCGAAATGTTCGAAACGTGGTACAAGATGAGCGGCCTGGTACGCGCGGGCCTCGATATCTCGCCGGTGATCACACATCGCTATCATTTCACGGAGTTCGCCAAAGCGTTTGAGATGATGATGTCAGGGAATTCCGGAAAAATCGTCCTCGACTGGTCAGTGTGATTGATCTACCTCGGCCGGGCGCTTGGCGAAGCCCCGCCGGGTGCGTCCAATCCCTTGCAAAATCCCATGGCATCTTCGTTTCTTCCCGCACCATTCGCCCACAGTTACGACATTGATCCGGCGTATGGGAAAAGCGCCGTCTATTTTTCCTGCGAGTTCGCGATCGACCAGAGCTTCAAAGTTTATTCCGGCGGGCTTGGCTTTCTCGCCGGCTCGCACATGCGCTCCGCGGCGGATCTCAGGCAGAACCTTTGCGGTATCGGGATTTTGTGGAGTTACGGCTACTACAACCAGGCGCGCGGCGAGGACCGCGAACTGGCCGTGCAGTTCCGCCGCAAGGAATACGCCTTCCTCCAGGACACCGGCATCCGCTTTACCGTGCCGATCCACGGCCACC
Source organism: Verrucomicrobiota bacterium (assembly GCA_040384605.1). Taxonomy (GTDB): domain Bacteria; phylum Verrucomicrobiota; class Verrucomicrobiia; order Verrucomicrobiales; family Akkermansiaceae; genus Luteolibacter. Next base: position 57,409 of record JAZKIZ010000017.1, read on the forward strand.
CGGTATGGGTGAAAGCCTGGTATCTTCCCGGCGATATTTTCGGCACGGTACCGATGTTTTTCCTCAGCACTGACGTCGAGGAAAATGACGCGCTTTCCCGCGCGATCACGCATCGCCTCTACGACCAGGATCACCTCCGCCGCATCGCGCAATACATCGTGCTCGGAGCTGGCGGCGCGCGATTGCTCGATGAACTCGGTGTGGATCCGGAAGTCTGGCACCTCAATGAGGCGCACGGGCTTTCCGCCGCCTTCCATGTTTACGAAAAACACCGCGACATTGAGCAGGTGAAGAAACGTTTTGTCTTCACCACCCACACACCGGAAGAAGCGGGCAACGAGAAGCACTCATTCCAACTTTTGCGGGATTTCTCGTTCTTCGGCAATTTGTCGGAAGACGAGGTGCGGCAAATCACCAGCCTGCAGGGTGATTTGTTCAACCACTCCTACGCTGCGCTGCGCATGGCGCACATCGCCAACGGCGTTTCCAAATTGCATGGCGAGGTTTCACGCCAGATGTGGAAAGACCATGCCGGCATTTGCGAAATCACTCATGTCACCAACGCCCAAAACAAGAAATATTGGGCGGACCATGGCATCGAGAACGCCCGCAAGCATGACGATTCCGAGAGCCTGCGATTGCGGAAGCGGGAACTCAAGGAGCGGCTTTTCCGGGTCGTCGCCGACCAAACCGGAAAACTCTTCAAGCGGGACGTCCTCACGATCGTCTGGGCCCGCCGCTTCGCCGGTTACAAACGCCCGGATCTCATCACGCGCGATATCCTGAAATTCCGTGCGTTGCTCAACAACACGAAGTATCCGGTGCAAGTCATCTGGGCCGGCAAACCATATCCGTTTGATTACAGCGCGATCGATACCTTCAATTCGTTGATCCGCCTCACAAAGGATTATCCCAACGCCACCGTGCTCGTCGGTTATGAGCTCGAACTCTCCCGTTTTCTCAAAAATGGATCCGATGTTTGGCTGAATAATCCGGTTGTGACGCGCGAAGCATCCGGGACTTCCGGCATGACCGCCGCAATGAACGGCTCGGTGAATCTTTCCACGCTCGATGGCTGGGTTTGCGAATTTGCCCGCGACGGCGAAAACTCATTCATCATTCCGTCGGCTGATCCCGGCCTGTCGCCCGAGGAACGTGATGCATCGGACATGGACGGATTCTATAAGCTCATGAACAACGTCATTCTTCCGGCCTATTATGATTCGCCGGAAAAATGGGATGCGATCATGATGAACTCGCTCAATGACGTGGTGCCATTCTTCGATGCCGACCGGATGGCGGGCGAATACTACCAGAAGATCTACAACCATCATTCCGCGAGGACGCTGAGTCCTGTGACCGCGAAGCCACGGCTGCCGGCGGTCCGCTGAATGACCGAGCGGCCACGCGCCGGGTTTTTTAATTTCTCGAATTGGTTTTCCATTCCTCCAACAGATCCTCGATCGGGTAGCTCCAGATTTCCGCCAGCGTGGGGTGATACCACTGGACGCCGGCCAACTGCGTGAGCTTGGCATTGAGGGTGACGGCGACGGCCATGGCGTGGATCAGCTCGCCCGCGTCTTTTCCAATGCACTCGGCGCCCAGCATGCGTCCGCTCTTGCGATCCGCGACGATTTTCACGCGGCCATGCCTCGCCTCCATGAGAATCGACTTTCCGTGGTCGTCGAACGGATACTCCGCTTCCAGCACATCAATGCCTGCCGCCCGCGCTTCGTCCGCGGAAATCCCGGCTGTGGCGATTTGCGGATCAGTGAAAATCACCATCGTCCGGTTGGTGTAGCTGAGCGGGGATGGGTTCTCGCCGCGCGCATGCCGGGCGGCAAGCTCGCCCTGGAGAATCCCCAGATGGACAATTTCGAACGGTCCGCAGACATCACCTGCGGCATAGATTTTGGGATTCGCCGTTCGTTGGGCGGCGTCCACGCGGATTCGTCCATCGTCGTGGGTTTCGACGCCCGCGGCAGTTAGACCGATCCCGCTGGTGTTCGCCCTGCGTCCCAGCGCGTTGCAGACATGTTTCGCATCGATGGTTTTGACGCCGCCCGCGTGTTGGAAACGAACCCGGAATCCGTCTGCGGTTTTCTCGATCGAATCCAACGAGGTGCCGGTGAAAACATCCATGCCTTCCGCGCGGAACACGTCGCCGATGATTTTTCCGGCCGTCTCCGAAGATTCCGTGAGGAGTTGTTCGCCGCGCTGAATCAAGGTCACCTTGCAACCGATGCGTTGCAAAAACTGGGCGAGTTCGCAGGCCACGACGCCGCCTCCGAGCATGACCAGCGATTCGGGAAGAAAATCGAGATCAAGCACATCGTCGCTGTTCCAAATTCCTTCCGAATCGAGACCGGGAATCTTCGGGACATTTACGACCGAGCCGGTGGCGATGACAAATGCGCGGGCGGTCAGGCGGCGTCCAGAAGGCAGCAGTTCCACCGTGTCTGGCGCGATGAATGTCGCGCGTTCGCGGATCAGCGTGAACCGGCCGGACAGCAGTTGGCCCTGCCGGTAGCTTTGGAACTCATCGACCATGCGCAGTTTCCGGCGGAACATTTCCGGCATGTCCGCGGTTACTTCAGGAATTTTCAGGCCGAACAGCTTCCCGTTTTTGGCAAGGTGCATCACCTCCGCGCTGTAGATCAGGGTTTTCGACGGCATGCAGCCGCGCAGGATGCAGAGGCCGCCGAGTTCTGCGGCGGAATCGATGATGGCGACCTTCTCCCAGGACTCCCGCGCCGTTCGGGCCGCGGCGTAGCCAGCGCTGCCGCCGCCGATGACGATCATGTCGAATTCCTCCGCGTTCATACCCGAGGGAAACACGGGAGGACGGAAGTTTCAACCGTGCGGAGATTGACGAAGAACGCCAATGGGAGGAGTTTCCGGGCGGGCGATGAGTAAGACACCCGAATGGTTTTCCAGTTTTCAGGATTTGCTCGGTGCGGACAAGGTTTCCGTTTCCGCCGGGAATCTGACCGCGCACTCCGGTGACAAGTGGTCGGCCAGCCACTTGCCGCAAGCGGTGGTGTTCGCGGAAAGTACGGCGGATGTAGTGGAGGTGATGAAGTTCGCAAGCCAGCGGAGAATTCCGGTGACCACCCGTGGCGCGGGCGTCGGCTACGTGGGTGGCTGCGTCCCGGCGCAGGGCGGCATCGCGCTTTCCATGATGCGCATGAACCGGATCATCGCTGTTGATCCAGATGATGGTGTGGCGGTGGTGCAGCCGGGAGTGATCAATGCGGATTTGAAAACCGCGGCCAACGAGGTGGGATGGGAGTATCCGCCTGATCCGGCGTCGCTGAACGATTGCTCGATCGGCGGGAACATCGCCACCAACGCCGGCGGTCCACGGTGCTTGAAGTATGGCGTCACCCGGCATTATGTGCTCGGGTTGGAAGTTGTGCTGGCCGACGGACGAGTGCTGCGGACGGGCGGACGATTGCACAAAAACAAAACGGGCTTTGATTTGATCGGGTTGTTCGTCGGATCGGAGGGAATGCTCGGCATCGTCACCGAGGCGACGCTGCGGTTGATTCCGAAGCCCGCGGCGCGGGGCATGCTGGCCGCGGTGTTTCCGGAATTTCCGCTGGCGGCGGCGGCGGTGCAGGAAATTCTGGATGCCGGGCATTTGCCGTCGGCGTTGGAAATTACGGATGCGTTCACTCTTGCGGCGGCGCGCAAACGACTGGGCACGGATGTGTTTCCGCCGGGCAAGGGGCACCTCATCGTCGAAATTGACGGCCGGCCCGCTGCGGTTGCAGCGGAATTGGATGAGATTCATGCGCTGCTCGGATCACTGGGTGCTTCCGTGATCGAACGTGCGCCCGACGAAGCCGCCTGCGAGCGCATCTGGCAGTTGCGGCGCGAGTTTTCGTATTCCTTGCGCGATACCGGTCTGACCAAGCTCAACGAGGATATCGTCGTGCCGCGATCGAAGCTCGTGGAACTCGTGGATTTTGCCCGGCAACTCCAGGTGGAAACGGGCATTCCAGTGGCGTGCTTCGGGCACGCGGGCGATGGCAACATCCACACGAATCTCATGGTCGGCGACTACCAGGACCCGGCGGTCCGCGCGAAGGCTGAAGCCGCGCTCGACCAGCTTTTCGTATGGGTGCTCGGTCAAGGTGGCACCATCAGCGGCGAGCACGGCGTGGGACTTGCGAAAAAACGCTGGTTTCGCGATGCGATCGGCGGCACCGCCTTTGATGTCCACCGTGCCCTGAAGAATGCATTGGATGCCGACGGGATTTTGAACCCGGGAAAATTCCTCGATCCCTGAGGGCGATGACGATCCCGGCACTCGAAACTTGCCAAGTGCCGAAGGTGTGACTTTTTTGGAGCAACCCTATGCCCCCCGATACGATTGTTTGCCGGCCGACGCCGTGGTTTTTGTTCCGCGCAGCGGTGATCACGTTGATGTTCGGGGTGTTTGCCATTTTCTTCTACAAGGATGGCTCGACGGGATATCGGGAGAAAAACGAGATGTTTTATCTCCGCCAAACCTTCAGGGAAGCGGCGGCGCGGTTTGCGTCGATGGGTGGAGGTGATCGGCTGACGCCTGCCGAATGGCGGCAGTTTGCGGAGAAACAAACGGTGGCGCTGCCGGCGAACCGCAGTGTGATGCCCGCGGATTCGCCGCGACCGTATCCATGGCCCGCGGTGCTCCACGACTTCGAAAAAATGAAGCCGCTGCAATGGGAGCCGATGTGGATCGAATATTCCGGCCAACGTGGCCTCAGCGACAAGGTGCCGGACGAACCCTATGACGAACGAAAAATTCTCGAGCAGTGGGTGGTATTTTGGATCTGTCTCGTGCTGGCATTGGCGGGGGCGTTTTTGCTGATCCGCACGGTGCTGCGGAGATTGGAGATCGATGAAAACGGCCTGAAGACGGTGGACGGCCGGCATGTTCCGTTTTCCGCGATGCGCATTCTCGATCTGCGGAAATGGCAAACCAAAGGTTTGGCGTTTTTGACTTACGAAAAGGAAACCGGTACCGTGCGCACGAGGATCGACGGGCTTACCTACGGTGGATTTAACAAGGAGCAGGGCGAGCCGGCGGAACAACTGATGAACTTGTTGCGTTCGCGTTTCCGCGGCGAAATCATCGAATACGCCGAAGTGGCTGCGGAAACGAAGAAGCCGGACGAGGACGTTTGATCAGAGATCCTGCTCGATGGATTTGAGAGTCAGGAAAAGTTCCTGCCAGCGGCGGAGCCGGATCTCGATGTCGAGTTTGCCGCGGGCGAGCCGGGTGCGCAGGACGTCGAGGGATTCCGCGTAGTCCCGGAAGACGACGCGCAGCGCTTCCTCGTAATCGTGGTGCAAGGTGACCGCGAACGAGCCGCAGGTATCAAGCAAATGCCGCAGGAAGTTGCGTGTGATCATGGTCCGCGTAATGAGGGCCACCGTGATGCCGCCGATCGCGAACCCCAGGGCGGCCACACAAAAAACCGTGGGCAGCCAGGGCAGCCCCAACGCCCCGCAGGTGGAACCCGCGATCAGGAATAACAGGGCGGTGACGGAAAACGATTTGAGCGCGATGTTGCGGCGACGCAGGTCCTTGTCCAGGCGGTTGCGCACTTTCAAGCTGCCGATGCCGCGGGTGGCGGCGGAGCCGAGACGATCCACGAACCGGCGGCGTGCGTCGGCGAGGATCGTTTCAATGGGGATGGCCGTGCCGAGATCCACGCCCAGCCCGGAATGGACGCGGTCGGCCAGCTGCTGCCAGTGGGCATGGCAGTTGGCTGCCACCTCGTCGCCATCCTTGCCAGCCACCTCGAGGACGGCCTGCTTCAAGTGATCGACGAATACTTCTTCGATTTCATGACCGGTGCGGTCGCCCTGGATGACTTGCAGGAAGGAACGCGCGGGGTTGAGAAAGCGGCGGAGAATTTTGGAAACGCGGATGGCTTGCGCTTCGAATTCGCCGGCGACGGTGGCGAGGTGTCCGGGCAGGCGGTTGACGAAGGTTTCCCGCATGCCGTGAATTTCCCGTTCCACTGCGTCGAGAAAATACGTTTGGTCGTTGAGACTGCGGGTTTGTTCCTCGATGCGATCGTCGATGGCTTGCAGCGCGGATGCCGCCTGGAAGCGCCATGTTTCAAGCGCCTGCCTGCGGCTTGTGGAATGACAAACACTGCGGGAAATGAAATTTTTCAACGCGGGATATCCGCTGGCTGCAAGCGTTGTTGAAGAGGGTGCCAAGGACTTGGCTTGAAGGGCGAGTTTTGCGGAGACGGCGAAAACGGTCGGCACGCGGCCGAGGCGTTTCATCGAAAGATCGGCAACGTGGCCGAGGATCACATCGATGTCGCCCGTTTCGAGTTGATCCGCCTGTTGGATGATGAAAACGGTCCGTTCGAGAAAATCGGCCGGAAGCGATGAGATGAAATTCCACGTGGCGGGGCTCCACGGATTGTGAACGGAAAAAACGAAGAAAATGAGATCCGCGCCCGGGAGATATCGGCCGGTGGCCGGTTCATTGCCGTCCGGACTCGCGTTGATTCCGGGGGTATCGACGAGATTGAAGTATTTTAGAAACCCGATGGGCCGGTGGCGCTCCTGAAGAAGCGGGGAAATGGAGAGGTCGCGGGCTTCGATCCCGTGACGATAACAAAGCACGCGATCGGTTTCCGGGAGGACATTGACACGACACAATTCCACCCCGAACAAGCCGTTGAGGAACGATGACTTGCCGGCATTGGTTTCGCCGCAGACGACGAAAAGAAACGGTTTGCCGAGGCCATTCTCCAATTCCGCATGCGGCAGCCGGTCGTTCAGATCGGTTGCGGTTTCATTCGCAAGCGCGGCGGTTCCGCGCATGACGCTGGCAAGGCGGTCGCGGGTGGCGAAGTAACGCTCTCCGAACGGTGGAAATTCGCTCACGGAGAGGGATTTCGCTCAGAAGGTTGCGGCGGCGGGGGAGACTTGCGCGGTGGCCGCGTCCGTTTTCATGGCAAGCAGCTGGGAAACGGTGACAAATTTGTAGCCGCGCTGCAGAAGGCCGTCGAGCGTGGCGGGCATGGCGTCCACCGTTTGCGAGTGAAGGTCATGGGCGAGGATGATGGCGCCGGGATTGGTGGCGGAAAGAATGCGCGATGTGACCACCGACGGGCCGGGGCGTTTCCAATCCAGCGGATCGACCGACCAAAGGATGGTTGGATAGCCGAATTCCGCATGCGCCATTTCGCGCTGGCGTTGGAGAAAACCGCCATAGGGCGGGCGCATCGTGCGCATGCCGACGCCAGCGGCGCGTTGGACCGCATCGCGGCAGCGGGAAAGTTCATTGCGGACTTCGGCGTCGGATAGTTTGCTGAGCAACCGGTGGGTATGGGTATGGTTGCCGATTTCGTGGCCTTCGGCGACGGTGCGGCGGACCACCTGCGGGTAGAGATCGACACTGCGGCCGATGACGTAAAACGTCGCCTTGATGTTGCGGGCGCGGAGGATGTCGAGCAGCCGCGTGGTATTCTGCGGATGCGGACCGTCGTCAAAGGTCATGGCGACGTAGTTGCCGGAAACCAACACGCGGGAAAAACTAACGCCGGAGTTTTTGGAGAAATTGGACGATTGATTGACGTCGGGATTTCTTGGCACGGGGCCATGGACGGCAGGCGTGCGGTAGGCGGTGTTCTGCGGTGTTTTCACGGGCGCGGCGGCCTGCGCTTCCGGGCTGCCAGCGGGGGCGGCGACGGAACAACTGGTGACCGCGCCGGCGGTGACCGCGATGAATCCGCGGCGGGAAAGTTCGTTCATTGCTCCGGGAGCGAGCGGCTGGGAAAACATGTTGGCTGATTCGGGACCTTGCATTCGGATGACCGTGGAAATGATGAGTGGAAGGCTACAGCTTGCGCGGGGTGTGTCACGCGTCGAATTGCGGAGCGGGCGGGCGTTGCAGCACGATGAGATGGTTGTTGAACGGCGTGTGTCCCCAGAGAGGTGAAAGGGTGAGCGTGCCGTAAGGGGCCAGCACGGATCGGAGAAATTCCGCGTCGGGATAATGTACGGGCGCGGCTTTCATCCACCGGGTGACTTTGGCGATCACGTCGGCGGCGTGGGTCACGTGAAACCGTACGGAACGATCGCGCAATCCCGAGCGCAGGATGAGCTTGCCGCCGGGAGCCAGTCGATCAGCGGCCTGGCGGAGCAGGGTTTCCTGTTCGGCGGGCTGAAAAAATTGCAGGATGTCGAGGATCGTCACGTTGCCGGAAAACGCCGGGAGTCCGCGGCGGGCATCATGTTCGCGGAAATCGAACGCTTCATCGCCCGCGGCGGCGATTGCCGTGGAAATTTTGCGGCGGTCGTAATCAAGCCCGTGGGCGGGAAACCGGTGGCCGGCTTCGTACAGGTACAAAGCAAGCAGGCCGAGACCGCAGCCGACATCAAGCAACGGCAACGTGCTGCCTTCGAGCTCGCGGGAAACAGCGGCGTAGAGCGGATCGGTGCGGAGCTTGCAGGTGACGTAACAACGGTCCGGAAAGCGGGCGTAGCGGGAAGAAATCCGTGAGAGATCGGATGGTTTCAAAGCTCAGGGAGGACTGAGATGATCGAGCGGATTGTGACCGCGGAGGAGGAGGAGCGGAAGCCGCAGCAGGAAGCCGCCAAGCAGGCGCGCATGCATCCACGTGAGAAGCACGTTGTCGCGGAGATAACGGAACTGCGAAACACCACCTTCCTCTTGCGGAATGTAACGGACGGGCGTCGGCAGGTTGATGAACGGAATTTCCTTCCATGCGAGGCGGACGGCAATTTCCGGCTCGAAATCAAAGCGCCGGGCGTAACGGGTCGAGTAAAATGCTTCGAGCAGCGGTTTCGCCGGATAAAGGCGCATCCCGAAAAGTGAGTCATCAATGCCCCAGCCGAGGGATTCGAAATTGGTGAAAAAATTCGAGATTTTGCGACCGTTGACGCGCAACGCGGGAGCCGAACTATCGAAAACGGGACGTCCCAGGATCGCGGCTTCGGGGTGGCGGGCCGACAACGAGAAGAACGTCGGGATGTGGTTGGCGGGGTGTTGCCCATCCGCATCCATGCACAAAACGTGGGTGTAACCGGCGGGCACCGCTTTTTCGAGGGCGGCCAGCAGGGCACCGCCCTTGCCTCGATTGCGGGCGAGACGCATGACTTGGAAATCCGGCGACGGCGCGGCGTCGAGTAAGTCGAGCAACTTGTCGGAATCATCGGTGGAGCCATCGACGACCACCCAAACCGGCATGCCGCTATCGAGCGCCGAGCGCACGGTCCCGGCGAGGAGCGGTCCGGTGTTGTAACTCGGAATCAGAATGAGCGGGCGATACTCTAACATGCACTGAAGCTTCCGGATTGTTGGCTATCGGTGGCTTTCGCCGCAAGTGGGGATTCGCGTCATCCTAAGCGGGCGAGAATGGCATCGCCCATTTCCCGCGTGCCGACTTTCCTTTCGCCGTCACGGCCGGTGGCGATGTCGCCGGTGCGGAAACCATCGGCGATTGTTTTGGCGACGGCGTTTTCGATGGCGGCGGCGGCTTCGTTTTCACCCAGGGAAAAACGAAGCAACATGGCGAGGGAAAGAATTTGCGCGATGGGATTGGCGATGCCCTGGCCGGCGATGTCGGGCGCGGAACCGCCGGATGGTTCATACATGCCGAAGTAGCGGCCGTTGTCCTTGATGTTGCCCAGCGAGGCGGAGGGCAGCATGCCGAGCGAGCCGGAAATCATGGCCATCTCATCGGAAAGGATGTCGCCGAAGAGGTTTTCGGTGACGAGCACGTCAAAGGAACCGGGACGGCGGATGAGCTGCATCGCGGCGTTATCAACATACATGTGACTGAGCTCGACTTCTGGAAACTCGCGCGCGATTTCGCTGACCGTCTCGCGCCACAGCACCGAGGAGGCGAGAACGTTCGCCTTGTCCACGGAAAGAAGTTGTTTCTTGCGGGACATGGCCGCGGTGAAGGCGACCCGACAAATGCGCTCGATCTCGGATTTTTTGTAAATCATCGTGTCGAGTGCGACCGGCTCGCCGTTTTCCTCGTGGCGGCCTTTTGGTGAGCCGAAATAAACACCGCCGGTGAGTTCGCGCACGCACAGGACATCGAAACCATCGGCGATGAGTTCTTGTTTCACCGGCGACGCATGGGTGAGCGCGGGCAGGCAAACGCCGGGACGCAGGTTGGCAAAAAGCCCGAAGTGCTTGCGCAACGGCAGCAGCGCGCCGCGTTCGGGTTGAATCTCCGGTGGAAGATTTTCCCACTTCGGACCGCCGACGGAACCGAAGAGAATCGCATCGGCTCGCTCGGAAGCGGCGACGGTTTCCGGCGGCAACGGGTGGCCGGTGGCATCAATCGCCGCACCGCCCACCAGATGCTCGCTGCGGGCAACGCTAAAGCCGAACTTGTTTTCCACGGCGTCGAGAACGCGGATGGCCTCGGTCATGACTTCGGGACCAATGCCGTCTCCGGCGAGAATCGTGATGCGATGGCTGCGTGACATGCGCGGGAGTGGAAAGTGAGAAGCGGAAAGTGAGAAGTGAAAAATGGAGATTCAACGGAACGGAAAGGAGCATGGGCGTCCCGCCCGTGTCTTTTCACTTGAAGAAACAGGCGGAACGCCTGTGCTCCTTTCATTATTCCCTCATACACTCCCCGCGTACCATCCGCATCGTTTCACCATGCAGCAGGAAGTTCACCGTTACTTGGCATCACAATTCAAAAAGTGGCTGTTGCATGGCATTCTCAACGCTCTGCCGAGTTTTGTCATCGCCCTGCAAATCATCGAGCGGAACAAACAAACGGCAGTTCTTGCGATGCTGGCTGCGTTCGCGTTGTTCATCGCGGCATTCACCATTTGCGGCACGCTGATCGAGGTGACTCGTAACAAGGAAAATTTGATCGGCCGGGCAATTGCGCTGGGTGCGCGTTTCCGGACCGCAACCGCGCTATGCTCGTTGATTCCAGCCTGCTTCGAAAATCTTTTTCTGGTTTGCCCGGATTTCTGGCTCGGATACTTCGCTTCGATAATCACCCAACTTTCTTTTGATAAACTTCAATTACCCGGCGGAAGTCTTTCCGACGGAGAGTTTTCCGCAGTGTTTTTCACCACGATCATTGAAGGTTTGATGATTTCCGGAATCCTCGTTTTTACAGCCCTGATTTTTCTGTCCTTCCTTCAAGACGACGCAGCACATCGGCAACAGCGTGAATGGCTGGAAACAAAAAAGGCGCGGTAGATTCCCCGCGCCTTTTTTGTCATGAATTGAACTTCCACTCAGATGTCCGCAACCGGCAGATTCGCCACCTCATCACGGACTTTCTCGGCCAGCGGGGTGGAGAGATAACGCTCGGACGCGGAGTTGCCGACGGTAACGATGCGCTTGCCTTTGAACTCCGGACGCTTCGCCAACTGAATCGCGGCCCACACATTGGCACCGGTGGAAATGCCGCCTGGCAGGCCTTCTTCCTGATTGAGTGCTTGCGCGGTGGCGAACGCATCCTCATTGGTGACGAGAATCGTATCGTCGATGATGTCGACGTTGAGGTTCTTCGGGATGAAACCAGCGGCGAGACCCTGGATCATGTGCGGACCGGGCTTGAGTTCCTCACCATTGCGGAACTGGGTGATCACCGGGCTGCCGGTCGGTTCCACGGCGAAAACCTTGAGATCGGTGCGGGACTTAATGACCTCCGCAACGCCCGTGATCGTGCCGCCGGTGCCCACGCCGGCAACGAAGACGTCGATCTTGCCATCGCAATCGCGCCAAATTTCCTCGGCGGTGGTTTCGCGGTGAACCTGCGGGTTGGCCGGGTTGTCAAACTGCCCCGGACCAAACGAACCGGGATTTTCTTCAATGAGTTTTTTTGCCATCGCGATGGCACCGCCCATGCCACGGGCGCGTGGGGTAAGAACGATTTCCGCGCCGAGAAGACGCAACAACATGCGGCGCTCGATCGACATGCTTTCCGGCATGGTCAGGATGCAGCGGTAGCCTTTGGCTCGGGCCACGAAGGCGAGTGCGATGCCGGTATTGCCGGAAGTTGGCTCGATGATGAGTCCGCCGGGTTTGAGTTTCCCGTCGCGTTCGGCGGCTTCAATCATCGCCTTGCCGATCCGGTCCTTCACGCTGAAGAGCGGGTTGAAAAACTCGGCTTTCACGAGAATCTCGGCGTCGAGACCTTTGATGATGTGATTGAGACGGATGAGCGGGGTGTTGCCGACGGTGGCAACCATGGATTCTGCGATGGGCATTTCAGTATTGGTTTTGTGGTTCGCTGTTAAATCTGGAAATCGGAGGCCCCGGAGTCAAGGTGAAGGCCGCATTCGTATCTCACGCCACTGAAACGGGAGGATTCGGAATCGCCATCGACGGTGGGCGAAGTGCTGTGCCAATCGCCCATGGTCGTGTAGCCATCGGCGGCGAGTGGATGGCGCGGCAGGTCGTTCATGTTGAAGTAAACCTCAACCTGCGCGTCGGCCCAATCGAGGATCGGATAGGCCTTCAGGGTTTTTTTCTGTTGTTCGACAAACGGGCGTTCGGCGCGGGTCTTCGATTGTGAGCGGCGCAGGCCGCTGAGCCAGACATCGGCACCGAGTTCCTTGAGTGCGCGGTTCATCGGCTCGATCTTGGTGAGCAATCCGTATTTTTCCTGCTCCACCTGATCGCCTTCCCAGAGGTTGCCCCACAGCGCCTGCATGCGGGCGGCGGAAACCTGCGGTTGATAGGTCTTGATGTTTAGGTTGAAGCGTTTGGTCAGTTCTTCCGCATACTGGTAGGTCTCGGGAAAGAGAAACCCGGTATCGATGAAAACAATGGGAATGGTGGGCGCGTTTTCGTGGATGAGATGCAGCATCACCGCCGCCTGGATGCCAAAGCTGGTGGTCGCAACGAGGTGATCGCCGAGTTGTTCATGCAGCAAACGGATGCGCTCGCCCGCGCGTAGTGGAGCGATATCCGCGGAAAGTTTCCCGGCGTCGTAGTCGGGTTCCGCATGGAATTTGAGGGCTTGCATGATGAGAGATTGATTGGAAAAACCGCTGAGGAACTAGATTTTTTAACCGCAGATGAACACAGATAAAGAGAATGAATTTTTTAATATCTGCGTTTATCTGTGTTCATCTGCGGTTGTATCTTAATCTGTGGTGATTTTTGAAGAAGCGGCGACCGGTGATCGCCGCCACAGGGGGGGCACGGTCAGGCGAAGGCTTCGGGTTTGATGTTCAGGTGGAAATCAGGGCCTTGTTTGGTGGCGGCGACGTATCCGGCGCGGATGACGAAGTCACCGAATTTTTCGCCGTCCTGCCGCTCCTTGGCATAGTGTTGGATGATCGGAGCGATGGTTTTCTTGAGGTCATCGGCGGCAACGTCCTGACGGTAGAGTTTGTTGAGGCGTTGACCGGCGTGACCACCGCCGAGATAGACATTGTATTTCTGCGGACCGCGGCCGACGAATGCAATTTCCGCAAGGAACGGACGGCCGCAGCCATTCGGGCAACCGGTCATGCGCATGGTGATTGCATCGTGCCGCAGTCCGGCTTCCTCGATGGTTCCCTCGAGTTCGTTGACGACTTCGGGCAGGTAGCGCTCGGCTTCCGCGAGCGCGAGTGCGCAAGTCGGCAGTGCGACGCAGGCGATGGTGGCCAGCCGCAGCGCGGATTTCTCATGGCTGTCCTTGATGCCGTATTGTTCCATGAGTGCCTCGATCTTCGGTTTGTTGGCCGGAGAAATGTTGGCAATCATGAGATTCTGGTTCGCGGTGAGGCGGAAATCGCCATCGTGGATTTTCGCGATCTCGCGCAAGCCGGTCCGCATCGGGTAAGCGGGCGTGTCGAGCACGCGGCCGCCTTCCACAAACATCGTGTAGTGGAAATTTCCGCTCTCGTCTTCGATCCAGCCGTAGCGGTCGCCGTTGTCATCAAAGTGGTATTCGCGGGCGGGGCCGAGCTCGTAACCAAGGTATTCGTTGATCTTCGCGAGAATCCAATCCGGTCCGTGATCGTCCACGGTGTATTTGAAACGCGAGTGCTTGCGGTCGGTGCGGTCGCCGAAATCGCGTTGCACCAGCACGGTTTTTTCCGCGACGTCCACGATTTGTTCCGGCGTGCAGAAACCGATGACATCGGCGATGCGCGGATAGGTTTTTTCGTTGCCGTGGGTGGAACCCATGCCACCGCCGACGGCAACATTGTAGCCGACGATTTTTTTGTCCTCGACGATGGCGATGAAGGAAAGGCAGTTCGCGAAGAGATCCACGTCATTGCTCGGTGGCACGGCAATGTTGATCTTGAATTTCCGCGGCAGGTAGGTCTTGCCATAGATCGGCTCCACTTCTTCTTCCGTGCTTTCGACCTTCTCGCCATCGAGCCAGATTTCGTGGTAAGCGCGGGTCTTCGGCGTGAGGTGGTTGGAAATGTCCCGTGCCGCCTTGATGACTTCCGCGTGGGCCGAGGAAAGATAAGGATTCGGGTTGCACATCACATTCCGATTCACATCGCCGCAGGCGGCGATGGTGCTCATCGCGCATTCGTTGATCTCGCGCATGGTGCGCTTGAGATTGCTTTTGATGATGCCGTGGAATTGGAACGCCTGCCGGGTGGTGAGCTTGATCGTGCCATTGGCAAACTGCGTCGCCATGCGGTCGGTTTCCAGCCATTGTCCGGGAGTTGCGACACCGCCGGGAACGCGGATGCGGATCATGAAACTGTATGCCTTGTCGAGCTTGTGTTTCCGCCGCTGTGGGCGCAGATCGCGGTCGTCCTGCTGGTAGCTGCCATGGAATTTCAAAAGCTGCTGATCGTCCTCGGTCATCGAGCCGGTGGACAGGTCGTTCAGGCCCTCGACAATCGTCCCGCGCAGGTAGTTGCTGCGGATCTTGATGTATTCGTTGGCGGAAAGTTTCTTTTCTTCGGACATGGGGTGAAGAGAGTGGAAAGTGATCAGTTGGCAGTGATCAGTGGGATCTGAGGGAAGATGGTTGCTGGTTTCGAGTGCCCGGTTTTCAGGGAATCAATTCACTGATCACTTGGCATTTTGTTAATACACGTCTCGTTGGTAGCGCTTGGATTTTTTGAGCTCTTCGAGGAATTTCTCCGAGTTTTCGCGGGATTTTTTGCCGTGGGTTTCGACGATGGAAAGGAGGGCTTCGTGGACGTCGTGGGCCATGCGTGAGGCGTCTCCGCAGACGTAGAAGTGCGCACCTTCCTCCAGCCACTCATGGACGTCCTTGCCGTGCTCGCGGAGTTTGTCCTGAACGTAGATTTTTTCCGGTTGGTCGCGGGAAAAAGCGACATCGAGGCGGTGCAGGCTGCCGTTTTTCAAATGGTCCTGCCATTCGAGCTGATAGAGGAAATCGTAGAGGTAATGTTGGTCGCCAAAGAACAACCAGTTTTTGCCGGGGGCCTCGGTGGCGGCGCGGTGGGCGACGAACGCACGGAACGGCGCGATGCCGGTGCCGGGACCGACCATGATGATCGGTGTGCCAGGATCGGCAGGCAGGCGGAAATTTTTGTTCGGTTGGATGAAAACGGGGACGGTTTCGCCTTTTTTGACGGCATCGGCAAGATAGGTGGAACATACACCTTTGCGTTTTCTGCCATGTGCGTCATAACGCACGGCGGCGACGGTGAGATGGACCTCGCCGGCGTGAGCGTGCGGACTGGAGGCGATGGAATACAAACGCGGCGGCAGCTTGCGGAAAATCCCGGCGAGTTCCTGCGCGGGCAGGCCATTGGGCGCGAAGTCATGAATGGCATCCATGATCTCGCGGCCATGGGTGTATTGCTTGAGTTGCTCCTTGGCGTCATCCGCGAGCAAAGCACGGAGTTTTTCCGAGCCGCTGGCATCGGCGAGTTTGGTCAGCACGTTGTGGGAAAGCGCGGTGATGTCGAAATCGTGGCGGAGCGCATCCGCGAGGGATTTCTTGCCGCTGTGTTTGGTGTCGATTTCCTCGGAGCCGGTGAGTTTGGCGGCATCAAGCACGGCTTGGACGACATCGGCGGCGTTGGTTGGGATCACGGCGAGCGCGTCACCGGCTTCATAGGTGAGGCCGGATCCTTCGAGAGAAAACTCAAGGTGGACGGTTTCCTTGGCTGATCCCTCGCCGTTGAGCACAACGGTATCGAGCGTCTCCGCAGGGAAAGGGTTGCTTTTTCCGAAGCTACCCGCAGCGGGTGCCGCGCTCGCGGCGATGGCCGCAGCCGATGGGGCGACCTGCGCGGGCTGGAGTTCGCCAAGAGCTTTCGAGAGCCAGGAGTTGAAGGCCTCTTCGTAATCGACGTCACAATCCTGGCGATCGGCGAAACGTTTGCCGCCGAGTTGTTCAAGGCGTTCGTCCACCATCTTGCCGGTGTGGCAGAACCGTTCATAGGAGGTGTCGCCCAGCGCGCACACCGAGAACACGGCCTTCGATAGGTCGATCGTTTCCGCCATCAGCGTTTTGTAGAATGTTTCCGCGGATTCCGGTGGATCGCCCTCGCCCCAAGTGGAAACAATGACCAGCAAGTTGGTGATTTTCGCGAGTTCGGCGGGAGTGGAGTCCGCCATGTTTTTCATCACGGCTTTGAAACCACGGCGTTTCGCTTCCTTCACCGTCCTGTCGGCAAGTGTTTCCGAGTTTCCGGATTCCGTGCCGTAAAGCACCGTCAATGGCGTTGCGACCGCAGGCGTGGCGGCGGCGGTGGAAGCGGCGACCGACAAGACGCCGCCGAGCCACGCGCGTTGCAGCGGATCAAGGCGGCCAAGCGCGGATTCCAGTGGTTGCTTGAGGTCCGGCGAAAGGGGAGATGGCTCGGGAAGTATAAACATTAGTGAGTTGCCCGTTTTGGTGAGGTTTCGTCGCGAAATGTGTACGCACCCCTACGGTATGGCAACCGATTTTTCTGAAAATCCGGGGCTTTCCCGCATGAATTTCCGGACTGTCAGCCGGGTGATCGGGCCATTGCGGACGCACCCCGACGGCCATTGCGGGCACCGTTGCTGCCGCCGCCCCGGCGGCGATTGCCACCGTGTGATGAACGGTTTTCCTGACGAGCAGCGGATTTCACACGTCCGCGGGCGTGTTGTTCCGCCAAAGCCTCGGCATGCCACGGATGGTCGGCATGTTTCGGAATGCTCATGCGGATGATTTTTTCGATATCGCGCAGGTATTCGAGTTCGTCTTCCGAGCAGAAGGAAATGGCGCGGCCGTCAGCGCCGGCGCGACCCGTCCGGCCGATGCGGTGGACGTATGCTTCCGGCTCGTTGGGCAGGTCGAAATTCACCACGAGTCCGACATCGCGCACGTCCACACCGCGTGCGGCGACGTCCGTGGCCACAAGAACCGGCGTAAGACCTTGTTTAAACCGTTCCAGTGCTTTGTCGCGTTGCGCTTGGGATTTGTTGCCGTGGATCGCGTCAGCCTGGATGCCCGCCTGGCACAGACTTTTCGCCAGCTTGTTGGCACCGTGTTTCGTGCGGCTGAAGACGATGGTGAGTTTTCCCTCCTTCGCCGTGGTTTGCGCCCGCAGAAGTTGTTCCAGCAATGGGCGTTTTGCTTCCTTGGTCAGGAAACATACCTGCTGCTCGATTTTTTCCGCCGTGGTCACCTCGGGCGCGATGCTCACCTTCGCGGGATCGCGCAGAATTGTTTGCGCGAGTTCCACGATGCTGGGTGCGAGTGTTGCCGAGAAAAACAACGACTGCCTCTTGGCGGGGAGGAGGGAAACGATTTTCCGCACGTCGCGCAGGAAACCCATGTCGAGCATGCGATCCACTTCATCGAGGACGAAAAATTCCACCTGCGAAAGATCGACGTGGCG
This sequence comes from Verrucomicrobiota bacterium, assembly GCA_040384605.1. Classification (GTDB taxonomy): domain Bacteria; phylum Verrucomicrobiota; class Verrucomicrobiia; order Verrucomicrobiales; family Akkermansiaceae; genus Luteolibacter. The sequence continues at coordinate 75,193 of JAZKIZ010000017.1, forward strand.
TTGTTCGATCAGATCAAGCAAGCGGCCCGGCGTTGCCACCAGGACGTCCACGCCGCCGCGCATTGCCTTGATCTGCGGCACGTGGCCGACGCCGCCGTAGACGAGTGTTTGGGAGAACCGCACATATTTGCCATAGGTCGTGAAGCTCTTGCCGACCTGCGCGGCGAGCTCGCGCGTCGGTGCAAGCACCAGTGTGCGGCAGCATTTTTGCCGGGCGGGGCGTGGGTTTTCATGCAATGCGTGCAGGATCGGCAACGCAAAGCCGGCGGTTTTTCCGGTGCCGGTTTGCGCACAACCGAGCAGATCGCGCCCTTGAAGGAGCAGGGGAATCGCCTGCGCCTGGATGGGCGATGGCGTGTTGTATCCAAGTTCGCGCAAAACGCGGTGAAGCGGCGCCGCCAAAGGGAGCGCCTCAAATGAGGTCGTGGTCATGTTCTAATTGGCCTGCCTCGTGCCGGGATTTCCGGTGGCGGGCATGTCGATGAGTCTTTGTGGGGAAACCTCAAACCAACTCTCTCATCGATGAAGAACGGAAAAGGGCGGACCGGTTGCCGGTCCTTCGCCCCGACCGGGGCGGTGAGGCGGGCGGAGCCATACTCCGGATTACGTCATATGCAAGCCCGAACTCGGATGTTTTGATTCTTTTGTAGAAGAAAGAGGGCGCTGCGCTTGAAGCATGAAATCACAAATGAAGAGAACCGCCAAGGCACCAAGGTGTTGCGGCGGGTAATCCTGTATCAATTTCTCCGAAGGCCAAAGGATATTTGAATTTCGTATGATGCGCTGCCGAGATCTTACATCCATGCGGAGGCGGGCCGCCTCCGACACGGCCTGCCGCGGGCCGCGTCAGCCACCATTTCTGGTGACTCTCACAGTTTCCGTTCGGAAATTTCCCCGGTGATCTCCGCGAGGAACTCTTCCAAGGGTTTGGCCCCGAGGTCGTCTTTGACGAGGTGGCGAACGGAGACAGTGCCTTCGTCGGCTTCGCGTTGGCCGATGACGAGCATGTAAGGGACGCGGTCGAGGCGGGCGTTGCGGATTTTCGCGCCGATTTTATCGGAAGTGCGATCGACGCTGAGACGGACGCCGAGGTTGGCGAGTTGTTCGGCTGCGGCTTCGGCGGCGTCGATGGTTTTTTCCGAGATGGGAAGAATGCGGACTTGTTCAGGAGCGAGCCAGGTGGGGAATTTCCCTTCAAAGTGCTCGATGAGAAGACCGGTGAAACGTTCCAATGAACCGAACGGCGCACGGTGGATCATGACGGGAACGTGCGGTTGGTTGTCGGGCCCGACGTAGCTGAGACCGAAACGCACGGGCAAGTTGTAGTCGACCTGCACGGTGCCGAGCTGCCAATCGCGGCCGATGACGTCTTTGACAACGAAGTCGATTTTCGGTCCGTAGAAAGCGGCTTCGCCGAGTTCTTCGGTGTATTCGACGCCGAGGGTTTGCACGGCATCGCGCAAGGCGGCTTCGGCTTTGTCCCAGTTTTCCGGCGAGCCGACGTATTTGTCACTCTCTGGATCGCGGAGGGAAAGGCGCACGCGGTAGTCGTGCATGCCGAGGGTGTTGAGGACTTTTTTGACGAGATCGAGGCAGCCTTTGACTTCGGCGGCGACTTGATCGGGCGTGCAGAAGAGATGGGCATCATCCTGGGTGAAACCGCGCACGCGGGTCATGCCGCCGAGCTCGCCGGATTGTTCCCAACGATAGACGGTGCCGAACTCGGCGAGGCGCACGGGAAGATCGCGGTAAGAATGATGATCGCTGGCGAAGATCTTGATGTGGTGCGGGCAATTCATCGGCTTCAAGAGGTAACCTTCGTAGGTGCCGTCGTTGAGGCCGTTGATGAGGGTGGCGCAGGTGGCGTCTTCGTCGGCGAGTTTTTCCAGCGTGTCGCGCTCGGTGATGGGCGGATACTGGCTTTCCTGATAGTAGGGAAAGTGGCCGGAAGTGCGGTAGAGATCGAGCTTGCCGATGTGCGGGGTGAAGACTTGGCTGTAACCTTGTTTGTCGAGCTCGGCGGTGATGAATTCCTGCAACGCGCGACGGACGAGCGCGCCTTTCGGTTTCCAAAGGACGAGGCCCTGGCCGACGGCTTCATCAATGTGGAAAAGTCCGAGCTCTTTGCCGAGGCGGCGATGATCGCGTTTCTTGGCTTCTTCGAGACGAGTGAGGTGTTCTTCTAACAATTCCTTGTTTTCGAACGCGGTGCCGTAAAGCCGCTGGAGTTGGCCTTTCGATTCATCGCCCATGTAGAAGGACGAGGAAACGGACATGAGTTTCACGTTTTTGCACTTGGAAGTGTAGCCGACGTGCGGGCCGGCGCAGAGGTCGATGAACTCGCCGTTTTGAAAGCAGGAGATTTCCTCGCCTTCGGGAATTTTGTCGATGAGATCGAGTTTGAAGCGGGAAGGATTTTCCGGACGTTCGGCAAGCCCGCCGAGACGACCGGATTCGGCAAGGACCTTCGCTTCTTCTCGGGAGATCACCTTGCGTTCGAATTTCTGATTGTCCTTCGCGATCTTGCGCATCTCGGCTTCGATTTTCTCGAAATCCTCCGGGGTGATGCGGTGCTGCATTTCGAAGTCGTAATAAAAGCCGTTCTCGATCGGCGGGCCGTAGGCAAACTGGGCATCGGGCCAGAGTTTCAAAATCGCGGTGGCCATGACGTGGGCGCAGGAATGGCGGAGGCGTTCCAGATCGGTCATCTGGCTGCGTTCTTCGAGAGTCTTGCGTTCGGACATGGCGGGGCGGAGGGAAGCGGATGCGGCGCTGCCATTCAAGGGGATATTGGCCGGCGAGATGGGCCAGAGCGCCGACCTTTAGACCGGCATTCTTCCCTTCGGCCTGCTGTGCGACCACAAAAATGGGAACCGCCAAGCGCAAAGGCGCGAAGGAAGAAGATTTCAGTATTTCAGTTTTACCAGTTCAGGGCATGAAAAACGCCCGGACGGTGGCACCCGGGCGTGGAGGAGGACAAAAGGGAGATCAGATTACTTCAGGTCGATGACGATCTTTTCCTTGGTTTCGAACTTCATGCCATCGATGCCCTTGAGCACTGCCATGGTCGCTGCGGGATCTTCATCGTCAGCGTTTTGGAGTTTTTTGAAGGCGCCGGGCTGATTGAGGATTTTACCCATATCCATTTCCATCAGGGTCACGGTGGCACCATCGCGGTGGGTCGCATTGGTTTCGTCGATGCCATCGACGGCGACGATTTTCAGGGAAACTTTCATGTCGCTCATCATTTGCTTGGCCATGGCTTCGGCTTGCGGATTGTCGGCGTCCGGATCCTTCGGTTTTGCGTCGGCGGGTTTGTCGGATTTTTGTGGCTTGGGCATTTCGACCGTCAGATCATCGCCCTCAAGTTTGAAACGGATGGGCTGGGGCTTGGGTTGGCCAGCTGGCTGGGCCTCAGGATTGAGATCGCTCATGCCGCTGCCGGGGCTGATCTGGAGTTTGTTGATATCGGCGAATTTGTAGATGATGCGCACGCCTTTGGCACCGTTGGCATCGATCTTTTCGATTTTCTCGAAGGTCACGCCGTCGCCGAGTTTGGCGGTGCGGGCTTTGGCTTTTTCTTCGGAAAACATTTCAGCGAATGGATCCTTGCCGGTTTCGCCCGCCGGCATTTGGCTGAGCATGGCAACCATTTGTGCGCCAAAGCGGGTTTCCTCAACGAGTGTGCCGCTGCCGTTGGTTTTCAAATTGATGGTGGTTTCGTGCTGGAGGCAGCTGGGCAGGAGGGTGGCACAGACCAGCGAGGCAGCGATGAGGAGTGGTGATTTCATGCGATGCGATGCATAAGAAACCCGCGGGGAAAAAGCAAGAGGCTCGTTGCACCATTCCGCCGGTTGCATATGACCGGCGAAGCTGCTAGGTAGAACGTGATGAACGAAGAACTCGCCAAGCTGCTGAACGCGCAAATCAACCATGAGATGGAATCGAGCTACGCGTATCTGGCGATGGCGGCATGGTTCGAACGGACGCCGTATAGGGGTTTTGCGAACTGGATGTTCAACCAGAGTCGCGAGGAAACCATGCACGCACTGAAGTTCTATCACTACATTGTTGATCGCGATGCCAAGGTGGAACTCGAACCGCTGGCCAAGCCGAAATGCGAGTTCACCAATCCGATTGATGTTTTCCAACAAAGCCTCGAACAGGAACGGAAAGTCACCAAGCAGATCAATGACCTTTATGATCTGGCGGAAAAGGTGCGCGACCACGCGACCAAGAATCTTCTGTTGTGGTTTCTCAACGAGCAGATCGAGGAGGAGAAAAGCGTGCGCGACATGCTCGATCGCTTGATTCTCGCGGGTGACGATCCAGCGAGTTTGCTGGTGCTGGACCGCGAAGCGGGCGCGCGCGGAGCCCCGCAGGAAGGCGTGGATGGTTGAGCGGTGAGAATCTGTTGTGCCAGTTCCAGATTGGCGGTTTCCTTCTTTCGCATGGAAGCTGCGGTTCAGTTTTTCATCGCAGTCCACATGATATGCGGATTGGGGATTAGGTCATCCCGGGGAAGCCGGATGCATCACTGGCAGGACCGGCGAAGTGCTGGACAATGAAATCCTGCCACGCCGCGCGGCTGGCTGGAGATAGTGCGTTGGCCATTTCGCGGGTGCAGCCGCCGCAGAGCATCAGGGGTAGCGCTCCCTCCATCAGGATGCCGCCTTCATCGAAGACGCCGGAGATGGCGAACTCCGTCGCTTCTCCGCGCGGCAGTTCGCATTTCACGCAGGCATCGAGGCGCTGCCGCGGGTCGTCCAACCGCATGAAGTCGGCGAGACGCTTGGGCCAATCGATGTGGGTTTCCAAAAACTCGCGGATGGCGGCCTTGGATTCATCGGAAAATCCGGCGGCGATTTCATCGCGGCACGTTTGGCAGATGGCGTATTCGATAATGCATTCGCCGCGCCGGTAATGTTTGTTCACCAGCCACGGCACTTCGGTTTCCAAGAGCGGAAACCGGCAATGCACGCAGTGCTGGAAGGGCTTTCCCGTCTCGGTGGAAATCCAGGCGTCTTCAAGCATCGGTTCAATAACTGCGTCCCCAAAGCGCCATCACGGTGGCGTCGCGACCGGTGAGAAAACACTTGCCTGGGGCGGTTTCGCGGAGGTTTGCCGGCAGGCTGTCATCGGATACCGGGATGCAGCGGATGGTGATTTTGTGTTGTTTGGAAAGCGCGTCTTCCTCTTCCGCGGTGCCGGCCCAGGGAGTGTAAAGCCAACCCGGATTTTCGGAAGCCCAGTGCGCTTCGAAATCCGCGGCTGATCCGCAAGCGATGATGTTTTCATCGCGCAACGCGGTGGCGCGGCCGAGCAACGATTGATGGATATCGCCGAGAATGCTTGGCACCTGACGAAGGAAATCGTCCTTCATCATAAAGTCTTTTTCCGCGACGGGGCGATCGCGGCGGGCAACGCAGACCTTCCGGGTTTCGATGTCGCGCGGTCCGATCTCGATGCGGATCGGCACGCCTTTTTTGACCCACTCCCATTTTTTCAGGCCGCCGCCGATGTCGCGGCTGTCAACATGCACGCGCAAGGGATCGCCATAATACGATTGATTGCGAAGTGTCTCGGCCAAGGCATGACAGGAAGCGATGACTTCCTCGCGCGTGTCCGGCTTTGGTGTCACCGGGATGATGATGATGTGTTGGGGTGCCACGCGGGGCGGCAGGACCAAGCCATCATCGTCCGAGTGGGCCATGATGAGAGTGCCGATCAGGCGAGTGGAAACGCCCCACGAAGTGGTGAACGCATGTTGCACCTGGCCGTTGCGGCCGGTGAAGCGGATCTCCTGCGCTTTCGAGAAATTTTGACCAAGGAAATGCGAGGTGCCGGCTTGGATCGCCTTTCTGTCCTGCACCATCGCTTCGACGGTAAGCGTGATGTCGGCGCCGGGAAAGCGCTCGTTCTCCGTTTTCTCGCCGGGGATGACCGGAATCGCGAGGTGGTCGCGAAGAAATTCTTCGTAAAGCCGATGGATCATGCGGGTTTCGGCGATGGCTTCCTCCGCGGTTTCGTGGGCGGTGTGGCCTTCCTGCCAGAGGAATTCCGCGGTGCGGAGGAACAAACGCGGGCGCATTTCCCAGCGCATCACATTGGCCCACTGGTTGATGAGCAGAGGCAGATCGCGATAGGACTCGATCCAGCGCGCGAACGCCGCGCCGATGATCGTTTCCGAGGTGGGGCGGATGACATACGGCTCGGCCAGCTCACCGGTGGGGATCATTTTGGTTTTTCCCGTCGCTTCATCTTTCACCATTTCCAACCGGTGATGGGTGACTACCGCGCATTCCGTGGCGAAGCCTTCCGCGTGCTCCGCTTCTTTTTCCAGGTAGGACAGTGGAATGAGCAGCGGAAAGTAGGCGTTCTGGTGGCCGGTGGCTTTGAATTTCCGGTCGAGCTGCTGCTGGATCAATTCCCAGATGCCGTAGCCCCATGGCTTGATGACCATGCAGCCGCGGGTTTCCGAAGTTTCCGCCAAGTCGGCGGCCTTGATGACTTCTTGATACCACTCCGGAAAATTCTGGGCGCGGGTGGGCGAGATGGCTGTCTTTTCTGCGGACATATTTGCTGGCCCCGATTGGAATGCCGGAGGCGCGCGGACGCCAACAAAAACCGATATCCCCGCCCGCCGAATTATTTCGTCCGCTGCGGCCATGGGGGTTTGACAACCCCAGGGGCGCTGGCCTTACTTCATTTACTCGAACAAAAAATCCCGCATTTGATGAACGAAAACGATCTTCCCAAGCCAGACACCTCAAAAATCACCTCAAGCGTTCCGCTCAAAAAGCAGACGTCGAGCGTGCCGTTGAAAAAGGAAACCGTCCGCGTGACTCTCAAGGCGGCCGATGCTCCATCGGTGCCTTCCGCCACCGTTCCACTTGCCCCCCCATCGGTGGCGCGCCCGCCGGTTCCCGGTGGTGGCTCAATGACTGGTCCGCTTGGAGCCCCAACCGCCAGGGTGGGAGCACCTCCGCCGACGATTCCGCTCCGTTCTGCCGCGCCGCCGACTGCCGCTCCAGCGCCCACGATCAAACTTGGCGGTTCTCCTGTCGCGCCCACCGCGCCCCTACGTGTGGGTTCGCCGACCATCCCGCTCAAGCCGGGCGGCCACGGGGTGCCTGCTCCTACCATTCCGCTCCGCCCCGGTGGAGGCGGCCCTGGCGCGCCTGCACCTACCATTCCACTCCGCCCCGGTGGCGCACCGGCTCCGGGTGCACCCATGCGTCCGGGGGGTGCGCCGACGATTGCGCTACCCGGGGGTTCGCCAAGTTTGCCCAAGGCAACCGTCCAACTTCAGGCTCCCACGGCGCCGATCGCTGCCGGCATTTCTCCCTCCCAAGTCCCGGCGCTTGCCGTGGAAGAGGAAGAAGAGGAATCCACCAATGAAGGCGTGGTGACGATCCTCGCCGGGGTTGGCTTGGCGGCCGCGCTGGTTCTACTGGTTTTCCAAATCCTGACGGCGAAAGTCTGGATCGATGCGGAAGATAACCCGGAAAAGGGCAGTTATTCCCAGTTGTTCTCCTAATCCCAACTTTCCCGCACCATGGCACTTCCCATCGTCAACATCGTCCTCGCTGCCGTCGTCTTTTATCTTGCCTTTTCGGCGGGTGGCTTGCCGCTCTGAGCTTGGCGGGCGTGATTTTTTGCGTTCAGTAACCAGCCGTTTCTGGTGTTTCCGGGAGCGGCTGGTTGATTTCAGGTTCGTCGGAAACTGCTGCCAATGATGCGGCTGTTGCCGTTCATTCCGGATGCAACCAAAACGTTGAAAAATCCTTACTTTTGGCTTGCCAGCCGGGTGCGCCTCCCTAGCCTGCCCGCCCCATGCCAAGAGTCGGAGGTAAAGCAAAGACACGGAAAGCCGTAGCCAAACGCTTCAAGATCACCGGAACAGGCAAGGTTCTCCGTCGGAGCCAGGGAGCACGTCACTTGCTGCAAGGCAAGAACAGCAAGCGCAAGCGCAGGCTGGGCCAAGCGACCCTCGTTTCCGATGCTGACATTAAAAACGTCAAGGAGAACCTTCCTTTCCATTGAACTGAAGCGTACTACAGCAAGCGCCCCGTCCGCGATATCGGACGGCCTTCACGCAGCCTGATCCCCGCGAGGGGAGACACGAACAGGTGAGACTGCGGAAGGATTGAAAACAACGACCTGTTCCAACCAAACGAAAACATGCCACGTGCCACCAATTCACCCGCCAGCCGCAAGCGCCGCAAGCGCGTGCTGCTCCGGGCCAAGGGTTTCCGCGGATTCCGCTCGAAACTCTATCGTTACGCCAAGGACGCCGTCCGCAAGGCGATGACCTACGAATACCGTGACCGTAAGAAGCGCAAAGGCCAGTTCCGTCGTCTCTGGACGCAACGGATCAACGCCGCCTGCCGCGCAGAAGACATCACCTATTCGCGTTTCATCGAAGGCCTGAAGGCCGCCGGGATCGAAGCGGATCGCAAGATCCTTGCCGATCTCGCGGTGACGGATGCCGCCGCGTTTTCCGCCATCATCGCGCAAGCGAAAATGGCACTGGAAAACAAGGCCCAGTCCGCCAAGGCAAGCGCCTGATTCGTCCGCGGATCATTGAAAACATCACAGCCGCCGTCTGGATTCCCGGGCGGCGGTTTTTTTGGGGAAAGTGCCGGGTAATCAGTGGAAGGCTTCTTCCAATTTTCAATTTTCATTATTCAATATTCATTTCTTCCGTGACACCCCGCCCGCCAAAAAAATTTCATCCCCAGCCATTCCGGTATCACGAGGAGATCGAGGTGGATGTGCATGCGCTCACCAATCTCGGGTCGGGCGTGGGACGGATCGACGGCTGGGTGGTATTTGTGCCCTACGCGCTGCCGGGGGAGAAGGTGAGGGCGCGGGTCTGGCGGAATGACAAAAATTGTTCCCATGCCGATCTCGTCGAAGTGTTGGCACCTTCGCCCGACCGCGTGACACCGCGTTGTTCGCTTTTCGGCACCTGCGGCGGCTGCCAATATCAGAGCCTTTCCTACGAACGTCAGTTGGAATGGAAATCCCGTCAGGTCAGTGAGCTTCTGCTTCACATGGCGGGAATCGAATTTCCCGTCAACCCGTGTGCCCATTCGGAGAAAATCTGGAACTACCGTTCAAAGATCACACCGCATTTCAAGCAACCTCGCGATGGCCGGATCGATCGCATTGGGTTCCTTGCCGCCGGCTCCGGGTCCTTCATCGTCGATGTGCAGCGTTGTGAGATCGCGATGGAGGAAATCAATGCCGCGCTGCCGGCAGCGCGCGACCGCATCCACCGTCACGCGGCCGATTTTCGCCGCGGTGCCACCATCCTGATGCGTGCCGCAAAAGAGGGAGTCATCTCCGATTTCAAAGCCACTGTGACCGAGCGGGTGGGGAATCTGGAGTTCCGCTTCCTGGCCGGCGATTTCTTTCAGAATAATCCATACATTCTCCCGCAATTCACCGGATACGTCGCAAAAATGGCGCTGCAGGGTGGCGCGAAATATCTCGTCGATTCTTACTGTGGGTCTGGACTTTTCGCGCTGACACTGGCGCAGAATTTCGACCAAGTGGAAGGCGTCGAAGTCTCCGAATCCTCCTGTGAATGGGCGCGCCAAAACGCGCTGCAAAACAACATTTCAAACGCCCGTTTCCTCACTGCCTCCGCCGAAGCGATTTTTGCCGGGATCGAATTTCCGCCGGAGCAAACCGCGGTAGTCATTGATCCACCGCGCAAAGGCAGCACACCGGAATTCCTCAACCAGCTCGTCACTTTCGGACCCCAGCGGGTGATTTACGTTTCGTGCGACCCCGCCACGCAGGTGCGCGACCTGAAAATTCTGCGCGATAGCGGCTATCAGCTCACCGACGTCCAGCCATTCGATTTGTTTCCGCACACCCGCCATCTCGAATGTGTGATGACGATGGTCAAAAAACCGGCGTGGAAAAGCCATGTAGAAGGGCCATCTTGGCCCGTCAGAGCGGGACCGAAGAGGCGGGCCTGGAAAGCCCTTCTACGGTTGCGGCGGAAAAACCAAAATGAGATGGCCCGTGACCGATGATGATTTTCTTTACGCGTGAGCCCCCGAGGCGGTCGGAGACTTGAAGATCATGATTCGAGGGGGAATCAATTGGCTCGAATGCCAAAGACTTTTTCGATATTTTCTGCCGTCATTTGCCGCCAGTCGCCTCCTTCAAAATCATCGGGGAGGTGAAAACCGCCGATGGAAATGCGCTTGAGGTCGAGCACGTGGTTTCCGACGGCGGCGAACATGCGGCGGACCTGATGATAGCGACCTTCATGCAACGTGACGAGCACTTCAGTGGGCGAGAGAACCGTGAGCTGCGCAGGCAACAGCGGCTTGGTTTCGTTGTGCAGGACGAGTGTGCCGGAGGAAAAAATCTCCGCTTCGTTTCCGGCCAGCGGACGATCGAGCGTGGCATGGTACACTTTCGCGCAACCAGACTTTGGATGGATGATGCGGTGGGACAGCTTGCCGTCATCGGTGAGTAGCAAGAGTCCGCTGGTTTCCTTGTCGAGCCGGCCGATGGTGTGAAGCACCGGATTCCTGCATGCATACCGCGCTGGCAACAGATCGAAGACGATCGCGCCGGGATCGTCGGTGCTGCATGTGTAGCCGACCGGTTTGTTCATCACCAAAATGAGAGGCGACGGGGGATCGAGCGGTTCGCCGCGAAAACGAATCGATCCCACCGGCGGGAAATCCTTCTCGCCGAGAACGCGGCCGGATTCACCGGTGACCGCGCCTTTTTTGATCAAGGCCTGCACTTCGCGGCGCGAGCCGTAACCAAGATTGGCGAGCAGCTTGACGAGTTTCATGGGCTGGAGGGAGCGCCGGTCTTCAGACCGGCATTGTTTCGACGAAGGAATGTGAAGAAATGCCGGTCTAAAGACCAGCGCTCCTTGTCAACGTTTTCCGGCAAAGATGACTTTGAACGTCGGGTCTTGCCCGGTGATGCGGAAGGAGAAGCCGAGTTCTTGGAGAAGCGGCTCATAAGGAAGTTGGCGATTGGCTACGAGGAGGAGTTTGCCGCCGCGTCTGAGAGCGCCATGGGCATGGGTGATGAACGAGCGGCCGAGAGCAAGGTCGGTGGATTTGCCGGTGTGGAACGGCGGGTTCATGACGATGGCGTCGTAAACTCCCGGAACGCCAGCGGCGACATCGTGCCAATGAAAGCTGCAACGGGCGGTAAATTCTGTTAGATTTTCACCGGCGCAAGCGAGAGCACGCGAGTCCGCCTCATAGAGGTCGATGTGTTTGACGTCCGGACAGCGGCGGAAAATCGCGTCGGTTAGAAATCCCCAGCCCGCACCGAGGTCGGCCACCTTGCCGCGGAGTGAGGCAGGAAGACGATCGGCGAGCAGACGCGAGCCGACATCGATTCTGCCGTGGCTGAAGACACCGGCTTGGGTAACAAATGCCGAGTTTTCGACTCGTTTCATTCCGCCAAGCGCATGCCATTCGGAAAAGATTTTCCCGTTCCAGCAGCCATTGTCGGTGGCGTGAAAGACGCGGCACTTGGACTTTGATTGGGTGACCACGCCGCTGGTTGCTTTGGCGAGTTCCTTCTCGAATCGTTGCGCGCCGGTTTCATTGGTCATCGCAGCGACAATCGTGCCGCCGGGTTCCAGGCGTTCGCGGGCGAGGGCAAACCACAGCAACGTTTCATCGCGGGATTTACCGGGGAGAATGAGAACAACCGGCCAGCGTCCTCCGGGCAAAACATCGGCACTTGGATAACCCGCGCGATGCCATGCGTCAGCAATCGGTTTGAAAGGTTGCCAGCCGGTGATGTCAGGCCATGCGTCTAATGCGCGATGAGGCGTGGCGCCAAGGAAAAGCGCACGGGCAGGAACCACCAGCGTGCCGTCCGAGAACGGCAGCATCAGCGTTTCCAGAGCGGCAGAACTCATGCCAGTTTGAAGCGCGGGATGCGGCCGGCGGGGGACAGATTGAGAAAGTCACGGCGTTTGATCGAAGGCATACAAACCCTATACGGACCCATTTGCGGGGATGAAAGAGCTTTGCGGATTTTGTATGAGAAGAGGCTTGGCGGTTGGAAATTGCGATTGTTTGAGTCACTGCATTGGAGATTCGCTGGATTCGTTCGATTCGCGGTTTCAATTTTCTTCAAAGTCCCCATGATATTCAGATCGGGTATCACTCCTCGGGCGGGTTCACCGGAATGCCGTGCCGTTGCGCGAACTCGGCGGCTCCCGTCTTGTCGTTGTCCGGCCAGTTCGCATGAATGTTGGCGAGGGCCCGGGTGCGGCGTTCTCCTTGGGGCAAAGTCATCGCCCATTGTACCGCCACTTGCGGGTCATATTCCGCGACGGCTTCCGCATACGCGCCGACCGCTTGTTCCTTCGCCGGCCCTGCGGGGGCTTTGGCCAACCACCGGCCCGCCGCTTGATAATCCTGGCGAGTCCATTCTCCCATCAGGTCGGTCACTGCGCCGGCCGATGCGGTGGAATCGGCGTTTTTTCCCAGCCACTCGATCCATTCGCCGGTCTCGTCCTTCGTTTCCATGTAGCTCAGGCCATCCGCGAACGAACCGATCTCCGCAGCTGTGAGATCTACGTCTTCGATCCAACCGGTGACCGAATCAAAGTCTTCGTCGTGGAGATTGCGGGCGATCGCGGCGAGTGCGGTGTTGGTTTGTTGTGCCCGTTGATTTTCGGGCAGCTTCGCGAGCCACGTCCGCATCGCTTCCAGCACCGCCGTGCGTTTGTCCGGACTTTCCCCGGCAGCGGTTGCAATCATCTCAATGCCGCCATCGCCGGGCTTGAAGCCGAGATCATCCATCATTTGCAACGCATGCGCCGGATCGTTGCTGGCGACCGCGGCAAGCATGGATCGTTTGGCATGGTTCAGGTCCGGGCCATTGAGACGGGCGTTGGCTTGCAGCCATGCCATGGCGGCCTGCGGGTTCTTTTTCGCCAGGTTGCCGAGAGCCAATGGAACAGCGCCTGTTTCCTCCACCGCGCCATCCGCGGCGAGGGCGAGCACGGTTTCCGGACGCATGTCAGCGAGGGCCATCAACGTGAAAGCGATCACGCTGCGGCGTGTTGGCGCGGAGATGGATTCCTCACGTGACAACGCGGAAAAAATTTGCCGCAGGGATTCGACGTCCAATTGGGAAAGCATTTCAATCAGCGCGGCGGATTCGCCGGCGTTGTTTGTGCCGTCCGGCTCGTCCAGCGCTCTGGAGATTCGCAGGATTTCCTGAAGCGGATCTTGGTCGGGTGACGAGCGGTAGCGGGGCGGACGCTCGCGGCCGGCGGGATTTTCGCCGCGCCGGTCGGATGAGTTTTCAGAGTGTTTCCCGTGTGCGACGAGCGCCGCGTTTTCCTGCCGCCGTTCGTGGATTCTCCGCAGGTCGAGAAATCCGGGAACCATGCCGATCCCAAGGATCAGCGCACCTATCAGCCAGGAATTTTTCATCGGGTCATTCAAGCTCATCGAGCACTTCCTGACGGCGGGCGGGATCGCGGATCAGCTCGGCGAGCGGCCGGGCTTCCGCGAGATTCGACCGCGCCGAGAAACTTTCGAGAAACCCAATGATCACTTTGTCGTCACCTGTTTTCCGGAAGTATTCCTCCGCCAGGGCGGATGCTTGCGTGAAGTCGAATTCACCACCGTCCTGCGCGGCTTCGGCGAGCGCATGGCCGGTCACTTCGTTCACTTCCGCCGGCGAATGTTTTTGCAACCACGCGCGCATCGCATCCACGTCGGCGGCGGTGACGGCGCGCTCGGCGGCGAGGTTCGCGATCTGCGCGTTCGCCGCTTGTTCCGCGGCAACCGTTTTTTCCTCATCGGTTGCGCTCACCTGGGTAAAAAATTTGTCCACGCCATCGAAACCCATCTCGGGCACCAGTTCGTCCACGACGTGGACAAAGGACCCCGGGCGTTCGTCCGCGGGCACCAAGCCGCGGATGAGTTCCGCGTAGGTGGATTGCGCGGATGCGCCGAGTTCGGGAAACGTGATGCGTTCCAGAGCATCGCGCCGCTGGTCTTCCGGCAGTGCGGCAATGCGGCGTTCCGCTTCCTCCGGATTGGCACCGAGCAATCCGCTGACGACTGCGGCTTCAAAATCGAGCAGCAATTCATTGCGCCCGTCCAATGCCTTCGCTTCGAACAACCCCGCGGCGACTTGTTTGTCGAGCCACGCGGTCGCGCCTTTCAAGTCGTCGCGCGCCCAGTTCGCCAGCGCGTCGGAAAGTTTCCAGCCGACACCGTCTTCATCGCTCTTGATCCGCTCGGCGAACTTGTCGAGCGCCAGCTTGGGATCCTTTTCGATCAGCGGATCGATGAGGGTTTCCTCAAGTGCGGCCTTGTCTTCCTCGCTGAGGTCCATCTTGGAAATGTCATCGAGCGCCGCGGCAAGCTCGCTGCCGCTCATATCGTTGATCCGGTCCTGGATCGCGATCATCTCCTGCAGGCTCGCCTCGTCTTCCTCAGTTCCATCGCTTTCCGCGGCCTTGGCGAATTTCGCGGCAACATCGCGCCAGTCCTCCATCATCCGGGGGGGACTCGTCTGATCCGATCCGGCGCGGCGGCCTTTTAGTGTTGCGGTGGTTTGCACCTTCAGCGCCGCGTTTTCTTGCTCGACCCGTTTCAGTTCCCGGTGTTGCCAGATGTTCCAAGCCAGAACGATGGCGATGGCCGCAATGGGCGGAATCCAATATCTTGGTTTCATGCGCTTCAGTTTCAATTCATCACCGGTCGTGTCAATCGTCCTCTAAAACCCGCCGACGGCATGTTTTGTTTTCTGTTTTCGCCGCTTGCCGGCTGTGGCCGGATGCCGGAAAGTGCCGCCGCTGATGAAACTTTTTCCCGTTGCCGCTGCAGCTTCGCTGGTCGTCTTTTCCTCTTGCTCAACGTCCCGCGGCCCGTCCCGGCCGTCCGGCAGTTCTCCAAACGACGAGTGGGGCCACCGCTCCGGACCGCGCGGGTTTTCCACCGTCATCATCGATGCCGGACATGGCGGTCATGATCCCGGTGCGGTGAGCCGTTTCACGGGACAGAAAGAAAAAGACCTCGCGCTGGATGTCGCACGGCGCGTGAAATCCAAGATTGGCGGCAAAGTCCGCGCGGTGATGATGCGGAATTCCGATGTGTTTATCGATCTCGACGACCGCGTGGACGCGGCGAACCGCTATCGCGACGCGATCCTCGTCAGCATTCACTTCAACAGTGGCCCCGGTCATGTGCGCGGGCCGGAAACGTATTACTGGCGCGTCGATTCCCACGGTCTTGCCGTGCGTTGCCAGCGCGCGATGCTTGGCATTTCGCCCGCGGAAAGTGCGAACCGCGGCATGGTTCGCCGCCGCCTCCGCCTCACGCGGAATCCAGACATGCCGTGCCTGCTTCTTGAGCTCGGTTATCTGAGCCAGCGGCAGGAGGCGAGCCTTGCCGCCAACGCGTCCTACCGGGAAAAAATGGCCGATGCCATCGCCGATGCGATTCTGGATCAACACCGCGCTGGCGATGCCGGCACTGGCGCGCTTCCCGCCCCGCGCTGGGAGCCGCCGAGCCGCCCGACCGACTCGAAGGAATGATACCGATTCTATCCTGACCCGCCGAAGTGCCATCGTAAAAGAGGTCGGATGATCAAATCCTATTGGCGAAGTTCGATCGTGAGTTTGCGGATATTGCCGGTGCCATAAAGCACGAGTTGTACGGAACATCAGATCGTGATTGGCGGCCTGGGAGCCCCCGATGGAAACAAGGGAGTGACGAGCTTGTAGGTATTCTTACGGTTCACACTGTTTCAGCGTTCGTTGGAACGGAACATGATCTAACGAAAATCGTGTAAAATGTTAGGTTGTCTTAACCGGTGTGGAGTTTTCGCTGTCATTGAAATTGAGCCCCAACGGCAAAAAAACATTGACTGCTTTTTCGAATTCTATTTGGTTTGGGAGTGCTTCCCCCCAAGCCAAGTATTGTTAGATGTTAGGTGTTAGATCCTTCACGGCTTGTGGGGAACTCCCAACAGAACAAAACTATGAAGACCCCCATCCCCCCGTCCATCATCATGGGCCTCACGTTGATCGCCGCTTCTGTCATGCCTGCGTCCGCGCAGACCAATACAAGCGTCGGAAATCAGGCTGGCAAAAAAATCACCACCGGCGTGTCCAACACTGCGGTCGGGTTCCAGGCGTTGTTTCGAAACCAAACCGGCAGCTTCAATGTCGCGATCGGTGACGGTGCACTACTCAAAAACAAGGGTGCCAACAACATTGGCATCGGCGTGGACGCCGGCGCCAGAGTCATCACCGGCAACGACAACATCTACATCGACCATCCCGGAAAAAAGAAAGAGTCGAACCGCATCCGCATCGGCAACGACGCCCACCACAAGCACAGCTACCTTGCAGGGGTGATCCATGGCAATGGTTCCGGACTCAAAAAAGTCAAGATCCTTGGCAAAAACATCAAAGGCAAGATCCCGCCTTCGCGGTTGGCAGCCGGTGCGCTGGGAGGGTCCCGACTCGCCAGCAACCTCGAATTGAGAGGAACCACGACCGGAACATTCACCGGAATCCTGAAAGGCAACGCTACCACAGCAACGTTGGCCGCTACCGCCACGACTGCGAACCATGCCAAAACCGCAACAACGGCCACCAACGCGAAAAACGCGGACAACGCAAAAAACGCGGATAACGCCAAGAATGCCGACAACGCGGACCATGCGGACACGGCCACCAACGCCACCAACGCCACCAACGCCACCAACGCCACGAATGCCACGAATGCCACGAATGCCACGAATGCCACGAATGCCACGAATGCCACGAATG
>JAZKIZ010000018.1:0-76066 GCA_040384605.1 Verrucomicrobiota bacterium
CGTACCAGTCTTTTTTGCGGGTTTTTCGGAAATCTATTTTGGCAATCGGTCTACATCCCATGGCTTGTTCGGCATTGGCTATAAAGGAGCGGCTATCAATTCGATCACAAATCCACAGTCGCCAGCAATCTCAGCTAACGCTGGAGGGATTGCCAGTGAATGCATCTCATCAATAGTAGCTGCCAAATGCAACGTGTAGTCCGAACTGCCGGTTCTCAATTGCCGTAGAAGCGGGCGAATCTTCAAAAGATCTCCGACAATTTCACTGAAATTCTCTGGAAGCTCACGCACCCAAAGATCCAAGTCGTCCCTCACAAGCTCGAACGCAGGTTGCGCAGCTTGATCGACTCTTGTGCACCTGATCAGTGCATTGGTGATGTCAGCTTCCATCTTTGATCTTTTGCCGAACGACCCCAAGCTCAGCGACTGCGGAGCGCGGCGCGCTGGCTGCGGAAAGGCGGCGGGGCAGGATGGGCGCGGGCGGCGGGATGGCGTGCAGCAGTCAGCGTGACGCACGGAGCGGTTCGCTGCAGCGCATGGTTCGGCGACGTTGGTGAGGACGTAAAAGAGATGCTAAACATAAATCTCTCCAGGCTGTATGGAGAACGATTCGTAGTGTGTTGAGTCGTCATAGATCGTCAATGCTGCGCCTGTGTCGAAAATGAGGGTGACCGAATGTGGCGGATCAATGCGGAACGCTGTCACAGGCCGACCCAAAAGCTGATGAATCGAATAGCTGTCCCGCTCGGAATGCTCCTGCCACTGGTCGAGAATCTCACCCGAGTGATCGCGCAACTCCCACGCACTCTCGACCGAGACACTCCTCGGCTCCGGGAACTTGCCCTGTTGAATGTCGATGGCACTCACGGTCGTTGAGAAGTGAAGCTGTAGTTGGTGCTCGCCGATGCAAATCTGGTCGAGAGTTGCGTCGATGAACTGCTGAAGCGGCAAATCGGATGGGACGCCATACATGAAGCTTAGATGATCATTCTACGGGACGCGTGCGAAGTCGCCGAACAATCGGTTAATTGTCCGATCGGAAAATGGTCAATTGCTTTATAGCTGTCCATTGGAAAATCAGCGATCCGGGAGCTGAGGCACACGAACGTGAAGACGACGGAAATTATTGATTCGCGGGCTCCGCCAGCCCGCTCACCCCTGCGGGGCATGTCGCCAAAGCTCCTGTCCAAAACCCCTACAGGCCTTCGGGGTTTTTCGCACGTGGTGCATGCTCTGACGGGCAGGGCGGCGAGTCCGCTCGATGATTTGTAAGGCGGAAAATCGCCGTGAGCAATGGGCCGTCATCGGAAAACTTCCCGGTATCCACTGTTTCCAATTTTAGAGCGGCGAGTGCCGCCGCAGGCGGGACTACCTGCGGACTGCTCAGAGTGGACGGAGATTCACTGCATGCCTGCCCGGTCGAGCGCGGACGGTAGAACGACAGCTCGGCGCAAGGTTGGCGGGTGATGGGAAGGGATTTTCTTGAACGGGCCGGGCGCATGTTTTTCCCTTTGCGCCCCTGCCCTGCCTGATACCAATTCCGCAGCAATGACTCCGGAAGCTCTCGAAACTCCAGGCAAACTCATGGCCGCCAACCGCGGCGAAATCGCGATCCGCATTTTCCGCGCCGCCACCGAACTCGGTCTGCGCACGGTATCGATTTTCGCCGAGGAAGACCGCTTTTCCATCCATCGCTTTAAGGCGGACGAAGCCTACCAGCTCGACAAATCAAAAGGTCCGGTCGGCGCTTACCTTGATGTCGAGGGCATCGTCGCACTCGCGAAATCGAAGGGAGTGACGATGATCCATCCGGGTTACGGATTCCTATCGGAAAACGCCGGGTTTGCCCGGGCCTGCGCGCGCGAGGGGATTATTTTCGTCGGTCCCTCGCCGGATTTGCTGGAAAACATGGGCGACAAAACCGCCGCCCGCACGCTGGCGCACAAATTCAACGTCCCCACCCTGCCCGGCACCGAAAACCCGATCATCGATCCCGATCAGGCGCTGACGGTGGCACACGAAATCGGTTTTCCGCTCATCATCAAGGCGGCCTTCGGCGGCGGCGGGCGTGGCATGCGCGTGGTCGAAAAACCATCGCAACTTCCCGGCTTGCTCGCGGAAGCACAAAATGAAGCGCTCAATGCTTTCGGAAATTCCGCGGTTTTCCTCGAGCGCTACATTTCCCGCGCCAAGCACATCGAGGTCCAGATTCTCGGCGACCAACACGGCAATGTCGTCCATCTCTATGAACGCGATTGTTCCGTGCAACGCCGCTACCAAAAAGTCGTCGAAGTCGCCCCGGCGGTGAATCTCGATCCGAAAGTCCGCAAGGAGCTTTGCGATGCGGCTGTCTCACTCGCCAAGGGCATCGGCTACAACAACGCCGGCACCGTCGAGTTCCTCTACGACATGGACAAAAACGACTGGTTCTTCATCGAGATGAACCCGCGCATCCAGGTCGAGCACACCGTCACTGAGTGCGTCACCGGCATCGATCTCGTGCGTTCGCAAATCCTTGTCGCAAAAGGAAAATCGATCTTCGGCGACGAAATCGCCATTCCGCCGCAGGATGAAATGCCGTGCCATGGATTTGCGATCCAGTGCCGCGTGACCACCGAGGATCCGGGGAAAAATTTCGCGCCCGATTACGGCCGGATTTTGAATTATCGTTCTGCCGCCGGCTTTGGCATCCGGCTCGATTCCGCCACCGGCGATGCCGGTTCGGTGGTCACGCCGTTTTATGATTCCATGCTGGTGAAGGTCACCGCGATGGGCCGTAGCTTCGAGATCGCCTGCCAGCGGATGGACCGCGCATTGCGCGAGTTCCGCATCCGCGGTGTGAAGACCAACATCCCGTTTCTCGAGAACGTCATCGCCGATGACACCTTCCGCACCGGCCAGGCGCATACAAAACTCATCGATACCAAAACCTCGCTCTTCCAGTTCAAGAAAAAGCGCGACCGCGCCACCCGCACTTTGGCATATCTTTCCGATATCACGCTCAACGGCAATCCGGCCGCGAAAAACTGGCGTCCTGCCGCGCCGATGCTACCCGCGCCCGTTCCCGCTTCAGGAAAATCCACTCTCCCCATTGCGGACCAAACCAAGCAGCTTCTCTCCACCCTCGGGCCGGATGGTTTTTCGAAATGGATTCTCGATCAGAAACGCCTGCTCATCACCGATACCTCGATGCGCGACGCGCATCAATCGCTCATCGCCACCCGCATGCGCGGCGTGGACATGCTGCGCATCGCCGATGCCTATGCCGCGAATCTTCCCCAGCTATTTTCCTTGGAAATGTGGGGCGGCGCGACGTTCGACTCCGCCATGCGCTTCCTCAGCGAATGCCCGTGGGAACGCCTGCGCGATCTTCGCGAAAAGGTGCCCAACATCCTTTTCCAGATGTTATTCCGCGGCTCGAACGCGGTCGGTTACTCGAACTACCCGGACAACGTCGTCGCCGGCTTCGTGAAACATGCGGCGGACAGCGGCATGGACATTTTCCGCATCTTCGATTCGCTCAATTATTTGCCGAATATGAAGGTGGCGATGGAAGCCGTGCGGGAACACGGCAAGCCGCTGTGCGAGGCTGCCATCTGTTATACCGGAGATATCCTTGATGCCAAACGAGACAAGTATTCGCTCAAATACTACGTCGGGAAAGCCAAGGAAGTTGAGAAAATGGGCGCACACATCCTGTGCATCAAGGACATGGCCGGACTCTGCAAACCACAGGCCGCCTACAATCTGGTCCACGCCCTCAAACAGGAAATCGGCATCCCCATTCATTTCCACACTCATGACACCTCCGGCCTCAATGCCGCGTCCGTCATCGCCGCCGCCCGCGCCGGCGTTGACATCGCCGACCTCGCCATTGCCTCGCTTTCCGGTTCCACTTCGCAGCCCAACCTCAATTCCGTTTGCGCCGCCCTCGCGAGCTCCCCGCAGGATCCGCAACTCGACTTCGATTCCCTCAACGAAATTTCCGACTATTGGGAACACGTTCTTGGATTCTACAAACCGTTCGACTCCGCCCCGCGTTCCGGCACCGCCGAGGTGTACGAACATGAAATGCCCGGCGGCCAGTACACCAACCTCCGCGAGCAGGCCAACGGCATGGGCCTCGGCCACCGCTGGCGCGAAATCGCCCGCACCTACGCCGATGTGAACCAACTCTTCGGCGACATCGTCAAGGTCACGCCGTCGTCGAAAGTCGTGGGCGACATGGCGATGTTCCTCATCACCCGCGGCATCAAACCTTCCGACGTTCCGAAACTGAAACCCGGCTCCATCGATTGGCCGGAATCCGTGATCGACATGCTTGCCGGCGGCCTCGGCCAACCCGATGGCGGCTGGCCTGCCGATGTCCAGAAAGTCGTGCTCGGCAATAAAAAGGCGACCACCAAACGTCCCGGCGAACTCGCTGAACCGGTCGATCTCGACGTCACCCGCGCCGAGTTGTCCGACAAACTCGGCCGCCCCGCCAGCGAGGACGACCTCTACTCCCACCTCATGTATCCGCAGGTTTTTGCGGACTTCACCGCGTTCCGCCGCAAGTATGACGATCTCGGCAGCCTGCCGACCCCCGCGTTTTTTTACGGCCTCCACATCGGCGAGGAAATCGAAGTGGAAATCGACCCCGGAAAAATCCTCATTATCAAACTCATCTCCATCGGCGAGCCGGACAGCCTGGGGAACCGCGCCTTGTTCTACGAACTCAACGGCATGCCGCGCGAATCCATCGTCGTCGACAAATCGCTCGGCGGTTCCGTCAAGGCTGCCCGCGAAAAAGGCGATCCGCTCGCCCCGGACCAAGCCTGCGCACCGATGCCCGGCATGGTCACTGAAGTCGCAGTCGCTCCCGGCCAGGAGGTCAAAGCCGGCGATAAGCTCCTTGTCCTCGAAGCCATGAAAATGCTCACCACCGTCTCTGCCAACGCTGACGGCACCATCAAGGACGTGCTCGTCAAAAAAGGCGATCAAGTGGACAGCGACGATCTGCTCATCCGCGTCGCCACGGAAATATCATAAACAACGGGAATGCGCGTCCTCGCAATCGATCCCGCCGTGAGAAACACCGGCTATGCTGTATTGGAGGGCGATGTGCGCAGGCCGATAGTGCTCGACTACGGAGTCATCACCATCCCCGCGAGAATCATCCAATCGGCCGCGCTGGCGGCGATCCGTACGCACCTTGCCAACCTCATCGTCAAATTTCAACCGGACGAAGTGGCGGTGGAAGGGATCATTTACGTGCAGTCCCACCAGACGGCGATCACGATGGGCGCGGCGCGTGCGGCGTCACTCATCGCGGCTGCGGATCACGGTCTCGCGGTTTACGAATACCCGCCAAAAAAAGTGAAAAGCGCGGTGGTTGGCAATGGCGCTGCGGACAAAACACAAGTTGCGTTTATGGTCCGCGCCCTGCTCGGCCTCGCCGAATCCCCCCCGGCGGACGCCGCCGATGCTCTTGCCGTGGCGATCGCTCATCTCCAGGCTTCCGATCCCTTGAAACAACGACTCTTCGATCGCCGCTTGGTGTGAGGTCGGTCCACGATGGTTTAAAAGATGCCGATCTGAAGATTCGGCGCTCCGGCTTGAAACCGTCCCCGATTCGTGGAAAGACTGGCCCGTTCCCGCGGCCCCTTGAATTCTCCTCCAGTCATTTCCAAGCTAGACGCCCCGCTTTCTTACCAAGCGGGTCTGAACATGCAGGAACAACACGTCGCCGCCATGCTCGCCGGCGAAGCGGTGGAAACCGTGTTTCTGCTAGAACACGAACCGGTTTACACCATCGGCAGAATCCGGGATCAATCTTCGCTGCGCAGCACTTCGGGCGCCCTTCCGCATCCGGTTTTTGAAACCAATCGCGGCGGCCAGGCGACATATCACGGGCCGGGACAACTCGTTGGTTATCCGATTCTCGATCTCAACCGCCGCGAGCGCGATCTTCATCTCCACTTGCGCCACATCGAAGACGCCCTCATCCGTTCCTGTGCGCAGTTCGGCGTGAGCGCGGCACGCCGCGGCGGCCTGACCGGTGTCTGGGTGGAAAATCGAAAAATGGCATCGATCGGCGTCGGCGTGCGCAAGTGGGTCAGCATGCACGGCTTCGCGATCAACATCACCCGCCAAAGCCTGCCACCGTTTTTTTTCATCACTCCCTGCGGCCTCGACGGCGTGGCGATGACCTGCTTGGAAAACGAAGCCGGCCGAGACATTCCCATGAACGAAGCAAGGGACGTCATCGCCGTGGAATTGCAGCGCACCTTCGGCATCATCCAACAATCATGACGGAATCACGCATCGCGATCTTCGGCGGAACATTCGATCCCGTCCACCTCGGCCATCTGCACATCGCCGCCGTGGCGCGCGATGCCATGGCGCTCGATGAAGTGCGCTTCGTCCCCTGCCGCATTTCGCCGCACAAATCCGGCATGCCACCGGCATCCGCGCAACATCGCGCGGCGATGCTCAAGGCCGCCACGCATGATTTCCCGTGGGCGGTTGTCGATGAACGCGAGCTGCAACGCGAAGAGCCATCATTCTCGTGGCAGACAGCCGAATCGTTTCGCGCCGAGTTTCCCGACGCACGGCTATTCTGGCTGATGGGTGCCGACCAGTGGGACGCCTTGCCGCGCTGGACCCATCCGGAAAAGCTCGCCGCCTGCGTGGAATTTATCGTGTTTCCCCGCGCCGGGATCACGCCACAAGCGCGGCCGGGATATGTTTTGCATACACTCGTCGGCGTCCATCCCGCCTCGGCGACCGGAATCCGTAATGCTGACGGCACGGCCGGAGGCTGGCTGCCTCCTGATGTCGCGGCGTGGATTGAAACCCACGGATTGTACCGCTGAACGGGAATTTTCTTTCCCACGCCGCCCGCGCTGCTTTGTTTGCCCGCGTGTCCCATAAGCCCAAGGAGCATCCGCTCGCCAATATTCTCATCAACGTGGTGATCCCCGTGCTCATCCTCGGGTATCTGAGCAAGGATTCCGCCCTGCAAACCGATCCGAAACCATGGCACATCGGACCGGTGAAAGCGATGATCGCAGCACTGGTCCTGCCGCTCGGCTATGGCTTGTGGTCGTTGGTGAAAACACGCACCTGCAATGTATTCTCCGTGTTGGGGTTTCTCTCGGTGCTGCTGACAGGCGGACTCACCGTGTACCTCTGGAACAAGGACGGCACGGTCAAGGAACACGCCGGGCTCCTATTCGGCCTGAAGGAAGGATCGATCCCACTCGCGCTGGGGGTCGCGGTTCTCATTTCCACCCGCACCCGCACGCCGCTGCTCAAAACGTTTCTCTACAACGACCACATCTTTGACATCGCCGGAATCGAACGGCAGATCGCGGCGAAGGACAACCAAGCGCCGTATCGCTTGCTGCTCGCGCGCGCCACTCGATGGTTCGCGCTGTCATTCTTCATCAGCGCGGCGCTCAATATCACCCTCGCCCTCTGGTTCTTCCGCGCGTTCGACCATTCCGCGCCAAGCGCATTGGAAACCTACAATGCCATCATCGGCAAGCTCACCTTCTGGGGTTTCGTTGTCATCGGCGGACCCATTCTTGTCTTTCTGTTCTTCACGCTGCGTTATCTGCTCCGCGGCTTGCGCCTGCTCACTGGATTCAACGACGAGCAACTCATGCATCCGCGTTGACCGTTCAAATGGGATTTGACACCCGCACGGCCCGCCAACAACGCTTCGCCATGTCACGCTTTGCCAACAAAACAGCGGTCGTCACCGGCGGTGGCCGCGGCATCGGTCAGGAAATCGCCCGCGCATTCGCGGCGGAAGGCGCAAAGGTCGCGGTCGTCAGCCGCAGTGAATCCAGCTGCGGCAAGGCCGCTGCCGCGATCAACGCCGAGTTTCCCGGAGCCGCCACCGCATACGCTGTTGACGTTGCCGATCATGAAGCCGTGCAATCCCTCGCGAAGCGCATCAGCGACGAACTCGGGCAGGTCAACATCCTCGTCAACAATGCCGGCGTGACCCGCGACACTCTTCTGATGCGCATGAAAGAAGAGGATTGGAACACCGTGCTCGATACCAATCTGAAAGGCGCGTTCAACACCGTGAAGGGATTCATGCGGGTGCTGATGAAAGCGCCCGACGCACGCATCATCAACATTGCCTCGGTGATCGGTCTCATCGGCAATGCCGGGCAGGCAAATTACTCAGCCAGCAAAGCCGGTCTGATTGGTTTCACCAAAGCAGTCGCGCGCGAACTCGCCGGCCGAGCCGTAACCTGCAATGCCGTTGCTCCGGGATTCATCACCACCGACATGACGGATGAACTTCCGCAAGCCGTCAAAGACGCCGTCATCGGCAAAATCCCACTTGCATCCTTCGGCGAAACAAAAGACATCGCCGCCGCCGTCACCTTCCTCGCCAGTGCCGAAGCCCGTTACATCACCGGCCAGGTGCTGGCCGTCGATGGCGGAATGACCATGTAACGCCGCACGGCCATGCAGCTTCTGCTCATCCGTCACGGCAAAGCCGGGGATTCACATCCCGATGGCGATTTCGCGCGGCCGCTCGTGGCGGCAGGACACGCCCAAGCCCGCGCGATTGCCGGATTGCTCGCCAGCACGGATGAACTACCGGACATTTGCCTGACCAGTCCTCTCGTCCGTGCCATGCAAACGGCGGAAACATTTTGCACCACCGCGGGTCTTCCGGGCCCCATCATCCAACCGTGGCTCGCATCCGGACTGCACCCCGAAACCGCCCTCGCTGAACTCGTTGCTTTTCGCGAATACAACCGCGTCGCGATCTTCGGCCACGAACCGGATTTTTCCTCTTTCATCGAGTGGACACTTGGCGTCCATGGCGGCTCCATCGAAATGAAAAAAAGCGCCGCGGCCTGCCTGGTGATTCATCCGCCCTCGCGGCATTCCAGTCTGCGTTTTCTCGTTCCTCCCGCCCTCGTCCAATGCATCGATTCCTGATCGCCGCACGCCCGCCGAACCACAAAAAAAGCCGCCCCCACAACGGAGGCGGCTTTTTGATAGGGTTTGTGTGAAAACAAATCAGATGGAGGACCGGATGTTCGAGCTGAGCATGCTGTAACGCGCGCGCAATTTCTCCAACTCCACTTCGGCCTTGCGGATGGAGTCGCCGAGATCGATCAACTCACTCACCTTCTTGTTGATCGCAATGGTTGCAAAGGATGACGTGATGCGTCCGCCTTTTCCGGCGTTGCCACCTTTCTTCAACCATGCGCCAACCGTCAGTGCTGACAGGCCATATTTCTTCACCGCCGCGCTTTGTCCGCCACGGCCGTTCTCGGCATTGTACGCGATCACGAAATCAATGATCTCTTGTTTTTCTTCCACGCTGTAGCGCTTGCCGCGCATGCCCGAACGCTTGCGGGCTGTCGTTTTCTTCGCCGCCTTTTTCGCGGCCTTCTTCGCTTTGGTACTCATTGCAGGCGCAACCTAGCCAACTACGGCAATCGAGCAAGCAAAATGATGATTTGTTATCTATCGAATGTGAGCGAATGAAAACATGGATGACTGAATGGAATCGTCACCCGCCTGCGGATCACTCATTGCCGGTTTCCAAGGCGGAATGCGACCGCACGTTGCGATGAATCCAGACACTTTGCACCATGCCGAGCAACATCATGCAAATGATGACAAACGTTCCCGAATAACTCACCAGTGGCAGTGGGATGCCGGTGATTGGCATCAACAACACGCACATGCCCATGCTTTCGAACACATGCGCGAAAAACAGCGCGACGATCAAACACGCGAGCACCCGTCCGGACAGATCCCTGGCATAGAACGCAATGAACAATCCCTGAATCATCAGGAGCACGAAAGCCGATATGAGCAGAAGGCTGCCGCGGAAACCCAACTCCTCGGCGATCACCGCAAAAATGTAATCATTGTGTGCCGTGTCCTTGGGAATGAATGCCTTGGCATGCAGCGACCCTTCGGCTTTCCAGCCCACGCCTTTCCAGCCCGCCTTGCCGACGGCCATTGATATGTTGTGCGGCGCATATCCTTCATCACTGATATCCACCTCCAGGCCCCGTGTCATGCGCAACCAAACATCAATGCGCTCAGGTCCCCGGTCGGAAACCATCGGTAATACAATGAAATTCAAAATGGGCAGTATTGCAGCCGCCATTAGAAACATGAACATCAGATGACGGAATGGGACGCCGCCAATCACCAGCGCCACGATGATCACGGGAATCCATACCAATGCCGACCCCATATCACCCATTTTCATCACCATCAAAAATGGAATCGCACTCGTTACCCCGATGATGGCGATCTTAACGATGGGCAAACCCAGCCAGCGATGCAGGCGCGGCAGATCCTGCAGCAACCAGGCGATCATGATAATACCCGCCGCCACACCCATCTGCGCCGGCTGGAAGCTCACGCCACCGAGCACAAGCCGGTGCACCTTGTCGTCTGCCATGGCCGCCATCCCCATCAGCCCGAGGCTCACTCCATAGAACGGCACCGCCAACCAGCGGATCCAGCGGTAATCCACGAAGGCCGCCGCGAAGTATACGACGCTGCCCAGAGCGATCCACTTCTTCTGCATCCCAGCGTAGTACGGGCCAGGACCGCCGAATTGCTCAGCGATCTCCTTGGAAACGGCAAGATGGCGCGCCGCGCTCTCGATCATGAACACGCCAAACAGAAGCAGCCCGTACATCACGAGTACGAGCACCCAGTTCAATCCGAGGAATTTCTTGAGGAAAGGCGTCACAAGCGGCCGCGCCGACGATAGCCAGCGGCCACGTCATGGCAAGGCAGGCGTGGAAAATCGCGGTCAGCCGAGTTCTTCACCATCATCGCCAAGCATCGGACGCAGTGCTGAAAAATCCGTGTTCAGTCCCGGATCCATGGCCAGCACTTGTTCCGTAAGCGCACGGGCTTCGCGAACCAACGCCGCATCCGTGAGAAACGAGGCGAATGCCAAACCGTCCATGCCGCTTTGACGTTTGCCCGCCACTTCGCCGGGACCGCGGATTCTCAGATCCGCCTCGGCGATTTGAAACCCGTCGTTCATTTCCTCGATGATCTGCAATTTTTCCAATCCTTCCGGATTTTTCCCATCCGTCAGCAACACACAGTATCCCGTGTGTTCACCGCGGCCAATCCTTCCCCGCAATTGATGAAGTTGTGCCAAGCCAAAGCGCTCCGCGTGGTGAAGGATCATTACCGTGGCGTTTGGGACATCGACCCCCACTTCCACGACGCTTGTTGCGACCAAGGCATGAATCGCGCCATCCCGGAACCGCCGCATGATCTCTTCCTTCTCATCGGATTTCAAGCGTCCGTGCAGCAAGCCGACCTCGTAGCCGGGAAGACGCATTCTCCACTTTGCCTGCGCCGCTGCGGCGGATTCCGCCTTGAGTCCGGCCGATTCCTCCACCAGTGGATAAACCAAATACGCCTGACGTCCTTTTTCCAATTCACCGAGCACAAAGCTGGTCACATCCTTTTGTT
The DNA here is from genome assembly GCA_040384605.1 of Verrucomicrobiota bacterium. Classification (GTDB taxonomy): domain Bacteria; phylum Verrucomicrobiota; class Verrucomicrobiia; order Verrucomicrobiales; family Akkermansiaceae; genus Luteolibacter. The sequence continues at coordinate 11,485 of JAZKIZ010000018.1, forward strand.
TTGGAGCAACCCGCAGGCGGGTGATCAAACGCCCCCGGCCAGATGGCTTTTCGTCGAGCAAAGAACAATCCAGATCGCCATACAACGTCATGGTCAGCGTCCTGGGAATCGGCGTGGCCGTCATCACCAGAACGTCGGGAAGTTCACCTTTCCGCACCAACCCGCTGCGTTGCCCGACGCCAAATTTGTGTTGTTCATCAATCACGATCAACCCGACGTCCACCATCTGCGGGACATCGTGCAACAGCGCATGCGTGCCGATGAGAATCTGGCTGCGGCCCGCCATCTCCAAATGGCTGGATTCGTCCCGGGCACCCGTTTTCAACGACAGTCGAACGCCAAGCGGGGCAAGCCACCGGAGAAACGTAAGATAATGCTGCTCGGCGAGAATCTGGGTTGGGGCCATGAGAACCGCCTGGCAGCCTGAATCGACGGCGAGCAGCATGGCTGCCATCGCCACGAACGTTTTTCCGGTACCGACGTCGCCTTGAAGCAGGCGGTTCATCGGTTGCGGACAACGCATGTCGGCAATGATTTCGCGAATCGAACGCTTCTGCGCATTGGTGAGGTCGAACGGCAAGCTGCGGTAGAATTCCGTGAGCAGGCGCATCTTGTGCGCCTGGGAACGTCCCTCCCGCGCCCTGCGCCGCTCCTTGCGCCACAGCATTCGCAATTGCAGGAGAAAAAATTCCTCGCGTGCCAACAGGCGCAACGCTTGTTTCCCGATCTCGGGTGTTGCGGGAAAATGCGCGTCGCGCAAAATTTTCTGTTTGGGTTTCTCCGCTTCCGCGCCCGGCACCCAGTCGGACGATTCCACCCGCGGCAATGCGGCATGCATGACTTCCCGCAGACGTCGCTGGGAGAGTCCCGGCACGTTGCGGTAGATGGGAACCACCCGCCCGAGATGAATCGAATCTGGAGCGACATCCTGCTCGCGCAGAATCTCCATTTCCGGGTGATCCATGACGAAACCGCCTTTGCTGTCCTTGACCCTGCCGTACACCACCACTTGCTGCCCCGCCGCAGCGATCTTCGCCATGAATGGCATGTTGAACCACCGGCAATGGATGGTTCCCGATCCGAACGCGCCACCGGTCTCATCCGCCACGACTGCATTCACAAATGAACGACCGCCGAAGCGCCGCGAGGTCACGTCCCTGATGACTCCGTGCAGGCAAACCGGCATGGCTTCGGGTTGGAATGGAAAGCCACGGAACGAACGCCTGTCCTCGTAGCGTTTTGGAAACCATTCAAGCAAATCGCCGGCGGTCACAATTCCAGCTTCAGTCAGCGCTTCACGTTCCTTCGGTTGAAGGAAGTCAAGCCCTGATAAACCGGTGGTTGCCGCGATCACTGCACCGGCGGAAGCTGCGAAAGTTTCAAAAGATAATCAAATGTGTAGATGCCGGTCGAATGTCCGTCACGCCACCACGGTTGCAACGCGTAGCCGCCCACAATCTCAAAGCGCGTCATCTCAAACGCGCCCTCACCAAGCTCGACGCGCGGCTTCACCACCCGGCCCAACGCATCCGGCTCGCCCTGGCAATTCGCACACGGACAGGCGCGCCGTAACGTGGGCAACGGCAGATATGCCTCGCGTCCGTCGGCGAACGCCAACGCCAACTCCGGCCCGATGATCTCCGCATGCTCCAAAACCAACTTCACGCGCCCGATTCTGAATGTGGCTTCAGCCGGCGTCCACTTGATATGTTCGTCCGCCAAATATCGCCGACCCCACGCGGACGTGCGTGGCGCCTTCCTCAATGGCGACTTCGAAATCGCCACTCATCCCCATGCTCAAACCGGGTAATTTCATTCCAGTTGAATGCTCAAGATGATCCCGCATGTTTCTCAACTTGGAAAACCAAAGGCGCGCCGCCTCGGCGGATTTTTCCTCGGGTGGAATGCACATCAGTCCCGCAACCGCCAGGTGGCTCAAACCGGCGATGGCTTCAAGCGCACTTTCGATCGCCGCGACCGCGAAGCCACCTTTGCTGGCCTCGTTCCCGACATTGATCTGCAAAAAAATCCGGGGTTGCAGGTCCTCCTCCGCGGCGACGCCATTGATGTAAGTGGCGAGTCTGACCGAATCCACTGCGTGGACCACGGCACAATGCTCGATGATCTTCCGAACCTTGTTCCGTTGGACCGAGCCGATGAAATGCCATTCCAACCGCGGCGGACAATCCGGCAGCTTCGCTTCCAGTTCCTGCAAGCGGCTCTCCGCAAAAATCCGTTGTCCCGCGACCGCAGCCTCGGCGATGGCCGCCAGGGGAACCGTTTTCGAAACGGCGAGAAGCTCCACTTCCTGCGGGTTCCTCCCCGCACGACGGCAGGCGGATTCCATCCGTGCACGGATATCTTCCAAATTCGCCGCGATGCTCCGGACCATCGTGCGAAACCCGGTTTCAACGGGTAATTCCCGTCAGCTTCGCTTCGTCGGTATTCGCCACAAGGTCGCGCAGAATATGGATGGATTCCCGCTTCACCGGATCCAGGGCGGAAGGCCACTTCGGCGTCTCATCCAACGCTTCGGTGTCATCCTTGGCGCGGCGCATGTAATCCTCGTTCTCCGCCGCGGGATCGTATGCTTTCAGAGGAACATTCTTTTCAAGATCATCGAGGGTGATCTTATAGAATGACATCATTGCCTTGTCACTTTTGCCGAGTTCGGCAAAACGCTTTCTCCGTTCGTTGTTCCGCTGCTTCTGCTCCAGATTGGATTCCGCAAGCTCCTTGTTCCGTTCCGTTTTGTTCAACGAAACCACATTTTCGCGGATCCGTTTCCTAGCTTTCTCGACGTCCTCGATCACATACTGGAAATCCTGGTTCGCTTTTACACGAGCACCACTGGAAGCCACGATCTGTGAACGGAAAAGCTGCTGCTCCGGTGCCGGTTTGAATCCGGAGGCCTTGCGAATCATGTCGTGTGGCAGCGGATGATCGAGGTATTCTTCTCCCATTTCCAATGCATCAACGAGGCTCGGAAGTTTCACATCCGCCTTCACGCCTTCCAGTTGCGTGGATGATCCCGAAGGCCGGTAAAACTTCTGGATCGTCACCTTAAGAAAACCCGCGCGATTGCGGGCAGAAAACAGCGGCAACATCCGGCCGATGTCCATCGGCTGCTGCACGGTTCCTTTGCCAAAGGTGGAGGAATCTCCGACGATCAACGCGCGGTTGTAGTCCTGCAAAGCCCCGGCGAGAATTTCGCTCGCCGACGCGCTGGAGCGGTCCGTCATGACCACCATCGGCCCGGCGTAGATTGGCCGGCCACCGTCGGAATCCTTCACTTGGACCTGACTCAGCGTATTTTTCACCTGTACCACGGGACCTTGTTCGATGAAAAACCCGGTCATCCGCCTGACTTCCTCCAGGGAGCCGCCGCCATTGTTGCGGAGATCGAGGATCAATCCTTCGATTTTCTCCTCCACGAGGCGATTGAGGATCTGCTCGACATCAACCGAAGAATGGACGCGCCCGTCATCAAAATCGGCATAAAACGAAGGCAGCGTAATGATGCCGATTCTCCGGACCGGCGTGCCGTTTCCGCCCTTGAACTCGATGATCTCGCCGCTTGCCTGCTCATCCTTCATCTCCACCATGGCGCGCGCGATCTTGATCAGTTTCGTTTCGCCGGGAGCACCGCCCGCGGGTTCCACCTTGAGGGTCACGCTCGTGCCCTCCTTGCCACGGATCAAATCGACCACCTTGTCGATCTTCATGAACATGATATCCGTCATGTCCTCCGGCCGACCGCCACTGAGCATGTCCACCCCGACCACCCGGTCATTGAGTTTCAAACTCCCTTCGCGGTCCGCGGGTCCGCCCACCACGATTCCCATGATTTTCGTCGCGCCGTCCTCTTCCGCCTGGAGCATCGCGCCAATTCCGACGAGCTCGTTCTTCATTCCATCCTTGAACCGGTTCATTTCCCGATAACTCATGTAATCGGTGTGGGGATCATACGAACGGGCCACCGCACTGAGGAAATAATTTGCGATTTCCTCCTGGTCCACATCCATCACGCTCGCAAGAAACCGCTTGTAGCGCAACGCGACCTTCTCCTTGGGGCTGCGATCATCGTTCCCGGGGTCGGGCTTGCCCTGCTCTTTCGCCAATTTCGTCAAAAGTTCCCGCCGCAGCGTTTCGCCGAGCACCGCCTCCTTGATCTGCCGCTTCCAGAGATCCGCCGCTTCCTTGTCATCGGCCGGCCAAGACGCATCCTTGCGACTGAGCATCACGTGATCGCTGCCGGAAAAATCGAAATCACCCTTGAGGATCTCCTCGGCCTGCGCGACGCGTTCCTTCACCCGGCTCCGGAACACTTCATAAATCTCATTGGCAGCCGCCTGGCTGTCTCCTTGCAGGAGAAGCGAATGAAGCCTCGTGCCGTAATCGCGTTGGAAGCGCTCGACATCCTGGCGGGTGAAATAAACCCGCTGGAAATCCAGATCCCGGAGGTAATCGTCAAGGAACCGTTTGCTGAGTTCCGCATTGAACGGCAGGCGGGCAAAGTGGCTGTTTTGCAGCATGATGGCCATCTGCCGTCCCACTTCATTGAAATCAGCCTGTTGTGCACAGGCGCTATTCAATACGGCCGAGGCAAAGATGCCTGCCATGGCCTTGCGAACTCCATTGGATGTCATGTCAATCTAAACGCAGGTAAGGATTCAATTTGTTCGAAAGAGTGGCAGCGAACGATCTCAGTTACCGAGAATCGTTTTCTGCGGGACCTCGACCGTGTCGTTCGGCTCCAGCGGAATGGTCATGAATTGTCCCTTGGTGAGATCGTAATCCTTGCTTTTTCCGTTTCGAAAGAGTGTGACCCGTTTCATGCTGCCAAATTCAGTGGCACCTCCCGCCGTCTGCACCGCGTCGTATAGCGTTAGCGTGCGGTTGTAGGGCATCGGCCCGGGACGGCGCACCTGTCCGCCAACCACCACGGTGAGCTGGGTAATATCAATGATCGTTCCGTCGGAAACATTGAAGGTTGGCATCGTGTAGATTCCGGCCTTTTTGTATGCCGCCTCCAGAGAGCGGGCAAGCTGATCGCCCGTCAGACCGACTGCGCGAACGCTGCCGATGAACGGCATGCTGACTGTTCCACCGTTGGATACGGGAAACTTCGCGGTGTTGAAACGGGACGTTTCCTCCTGCGGCACGCCGGAAATTGTGATGGCGAGCGAACTACCCGAACGAATCTCCTGCGCGGAAACACGTTCGCCGAGAAACAGCAGCGCACAAAACAGCACTGCCAGGATTTTCAATGATTTCATGATTTGCTGTGGTTGGGGGTTTTCTGTTCAGTAAAGATCCGCCTCGTTGCCACCGGCACGAGGAGCCTGCGGCCGCGACGCCGCAACTGCGGGTGCCGGTGCTGCTGGATGGGAATTCTCGGCAGGAGCGTAGTAGGTGTAATAGCTCGTGTAATACTGATACTGACTGTCGCTCCGGACATCCACGTTGTTGAGCACCACGCCAATCACGTGACCGCCGACGTTCTCCACCGCCTGTTTGACGCGGAGCAGCATGTTGCGCGGTAGCTTCCGGTGTTGAACGACAAGCATCGTGAGATCAACCTCGCTGGCGAGCACCGAGGCATCGCTGACACCGAGGATCGGCGGGCTGTCCACCAGAACCAGGTCAAACCGCTGTTTCACGTCCTGAATGAGCTCCGACATGCGCCGGGAATTCAAAATCCCGGCGGCATCCGCCGGCAGGATTCCGGAAGGCATGAAATACAGGTTGTCCACCGGCGTTTGGAGGATGACATCCTCGATCATCAGGTCCGTCGTCAGATAATTCGTCAGTCCGACGGAATTGTTGATGTCGAAGAATGTATGCAACCGCGGACGCCGCAAGTCAGCGTCGATCATCAGCGTGGTGTAACCGCCTTGGGCACAGATGTAGGCGAGATTGACGAGAGTTGTCGATTTTCCCTCGCCAGCGCCCCCGGAAACCACGGTGATCGCGTTGTCCTCGGGATTCTTGCGGTTGAACTCGATGTTGGTGCGCAAAATCCTGTATGCCTCTGCGTCGGGACTCATGCCGCTTTGCTTGTGAAGAATTCCCACATCCTTCGGAATCACCGCCAGCACGGGAACCTGCAGGTAGCGTTCCACATCTTCGAGGGTTTTGACCGAGGTATCGAGATACTCGAGGAAGAAAGCAATGCCGAGACCGAACACCAGCCCCACCACGCCACCAAGCACCAGATTGAGCATCACCTTGGGACTTACCGGTGTTTCTCCCAGCACGGGATGTTCGTGAATCTCAACCGTCTTTGGTGGAATTCCGTATGTAATTTCTTCGGCGATCTTTTTGAGCTTCAGCTCCTGAAGCAAGGACTGGTCGGTTTCAAACTGCTTCTTGGCCTCAATGTACTCCTGTGCGTCGATGCCGTGCTTGATCGCCTCTTCGATATCCTCATCCTTTTTCTGTTTTGCCGTTTTCAACCGCTCCTCGGCGAGTTCCAGTTGCGTTCGCAATGTGGATTTCAAGTTCACGACGCCTTGTTCCATCTGCTTCTTCAAGCTCTCGATCCCCTCGGCTTGCGCACGGACGGTCGGGTGGTTGGAACCCAGGCCATTGGTCTTGTAACTCTGTAGCTCGCGGGTCGCCTCCAGATACTGCGGGTACAGGTTGCGGATGACGTTGTCCGGCAAATCGACGCTTGCCGCGTATGGAATCATCTCGTCGCTTTGATACCGCATCAAATTGTCGATCTGCGTCTTCAACTGCATCTTGTCCTGCTCGAGCTTGTAGAACATCTCCATCGAGCCCTTGGCACCCTGCGTTTCGTCCAATCCGGAATCGGTTCCGTAAAGGGACTCGCTGCCGGTGTAGATGATTCTCTTGGTCCGGGCGATCGTGCTCAGATTCTTCCGTTTGTCCTCAACCTTGTCCTCCTGCTCGCGGACCGCTCTGCTTAGCTCCTGCAGGGAACGGTTGGCATCCTCCTTCTCCAGGGATTCCCGATAGTCCTTGTAGGAAAGGGCCACCTCTTCCGCAACGGCCCGCGCGTCATCCTTGTCCTCGTGCCGCACTTGGATCGATATCAAATCCGTTCCCCGGATGTTCTGCGTGTTCGTGATCCCGTTGACAATTTGGTAGGCGGTTTCCTTGTCAACGTTCCATCGATTGTGGAGTTCCAGTTTCTCCACGACGTTCATTAGTGAGTTCCGGCTCTTGATTTTCTCGAATTCCGTCGCGAAGAAATTCGGGGTGTTGAATTTCTGGCCGCCCAGTTCGGCATATTCCATCCCCAATGGTGTCAGCGTGGAGCCACGGGGTTTCACTTCAATCAACGCGGAGCTCTCGAATTTCCGCGGCATCAGATAAGTAATGACCGCAGCGGTCATGAAAACCAGAAGCAACGTCAGAAGAATGATTCCGTAGCGGTTCTTGATTACCTGCCAGTAATCAATCGCGTGGAGAACGGTTTCATTTTGATTCGGTACGGGCTGAGTCACGGCGTTACGGTTTCACGAATTATTCGAATTGCCAGTGGAAACAAAAATCTCCCGCAATGAAAGCCATTGCGGGAGATCGTTTCAAACTTACAAACTAGAAAATCAACAGATGGCTGCTTGAGATTTGCCAGGCATCAGAATTCGGCGCTCAAGCCGACGCTGATCCGGTTCCGGTCATATTCACGGACGTCAATGTCGGAACTGGAGTCCGTGAAGTTGTAGGCGACGTTGCCGGAAAGGTAATCAGTGAACTTCACCGCGAATCCGACGTAGGCATTGAAGATCGATTCGTCAAATGAGGAGTTCGGGCTACCGGCAAATCCCCCCGCGATCCGTCCGTCCTCATAGGAGGTCGGAATGTAATCGATTCCACCGAACAACGAGAGCCGTTGGCTCAAAGAATAATCGCCGGAAACACCCAAACGGAAGGTTTGGCGATCGTCATACTCCACCAGGGTTCCCGTGTTATCGAGGACAACGGTATCGTACCCTTCAATCCCGTAGCGGGCAAATGCCTGGACGCTGAACTGCTGGTTCACCTGTGACCGGAGGCTTGCCTCCAGGTATGGGCTGGTGCTGCTGTCCCCGAGATCCACTTCGTGGAATTGAGCACCCACCCGGATCACTCCGATGGTATTCGGGTTGAAGCGATGTTCCGCACCCACGAGGAGGTATTGGTCGTCCGTGTCGGAAGCAAGACCCGAGCCTTCCGTCCAGCGGTAACGGTATTCCGCGGTGAGGACGGTTTGGGGCGTCAACTGATAACGGAACTGATTGTAAGGTTCAAAATACGTCCGGTCATTGTGCGCGTCGTCATATTCAAGACCGCCAACGCGAAATCCGGTGTAGGTTCCGAAACGCTCGGTCCAACGGTAGCCGACGGAATTGTCGGTTTGATAATACAGGTATTCGCTCGTGGCGCGCGACGTCGCATAGCCATAGGAATAGTCCGGCTCAAGCTCGTAGGAAATGAAGTTGCGGCTGGAAAACCTCAGTCGCTCACTCACCGAGTGGGTGACATTTAACCCGAGACGGCTCTGGCTGTTGACGTCTTCCATCCCGGCGGGGGAGTCAAGGTAATAGATCAGTCCAAGGCGGGCGTAGAGATCGACGGTGGTTTGAGGCGTCGTGCGGACAAAGCTGGCACCAACATACGGATTCAGTGCAAAGGATTCCTCCTCCGGCCCGCCTCCCGTCGGGGTCACGTTGTCATCGTAGATCGCGTTGACGCCAAGAATCCATGTTAATGGCGTGTTGTCTTGCGCGTCCGAGCCGACATCATAGAGCGATTGGGCGGAAGCGGAAACCGTTGCGAGGAGGCCGATCAGACCAAGTGAGCAGGCTTGTTTCATAGGGGAGCAGGCTGGTGAAGGATTTTGTAGGCGTGCGGAGAATTTTAACGATCAGGGTTCCACATCGGTGACGACGGGAGGATTGACGATCGCCGGTGGGCCGGATGAGCCGATGCCTCCTTGCGTCGGAACCGTCCCCGGAGCGCCGGGCATATCGAGGGGATTGCCACCACCAGCCGCGGCAGCAACACTCGAATCAACGCCAGCGATGTTGGCGATCAGGGCCGCGGCATCAGGAGCTGCGGCAATGCCACATTTCGCGATGATGCTGACTTGGTCTGGCGCGGAATTGATGGCTGCCTCGACAATGGCGGCAGCGAGCTCCGGTTTGGCCTTCGTAGCCAGGATCGCGGCTTTGACGATTTCACAGGCGCATTCCGGATGGGCAGCGGTTCTGTCAGACACGATGATGAGCACTTTGGCCGGATTGGTTTGGACCTCTGCCGTCACCGTTTTGTAGGTGACTCCGCATTGGTGCCCGGACGTGGTGGAAGATGGTGGCGCGGCGTGAACCGTAAGGGATGCGGCGAGACCAAGCAAACTGCTATAAATCAGTGTTTTCATTTTCGCGTAACTTTGGGGTTTTGGAGTAAAATGGAGCGGGCAGCGGGAATCGAACCCGCATGTCTAACTTGGAAGGATAGCGCTTTACCACTAAGCTATGCCCGCGATGACGTTGGAACTTAAGCCGGTTTCATTAAGACCTGACAAGTATTTTCTCCACAGAAAGTTCGGACGTCCAACGTTTCGGAACCGCTCACAGGCCCGTCGGGTGGTGGATGAAATCGTTTGGAATCCCCCAATTCGCCGACACCACGTTGAGCAATCGCCGGACGCCGAATGTTTCAGTCGCATAATGCCCTGCATACAACACGTTGATTTCCACCTCTTCCGCCAGCGTGTAGCTCCAGTGGGGACCTTCGCCGGTGACAAACGCGTCGATGCCAGCGGCTGCCGCGGCTGCCACCTCGGAACCCGCGCCGCCGGTTACCAAGCCCACCGTCAGGATTTTCTCCGGCCCGGCAGGACACACATGAACCGGACCGCCCACGGCGGATCCGACCGCGGCGGCCAGCGATTCGCGGTTTCCCTGCCAAGTCCCACGGATCCCCATCGCGCCGGATTTTCCGGGAAGGAACGGTTCCTGATCGCGCAGGCCAATGGCATCGGCGAGGAGGCGGTTGTTTCCCCACTCCGGGTGCACGTCCAAGGGGAGATGTGAGGAATAGATTGCGAGCCCGGCATTGAGGGCAGTCTTGAGTTTCCGGCGAAATGCCCCGGTCACCGGCTGTACGCCTTGCCAGAACAAACCGTGATGAACAATCAGCAGTCCCGGTCCTCCCTCCGCTGCCTTTTCAATCACCGGCCATGAGGCATCGACCGCCGCGATGACCCGATGAACTTCGCCGTCGTTGGCGACCTGCAAGCCGTTCCACGCCCCGGGGTAATCCGAAATACCCGCGGTGTTGAGTTCCCGATCGAGAAACCGGACGATTTCAGCCAACTCCGCCATGCGGCGCAGGCTAGGACCGCCGGTTCCAGATGACAACCTCCGAACTTCCGCCGACGTCACCGCCGTTGATGAAATCCACGAGATCGGCAGGCAACGGCGATGCCCAGGAAACGGCGCGTCCGCCCCATGACAACGTCAGTTTCGCCGCGTGGAGCGCGTGACGCCGGAGCGGAAGAAGACCTGCGAGCTGATCCGTCCAGCCATGTTCCATCCATTGCAAGTAGGCCGAACCATTCCCTGAATAAATCTTGTCCCCCGCGATGGAAAATCCGACGTGGGCGAGATGCACCCGGATCTGGTGCATCCGTCCGGTTTCGGGAAAACAACGGACCAACGAGTAATTCCCACGGTTTCGCTCGAAGCGTTTTTCCACGCGGAATGACGTCAGACACGGCTTCCCATCGGGATGAACCATCTGGCGCACCCAGATGCGGGATGGCTCGATTTCCCCGGCGCGGAGGATCGGTGCGGCGCAGGTCCATTCATCCATTTCCGGCCAGCCATGGACGATGGCCAGGTATTCTTTTCCCGGCTCGCGCCGTTCGAACATCATTCCCAGTTCGCGCGCGGCGGCAGTGTGCTTCGCCACCAACACCAGGCCGCTGGTTTCCCGGTCCAGGCGCGTGACGATCCCGAGCGTGGCGCCATTGGCAATCTCGAAGGCCAACAGTTTTTCCAAGCCGCCGAGCAATGTCGGCTCGTCCTGATTGTTCGCCGGGTGAACGATCAGCGGCGCGGGTTTGTCCACAACGATCCAATCCGCCGACTCGGCGACGACTTTGAAACCGACGGCGACAGGCAGGTTCATGGCTCCGTTTTCACGCAAAACAAAGCCAGAGGTCCGCGGTGTGCGAACCTCTGGCAAAGCGTGTCACAAACACGGTTCCCGACGGATCAGGACTTGTAGCGCAGGCGCTTCTTATGGCGGTTCTGCTTCATGCGCTTCTTGCGCTTGTGCTTGTTGATCTTTGTTTTACGGCGTTTCTTGATGGAGCCCATGGCGTTGCGTTCGGGGTTGGTTTGCGATGAAAATGAGGGTTGTCTCAGGGGACGACCTTGTTGAGCGGATACTCGATGATGCCTTCCGCGCCGAGGCGTTTGAGGCTGGGGATGATGTCGCGGACGACCGTTTCGTCAATCACGGTCTCGACCGCCACCCAGCCGTCGCCGGAAAGGTGGGAAATGGTGGGCCGGCGCATGGAAGGCAGTGTTGCGAGGAGTTCCTGCAGTGAATCCGCAGGCAAATTCATCTTCAGACCCACCTTGCCGCGCGCGCCGAGGGCAGCCTTCAACAGCAATGAAATCTGTTCCATTTTCTCGCGCTTCCACGGATCATCCGCTGCCGCCGGATTCGCGTAAAAATGCGGATAGGAAGTCAGTAGTGTGGCGACGATACGCAGGCGGTTCGCCTTGATCGAGGAACCCGTTTCGGTCACATCCACAATCGCGTCCACCAGATCAGGCACTTTCACCTCGGTGGCACCCCAGGAAAATTCAACATCCGCCTTGATCCCCCGTTCCTTGAGCCAACGATTGGTAATGCCCACGCCTTCGGTGGCGATGCGTTTGCCCTGAAGGTCTTCCGGCTTCTTGATCGGCGAATCCTCCGGAACGACCAGAACCCAGCGGGTGGGCAACGAACTGGCGCGTGAATACGGCAGCTCTCCGAGATCCACGAGCTCCACATCATTTTCGTAGGCCCAGTCAAAACCAGTGATCCCGCAATCAATGAAACCATCATTCAAATAGCGGCCGATCTCCTGGGCACGGATCAAATAAAGATCCAGCTCCGGATCATTGGAGCCAGGCCGCAGGCCGCGGGACGAAACGTACACTTCGAACCCGGCCTTGCCGAGCAGCTCCACGGTGGGCTGCTCCAGGCTTCCTTTTGGGATGGCGAGTTTCAATTTACGGTCTGCGTCCGGCATGAGGGGCGGGCGTTTTAGTCTTCGACCCTGCGGAATCAAGTCCTTTTCCATATTCCACGCGTCGAATTGCACGACATCCACGATATGGACCCTCCGTGTTCCTTGACGGGCGCGCCGAATCCTGCCTTCCCTCCGCCCGCAGCTCGAACTTCGTTACGCTCGCCTGCCGCCTCAAATTCGGGGCCGTCCAACCAAACTTCCTAGTTTCATCCGATGCCCACCGTCGCCATTGTCGGCCGCCCGAATGTCGGGAAATCCGCACTCTTCAACCGCCTCGCCGGCCGAAAAATCGCGATCGTCCACGATCAACCGGGCGTCACCCGCGACCGCATCAGCGCTCCTTCCAAAGCGACCGAAACGCCCTGCACCCTCATCGACACCGGCGGCATCGGCGGCACCATTGACGACGGTTTTGAAAACCTTGTCAGCGTCGAGGCCGACATCGCCATGGCCACCGCGGACTTGATCCTATTCGTCGTCGATGCCCACGCCGGCCTTACGCCGGTTGATCAATCGCTCGCCCGCAAACTGCGCAAGGCCAAGCCCCCCATCATCCTTGTCGTCAACAAAACGGACGACGAAAAACACGAATCGTCGCTGTCGGATTTCTCCGCGCTTGGCTTTGCCGAAATGCGCTTCGTCTCCGCCGAGCATGGGCGGAAGTTTTCCGGATTGTGCGATGCCATCGACCAAGTCCTCGCCCCGCTCGCGACTGAACAGGAAACCGAGATGGCGAAAGCCGAGGAAGTCGGCATCAAGCTCGCCATCGTCGGAAAGCCGAACGCCGGCAAATCATCGCTCGTCAACGCGATCCTCAACGATGAACGCACCATCGTTTCCGAAATCGCCGGCACCACCCGCGACGCCATCGACCTCCCCTACACATTCCAAGGCGAACCTTTCACCCTCATCGACACCGCCGGCCTGCGCCCGCGTGGCAAGCGCGACACTTCCGTCGAAGTTTTTTCCGCGATGCGCACCGAAAAAGCCGTGCGCCGCTCGGATCTCTGCGTTCTCGTCATCGATCTTGCCTCGGGCATCACCGCGCAGGACCGCAAGATCGCGCAAATGATCCTCGAAGAGAAAAAACCGTGCCTCATTGTGCTCAATAAATTCGATTTGTTCGAGCCACAGGATGATCACAAAAACCGCATCGCCACCGCCACCGGGCAAGTCCGCCGCGAATTGTTTTTCCTGCACTACGCGCCGTTTGTCATTTGCTCGGCAAAGACCGGCGCATCGGTCGATTATGTGCTTAAGGAAGCGCTGAAAATCCGCAAGGACGCACAGGAAGTTCCCGGCACCGGAAAACTCAACCGCATCCTGCAGGACGCCTTTGCCGTCAATCCGCCGCCGCTCGATTCCAAGCTCAAGAAGCGCGTCAAGCTCTACTACGCCACCACCGCCACCAACGAGAAATACAGCGTCATCCCGGCACCCACTCTCGTCCTTTTCGTCAACGACAAGCGCCTGATGCCGCAGAGCTACGAGCAATTTCTCATCAACCATTTCCGCAAGCACCATCCCGCTCCCGGCGTTCCCGTCATCCTCTCCGTCCGCTCCCGCTCCCGCCGTGAGTGGGAACCGCCCGGAAAGAGGCCCTGAGTGGAGCCGAATTACGTCTTGCAAGCGTGTGTTCTGACGTTTAAAAGCCGCCCGCACAACTTCTGTCGAAAGAAAGGAGTGGGTCTCGCACCCACTCTTTTGCGTCTCCAGACGGCGGCACGAACGACTTCCACGCCATGACCAACGACATCGTCGCACTCATCGAATATTACGAAAAAGAAAAGGGAATCGACCGCGAAAAAGTGGTCGCCGCGCTGGAATTCGCCTTCATTTCCGCCTACCGCAAGATGGTGCCGGGAGCCGAGGACATCGAAACCCTGCGCGCCGAGATCAACCTGCGCAAAGGCGAGACCCGCATTTTTGCCTCACTCACTGCCGTCGATGACGCGGATTACGCCGACAAGTTCAATGAGGTTCCGCTGACCACCGCGTTGAAAAAGAACGCGGAAACGAAAGTCGGCGATATCGTGGAGTTCAACATCACGCCGAAGGACTTCGGCCGCATCGCCGTGCAGACTGCCAAGCAGACGATGATGCAGCGCCTGCGCCAAGCGGAGAAGGAAATGATTTACGAGGAGTTCAAGGATCGCGCCGGCGACATCGTTTCCGGAACCGTCCGCCGCTTCGAGCGCAACGACGTGCTGATCGACCTCGGCAAGTTCGAGGGCATCATGCCGAACCGCGAGCGCGTCCAGGGTGAGGATTACAACATCGGCGACCGCATCCGCGCCTACGTCCTCGCCGTGGAAAACGAAGGCCGCGGCCCCGAAATCATTCTTTCCCGCAGCCACCCGAATTTCGTCCGACGCTTGTTCGAGGCCGAGGTCAATGAAATCGCCGATCATACCGTGGAAATCCGTGGCATCGCGCGCGAAGCCGGTTTCCGAACCAAAGTCGCGGTTTGGAGCGCCGACTCCAAGGTCGATCCCGTCGGTGCCTGCGTCGGCATGCGCGGTGCCCGCGTGAAGAACATCGTTCGGGAACTCAACAACGAGAAAGTCGATATTCTCCGCTGGAGCGAAGATCCGTCGGAACTCGTTCGCGAAGCGCTCAAACCCGCGGAACTGCGCTCGGTCCAGATCGATGCGGCAAACAAGGTCGTTCACGTAACGGTGGACGAGACGGACCTCAGCAAAGCGATCGGCCGCAAGGGCCAGAACGCGCGGCTTTCCTCCCGTTTGATGGGTTGGGACGTCCAAGTCCGCAGGGACGAATCCAAGGAGGAACAATTCAAGGAGAAAATCGGCGGAGTCGCCCACAGCCTCGGCGAACAACTCGGCATTTCCGATGAACTCGCCGCAAAGCTCACCATCGCCGGCGGTTCTTCCCCTGCAATGGTCGTGGACATGCCCACCGATTACATCGCAGCAGCTCTCGAGATCAGCGAAGAGGAAGCCGCGGGCATTTTGTCCCGGGCCCAGGCCATTGTAGGCGAAGCCGCAGGCGCCTGATCCTTTTTACCCACCGCAATCTCCAAATCATTGCCCGAAATACGAATGCCCGAATCCAGCGAACAGCCCTCCAAAGACGAAAAGGTCCTCGACTTGCTCGGAACGGCAAAAAAGCCATCCCGTCGCGAGCGCCAGCGCAAGGAGGCCGACGCCGTCGCCAATCCACCGCCGAGCATGTTGCAGAAGGCGAAAAAGGAAGCGCTCGATCTGTTTTCCGAGGAAGGCAAACCGAAGGTTCGGAAAACAAAGCGCACGGAAAAGGAAGTCCTCGGCACGATTTCAAAAGCTCTTGAACCCGTGGCGGAAGCTCCGGTCCCTGCGGCCGCCGAAAGCCCCGCGCCACCCGCACCTGCGGTGGAAACCGAAAACAACGGCGCCGTTGACGATGAAAAATTGATCGTCATCAAACCGCCGATCATGGTCCCCGATCTTGCCGCACGGCTCGGCTTGAAGCCGTTCCACATCATGGCGGACCTGATCAAACTGGGTGTCTTCCCGGCCCAGAACCAGCCGCTCGAACCGGAAACCGCGGCGAAAGTCTGTGAACTCCACGGCTTCACGTTCGAACGTGAAAAACGCGACAAGGACAAGGGTTTTCACAAGATCGAGGAAGTCATCAAAGAACCCGAGGTTCCCGTGGAGGAGCCGAAGGAAATGCTCAAGAACCGGCCCCCGATCGTCACCATCATGGGCCATGTCGATCACGGCAAAACTTCGATACTCGACTACTTCCGCCGATCCAAGGTCGTCGCTGGCGAGGCCGGCGGCATCACCCAGCACATTGGTGCCTACCAGGTGTTTCACAACGATGAGGAAATCACCTTCCTCGATACACCGGGCCACGCGATTTTCAGCGACATGCGCGCCCGCGGTGCGGACATCACCGACATCGTCGTAATCGTCGTCGCCGCCAATGATGGAATCATGCCGCAAACCGCAGAAGCGATCAACCACGCGAAACGCGCGGGAAAAACCATCATTGTTGCCATCAACAAAATGGACCTCGCCTCCGCCAATCCTGACCGCGTCAAATCCCAGCTCACCGAGCATGGGCTGCAAACCACCGACTTCGGCGGCGACACCGAGTTTGCGGAAGTTTCCGCCCTCAAAGGCCAGGGAATGGAAACGTTGTTGGATCTCATCGCGCTGCAAGCGGAAGTTCTCGAACTCAGGGCCAACCCAAGATCCACCGCGCGCGCCGCAGTCATCGAGGCCCGCGTGGTTCCCGGTCGCGGCACCACTGCGACGGTGATCGTGGAATCCGGCACCTTGAAGACCGGCATGCCGTTCATCTGCGGTCCGTATTCCGGCAAAGTCCGCTCCATGGTCAACGACCGCGGTGAAACAGTGAAAACCGCGCATCCTGGCATGCCGGTGGAAATCATCGGCTTCGAGGAATTGCCCAATGTCGGCGATCACCTCAGCGAAATGAAAAACGACCGCGAGGCGAAAACCCTGGCCGTCGAACGTCAGGAGGCGCAGCGCCTTGCACGGCTCAAGCCGCAGCATCGCAACCGGATGCAGGACCTGCACTCGCGGGTCACCGACGGCACCTCGAAAGCGCAGCTCAAGCTCATCCTCAAGTGCGACGTCCAAGGGTCCGTGGAAGCGATCAAAAAGGCCATCCTCGCGATCGAGTCCGAAAAAGTGGAATCCGTGTTCATCACCGCGGCCGCCGGTCCGATCACCGAATCGGACGTTTCCTTTGCGGACTCCGCTGGTGCCACCATTCTTGGCTTCAATGTAAAAACCGAAGCCAAGGCCGCCAAATCCGCGAAGGCTGCCGACGTTGAGATCAAACTCTACTCCATCGTTTACGAACTCATCGATCAGGTTCGCGAGGCGATGCTTGGCCTGCTTGAGCCGCTCAACCGCGAAAGCGTCATCGGCCACGCCGAAGTCCGCAAAGTCTTCAAACTTTCCCGCGGCCGCGCCGCCGGATCGTTCGTTACCGACGGCCGCATCCATCGCAAGGCGCACGCCCGCGTCATCCGCGATGGCGTGCCGATCTTCGACGGCCGCATGTCCACGCTCCGCCGCTTCCAGGAGGAAGTCGAGGAAGTGCGGACCAACTTCGAATGTGGCATCCGCCTCGGCGAGTTCAACGAATATGAGGAAGGCGACATCATCGAGTGCTACAAACTCGAAAAAGTGGCGCAGACGCTTTGAAGTGCCGAGTGATCCGTGGATAGTGATCAGAGAAAGAAATTTCCCGTTTGCTGCTCTTTCTGATCACTGATCACTTTTTACTTATCTTTCCATGTCCCAACGCCTCGACCGCATCAACGAACTGTTTCGCCGCGAACTCGGCGCGATCATCCAACGCGACTATGAGTGGCATGGAAAACTCGTGACCGTGAGCGCTGTTGAGGTCACGCAGGACCTGAAGGAAGGCAAGGTCTGGATGAGCGTGCTCGGCGGCGGCGCGGAACCGGTCGTTGAAAAACTCAACCGCGAACACGGTTCGCTGCAAAGCAAGGTGATGAAGCGAGTGGTGCTCAAGTCCACCCCGGTGCTGCGTTTTGTTCACGATGATTCCGCCGTGCGCGGCGTGGACCTCGTGAACTTGCTCGAGGAAGTCGACAAATTGCCCAAAGCGCCGGAAGAGTAAGGAAGTGCCGAGTGATCAGCGGAACAAGGTTTCGGCGATTCTTCCAATACTCAATTCCCAATTTTCAATATTCAATTCTTCACAGCGGCAGACGACCGTAGCTGCGGCCGCCGTGACCCTCATACCAACGGATGTAGGCGAGGTTAACCATGGAGTAACCGCCAGGCGTCGGATAATCACCGGTGAAATACCAAGTACCACATTTCCCGGCGATGGACTTTTCAAGATTCGCGATGGTCTGGAAAACGACACGCACTTCGCCACTCCAGTCGTCGGGTGCCACCATCGCGCTGATCTCATACGAAACCTCCTCATCGGTGAAACCGCTGTAAACACGCTGGACGCAGTTCCGGCGTTCGGCGGCGGGCTTTTCCAATTCGGCAAGGCAAGCCCGGTAGATTTCATTGAGAAGCGATTCCCTGCCGGCTTTGCGATGCAACGAAACAGCGGCCTGGAAGGCGATGAATTTGCCGAGTTCCGACATATCGATTCCATAACAATCCGGATAACGGATCTGCGGCGCGGTGGAACAAATGACGATCTTGCCCGGATTGGTCCGGGTGAGGATTTTCAGAATCGATTGTTTCAACGTGGTGCCGCGAACGATGGAATCGTCCAGTGCCACGAGATTGTCGCCCGGTTTCACCACACCATAAGTGACGTCATAAACGTGGGACACCATCTGGTCCCGGCTCTTCTCCTGGCTGATGAAAGTGCGCAGCTTGATGTCCTTGTGGGCCACCTTCTCGCCGCGCGGCCAATTGCGCATGATCAGCTCGTCCACCAAATCCGGCGTGAGCGCACCGTCGGCAGACGCTTTCAAAATCGCATCCCGAACCTGCTTCCGGCGGTACAACCTGAGTCCGTCGAGAAAACCATAATAGGCCGTTTCCGCAGTGTTCGGAATGAACGAAAACACCGACTTCTCAAAATCCCCGCCGATCGTCTCGACGATCTGCTCAACCAACGCGGCGCCCATCGCCTTGCGTTCCTTGTATATCTGCGGATCGTTGCCGCGGGAAAAATAGATTTTCTCGAACGAGCATGGGACGAATTCCCGCGGCGGTGCGAATGCGGTGTCGGACATGCTGCCGTCCGCCTTGATGGTGATCATGGATCCGGGATCCACGGCTTTCACCTCGCTGGCATCGGCTTCAAACGCCGTCATCAGCGGCACCCGTTCCGAAGCGAAGGCGATCACCTCGTCGGTGACAAGCATGTGGCATGGCCGGATGCCATTAGGATCGCGCATGACAAACATGTCGCCATTGCCAATCGCACCGCAGATCGCATAACCGCCATCCCAGGACGCTGCCGCCTCCGAAACCAGCCGCGGCACATCCAGCGCGGCGGAAATGCGCGCCGGCATTTCTCCACCCGGCACGTTTTGGTCCCGCAGCGTGCGGTAAAGATCCGTATGGGCTTCATCAAGGTGGTAGCCGATTTCCTCCAATACCGTCTGCGTGTCGGTGCCGAAAACCGGGTGCTGGCCGCGATCGATCAACACCTGGTTCAGCTCCGCGGCGTTGGTCATGTTGAAATTTCCCATCACCATGAGCGTGCGGGTCGGCCAGTTGCTGCGGCGTAAATACGGGTGGCACGAGCCTTCGTCGAACTCGCCGGACGTTCCGTAACGCAGATGACCAACGAGAATCTCGCCGCCGAAATCGAAGTTTTTCTTCACGCTCGCCGGGTCCTTGCTGTCGAGCCCCCCCTTGCGGTCCATCTTGTGAAACGCCTTCGTTTCCTTGCGAAAAATGTCGGCCAACGCGTTCTTGTCGATGCTGCGGCGCCGGTTCACATAGGCTTCGCCGAGCGCCACGTCGAGTTTCACGCAACCGATGCCGATGCCATCTTGTCCCCGGTTGTGCTGTTTTTCCATCAGGAGGAACAGCTTGTTGAGACCCCATAAACAGGTCCCGTAGCGGTCGTAATAGTAGGCCAGTGGTTTGCGAAGTCGCACGGCGGCGATGCCGCACTCGTGTTTCAGGAAATCACTCATCGGCTTTCGTTTGGGAGGTCGCTTGGCTCACTCGCCCTTCACTTTCACCCGAACGCCCTCGTCGTCAACCATGGTTCCGATCACGGCACCACCCGGGCCGGCCGCGAGCGCGCCTTCCACTGCGGCGGGCGGCACGATCACCACCCAGCCGATTCCCATGTTGAAGGTGTGGAAACGGTCGGCCGCATCCACCCGCGCGAAGAGTTTTTCGACTCCCGGAAGATCCCATCGCGGAATTTCCAGATCCGCCCCCATGCCGCGGAAAAGGCGCTCAAGGTTTTCCGGCAAACCACCGCCAGTGATATGCGCCATGGCTTTCGGTTTGATTCCGCGTTGCCGCAAATCATTGACCACATCGTGATAAAGCCGCGTCGGCTTCAGCCATGCGGCGAGTTCATCTTCACTCACTTCACCCGGATGATCCCGCAGCACGCGCCGCACCAGCGACCAGCCATTGGCGTGGATGCTGTCGGCAGGAAACCCGATCAGCACGTCGCCAACTTCAACCGTCGAAGGATCGATCAGATTTTTTTTCTCCGCGCAGCCGATGCAGAAACCGGAAAGTTCGACCACCTCCGCGGGAACGATCCCGGGCATCTCGGCGGTTTCACCACCAGCGAGAATGCAATCGCAGGCTTCCAAATAATCGGCCATGCCGCCGATGAGCCGTGTGATCTTCTCCTCATCAAGCGCAGCCACGCCGATGTAATCGAGAAACATCAGCGGATCTCCGCCGGTGGTCAGGATGTCGTTCACGCTCATCGCCACAAGGTCCTTGCCCGCCGTTTCGAGAAGATCGTGTTCCAACAAAAGCTCGAGCTTCGTGCCGACGCCGTCACAGCCTGTCACGATCACCGGTTCGTCGTAGGAACTCAGGTCGTAACAAGCGGCGAACAATCCGAACGCCCCCAGCAACTTGCGGTTCTTTTGCGTCCTGCCGACGTGGCTTTTGATGTCCCCTACCAGAGCTGCCGCGCGACGCGTGTCCACTCCTGCCTGCCGATACGTCAGTTCTCCCGCCATGGTCCGTGGCGGTTTCTACATGCAGGCACTTTCCCGTCACGCGGAAAAACCACCTGCGCGGATTTTCCTTTGCCTGCTGCCACAGATTTCTTCGAAACAACGACCAATCAATTTCCTTGATCTTTCGGAACGATTAATTAATACTCATCCCCTCATAGCTCATGAGTCGAGATCGTCCCAGCATTCATCTCAGCAAAGGCCTTGAGATCGGCTACAAGCGTCCGCTTGCCCGCTTCGAGACATCCGTCACCCTGCAAAATGGGACTCATTTTCTCCTCGGCCGCAATGGTCGTGGCAAAACCACGCTGCTGCGGACCATCGCCGGTTCACTCAAGCCGGTGGGCGGCAAGGTCGATTCCACCGGCTTCACCCAATACCTGCCCGAAGACATCCGCTTCGATGCGGAAATGAACGCCGCTTGGATTTTCCGCTCCCTCATTGCCAAACCGCGGCGGGAAACAGCGATGGCATTGGCCAAAAAAATCGAGCTGGATGTCCGCAAGCCTTTCGGCCGTCTATCCACCGGCAACCGGCGCAAGGTGACCCTCATCGCCGCCGAATTTTCCACCCGCCCCGGGCAGGGCAACATCCTCCTGCTCGACGAGCCGTTCAGCGGCTTGGACGCGTTTTCCCGGCAAGCATTCGAGGAACATTGGGCGGCGACGGACGACAACGTGCTGCGCCTCGTAAGTTGCCACCCGGATTATGATTCGATGCGGATTTCCAGCGCGATCCTCATTGATGGCGCGTCGATCCGCCATTTGCAGGGCGAAAAAACCTGGGATGAACTGAAAAACCTTCTCAACTGATGCGTCTTTTCCGGCTTACATTTTCCAGCATTTTCCAGCGCAAGTCGTGGGCAATTTGTGGTTTTGCGGTGGCCGTCCTGCCATTCGTTTTGCCGTGGATTTCCAGTGCCTCGGAAAAACCGATCCTCACCGCGCCAGCGCGCATTCTCGCCTGCTGGGGAACACTCTGGGTATGTGCGCTCGGATGGGGACTCTTCACCGCCGCACGCGAGGGCGAGGAAAACGCGAAATCCGGAACCGGCGAGTATTTTCTAACAACCGGCGTTTCTCCGACCCGCCAGTTGCTTGAAATCTGGCTTGCGGTGTTCTTGTTCATCGTCCCGCTCGTTTTGCTCGCCGCGGCGATCTCGCAGTTTGCCGCGACTCCGCACGATCCACAGGAACGATCCATGTGGTGGCATGTGAATTTGCAATACGCTGCGTTGTTCCTGCTGGCCGTCGCCCCCCTGCTCGGGCTCGCCACCGCCATCGCATCGCGGTTCGGCGGCATCGCCGGATTTGCAGCCACCTTGGGTTTGGCAATCTATGGGCTCTACGGCGTCGGCTACGTCGAACAAATGCTGAAACTGGAAACCAATCCGCTGCTGAAGGCGGTCTGGACGTTTTCCCCGCAGTTCCGCTTCGCCGATCTCACCCAACGGTTGTATTTCAAAAACGGCGCCCTCAGTCCGGACGCCTTCTGGCTGACAAGTGCCTACTTTTTTGCCGTCCTTCTTGTTTTCACAGCCGTCTCGCGTCTGTGTTTCCGTCCGAAATCCGCCTTATAAATACCGCTTCCACATATGGACACAGATGAGAAAACGACCATCCTGTAAATCCTGTCCCAATTTCTCCGAAGTCTGAATGATATTTCAATTTGGTAGAACGCGATGATCCGTCTGTCCGCCACCGTCATGTCCGTCGCGCTGTTCGCAGCAGGCGGGATCGCATGGCATTTCACCGCGCCCAAGTTGCTGGAAGATCGCGCTGCGATTCCGCCGCTCAATCCGTTTGGCATCAAGCGCAGCCCTTACGGCGAGGTCTTCGCGATGGCCATGCAAACCCCCATCGATGAAACATTTCAAACCGTGTGGAATGGTGGCGGCCATGCCCACGACGATGGCGTTGAATGCGAGATTTGCATTCGCAGGAAAAACTTCCTCCGCCAGATCGGTAATTCGGGAAACTTCGAGGTGGGCAACCTCGTCCGTGTGCTCGGCGAGGCGCATGCCACCCGGACCAACCCCAAGCCTCCCACTCCCGCCCACTCCTGGTATCTTCGCCGCAAGGTGCAAGACAAACTCCGCTTTGCCTACGATCTCGATCCCTCCCATTACGCGAACTACACATCGCTTCATTTTTTCCTGACCGAACCGCAGCTCGGAACCCGCCCGCAGCTCAACCCCTCCGCAGCCCGGCTCGCCGAGGACACCATCCGCTACTGTCTATCCCGCGAGGATGATCCGCGGCCCGCGCTCACCGCAGCCGCGGCGGCCTTGCATGTCCTCGAACTCATGTTCAACGACCAGCGGAATCCATCGCCGAAATTCACCATCACACAGATGCGCGGGCAGCTCGCACTGCTCGATCACTGCATCGCCCGCTATCACCGGAAGGCCCGGGAATGGGAGCAGGCCGGCATCTGGAACAACATTTCCCCACAGCGCATCCTTGAGTGCCAGGAGCGCATCCGGTTCATCACCAAACTTCGCGATTCCGCCGCCACCACCATCGCACGCTTCGAAAATTCCATCTCGTCCATCGCCTCCTGATCATGTCGAATACCGCCATCGTTCCTGAACCACCACCCATTCCTGGCATGTCGCAGGCCGTCAGCGGCAATGTGCGCTTTCAAGAACAAATGGGTGGCAATGAACTGTTGGGCATCATTTTCCGCGTCTGCGCACAGCTCCGCGTCTCGGACATCCAGATGCGCTCCGGCCGGCCGGTTTACATCCACACCAACAAGGGCATGGAGAAACTGGAGTTTCTCGGAATCCTTTCTCCCGCCAACATGGATGGTATCCTCAAAGAACTCATCGCCAACCGGGAGAGCGGTAGTCACGGCTTTGGTCAATCCGATGCAGTCGAGCATCGCGTTGATGAAAAAATCTGCAACGCCATCGCGGATTTCGCCGAACGCCGCGTCACGGATTTCTCCTGTGATGGCATACCCATCGGCGCCAATGGCGAACGTTCCGGACGCCTGCGGATTCAAGCCCACCTCAGCTCATCCGGCCTTGGAGTGACATGCCGGATCCTCAACGATTTCATTCCGGAACTCGAATCGCTCGGCATCGACCCGGACACCACCGACACCCTCCGCCATTGCGTTCTCAAACGCGCCGGCCTCTGTCTTGTCACCGGACCCACAGGTTCCGGAAAATCCACCACCCTCGCCTCGCTGATCGACTGGGCGCGCCGCCACCATCCCAAGCACATTGTCACCGTCGAGGATCCCATCGAATACCAATACCCGGATGACATGGATGATCCATTGTATCCCGGGCACCGGATTCCCTCCCCCAGCATCGTCACCCAACAGGAAGTCGGCCGCGACGTCCACTCCTACCGGCAGGGTTTGAAAGATGTTCTCCGGAAAGCTCCGCACATCATCCTCCTTGGCGAGATCCGCGACCGCGAGGCCATGGAAACCTGCATGGAAGCCGCGCAGACCGGACACCTTGTTCTCTCCACCCTGCACACCACCGGAGCGGTCAAAACCATCGGCCGGATCCTGGAACTGTACCCGCGGGAGAGCCACTCATCAGTGCTCAGCCGCCTTTCGGAAATCCTCATCTTCGTTCACTCCCAAGGCCTCCTCAATGGCATCGAGCGCCGGGTCCTCACCTACGAGTTCCTGCAAAACAATGACGACGCCGTTGCCTCCGCAATCGCCAACTACGACGGTGGCGCCGCCTCACTCGAAGATGTGATCCGCCGCGCCGGCAACATCCAGTGGGACGCCAATCTGAAGCGCCTCGTCCGCAACGGCATGATCACCCAGGAAACCTATGCAAATGCCAAACTTAGCAAAGGAGAGGACGAAAATTTTTAAATTGTTAAAAATTTAGATTGAACTTCTCCGGAAGTTTTGATGTCTAATGCGAAGCTCCAAAAAAGCCAATTTCACCCAAGTCTCCGAGCGGCACGGAATGTTCCGTGCAACTCACCTGAATACACACACCCGAAAACAAACACATCGATGAAACTGAACACCACCCACATCGTGAAGCGCAAACCAGGCATGACCCTGCTCGAGTTGACGGTCGTCATTCTCGTTTTGCTTTCACTCATCTCGATCCTCTTCATCGGCGCCCGCGCCTGGAAAAAAGGGTCAGACCGTGCCGCCAACATCCTCAACATCCGCAACGTCCAGCAAGCCGTCCGTGCCCACGCCAACGTCCGCGAACTCGCCGTAACGGCCCCCTTGCTTGATGCAACCATCATGCCTACCGATGGCACCGGTTACATCAAACCACCCACACCACCAGCGGCAGCGACGGACGCCGCCTACATCTATGGGACGACAGTTCCTGCGATCGGCACGCTGTATGTTACCAACCCCTCCCTTGGCGATGGTGCAGGTGAATACTGGTATGATACAACACCAGGTGCAGATCCTGACGGCGCGGGCCCATTGCCACCCGGACCTTCGGAGGCGACAACGAAAACCGGCGACTGGTGATCTGACCTGAGCCTTATCCTTCCGGCCCGTCCGTCAAATCGTCGGACGGGCCGTGATTTACCCACGCAGTAACACCCGCTGTGGCAAATTACCAACATCCTTCCTCACTCAATCCCTTTCAGCAATTTTCGCAAGCCAAGGCAATCTTGCGAAAAACCAGCCGGGCTGCCAACCCGGCTTGGTACCAAAGCCCGCTTGAGCTTTCGTACCAACTTCATGTCATCGTCGATGGCCCTGAAGCGTTTTCTTTCCATTATGACCGCCCGAAAAATCTGTGGTCGAAGGGACCGTTGATCCGTTCGGAAACGCTGCTCGATTCCGAACAGATCGTTTTGTTCGCGGCGGATGTGATCCAAATCGCCCGCACCAATGGTGCGACCTCCCTCGGCATCATTCTTTACATCGGCGATGAATTCGCCACCGCCGAACTCAAATCAAAGCTCACCGATCCGGATGCCCTCGGCGAGCTCCGCGAGACCGCCTATCGCGCACCCCACGAAATCTTGGATGACACCAGCCTGTCACCGGAAGAATTTTCCTGGAGAGTCGTTCCCTATCCCGCTGCCAAAGGCGGCGTGGTCGGGACTGCCATTGCCCTTTCCCGCCAGTATGTTCCTTTTCTCGACGGCCTGCGTACTGCGGGCGAAGAGGCGAATTTTCCGGTTGTCACCCAAGCTCTGAGTGCTCCGCTTGTCGCACTGGCGGGCATCGGCTCTGCGATCCAGCCCACGGAGGGAAAACCATTTGTAAGCATCCTCCAGTATCCTTGGTTTACGGTCATGGCGTTCTTCAATGAACACTTCAATCTGCGCCTTGTTCGCACCGTGCCCCACCGCGGCGTGCGCAAGCCCACCAATTTCCGCAACACTCTCATCACGGCAACCGCCTCGCTCGAGATCATCGATCCCGATCTTTACGTCGTCGCACTGGGTGATGGGATCGACACCACCTTGGCGGAAAGCCTGCGCACATCGTTTCCGCAATCCCGCGTCGAATCGATCGAACTTCCCAACGCGGATTTCCTCCCACCCTGTTGTCCCGAACCCGCCATCCTCGTCCTCGGCCACGAGCAGCCGGGAATTCCGAGCCAGACGTTTTCAACGCTGCTTGGCGAAGGCTGGGCCAGCCAGGACTTTCTTCCCGTTGCGCCCGGGCACGCGGAAATTTTCCCGGGGCGCAAGGACATGAAACTGCTCCGTTTCAGCAGGTTCATCCGCGCTGCAGCGGCCATCGCGACTCTCGGCACGCTCGCGTTTTTTGCCTGGGAACTCGTTCAAGTTGTCGGCACGCCGGAATGGGCCTACAAACCGTCGCAAGCCGCCATCATCCAAGGCCGTCTTGCCAAGTTCTCCGCGGAGAAACAGAACATCGATCACTGGGAGAATTTACTGGCAGATCGATCCAAGACATGGTCCACGATGGAAACGTTGGTGCGGATGTTTCCGGAGAATCAAGGGATTTTGATCAAAGACTATGGCTATTCCGCGAAGCCCAATGCCAAGGCGGGCCTGAAACAGGTCGGTTTCATCAAGGAGTGGCGTATCAGCGGACTTGCCCATGACAACGCGCGCGAAACGCTCAATGCCCTCAACAACCGCGAAGGGATCAACGAACATTTCGCCCTCATCGCCAAAATCACTGGCGACAGCGCATTCGATCCCGCCCTCGGCAATCGCTCGGTCCTGGCAAACGTCCGCACGTCCGAAAACCGTGGGTTTAAACCAATTCCGCTGGAAGAAACCACGGCTTCGGATGAAAGCAGCTATCCCTACGCGTTCGAACTCCGCATCACCCAGCGGTTTGAAGCCAACGATCCGCTCGCTCTCACCGTAGGCAAGGCACCCTGATTTTTTTCATGAATCACTACCGTCAATCGATCGTTTTCTTCGGCTTGCTCCTGCCACTGCTCACCGCAGCCGCCATCGTGGGTGGTGCTGCGTATGCCCGGGCAGACGGAAAGGCCTCTTTGAAACAAAAAATCGCCGCCTATACGGCATATACCAAGTCACGCACGGAAGCGCTTCAGGCCGAAAGCGAGGTGAACCGTCTGCAACCGCATCTTGAGCGTTGGAGAACCTCCCTCGCCCAGGATACCTCGAGCAACATGAACTCGAACCTGCGGGAAATCTACGCCGCCTTGCCGGGCAAGGAAATCCAACAGACCGCTTTTGACAAACCTCCGGGTCATGTCGGCTTCGGATCCGTCTCGCTGCAAAAGTCCTCGCAAATCCGCATCGCCTTGCGCGGCACTTATCGAACCCTGCAACTCGCATTCCTCGACCTCGAAACCCGCATGCCGCAACTGCTTCTGGAGGAATTACACATGGAACCCGTCAAGGACAGCACATCGCAAGTCAACTTTCAGATCAGTTACACTGCTTGGGAACTTTGAAGCTTTCGCGAATGAAACGTGCCTCACCATTCTTTGAAAACGCCGCCCAAAAGGCGAGCGTTCCCACGCTGTCGCGTTCTCTGATTCCAGTCATCGTAGTCATGTTTTTTGCATCGGATTATACCTTTGCAAAAACCGCTCCAGATCTCGGCAAGCAAGCTCCCGCGGCCACCACCTTAAAGGAGAAACCAGCAGCGGCGAAAAAAGACCTTACCGCGCTTGATGTCCCGCCGTCGCGAATGATCGGCGATGCGGAACGCGCCGGCTACATCAAGACCATCACCGCCACCCTCGCGATCCGGACCCAAACCCTGGATCCGTTCTGCCTGCACCAGGATCCCGAATCCAAGCCCGCGGTCAGGGTCATCAACAATGCGCTCGCAACCCGCAAGGCGGTCCCGGCCACACCTTTCTCCGACATCGTGAAACTGATCAAAGTGACCACCGTGATGCCCGGCGAGGATGGATTTTTGGTGGGCACGCGTTTATTCAGGGTAAACGACGTCCTGCCTCTGTCTTTCCGCGGCAAAACCTACCGGGTTCAAATCACTGCCGTCACGTCTGCACGGATTTCTTTCAAGAACACCGAAAACGGCGAAATCGGCCACCTCGAACTCAACCTGCTTCCCGCCGGCATGTCCAAAGGCGACGGCGGAATTCAAATCCCCGGACTGGTTCCTTCCAATCAACAGGCCCCATTGGAATTGGAATCAACAAGCCCTACGGAGGATTCTTCTTCCAGCTAAAATCACCCACCCACATGAACGCATATCTGTCCTTTGCTCTGGCGGTTCTATTGGCGGCTGCTCCCGCCAACGCGCAGAACCCTGCCGCGGAAAATACCGAATCGGTCGCTCCTGTTCCTGATCTTCCGCCCGCCGGTCTGCCCGAAACCCCGGCACCCCGGCCTGCGGATCTGCCGCCACCCGGCACCGCGCCAGCAGCACCCGCACCAGGACAACCTCCGGCAAACGGCGACGCTGCATTGACACCGCCAGCGGTCCCTTTCGCACCGGATGGGCAACAAAAGCCGGAAATGCAGCGCTCCGAGGAAGGCTTCATCATCAAGGAGGCTGCGCTGAATGATATCTTCCAATATCTCGCGAAATCCGCAGGTCGCCAGTACTTCCACAACGCAAAGATCAGCGGACCCGAATACTCGGTTACCGGGCATCTCAACGAGGGCGTTCCCTTGCAACAAATGGAAGAGTTGGCCTTCATGTACGGGCTATCGCTGCACGTGAAGGGAAATACCATTTATGCCCTGACCCAGGCACAGCTTGCCCAACTTCCCAGTGCTGAATTCCACTACCAACTCCGCTATCTGCGCCCGATCGACATCGCATCGATTAAAGAACTCATCAAACCATTGCTCAGCCCGGGAGTTGGCATCGTCAACTTCGAGCCGAAAACCAACACGATTGTCATCATCGACTCGGCCCACAAAATCGAGCAGGCCCGCTCTCTCCTCCATGGCATCGACAAGGCGAAAGGGCAGATCATCGTGGAAACGAAAATCCTCCGCGTGAACAGCAGTTCCGCCGAGCGCACCGGTGTCAACTGGACCGGTTCTCTCGGAATCAACGGCACCACGCTTGAGGCGGCCCGCAGCCTCAACTCGATCTTTGGAATTGAAGCAGGCCCCTTGAACGCCTCCAGCAGCACCGGCGTGAGCGAACCAACGGGTGCCGCGGAAAACCTGATTCTCAGTCCCATTCAGCTTCGCGGCGTGTTGCGCGCACTTGCCTCAGGCAAACTCGCAACCCAGCTTTCCAATCCGACGTTGATCACCGAAGACAACGAACAAGCCACCATTTCCCTCATCGACCGTATTCCCATCATCATCCAGACAACAACGGTAGGCGGAACGGGCCCCCCCATTATTTCCGAGGAAGTCCGTTACAAGATCGATGAAGGCGATCAGACCATCGACCAGAACCCCGACAAGCACCGTGAAATCGGCATTTCGTTGGTGGTCACGCCGACATTGCTTCCCGACGGCACCATTCGCATGAAAATGCGCCCGCGTTCCGCCCAAGTGGTCGGCGAGGTAACCAGCTTCACCGGCAACAAATACCCCCGCGTCAGCGAATCCATGATCGAAACCCTCGCCCGCGTTCCCGACGGCCACTCGCTCGTTGTCGGCGGTTTTTATGGCGAAGCAGATTCCAACGACAAAACCAAGATTCCCCTTCTCGGCGACATCCCGGTTGTGAACTTTTTCTTCAAAAGCAAGGACGCCCTGAAAGAGCGCTCCAGCCTGGTGTTCATCGTCACGCCGAAATCATACAATCCAGCCAGCAAATCCGCGAATTCCTACGCCAGCAATCGACTGCGCACCAATACGTCCATCGATTGTGATCACGACTGGGTAAACCCGGACAATCCAGGACCGGCCCACGAACCAAACCTGAGCCGTACGATCCGCGGCATGGAGCCGACGGAAGCTCCCTATTACCCGAAGGCCGAGGAACTGGTTGATCCGCCCGCAGTGTCAGGATCGCGTGTCCGTTTCAGTCGTGCGCGAAAGCATTGACGTCATTTGATCCGATTCCTGGGAGCATGCTGATGATCGAAGACCGACCTGCCTCCGCAGCGCCTGACCCGGTGTTCGCGGATCCTTGGGCCTATGCCGAGATTTGTATCGAGCGTACCGCCGACGCGATCAACGAGGCTGAAGCCGCGACTCCCGCGGAACTGCAACAGGCCGTGGCGATGGCTCGAAACCATGTCATCGAACATGTTCCTGCGGATCTTCTGGAGTGCCTTGTGCGCGTTCAGGGAAGTGATGACGAAAATCAGAGCGCACGATTTCTGGAACTCTCGAATAAAATTTCGGCCGTCATGTTTCACCCGGTGCCGGTCATCCCATTCGCCGGCAAACTCATCGCGCCTTCCGCATTTTACGCCTCGTTTTCGAACATCCATCAGATCGCTCGCGTTCTTCTATCACCTGTTTTGTATGTCGAGGATACCGATTCGATCGGCGTCGGCTCCATCAATCCCATCGCCTGCACGATCCTCGCCGAGGCGATCGAACCCGCCGTGCACAAACGCTCCGGCATCCGGCCATTCCTCTCCGTCTCCCGCCTCGATTATGAAAACTGGAACTTTTTAACCCGGAAACATTTCGAGTTATGATCGAGTTCGACGGCATTTCCTTCAATGAAATGATCAGCACGCGGATCATGTCCGAGCTGGTCGGGCACGATCCCTCATTTGCGGAACTTGAGCAGGACCAGGTGCCGAACCGCGTGACGCGGTACAGCTTCATGGCCGCGCTCGCCAAAATCAACGGCCTCCCGTTTTTTCCCAAGGTCGCCGATTTTTGCGATCCGGAACTGCACGCCGCCTGTGACGCCACGGTGATGACGCGCGGCTTCTTTGCCCCGCTCTGCCGCTCCGGTGATGACAAGATCATTGTCGCCACCGCGAATCCATGGAGCCCCTTGGCGGATGAGTATCTCGCGCCTCGTTTCCCCGGTTTCGAGATCATTAAAATCGTCACGCTTGCCTCGCAAATCGCCCACGTGATCGAAACGGTCAGCACCAGCAGCGGTCCGAGCCGTTCCGAACTGGAGGCGATCGACGTTGAGGATCTTGATGACGGCATTTCGGATTTCAACGTCACTACGGATTACGCCGAACCGATGGCCCATCTGGTCGCCACGGTGATGGCCGATGCGGTGCGCGCCCGGGCCTCGGATATCCATTTCAAGGTTGAAAAGGAGAGCTTCTACTACACCTATCGGGTGGATGGCGATCTCGGACGCAAGGTCGAGATTCCAATGAAGCTCAAGGATCGCCTCGATGCGTTCCTGCTCAACCTGATGAAACTGCCGACGGAAATCCGCAATACCGCACCTGGCATTTCCGGCCGCTTCACCATCTCGTATTTCCACCGGCCCATCGACATCCGCTACGAACGCCACCGCACCTACCGTGGTTATCACATCACCATGCGGTTGCTCGACAAAAGCAACATCAACGTGACTCTGGGAAAAGGAACCCTGGCGTTTGATGACGAAACCATGTTCGTCCTTCAAAAGGTGATGAAAATTCCGGCGGGCATCATTGTCATGTCCGGCCCCACCGGATCCGGCAAATCAACCACGCTCAACGCGATTTTGCGCGAGCTCAACCGGCCTGATGTAAACATCCTCACGCTGGAAAATCCCGTCGAAGACGAAGTCCCCGGCATCACCCACTGCGATTTGAAAAGCGCCAAGGAGTTCAAACCCATGATCGCTTCGTTCATGCGTTCGGACCCTGACATCATCCTCATGGGTGAAGTTCGCGACATTGAATCCGCCGAGCTTGCCATTGAGGCGGCCGTCACCGGTCACAAGGTTCTCACCACCATCCACACGCCACGCGCCTCGCAGATCATCGAACGTTTCGAACAACTTGGAATCGAACGCTGGAAAATCGCGCAAACGCTCAAGGCAGCCTGCGCCCAGCGCTTGGTGAAACTCCTCTGCCCCTACTGCAAAATCCCAATTCATGGGATCGACGAAGTGGATCGCAAAACTTTCTGTCTCGACGATTCCTGGGGTTCTCTCCGGTTGTTCTCCGCCCGCAACGGCGGGTGTCATGAGTGCCACAAGACCGGCTACACGGGTCGCACCGCAATTCTCGAAATCATTCCCATCTCCCCCAAGGTTTCGGATATGCTTTCCAAAGGGGAAATGACTCCCTACGAACTCGAAGTGAAGGTCGCAGAGGAAGGCATCCTGCCAAACCTGCGCCGCAGCGGCCTGCGCCTCCTGCGCGATGGAAAGACCGACCTTGCCGCCATCAGCAAGGTCATCGACATGACATACACCGATGACTAGCTCACGTACAGCCAGCTATTCGAAAAACCCGGCGGCGGCGAAGCCCGTTCCGAAAAGCATCCTCGCTTCACTGAACAAGGAGAAGAAGCCCAAGGAATTTTCGAAAAAAGAACTGGTGGAAATGTTCCGCGGCATCGGCTCGATGCTGAAAGCCCAGATCAACACCGCGGATGCGATCAAGTATTACTGTCAGGGGCTGCCGAACAAGAAAATGGTCGAGTCGCTTGCCAAGGTGCGCGAGGACATCACCGCAGGCGTCAACATCCACGAGGCATTCCGTAAAACCGGCCGTTTCAGTGATACGGTCATCGGCCTCATCCAGGCAGGGTCCGACGCAGGACAGCTCAACTATGCGTTCCAATCGCTCGCCGGACGGCTGAAAAGCGAGCTGTTTTTCCAGAAACAAATCAAGAAGGCAACGATCACACCCTGCGTGATCATTGCGGTTCTGATAGGCGCGTTCATCGTCTCGCAGGTCAAGATCGTGCCCCAGGTGAAGGAGATGCTCGAGGGCGTGGGCGCGAAAGCCGATGGCATGACCGCGATTTCCTTCAAGGTCAGCGCCTTTACCCAAGCCATGTGGCCCGTGTTCGTCATCAGCGTGATTGCAACCATCATCACGATCACCCGCTCGGCCAAGGTGCGGAACTTCATTCTCGGCTTCGTCATGTCCCGCTGGCGGTTGTTTCGTCTGCTGATCATGAGCCTTCGTCAGATGACGTTTCTTTCCACCATCAAACTTTTGCATTCCAACGGCATCAACCTTGCCAAGTCGATCCGCGTTTCGGCCAACAGCGTCAGATCAACGCCATTCTATGCCGAGTTGCGCAAAGCGGCGGACCAATACGAACACTCGGGCGTTCCGCTTTCCACCGCCTTCGCGAAATATACGTCGGTGGATACGCAGGTCAGCCATATGCTCGCCATCGGCGAAAAGTCCGCTTCCATCGATTCCCAATTGGAGATGTTGTGTGAAATGTATGAAGAGGATTCGCAGAATCATATGGCGGCGTTTTCGGCCGCCATCGGATTCATTGTCCTCATCATCGCGGTGGGCCTGATCGCCGGCGTATTCGTGGGAACATTCCTGCCAATCTTCCTGATGGGACCGAAGATGATGCAGGCCGGAGCTTGAACCGGAATCCACCATGCAGCTCACGAAATTCGACCGCTGGCTGCGCGAAACGTTCGTTTACCAAACCCGGATCCATACGCTGCGCCGGCCGGCCGCGTTGCCCAAGGGGATCCGGGAAATACCGGCCCATACCAGCGGGCGCTACAAACATCTTTATTTGGCCGCCACCGGCAAGGCGGCACAGGCTTTCATTCGTTCGCTCAAGGAAGAGAACCAGATGTACCATACCGAAGTCTTCAACAGGAAGTCCTGGTATGTTCGTTTCCTCGCGCCGGAAACCAAATCGGTCACTTGGTGGGTCATCGGCACTCTCATCATCGCAATTGCCATCGCTGGTGCGGGTCTCTACATCCGCGACCTCAGCGCCAATCCGGAATTCCGGCGCCACTTTTCCGAGGCCCTTGAAATCTTGAAAGGATGACCCGGATTCCCGGCTTGTGCCAGATCCCACAATGTGAACAATTCTCATATGAATCAAAATGGTACATCGCGGGGGTTCACCCTGCTGGAGCTTACCGTGGTGATCCTGGTTTTACTCTCTCTGGCAAGCATTGGACTCTTTACCACCCGCAAGCTGGATGAGTGGAAAGCCGGGCGGAATGCTTCCGAAACCCTGCGCTATGTCTATTCCGCACAGCGCCTTTATTTGTCGGACCACCCCACCGTGCCGGTCGCCTCTCTCAGCGCGGAAAACCTCATTCCCTATCTGCCAGGCGATGCCACGGAAATGCCCACGGTGGAATCGCTTACGGGCGAAATTCTTGTGATCAGTGTTACGGTTTCCCCTCCGGTGGTTCTGGACGGATCGGAAGTTTATGACCCCTCCGGCAGCAGCACGGATTCGCTCTGGGATGTAGGACAATGAAACTGCTTTTGTTCATTTGCCTGTTATCAGGTTGCTGCCTCCTTGCCTCGCGGGCGGAAGAATCGCGGCACATCGGCGATTTCATTCTCGGCTCACATTTCAAGCTGACTGGCGGGAAGATCACACCGATCCCGATCAAGCCCATCAAATTCCGTGTGTATTCCGATGGAATCCACGTGCGGGTATCCGCCGAAGGTGAAGAGGAAGCCAGCACGGTTTTTGAAATCTACCGGTCCGATGGCATCGCCCGCCAGCGCCCGGGGCGTGGCGCACTGGAGGTCGTTCCCGGTTTGCAGGGAATCAATCGGAATGGTGGCATTGTCAGGCACTTGCGCTTGACCAAGGATTTCCTGACGATGACAACCTTCCCGGGCGTCTCAGACCAAACTCTCGTCACCCACTGCAAAGCATTGGAACCCGCCACCCCAGCCGAAAAGACCGCTCCATGAAGCCGACTCCCTCCAGTCTCTCTTCCACTGCGGAAGGTTTTTCCCATCACTCGTTCGGAAGCGCCAGTGGCGGAGGCTACGATTCGAAAACCAAGCGACGCGGGCCCGGATCTTCCATTCCCGGCGCCTACCCGTGGCTCCTTCTGGCAAGCACTGCCACCGCCGGTGTTTTCTGCCTGATGTACATCACCAAACCGGTGATCATCGCCCGCGATCCGGGTCCCTCACCAGCGGTCAGCATCAGTTCCACGCCCGTTGCAAACCCTACAATCCTACCCCAGCGCCCGCCGTTATCCGGCCTCATGCCCGCGCCAAGCCGCCTGCCAGGTGAACCATCGCCACAGCCAGTTCCCGACGTTTCCCCTGCGCCCATCCAACCTCCGCCACTGGTGAATGGACACGAGGAAACGAACCTGCGCATGCAGCACATCCTCACCGCCAAGGCCCCCGGCAATCACGTCCACCGGATCGATGTTGACGTTCCGGTAATCTACCAAAGCAGGAGCCTGAAGTGGACTTCCGATCAGGCGGAAAAGGCAAGGGAACTGCTCGCGAGGCTCACCGATTACCAAGAGAAATCCCGTCAGTTGCGCGCCCAGGGCTCGGAGCTTCTCGGCGCATGGAATTCATTGATTGGCGAATCAATGCCGCTCACCGAGCTGCGTGCCGACAGTCCATCCTTGCCCGCCAATCAGGGTGATCGCATCGCCGGGTCCGGTCCCACCGCCCCATTCATCAAACTGGAAGAAAAATGATCCGCGGTATTTTTCATTTTGCGATTTTTGGTTTCCTCGCGGCTCTCTCCGCAGTGGATGCGCAGGACGTTCCCACCG
Organism: Verrucomicrobiota bacterium; assembly: GCA_040384605.1. Lineage (GTDB taxonomy): Bacteria > Verrucomicrobiota > Verrucomicrobiia > Verrucomicrobiales > Akkermansiaceae > Luteolibacter. The sequence goes on from JAZKIZ010000018.1 coordinate 47,391, forward strand.
TGGACCAGTCCCCAAACGAAGCCGTCGAGAAGGCGATCCAGACGTTCAACGAAAGAAACGCCAAAAAAACAAATGAGGTAACCGTGATTCTTCCCCCGCCGGAAACGGAGTCGAATCCCGGCCAACCCATCCAGGCTGCGGAAAATCCAGCAGCCGCGGAAAAACCGCCGCCGGTTCTCGTCACGGGAAAACCCCCGCAACATACCGCCGATACGCCAACGGCTTTGAAAGAAGAACCGAATCGGAAAGAAGAAGGTCTCTCGATTCGCGTCGAGAAAATCCAAACCGGAACCGGTGCCATCGATCCCGCTCAAGTTGAACTGCTCGCGCCGTTTCCTCCCAAGCCCATTGGATCTCCGCCACCCGGCTGGCGGCTTGAAAATCCGGAATCCATTCCGCCGGTGCAGCGGGAAATCAATCTCAGCGACAACGCGAAAATCACTCTCAGCATCCGCCCGCATATCCTTGTCCCGGACGCGAATGGATCCTCTTCATTCCGCATCCTCGAACCGGGTTACGATTCCGCCCTCGGATACCAACAGACCGCAACCGTCGGGGCGGTCCTGCAACGGTCACTCCGGCAAATGGATGAAGATTCGAAACAGCTTGGCGAAGTGATCAATCAACTCGAACAACTGGTGGCCTCCCTGCCCCAGCCCGAGGTCCCGCCAAAAGCCACGGTCATTCCCAATCGCAAGAGATGAAATCCGCCGTCATTCCCGTTATCTGCAGCATTGCCCTGACCGCGATGATCACCGCGGTTGCCAGCCATTGGCGTTCGGTTGAAAGTCTCGTGGCTTGGCATCGATCAGTTCCCGCTGCCGAATCCGTGATTGGAAACATACCGGAAGTCCACCATCCGAGTCCTTCGCCGGGAGCCGCCCCCGTGGTTGCCGACGCACTCCCGGCCGCGCCGGCCCGAACGGTGGATATTACCGATTCTCGCAAGGATTTCTACGACGCGCTCCTCTCGAAAATGGAATCCCTGCAAAACCAGAACCGCGATCTTCACGACCAGCTCGGCGAGACCAACCGCGAATTGATGAAAATGGAGTTCCGTCTCGATACACACTCCGCATCGTTCCGTCCGCTCAATCTTGTTCCCGAGCCATCCGAAAATGATGAGGATCGAAGCAAGAGCAACGCCACCATCGGCATTCCCGATGCCGGGGTTTTGCCTCCCCGCGCCGACCCCGTGGATTTGCCGGTATTTGAATAAAATCCGGGCGAGCGGGTTTAACCGCCCATGCAGCGGCATTTTTTCCAGCGATCACGTCACGAAAACGCCTCGGCTGAACTCTTCCAGCGTGACGCCACCGCACAGGCGTGTCAGCGTGCGTCGCTCGTCTCATGAAAATCCTACCGCAAATCCTTGCCGGACTCATCCTAACGGCGGCGACCGCATCCGCCTTCTCGCTGCCGCGGAAAAGCACGCAATGTGTCGTCGGCATCGCCGACCACTGGAATAGTTCCAAGGTCAGCCTTGCCTTTTTCGAAAAAACCGGCGGCAAATGGGTGCAGGCAGGATCCTCGTGGCCCGGTCGTCTTGGTAAAAGCGGTTTGGTCTGGGGTCTCGGAATTCACCCGGTTCCAAAGGGCGCGAACCTCAAAACGGAGGGTGACTGGCGCTCGCCCGCCGGCGTGTTCCGAATCGGCGGCGTGTGGGGATACACCCGCGACATCCAACGCTGCCCGGCTCTTGCCTACCGCCAGGTCACCCCGCGCGACCTATGGATCGAGGATCCGGCATCGCCCGACTACAATCGCAACATTGTTCTCGATCACATTCCGGCCACCGCATGGGAAAAAAAACAACAGATGAAACAGGCCGATCCAGCCCATGCGATCAAGCTGTTCATTGCCCACAACCCGCCGCCCAAGGTCGTCCGCGGCGCCGGCTCCTCGATTTTTTTCCACATCTGGCGCGGCGGCGGCTCCCAGCCCACCGCAGGGTGCACGACGATGGACGAATCGAAGCTGCGCTGGCTGATCGCCCGCCTCGATCCAGCCCGGAAACCGCTCTTCGTTCTCCTCACCAAGGACGATTACAATCGATACCGGCAACCATGGGGACTTCCGTGATATCTCCGAACCATTGGAATTGACTGATATTCCCGAGATTCTAGATTCTTGCACCGCGCCGGATAAAATTTTCCGAGACCCCACCCATGCTTTCCGGATCCCATTCCCCGCCACTCGGCATGTTCGAAAAATCCGGGCATGACGTTGCAAAGGAGGGAATGACGGAAATCCTCCCTGTCTCGAAATCGAAAACTCCGCGCGGCAATTACAAGATTCTCATCGTTCAAGGCGACTGGGAATGTGGAATGCGACGCGTCGCCCTCGACCTGATCGACGCCGGCCATCATGTATCGAAGGTTGTTTTTTGCGCATCGGATTACATCTACCGCTTGTATGACATACGCACCCACAGCTACCGCGCCTCCCTGGCGGAGTTCGCGGATTGGTTGCGTGACTTGATCGACCGCGAGGGCTACGACACTCTTTTTCTCTACAACCACTACCGACCCTACAATCAGATCGCGTGGGATCTGGCGCACGAACTGGATATCAACTGCCATGTCTTCGAACTTGGATTGATCCGTCCCAATTGTGTCACCGTCTTCGAACGCCGGAGTTTCCCGATCTCGTCGATTCCCGCCGCCTGGCAACGCGTCCTTGAAGATGAACTATCCCCCGTTCAGCACTCACTGCCGCCGGCGCTGTGCCAAGTGAGCACGCCCGCCAAGCTGAGCCGCTTCATCACCAGTTTCCTGTTTTCGCGGCTCACCGCCCGGTTGTTTCCCAACTTCGTGGACCAAAGGGAAATGAATCTTTCCCATCACATCAAACACGGTGCCATCCATCTCTACCGGTTTTTCGAACGCCGTTATGATCGCAGCTATGACGCGCTGTTTTCCGGCGAACTGTCAGGCAATTACTATGCGGTTCCCCTGCAAGTCCATAGCGACACGCAAATCCTCCGCTGCTCCAGCTTCAAATCCATCGAGTCGTTCATCAAGAAGGTGGTTGACTCCTTCGCCGGGCATGCTCCGCCCGGCACCAAGCTGGTGTTCAAAGTCCATCCGATGGATCGCGGCTACAAGGATTACACCGATTTGGTCCACGGTCTCAACGACGAGTTGGGGGGCGAGCGCTTGATTTATGTCGATCGCGTACATTTGCCCACCCTGCTGAATCACGCCCTGGGAGTTGTGAACATCAACAGTTCGGTAGGCCTGTCCGGCTTGGTTCACCACGCGCCCGTGATCGCTTTGGGAGATGCGGTATATGACCTTCCCGAACTCACCTTCCAAGGCACGCTCGATGATTTCTGGAACCATGCCGAACGGCCTTGTGAACGCAGGGTCAAACAGTTCCTCAATCTATTGCTCGATTTGAATCAAGGACGCGGCACGCTCTCCCAGCAATGCTTCGATGTCCCGGGCCGCAGCCGGATTCAGTGGCCCAAAGTGTTTCAGGAAACGTTTTTCCCTGAAACTTCCGGGATAAAGCAGTCAGATCATTTTGAAAAAGCCGGATAACCAGATCCGTCCGAACTCATCGTTCATGTGGGACGCATCATATTCCGGATGAAGTTTCCCATCCAATTTATCGCCGATTTCAAGGCGTTTGGATGATTTCGTGAACTCCGGATCGGTGTTTCTCGAATTCACGATCGTTGCGCGAGGTTGCGCCACCAATTCGGAATTCAAGGCACCGAAGATTTTCTCGTTCAGGAACCGTACTCCCGCGAAATAGCCGGACGGCTTGTTCCGTGTCGTGACTTCCTCGGCCGCTGGAAGAGGAGCATGCCCGAGGTGGATCTTTTTATCGGATATCCTCCTGATTTTTTCCATGACACCAAAGGATACCGAACTCCTGACGCCATCTCCCGCAGCCAGTTCCTTCACCCGCGCCGAGACTCCTTGGGCCGACAATCCGTGATACGATTTCAATCCGAGAGCGTAAACCAGGATGCAATCGTAGGCGGCCGGTTCGATGAAATCCTTGCCACCGGATGTGAAGTGCATCGCATCCCGCAGCACCCGGTTGTTCGCAACCAGTCTGGCACCATCGACCACCAAGTCCGCCATTCCGTCGCCCCGGTGAGCGAAGAAATCGATCTTCGTTCCAGAATACGAACCCTCCATTTGATTCCACGCCCGCTTGAGGGCACCGACGTGGCTGTTCCCGATGATGCAGAGTTTCATGATGGGTTGCCTTGTTTCGAAAACGACCCGAGGAGCTCTTCCTCGCATACCACATCCTTGTCCGCGGCCACCGTGCGGCCTTTTTTCTTGGCCCGCAACGGGGTCGGCTGCCCGAACGTGGCGCCGAGGCAATGGAAAAACGAATCCATCACGAACTCAACGCCCTTGCGGTTCACACTGCGTAGGTTCGGCTCGAAAAACATACCGCGAAAACACGGGCTGTTGATGATCTCATAGGAGGGAAAATAATCAATGTAGTCGTAATCCGCGGCGAGTTGCCCGGCCACGGCGCGCAGGATTGATTTCGAATGCATCGTCGCCACCACCACGTGTTCGCCCGACATCGTTGCAGTCAGCGGCACGGGCGAAACCGTCAGAAGAAATTTCAATGCGGGATTCACCCGGCGCATGATTTGTGCGGCCTGCAGAAATTGTTCCCGCACCTCCTGATAAGCATGATTGCCGAATTGATGGACGACCGGATCGAAGGTTCCAGCGGCAGTTCCGGGACACATCGGGTACTCGAAACTTCCGCCCTTGTGCGTCCAATGCTCGGTGAGTCCCAAGGTGAAAACAAAGTACGCACTTTCCTCCACACTCTTGCGGAAACACTCGATCGTGTGGCTCCTGCATGCCTCAAGTTCCGCCCGCGAACCGAAACCGCCCGGCTCGACGGCAGGACGAAACGGATCAAAAAACCCGCCGTTTTCCTCCCAGCATTCCTTCGGGACGACTGCCCCTCCGAGCGCCCAATCGGTCCATTGTCGCAACAACGAGGTCGTATAGATATTTCCCGTGCGGCTGGAAAACACCTCATAGTTGTACTTGGTCTTGTTCGCCGAGCTGAGACCCGCGGGTGTTTTTTCGGTGATCAACCAACCGTAGCCACGGCTCTTCAACGACCTGCCGATGTGTTGCGCAAAACACGATCCATAGGTCGCGACCTTGTCCGCTGGCTGAATATTGAACTTCGGATCCCAAAGACCGCCAATGTCGAACGCGTGCTTCGATGCCACGGCAGGTTTCCAGAATGCCTTCTCGTGGAGTGCTTGATAAGGGTTCATCGGCGGGATCTATCCAACTCAAATTCAGGGCCGCTCAAGAATGGAACCAACGATGCCCCGGATGACGAAAAACAGCAGAAGTCCCAACACCACCAAGGTCGCCGATCCATACAACCGCCTTGGTTGTCCGACATCTTCCGGCCGATAGGGTCGTTGCACCGGAGTGAAAAACTTGGTCCGCGAAACCGTCGTAACCCGGGTGTTTTCCAGTGATGCCAGTGCGCCGGTGCGGATCTTTTCACCAAACTCGATCCTCTGTTGCAATTCGCTGAACTGCAAATGCAGTTGGTTGAGACGGTCCCGTTCCGGGCCGGAAAGCTTGGCGCTTTCGAGGTCAATGTGTTCGTTGAGTGTCGCGAGTTTGCTGCGCATTACATTGATCATCGGCGAATCCGGCGAATCACGCTGCAACGTCATCAGACCGGTCTCGAGTTTCAGTCGCTCGGCCTGCAACTCATGCAATGCGGTGAGCCTGGCGTTGATCACTTCGTCCGGAGTAATGAACTTGTGGCGGTTCTGAAACTCGAGCAACTCGGCATTGAGTTTTTGCATTTCCAAATCCGCCCGCTTCACCTCGCCACGCATGAAATCGACCTGTTGGTTGGCCACATTCTGATTGATGACGTTGGTGAACTCCTCCGATTTCCGCAACACGGCCTCAGCCACCCGGTACGACAGCTCCGGGTCGAAAGTATCAACCATGAGCACGGTCAAACCCGTGTCCTTGTTGTAATGGGCATTGATGCGCTTGCGATAATACTCCAGGCGTTCCTCGAGCGGCGAGTTTGACCACAACCGGAAAACAAAATCAGTGGACGGCGAACTGTAATGGCGCTGCAAATCGAACTCCTTTTCCAACTCCATCAGCAAGTCCGCGGATTGGATGTAACCAATTGCGACCTGCGAATCGGAGGCGGCCGAATCCATCATTCCCGGAAACGCAAGAGCGAGCGGATCCGTGGACGTCGCCGCGTCCTGCCGCGAGATTTTGAACGTGGCGGTCGAAATGTAACGGTTCTGGGTGAAGGTCCATAGGTAAACGACCGCCGCCAGCAACCCGATCATGTAAAGGCAGGCCAGAATGCGGATAACGTACTTCGCGAATCGATGCGTCGCGGGAAGATAATTGTAGGTGGATGTCATTGATTCGAGCCGGGATTTTCCGGCGGGTTGTTTGGCGCTTCCAGTTGCGCGGAGCGCAATGATTCACGCCGTGCGAGACGCCTCGCCATTTTGCGTGCAAGCCGCTTCTTGCCTTTGCGCTGTCCGCGCAAACCTTTTCTCGGCGTTTTTACAACGCCATGGTTCCGACGTTCCCTGATGTAGTCCGTGTATGCGGCGATGCCTTCACGGATGTCGGGGAAAAAGTCTGCCGTGCCATCGCGCAGAAACAACGCGGCCTGGCAGGACTGCCGCAACGACTGGATGTTGTGGGAAACATAAATCAGAGATGCGCGTTTTCTGATCCTTTCAAAGGCGGACTTCGCCTTTTCCCTGAACAATGCGTCGCCGACGGATGTGAGTTCGTCCACGAGATAGACGTCAAAGTCGAAAATCATCGACAGCCCGAACTTCAGACGCGCGCGCATACCGGACGAATAGGTACTCACCGGCATGTCGAAATATCGTCCCAGTTCGGAAAAATCACAGACGTAGGAAATCACCTGCCGCGTTTCGTCGCGCCCGAGTCCATTGATGCGGCACACGAACAAGACATTGTCACGCCCGGATAGTGTCGGCTGGAATCCGGATGTAACCCCAAGTGGCCACGAAATCCGGGAATCGGTGATGATTTCGCCGCTGTCCGCGATCTCCGAACCACCCAGAATTCTCAGCAGTGTCGATTTCCCCGCCCCGTTCGGACCCAGAACCGCGATGTTGCGCCGCTCGGGAATGATCAGCGAAACATCACGCAACACATACTTGATGTCATCATTGACACGATACGTTTTGGTTATGTTCCGGAGTTCGATCATTCCATGTTACTTCAGTTGCTGACCAACAATTTCCGGCAACGATGGTAATAGGCCAGCCCGATTGCGAGCAGGATGACCGCCACCACGGAAGGATAAGCCAGGTTCGCCCCGTGTTCGACGTAATTCGGAAACAACGCCGTCCGGCTGATCTCAATCGTGTGGACCAGAGGATTGTACAATAAAATCTTCTGGATGGACTCGGGCAGGGTATCCAACGGGAAAAGGACCGCCGAAACGAATACCAGCGGCCGGTTCAGAACCGGCACCAGTTTATCCAGGTCGTTGAAACGCAACACCGCAAGCCCGAGAATCAGGCCCACTCCGCAGCCGACGAACCAGATGATGACAAAGGACGCCAACACGATATGAAGGTTCTGCAGGGAGACTTCGATGCCCATCCACATTCCCGCGATGCAAAAAATCACGAATGCGAGAAGTGTCGTGAAAAGGTCGAACAAAAATCTCGCGATGAAAACGTCGAGCGGGCGGACCGAAGAATAAACCAGCAGCCCGCGGTTTGCGGTGATGACCCCTACGCCCGTTGACATCGGACCGCTGACGAGTTTCAGCATGAGAAATCCGAGCAGCAAAAAGAAGGGATAGGGAATCTCCGGCACCGTTCGCCCGGCGATTCCCCCGATCACGATTCCCACGACGATGACGCTCACCAGCGGCTCGAAGATCATCCAGAAAAAACCCAGCTTGTACGCTCCGAACCGGGTCGCCATCTGCCGCAGCATCAGCGCACGAAGGACAAGTAAAAATGTGACCCAGGGAGAGCGGGTGGGAATGGAAACCAGTTTCTGCATGCCTGGGTTCGAATGCACAGCGGCGGAAGAGTCCGCCGCACGCTTCGGAATGATGGTTCAGTTCGACAGGCGATGTGCGTTGTTGACCGTTTGCGGAATCACACTGGGCAGGATCTGGCTGAGCAGGCGGTTCCAACGGGTAAGCGGCGCTTCGGTGATATAAACGATATCCTCGCCTTTCATCGGAAATCTCTGGATCAATGGCATGACCGATGGGTCCTTCATGTTGAAGGTGTAAACCATATTCGGCGAGCCCTTGCGGAACACAAATACGCCCGATGGGTCCGATCTGCGTTCGTCAAGACCAGAACCCGAGCCCAGCGCATCGGCCAGCGTCGGCGATGGCGAGGGAAACGCGATGGTGGTCGGCCGGTTCAACGCGCCCATGATGTGGAAGCGGTTGCTGGTGTCGGTGGTGACCGACAAAAAATCCCCTTCCTCAACGATGAACGGACGCTTGCGGAAACCAAGGTAGTCGAAATGATACTCCCGGCCACCCCGCTTCAGCGTATAGAGTGCGAGGTGTTCCGGTTGGGTCGGGCCGCCGGCGCTGGCAAGGAGATCGAGGGAATTGAAGCCTTCCTTTTCCAAGGCAACCGGACCCGGGGTTCTGACCGTGCCGAGGACGTTGGCGGTGTTCGCAACGCGTCCCGTCCGGGAAACTGAAATCCGCGCGGTGTTGGAAATCGGTTTGATCCGTTCCGCCAAACCAGCCGCGACGTCCGCAGGCGTCTGCCCGATCACCTGCACTTCGCCGACGTAGGGAATGCTCACCCTGCCATCGGCGGGCACTTCATAAGGCCCGTAATCGTTCTTCGGGCCGCCCGCGCGGAATGGACTCTGCTCGGTGAGATCGGTGATGGTGAAAATCAGGCTATCCCGGCTGCGGATCTTGTCGGAGTACCCCTGGCCTTTCACCGACCCCGGTTTTTGCCCCATACCGTAAACCCGGCCCGACCGTGGCAAATCGGTGCGCGATTTCACCTCAACGAGTTCGTAGTCCCGCGGCTCGTCGCGATCGACGATTTCACGCTTCAACGGCCCGGTATCGGAAATCAGGCCGCATGACGGCAGGAGAAATATTGCGGGTAACCACGCAAAATGAATTGGGAGCCTGGAAAAAAAATTCATGGCACGAATCAATTTCGATTCAACCGCTGCGATGCAACGGACGGGACAGTCTTGAAATCGCCCGCGTCCTTTGTGTCAAGCCCGTATCCATCCGGCAGCCACCTTGCACGGCGCCGGAGACCGCCAAAATTCGTTCCGGGGCTTGGCAACGCGCCATGCATTCGGCAGTTTCCTGCCATGACATTCGATGGTGCCCGCTACGACGGCCGCATGCCCTATCGCCGCTGCGGTGATTCCGGCCTGCTTTTACCGGCGATTTCCTTGGGATTCTGGCACAATTTCGGAGCTGCGGACGATTTCGAGGAAGGCCGCCGCATGATGCACCGCGCCTTTGACCGCGGCGTCACGCATTTTGACCTGGCGAACAATTACGGGCCGCCTGCCGGCAGCGCGGAGGAAAACGTCGGGCGCATTCTCGTGAGCGACTTCGTCTGCCACCGGGACGAACTGGTGATCTCCACGAAAGCCGGGCACGAGATGTGGGCGGGGCCTTACGGAATGAACGGTTCGCGCAAGCACCTGCTGTCGTCGCTCGATCAATCGCTCCGCCGGTTGAAACTCGATTACGTCGATATCTTTTACTCGCATTGTCCCGACGAGGAAACCCGCTTGGAGGAAACGATGTCGGCGCTCGCCACGGCCGTTCAGAGCGGTCGCGCGATTTACGCGGGACTTTCGAAATATCCGCTCAAGCGCCTGAAAAAAGCGGTGAAAATCCTCAAGGAAATGGGCGTCCGCTGTGTGATCTACCAGCCTCCCTATTCGATTTTTCGCCGTGAGTTGGAGACTTCCGGCGTGCTCGATTTCATCGCCGGAGAGGGAATCGGCTGCGCGGTTTTCAGTCCATTGGCCCAAGGCCAGTTGACCGTGAAATATCTGGAGGGCATTCCCGATGATTCGCGCGCCGCAAAGGAATGGTTTCTCAAACGCGACCAGGTTGGCGAAAATCTCAATCGCGTCCGCCAGTTGGGCGATCTTGCCGCAGCCCACGAAATTCCGCTCCACCACCTTGCCCTGCGATGGGCGTTGCGCGACCAGGCAGTGACCACTGCCATCATTGGCGCGAGAAACGTCGCACAACTCGACGGTTGTCTCGATGCCATTCAATCGCCGTCACTCGATCCAGCGATCATTGCCGCAATCGACGCGATTTGCCCGGCGGCAGGAAGCTGATCATTTGTTTCAGAAAAACGACTTCAGCATCGCAAGATACACCGAAGATCGCGGCACCTTTACCCGCTTCCCCGGCACACGGTCGCCTTCCGCGCGCAACAACGCCACCGTTTGCAATGCCAACCGCGCTGGCAACGCCGCCGCCAGCCGCAAACGCGCACCATTCATCGCCGCGGCGTAACGCAATCCGTCACCAGCCCGAACTTCCGCTACATCCAACCAATGCGCGTACTCCATCAAAAATGCTTTGCGGTTCTCGGGTTCGGCGACAGGCAGATAGCACCTTCCAGCCCGTAGATCTTCGCCCACATCGCGCAGAACATTGACAAGCTGCAATGCCGTGCCGAAACGGATGCCGGTGGCAAGGAGATCCGATTCGTCCGCAGATGAAAACCGCGGGCCCAGCATAGCGAATCCAAGCTTCGTCCAAAACGCGCCAACGCACCCGGCGACTCGCCAAATGTAATCCTCCAGCGCTTCGCGATCCGGCATCACACCTCCGGCATCACCGAAGCGGTCGAGATCAAGGCGCTGGCCGCTGATGATCGTCGCCATAACATCGCGCACCAGAATCCGTTCGCGTTCCGGCAAGGTTTCCAGCAACCGCAGGACTCCGCCCGCATGTTCCAGAAGCACGCGCTCGCCAGGCTCATTGACGCACCGCAGAAGTGAATCAGACCAACCGGCGAAGCTGCCGCCGTTGACCGCGCCGGCAAATGAATCGAGCGCCTTGTGTTTCTCACCGGCCGGACCGTCGTGATCCGCCACCGTGTCACTTGTGCGCGCACAAAGATAACCCACACATGCCGCATTTCGCATCTCACGCGGCAAAACACGGAGGCTGAGATAAAAGGAACGCGAAACCGCTTTCAAGACATCCTCATTCAACCGTGCGTTCACCTTGCCGAATCAACCACCGCGCCAACCGCCCTGCAAGAATCAACGCCGCAACCAACTCTCCTTGCGCTGCCGGGCCACGTGCTCCAGCATCGCCCCACCATGATGATGGATTCGTCCGCCGACGATGGTTCCGGCACGTGCACAGAAAAGCTGGGACGGCTCGAACTTGCTCTCCGGGCGTCCAACGAGGGAATCTGGGATTGGTGGACGCGGGACAAATCCGTTTATTACTCTCGTCGGATTTTGGAGTTTCTCGAATGTGGACCGGACCATGCGCCCAACCTTTTTTTGGAACCATGGAACGACATTCATCCGGAAGATCGCGAAGCGTTCGGCCGGGCAGTGCGCAAGGCCCTCGCCACCGGCGGGGTGGATAACCTCGCGGTCGATGCGCGGGCGCGCACCGGAGCCGGCGAATGGCGCTGGCTGCGCATACGGGGTGCCGTTGTGCGCGACCGCGAAGGACACGCGCTCCGCATCGCCGGATCGATCATTGACATCAGCCTGCGCAAGAGCACTGAAGAACAACTCGCGGAAGAACGGCATCTTTTGCACCAATTGATCGACCACGTTCCACTCCAGATTTACTTCAAGGATGAGAACTCGAATTTCGTCATGGCCAACGAGCGCATGGCGCAATGGATGGGACGCGAAAGCACCGCCGAATTGATTGGCAAACACGACCGCGACTTCTTCGACGAAGCGCACTGGAAACCTGCCCGGATTGACGAGGAGCGGATCATGACGAGCGGCGAGCCGGTTGCCAACAAGGTGGAACTCGAAACGTGGCGGGAAGGAAGCGAAACATGGGTCCTGACTTCGAAGTTCCCCTGGCGTGATCGCGCGGGAACAATCAAGGGCACCTTTGGAGTCTCCAGCGATGTGACGAGTTTGGTACTCGCCCGCAAGGAGGCCGCCGATCTTGCCTCTGAACTCCAACGTAAAAACGACGCCTACGAGGAGGAGCTTCAGCTTGCCCGGGAAATCCAACAGGCACTCACCAATCGTCCGCTGCCATCGATCTCCAATGAACACATCAGCGCGCGTTTCCTCTCCCGTTACATTCCGATCTCCGGCTTGGCCGGTGATTTTTTCGAGGTGATCGAACTCTCACCCGGTAGAGCGGGAGTTCTCATCTGTGACGTCATGGGGCACGGCATCCGCTCTGCCCTGGTGGTTGCGATGTTGCGCGGCTTGTTAGAAACCCAGCGCTCGCAAGCGGACGATCCAGCCGCCTTTCTCAATGGTTTGAACGATGGCCTGGTCGCCATCCTTCATCGTGGCGGTGCGGGGATGTTCGCAACCGCGTTCTATGGCTTCATCGATCTCAACGAAGGCATGTTCTCCTTTGCCTGCGCCGGTCACCCCGGGCCGATCATCCAAACGGACCGCGGCGTCGCGCAAATCCCATCGGATCGTACGACCCGCGGACCAGGCCTCGGACTCATGGCCGGCGTTTCCTACGTCCCGCATCGCCTTCCGATCGCTGGTTTGAAACGCCTTATCCTATTTACCGATGGCGTGTTGGAAGCGGAGAATTCCACCGGCGAACCGTTTTTCGAAAAACGGCTCATGAAAATTATTTCCGAGGATTCAACACTTTCCTTGGATGATCTGCTCGACGACATCCTCCGTCGGATTTTGGAATTTTCCGGCAGCGGTCAATTCGACGATGACGTTTGCCTGCTCGCAATGCAGGTCGGGCCATCCGAATAGCGCGTCAGCTCCTTGCCGACAGTTCGTGGAGGATCGGTATATCAGCCTCCGCCCAATCGAGTTCCCACCAGGTTTCCCGGCTGCACCATCGGATTTCGGAGTGCTCAATGGCAGTCGGTTCGCCAACGGTGATCTGACAAAGAAATGCAATGAGCCGGATACTACGGTCGTCGTAGGGAAATTCGACGGGTGTTAACGGCGCTCCGACAGCGACCTGAATGCCCAGCTCTTCATTCAGCTCACGCACGAGCGCCGACGCCGCGGTTTCATTCGCCTCAATTTTTCCACCGGGAAATTCCCACTTGCCCGGCAAGTGACCGCCTTCGCGCCGACGGCACGCAAGGACCCGCCCTTGCTCATCTGCGATCACGCCGCAAACGACATCGATGATTTGTTCAACCGGCATCGTTCTTAATGGGCGAGTTGCGGATCGAGCCAGAGGCCCCAATCCGAGCCATTGCCATCGCCTCCATCCGTCGTTTCTAAAACCAAGGCCTGCACGCCTTCGAGCGAAATATCGTATTTCGCCACCGTTCCGTCCTCAAGCACCGCTGAACTCCAAATCTCGCGCCCGTCTGCAAGAATTCGGAACGAAACGGATCCTTCCGCTCCGCTGAGTACCCCTGCGCTGCCCGCCAACCGCCGCCATTTTCCGCCGGGTTGGAATTCGTAACGCGATGGTGCATGCGCCATGATACCGCCTGCAAACACCCGCCCACCCGCGCGGAACATTCCGTCGCCCGTGTTGAGCACATCGGCAGATGGCTTATCCCAGCCAACTTTGGCGGATTTCCACGGCACGCTGGAAAGTGGCAGCCCGCCAGCGGTTTCGCCGGGTGGTTCGCCTTTCACTTTCGCACTCAACCGCCGGTGAATTTCCCGCACCAATGGAGAATCGGCCGGGTCGGCGGCGGGTGGAAGCGGGTTGCCTTTCCGCACGGCGTCGTACCATGGGGCGACGGTGAGCAAGGTTTTTGTCGCGCTGATATCGGGCGTCCCGTCCTTGGCTACGGTATAGGGGAATTTCCATTTTGCGTCGTTCGGGCCGAAGCTCGAAGCGGAACCATTCACAGCGACCATCACCACCGCGAACTCAGCCTCCTTGCCCGGTCTGAGGGCGGCGCATTCCAAGGTGAAATCTCCGTTTTCGTCCGGTATGGCGGTGCAAGTGGTGGCATCGTAGTCATTGCCGCCATGCGGATTCATGTAACCGAGGACCGCATACACGGGAGGCGTTGCTTTGATATTACCGTGAAACCGAAAGCTTTTGCCGGCTTCCTCAACGCGGATATTCCGCAGATCGAAAGTCGCGTTCTTATCAAACTCTTTCAACGATCCTGAAAACATCGGGTGCGACGCGAGCTTGAGCGCGTGCGCAAGAGTAATAAACGCACCCTTGCCTTCGCCGCGCAGTTGTTCGCCATACGCACGGTTTCCCGCGCCCATCAACGCGGTTCCATAAGCAGCGGCCTCGGCTTTTGTCTCCTTATTATGCGGCAGGCCAAGCGCATGACCGAGTTCGTGGGCAATCCCACCGATGAAAATCGAATTGTAGCGGCCGAGCGAAATTTCGCCGTATTGGCCGTCTTTTATCTTCGGTTCCTTTTTCGCCAATGACGAAACATTCAGAATCGGTGAGTCAACCTGCCAAGCGTTACCCGACCGCTGGTTCCCTCCAGCGTAGTATGGACTGTTTTGATGAATCGTCCGGCTTTCCCGATCCCAATTCGACATGTTGCAGAATATTATGATCGTTTCCTTGGCGGCATTGATCCCGGCTTTCTCCAACACCGGCAGACACTCCTTGCGAATCTCGCCGCCGCTCTTCTGGGAATAATGAGAATAAGGGTGAAGACCTTTCACCAGATGAATTTTCGGCAGGCTGTTTGCACCGCGTTCTAACAAAATAGACCGCTTGCCAAACCCGATCCGTTTCATCTCCGCCCCGTAAAATTTCCGGACTTCGAGAAAAATTTCACCCAAACGTTTCTCATAATGCGGTGCCGGTTCACGGTCCGCAGGCGTCCAATAAACAAGCCGCAAATACCTCTGCCCGCGCACCGGTTCTTCATTCTCCCATGCAGAGAGGATCTTCATTGCCTCCGGAACCTGTTTTGCCCGGACCTCCTCCGGAGTCGCGGCCATCACCGGCGATGAAGTTACGATCATCGCGGCGAGGACTCCCACTCTCAAAATCGACATCTTCATGCCGGGCAATTCTCAATCGAACCGCACGGGCTGCAATCGAAAACCGGAGCGGCAGGTGGCCATCATTTCAATCCAGTGACGTGCGCTATCGCCGCGGTTGCCATACCCTCAGGGTTGTAGCCGCCTTCCAATACCGAAAGCAGTCTACCTGACGAATGTTTTTGTGCTAAATCCACAGCGCGGCGTGTCATTTCGCCAAATATATCATCATTCCAAAGCAGACCTCCGATCGGATCATCCATCCGCGCATCGAATCCGGCGGAAACAAGCAGGAACTCAGGTGCGAATTTTTCCACCGCCGGACCGATAAATTCATCCCAAACTTTCAGGGCCGGCGCACCATCACTCCGATGCGGCAGCGGAAGATTCAGGGTAGTTCCCTTTCCCGCGCCCCGGCCACGTTCGTCCGCCGCGCCCGTGAACGGGTAAATACCTTCTTCGTGCAATGACACATAGAACACGTTTGGGTCTTCCAAAAAGATCGTTTCCGTTCCATTGCCGTGGTGCACGTCCCAATCGATGATCGCCACGCGGCGAATTCCATGGTGCGCCTGCAAATAACGTGCCGCGACAGCGACATGGTTGAAGATGCAGAAACCCATACCCCGGTCCGCGCTGGCGTGATGACCCGGTGGCCGGACCGCACAAAACGCCCGCGCGACATCGCCATGCATGATCGCATCCACGGCAGCCAAAACCGCACCGGTCGCTTCCAGCGCCACATCATAACTTTCTTCACAGATTGCCGTATCACCCGTGCGCAACACATCCGCAAATGACTCAACATCCCGGTAAACCAAATCGTGGTAATACCCGGCGTGCGCCAACATGATTTCGGCCGCGGTGGCACGCCGTCCCGGCAAGCGTGTCACGTCATCGGGAAGTTTTTCCAACGCCTTGCGCAACACCCGGTAACGCTCTGCCGACTCAGGGTGCCCGCATCCGGTATCATGACGTTCATAGCACGCATCGTAATGAACTCCGATCTTCGATTTTGATTTCATCGTTCCTTTTTGCGGATGCCCTTTCGTTCCTCAAACGCAGCGGCCATGCGGACAATGCGTGCGGATTTCATCATGATCGTTCGTTCATCGCCGGCGCCTTCCGCCTCCACTCCACCGAGCGAAAAAAACAGCGCCGCCATCGCGGAATTCTCCCGCAACACGCTGCCCCAGAAATCCACAATGCCGCGCTTTTTCCCAATCCGCGCCAACTCGCATAACAAAAATCCGGCGATTCCCATCTGTCGCATCGATTCATGAACGATGAATGCCACCTCCGCCGATTTGCCGCCTTCATCAAGATAATATCGGCCAATTGCCCGCAACTCCTGGCGGCCCCGCCGCTCTGCGAAAATTCCCAGCGCCACGTCCCGGCGTTGGTCCACCGCCGCGAGTTTGTAGGCGGATTCACCGGTCATCCGCTCACGCTGGTAACCGTAGCGCATTCTCACCGTCTCCTCATCATGCGAATAAAAAAATTCCTGCAACGGTCGCATGTCGCTCGGATGAAGTGGTCGCAACAACATCCGCCCGGCCTTGAAGTTCACCACTTTGCTTTCCACTCCCGCCGACACCGTGGTCGTGCGTGGCATCGTGAAAAATTTCGGCAACCACCCGCGTACCCGTGCGCCTTCCAAAAGATCCTCGCGGTGACCCGGGTGTGCGATCTCCACCAATCGTGCCACCCGTTCGCGGATGCTCGCGCCGTGCAAACTCGCAACGCCAAATTCCGTCACCACGTAATGCACATCGCCGCGTCCGGTGCATACGCCGCTGCCTTCGCCGAGTCCGGAAACGATTCGCGGCCGGCCGTCCTCATGCGTGGAGGTAAGCACGATGATCGGCCGCCCGCCTTTGCTGTGACCCGCGCCGCGGATGAAATCCTGCAACGCCCCAATGCCACCAAAAAACCGGTGGCCACTGGAATCCCGGACCACTTGGCCGGTCAAATCGACCTCCCGCGCTTCGTTCACCGCCACCATGCGATGGTTTCGTGCAATCTGGTGTGGATTGTTTACCCACGAACTTCGTCGCAGCTCGAGCATCTCGTTGTCATCCACCCAGCGATAAAGCTTCCGGCTGCCGAGCACATGACTGGCGACGATCTTTCCCTTGCACAATGATTTCGCGGAACCATCCGCCGCGCCGCCTTTTACCAGGTCCATCAAGGCATCGGTAAACATTCCACTGTGGATGCCCAGGTTCTTGTGTCCACGCAACGCGCGCGCCACCGCTTCCGGCGCCGCACCCAGGCCAACCTGCAAGGTCGCACCGTCCTCCACCAACTGCGCCGCATAATCGGCAATGCGTTCGTGCCGATCGTCATGCGTTTCGTTCTCCAACTCCGGCAATGCCCCGCGCACTTTCATGACCCGGTGGAATTTCTTCATCGCCACGAGGGTATCGCCATGCGTGCGCGGCATGAGTGGATTGATCTGCGCGATGACCACGCGTGCGCAGGCCACCGCATCCCGCACAACATCGACACTTACGCCGAGCGAGCACATTCCGTTTTCATCCGGCGGACTCACCTGGATCAGAGCCACATCCAACGGCAGCGGACCATGGGAAAACAATCCCGCCACCTCGGACATCGGGCATGGCGTATAGTCCGCCTGCCCGCGCTCCACCGCATCCCGCAGCGCGGGCGTGAGAAAAAACGAATTCGTCCGCAACACGTCCGCATATTCGGGTCCGATCCATGGCGTTTCTCCGAGTCCGTGGACATGCACCAGCTCGAGGTCTTTCAACGACGCCGCCTCGGCAAGCATCGAGCGCACCAATGCGTGCGGCACCGATCCGCCGCCGCCGATGAAAACCCGGCTGCCCGGTCTCACCAATTGCGCCCAATCACCTTTCGCGAGTGGAATCATTGCCGGATCTTAGGCGGCCCACGTCTGATTGGGCAAACACACGTTTTCCCCAATCATCGCTGAAATCCGTACAACGGCGGACGGGTTGCCGAAAGTCCCGCCCGTGTCCGATGGCGTTCTTCCCGCGTCGATTTGCTGATTTTTTCGATACGCGATTGTTGCTGATCCAACTGGATCCGTCCCTAGGAATCCCGCCATCGCGAAGAGTGGCCGCGTTGCCAGAAATCTGCGTTCAAAGATCATCCAGCGGACTCGCCGCTCGCCCCGCCAATGCATGCACCACATGCGTGTAAATTTCCGTCGTCTTCACGTTGCTGTGCCCCAGTGCCTCTTGGATCGTCCGCAGGTCCGTACCTGCTTGCAAAAGATGTGTGGCATAGCTGTGCCGCAGCGCGTGCGCCGTCACCCGTTTGTCAATTCCCGCCTTCTCCGTCGCGGAAGCCATCCTCGCTACAGCAGTTGGCGGAGTCATCGCGTTGGTGGCACTTGTCGTTGCCTGGCTGGCGCGCAGTTCAGCCCTCAAAGCGATTATGGTGGTATTGGCGCTGATTTTCCTGCTGCCAGCCGGATACCTGTTTGTTGGCTTGAATCCCTGGCTGGTTGACTCTCGCTTTCGGACGTATCGGGCGTTCTATCGCGACATTGAGGTTGGCATGACTCGCGATCAGGTTCTCGCAGTAATGGAGCGGCGCTACCCCGCTGACGGATTGCGGAAGCGCCCAAAGATTATGGACGACACATCACAGAGGTTGGGTTTTTTCATGAATCCAGAAACCTCACGCGAGCCAAACTGCGAGGGCATATTTCTTGCGCTTGAGGGAGGCCGCGTCACCAAGATAGTGTATTCAGCAGATTGACCATGTGGCCTAACAAGTCATGGGATGCAACCGGCGATAAGCCAGCAGGTTGAATTCGAGCTTCCCACCGCCGGTGCATCCATTCAAACGTTCTGCCAAGAAATCCATGCGCTTGAAGCACATCCAATATAGCGACCTGAACTCTCGGCAGCGTGAGATTTTCAACTTCCAGAAGGTAGCCGCTATTCTTGCGGACTACGGATTCAACTGCATCAAGCTCGCGGATGATTGGCAGGGAGCTGACTTTCTTGCGTATCACATCGACGGCAACAACACCCTCAGAGTTCAGCCCAAGGGGAGATTGAGCATCGACCGCAAGTATGTCGGCAAGAACCTGTTCATGGCATTTCCATCCAAGAGTTCTTGGTATCTTGTCGAGCATGACCGTTTGGTGGAGCTAGTCTCCGAGCACGCTAACTGGCTAAATACCTCTTCATGGATCGACAAGGGAATATACAATTCAGATGCCCCGAATCGCTTGCTGCTGAATGCACTCGAAGACTTCAGACTTGAACCCGTTGCATCGTCTGTCCTCGAATACGAAGAGGCAGAACAAGGCGAGGCTGGGCAACCCCCACTAGCCGCCTTGTCGGCAACATCACCCGTAATATGAACCTCAACTCCCGTTTCAACGCTCGCCCCCGCTAGTGGGGTTGCCAGCTCTTGGACGTTCTCCAAGAAATGGACCACCCTCCAAACATCGTGAGATGCTTCGACCAGATGAACCGCATCTGGTGGAATCGAATATGGGTCAAAGGCCTTCTGACAGTAGCGATTTTCTCCGGGTTCGCCGCGATTGGCGAGATGCTTGGATCTCAATTGCTGCAAGTCGTAGGCTTCGCAATTGTCGCAGGAGGGATCGCTATCCCTCAGGTTATCCGAATTCACCGTGGCTACGCCAACCAGATCTGTCCTTCTTGTGGCAAGAAGGCCGGAAGCTACGAAACCTCCAAGAACCGGATCGTCCTTGTTTGCAAGCATTGCGATACAAGAACTCCAACTGATTGCGCGATTCACTATGCTGGAGGACCACCGTCTAGAGCCACATGAAAAAGACCGGAGAACAAGCCGCGCCAGAGCAACCCCTACCAGCCGTCCAGTTTCGATGATATTCCGTATTCAGAACCCCAACCCCTTGAGCGACGCTCGCCCCCGCTGGTAGGGGTGTCTGCGCTTTACGTTGGGTCACAAAATAAGAGCATCGTGAAACGAGCCATTTTCATCGCCGCACTTGTCTTGATTTCCTTCGTGCTTGGCTGGGTTGGCGCGTGTATCCGCGTGCAACATCAAGCAAGCGAGCGTTTGGCCAATATGGAGGAGCGACATGCCGGAGCGATAGCGAGCGTGCGCCAACGGATTTACGGCTCCAACTATTTTCACCAGAAGGGCATCTCCCCCGAGGATGACAGACGATTGGAACAATTTAAGCCTGCCGATAGCGAGGGATCGATCATCATGTCTTGCGTTGGGAGCCTTGGAGGGGCTGATGTCCATCTTCAGATTCGCGCCGATGGAGATATTTTCGTGAACGACCACGGAGTTTCGCGCAAAGTGGTGACCTTGGATCAAGAACGGTGCACGAACTTCTTCATGCAAGTGATCACGAGTGGTCTGCTGAATTGTTCCGATGCAGTGATCGAGATCAAGCGCGACTTGGCTCGACCGGATTCGACGACGCATCGGTATGACGCGCCGGACACGGAATTTCACATTCAGATTCCGGAGCTCGATGTTGACAATAGGATCGCCATTGAGGCGCAGGTGGAACTGCGGAACTTTCCAGACATTATCGAATATCAACTTGCCGCATCGCTCGAAAAAGAAATTTTGAGCTTCATCCCGAAGGACGATCCCTACTGGAAATGACCCAACAAGTCGTGGCGCGCCAACCGGCCATATGCTTTTCAATTTCACTTAATATCCCTTCAATCGCGCCGGTGGGCGCACATCAAACGTTAGCCCAAGAAAATGAAACGCTCCGTCCACGATAACCATCTTTACGCCTACGAGGTGGACAGCAGAACGCAAAGGATCGTTCTCCGGACTGAGTATGCGTATGGCGAAGAACCATATGAGCAGACCGATGTTATTTTCGAGGGCGTTCTCGACCACTATTTCCGGAATCCAGTTCTTCCGTCGATTGTCTTCGATGTAGGGGAGGCGAGCGACCATGTGGAGATACTCACACGGAACAAGGAACTGATTGACCAAGGGCACAAGATTGGTGGGTGGCCCTCTTTTTGGAGGTCTTCTGTCGAGGGAATGGCCGAGGCAATTTCTGAATCCGAATGCAAGATATTCGAGATATCGTCGTCTTACGGTTTGGACGGATGGGTCGTAGCCAAGTCATGCCAGTTCCAGCCAACCACCAAAAAAGAGGGCTAACAAGTCGTGGCGCACCAACCGGCCATAAGCACCTCAATTTCATTTCTTTCTCCTTTCAATCGCGCCGGTGGGCGCACATCAAACGTTAGGCAGAAAAATGGATGCCCAAATTTGTCCGCTCACTGACACACGAATTTTCCGAATTCAATGGGTACCCTATTTTCCATCTTAGCGTGTAGCGGACCCGGAGCCGGGCAAGCAATCGCCAATAGTATCGCCATTGGATATTTTTCTGCTGCCGTCACCTTATTCATTACGATTTGGCACTTTCGACTTCGCGCCAGAACCGGCAGAGATTGGCCAGCGTATTGGAGCGCGTTCCTTTTAGTTTTTCATCCGGCTTGGACGATTAGTGCGAATCACGGCGACTGCGGTGGCATGAAAGTAATACTTTCCGGCTTCGTCCTTCTTCTCCTCTCCGGTTTCCTTGTCCTTCAGATTATTACGGCTCGCAGATACAAATAAGTTGCCTAACAATTCGTGGCGCACCAACCGGCATAAGCACCTCAATTTCATTTCAACATCCTTTCAATCGCGCCGGTGGGCGCACTTCAAACGTTCGCCTCATGAATCGCTTTGCACACGGCGTCATATTCCGGCATCGCGGTTTCGAGCATTTCCTTGATCTGCTCGCGGCACATGCCGATTGCCTTTTTCTCGTCGCGGGTCATGCCGGGAAGCCCTTCGATCATGCGGAGCGCGTCCATGACCCCGACCGTTTCGCGGAGCACGTTGACGAGCTTCTGGATTCGATCCGCCACCTCGTCTTGCATCAGTTTTCCATAGGGATCACCGATGATCTTCCGCACGCCCACAAAGGCGAACAAGTCAGTGGTGCGCAACCCGCCATCAGCGGCCTCGTCAAGTTTTGGGGTGGTGAACATTTTATTTCTTCGTTGGAGATTTCTCGTCGGCGGGTGGCACACTTTTGACGTTCGGCAAAAAATATGACCACTCGCTTACCATCATATATTGTAGCGGACATACCCGAGCCTATTCGAAGTAAGATTCAGGCCATGAGGGAGTCTTTCGGAACACCGACAGCATTGCTACCCGTTGAGATCACTCTCCTTGGCTCGTCAGGTGTCGGTCCTATTCCTGCTGGAACCTCAATCCAGGCTATCCAAGAGCAGATTGATTTGTTGTTCGCGCCAATTGCACCTTGGAACGCTTCGTTTGCCGAGATAAGAGCATTCCCGAATACCGCCATTGCATACCTTTCCCCTTCAGATCGCGATTGCTTTGACAGGATACATGCGATTCTCCGAGGTTCCGCGATACCCTACACTGAATCCGCCTTCCCCTTTAATCCTCACTGTTCTCTCAGGTCCGGCGCGGCAACTCCTCAGGAACTCTCTAGAGTCCTAGAACACTCATTCCCCGTGGAGCCATTTAGGATCGATACAATTTCCGTCTATGATTTCGATAGTTCCGCTATCCATTGCGACCTGATCTACCAAAGGCAACTCACAGCCGAACAAGTCAGTGGTGGCAACGGCGGGTAACGTCCCTCGTTCGCTTCGCTCTGGACGCTCAATCTCCGCCGTGCCACACTTTCGAACGTTCGGCGGAGAATTTCCAAGAATTCGCATCGCACACTCCACCATTTCCGTTTTGCTACTTCCATGATCGACTGGACACACACAGAGACGTTTACCGATCCTTCTACCGGGTCGATCCAACCCAAGTGGTTCATCTCCGAAGTTGGCGGCAGCCGATTCGAGTGGTCCGCCCACGACTCCACCATCAAGAGCAAGCTGCCGGATCATTTCTGGCTCCCTGTTTTCACAGCTAAAGCCAAGAACCTGCGTCAGGACATCATTGATGGTTCGATCGTTTTCCTCATTGGTTTCGGGGCGGACGACTCCGATTCCTCCGGACGTATGATGCTTGTCCGCCACACGATTGACCGCGACAAGCTTGACGAGGCCGACACGGAGACGTTGCAGCACGCCGCACAATGCACGGCAGCGGTGGCGATGTTTCTCGCACCCCACGGATTCGATCCCAACAAGAGCTTGTGGGACACTCCCACCCGCAACTGAATCCATGTCGCCCCTCGGAACTAACAGGCCGAACAAGGCGTGGCGCGCCAACCGGCATAAGCTTTTCAATTTCATTTCCCTCCCCTTTCATTCGCGCCGGTGGGCGCACTTTTGACGTTCGCCCAAAAAAAAAAATAATGAAAGCCTATTCCCTAATCTCGGGCATCGCACTCATGTTGAGTTTAGGAGCCATCTTCATCGCGATTAAAGCCACCGAAAATGCGTCAGAGGCAAAGATTAATGCGTTGATAGACGCTCGACTCGCGGCGCGGGAGCTCAGGTTGGTTCAGACAGTTGCACCGAAGTTTCGTGAGATGTTTGTCGCGACAGGTGATCCAGACTTTGACAAGAATTGGAACCCAAGGACTCTTGAAGAGCTTGCCGCGCCAATTTTGAAGATGACTTCCGAATAAACCCGACAACAACGGCGAACAAGTTGTGCATGGCAACCCCGAGGGCTGGCTAGTTTGTTTTTAAATTCCGGCTTCCATTTCAGCCCTCTGGTTGCCATCACTTGAACGTTCGCTAGAGAATTAATATGTCCCACGAGAAAGCCAATCTTCTTTACCAAGCGACGAAAGCCGCCGAGCAACAGTTCGAGTATTTCCTGACGGGTGCGATTGGCGCGATGTTCGCCTACACGGTTCAGAATTACACGCCGCATCGCCTCGATTTGAGTCCATCGACTTTGGAGCCGCTTGCGATCGTTTGTTTGGCTGGAGCGTTCTTCTGTGGATTGAAGAGGATAGAGTGTCTTTTTCATCATTCAGGGATCAGTTATCAGAAGTTTCAGGAGTTGGGTGACGCGCAGGTGACGGAGGATGCAATTCGGCTGATCGTGACCCAGCCTGAGAAGCATCAACCTCGACAAGGATCGACAATCGAATCGATCGCGAAGGATGCACAGGCCCACAGAAGTCGTGCACAGTCAGCGGATCCTTTATTGGATTCATTAGGCACCCAGGTTCGGCGCTATTACACATGGCGGAATAGTCTGATGCTTGCGGGTTTTTCTTTGATTGTCGCCGCCAAGATTGCGGCTCCATACTTCGCACCCACCAAACCGCCAATCCCAGCACCAACCCCACCAGCAGCAACGCAGACAAGTCAGAAGCCTGTGTCAGATCCAACGCCCCCCAAAGGAATGAAGATCAGCGAACAAGGCGTGGCGCGCCAACCGGCCATAAGCTCCACAATCACTTTTCAACCTCCTTCTCATTCGCGCCGGTGGGCGCACTTTTGACGTTCGGCAGAGATTTTTGGAGCCTTCTTTTATACATCCGCTTTCCTATGGACCATGAGAAACTGATCATCGTAGTTGTCACCGCCGTAATTGCAGCGACAGTCAAAGAGCTGTTTGCGCTGGCTAAGTGGATAATAACCAAGCTCACTCCAAGGCTCGGCAGGATTATCGCTCCGATTTTCCAAAGGAATGTGTTTTTGATTCTATTCATCGTTCAGTTGTTTGGGTTCATTGTGATGCTTGTGATATTTTTGCAGCAGTTTGGCATTGAGACACCGATGACCAACCGCGAGATCCGAAGATCCATAGTTTTCGGATTACTCACACTTCTAGCATGGTTGCGGGCGGAAGGAGCCTTGGGGACGTATGCGAAGTTTCACGGTCGTGGACTTCTTGCGCCGTGGCGCGTATACAACAAAGCCGAACAAGTCGCCGCTCCGAACCGCTCAGTAACGCCAAGTTTGAATTCGGAGTCGACCGTTCGCGGTTCGGAGGGCTAAGACGTTCTGTCAGAAACTTCTCCAAGTTCCCCTACAAAGTTTTACATATGGACAACGACCAAGAACCAGCCACCAAGCCGAAAAAGAAGCCTGCGAAAAGATCCGCTACGAAAGGCGCGGCAAAAGCCGCGAAGAAGGCTGCAAAGGCGAGAACTGTAAGTCCAGCAGCACAGACAAATTACCCGCGGCACAGCATCTCGGATGCTCTTCGAATCCCCAAAGCTATTCTCGACCAGAACGCTGGCAAAGCGTGCTCCGATGATCAGGCGGCTGGATTTATTGGTCTCAAATCTGCGGCAGGCCCAACGGGCGTTGAGATTAGTTCTGGAATCAAGTATGGCTTTTTGAAGCGCCCCGGAAGCAAGCAACTCGAAGTGACAGATCTAGGCCGTCAAGTCATTAGGCCGACATCTAGCGACGATGTCTCGAAAGGTTATCAGCAGGCTGTTTTGAATGCCCCGGTTTTATCAGATGTCTACAAACATTATCGAGGGGAGAATCTTCCTGATCGGCAATTTTTTGACAATGCTCTAGAAGATACATTCTCGGTTCCGAAGGAGAAGCTCAGTGAGTTTAAGGACATTTTCACATCGTCACTCCGCACGGCTTCGCTTCTCGAAGAACATGATGGGAGAATCAGGGTTCTGGATGCCGCCACTTCCATGGAGACAGCCGAAGAATCTTCAGACTACATCGAGAAGCTTAGCTCAGGATTATCAATTAAGTCAGGTGACTCCTGTTTTGTCATGATGCCCTTCGGCTCTCCAATTGGAGAATACTATGCCTCGGTCTATAAGCCAGCAATTGAGAAGGCGAATTTAACCCCAGTGCGCGCAGATAACGAGATCTTTGGTGCTGGAAAGATAATGGATCAGGTATGGGCAGGAATCAATGCGGCTAAGGTCCTTGTGGCTGAGCTGACGACAAAAAATCCTAATGTCTTCTATGAACTCGGGATTGCCCACGCTTTGCAGAAGCCCGTTGTGCTGGTTTCCTCCAACGAAGACGACGTACCTTTCGATTTGAAACATATTCGGGTCATCTACTACGATAAGAACGATCCCTTTTGGGGACAGAAGCTCCTCAATAAAGTAGCGGAGAATATCATTTCAGCTCTGAAGAACCCGGAAGAAGCTGTATTTAAGATGGCCGACATACGCAGGAGCTAACTCCAAAACGAAGAGGACAGAACAAGCCGTGGCGCACCAACCGGCATAAGCATTTCAGTTTCATTCCAACCTCTTTTCAATCGCGCCGGTGGGCGCACATCAAACGTTCGCTCCAAAAAAGACACGACGTGAAACGCGCTGCCATTATCCTTATTCTCCTCGCTGCCGGCTTTGGTGGTGGTTGGATCAGTCGGAGTGTAGTGGCGCCGGATTATCCCTCACATTGGGACGCCGTAGAGGTGGGGATGACCGCGTCCGAAGCTAAGGCAGCGGTGCCGGGCCTTGATCCCGGACTCCGTGAGATCAAGGGATTTGACCAGACGGGCCTCGACTTGGGAGATCGATACTGGAACCTGCTGGTGAGCTACGATGAACATGGCCGGGTGTCCGAGATCACCAAGAATTACGTCGATCGGCGTATCGGCATTTTCAATCGTTCACTTGTGGAGTCGAAGCCGTGAGGGAAGAATCAACAAAGCGAACAAGCCGCGCCAGAGCAACCCCTACCAGCCCCCCAGTTTCGATGATTTCCCGCACCCACAACCCTCCCCCCGAGTTCACCGCTCGCCCTCGCTGGTAGGGTTGCCTGCGCTCTAACGTTGGGCAAAGACAATGCAAACTATCGTTGAACCGGCAACAAAGCCAAAGGCAGAGTATCGAGAATGGGATCCCTCTTATCCAGATGTCGTCAACACTTTGGTTAGCGAGTTGATGCCTCTGCCTGAGTACATGACCTTTGAGCATGTTGGGAGCACTGCAGTAGTAGGTTGTGCGGGGAAGGGAGTCATTGACCTTCTCGCACTCTACCGAGAAGGTTTTCTAGCCGCATCGAGGGATTTTCTGTTGTCCGCAGGATTCTGTCCGCAAGGACCGGAGTTCGGGCGCCCTTGGCCGAGCGATCGACCTATGTTGCTAGGCGCGTTTCGATGGAGTGAGAGGACATACACGATTTACGTCCACATCGTGATTGAGTCATCGGACGAGGTCCGTCGCTTTCGTCTGTTCCGAGATCGACTTTCATCAGATCCATCACTTGTGGGAGAATACTGTGAGGTGAAGCGAAGAATTATTGAAGACGGTGTGATTGATACTGATGAATATGCGGTCCGTAAGCGTCAGACGATTCACCGGATCCTCGGTGCAGAACATCAACTGAAAGAAGCCCAACAAGTCGTGGCTCCTAACGGGCCATAAGCCCTCCAATCTCATTCCATTTTACCTTCAATCGCTCCCGTAGGAGCACTCAAACGTTAGGCCGACTCCGCACGCCATGAGCACTTTTAAGCGAGGAGACATCATCGAGCTGGATGGGTTGCTGGCAGTGGTCGTCGGCACGTCCGAAGATGGCGGTGCACCCGAAGACCATCTTGCACTTTGGTTTGGCGACCCGCGATGCACCCGTATTTCCAAGGGAGGCGTTGGCGGCCAGCATCCCGAGGTCTGGACAGTCCCAGCCGACTATTGCATCGTCGCTGCGTTACCAGTTGTTCGCCACTGATTGAGAGTATGAGACACCGTCGGCCTAACCATGCGCTGCAGCGAACCCGGCCATCGCGTCACTGTTGCAATCGACGCCTCCCGCGGGCCGGGTCGCTGAGCTTGGGTCGTTAGTCGAAGAAAATACTCCCATCCACCCACCCTTATGGACGACATCCCTCTTGAAGCAAAGATAGCGCAAGCGGAGGCGGACGATGCCTCGCTTAACGAGCAGATAGCGCAGGCGGCAGCGATTAACTCGGATCTGGGCCATCGTCTTCAGTATTACCGGAAGATACAGGAGACGCAGTCCCGCAAGGTAGCATGCCTCATGGGACTTGCCGAACAGAATGCGGAGATGGAGCGTGAGCTTGCGCGCATTGAGGGGCGAGAGTATCGCGACCCCGATGATCCCGATGGCGACTGGCCAGAACCCCCGGATGATCCACCCGAACCCTGACCCCCCATTCAATTCAATGGACGAAGGTCCATGCCACACCGCCGCGTTATTCGCTGACGCCGATTGAGGCAGCCCCACCGCCGCAAAAATGAAGACGACTAACAAGGCGTGGCGCGCCAACCGGCATAAGCTTTTCAATTTCATTTCTTTCTCCCTTCAGTCGCGCCGGTGGGCGCACTTTTGACGTTCGGCAGAAAAATTAAGACCTGATGAATGACACAATGATGGCGAGTGCATATCAGACTGCCCGCGAGAACTACAAGGCAGCGGAGTTGGCGACTTTTGATTCACTCAGATCCACATTTGCAGCCGAGAAGTTCGATTCGCTTCATCAGGCATCACAGCGAGGCATGCGTCTTCATATTGCGACGATGGACCTCGCTCAGAAGGTTTGGGCAGGGATGATCCCATACGAGAAGGCTGAGAACCCGTTTAAAGTTATTTAAGATTCCCGAATGATCTGATGGGATCAGGC
>JAZKIZ010000019.1:0-5032 GCA_040384605.1 Verrucomicrobiota bacterium
AACGCCCCCGACTGCTCAGGAACCTTTCGGTGTGCTCGATTTATGAGGCAACAGGGGCATACAAAGACCGTCTCTCGGGACGGCCACCGACTCTCGTAGTAGTGCGGGAAGAATCGCGGACTTCCGCTGCACGTCAAGCCAATCGTGCGGACTGGCGGTTTCTTTCGGTCGCGAACTATCTAATTCGACCGGTGGGACTTTCACCCGCGTGGACTCCGGCTTCGCCGGCGCTCGGTTGGCTTGTACGGTTCAGATATAGCTGTTCAACAATTAACAAAGATATTAAGAGTATTAAATATCAACAGATGATTTATTTATTGATTCTTTTATCTTCTGGACATTTAAATCTGGGTGCTTTCGGAAGACCAGTTCAAAAAATTTCTCATCGATCTCCGCATCGTTATCCCCTTCCGCAAGATTGCATAGGTGATCGGCAGTATCCAATAATTCCGCAATTTCATCATGGCTTTCTTTATGATATGATTTAAGTCTCGCCATAATTACAATTTCGTGAATTACATATATAATGTTTTTTTGCATTTGATTTTATTTGCTTGAATTGAAATATCTGATGAAAACATCTTTAATCGGAACCCCTCGAGTGCCCAGTCTTACGTCAATGGGAGGAAGCCCTCCGTTGCGAGCACCTTCTAGAACGCTCGCAAATCTTTCTGCGTCCATTATATTTCCTGCTTCGATAAATTCCTTCGGCGATCTTAACGCGCGTAACGGAATCTCTCGAATTTCATCAGGTTGTCCACTTCTTGAGATGCGCGCTAGGATTGAATCTTTTTGAAGCATCTCAGCGGCTTTTGACCGTCTTACCCCCTCAGCAATCTCAAATATTTCCTCAGTTGAGTTGGATAGAATTTTTGATTGTGCACCTTCCCCGAGCGGATTGATTATATGCCCCGGAGCGAATCCAGGTCTTCCCGCGTGGGAAGGAAACAACACTCTTTCCAGCGCGGATGTTTTTGCGCCCACCTGAACGACAGTTTCCACAGCAATAGGTGCTGGCGAGATAACCGCGCCTTTAGCGGGAACCACCTTTGGTCCTCCAAACGCAAAGCCGGTGACAATGTCGGAAAGAGCCATCGCCGTTTGATCCGCCGGGGAGGACATGGAATAATATCCCTGTCGCCCATAGGGATTTTTCAATGCTTCGAGCGCGGCGATGGAATCGTCATTGATCCCTCCGCCCCCCAACGCCGAATGCGCCCAGCCCGTTACCATCAAACCTGTCTGAGGGACGCTGATCGCCACATTGGCTCCGCGATCCAGCCAATATCCAACGAAATTCTCGGTTAGGGTGCGGGCCGAGCCTCCCTCATACCATGCGTATTCAAACAACCCCACCACATCCACCTTGTTCACCGGATCACCGTGGCAATAATCAAATAGATTGAATGACTCCGTTTCACCCAATGGCTCGCGCGACAACCATCTGCCCGTCGTGGGCGAGTAGTAGCGGTGGCCGAAGTACACCAAGCCCGTTTCCTCATCGGTGAAATGCGTGGCGAAACCGAACGCGCACAGGCTTGTGTTACCGCGTTTTTCCAGAGGTTCGCCGAAGGGTCCGCGTTGCCATGCGGCGAGTTGTTCGCCGGTTTCAGAATCTACCAACGCGATGATGTTTCCGCCGCCGTCGTAAACCGGCACATAGGTTGCCCCGTTTTGGTGGATCGCCAGAAGTCCACCGACGCCGCCAGTGGCATCCAGCGATCCGGCGATGTCTTTTCCCCACGTATAATAACGCGTCAGCGGGCCGCTTGCGGTGCTGTCATTGATTTCCTCGGCGATTAACTTCCAGTTGTCATACACATAACTGCTTGTGACGGTTCTTGTCACTACCAAGGCAGTGCCGACGCGCTTGCGATACACCGCCGATTTCCCGATGCGTCTGCCGAGATCATCATAGGAAAAGCGCAAGGTCAGATTTGGCATTCCCGCGTTGCGTGCGGCGTGGTTTGTATTCATCCCGGCAAGCCGTCCCTCGATGTCCCAATGATAGGTCCACCGCCAGTCGCTGGCCAAACTACCATGTGCGCCGTAGGTGAGTTGCATTTCCGCCGGAGTGAGAACGATCGTCCGCTTGTCATCGGCGATGGCATCCGTGCCATCGTCGCCCGCGCCGGGAAGGGTGCCCGTCACGGTCAGCGGGATTTTCACCGGGTTCGTGCCATCCTCAGGCACCGGCAGGCGGGCCGCGAATGATCCATCCGCCGCTGTCGGGACGTCCACCGTTGGTCCGCCCGTGCGGGAGATTTTCACCGTCGCGCCCGGTTTTACCGAGCCTTCCACGGTGTAAAACCGCGCACCTGGCTGGGCGGCGATGGCGTATTGGTTGGCGATGTTCGCCGCGCCCGAAACGCGGTTGCCGGCGGCATTTTGCGCGTAGGAAAAACGCGGCGTGTCATCGAGCGCGGCGGATTGGAGTGATCTCGTTCCCGTTGCCGGGTTCGTAAATCCATAATTCCAGTTTGCTATTCCCATTCCATGGATGCTTATCTCCGCGCCGGTGCGGCGGGTGCCGGTGAAGGAATAGTTCGCCGAGTAATTTTCCCCGGCGTCGGTTGTCGTGGCAATCGAGCCCAACGTTCCCGTGCCATCGCCCGCTAGCGTCCGCGACGTATTGCCGCCCGCCCATGTAAGTTTTTCCTCAAGATCGGATGGATAGGTATATTCCGCTTGGAAAGCGGTCCCACCGCTTGCGACGACGGTTGAAAATCTTCCCACGGCATCCCTGCCGTAATCCACCGCGTGGACCGGCTGGCCGTTTTTGCGCAGTTCCACCCGCACGGCCTCGCCGGTTTCCGCATCATAATTCCGGCGAATCTCATAGCCCGTCAGCGACCCGCCGAAAGTTTCCACCAGCGGTTTGTCATCAAAATACGATGGATAAGTTACCTGATAGTTCACCGTGTTGCCATCGGCATCCTTCGTCTGATGGCTCACCGCCGCCAGCGTGCCATCCAGATTCCACGTGCGGGCAACCGTCAGCCCGGTCGAGGTGATTCCGTTTTCGCGGCCGTCCGCGTCACGGGTGATCGCAAAAGCCCGCGCCGCGCCGCCGTTGTCCCCTCCATCGAATTCCGTGAACGAAGCCAAACTGCCATCCGCGTTCCACATGTAGGAAACCCCGCTGCCATCGCTGCGTGTCCGCTCGAGCGGCAACAACGCCGGACCGTAAGTCGTTTCCACTTTCTGGTCGGTGAAACCCGCCGCTGTCATCCCCGACGTGCCGCCTAACGGATTGCCATCCCACACATACGCGTCCTTGCCCGTGGCTTCCCGCCGCCGCGCGATACCCTCGGCATCGTTTTCTGTTAGAAAATCTTTCCCGGAGGAAGCATCCGTGCCGGTCACCTTCACGCCGCCGCCGGAAAAATCATAGGCCATGTTCAGGTTCACGCCCGGTCCGCTCAGGGAAACCGGCCGCCCCGCCGCCGAAAAATCCGTGGTAAACGTCCCCAGCGGACCCGGCGGGTTCACCGCCACTTGGCCGATCACGCCCTCGCCGTTGCGCGTCACCGTGGCGCCGAATGTTTTCCCGCCCGCGTTGCCCGAGATGCCCGTCACACCATAACGGCTCCCGGTCACCTCCGCCGCGAATCCACGCGGCCCGGCGATGGTAAATGAATGCCCGTCCGCCAGCGGCGTCACCGCCACCGGTTTTTTCCCATTACTGCGGCTGGTCGTTTTCCCATCCGCAAGAGAGATTTCCACCGATGATACTTCGCGGCCCGCATTCTTGATCCATTGTTTCACCGTCGCACCCACGGTGGCCGCGCCGGTCTCGATGCTCGAAGATCCCTGCGTGACCACCGCCACGTTCCAACCCTCGTTGTATTGGATGGTGATTGGTTTCGACGGGGCGGGGGGAGTGATCGTGATCCGCCGCGACGGGATATCATAAGCACAATCCGTATCCACCATGCCATTGCCCATCGGATGCGGCGTGCTCACCCGTCGCACTCTGCCGTAGCCATCGGTGAACGTCTTGGTTTTCACGCCCGTCGCCGAGCCGCCGGAAACCACCGTGTTTTCCACCGCGATGCAGGGCGTGCCATTCACCGTTTCCACGGAATACACCGTCTGTCCGCCCGGCGTGCCCATGCCAGCGGTCGTCGATGTTGGAACTCCATCCGGGCTCGTCGCCCACGCAAACCCGCGATTGCCTTCGTCGGGAATCGCCGCCGTGAATTCGTTGCCGTTGCGCGTCAGGGAAAATCCCGCCCCGGCGTTGCTCGTGAAGCTTTGCAGTTCGCCGTATGCGTTGCCGCCGAGGTTCACGGTTTCGCTGCCGAGGGAAAAGTCCACGCCCGAGCCGGTGTAGGTCGGGGAAAACGCGCGGCCATCGAACTTGGAACCCGTCTGCAAGCGTCCCAGCAAATCCCACTCGAAGTCATCCACCCGGCCATCGCCATGATTCCATTTTTTCAGCGAGCCATCCGCATGATATTCCAGATTGTGCGTGCGGCTCACACCGCCCGATTGCCACGTCACGCTGGCGGGACGTTGATAGACATTGCCGCCGTGGCCGGTGGCTGTCGCCGTGGCCACCGTCACACCGCCTTGTTTCACATTCAGGGAAAGCAACTGACCGAAGGAATTCAGCGCGACGGTCTTCACCGTGTTGGGTTCGCTACCCGGCGGGTCGAAGGTTTCCGTCACCGTCAGTCCGTCGCCGGTTGTTTTGGCATACTGGAAGGTGGTTTTGCCGAGATGATTGGCGATGGATTTCACCGCCAGCGGCATCACCGCATCATTCGCCACATCGTATTCCACCTGCGTTTCCACCCCGCCCGCAACGTGCGTCACCTTCGCGAAACCCGCATCCCAGGTGGAGGTCGAACTCGCCAGCAACTGCCCGTCCGCACGTGTCTCGGTGGTGATCGTGTTCCCGGCAAGAGTTTGTGTCTTCACCACATCGATTCCCGCCACGGTGGATTCATGTCGCGAAAGCTCACCCTTGTCCGTGAACTCCACTTTCTCGCCATCCCGCGCCCAGTCCGCGCCTGAGAATTCTATG
>JAZKIZ010000020.1:0-82132 GCA_040384605.1 Verrucomicrobiota bacterium
CCAAGCAGCCTGAATAACATTAACGGCTGTCCAACTTCAAAGGGAACACTACAGGAGGGCCAGATCATGGGATGCTCCGACGAGCAGCAAATGGATGGCATCCAGGCGTCTGCGCGCTTTGGCATCGCGGCAGCAATCCATTGCCAGCTCAAGCTCCGCGAGCGTGCAGGTGTCGGGATTGGGAAGTTGGAGCGGCCGGCCGATCCGGCACGTTCTGATGATTCAAACAGTCGTACCAGTCTTTTTTGCGGGTTTTTCGGAAATCTATTTTGGCAATCGGTCTAATCTGCGTTTGTGGCGCTGAGCAACAGATATATTCTTATGCCTAGTTCGATTCCGTAAAAGTGCTTGAAAGGTATTTAAGACGGCCCTGTGGGCGGCACGCCACTCTTCCACAACACCTAGATCGTCATGGGTTGCGTTTCCTAACCTTATATTATTTCCTGCTTTATCCACCCGCTTTTTAGAGCCTCCGGGAAATGTTTCTTGTTGTTCCCTATTCATTTGGTGATTTGCAGATTTGATACGTTAAAGGTGAGGCACGGAGCGCAGCGGAGTTGCCTCCACCGCCTCGATTTCTTTTCGGGGCGACGCTCCGAAGCGGAAAAAAGCCCGGACAAAGTCTTCAAATTTGATCCGCTTCGCAAGTCTTTCGCCCGAATCATCCCGGAAATCTTCCCCTCTTTTTCAAGTGACGAGACAAGCCGACATCCATCTTTTTCAAACTCGGAGGCATCGAAGATCAAAGGCTAACCCCGAGCTTCTTAGCGAAAATCTCAAGAGTCGCGTGAGTGTTAGTGAAGTCAGCCGTGCTAACGATACATCCACAAGACGCGCAGATAATCGCATACATCCGGTATCTAGCCCCGTTCACGGTCAGCTCTTTAAGTTCAAATCGGGTGGATGTGCATTTTGGGCAAGTTGGCGCGGCCATCGTGTTTTTAGTCGGTTGTGGGGTTCTTAAAATATTAATCGAACCGTCAAAAGTGATCCTACGGGCGACAATGAAGGGAGGCTGAAGTGAAATTGAAAAGCTTATGGTCCGTTAGGACCCACGACTTGTTCGCCATTCTTCATTATGTAGGCGCGTCCCTTCGGCTTGATGAAGAAGTTCTCTGGCGATCCTCGCGGAGCAAATGAAGTGCCCTCGGAATAAATACCAAAAGACGCATCTCGCCCCCTCTTGTGCCCAATGAAATCCAAACCCTTCAAAGTATCCAAATGAAACCTCACCACGCCTTCCGTCATATTCAGATGCGACCGAATCGACCCAGAATCCAAGCCCTCATCCACCTTAAACAAGAGCTTCAGGACTTCGTGTGTTGGATCGTCGATCACATCGCCTGCGCTCTGCCTCTGTCCAAGCTGCTTCTCAAGATCCGCGTTGCGAGACTCAAGCAATTCTATCTTCGCCGTCGCACCCGCAAGCTGCTTCTCCGCATCGACGAGGCGCTTCTCCGCGCGGACACCCTCCTTCTCCAACGCGGTGAACTGATCCGCCGCAAGGGCCAATCGCTCCCGCAGGACGGTTGCGGAGCCGTGCTCGTTGATGAGCTTCTCGATGGCTGTGATGGGGTTAAGGCTCATATTCAGTCTCTGGCGAACGTATGAGCTGAGCCGCCGGGCGGCAAGGCTCGAAAAAACAACCGGCGTGGTCCCGGTCGGCTCCGGCGTCTTGTTCGGCGTAAGCCGGAATGGCCGCGCCAATCGCAGGGAGAAACGTCCGAGGAAAAATCTTCCATTGGGGAACGTCGTCCGTGGAAAGCGCCGACGGCAGGAAATCAAAGTGAACAGAGGCGAACCATTCACCAGCGCCACTGATGCGAGCGGCTGATGACGGAAAACGCCGGAAAACGAATAAATTCCATGCCCGCCGGACTTATCCGCAGGCTGATGACGTGGAATGCGAAAGCCCCGGATCGGAGAAAATCGTCCGACAAAAAACATATCTGCGATGCGGAAACCTAGGGAAACACATATCACCGGAAACTCAACTTAGCGCGCCGAACAACCGGTTAATTGTCCGATGGAAAGAAGGCGGATTGCTTTATGGTTGTCCATTGGAAAATAAGCGGGAGAAGTTGTGAGGGTGGCAGCCGTTGGTGCTGACATCATGGCCGCTGCTGATCGACATCCTGAAATGCCTGGCGGAGCCCTCAAGACGCGTGGGCATCTTGCCCACTTGAAAATCTCATGTGGGCGGGACGCCCACGCTCCTTGAAGGCCAACGAATCGATCTTTCTGAAAGGATCGATCCGGCAGCGCCGATACATAGGCCAGATGCTTGATCATTGCCGCCAACTTCTGCCCCCACCGCAGGCGACTCTGCGCGTGATGGGGGCCGCGCTGCTGTTCACCGCCGCGCATACGATTGCCCAAGGGGAGGGTCAGCCATCGCAGCCATCGCAGCCATCGCAGCCATCGCAGCCATCGCAGCCGGCGATTGCCCAGGTGGCGATCGAGGGCAATGCCTACGTCAGCAAGCTGCCGGAGGATTCCAGCGGGCGGGTCAACCAGCGTGTTTTGGAGCATCGGGACGCTGTGGTTTCGGTGTATTTCCGCGTTGATCGCCCGGCGCATCTGAACCTTTCCTTACGCGCGAAGGTGCGGCAGGGCGAAGCGACACTGGAGGCGCGGGTTGCCGGAAAAACATTCACGCTGCCGCTCAAGTCCGCCGAGTTCCGCGATGTTCCCATCGGCAATGTGGCGATCAGGGCTGCCGGTTATGTGAAGGTCGATCTCCAGGGCGTCCGCAAAACCGGAAAGGTTTTCGCCGAGCTCGATGCCTTGCTGGTGACGCCAACGGGCACGGATGCGACAAGCGTGGTGCTGGATTACGTGAAGGACAATGGCGACAACCGCTATTATTGGGGCCGCCGCGGACCGTCGGTGCATTTGGGTTATCCATTACCGAAAGGCGAGCCGATCGAGTGGTTCTACAACGAGGTGGCCGTGCCCGCGGGCCAGGACCCGATTGGTTCCTATTTCATGTCGAATGGCTTCGGGGAAGGTTACTTCGGCATGCAGGTCAATGGCCCCAAGGAACGGCGCATTTTGTTTTCCGTTTGGAGTCCGTTCACCACCGACAACCCGAATGCGATTCCGGAGGATCAAAAGGTCAGGTTGCTGAAGAAGGGCGAGGATGTGCACGGCGGTGAATTCGGCGGCGAAGGCTCGGGTGGGCAAAGCTATTTGAGATACCCATGGCGGGCCGGCAACACGTATCGTTTTCTCAACCGGGTGAAACCGGATGGCAATGGCGCCACCGATTACACGGCATGGTTTTACCTGCCCGAGCAAAGGACTTGGAAATTGATTGCCAGTTTCAAGCGGCCGAAAACCGACAAGCATCTCACCGGTGCGCATTCGTTCCTCGAAAACTTCGCGCCCAACCAGGGCCATCTCAGCCGCGGCGCATTCTACGGCAATCAATGGGCGTGCGACGTCAATGGCAAGTGGCATGAAATCACTTCCGCCACCTTCACTTGCGATGACATCGGCCAACGGAAATTCCGCCTCGATTTCGCCGGCGGCACGGAGGGCACGCGCTTCTTCATGCGCAACGGCGGCTTTTTTGCCGAGAATGTGAAACCCGGCAGCAAGTTCACCCGGCAGCCGAATCCCGATAAGAGACCGGCCATCGATTTCACCAAGCTCGAAGGCGTGAACTGAGCACTGCCAAGGCACGGCGAATGCGGACTCTTGGCAATCCCGCTGGGCCACAAATTCTTTTTTCTTCGACCGACGGCGGATTTTCGGTTCCTGTGCCGCGGAATGTCAGTCGCCTGTTGCACCGCCATCATCGTCGCCGCCGGAGCAGGCACGCGCATGGGATTCGACAAACTCGCCGCGCCACTCGCCGGAAAACCCGTGCTGTTTCATACGGTTGCCGCGTTCCTTGCCGCAGAGACAATCGCCGAGCTGGTCATTGTCGGCCCGCCATCCCGTGCCGGAATCCTGGCGGAAATCCGATCGCCGAAACCGATCCGTTTTATTTCCGGTGGAGCCAGCCGCGCGGAATCGACGGCGCTCGGTCTCGCGGAAGTTTCCCCTGAGTTTCCATTCGTCGCGGTGCATGACGGCGCACGCCCGTTGATCCGGCCTGCGGAGATTGATCGTGTCGTTCTGCATGCATTGAAAACCGGTGCCAG
The DNA here is from genome assembly GCA_040384605.1 of Verrucomicrobiota bacterium. Classification (GTDB taxonomy): domain Bacteria; phylum Verrucomicrobiota; class Verrucomicrobiia; order Verrucomicrobiales; family Akkermansiaceae; genus Luteolibacter. The sequence goes on from JAZKIZ010000020.1 coordinate 4,152, forward strand.
CGCACTTGCCCGGCGGGTCGCCGAAACGCTGAAGCGTTCTGATGCCGCGGGCGTTTCCGCCGGTGCCGTGGACCGCGATAACCTCTGGGCCATGGAAACTCCCCAGGTTTTTTCCACGGGTATTCTCGCAGCCGCATGCCGTGCCGCCGCGGCCAGCGGTTTCCTTGCGACGGACGAAGTCTCCGCAGTCGAGGCAACCGGCGGGCACGTCCATTTTCTTGAATCCCTCGCACCGAATCCCAAGATCACGGTGCCCTCTGATCTCGTACTCGCCGAAGCACTGATGAATCTTTCGACGCCCTGAATGTGGTTCTATCAACTGCTGCTGAAACTGCTCTTTCCCGCTGCCATGCCCGGCTGGTTATGGAAAACCGCGACGCGTGGCGGTTGGAACCGGAAACTTGCCGAACGATTCGGCATCTACCACGGCCCGCCCGACTTCGAACCCTGCCACGCGACGCACGTGCACGCCGTCAGCGTCGGTGAAACCATCCTCGCGCTCAAGCTCATCCGCGAGTGGCGCGCGATTGATCCGTCAGTCGCATTCGTTCTCGCCATCGGCACGCCGACCGGCCGCGCGGTGGCGGAAGATTCGGCGCTGGCAAATGTGCGCGTCACCTATGTTCCCTTTGATTTCAAATGGATGATGCGCGCTTATTTTCGCCGCTTCGAGCCAGCGCGCATCATTCTTGTTGAAGGCGAAGCGTGGCCGAATCTCATGCACCTTGCCGCCGCACGGAAGATTCCGGTCTCGCTCGTCAACGCGCGTATGTCCCTGCGTTCCGCGCGGGGTTATCGGAAGTTCGCAAACTTGCTGCGTCCGGTGTTTTCCAAGCTCTCACTCGTTTGCACGCAGGAGCCGGAAGATCACGATGTCTGGAAATTGCTCGGCATCGCCCCGGAAAAAATCGTCTGCACCGGTTCGCTGAAATTCGATCCAGCCGGTTCTTCCGTTCCGCAGAAACACGCGGAATTCGCCGCCCTCATTTCGGCATTCGGAAAATCAACCGTCGTCCTCGCCGCCAGCACTCACGCGGGCGAGGAAGTTTTACTCGCCAACGCCATCGACGAAGCCATTCCGCACGCGCTTCCCATCATTGCACCGCGCCACGCCGAACGCGCTGCGGAAGTTTCCACCGCTCTCACCGCCGCAGGCTTCGACGTCTATTTGCGTTCCTCCGGAAGCCTGGCGTCCGTCACGACCCGCCCACTGCTTCTCATCGATACCACCGGCGAGTTGCGCGATTGGACCGCGCACGCGGACCTCGTGATCATCGGAAAAAGTTTCCTCTCCACCGGCGGCCAGAATCCGGCGGAAGCCATCCTCGCCAGCAAGCCGGTCATTATCGGCCCGCACATGGAAAACTTCGAGCCGCTTGTCAGCCGGCTTGTTTCTTCCGATGGCGTGATCCGTGCGGAAACCGGATCGATTGCTTCCGCCATCCGCACCGCACTTGACCCCGCGAGCGCAGCCAATCTCACCCACAACGCCCGCAAACTCCTTGATCACCACGCCGGAGCCACGCGCCGTATCATCGCGCTGGTTATTCGATGATGCATGATCACTGATCACCCGGCGCTTCCCTTCTTTCCACTTTTCACTTCTCACTTCCCACTTCTTCCGTTACCCGCCCGCGTGCTGACGATCAAAAAGCTGACCAAAAACCTCGGTGGACGCACGTTGTTGCGCGAGGCGGAAATGTCGATCAACTGGGGCGAGCGCGTCGCGCTGGTCGGGCCGAATGGCGCCGGAAAATCGACTCTTTTCCGCATGATCCTCGATGAGGACCAGCCGGACGAAGGAACGATCGAACGCGACGAATACGCCATCACCGGCTACCTGCCGCAAGAAGCGGGTGAGCCTTCCGATGAAACGATCATTGAAATCGCCATGGGCGTCACACCTGAGATGATCGGCATCCTCCGCACCATGCGCGAATACGAGGCGAAAAACGACCTCGGTCATCCCGATTACGCCAAGGCGCAGGATCAGTTCAACCACCTCAACGGTTACCAACTCGAACCGAAGGCCAAGAAAATTCTCGCCGGCCTCGGCTTCAAACAAGAGGACTTCAACAAACCCGCCCGCGAATTTTCCGGCGGTTGGGTCATGCGTGGCCATCTCGCCCGCCTGCTTGTCATGGAGCCGGATCTGCTGATGCTCGACGAGCCGACCAACCACCTCGATCTGATTTCCCTGCTCTGGCTCCAGCGCTATTTGATCAATTACTCCGGCGCGATCCTCATGATTTCCCACGACCGGGATTTCATGGATGCGATCATCGAAAGCGTTATCGAAATCGATCCCGACGCCGCGAAACTCATTTCCTACACCGGAAATTATTCGTCCCATCTCGCGCAGCGCGAGCAGCGCTATGAACAACAGGTCCAGGCCTACCGGGGCCAGCAAAAGGAAATCGAAGGCCACCAGGAATTCATCGACCGCTTCCGTCAGATCGGCTCAAAAGCGGCGCAAGTCCAATCCCGCATCAAGTTCCTCGAAAAACTTGACCGTGTCGAAAAACCCCGCGCTCCCCGCAAGCCCTTCCGTTTCAGCTTCCCGCAGCCTCCGCGCTCGAACCAAAAGGTCATCGAACTTTCCAAAGTCGGCCAATCCTATGGCAACAAACGGATTTACAAGGACCTTGATCTCACCATCGACCGCGGTGACCGCATCGTCCTCGTCGGTCCCAACGGTGCCGGAAAATCGACATTGCTCAAAATTTTGGCGGGCCTTCTCCCCATCGATGCCGGCAAACGCGAGCCCGGCTACGCGACCAAACTCGGTTACTATTCCCAGCACCGGCTCGAATCGCTCAATGAACACAATACCGTGCTCGATGAAGTGATGGGCGCGTGTACCACCCTGCGGGAAGAAGACGCGCGCTCGATTCTCGGCACCTTTCTTTTCCGCCGTGCCGACGTCGAAAAACGCTGCGGCATCCTTTCTGGCGGCGAAAAATCCCGGCTCAACCTCGTCAAGTTCCTCGTCGATCCCCCCAACCTCCTGCTGATGGACGAGCCAACGACCCACCTCGACATCCTTTCCATCGATTCACTCGTCAACGCGCTCAAAGCCTATGAAGGCACGCTCGTTTTCATTTCCCACGACGTCCACTTCATCCGCAACCTCGCGGAAACGACCTATCACATCACCCGCAATCCCACCGGCGACAGCGCACTTGTAACCAAATACACCGGCGGCTACGATTACTTCCTTGAAAAATCAGGACTTAGCGACGACCGCGGGGCCGTGACGGCGTGACGTTGGCGGCCCCGCCAATTTCCGGACTCATACATTCGTTTTTCCGCCGAATTTTCGGCTTGGCAAAGCCGTCCGATTCCCCCAACTTCCGCGCCCGCCTGCAAAAACAGGCCCACTCGCCCGCTCAACGGGCACAGAATCCGACCTCATCTCATGTCCGTTTCCATCCGCCTTACCCGCAAGGGCACGAAAGACCGCCCGTATTACAAGATCGTCGCCGTGGACAGCCGCAAGCGCCGCGACGGCCGTTACATTGAGCAACTCGGAACCTACGATCCGCTCAAGGAAGGCGTGAACTACACGGTGGATCTCGCCGCTGCGGACAAATGGCTCGGCGTCGGCGCGAAGCCTTCCGAAACGGTCAACAGCATCATCCGCAAGGCGCGCACCGCTTCCGCGAACGCCTGATTTCGACAAAACGGATTCTTTTTCAAACGCCGCGCTTCCCCTCCGGGAACGCGGCGTCTTTCATTTTCCGATCGCGTCATCACGCAGCGCCCGCCAGTGATCGAGGCGTTCCTTGATTCGTTTCTCCATTCCCTGTTCGCCGGGTTGGAAATAAATTCTGCCTTCCGAGAGATACGCCTGCGGCACATAGGCATCCTCGAAATCATGGGAATAGTGGTAGCGCAGGGCGTCATCCGGTTCACCAGATGCGGCTGCCAGCTTCTTCCGCGTTTTCGTCCGCAGATGCGGCGGCACGGCGAGCGTGCGGCCGTTCTCCACATCCACCACGGCCTTTCCCAGTGCCACATAGGCGGTGTTCGATTTAGGGGCCGTGGCGAGGTAAACCGTCGCGTGCGCCAACGGAATTCTGCCCTCCGGCATGCCGACAAATTCCAGCGCGTGATGGGCATCGAGCGCCACGCGCAATGCGCCTGAATCCGCGAGGCCGATATCCTCGGAGGCCGCAATCACCAGCCGCCGGGAAATGAACCGTGGGTCTTCCCCCGCATGCAACATCTTGGCCAGCCAATAGAGCGCCGCATCCGGGTCCGAACCGCGGATCGATTTGATGAACGCGGAAGCCGTGTCGTAATGCGCATCCCCGTCCCGGTCATAAACGACCGCCTTGCGCTGGATGGATTCCTCCGCGACTTCCATCGTCACGTGGATCACACCATCGTCTGCCACTGGAGTCGTGAGGACCGCGAGTTCCAAGGCCGTCAGCGCCTTCCGCACGTCACCGTCGGATTTCTCCGCCAGATGGGCCAAGGCTTCTGGAGCGGCTTCCACAGCGCTCGCACCGAATCCGCGCTCATCGTCTGCCAGAGCACGCTGCAAAACCACGACCAGATCAGCAACCGGCACCGGCTCGAGCTGGAAAACCTGCGACCGTGAAACGAGCGGCGCGTTGACGTAAAAATACGGATTGTGCGTCGTCGCACCGATAAAACGAACGACGCCGCGCTCAATGTGCGGCAGCAGGACATCCTGTTGCGCCTTGTTGAAACGGTGGATCTCATCGACGAACAACACCGTCGTGTCGCCACGCAGGTCACGCCACGTCCGCGCTTGTTCGATCTTGTCGCGGATCGCCGCGACATTGGACTCAACGCCATTGAGCGACTCGAACCGTGATCCGGTCGTCCGGGCGATTACGTTCGCCAACGTGGTTTTTCCCGTTCCAGGCGGCCCGTAAAAAATCAGCGAGGTGAATCGATCCGACTCGATGGCGCGGCGCAGAAGTTTTCCCGGAGCGAGAATATGCGATTGTCCCGCAATTTCATCCAGCACCTTCGGTCGCATGCGCGCGGCCAGTGGCTCGCCGGAAAATGACGTCTGCGGGTGCGCCGGATCGGCATTGAACAAGTCGTTCATTTCTCAACCGACTATGCCGCCGGATTCCGCGGTGGTCCAACGCCGAAATTTTGTTAGTAAAATTTTGTTCACTTTTCGTCACCCGTTAGAAACCAACATTGGCAAAGAGGGGCGGCATTTCTGAAAAGATTTGCACATTTTGACCTTGCAGCAAATCCGGATAGTAAATACACCGATAACGTCAGACGCGCCATGCTATAAAACGTCTTTTGAACATCCGGGGGGAAGTTCATCAGGCCAAGCTGGACCGGAAGACATTGAACAAAAGCACGCCCTGTGATTTCCGGGGGGATGTCCGGGGCGTGCTTTTCTTTTTGGCCTTTTCCCAGCACGCCCGGGTCTTCGCGGTTCACCAGCCGCCACCAAGCGCCTTGTAGAGGCTCACGGAGTTGATTTCCCGTGCCATGCGAAGCTGGATCAACCGCTGGCGGGCGGCGTAGTGATCCAGCATGGCGGTGAGCACTTCGAAGTAACTGTCCACGCCTTGATCATAGCGGCTGGTGGCGAGTTGTGCACGTTTCCGCTGTGCTTCCACCAGGCGCTCATTGGCCGCGATCTGCGCGGCAAGACCGGAACGGCCGGCGAGACCGTCGGCCACTTCACGGAAGGCGTTCTGGATCGCTTTCTGGTAATTGACGATCTCGATCTTCTTGGAAATTTCGGCGACGTCGAGGTTCGCATCCAACCGCGCACCGGCGAAAATCGGCACGCTGATCTGCGGGTTGAAGTTGAAAGTTCCCGTGCCGTTGGAAAACAGGTTGGAAAACCTGTTGCTGGCAATGCCGCCTTCCGCAGTGAGCGTGACGCGCGGAAAATACGCGGCGCGGGCGGCACCGATGTCGGCATTGGCGGAGCGAAGTTGGAATTCGGCCTCGCGAATGTCCGGCCTGCGCCACAACAAGTCGGATGGCGTGCCAGCGCGCACGTCGGCGACGATCTGGTCATCCAGCGAGCGACCTTTCGGAAGTGAGGACGGCAAGGAACCGGATGTTAGAAATACCAGCGAGTTGTTGATCTGGCGCAATTGCTGGCGGAATGCCGCGAGATCCGCCTCGGCTGTCTGGCGTTGGACTTCAACCGAGCTCATCTCGACATCGGAAACGGTGCCCGCATCACGCCGGCGAAGCATGATGTCATACGCCGCATTCATGCCATCGCGCGTCTGACCGGCCACTTCGATTTGTTCCAACAACGCCCGCTCGGTGATGTATTGGCTGGCCACTTCCGCAACCAGCGAAATCTGGACACCGACCCGCCCTGCGTCGGTGGCGAGAAACCGGTTGAGCGCACTTTGGTTCAAGCTGTGGATGCGACCGAATAAATCGAGTTCGTAGGAGGTCATGCCCACCTTGAGCTCGTAATTGTTTGCGGTGGCGGCACCACCGTTCTGCAGGCGACGGGAGCGCTCGGCCGAACCGGTGCCAAAAACACCCGGAAACAATCCGCTGCGGGAGATGGCGTATTGGGCGCGGGATCGCTCGACGTTCAAGACGGCGGTGCGCAGGTCGCTGTTGTTTGCCAGTGCGGTCTCGACCAACACGCGCAAGCGCGGATCGGTGAAAAATTTCCGCCAGGCGATGTCCGGCGGGACCGCACCGGTGGTATCACCGGGAAACTTGCGGGAGACAGGGAAACGCACCGCACCGAGTTCTGGAATGAACGAGCACGAGTTCGTGAAAAGAAATGCGATGACGACGACGGGAAGGAACTTATGCATGATCGATTTCTCCTTTGTGCGGATGGTTGGTATCCGGCGATTTGATCGGTTTTTTGGTAACGCGTTGCACGATCCGGGCGACGAAGACGAAAAACACGGGAACAAGGAAAACGGCAAGCACGGTGCCGGAAATCATGCCGCCCGCCACGCCGGTGCCGATCGCGTTCTGGCTGGCGGAACCCGCGCCGGTGCTGATGACCAACGGCACTACGCCGAGGACGAAGGCGAGCGATGTCATCAAAATCGGCCGGAGGCGGAGGCGCACCGCGGTGAGAGTCGCATCCATCAAACTTCTTCCCTCTTTCATCTGATCGATGGCGAACTCGATGATCAGAATCGCGTTTTTCGTCGAAAGTCCGACGGTGGTGAGCAAGCCGACCTTGAAGTAAACGTCGTTCGGCAGATCGCGCCAGGAAACCGCGGCGAGCGCGCCGATGATGCCAAGTGGAACGACCATGATGACCGCCGTCGGGATCGACCAGCTTTCATAAAGCGCGGCCAGACATAGGAAAACGATCAGCACGGAAAGCGCGTAGAGCATCGGCGCCTGGTTGCCGGAAATGCGTTCTTCCAACGATTGGCCGGACCACGAATAGCCGATTCCTTCCGGGAGTTTTGCGGCCATTTCCTCCATCTGCTCCATCGCCAGGCCGGAGCTCAAGCCCGGCGCGGCGGCACCAACAATGTTCACGGATGGCAGACCGTTGTAGCGTTGGAGTTGCGGCGATCCATAGGTCCATTCCATTTTCGTGACGGTGGAAAGCGGGACCATGCCGCCATCCTTGTTGCGGACGAAAAGATTGCCGATGTCCTCCGGCTTCATGCGGAACGGCGCGTCAAGCTGGACGATCACCCGTTGCACGCGCGGACCGTTGACGAAATTGTTCACGTAGTTGGAACCGAACGCGGTCTGCATTGCCGAGTTGATCGCTTCCGGTGCGACGCCCAACGCACTGGCTTTGTCCTGATCCAGCTCGACCTTCATCTGCGCGGTATCCATCAGTCCCTGCGGACGGACGGTGGCGAGATTCTTATTCTGCGCCGCCATTCCGAGAAGCTGGCCTTGCGCGGCCATCAATGCGTCATGGCCGACGCCACCGAGATCCTGCAACCAGAAATCGAAACCCGTTGACGTTCCCAGTTCGGGAATGGCGGGCGGGTTGAGCGCGAAAACCATCGCGTCCTTCACCGAACTCATTTCTTCCATCGTGCGGGCAATGATGGCCTGCACCTTGTGCTCCTTGCCCTCGCGTTCCTCCCATGGTTTGAGGCGGACAAACATCAGGCCGGAATTCTGGGCGGCACCGGCGAAACTGAAGCCATTGACCGCGAAAAAGTGCTCGATCTCCGGTTGCTTGGCAAAAAATTCCTCGGCCTTTTTCAACACCGCGTCCGTCCGTTCCGCCGTCGCGCCGACGGGCAGCGAAACCAAAGCAAGGAAATATCCCTGGTCTTCTTCCGGCAGGAATGAAGACGGCATGCGTTTGTAGAGAACCACCATGCCCGCGCAAACCACAATGAACGCGAGCATTCCGATGGCCAGCCGTTTCACGAGTTTCCCGACCCACGCCTGATAGCCGTGCGTGAGTTTGTCGAACGTGCGGTTGAACCAGCCGAAGAAGCCGCGTTTCTCGTGGTGATGTCCTGCGTCAACTTGCTTGAGCAGCGTCGCACAAAGTGCGGGCGTGAGCGTCATTGCCATGAGAATCGAGAACAACATGCAGGAAACCATAGACATGGTGAACTGCCGGTAAATTGTGCCGACCGAACCGCCGAAAAACGCCATCGGCAGGAACACCGCGCTGAGCACGAGGGTAATGCCGATCAACGCGCCGCTGATCTGGCCCATCGCCTTGCGCGTGGCCTCCACCGCCGGAAGACCTTCCTCGCTCATGATTCGCTCGACGTTTTCGACAACGACGATCGCGTCATCGACGAGAATTCCGATCGCCAGGACCATGCCGAACATGGTGAGCACGTTGATGGAAAATCCGAACGCGAACATCAGCCCGCAGGTGCCGAGCAGCGCCACCGGCACCACCAGCGTGGGGATCAGCGTGGCGCGGAAATTCTGGAGGAAAAGATACATCACGAGGAATACCAGAATGATTGCTTCGACCAATGTTTTGATAACCTCGGTAATCGAAATCTTCACGAACGTGGAGGTATCGAGCGGAAAAACCGCTTTCACTCCGGGCGGGAAAAACTCGGAAAGTTTCGCCACCTCGGCACGCACCGCTTCGGCGGTATCCAGCGCGTTCGCCGTAGGAGAAAGTTTGATCGCGGCGGCGGATGTCGGCTTCCCATCGATCCGCGCGGTGATCGAGTAACTTTCCCCGCCGAGTTCCACGCGGGCGACGTCGCGCAGGTAAACCCGCGAGCCATCGGTGTTCACGCGCAGCACGATGTTGCGGAATTCCCCGACGGTGCGCATGGTCGCGCGCCCCTGCAGAATGACGTTCAACTGCTGGCCTTCCACCGCCGGAAGCTGGCCGATCTGGCCGACGGGAATCTGCGTGTTTTGCGAGCTGATCGCCGAAGTCACGTCTCCCGGCGTCAGATTGAACGCAACGAGTTTGTTCGGATCCAGCCACACGCGCATCGCGTATTGCGCACCAAACTGGTTCGCTTCGCCGACTCCCTGCACCCGGCGGATCGGATCGAGCACGCTGGACGCGAGGTAGTTTCCGAGGGCGATCGCATCCATGCTACCGTCATCGGTGGTCAACGCGACGAACATGAAAAAGTTCCGCGTCGCCTTCGCCACGACGACGCCCTGCTGCTGCACCGTCTGCGGCAAGCTGGGTGTGGCGAGCTGCACTTTGTTCTGCACCTGCACCTGTGCGACGTCGGCATCCGTGCCCGGTTGAAAATACAGGGTGATGGTCGCCCTGCCGTTCGCATCACTCGCGGACGACATATACAGCAAGTTATCAATTCCGTTAAGCTGTTGCTCGATCACGGAAGTCACCGTCTCGCTGAGCGTTTCGGCGGACGCACCGGCATAATTCGCAGTGATGGAAATGGATGGCGGTGCGACACTGGGATACTGCGCGACGGGAAGTTTGGTGATCGCCAATCCGCCCATAAGACAGATCAGGATGGCGATCACCCATGCGAAGACGGGACGGTCGATGAAAAATCGGGCCATTGGAAAATGAGTGTGAAAGTTTGCCGCGTGATTATTTGGCGGCGGGTGCGGCGGACGCCTGCGGTTTTTCTCCGAATGGCTCGGGAATGACTTTCGCCCCGGGTTTTGCCTTCAAGTGCCCTTCCATGACAACGCGCTCGCCTGGTTTGAGCCCGGAAGTAATCACCCAATTGTCGCCTGCGATTTCCGATGTCTGGACGGTGCGCGGCTGGACCACGTCATTTTCATCGATGACCAGCACGCTGCCCGCCCCGCCCATTCCGCGGGTGACGGCGCGTTGCGGAACGGTGATTGCGTTTTTGTGGACCGCCTGGATCACTTTTGCTCGGGCGAACATTCCCGGCAGCAATTCCTGATCGGGATTCGGAAATTCCGCGCGGAGTTTCACCATGCCGGTGGTTTCGTCCACCGTCGTCCCGGCGAAAAGCACCTTGCCCGCGTGTTGGTATTCGCTGCCGTCCTCGAGCAGCAAAGTCACCTTCGCGTCGTTTTTCCCGGCCATCGCTTTTTTCATTGCGATCATGTCCGCGCCGGATTGCGTGAAATCGAAATAGATCGGATCGAGCTGCTGGATTGTCGTGAGCAACGTGGCTTCGTTCTGGCCGACGAGCGCACCCTCGGTGACGACAGCCGTACCGGTGCGACCGGAAATCGGCGCGGTGACGGTGGCGTAACCGAGATTGAGCGTGGCGGTATCGAGTTGGGCTTGCGCCGCGAGGGCGTCCGCTTTGGCGACGGTGAGCGCGGATTCCGCGTCATCCGCTTGTTGCCGACTGACGGCACGGGCGGAAACCAATTCGCGGTAGCGTTTCGCGAGATTTTCCGCCTGATCGACGCTGGCATTTGCCCGCGCCAGATTTGCCTTGGCACTTTGCAACGCGGCTTCCAACGGCAATGGATCGATGCGGAATAAAACGTCACCCGCCTTCACATCCGCGCCTTCCTCGAATTCCCGCTTCAGCAAAATCCCCGCCACCCGCGCACGCACTTCGGCCACCCGCACCGCATCGAATCGCCCCGGAAGCTCGCGGGTGACGGACACCGTTTCCTGCCTCGCAGGGGAAAACGTGACGTGTGCCGGAGGCATTTCGACCGGAGCCGCGACTTCTTTTTTCTTACAGGAAGGCAGCAGCAGCCAGGAAACACACAACGGGATGAAAAGGATCGGACGCATGGCGGTGGGAAAACTCAAACGGTCGTTTCGACGCGCGGGCGTTTTCATAACCGGAAAAATCCGCCCGCGGAATGACTTTGAAGTTTCCACACTGGTAACATGAGGTTACCAGTGCCGCGTCGATGGAACTCCGGCATCTAAGATATTTTGTGGCGGTCGCGGAGGAACTGAACTTCCGCAAGGCCGCGCAACGCCTCAATATCAGCCGTCCCGCCCTCAGCAAACAGATCAAGGATCTTGAGAACGAAGTCGGCGTCCGCCTGCTGGAGCGCGATACGGTGAGCGTCGCACTCACCCAAGCCGGTGAAGGTTTTTTGGACGACGCAACGTCGCTGTTGAAAATGGCGGGCCAAGCGATTGAGCGGGCCGGAGAAACGAATGCGGGCCGCCGCGGCAAACTGCGGATTGGCAGCGTCGGCATCATCGCGACCGATTTCCTCCCCCGGACGCTGAAGATTTTCCGCGAGAATTTCCCCGATGTGGAAGTTGTTTTCGTGGAAATGCTACCCATCGAACAGTTGGCCGCACTGGCGGATGGCCGCATCGATATCGGTTTCGCCTACGGCCCGGGCGTGGACAATCTACCGGAGATCGACAGCCTGCGCGTGATTCACTCCACCTTTGGTGTGGCCGTTTCCCGGCATCATCCCTTTGCCGCGAAACCGCACCTGGCGCTGGGCGAACTCCACGGCGAAACACTGCTCTGTCTTGGCGGCGATGGCCCGTCCAGCCACCGTGAGAATATTTGCAGGATCTTCACCGCCGCCGGCATCAAGCCGGGCAAGGCACGCTTCATTGATGGCTTCGATTCGTTGGTCAACCTCCTCGCAGCCGTTGAAGGGATTTCGATTTTGCCCGTGGTGCTGGACTTGTCGAAACAAGACATCGCCATCGTTCCGATCCTTGCGCCGGGAACCGACCTTGGGTTCCACATGTGGGCCGTTTGGCGCGCCGGGATCACGGTGCCGCACGTGAAACATTTTGTCCACTTGCTGAGAGAACGGTTGCGCGAGACCAACGCGCCTCTGCCGCTTCCCGACCGCCTCGTTTCATGAACGCCTTTCACGAACCACTCAAAGAGCTTCTTCTCCGCCGCGAACACATCATCGCGGATCATGCATGGCGGGATCGCGATCCTGACGCGCATCTCGACGCACTGCGAACCGTGTCGGAGGAAATTTCCGGGTGGGCCGAAACCCACCGCGCATCCGCCGGCGCAAAGCTCCGTCACTTCCTGGATAACGCGAGCTTCGCGAAAGCACTTGCCATGCTCCAGGATGACAGCGCGAAGTGCTGACCTCTCTCTCTTTGCTGTTTCCAAAAACTTAATTTTCTCTTACCAACCGCTTGCGAATGAAAGTTGTCTTGATCCTTCTCAGCATGGCAGGAACCTGCCTGCTCGGTTATTTCATCGAGCCGAGTCTCCGTTTCAAACTCACCGGCTTGGAATCGAAAACCAGCAGGCGCCCCGTCGTCGAAGCCAAAACCCCGGCGATTGATCTCAGCACCATCTCTCCGATGGACCTCCCGGAATCGGTGACTCTCAAGTCGCCACTCAAAGTCAAGGATGCCGTCAGCGGAGTGTCAATGACCCTGGATGCCGGAAGTCAGTTGAAACCCATTCGCATCGAAGATGGAAAACTCGTCGTGAGCATTGGCAATTCCGGACCATCGTTTCCAGTCGATGCCGCCAAAACCGATCTCGCCGCCGTCATGGCCGCCAATGATCCATTCGGTGCGGGTTCCTCCGACAGCAAGGACTCCTCAGGCGAATCGGTTCCCGCGGAAAAGACCGACCCGTTTGGCGATCCAATCCCTTCCGAAGAAAAAACTCCGCCAGCGGATGATTCCGATGCGCAGAATACCGCGCCGGCCCCGGCGATCTCCGTGGATCCTTTTCCCACGCCCGCCACGGCTGCGAAGTCCGAACCTTCCGGCACCGTCGCGGTCATGAAAGAACATCTCCGCAGCAACGCGGTTAAGGAATTTTCCTTCGCCCAGGTTCTCGAATGGAAAGAAGGCACATCCGAAACCCTCGAAGGCGAAACCTTCCAAACCGGAATCGCGGTTTATCAAGTCACCACGACTTTCGGCGTTAAATTAACGCCCGCCAAAGCATTGATCCGCGACGACAAGGTGGTTCGCTGGGTCTCGACCAACGGCAACGAAATCCATTGACCTCCGTGCGCGGCAGACGGGAAAATCAGTAGTCGGACTTCGGATGAAGTTCGTGGAACTTGATCGCTTCCACCGCCACCGCCAGAGCGGTGCCAAAGAGTGAATCCACATCAACGGTCCGGGGCACCTGCGCCGCAGGACGCGCGAGACCCATGATCATGCGCCCGTAGTTGTGCGCACCGGCAAGGTGCTGGAGCATTTTCATGGAAATATCAGCGGCATCGAGATTTGGAAATATCAGGACATCGGCCGGCTTCCGCTCAATTGTGTTGCTCAACTTCACGACGGCGGCTCCGGGATCGAGTGCCACATCCGCCTGCACCTCGCCGTCCACTTCCATATCGAGATAATTTTGCCGGACCATCTCGCGAGCAAGACTTGCGGCGGCCTCCATTTTCTTTGCGTCGGGAGTGCCGGCACTGCCCTTGGTCGAGTGGCTGAGCATCGCAACGTGCGGCGTGTGACCGAGGAAATGCCGCGCGAGTTTCCCGGTTTCCACGGCCAGCATCGCGAGTTCGGCGACCGTCGGATTCGGAATCAATCCGGTATCGGCAAGCAAAAGGAATCCGGCGGAACCCATGTTTTTCAACCCCCCACCCATCAACATCGAAACCCCAAAAATCTTTGAAACTCCGGGCGCGGGCTTGATCGTATTGAGCAAGGCGCGGAAATACGCGGCTGGAAGCGCCTGATTGCCGCCGACCAACGCATCCGCCTGGCCGTATTGCACCATCAACGCACCGAAATAATGCGGTCGGGCCACGAGTTCCGCCGCCGGGCCGCCGGAAACCGTGCGGTAACGCGCCATGTTCTCCACGCGCTTGCAAAACAGGCCGAAGTCCGACGAAAGCTCCGGCTCGATGATCTTAATGAACGCAAGCGGAACTCCCGCCTCCTCAGCCATGGTGCGGATCTTCGTCCGGTTACCCAGCAGGATCGGCGCAATGACCTCCTCCTTGACCAACTGCGCCGCCGTGCGGATCACCCGGATGTCCTCGCCCTCGGTGAAAACAACCCGTTTCGGGTGACGCCGCAATGTATCGATGAGGCGCTGCACCAGTGGCGGAATTTCGACGCGCGGATTTTCGCGGTGTGCGGGCGATGGATCGGGCGTGAACTCGGACATGCAGGTGCGCGGCGCTTGCACCGCGCCGCGAGTCTAGTATGCCATTCAGCCACGCGCCAATCACTTTCCCATGCCAGCGGACTACCACAGCCATACCCCACTTTGCCGCCATGCCACCGGAGTTCCCGCCGCCTACGTGGATGCGGCCATCGCCGCCGGGCTCTCCGAATACGGAATTTCCGATCACGCGCCGCAGTCTCCCGAGCCATTCGACGACTGGCGGATGCGCGAAGATCAGCTGCCGGAATACTTCGATTGGCTCGCTTCCGCCCGCGACCATGCCGCCGGCCGCATCCCTGTGCGCGCGGGCCTCGAATGCGATTGGTTGCCCGGGAATGAACGCTGGATCGAAAACCTCGCCACGCGTTATCCATGGGATTACCTCATTGGGTCCGTGCACTATCTCGGGTCGTGGGATTTCGACAACCCCGGCAAAATTTCCATTTGGAGCACCAGCGACGTGGAAGACATCTGGGTCCGCTACTGGAAAACGTACGGGGAAATGGCAGCCACAGGGTTTTTTGACATTCTGGGCCATCCGGATCTGGTGAAAAAATTCGGCAATGTTCCCGGCGGTGACTTGAACCGTTTTTACGAACCGGCCATCGATGCCATCGCCTCCTCTGGTGCGGCCATCGAGATCAACACCGCCGGCTGGCACAAACCCTGCGCGGATGCCTATCCGGATTCCGCGTTCCTCGAACTCGCCTGCTCCGCCGGTGTTCCGCTGGTGATTTCCTCGGATGCCCACGCGCCCGCCGAGGTCGGCCGGGACTTCGCCAAAGCCATCAACCGTGCCAAATCCGCCGGCTACCGGGAAACCTTGTTGTTCAATCAACGCCAACGGATTCCCGAAGCCTTGCCGTGACTCGTGACGAAACCGACGCCGCTGGCGGTGGCGAAACCCGTTTCATGGATAAAATCACAGATAACGCTTGTCACCCGTCGTCGTTTTTGCTTTTTCAGCCAGCCCGTCACGTGCCCGGCCGTTCGGCACGTCGCCGAACCCTTACCTTCTTCATTTGAGCGATTCCGGACCACCTCCTGTACCAGAGAACGTTATCCCGTTCGAGCAGAAGCGTCCGTCTTCGCATCTTCCCGGTTCTCTCATGAAAAGCGACCTAGTCGAAAATGCCTCTGAAATCGTCACCGACCCGCTGGTTCTCATCAACCTCGTTTCCCAGCGTGTCCGTCAACTCAACAGCGGCCGCTCGCCGTTGATTCCCACCCGCCCGAGCATGGGCGCGTCGGACATCGCCCTTCAGGAAATCATCGAGGGCAAAATCCGGCTCGTCGAGAAAAAGGCCGAGGCCTGATCCGGCACCCGCTGCCATGAGCAAGGAAATCGCCACCAACCGGAAGGCCGGTAGGGATTTCCACATCCTCGAAAAATACGAGGCTGGACTCGAACTCAAGGGCACCGAGGTCAAGTCGATCCGTGCCGGAAAGATCAACGTCGCGGATGCCTTCGCCAGGGTGGAAAACAACCAGGTGTTCCTGTACGGTTGTGACATCCAGCCATGGGAAACCGCCGGCGAGTGGTTCAACCACACGGTGAGGCGCCCGCGCCGCCTGCTCCTGCACAAGCGGGAAATCATCAAACTGGCCTCCGCCACGGCGATCAAAGGCTGTTCCCTGCCGCTGCTGCGGATGTACTGGAAGGACCGCCGCGTGAAGGTGGAAATTGGCGTCGGCAAGGGAAAAACCCATGGCGACCAGCGTCAGGATTTGAAGAAAAAGGTCGAGCTCCGCGAAGCCCAGCGCGAAATCTCACGCTTCAACCAGAAGTGAAACATCGCCGACCGGCGACCGATCACTTGCGCCGTCCCTGTTCTTCGAGGAAAATTTCCGCGATCTTGAAGCAACGCCGGGAAAGTTCCCGCGCATCCTGGTCATTGATCAGCGCCACTCCCTCTTCGCTGACTTCCGAGAGATAGATTTTCTTCGCCAGCTTGGCGACCGCTTCCGTGTCCGGTCGCGGGCGAGCTGCTTGGGGCGCACGAACGGCGGCTGGCTCGGAGGTTGCACCGTCGGCTTCCTCCGGGTCCGCAATGGACTCCTCAACCTCTTTTCTACCCTTTTTGCGGCGGCGCTTGCGTTTCGATTTGCCCGTGCCCGCCGGTTCCGCGGAGACGGTCTCCGGTTCCGCCCACGGTTCCACTTGCGATGACGAGTCTCCGGTAGTTTCGTCGATGACCTGCATCCCAGCGGGTCCAAGCCTGGCATCTTCGGTCGCCGGAGCCACGTCTTTTGGGTCTTCTTTGCGCGCGCGGCTGTTTGATGTGCGGCGCGGGCGCGGCGCTGGAGTGGTTTTCATTGCCTCCGGCGCGGGCTGCGTGTCGGCGGAAAAATCGTTTTCGTCGGTCATATGAACTGGGGGAGCAAAAACCCAAGCTGCCTTTTGCGCCAGCACAATTCCCCGCCGGCGACCGCTCAATTGCGGATGTCGTCGCGAGAATTTTTGTCTTTCGGGTCGTCCTCGTTGGTCTCGCCGTCCTTGCCTTCACTCCAAAGATCAAAGTCCGGATTCAGCGCGCTGTTTCCCTTGCGATAGCGATACGGCTTGCCCCATGGATCGACGATTTTGGTGCTGTCAGGAATCGAAGTCGCGGTAGTCACCCATCCTAATTTTGTGGTCTCGGGATTCAACTCAGGCACATAAATTTTCCTGGCTTCTCCCTCCTCCCAATTGTCAGGATCTTCGGAATTTTCGTAGCCCTCGTGAAACAATGCCTCATACAGTTCCTCGCTGATGTCGCCATCTGTCGGCGAATCATCCGCTTCGCCGGGGTATTTCCCCATGTCGCCTTTGTATTCCTCGATGGCCTTGGACAACAGTGCGATCTGGATCTTCGCCTTTTCATTCGCCTGCTTGGTCTTGACGTAACTGGCCGCACCCAGCATCAGGCCGGCGAGAATAACGATAATGGTAATCACCACCATCAATTCGATGAGGGTGAAGCCGCGGGTCCGCAGCAATGGAGCGGGAGGTTTCATGGTTGTCGCTGGGTTTGACTGATGCGGCGGGATGCCGGTGTTCACTGTTCGCTCATCGTCGAGATCATCTTGATGAGGGGCAGGAACAACGCGAAGACGATTGCCCCCACCACGAGGGCGAGGAAAACGATCATGACGGGTTCGAGAATGGAAGTGAGGGCGGTGACGGCGTTGTCCACCTCGTCATCGTAAACATCCGCCACTTTGAGGAGCATTTCCGGGAGCTGGCCGGTTTCCTCGCCGACGTCCACCATGGAAACGACCATGTTCGGGAACACTCCGGAGGCTTGCAGGGGCGTGACGATGGTTTCCCCTTCTTTCACGGCTTCGTGGACCTTCTCGATCGCTTTGGAAATCGTCACGTTGCCCGCCGTGTCACGCGTGATGTTGAGGGCCTGCAGGATGGGAACGCCGGATGTGACGAGCGTCCCCAAGGTGCGGGCAAAGCGGGAAACCGCGGACTTCCTTTGGAGATCGCCGAGGATGGGTGCCTTGAGCTTGACGTCGTCGATGATTGCGCGGCCGCCTTTGGTCCGCCCCCAAATATTGAAAAGAAACACCAAGCCGAAGATGCCGAGAATGACGAACACCACGTTCGGCAGGCCGAAATCGCTTCGGATCAGGAAGCCGGAAAAGCCGAACACAATCTGGGAAATCATGGGCAGTTCCTGATCCGAATCGTCGAACATCTCCCGGAACTTCGGCACGATGAAGACCATCAGGAAAATCATGATGGCAAAAGCGATGAACATCACGATCAACGGATAAACCATCGCCGAGATGATCTTGTTTTTCAATTTCGCCGCCTTTTCCTGATACTCGGCCAAGCGGTTGAGAACCACCTCGAGCACACCACCAAGCTCGCCCGCCTTGACCATGTTGACGTAAAGCTTGTTGAAAATCTTCGGATGCTGGGCGAGCGATTCCGAAAACGTGGAACCGCCTTGGACGTTATCGGCGAGGCTCGTGAGAGTCGCCTTCATTGTCGGATTCGGCTCCTGTTTTTGAAGCACGTTCAGGGAGCGAAGCAGCGGCAGGCCCGAATCAATCAACGTCGCCAGCTGGCGGGTGAACACCATGAGTGTTTTCCCCTTCACCGAACCGCCGGTCTTCCCTTTGGGCCTCGGCGCGCCACTGACTTTCGCGGCGGCGCGGCTCTTGGCAGGGCCTTTGCCGCCTTTCGTTTTCGCCGCCTTTCCCTCTTCCTCAAGCGCCGTAAGATACAACCCCTGACCACGCACCTGCTGGCGGGCTTCCTCTTCATTGGCTGCGGCGACGACGCCGCTCGTCTTCTCTCCTTTGTTATCAAGGGCGGTATAGGTGAAATTTGGCATGCTGGTATTTCTTTAGGTAACTAGCGTAAATTCTGACGTCAGGAAATGGGAAAATCGCGAAATCCCTCGTTTTACGTGTATTTCAGCACTTCCTCAATCGTGGTGGTGCCGAGATAGATATTGCGCAGTCCGTCCTCGCGCAGGGTGTTCATTCCCAGCTCGATTGCTTTCTGCTTGAGGACCACGGTGGGTGCCCTGGCGGTGATCAGTTCGCGGATCGGGTCCGTGATGTTGAGCAGCTCATAAAGCCCGCGGCGGCCGCGGTAGCCGCTCTGGCCGCACACCTCGCAACCGGCACCGGTGAAAAATTGTTTGTCGCCCAGCTCATGCGGTGAAATCCCCAACTGGTTGAGAATCGCCTCATTGGGTTCATAAGGAGTTTTGCATTCCTTGCAGATTGTCCTCACCAGCCGCTGCGCCAGCACCCCCTCGAGCGAAGCCGCCACGAGGAATGGCTCGCAACCCATGTCAATGAGACGGGTCACGGCCCCCGGGGCGTCGTTGGTGTGAAGGGTGGAAAGCACGAGATGTCCCGTCAGCGCGGCTTGGATGGCAATCGTCGCGGTTTCCTTATCCCGCATCTCACCAATCATGATGCGGTCGGGATCCTGCCGCAAAAACGACCGAAGGATGCGCGGGAAATCCAATCCGATCGCATCATTGATGGGAATCTGGATGATGCCATCGATGTCGTATTCCACCGGATCTTCCGCCGTGAGGAGCTTCGATTCGAGCGTGTTGATGCGCCGCAGCGCGGCATAGAGCGTGGTGGTTTTCCCCGCGCCGGTGGGACCCGTTACGATGAAAATGCCGTTGGGCTTCTCGATCGTTTCCGTGACGTAGTCGTAGATGTAGCGGGGCAGGCCGAGGTTTTCGAGCGAGAGATTCACCGATGAACGATCCAGAACCCGCAGCACGATGGATTCGCCGTGCTGCGTCGGCAGCGAGGAAACCCGCATGTCCACAAACTTGTCGCCGACCTGTTTGACGATCCGCCCGTCCTGCGGCACGCGCCGCTCGGCGATGTTCATGTTGGCCATCACCTTCACGCGCGAAATGATCGACAGCGCAAGGTGCACGGGCGGCGGAGCCATTTCATACAACGCACCATCCACCCGGTACCGGATCTTGAATTCCTTCTCGAATGGCTCGAAATGGATGTCCGATGCCTTTTCCTTGATGGCTTGATAGAGAACGAGATCAACATAACGGATGATCGGCGCGGAATTCGCCTCGCTTTCAAGATCCGCTTCGGTTTTCGCCCCGCCGCCGATTTCGAACTGACTCAGGATGTCGTTCATCGCCGCACCCTCACCGCCGTAGCAGTCGTTGATCTTCGCTTCGACAAGGTAATCCGGCGCGACCACCACGTTCACCTCGCGACCGACGGCGAAACGCAGGTCCTCAACGGTCTGCGGGTTCAGCGGATCAACCAGCGCGACATGGAGGCCGGCGTCGTCGAAACTGATCGGCAAGGCACCATACAACCGCGCCGTCCCGGCGGGCAGGAGCGCCAGCAGCGCCTCGGGTGGCGTCCAATCGCGGATGTCCACGACGGAGGTACCGAGCTCCGCGGCGACGAGCGGCCAAAGATCATCCCGCGAATTGAACACCTGGAAGTCGGCAAGAATTTCGCCGATGTCTTTTCCACTTTGGCCGAGCTCGGTGAGGATGTCCTGCGAAAGGCTTTCATCCACCAGACCGCGGTTCTGGAGGAGTTCGATGATCTGGAGATTGTCCATGGGAAATATGAGAACTTCAGTGGCATCCGGGCATCAATCGATGTCGCCCATTGTCGTGTGGATGACCTCCGCGGCGGAGGTCAGGCCGGCTTGGATCTTGCGGACGCCATCTTCCCGCAGCGTGCGCATTCCCAGCTCGCGGGCGCGGCGGCGGAGTTGGGTGGTGGTAAGGCCGGTGTTGATCGACTGGCGGACTTCATCATCAATCAGGAACAGTTCGAAAATTCCCATCCGGCCCTTGTATCCGCTGCCGCGGCATTTTTCACAACCCACCGGACCAAACACGGTGGCGTCCACCGCGAGTCTTTCCACGTCCATGGAAAGTGCGCGGAGTTCTTTTTCCGTGAGCGTCACCGGCTCCTTGCAAAGCGGGCACAATTTCCGCACGAGCCGCTGGGCGAGAACCGCGCGCACGGCGGAAGCAATGAGGAACGGCTTCACGCCGATGTCCGCAAGGCGCGGAATGGCGGACGGCGCGTCATTCGTGTGAAGCGTGGAGAAAACCAGGTGGCCGGTGAGCGAGGCATTGATGGCGATGTTCGCCGTTTCCGCATCCCGGATCTCACCGATCATGATGATGTTCGGCGCCTGCCGCAGCATCGCGCGGAGCGCCGCGCCGAAGGTCATGCCGATGTCGGCTTTCACCATGACCTGGTTGATGCCCGGCAATTCGTATTCCACCGGATCTTCCACCGTAATGATCTTCCGGTCCGGCCGGTTGATGACGTTCAAACACGCGTAAAGCGTCGTGGTTTTTCCCGAACCGGTCGGCCCCGTAACCAGAACGATGCCGTCCGGGAGCCCGAGAAGAGTTTCGAAGGTCGCCTGGTCATCGGAAAAGAATCCGAGTTCCGGCAGGCCCAGAACCAGCGAACTCTTGTCGAGAATCCGCATGACAATCGATTCCCCGTGGTTTGACGGCACCGAGGAAACCCGCAGGTCCACCTCCTTTTCTCCCATTTTGAGCTGGATGCGGCCGTCCTGCGGCAACCGTTTTTCAGCGATGGACATGGTGCCGCTCATCACTTTCAAACGGGCGATGATGGCCGGTAGCAGCTTCTTCGGATGGCTGTCCACGTGGATCAGCTTGCCATCCATCCGGTAGCGGATCCGCACGCTGGTCTCGAGTGGTTCGATGTGGATGTCGGACGCCTTCAACCGAAACGCCTCCGCGAGAGTTTGGTACACCAACCGGATGATCGGCGCATCCTCCAAAGTATCCGATGCCTCCACATCGCCCGTGGTAACGCTGATCCCCAACTCGCCACCCGCCTGCGCAGCCCCGGAAGCGGACCCTAGATTGTAAAACTCACGGAGGTGATCTTCAATATCCTGCCGCGTCGCACAGAGAATGTTGAGCTCCCGTTTCAATACGTGGGGGAGCGTGTCGAGTGTCTCGAAATCAAGCGGATCGGCGGTCGCGATGGTCAGGGACTGGCCGTCGTCATCCACGGGAACGACGCGGTATTTCCGGGCAGTCGCTTCGGGTATCGCATCGATCGCACTAGGATTGAATGTCAACTCAGTCAGCCGGACGAACGGCACGCCCGCATTGGCGGCAAGCGTTTGCGCGATCGATTCCTGGGTCAGAAAACTGTGCGCAAGCAGGTGCTCGATCAATGAGGTTCCCGCAGTTCTGGAATTGGCCGCATTGGCAACGTCTTCCTGGGTGACCCATCCCGCCTCGACGAGAAGTTCCGCGACATAATCTTCGTTGGAGAACACGGGGATTTTTTAACGTTTCATCAACCGCCTCATGCGGCATCTTCCGCAGACTGTCCCGGCCCATCCGGGGTTGTCAACCAGCCACCTCCGGCCGCGGCGGAAGAAATCTTTTTTTCGCCGCCAATCCGAGGAAATGTTCCCACTGGCCGACAACGGATTCCCACGACAGTCCCCCGGCGGTTCGTACTGCGTTGTCCGCCAAGTGGCGCCGCAGCACCGGGTCCGGCAATCGTACCGCCGCTTCCAGAAACGCGGCTTCGTCGCCTTTCGGCACCTTTAGAAGATTTTTGCCATCCACACCGTGCCATGCCGCGGCCGCATCGTCGTATGCGAGGATGGCAAGGCCGCATGCCATCGCCTCCAGCAACACATTGCCGAAAGTTTCCGTTTCACTGGGAAACAGCAGGATATCCGTCGAGGCATAGTGGTGCGCGAGCTCTTCGCCGGCATGATAACCGGTGAAAACCACGTCAGGGTTGTCGTGCTCCAGTTTCGCCCGCGCCGGTCCATCGCCCACCAATACACAAACCGCGTCCGGCCGGAGTTCTTTGATCCGCCGGAATGCCCGGATCGCGAGGCCAATATTTTTTTCCGATGAGATTCGCCCGCCAACCAGAATGACCGGCGCGTCCGGCCCGGCCCCCCATGACGCCCGCAGCGAGTCATCTCGTTTCAGCGGCGAAAACAACTCCGCATCCACACCCCGGCCAAGGATCTCCACCCGTTGAAATCCCTCCCGCAACAACTTTTGCCGCGAAACCGGCGACGGCACCAATGTCATCGCGGTGCGGCCGTGAAACCATCGCTGGTAGCGGAAAAGAAAATCACCCAGCCAACCAAACCCATAGTTGTGGAAATATTCGCGGAAATTCGTGTGGAATCCCGCGACGACCGGAATTCCCAGCTTCCGTGCCGCGGCTGCCGCGGAATAACCCAGCGCCGTTTCCACCGAAACGTAGATCGCATCCGGTGCCGCAGCCGACCAGCGGCGCAGGAACCACCGGTAGCGCGGCCATCCCATCCGGACTTCCCGGTACCATGGCACGCTCCAGCCCGGCACTCCGGTTTCATGCGGTCCGTGCGCCTTTCCCGAACGAATGACCTCCACCCGATGCCCGTGCCCGCGCATTCCTTCGCAAAGATTCCGCAGCGTTCGGGCCACACCATTCACATCCGGCGAATACGTGTCCGTAACCACCTCGATGTGCATTCGCGCGAGATCAAATTCCGTCATACTTCCTCCGCGCTTTCACCCATTGTTGCTTCAATTTCACCAAACATTTCAAATGCCATGCCCGCCGGACCTTCAATGCCTGTCCGTCCAGCAAAGCAATCACCTTTTCCGCCGTGGTGAACTCCCCGGTTTCCGGATTCAAGTAACGCGGATAATGCACAAGACAACCATACACGAGTTCCGCCAAGTCGGTTTTCCTTGTCCGCCGCGGACAGGAAAGACGGTCGATGGTCAGCCCCCAGCCCGCGTAAAACGGCATGCCATAAGTGATCACCGGAACCGATCGAATGAGCGATTCGAAACCCACCGTTGAAGTCATCGTATGCACCTCGTCACAAAGCTCCAGCCAGTCGAGCACATTACCGCCGGTCGCGATTTGGTCGCACCACTTCTCATGTTTGGCGGAAACCGTCGCGCCGTGGCGAACCGCCTCCACCACGTCCGGGTGAATCTTGTAAACCAAATACGCATCCGGATTCTCTTCCCTTACCCGTTTTAATAACTCCGTGTTATTCCGGACAACCGGGCTTCCGAACCGGATCGATGCATCGGATTCCACCTGCCCGGGAACCAGAATGACCTTCCGCCCTCCGGTATTTTTCAATGCGACCTGCCCGCCCGCGAGATTGTATTTTGTCAACCGCACCCGCCGCAATTGTCCCAAAAATTCCTCAGCGCGGGCGCGGTCGCCGTCGTCGATTCCGGCTTCCAGGATTTTTTCCAAATCCGATGGCGTTTCTGCATCGAAATAAATGCCCGACTCATCGAACACGCAGGAATACGGAAAATTGAACGCCGCACCAAGGCCGCGGGACCGGATGAACCCGTCCTCCATGCGCACGAACGGGATGTCCATCCCAGCCGGTCTTTCTTCCTTCCGTCCCCAAACCAGCAGCCGGGCCGGAGTCTCTTTCATCGCCTCCTTCACCTCGGCCACGTGGACAAGTTCATTTCCCGGCGAACGGAGGTATTGTCCTACCAATTGTTTTTTCCACGGATTCAACCCGACAGTGACGGTCAATCCGTGGTTCCTGCGGAACATTTCCTTCTGCAAGGCAAGGTGATCCAGAATGCGACCAAAGCCGCATGGTTCCTTCGTGTCCGGATCAAAGTAATGACAATATTCCAGATATGCCGTGCGAAACAAATCTTCAACTCCGAGAGCACGTCCGCGTGGGGGCAAATTCCGTGCACGGTCGTCCGTCAATCCCCAGCCCGCGTAAAATGGAGCCCCGAAGGTTGTCACCCGGCAGCCATGAATCAGCGCCTCCATTCCGAGCAACGAGCAACCCGTCATGACCGTCCGGCAAAATGGAAAACACGAAGCCGGCGGCAAATCGGGAGGCAGCAGCCTCAATCTTTTATCCGCCAGCAAGGCGCTTGAAAAACAGGAATGTTTTGCCCGGTGGATGTGATCTGGGTGGGCCCGCAGATACACCGGAGCGCCCTCGCATTCCTCGAATGCGGCACGCAACATCCGGTCGAACGTGCCGGGCTCCATGCCACCCGCCCGGATCGATGCGTCGCCGCGGGTTTGATCCACAACGAGGATTCCCGGCGCCCATTCATCGTTGGTTTCACGAAACTCTCCCGGAAACCAATTGTATTTTGAAATCCGCAATTCGCGGAATCTTTCCATCAAGACCGCGACCGGCTCCGTTTCCAAAGGCTGCCGTCGCATCCAGCCCACCGGCTCTCCGCCCCGCAGCGCAGTGACCAAATCGGAGTTTCCGTCCGCCGCATAGTGGATGCCACCCGAGTCAGCCAGCACGCCATATACCGTGGCCGCGCCGGGGCGGATCGATCTCACAAACGCATCCTCCAGCAAAAGCAACCGTCCTCCCGTTCTTGCCGCACGAATGGCAGCGCGGCCGCTTGCTTTCAGACCCCAGCCCGCATGAATCGTTTCTCCCTGCTCCGCGCACGACTTCAAAAATGCCGGCAGCAACGGATGTCGCAAAACCTTGCGATACATCCAGGCAGCCTTCACGGAGGGGTCATGCACCGACAAACCATCCCTGCCAGCCCCCCGCTGTGTCAACCATCATGCCCGCCAGGCGTGCCAAGGGACGCTTTGTTCCGCCGATTCTCCCAAACATGAAGCCACGGATGGCAGCCATGTTGGTCGCTCGCGAAATACGCGGAACATGCGACCGCCGTGACCCAGAGAACGGGCACAAGAATCAGCGAAAATCCAAATGTGGCGATCGCCAGCCAAAGCGCCACGAAAGCGACGACAATGTTGCCGATCATGAGTCCCGTCCCAGCGAGATAGTGATGTTTGTAAAAATGACCCAAACCGGGAATCACACTGAGCAGCAGCGCGACCTTGTTCCGATCCACCTTTTTCCATGCTTCTCTGAATTCATTCATGGTTTTGCAGGAGTTCTTTGATGCCAATTTCATCATCGTTCATTGCAAACCGGCCTGCAAGACGGAAAAGCCTTCACCTCTTCGCTTTCCAGTCTCCGCGCAACGCCTCACAATCGCCGCGTGACCCGCACTCTCCAAGCCACGGACGATAATATGAAGCCCGCTGTCGCGGAAGCCGCACGGCTTTTGCGCGAGGGCGAAATCGTCGCACTGCCAACGGAAACGGTTTATGGCCTCGCCGCCGACGCGTTCAATCCCGCCGCCGTTGCGAAAATCTTTGAAGCCAAGGAGCGCCCGTCGTTTGATCCTCTGATTGTCCACATCGCATCGCGCAAGGATCTCGCACGGGTGGCGGTCGTTCCACCGGAGATGGAACAGGTCGTCAATCAACTCACAACCGCATTTTGGCCGGGTCCGCTGTCATTGGTCCTGCCGAAACACCCGGACGTGCCGGACCTCGTTACCAGTGGTTTGCCGACCGTGGCCGTCCGGCAAAGCGCACATCCCCTATTTCGCGCGGTTGGCAAGGAACTTGGCAATCCGCTGGCCGCGCCGAGCGCGAACCGGTTCGGACGGATTTCTCCGACGTCCGCATCCGCGGTGCTGAAGGAGCTCGAAGGACGGATTCCCTTGGTCATCGACGGTGGTGCGTGTTCGCAGGGCCTGGAGAGCACCATCGTTTCCATCGAACTCCGCGAGGGAAAAAAGCCGATTCTCCGGCTCTTGCGAGCCGGTCCGGTCACCAAGGAAGAGCTCCAAAAATTCGGCAAAGTGGAAAAGGCAAACGAACGCCCGGGCGAACTTCCCCACGCGCCGGGCCAGCTTCCCGGACATTACGCGCCGGTCACGCCATTCCGCCTGCTGGAAAACCCGCAGGATTTTTGCGCGGAACCGGGGAAAATCTACGGCTTGCTCAGCTACCGCGGCGACGACGACTCGCCGTGGGTGCGGCTGCACGAATGGACACGCATCGAAGCGCTCAGCCCGGGCAGCGGAAAACTTGCCGAAGCAGCCATGCGATTGTTCTTCGTGATGCGATTGCTCGATGAATCCGGAGTCGATGAAATCATTGCCGAGCCGGTCAGTGAAACCGGTCTCGGGGTCGCCATCATGGACCGGCTGCGGCGCGCTTCCCATCCAGGTTGAGTCACCCGCGCGGATGGAATTTCCGGTGCGTGTTTTTCAAACCGGAAGCATCCACATGAGTGTAAACCTGCGTGGTGGAAATATCAGCATGACCGAGCAATTCCTGGATCACGCGCAAATCCGCACCGCCTTCCAATAAATGCGTGGCGAACGAATGGCGCAACAAATGCGGATAGATTCCTGTCTCGATCCCAGCCCGGGCAGCCCGTTCCTTGACGATCTGCCGCACGCGGTCCGGCGACAGCGGCCCGCCTCGAACGGACAAGAAAATGTGCGAGGATGTTTTTTTGCGGACCAACGCCGGACGTTCGTTGGCGAGATAATCCTCGATCGCGGTTTTCGCACGCGCGCCGAAGCGGGTCACCCGCGTCTTGCCGCCTTTGCCGGTCACGCGGATGAAGCCCTCCTCGAAATCAATGGTTTCCAACCGCGCCTTGCACAGTTCCGAAAGGCGGAGTCCGGCAGCGTAAAAAAGTTCGAGGATCGCGCGGTCGCGACGATCGAGAAATTCGGTGGCTTGAACCGATTCCAAAAGCGCTTCCACGTTTTCGCGGCGCAATGTTTCCGGCAGTTGTTTTTCCGGTCGTGGGGCGAGCAAGGGTTCGGCGGGATCCATCGGCAGGTTTCCCGTCCGCGATAACCAACGGAAAAAAACCTTGAGATGCACGGTGGTGATCCGCAACGAAGACGCCCGCAGACCCGCTTTTTTCCTCTCCTTCAAAAACGCCGCGAGTTCGTCGGTTCCCGTATCGCTCAGGGTGATTCCCGATCGTTTCAAAAACCCAGCCAAAGCATCCAACGTCCGCCGCACGGAAAGCTGGTAGTTCGCCGAAAGCCCGCGCTCGGTCGCGAGATAGCGGATAAACCCGTCGGATTCCTTGTCCATCGCATGCAAAATGGCGAACCCGCGCCGGTCCGTCCACCGCTTTGTCCGCGTTCACTTGCTCACGTTGAAGCGGAACTCAATCACGTCGCCATCTTTGACCACGTATTCCTTGCCCTCGATGCGCAGTTTGCCCGCTTCTTTGGCCGCGTGTTTGGAACCGAGTGTCGTGAGGTCATCGAAGTGTACAATTTCCGCCGCAATGAATCCGCGTTCGAAATCCGTGTGAATCACGCCGGCCGCCGCCGGGGCTTTGTCACCCGCAATGATCGTCCATGCGCGGGTTTCCTGAACACCCGTCGTCAGGTATGTCCGCAGTCCGAGCAAATGGTAAACCGCCCGGATCAACGCGGAAACGCCCGAATCGCTCACGCCCATGTCGCTCAAGAATTCCGCCGCCTCTTCCGGGGATAACTCACTGAGCTCCTCCTCGATGCGGGCGGAAATGACAACCGCTTCCGCACCGCTGTGTGCCGCCGCGTACTGGCGGACTTTCGCAACGAAGGAATGGGAATCCGGATTGTCCGTTGCGGCTGCGATTTCGTCTTCCGCCACGTTGCATGCGTAGATCGTCCGCTTGGAGGAAAGCAGGAAAAACTCCTTCACCACGGCGGCATCCTCCTCGCTGAATTCCATCGTCAGCGCCGGCTTGCCCTCATCGAGATGCGGCATCAGCACATCGATGATCTCCACTTCTTTCTTCGCCTCCTTGTCGCCGCTTTTCGCTTTCTTTTCCCGCGACGAACGGCGTTTTTCCAAAGCTGCCATATCCGCGAGAATCAACTCCGAGTTGATAATTTCAATATCCCGCAGCGGATCGACGCCGCCCAGTTCGTGAATGATGTCGTCGTTCTCGAAACAACGAACCACCTGCACAATGGCGTCGGTCTCGCGGATGGTGGCGAGGAATTGATTCCCTAAACCCGCGCCTTCGGACGCGCCTTTCACCAGACCCGCGATGTCCACAAATTCAATCGCGGTGGGGACCAATTTCTGCGAGTTCGAAAGCTTCGAGAGAACCGCGAGACGGGAATCCGGCACGGTGACAATGCCGACGTTCGGATCAATCGTGCAGAACGGATAGTTCGCCGCTTCCGCTTTGCGCGTCCGCGTAACAGCATTGAACAATGTGGATTTCCCGACGTTTGGCAGTCCTACGATTCCGGCCTTGAGCATGGCGGCGGGAACGTGGACGGACGGAACGCGGCAGACGAGGAAAAACTTCCCGCCCGCGACCGCTCCGCCGGGAAGAAGAAACTTGCCCCTCTCAGTGCGGCTGGCGCAATTTGGGATTCAGCGAAAACCCGCAGCCATGTCCACCGCCTACCTTGTCAGCTGTCCCAACGCCACCTGTACCGTTCCGACAGCGTACCGGGATGCCTTTCCGGGAGCGGAGGAAACCCTTGCCTCGTCCGAAGGCTGGGAACCTGGCACCCTGAACATCGCCCAGGGATTTGCCATGCGCCTGCGAACGCCGCTGGTTCACGGCGACGTGACTCGCCTGCTGATCGATCTGGAACAGGACGGAGAGCAACGCTGGAGCCGGTTTTCCCGTAAACTTCCTGAATCCATCCGCGCAAAAATCGCCGAACGTCATGCCGCGAAGTATTACGATACGTTGCGGCGGCGCATCGCAATCGAGGTCGCACGCTGTGCGCAAATCGTGCACCTCATGATTCACACCTCGCCCGAAACCGACGGCGTCCGGCTCACCACCGGGCAGGATGAAACGCTTGCCGCGGAGATTGCCACGCGCTGGCGGAGCCTGCTCGTCAATGCGGGCATCACCGCTACGACGCACGTGGAACCCACGTCCGTCCTGCAGGCCGCTATCACACCGGAGGAAACCAGCGGCAAACTCAGAGCGATCCGCTTTACTGCCGGGCAATCGTTTTTCCTGGCCGGCAAGCCGCTGCGCTGGGAGACGTTCAAGAAACTTACGCTCGACACGTTCGTTCAAGCGATGAGTGCGAACTGAAACCTCAGCGGCCGAGAATGCCGCGCGATTGTTCGAGCGACATGGACCTCGCCTCGCGATAATCCAACTCCGGCGGTTGTTTGAACACGCTTTCCCGGAACTCGGTTTCGACATCCGCAGGCCGCGCGATCGATCTGGTGTTTGCCTCGCGGGCGCCGTGAGTCGCATAGGTTTCCGTGCGGTAGGCACCGGGAAGATCCACTTGAGTCCCGGCCTCGCGGGCACCCATCCCGGAAAAACGCGATTTCTTGATGAACCGGCCGCCATCGGTTTCGCCTTCGTATTTCTTGTGGCCGAATTCCTTGGTTCCCCACCAGGATTTTTTCATGAATTCCCCGGTCTTGAATTCCTTCTTCGCAACGCTGCCCTTGAAATAGGGGGACGCGCCTTGGTTTTCAAAAGAACTGCGCTTGTCCACCTTCGGCACCCATTTGCCCTCGCCGTCCTGGGCAAAGCCGTTCGATTCCTCCATCCGCTGGCTCAGGCTTTTGAATCCTCCGGCCTCACCGCCTGCAGCCGGTTTGGAGCCGCTGTCGGAAGCGCAGGAGGACAACCACGCGCACGATAGGACCGCTACCGCCCCCAACCTCCCCGTGGCATTCGGTATCATCATTCTACGCTCGTGGTATTTTCCGAAATGATGCCTTCGAGCTTCGGATCGGGTAACGCACCACGCTCGAGTGCTTTGTGATAATATTCCCTCGCACTCTCCATGCGCTCGGTCCGCGAGTAGATCACCGCGAGGTTGTAATAGGGATCACTCGGCAGCGGATCGGCGCCGATGGCAGCCTTGAAATAGGATTCCGCCTCGCCGGTCCGACCGGATTCGTAACAAAGCGAAGCAAGCAACTGGTGCGCCTTCGCGTCGTTGGGTTCATCAGCAACCGTGCGGCGCAGTTCTTTTTCCGCCCCGGATTGGTCACCCGTCATCATCATCGCATAACCAAGCATCCGCCGGGCATACGTGTTCGCGCCTTCCAGTTCCACCGCCTTGCGGAACGCCAGGGCAGCGGCGGAAGCATCACTGAGTTTCATCTGGACGACGCCAAGCCGGCATAATGCGGGAACGTGGCCGGGATGTTGCTCGAGAATCATTTCGTACAACTCGCGGGTCGGCAGATAACGGCCTGCGAGATAGGACTTCTCCGCCGTGCGCTCAAACAGCGCGATGTCGCGTTTCAACTCGTCCGTCGCCCGGTTGACCGTGGCGCGGTCGCGGGCGAAGGGTGACACGAACTCCGCGTCCACCTGCCGACCGTCGATCGCTTTCGACTCCTCGGGCGTCAGCGCGATTTCCTGGCCGTCGAACAGCTCGATCGCGCGGGCAAGCCGTTCGTCCTTCGCGCCTAGATCGCGGGCGGCATCGACGAGAAGATCGCGCGCCTGCCGCCGGCGTTCCTGCACCCGCAGCTGGCGTTTGATGATTTCCCGCAACGTTTCCACTTCGACGGGATTTGCGTTTTCCGGCGCTTCCGCGAGTTTCGCCTCCTCGCTCTTGAGCCGCGCTTCCAACTCCGCCAGCCGCTTGTCCTGATCGATTCTTTCCTGGCGCAAACCGTTGATCTGGGACTTGGCGATGGCCAGGTCGCGCAACGCATCCGTGATGGCGTCTTTGTCCGCGTTGCTTTCACGATGGAGCCGTTCCACCTTTTCATTGGCTTCGCGCAGGTCTTTCGCGAGCCCCATATTCTGGTCGATGAGGTCCTGGATCCGGCCAGCTTCATTGAGTTTGAGCAGCGTGGCCATCTGATCACGTTCGCCCAGCAGGCCGTCCCGCTCATCGCGGAGTTCATTAAAAGCGGCGCGGCTTTGTTCAAGCTCGCCAGTCAGTCCCTTGATCGTCTGCTGGGCCGCGGCAAGTTCACTGTCCTTCGCTGACAGTTGTTTTTCCAGCGCGTCAAGTTGTCGCCGCTGACCACTGACTACGGAATTTGCGACGTTTCGCTCGGTTTTCAGATCGCGGTTCATGTCGGAGTGCTTCTGCCGCATGACCTTCAAGTCCGCTTCCAAGGTCGCCATTTTCGCGATCGCTTTGGTATGGGCACCGCGGCTTTGTTCGAGAGCCATCGACATCGCGGCGCGTTCCTGCTCGAGCGTATCGATGCGTTGGTTGAGCGATTTCATCTCATTCTGCATCGGTGCGGCGGCGAGACGGGCGCGCAATGATTCGACATTCTGGCGCGCGGCCTGGAGTTCCGCGTTCAACGCATCGAGCTGGCGGCGGATGTCTTCTACCCGCGACGCGTTGCGATCATCTTCGCCGGAACGTTTCGGAATGTCCGCAAGGCGTTTCACTTCCGATTGCAAACGACGGACTTCGGCCTGGGCTTCCGCAAGCCGCCTCGCCTTCAAAGGATCCTCGTGCAGGACGCCGGGAGCATGCAGCGGGACGGCACCACGAGCGGGATCAACCGTGCCGGGCTTCTTCAATCCACCTTCGAGTTCGGCCACCGCGGTGCGGTCCTTTTTGCGTTGCTCGGCAACCTTTGGTCCCACCTTGCCGATACTTTCCGTCGTCATTTCGGAACGGCCACGCACCATATCGGCCTTCCAGTCCGGATAAAACTTCCGGATGGTGCCGAACATTTCGCTGGCCCGGTTCAGTTTTTCCAAGGCTTCCTCGTATCGTCCTTCCTGTTCGGCGATCTCCGCTTCCTTCACGGCGAGATAGCCTTTGAGAAAAACGTCACCCGGATCGAACTGGGCGGGAGAAAAGGCAGGCTGTTGCGCGGGTGCCTCTCCCTGCCACACGGCCGTTGCCACGAGACAATAAATCCCGGTGCAAATCGAACGTCGGATGAAGGCCCCCCGGAAATCCATCGGAGCGGGACGCTAGTCAGCGTCAGCCGACACGGCAAGGAGGAATCCCCGCGGTTTTACGGGCTGCCGGGAAACCGGCGCTGCAACGCACCCTCCCGGAAATCGAAGATCCGGCGCAGCATTTTCCTCCCATACCAGTGATGAACAAGCGACCCAAACCACCCGCGACCAACCGCATAATGCACTGTGTCCACGATGCAGACACCATTCCCTTCGGCCAGAAACTCATGTTGATGGTGCCAAAAACGGTAAGGACCAAGACGCTGATCGTCGGTGAACCTCACGCCTTCCACCCAATTTTTGATTTCGGAAACCCACGTCAGATAACAAAAAGGTGCGATCCGGATGTGGTGGCTTACAATTTGGCCATCGAACAAACGCTGTCCGCCGCCCGTACTGGTTTTCATTTCCATTCCGGGCGGCGTGATTGATTCGAGGTTTTCCGGGCGCGTGAAAAAATCCCACGCTTCCGCCGGCGCAACCGGCAGAAATTGCCTCTTCTCGAAACGATGGATTCTCATTCGGAGTCAGATGGCAGCGGCGTATCGTTTGGATGCTTCTTTCCAATTCACGACATTCCACCAAGCGGAAATGTAATCCGGACGACGGTTTTGATAATTCAAGTAATACGCGTGTTCCCATACGTCCAGGCCAAGGATCGGCGTGCCGGTTTCCTCATCCGGAACAATGCCTTTCATTAGCGGATTATCCTGATTGGCGGTGCTGGTCACCTTGAGTTTGCCGTCTTTCACGATCAACCAGGCCCATCCCGATCCAAACCGTTTTTCCGCTGCCGTGCCGAATTGTTTGCGGAACGCTTCGCCGGATCCAAATTCCTTCTCAATCGCCGCGCCAAGTTCCTCCGACGGTTTGCCGGCCTCTTTCTCCGGAGCGAGGATTTTCCAAAATGCGGAGTGATTCCAGTGACCGCCACCATTGTTCCGCAGCGCGGTCCGCGTCGCCTCATCTTTCACCGCAGCGAGGGCACCCATCAGATCGTCGATGTTTTTTCCCTTCAATCCGTCGGACATAGCGAGCGTTTCATTGAGTTTGTTCACATAAGAAGCATGATGTTTGTTGTGATGGATTTCCATCGTTTTGGCATCGATGTGAGGTGCCAGTGCGCCGAATTCAAAATCCAGGTCCGGCACGGTGAATCCGCCATCCACTTCCTTCGCGCCCGCAAACCCGGGCAACAGGGTGCCGCCCACAGCCAAAGCACCCACCTTGAGAAAACGACGTCTTTGAGTATCCAAATCAGTTTTCATAGCATGCGGATGTTAGGCACGGTGCCATCGAACGCAACCGACGATTCACGCGAACAAACGCATGGCAACACGACGGAGTCCTTCCAATGTCAACGTGGGCGCGACTTCGTGGATTTCCGCCATTCCCTGCGAAATCCATTCCGCGTCCCCTCCGGTCGCGATGACACGCGGTGGGCCGCCAAGCTCCGCCGAAAGGGCGGCGATGATTTCCTTCACCAGCCCGCGATAGCCATGGAACGCGCCGGATTGCATCGCATGCACCGTGGATTTTCCAATCGCGCTGCCGGGCGGTTGCAGCTCGATCACCGGCAGCAATGCGGTTTTCGTCGCCAGATAATCCGTCATTGCCCCGAGTCCCGGCGCAATCACGCCGCCACAATATGCGGGGCGCGATGAAATCACATCAAACGTCACCGCCGTGCCGAAATCCGTGACGATCATCGGGCCCTCATAAGTTCCGGCCACCGCCGCCGCGTTTGCCAATCGGTCGGCTCCGATCTGCTCCGGCTCGGGATAATCAATCGCCATGCCGATCGGACTCCGTGAGTTGAGCATGTGCACGGGCTTGCCGATGTCACCCGCAAGAAACTTCGCGAGTTTTTCCCCCACCGCGGGCACCACCGAACAAACCACCGCCGCATGATATTCCACACCAGTCAGCAATTGCTCCAAGGCGCGGGCATCCACACTCGCCGTCGGCAGCATGCCGCGCCACTTGAGAAGTTCCCGCGCATCACCAAGCGCGAACTTCGTTCGCGTGTTTGAGTTGTCCACCAACAGCCAGGCCATCGAATCACCAATTGTGTGAAGTGAAATAAGCGGATCCCTGCGTCCCTGGTTCCGGCACTCCATGGCTCGATTTGAGAACCAACTGACCACCGTTGATCTTCAGGTTCATTTCGTTTTTGAGGTCTTCCTTGCTCGCCCAGAACAAGAGCCACAGTTCATCCGGTTCCTGACCCTTCTCCCCACCCAGAGTCGTCCCATAACTTTCCAGTTCCGTCCCCGCCTTGGTGGTCAGACGAATCGGCTTGGTCAGATCGAACCTCGCACCCGCCGACGCCCGCAGGCGCGGCTCCACCCAAAAATATCCGTGGTCCTCACGGACCTGGACGCCAACCACCTCGCAGCCCGCATGTTCATCTACATTCCATGCATAAGGCCGGAACCACGCCCATGCCGCAAACCCGGTCGCCACCACCAGCATCAGCGACAACACGAGCAGCACAACTCTCCTGCGTTTCATCGCCGCCAGATAACGGAACCGCGAAATCCGCCGCAACGAAATTCCCGTCTCCCTGCGCACCAGATTGCCTCTATTTCCAAAAATCGCGCACGACTCTTCAAAAAATAAGCCGATTCTTCACTTGCCATGAATCTCCCGGCCCCGTATCCCAATTCCAAGCGATGTGCTGAACGCAACAGAAAGCGCTGGACAACTTGTTAAGGATTGTGAAATATCCCGTCAACGAAGGGTGTCCAACATGCAATCTGGCATGCGCGATGCTCATTCCTAAAAAGCTCCTGTCTGTTCCGCCTGCCGGCTCAGCCAAGGACAAAGCAGCAACCGAAAACCAACATAACCTGATGCACACCTACTGCAAAACCATTGGCGCCCTGGCCGCTGCCTCCGCCCTTGTGGCCGGCACCGCCTCGGCTGAAATCGAAATCGAATATGAAATCCACACCGGCTACACCAGCGAGTACATCTTCCGTGGTGTTGACCTCGGCAATGACCTCGGTGAGTTCGGCGTCGATGCCGCCACCGAATACAACGGCTGGGGCCTGAGTGCTGGCGTTTGGGCGTCCGCGTTCGATCAACAAAACGGAGGCAACGACGCAATCGACAGCGAAGTTGACTTCTACGGGGAAGTTTCCCGCGACCTCGGTTTTGCGACCGCGGCCATTGGTTACATCTACTACCTCAACGTTGAGTCCACCAATGGCGGCACGGACGATCAGGAAGTTTACTTCTCGCTCTCCCGCGACCTCGGCTTTGCCACCGTATCCGCGACCTACTACTGGGACCTCATCAACAATGCTCCAGGTAACGACGGCTACACCGCGTTCGCCATCAGCAAGAGCTGGGAGCTGAACCAGTGCCTCACCCTCAACGCCGATTCCACCCTCGGGTATCTCGTCGAAGAAGGCCAAATCGCACATTGGACCACCAAGGTCTCCCTCGATTGGGGCTTCGTGGAAAACGCCAAGATCTCTCCGTTCGTCGCTTTCTCTCATGAAGGCAACGCCCACGGCGATACCTTCTGGGCCACCACCGAGAATGAGCTGATCGGCGGATCCATGCTGACCGTCAGCTTCTGATCGTTCATTACGAACATCACGAAAAATCAAGAGGCGGTCGCGCGAGCGACCGCCTCTCTTTTTTGCCCGTTTTCATCCCGATCCCGGCGCATTCGGCAACGCTCCGCATTTGACCACCACCCTCGGTCATCATTACTTTCCCCGCCACATGAGCATTGAGTCCTTCGCCAACCGCTTCGTCTGCGACCTCGTCGCCTACGAACCCGGAAAACCCATTGACGAAACCGCGCGGGAACTCGGCATCGATCCTCGGAGCATCGTCAAGCTCGCGTCCAACGAAAATCCACTTGGTCCCTCGCCACTTGCCAAAAAAGCGATGCAGGATGCGATCGCGGAATCCCACATCTATCCAGACGGCGGAGGTTTCAAATTGCGTGGGGCCATTGCAGAACACACCGGGCTCAGCCGGGAGAATGTCATCATCGGCAACGGCTCCAACGAGATCATCGAGCTGCTCTGCCACTCATTTTTGAATCGCAACACCAGCCTGATCGCCGCAGAGCATGCCTTCGTCGTTTACAAATTGATGGCGACACTTTTCGGAGCACGCTACGTGGAAATCCCCGACCCCGGCTTCATTCACGATACGGATGCCATGGCGGCGGCGATCACCGCCGATACACGACTCGTGTTCATCGCCAATCCGAACAATCCGACCGGCACGATGGTCGGCCAAGCCGCTTTGGATCGCTTCATGGAAAAATTGCCGGATCACGTCGTGGCGGTTTTCGACGAAGCCTATCATGAATTCCCGGAAAACCCGCCGGACACATTGCGCTATGTGCGGGAAGGTAGAAACGTCTGCGTCCTCCGGACGTTTTCGAAGATCCATGGATTGGCCGGATTGCGCGTCGGTTACGGACTCGCACCAGCCGGGCTTGCCGGCGTTTTGCAGAAGGCACGCCAGCCATTCAATGTGAACTCCATCGCCCAAGCCGCGGCGTTGGCCGCCCTCGAAGATCGCAACCATGTCGGGCAAACCCGCACCCTCAACCAACAAGGTCTGGCATTTTACGAAGGCGCATTCGCGAAACGCGGGTTGGAGCATGTCCCGAGCCACGCGAACTTCGTCCTCGTGAAAACCGGTCGCGGCGACGACGTATTTCGCGACATGCTCCGGTCCGGCGTCATCGTCCGCGCAATGACTTCCTACAAGTTGCCCGATTGGATCCGAATTTCAGTCGGCACGCCGGAACAAAACGCACGTTGTCTCGCAGTCCTCGACGAAGTTCTCGCCGCCCGCTCCACCACCGTTTGATTTTTCTTAATGCGTTCGATCACTCTTGAAAACCCAGCGGTCCTCAAAGCCACCGTCCAATCCCACGCCGGAACTCCGGCAACCGGCGAAGCATTGGTCCGCGTGCACCGCATTGGCGTTTGCGGCACGGACATCCATGCCTTCGGCGGCAAACAGCCGTTCTTCAACTATCCGCGCATCCTCGGCCATGAGCTTGGCGTCGAAGTCCTCGCGACCGGTGCGGATGTCACCCACGTGAAGCCCGGCGACCGCTGTTCCGTGGAACCGTATCTCAACTGCGGAACCTGCATCGCCTGCCGCCACGGCAAAGGCAATTGCTGCACGAACATCAAGGTTCTTGGCGTTCACGCCGATGGCGGCATGAGGGAGGAATTCATTCTTCCCGCCAAGAAATTGCATCCCTCCGCGACACTCAGCTTCGAACAACTCGCGTTGGTCGAACCACTCGGCATCGGCGCCCACGCCATCGACCGCGCGGAAATCGAAAATGGCGAACATGTTCTGGTGATCGGTGCCGGTCCGATCGGTCTTGCAGTCATGCAGTTCGCCGTGGAAAAGGGCGCTCAAGTCACGGTGCTGGATATCAATCAAAGCCGCCTTCGTTTCTGCTGTGAACAACTCGGCGTACACGAAGTCATCAATGGAAGCACCGACGATGTTTTGGAATCGCTGCACCGAATCACCTCAGGCGATTTTCCCACCGCGGTGATCGACGCCACGGGAAATCCCGGCTCGATGATGCGTTCGTTTGAGTTTCCCGCCCATGGCGGCCGCCTCGTTTTCGTCGGCCTTTTTCAAGGCGACGTCACATTCAATGATCCGGAGTTCCATAAACGTGAACTCACTCTCATGGGCAGCCGCAACGCGCGTCCGCAGGATTTCACCCGCATCATCTCTCTCATGGAATCCGGACGCATCGACACCTCACCGTGGATCACGCATCGCGCAACGTTCGACGAAGTCCCCGAAGTTTTTGAATCATGGACCCGCCCGGAAAACGGCGTGATCAAAGCGATGATCGAGCTTTGATCTTATCCGGGGCCGAACGTGCGCTCACAATCTGCGCCACTGGTTGCCGTCCCGTAGCAACAACTCGTCGGCCTCTTTCGGCCCCCATGAGCCGGCGGTAAACTCCGCCATCGGCGGCTGGTTTTCCTTGCCGTGCCATGCTTGCTCGATGTGGTCGATGAATTTCCATGCCTCCTCGACTTCATCGCGCCGGGCGAACAGCGTGGCATCACCGGACATCGCATCGAGCAAAAGCCGCTCGTATGCTTCGGGTGACGCTTTGCCGAAACTCGTGGCGTAATGGAAATCCATCTTCACCGGTTCGAGGCGGAGATTATTGCCCGGGATCTTGGAAACCATGCGCAGTGAGATGCCCTCGTCCGGCTGGATACGGATGACAAGCACGTTGCCACCGGGCGTGCCATTGCAGGGCGTGTTGAAAAGAACACAGGGCGCGTCTTTGAAATGGATCGAAATCTCGGTGGATTTCTTTGGCAAACGTTTCCCCATGCGGATGTAGAAGGGAACTCCGCTCCAACGCCAGGTATCGACCAACAGGCGCACCGCAACGTAGGCCTCGGTGTCCGATTGCGGATCTACCCGATCTTCCTCGCGGTACCCTGGCACCGGATTTCCATCCACGTGCCCGGCCGTGTATTGGGCGCGAACCACGTTCGCCACCACTTTTTCCGGAGTGTCCCACTGCCGCAGCGAGCGGATTACTTTCACTTTTTCATCCCGCACACCATCGGCGGTTAGATCGGTCGGCGGCTCCATCGCAACGAGGCTCAGGAGTTGAAGCAGGTGGTTCTGCACCATGTCGCGCAGCGCTCCGGCATTGTCGTAATATCCGCCGCGGCCGCCTTCCATGCCAAGGTTCTCCGCGCAGGTGATCTGTACATGGCTGATGAAGCGGCTGTTCCAAAGCGGTTCGAAAATCGCATTGGCAAACCGCAGGACCATGATGTTCTGCGCGGTTTCCTTGCCGAGATAGTGATCAATCCGGTACGTGTCCTTCTCCTCAAACGTCTGACTGACCACTTCGTTCAAGTGCCGGGCGGTGGCGAGATCCGTCCCGAATGGTTTTTCCACGATCACCCGCGCCCAACATCCCTCCGCGGCGCTGTTGAGCCCGGCCTGTTTGAGGTGCTCGAGAATGTCGTCGAAATATTCCGGCGCGGAGGCGATGTAGAACAACCGGTTGCCCTTGCCACCCCTGCTCGCATCGATTTCATCGATCCGTTCAGCGAGGCGCTTGTAACCATCTCCATCGGTGAATTCGGACTGATGGTAGTGCACACTTTCGATGAAAGTGCTCCAAATGCGCTCGTCCACGCCTGTGCGTGAAACCTTCGCGTTCACCTCCGACAAACCAGCGCGAAATTCTTCATCGGATTTTTCCCGCCTCGCAAACCCGATGATCTTTACGCCTGTCGGCAGCTCGCCATCCACGGCGAGGTTGTAAAGCGCGGGGATCAGCTTGCGATGCGTGAGATCGCCCGTGGCACCGAAAATCACCACAGTGCACGGCTCGGCGGTGGAGCGGGAGACGAGTTCTTCGCGGAAAGGATTCATGAAAGGAAAATGGGATAATTGTCACCACGGCATCGGAAACGCACGGTTGAACTCGAAAACGCGCTCGCGGATGGCATGAAGCTTCTTCGTGTTTTCGTGATCCGAAAGCGCCTCGTCGATGAAGTCGGCAACCTGTTCGATGTCCTTTTCCTTCAGTCCGCGGGTGGTGACGGCGGGCGTGCCGATGCGGATGCCGCTCGGTTTCATCGGACTACCGGAATCGAATGGAATTCCGTTCTTGTTCACGGTGATGCCCGCTTCATCGAGCGCGTGCGAGGCATCCGCGCCGTTAAGGCTCTTCGACCGCAGGTCCACCAGCATAAGGTGGTTGTCAGTACCACCGGAAACGATGCGGAAACCATGCGCGGCGAGACGCGCGGCCATCGCCTGCGCGTTCTTAATCACTTGGGCGGAATAATCCTTGAACTCCGGTTTGAGCGCCTCGCCGAAGCAAATCGCCTTCGCCGCGATGACGTGCATGAGCGGGCCACCCTGGATTCCCGGGAAAACCTGGGCGTCGATTTTTTTCGCGAACTCTTCCTTGCACAAAATGATGCCACCGCGCGGACCGCGCAGTGATTTGTGCGTGGTGGAAGTGACAAAATCCGCATGCGGCACAGGGTTCGGATGCAGACCTGCGGCAATGAGACCGGCGATGTGCGCCATATCGACGAAAAGGTAAGCGCCGACTTCCCGTGCCAATTTGCCCATGCGTTCAAAGTCGATGATGCGCGGATACGCGGACGCGCCGACGGTGATCAGCGCCGGTTTCAATTTGCGCGCGGTGTTCTCCAGTTCGTCGTAGTCGATGCGTTCGTCCTTTTCGCTCACGCCGTAGTGAGTGACATCGTAGAATTTCCCGGAGAAATTCGCGCGGTGACCGTGAGTCAGGTGGCCGCCGTGGGCGAGATCCATCGTGAAGATTTTGTCACCAGGTTTGAGAACGGAAAAATACACCGCGGTGTTCGCCTGGCTGCCGGAGTGCGGTTGCACGTTCGCGTGTTCCGCGCCGAACAGTTCCTTCACACGGTCGATGGCCACTTGTTCGACGACGTCCACGTTTTCACATCCGCCGTACCAGCGGCGGCCCGGGTAGCCCTCCGCATACTTGTTTGTAAGTACGGACCCCTGCGCTTCCATGATGGCAGGCGACGTGAAATTTTCCGAAGCGATCAGCTCGATGTTGTTGCGCTGGCGTTTTTCCTCCGCGGTGATGGCGTCGTAAATTTGCGGATCGGTCACCGCGATACGGCTGCCAGAAGCATTGCACACGCGTTTCTCATGGCGGCCACCTTCAAACGCCGCGGTGAGGAATGCCTCGCAGATCGCCTTGGCCGTCACTTCGTCGAGTTTTTTGCCGGAGAGGCAGAGCACGTTTGCATCGTTGTGGCTGCGGGTAATCACCGTTTCCTCCACGGTGCTCACATTCGCCGCGCGCACGTGCCGGTGGCGGTTCGCTGCGATGCATACGCCCACGCCCGAAGTGCAGACGAGAATTCCGAAGTCGCATGTGCCATCGCCCACGGCGAGCGCGACCTTGTTTGCATACTCCGCATAATCGACCGATTTCGCGCTATTGGTGCCGAAATCCACCACCTCATGGCCGATGGCCTCCAAGTGGGCAACCAAGACATTCTTCAACTCAAATCCGCCGTGATCGGCTCCGGCGGCGATGCGATAGGTGGGATGGCTCATGGACTGATGATAGACCGGTGGATCTCCGGCCCGCGGATTCAAAACGGGGAAAGCGCGATTGAAAATCGGAAACTGGCGGGATTTGCCATTCGATTGCGTAATTTTCGCGTTCCTCGTTTCCCTTTGACCCCAGAGGCACCTTGCCGTAACACCGCGCGCGGAAAACCAATCCACCTATGTCCAAGGTCCCCACGATTATTTACACCCGCACGGACGAGGCTCCGGCGCTCGCGACGTATTCGCTGCTACCGATCATCCAAGCATTCACCAAACATTCGGGCATCACCGTGGAAACCCGCGATATTTCGCTCGCGGGGCGCATTCTTTCCCAGTTTCCAGAATTTCTCACGGATGACCAAAAAACTCCCGACGCACTTTCCGAACTTGGCAAGCTGACACTTGAGTCCGAAGCGAACATCATCAAGCTGCCCAACATTTCCGCCTCCGTTCCCCAGCTCAAGGCCGCGATCACCGAGTTGCAAGGCAAGGGTTACGGGCTGCCCGATTACCCGGACAATCCATCTTCCGATGCGGAAAGGGACGTCCGCACGCGCTACGATAAAGTAAAGGGCTCCGCGGTGAATCCCGTCCTGCGCGAAGGAAACTCAGACCGCCGGGCACCGAAAGCGGTGAAAGATTACGCGAAAGCACATCCCCATTCCATGGGCGCATGGTCAGCCGACTGCAAAACCACAGTCGCGACGATGGGCAGCAATG
Organism: Verrucomicrobiota bacterium; assembly: GCA_040384605.1. GTDB lineage: Bacteria > Verrucomicrobiota > Verrucomicrobiia > Verrucomicrobiales > Akkermansiaceae > Luteolibacter. The sequence goes on from JAZKIZ010000020.1 coordinate 46,659, forward strand.
ATTTCTTTTCGAATGAAAAATCCACAACCGTGGAAGATGCCACGGATGTGAAAATTGAATTCATCAGCGCTAACGGCAACGACAAAACACTCAGGGAGTTTTTCCCGCTGCAAAAGGACGAGATCATCGATACCACCGTCATGCGCAAGGCGGCGCTCATCGATTTCCTCGGCAAACAAATGGCCCGCGCGAAAGACGACGGCGTCCTGTTTTCCCTGCACATGAAGGCCACCATGATGAAGGTCTCGGACCCCATAATCTTCGGCCACGCCGTCGAGGTGTTTTTCAAAGATCTCATCACCAAACACGCTTCCATGATCAAGGAACTCGGTGTCGATTTCCGCAACGGTTTCGGCGATCTCGTGGCGAAAATCCAATCCCTGCCTGCTGAGAAAAAAGCGGAGATCGAGGCGGACATTGAGGCCGCTTTCAAGGCAGGTCCGGATCTCGCAATGGTCAATTCCGACAAAGGCATCACCAATCTCCATGTGCCTTCCGACGTGATCATCGATGCCTCGATGCCCGCAATGATCCGCGCTGGCGGTAAAATGTGGGATGCCTCAGGGAAAACGCAGGATACCCTCGCCGTGATTCCCGATTCCTCCTACGCGGGCGTTTATCAAGCGGTCATCGATTTCTGCAAAGAGAACGGCGCGCTCGATCCGAAAACCATGGGCTCCGTGCCAAACGTCGGACTCATGGCCCAGGCAGCCGAAGAATACGGCTCGCACAACAAAACCTTCGAAATTCCTTCCACCGGCATCGTCCGCATTGTCACCAAGGATGGAAACACCTTGCTCGAACATGAAGTCGCGGCTGGCGACATCTGGCGTGCCTGCCAGACGAAGGACGCCGCCGTGCGCGATTGGGTGAAGCTCGCCGTCAACCGCGCCCGCGCGAGTAACACGCCTGCGATTTTCTGGCTCGATGAAACCCGCGCCCATGACGCCCAGCTGATCACCAAAATCGGCGAATCCCTCGCCGGGCTCGACATCGAAGGTCTCGACATCCGGATTCTACCGCCCGCCGAAGCGTGCCTCGAATCGCTCGAACGGATCGTCAAAGGCGAAGACACGATTTCCGTCACCGGCAACGTTCTGCGCGATTACAACACCGATCTTTTTCCGATCCTTGAGGTCGGCACGTCCGCCAAAATGCTTTCCATCGTTCCGCTCATGAATGGCGGCGGACTTTTTGAAACCGGTGCCGGCGGCTCCGCGCCAAAACACGTCGGGCAATTCGTTCAGGAAAACTATCTGCGTTGGGATTCTCTCGGAGAGTTTTTCGCTCTGGCACCTTCGTTCGACCACATCGCGGAAACGTTTTCGCTCCCTCGCGCCAAAATCCTCGCCGATACGCTCGACGCCGCCACCGGCAAGTTCCTCGAAAATGACCGCTCGCCCGGCCGCAAGCTCGGCACCATCGATAACCGCGGCTCGCATTTCTATCTCGCCATGTACTGGGCGCAGGCGCTCGCCGCACAAAACAACGATGCGGACATGAAAAAAATCTTCACCCCCGTCGCGGAACAACTCGCAAACAACGAGGAAAAAATCGTTGCCGAACTCAATGCCGTCCAAGGCAAGCCCGCCGACATCGGTGGTTACTACATGCCGGACGAAGCGAAGGCAGCGGCCGCACTCCGTCCAAGTGACACGTTCAATGCGATCCTCGCCGCGATTTAATGGGTCCGCATCGCCAAGCCGTTCCTCCAAGTTCTTGCGTTATCTTTTTCCATTCCTCGCCGCTTGGTTTCTCTCACCCGCAGCGTGCGCGGAAGTTCCCGTGCGCGTGTTGATTCTTGACGGCTTCAGCAATCACGATTGGGCGGAAACAACCCGGCTCATCCACGGCATTCTGGAAAAATCCGGTGACTTCAAAGTGGAAACGAGCACTTGTCCGCCCACCGGAACGAAAGAATGGAATGCGTGGAAACCGGACTTCAACAACGCGGACGTCATCATTCAGAACTGCAATGACATTCAGAAAAATGGCGCGTGGCCGGAAGCCGTAAAGCATTCGCTCGACCAGTTCGTTTCCTCCGGCGGCGGACTTTTCGTCTGGCATTCCGCGAACAACGCGTTTGCAGATTGGCCGGCCTACAACCGCATGATCGGCCTCGGATGGCGCCCCAAAAACGTTGGCACCGCCATTCGCATCAACGATGACGGCTCGTCCGTCCGCATTCCCCCGGGTGAGGGCGCAAACACCTCTCATGGAAACCGCGTTGACACCCTTGTTCACCGCTTGGGCGAACATCCGATCCATGCCAGCCTGCCCCGATCATGGATGACTCCCGACCTCGAAGTTTATTCCCACCCTCGCGGCCCGGCTGAAAATCTGTCCGTGCTCTCCTATGGCTTCGATCCCGTGACGAAACAAAACTGGCCGCTCGAATGGACGGTGGATTATGGCACGGGCCGCATTTACACCGCCACCTATGGCCACGTCTGGAAGGACGAAAAAAATCCCGCCCGCATGCGTTGCGCGGCCGTCCAGACGATTACCGTTCGCGCCGTGTTTTGGCTGGCAAAAAAACCAATCCCCGCCAAAGTGCCGGCGGATTTTCCAACTGCGAAACATGTTTCCATCCGTTCCGATGACTGAGGCAAAAAAATCTGCAACGGTCGGCATTTTGCGATGCTTGCGGGTCGCTTGGCATGAGCTTTGCTTTTTCGCTTTTTTCGCCACCGCGGCCACAAAGCTGTCGGTCCGATTGAGAAGTTCTTGGGTTAATGGGTTTTCCCTGGAGCAGCTCAGTCGGGCCGCATAGCTGGCGCCGCGTTCTCTCGCGGTTCTTCGGGATCGGCATACCACGGCAGGCCGAGTGCCGCGTTGCGATGAAACTCGGCGATGACCTGTGCGCCAAACAACAGGATCACCGACGCCGCCTCCAAGGTCAGCAACACGATCACGATCGTTGCCATCGAGCCGTAGAGGAAATTCACCATCGACATCGTCGCGTAATAACGCACCAGCAGGTGCCGCACGAGTTCCCAGAGGATCGCCGCCGTGACTCCGCCCAGCAGGGCCATGCGGAACGACACCCCCACCACTGGCATGATCCGGTAGAACAACGTGAACAATGCGACCAATCCGGCGAATCCGCCGAGGTAGGCGAGCAAGCCAAGGTTTTGCCGCACCAGTGACGCCAACCATGGCAAGTGATTCAAGGAAGTCCCTGAATCCAATATCGAATTGAATGACGTGACCACCACCACCCCGACCGTGATGATGCCGATGAACAGATAGGGGAGCAGTGCCGAAATCCAAAACGGACGTTTCGTGGCGTGCAAAGGCTGATGAAAAATAATCGCCATCGCATCTTCCAGAACCCGAAACGCGAGCGAACTGAAAAACAGCAAGCTCGCGCCACCGATCCAACCGATGACCCCGCGCTGCTCCAAAAACCCGCGGACCACATCCGCCACCGTCGGCACGAAGCGCGGCGCGAGCAATGCAACCTCAGTGGTCAATACCTGCATCAACGCGTCTTCCTCAAAAAAATTCGAGAGCAGCACAATCACCAAGGCCGATAGCGGAATCAGCGAAAGCATGATGTTGTATGCGACAGCGCCGGAGAGAAGCAGCCCATGATTGCGCCCGAAAAAATCCCTCACAACGCGAATGTGAAGATGCAGCAAGCGGGAGAGGAACAACATCACGCGCCCCCAGACTGTCCGCTGCCCCACCCCCTCCGCAACCGGAAAAGGACGGCGTGGATGCCTCGCTACCCGGACGCCGGGCCTGCGGTCGTTCATCGCTCAAGCGCCTCGCCGGTCATCGGCACGAAGCGCACCGGCAGGATTTTCCGCTGGTTGAGTTTGCCGTGGCTCTTGCGCAGCAACACAAGGTGCCCGGCTTCACCCGTCGGCCCCACCGGGATGATCATGCGGCCGCCTTCGGCGAGTTGGTCAACCAGCGGCTGCGGCACGGCGTCCGGTGCACAGGTGACGATGATCGCATCAAAGGGCGCGGCTTCGCGCCAACCACGGTAGCCGTCGCCAACGCGCACATTCACGTTGTCGTAGCCAAGTTTCTTGAGCACGGCGGTGGCGCGTTGAGCGAGCGGCGCGACGATCTCAATGCTGGAAACCTCCTTGGCAAGTTCACCGAGAACGGCGGCCTGATAGCCTGATCCGGTGCCAACTTCGAGCACCTTTTCGCTGCTTTTCAAGGCCAACACTTCGGTCATGAACGCGACGACGTATGGCTGGGAAATCGTCTGACCGTGCCCGATCGGCAGCGGCCGGTCGTCGTAGGCATTTTTACGCGTATCGACGGGCACGAACTCATGGCGCGGGATTTTGCGCATCGCCGCCAATACCCGCGGGTCCTTCACTCCGCGTCGCTCGATCTGTTTTGCCACCATGGCTTCCCGCTGTGCCGAAAACGTGTCAGCTTCCGCGACGACCGGTGAAATCACCAGCGCCCCGCCCATCCACAGTCGCAACCATGAATGCAACATGGTGAAATCTAATCCAGCATCGGTGGCAATGCGAGAGGGACGATCGCAACTGTGCGGATGACCCGGATGATTTGGCCGAGGCAGCGATTTTCTCCCCGCGGTCGGGTTTCAAAGTGCCTCTGGAGTTGCCAACAATTCGGCGACGCGTTTGAGCAGCAAGCCGATGTCACCGCCATCGGCGACCCGGTGGTCGAATGTGACAAATAATTCCGCGGTGGTGGCGGGCAGGAACGCTTCCACTTGATCGCTCCACACCGGTTTTTTTACGCCCGCGCCGATGCCGAGAATGAGGGTTTCATTCGGCAACGGAATCGGCGTGCCCACGGTTAGGCCGAAGGTGCCGAAGTTCGTGACGGTCGCGATGCCGCCTTCGCAGTCTTCGCGGCTAAGGCGGCGACGACGGCCACGCTCGATGAGGTCGTTGTAAACGGCAACCAGATCGGAAAGTGATTTGTGGTCCACTTCACGAACCACCGGAACCACCACGCCATCATCAATCTGCACGGCCACGCCAATGTCGAACGCCCGTGGATGGACGATTTTTTCACCAATGAAATAACCGGCCACAGCCGGGTTCTCCTTCAATGCCAGCGCGAAGGCGCGCAACATGTAAAGCGTGAGACCCGGCTTGAGCGGATGTGCGCGGCGGTGATTGAGAACGGGATCAATCACCACAGGCAAACCCACGGTGGCAAGCGGACGCGTCCAACTCCGGCGCATGGCGTCCGCAACGGCCCGGCGCATCGGCGAAGCGATGGCAGCCGGCCAGGCTTCGAGATAATCGAGGAAGCGTTCGAGGTCCTCGACGGTCACGCGGTTGCCCGCACCCGTGCCGGAGATCGCGGAAATGTCCGCCTCGCGCAAGCCAAGATCGTTCATGCGCGCCCGCAGGCGTGGTGAAATGTAATGCGCTCCCATGGTGCCGACCGGCACGGGAAGCCCCTTGACGGTGGGAACGACTTCCGGCGCTTCTTCATACGCGTCCTTGTCATCAACTTGGAAATGCAAATTCGCCTCGCGTCCTTTGGTTTCCTCTCCGGCATCCAGGCGTTTTTGTTCGGCGGACTCCAAGGTGGAAACCCCAGTGCGCGCGATTTCTTCTTCGGTAACTTCCAAATAACCGAGCACGGAGCCGACCGCGTAGGACACGCCTTCGCTCGCACGGATTTCGCTGACCACACCATCGCACAATGTCGTCACGCCCATGACCGCCTTGTTGGTTTCCACCTCGATGATTTCCTGATCGGTGCGCACGGTATCACCAAGGGCGACGCCAAGCCGGACCACGGTGGCTTCGGCGATCGACTCGCCGAGCTGGGGCATCAGGATCGGAACGGTAGGCATAAAGGAATTCGGCGTTTAGAAATGCAGGAGTTTGCGGAGCGCCTCGCAGATGGATTCCGGCGTCGGTCGGTGCGCAGCCCATAACTTCGGATGATAGGGCACTGGCGTGTCCCGGGAATTAAGGCGGGCAGGCGGGGCATCGAGAAGGTGAAATGCTTCCTCGGTGACGCGGGAAACAATCTCCGCGGTCACACCGCCCCACGGAAACGCTTCGCCTAGCGCGAGCAAACGACCCGTGCGGGCGACCGAACCAAGCACCGTATCGAGATCAAGCGGCTTTACGGAACGCAGATCAACGACCTCGATCTCCCAACCGTCTTGAGTCAATCGCTCGGCGGCGCGCACGGCCTCATGGACCATCGCACTGTAGGTGACCACCGTGGCATGTTTACCGGCCCGAACAATGCGGGCCCGGCCGATCGGCAAGCGCTCACCGCGGATCGTCTTCGCCTTGAGCCAGCGGTATAGGAACTTGTGTTCGCAGTAGATGACCGGGTCATCGAGTTTCACCGCATCGATGAGCATGTGATAGGCATCGGAAACGGACGCCGGAGTGACGACCACCAAGCCGGGATAGTGCGCATAAATTGCCTCCATGCTCTGGCTGTGGAATGGCCCGGAACCGGCAGTGCCACCGGAGGGCAGGCGCACCGTGAGCGGAATGGGAACACCCGTCCGGTAAAAGTGCGTGGCCGCCTGATTGATGATCTGGTTGAACCCGACCGAGGAAAAATCCGCGAACTGCATTTCGATGATCGGCCGCATGCCTTCGATGGCGGCGCCGACGGCCATGCCCATCATCGCGTCCTCGGAAATCGGGCTATCCAGCACGCGGCCGGGAAATTGTTCCGCAAGCCCCTTGGTGGCCTTGAACGCACCGCCGAAAACACCGATGTCCTGGCCGTAAAGAAACACGCGCGGGTCTTCCCGCAGGAGAGTTTCCTGCGCTTCGCGGATGGCATCGATGTAGGTGACACTCACGGGGAAAGTGGGGCGGGGACAGGGGTTTCCACGGCGAGCGGAAAACGGGTCGCCAGCGCGGTCCAATCCTCGCGATACGGATCGGGCGTTTCTTCCTGCTGGGCTTGGGCGACCGCACGTTGGACTTCTTCCGCCACTTCATCCTGCCATGACATCAGCTCCTCTGCGGACGCGTGCCCGTGTTCGACGAGTTGGCTCTTGGCGATTTCAATGCAATCGCGCCCATAGTGATCCTGACGGATTTCCTGCGGAACATAGGAGCCATCGTCGTGCTCGCCATGACCGCTGAGCCGGAGCAAACGGGCGACGACAAGCTGAGGCCCCCTGCCCTCACGCGCACGTTTCACGGCCTCACCGATCACCGACGCACAGGCAAGCAAGTCCGTGCCGTCCACCGAGAAACCGCCAATGCCATAACCGCGCGCTTTTTCCACCAAATCCGCACAGACAAACTGCCGGTCGTTGGGCGTGGAATACGCAAACTGGTTGTTGCCGATCACCACGACGAGCGGCAAACGCTCCACCGCAGCGAGGTTAAGTCCTTCATGAAACGCGCCGGTCGAGGATGCGCCATCGCCAATGCAGGTCGCACCGACCCGGCCATCCAGATCACCTTGCAACCGCCGCGCCAGCAACATCCCGCCCACAACGGAAACCTGTGCACCAAGGTGGGAAATCATTGCCGGCATGCCTTCACGCGGCCGCCCGCGGTGGATGTTGCCATCGCGCCCGCGCATCGGCCCGAGAACGGAGCCAAGATGGGTGCGCGTGCAATCAAGCATTGGTTCGCCAAACGCGGTGCGCCCCGCTTGATCGCGGATCAACGGGGCGAAAAAATCCTTCCCCGGAATCAACGCCGCGCCCAAGGAAGCACTCACCGCTTCCTGACCGCGGCCGATATAAACACCACCAACGATTTTTCCGGCCTTGTAGAGACTCGAAAGTTTGCTCTCGAGAATACGGGCGCGCAACATCGCGTGAAACGTCCGGCGCAGATACGCGCGAAGATCGCTGTCAGGCTCGTTTGTCGATTCGGGGAACGCCACTGCGGGGGGATTAAATGGCGTCAAATTGCTTCGTGCAACCGGATTCCCCCGCATCGTTTCGCTTGCGATGGTTCCACGAAACCAAGTCCTTGTATTGAAAGCCAGAGCCTCCAAACAAGTCTAGGGCGCTGCCGATCGTCACGTCCACTTTGCCCTGCCCGATGTCTTCAATCAGGTGCAAATCCTCCATACCCGCCGCTCCACCCGCGTAAGTGACGGGAATTCCCCCCCACCCGCCGAGAAGCGCGACCAACTCCGCATCGATGCCGCGGCACAAGCCTTCCACATCCGCTGCATGAACGAGAAATTCCGCGCAGTGCGGTGCAAGGCGGTCCAGCGTTTCCAGAGTGACCTCCATGTCGGTGAGTTTCTGCCAGCGATTCATCGCCACCGTCCAGCCACCTGCCGTCCGGCGACAGGAAAGATCGATCACCAACCGGTCCGCACCGATGGCTTTGCCAAATGCCATGAGTGCCTCGGACAGGAATTTCCCGTCCTTTGAAAACAACGCGCTGGTCACAATGACATGACTCGCGCCCGCATCCAGCCACTCACGCGCATTTTCCGGCGTGATCCCGCCGCCGAGCTGCATCCCGCCCGGCCACGCCGCCAGCGCCTCGCGGGCGGCGTGGCCGTTTCCTGGCCCAAGCTGAATCACGTGACCGCCAGTCAGCCCATCCGCCCGGAATTTTTCCGCAAACCACCCGGGCGGATTGTCAGAAACAAAGTTTTCCAGCGGTCCCGCACCGTCATCCCGCAGACTGCCGCCGACGATTTGCTTCACCTTTCCCGCGTGAAGATCAATGCATGGACGGAAGCGGGTCATCGTGCGCCGAAAATGCCAGCCCGCTGCGGCCCGGCCAAGGGCGAATTCTCCGCGTTCCTACGATATCAATCGGCCATGTACAGCGAGTCATGAGCCGACTCTGAGCCCATGTGCAACCGCTTGGCCAGCCAACCGTTATTTTCCGCTGTCTGCTCCATGTGAGCGGCTTTATTGTATCCTCACCGTTCATTGTCCCCGTTCTTTGAAAGGAGCTTTTCAAGCTCTCGCTTTGTTAGAACATCGGTACCGGCAATGTGATGGCCAACACGCGAGCGGGTTTCAGCATTCACCGATCCACACGCCCAAGACACAATATCCCGGCCCATATCCGTGAATGTGTTTCCATTCAAAAGCAGAAACGGTTGCTTTCGGTGGAGTTCCCGCAAGAGATCAACGACTTCATGAAGTGGCAAAGCATCCTTTGCCTTATTCTCAGAAAATAACGCCTTTGCGGAGCTGTAGCCGTCCGACGTTCTGCCGTGCTGAAACCCGCCCTTTTGACAAAGCTCGGCATTTCACTTTTCCAAATCTTCCCATTCAACCGGAGCAAGTGGATTCTTCATGCCGTAATCAACCGTTCCACGCGACGGACGAATTGCCGAACTATCGAGCCGCCTGATACTGAGCAAAGCTCTTTTTCAAGGTTTTTTTCCGCAATCAAACCATCCACCCCTTTGCTTTTAAGGAAGCCTTTTCCAGTTGGTCCATAGACCGGTTGCGCTGCAAAGCGTTCGGTTTCCGCCCCGATGAGATAATTCAAAACCAAGGACCGCTTCGTTTCAAAAGGCGCTCGGGGAAACATTTTTCGGTAGCCTTCGGAATACAATTTTTCCCGCAGGAAATCGGCGGGTGCCTCTTCGCTTTTGAGATACTCAATCGCTTTCATCTCGGGATTTATATTACATGACACCTTGGTTTTAGCCAGGCTAATTCCCCATTTTCTCAGGATTTACAACGCTTTGGGGAAGCCGAGTCCGCGGCCATACATGGCAAGGGCCAGTGCTTTTGTAGAGAAGCTTGGCGGCGGTTGGAGTTCGAGAGGGGTGAGACTTGCACGACGGCTGGCGACTTAAAGGATGTAGCCCGCGGAAGAGTGTTTGCGGTAGGGTGTTGTCGTAGGTGTTCCGAGGTAGGCGAAGAGTTCGATTGCGCGTCCTGGTGGGGCGGCAGCGGATTTTCGAATAACCGGCTTTCCACGCGGTTTCATCCGCGATTTGATTCTTCCTATGAAAACCGGCATTGCCATTCTTCTCGCCGCAGCCGTTCACGCGGCGGGCGAAGTCAAAATTGATGCTGACTTTTTCGGCAGAAGCCTCGGCGAATGGAACCCTGGCGAGTCCACGACCGTCGATTACCGGCTCTCCGGCTCGGAATACCGGACCTACAAGCCCGAAATCACACCCACGCCCGAAGGCGGAATTTACGCCTCAGTGCGGATCGATTACCTGCGCGGCTGGCTTTCTTCGGACGACCACGCAGTTCTTGAAATCACCGTCAGCCCCGTGGGCATTATCTCCGCGGCGAAATCCACCGTTGCCATTCAGGGTCGCTCCATCAGCAGCGATGTCATCTTTGGCGCCAACGAGGCGGGTAAAGTCATCACCGGCGCGGATCGGGCCGTGCAGGTTGGCACCGATCTCATCGCTGATCTGACATCCAAGCTTCTCCGCGAAAAAATCGTCGAGGCCGGCCGCGTGTCATTTCCCTCGGCGCTGCGTCACAATTACAACCTCCTTTATCAAGCCATTCGTCTCGACGGCAGACCGGTGCCGCCACTTGCTCCGGTAATTCCGTCGGAACAAGGACAGCCCGCCACCCCACCGGCATCCACCCCACCGGCGTCCACCCCACCGGCGTCCACCCCACCGGCGTCCACCCCACCGGCCGAATCCGCGCCGCCGGTCGCCAAGCCTGTCCCTGGCAATGCCGGACTCGAAGTCATTCCTTACGGCGGTGCGCCTGCGGCCGATCTTCCGGTGGGAGAGTAAACGGATACCTGAATCCATGATCGTGAAGACCGTGATGCAGGACTCCTTGCGGGAGAAAAAACGGTGTTGGTTGGGAGGAAGCAAAACGCCACCAGTGGTAACGATCTGTGGAACATCCCCTTCGTAACCCCGACTTGAAATGCCAGGAGTAGCCGCCACACTCGCGGCGAACATGCTCCTCGTCACCAACGCCCGCATCGTTTCCGAAGACTCGCCGGACTTCGCCGAGGGCGCGGTACTGGTGGCGGACGGAAAAATCAAATCCGTCGGAAAATCCATCGCCGTTCCCGATGGCGCACGCGTGATTGATGCCGGCGGCCGGCTCCTGATGCCTGGCATGTTCGACGCTCACGTGCATTTCCGCGAACCCGGTTTCGAGACCAAGGAAACGATCGCAACCGGCAGCGAGGCGGCCATTAACGGCGGCATCACCGGCGTGGTCATGATGCCAAACACGCGCCCGGCGATCGATTCCGGCAGCGTGGTCGCGCAGGTTCTCGAAACCGCGCGCCGCACCGCCCGCATTCCCGTTTTCACATCGGGCTGTGTCACCAAGGGCCGGCACGGAAAGGAACTCGCGGCGATTGATTCCATGCGCGCGCTCGGCGTGAAAATGCTCACTGACGATGGCGACACCACCGGCGACCCGGCCGTGCTTTATCGCGCGATGCAGTACGCCACCGAGTTCGGCATGTTTTTTGCCAGCCACTGCGAAGCGCCCGAACTCGCCGGGCCGCGCGCGCTCAACGAAGGCGCGATGAGCTACAAACTCGGCATCAAAGGCTCTCCCGCGTGCGCCGAGGAAATCATCATCGACCGCGACATCCGCCTCGCTCACGCCACCGGTGCGCACATCCACATCCAACACGTTTCCTCAAAGCTCGGCATGGAAACCATCCGCTGGTGGAAACAACGCGGCGATGTCAGCGTGACCGCCGAGGTCGCTCCCCATCACCTGCTTTTCACCGATGAAGACATCGGCGACTTCGACACTCATTACAAAATGAATCCGCCACTGCGGACGAAGGCGGATAACGAGGCGCTGCTCGAAGGATTGCTCGACGGCACCTTCGACTTCATCGCCACCGACCACGCGCCGCACACGCCGTTCGAAAAATCCCAGGATTTTGTCTCCGCTCCCAATGGCATCACCGGTCTCGATACCGCGCTGGTTTCGCTCCACCATCACTTCGTCGCCACCGGAAAATTCGGCTGGGACCTTGTCGTCAAACGCTTCAGCGCGGAACCCCGGCGCTTCATGGGGCTCGATGTTCCGGCCATCCGCGAAGGTTCGGCCGCCGATTTCATTCTCTTCGATCCGGAAAAGGAAACCACCTTCACTGCGGAATTCATGAAGTCGAAATCCCGCAACACGCCGTTCCTCTGCAAGACGCTCAAGGGCTCCGTCGATCTCGTGGTGCTGGGCGAAAAAATTCTTCTGGAACGCTGAAGCGCCTCAAAGAGTCTGCGTAATCGCCTCGCACACCGCCGGGAAAATCTGTCGTTTGCGGCTCACCACGCCGGGCGCGTGAAAGAGGCGCACATCGATCCGCTCAAATGGCAGGCGTTTCACGATGCTCTCCGGACCGACTGCCAGAATCATGCTGTGATGCAGCGCCACGTCCGTCACTGCGAGAACCGCGACATCCATGTTTTTCTCGGCGTGAAGCTTCACCAGACTTTCCTCAAGCTCCGTCCTTCTCGACGAAAAACCATGCAAGTCCCGCTCTTCGACTTGGGAAATGCTGACGTTGTAACCTTGCTCGACGAATTCCTTCCGGTCGGTATGGATGATTTCATCCGGCGTGCCATTGGCGATCAGCGAACCGGCGGAAAAAAATTCCTCGGTGAACTTCTGCGCTTCGATGCCTGCCGCCCGGGAAAGCCAGGAAAGCATGTCACGGTCAAGCTGGGTGGTCGTCGGCGAGCTGAGGCACAGCGTGTCGGAAACAATGCCGCCGCACAGGCACATCGCCACGCCTTTGGTCGGCGTGAGATCGCGCTCGAGGAACTTGCGGGCCACCAGCGTGGAAGTCGAGCCAACCGGTTCATTGAGAAAGCGGATCGGCTCGCGCGAAACCAGATCTCCTGCGAGGCGGTGGTGATCGATCACCTCGGTAACTTCGGCTTCCTCGATCCCGTTGACTGCCTGCGCGTATTCGTTGTGATCGACCAGCGCAAGGCGGATGCGGGGCGGATCGACAAGATCCGACTTGGAAATCACTCCCGACATCGTCCGGGTGCCAGGTTCGATCACGGGAAACAAATCCTGATCGGTGGCAGTGAGTTGTTTGCGGAGTTTCGAGACCGGCTCGGACGGCATTACGGTCTGGAATTCGGTTTCCATCACATGCTTCACGGTACGCGAGCAACGGATGAGGGTGGATGCGCTGGCAGTGTCCTGTGCGCAACGCAGCAGGATCGCACCCCGTTCGCGGGCAAAGTTCAGGATCTCGGGTGAAATATTGTTTCCACCGGTGATCAACAACGCCCGAGCACCATATTGAATCGCGAACCGCTGGACGATCGGGCGATCCCCGCAAATCACGAGAAACCGGTCCACATTGTTCTCTTGCTGCGCTTGCATGAGGCGGCGCTCCACGGTGGTTTGCGAAGACGCGCCGACGAGCAGGATGAGATCTTCTTCCGTTTCGGGAAGCGAATCATGGTCGGTCACGACTTCCGCTTGCAGCGTCTGCGCCACGTGGGCAAGCGAGGCGTGGACCGTGCGCACGCTGATGCCGCTGATGCCGGTGGTATCGGCCGGCAGAAGCAGTTTGAGAAGATCGAAGTAACGGAGGATTCCACTCAGCGCGCCGTTTTCATCTTCCACCGGCACACAACGCACCTCTGATTCGAGCATCCGCCGGTAGGCCGTGAGGAACGTGTCGGTGGTCCGCACTTTCACGACTTTGCGGTGGCTGATCATGTCGGCGTTGGTGCGGACATCCGTGATCAGGCGCGGCGGATCCAGTTTTGCCTTCGCGAGCACCCATGTCGTGCGTTGGGAAATCTCCCCGCAGCGGGCAGCCTCAGCGCCCGGCTGCTCACCGGAGACACGCAGAAGTTCGGCATAACCGATGGCAGAACAGATCGCATCGGTATCCGGATTTTTATGACCGATGACGTAAAATGGCCGGTGATTTTCCAAGGCAGGGTGGGATGTTCGTCAAACCTCCGGGAATTCACGAACATTGGCAAGATGCCATTCTTCTGAATCGTGAAAAATCAGGAATGCCGGGAAGTTCGTCACATCCGTACCGGGCACTTGATTCCCAGCAGGCCGAGACCGGTGGCAAGCACGCGGCCGGTGAGTTCGCACAGCGCCAAACGGCTGGAGCGCTGCGGTTCATCCGACTTCAACACCGGGCAGGCCTCGAAAAACGAGTGGAACGCGCGGGCGAGTTCGAGTAGGTAGTTCGCCAGCAGGTTCGGCCGGAAATCCTCAAGCACCTGCGGCAGCAATTCACCGAAACGGGCATGCAGGCGGGCGAGATGGATTTCCTCCGGCTCGTTCAAAACGATTTCTGCGGCAGTCGCATCGAAGAATGCGTCCAGCTTCCGGAAGATCGAACGAATCCTGACATGCGAATACTGCAGATACGGCGCGGTGTCGCCCTGCAGTGCCAGCATGCGATCCCAGGCAAAAACATAATCGGTGAGCCGGTTCTGTGATAGCTCGGCGAATTTCACCGCGCCGATGCCGACAATTTCCGCAATCTCCTTCGCGCCCTCCAGATCCGGGTTTTTTTCCGCGATCACTTTCGCCGCGCGTTCCACCGCTTCGTCGAGCACTTCGATCAAGCCCACGTTTTCCCCTGAACGCGTCTTCATCAACTTGCGATCCTCACCAAGGATCGAGCCGAACGCGACGTGGCGAAAATTCCCGGTTTTCCCCCAACGCTCCGCCGCGGCGAAAATCTGGCGAAAATGCAACTGCTGTGGTACGCCGACCACGTACCAAATCTCATCCGCGCGCCATTTATCGATGCGGTATTGCAGTGTCGCGAGGTCGGTCGTGGCGTAGAGAAACCCGCCATCCGCCTTGCGAATGATCGCCGGGTTGTCGGTCCAGCCTTCCTCCCTGTGGACACGGAACGGATCGTCCTCCGGTTTCCCCTGCCCGTCCGAAAACACACACACCGCCCCGGCGCTCTCGCGGGCGATCCCCTTGGCGAGAAATTCGTCCACCAGCGGGCCGAGCATGTCGTTGAAAAAACTTTCGCCCAGCCAGTGGTCGAAGGTCACATCAAGCGTGGTATAGATTTTTTCCAACCCGCGTTTGGAAACATCGATGCACTGCTGCCAGATCGCAAGGTTCTCCGCATCGCCAGCCTGGAGTTTCACCAGCTCGGTCTTGCAATTTTCCAACACGGCGGGATCCGCCTTCGCAGCCACATTCACCATCCGGTAAACACGCACGAGCTCCGCGATCGGATCGCGTTCGAGCGCCTCGTCATCGCGCATGGTTTTCCAGCCGTGCAGAATCATGCCGAACTGCGTGCCCCAATCGCCAATGTGATTGTCGGTGATGACGCGATACCCAAGAAAACGTGCAATGCGGGCGAGCGAGTCGCCGATGATGGTGGAGCGTATGTGGCCGACGTGCATCGGCTTCGCCACGTTCGGCGCGGAAAAATCGACCACCACCGTGCGCCCGCCGCCGCTGGCGGGAACACCGAGTTTTTCATCGTTCAGGAGCGCCATCGCGCGGGCGGCATAGGCGTCAGACAACACGCGGAAGTTGATGAATCCCGGTCCGGCGATTTCCGCAGTGGCGATCCCGGCGAGGTCGATCTTGCTGATGACATCCTCCGCCAGCGTGCGCGGGTTGGTCTTGCGCTGTTTCGCCAAAACCATCGCCGCATTGGATTGATAATCGCCGAAGCGCAAATCCGCTGCCGGAACCACGATAGCCCGTGCCGGTTCGCCAAGAACATCTGCCAACGCGGCGGCAAGGCGCGTTTCCAATTGCTGCAAAATCGTCATGGAGTGGAAAACAGGGACGGCGCGACGGAAGCCGCGGACCTGCACGATTTGCAATCCAAAATGGCAAGGATTTGCTCCGGTGTTTCCGCCCCCGCCAGAGAGCGCAACACGTCAGCATTGGTAAAATGTTTGGCGATGGCGGCCAGTGTGTGCAGGTGCATGTGGTAGTCCCGTTTCGGAACCACGAACAAAATGATGAAGTGAACCGGCCGGCCGTCGAGCGATTCGAAATCGATTCCCGCGCGGGAACGGCCGAACATCATGGCCACTTCCTGGATGTGATCGGAAAAGGCGTGGGGAATCGCAACGCCGGAACCAATCCCGGTGCTCACCTGTTCCTCGCGTTCGCGCAGCGATTCCGCGACCTCCGCGCGCAATTCCGCCGCAAGGCCACCGGCATTCACCAGACCATCGAGCAATTCCATGATCGCCTGCCAGCGCCGGCTTTCACGCATCTCAGGAATCACGAGTTCCCGGCTGAGCAATTTCGACAACTTCATAAACCGTCCCTGCACCCGTGGCCGCGAACCATCGCGGCACATTGGGTAAGGCGATTCGCTATCGTCGCCTTATCGTCATGGCAAGTGGATTCCTCCCGTCCGGCCCGGCTTCGCGGGTAGAAAAATCACCTGGGCGATTCGTGCGCGGCTTTTTCAAAGCGCTTGAGCAGGCCGCTGCGGGGGGAATTGGTGAGGTCGAGCTTGAGGTTGACGGAAATTTTCTCCCTTACTTTTGCGTCAAGATGGTCCACGATGGCCCCGTTGATTTCTGATGGCGCTGCCAGGCCCCACCAGCCGGGATTGTGTTCCTTCAGCAGATCGGAAATCTTCGCCGCGATCTTGCGGAAGCACTGCACTTCGAGCTCCGCCTCCAACGGCATGCGCTCCGTGGCGGTCGTGCCGGGCGTGCCGGAGTTTCCAAACGCCCCGGCTTGATCCGTGACAAGTTCCGAAAGTTTCGCGTTTCCTTCCTTGATAAACGTCTCGTCGAGCAGTTCGAGCGAGTTGGTTTCCGTGCGGCGCAGGGCCAGCAAATGACCGCGGTTGGTAATGATGAAGAACTTCGTGTTCATGGAAAGCCATCCGCAGGTGGTGTGCCGGGCGGTTTTTCCACCGATTCCCGGAGTTTTGCCGATCCGCGGGATTGCGAAATGCAGGAAGACCGTGCGCACAAACATGTTTTTGCCGGAGTTGACGGACGGGAGATGCCCGCTACACGTATCCGCCATGCAACCCGTTCAGGACAGCCCCGAACCAGAAATCGATCCCGAAGAGATCCCACAGGAACAATCCACCGCAGAGGGCGATCCCGTGGAGCAACTCGAAGCCGAGGTGGCGAAATGGAAGGAACTCTCGCTGCGCACCGCCGCCGAGATGGACAATCTGCGCAAACGCACCGCCCGCGAACGCGAGGAAGCCGTGCGCTTCGCCAACCAGCGCCTGCTTGAGGACTTGCTGCCGGTGATTGATAATTTCGAGATGGGCATGCAGGCCGCCGCCCAGGACCAGTCCTCGATGATCTACATCGGCATGGAAATGGTGCGCCGCCAACTCGATGAATTCCTCGCCGCCCAGGGCGTCACGGAAATCGCAGCCGACGGGCTTTTCGATCCGAACCTCCATGATGCGGTTGCCCAGGAAGACTGCGCCGCCGGAGAGGAGGGACGCATTCTCCGCGTCACCCGCAAGGGCTACAAACTCCGCGACCGCCTCCTGCGCCCCGCCGGTGTCGTTGTTTCCAAACTCCCCTCAGAAGCATGAATTCGATGGCCGGCAAACGGGACTATTACGAAGTGCTCGGCGTTTCGCGGGACGCGGAGGCCGATGTGATCAAGAAGGCCTATCGGAAATTGGCCGTGAAATTCCACCCGGACAAGAACCCGGGCGATCACACCGCCGAGGAAAAATTCAAGGAACTCGGCGAAGCCTACGAGGCGCTCAGTGATCCTGACAAGCGCTCCGCGTATGACCGCTACGGCCACGCCGCGTTTTCCGGCGGCATGGGCGGCGGCGGCCGTGGATTCCACGATCCAATGGACATCTTCTCGCAGATCTTCGGCGGCGGATTCGAAGATTTCTTCGGCGGCGGTGGTGGCGGCAGGCGCAAGGCATCCGGCGGCAAACAACGCGGCAGCGATCTGCGCTACGACCTCGAAATTTCCCTCGAAGAAGCCGCCCGCGGCATTGAGAAGGAACTCGAAATCGAACGCTATTCCGGCTGCGACACCTGCCATTCCAGCGGCAGCAAAGGCAGCGGCGGGGTGAAAACCTGCACCAGTTGTGGCGGCCGCGGCGTCGTCGCCCGCCAATCCGGAATTTTCATCCAGCAATCCACTTGCCCGGATTGCCGTGGTGCCGGCGAAAAAGTTTCCGATCCCTGTGGTTCGTGCCACGGCGAGGGCCGCGTGCAGAAAGACAGCCGCATCAAACTCCGCATTCCCGGCGGAGTCGATACCGGCACCCGCCTCCGCTCCACTGGCAACGGCGATGCCGGCGTGCGCGGTGGTTCCGCCGGCGACCTTTACGTCTTCCTCCACGTGAAGGACCACGATGTGTTCCAACGCGATGATTCGGACCTCTTCTGCGAAGTTCCCCTGCCGTTTTCGATCGCAGCACTCGGTGGGGAACTAAAGGTCCCCACCCTCGACGGCCAGTCCTCCATCAAAATTCCCACCGGCACCCAAAGCGGCACCGTCTTCCGCATCCGGGAACGCGGCATGCCCGCGCTGAATGGAGGCCGCAAAGGCGATCTCCACGCCCGCGTGCAAGTCGAAGTCCCCACGCGCCTCAATGGCGATCAGCAGGAAAAACTCCGCGCGTTTTCCGAATCCATCGGCGAGCACAACTCCCCGATGCAGGAAGGCTTCTTCCAAAAGGCGAAACGGTTTTTCGATTTGTGAGACAAAGAAGCGGCGACCGGTGATCGCCACCACGATTTTCCACCATGGCCCGCTTCCATCTCCCTTCCGCCCAATGGGACTCCGCCACGCTGGAGGGTGACGAAGCCCGCCATCTTTCCCAAGTCCTCCGCTTGCGGCCGGGTGATGTCATCACCGTCTTTGATGGTGCGGGCCGCCGCGCCCCGGCTGAAATCGTTTCGGCGGCGAAGGATCGCATCTCGTTGAAAATCGGCGAAAGTGTTTGGTCCCCCGTGCCGCGCCCGCGCATCACGCTCGCACAAGCGATTCCGAAGGGAAAAAACATGGACTTCATCGTTCAGAAAGCCGTTGAGCTCGGCGTCGCCGCGATCCAGCCTCTGGTCACCCGGCACACCGTCGTCCAACCCGGCGATGGCAAGGCGGACAAATGGCGGCGCATTGCGCTGGAGGCGTGCAAACAATGCGGCCAGGACGCACTGCCCGAGGTCGCGGAACCCATTACGTTTTCCCAATGGCTTGCCTGCAAACCGGCGGCGGACTTAAACCTCATCGCTTCCCTGGCACCCGGTGCGCCTGCGTTTCGCGAAACACTCGCCGCGCATCCCACGGTGGAATCCCTGACTCTTCTCATCGGCCCTGAAGGCGATTTCACCGCGACGGAAACGAACGATGCGATCACCGCCGGTTTTCTCCCGGTTTCGCTCGGCAACATCGTCCTCCGCGTGGAAACCGCCGCGTTGTTCTGCATCTCGGCGGTGCGGTTTTTCCACGGCTGAAATTCCCTCTGGCCATCCGCCCCGCGATCCGTTTTTTAGGACCATGATTTCCACCCTCATCATGACCATTCTCGGGCCCGACCGACCGGGCCTCGTCAATTCCCTGGCGGATGCCGTGGCACGTCATGGCGGCAATTGGTCGGAAAGCCGCATGGTGCGTCTGGGCGGCCAATTCGCGGGGGTGGTGAAAATTGAAATTCCCCAATCCGCCGCGGAGGCGTTGCTCACCGATTTGCGCGAACCGGGCATCCCCGGTCTTGTCATCCAGACAGCGCGGCAAGCGGATCAGGATGACAAACCGCGCCGGACCGTTCGCATCGACATCATCGGCAACGACCGGCCGGGAATCGTCCGCGAACTCACCGGCGTGATTGTTTCCGCCGGTGGAAATGTGGAGGAACTCGTGACGAGTCTCGAAAGCGCGCCGATGTCAGGGCAGCCGATGTTCCGCGCAAAAGGAATCGTCTCGGTGGCGGAAGAGCGCGATGCGGAACAAGTGGTCGCTGCCATTGAGCGCCTCAGCGGCGAATTCACAGTCGATGTCGGGAATTAATTCGCCGGGAAAAACGGCCAGATCAGCGGGATGAGTGTGCAACTCACGACCAGGCAAATGATATTGAGCGGAATCCCCACTTTCAGGAAATCCGAGAATTTGTAGCCGCCCGGACCATACACCATCATGTGCGTCTGGTAGCCCATCGGCAGGGCAAAAGCCGTCGAGGCCGCCACCGTGACGGCCATGATGAACGGCCGCGGGCTCACCTGCATCTGCGCCGCCAGAGCCAGCGCGATGGGCACCATCATGACGGCCGTCGCATTGTTGGAGAGCACTTCCGTGAGCAACAACGTGAGGAGGAACAAAGCCCACAACATGATCAGCGGCAGGTTCTCACGGGAGAAAAATCCTTCCGCGAAGGAAAGCGTGTGCGCGGTAAGAAAACTCGCCGTTCCTGAGTTTTGCATCGCCATTCCCAAACCAAGGAGGCCGTAAAGCATGAGCAGCACCTGCCAATCGATGCTGGCATACGCTTCGCGCGGCGAAACCACCTTGAGCCACATCAGTACCAGCGCGCCAACCATCGCCGCGTAGTGAATCGGGATGTCGGGAACCCATGAAACAAATCCGTGCAATACATCGCTGATGGTCGCCACGGCCACGACGCCGATGAGCGCCGCCCAGGAAAGCCTGACGTGGGATTTGCGGTGATGTTTCGCGGTGGCGGCGCCCAGTTGCTCCGGCGCGTCGGTCATCACGAAATCCCGCGTTTCCATCAACGCGCCCAGGTTGTTGCGCGGGGTGATGACGAGCAGCGTATCGCCCAGTTCCAGCGGCAGTTTTGCAATCCGGTCGGTGATGTTCACTCCGTTCCGGTGGACGGCGAGCACGACGCTGTTGTAACGCTGGCGGAAATCCGCGCGGGCGAGCGTTTCGCCGATCAGGCTCGATTCGTCCCGCACCACAAGCTCGGAAACAAGGCCCTCAACGGTGGACAACAATTGCGCACCCATTTCCGTGAATAACGCGGGTGCATCCGGTGCGTTTTTCTTCCGGCGGTGGAGAGCGATGAGAAACCGGTCGTTTTTCTCCACCTGGATCTCTGTGAGGGGAACCATCAGCCGTGCGCCATTACGCCGCACTTCCATCAGATGAACGCCGCCGTCTCGATCTCCCAGTTGGGTCTCGACGAGAGGTTTCCCGACCAGCGGTGAATCCGTGGTGATCAGGACATGGTAGAGCGTTGTGGTCCTTGCCTCGATGTCCAGGCTGCCGGTGATGGATGAACGCGCCGGGATGAGCTTCGGCCCGAAAATCGTCATGTAGGCAATCCCTGCTATCGCCAAGGGAACACCGAGCGGAGCCAACTCGAACATCGTCATTTCTTGCACGCCAAGGTCGCGCAACGCACCGTTGACCAGGAGATTCGTGGACGTGCCGATGAGCGTGCTGCATCCTCCCAGAATCGAGGAATAGGACAGCGGCATCAGCAGCCGCGAAGCCGGAATATCCTTCGAGCGGGCGAAGCCGAGAGTCACCGGCAGCAGGATCGCGACGATGGCGGTGTTGTTCATCCATGCGCTGAAAAAGGCCGTGAGCATGGAAAACGACAGGATTGCCACCCGCGTGTTGCCGGACAGCCGGCTTTTCAACACCTCGCCAATGTGATCGACCGCACCCGATCTCTCCAACGCGCCGCCGATAATGAACAGCGCCGCAATCGTGAGAGGTGCCTCGTTTTTGAAAACGTTGACCATCTCCTTGGCATCCACCAACCCGAGCGGCACGAGCAGCACCAGGATCGACATCGCGAGGATGTCGGGAGACGCCCATTCCTTGATGAACGCGATCAGAGTGACCGCGATGACAATCAGCGTAAGTGCGATATCCCAGTCCATAAGAGACGGTGCGTCCATCCGGCACGCGGCGAGGCCCATGCCGGATGGACCGGATTTTGGCAAGGCCCATCTCATCGACGCAAGCTCGCAACGTTTTACTCGCCCAGCCGCCTGGTAAACCTTAACTCACGGGATGCCTGAAAGGTTCAAGGTTACTGGAGAGAAGGAAGAAAACCTGGCACCGGGCGAAACGCCGGCGTTCTACGCGCTTCCTCATCACCTCAAGCCGCGGAAGGGATCATTTGTCTTTCCTCGCGTCGTCTCTGGTTTGCTCGCCTTCGGCGTGATCGGTGCGATGACCGCCGGGTTGCTGCTGTCCTTCGAAAAGGCACCGTGGCCAGGACTTGCGGTGTTCGTCGCGGGAGCTGTCCTTTCGGTGATTGGAAGCCTCGTCGCCTATCGTAAGGAAAACTATGAGCTCCATGAGTCCCGCGTAATCTGCCACCGCGGCGGCTTGGTCAGTGATGAAACGACCGAGCTCGAGATCCGCAACATCACGCACGTGAAACTCAAGCTACCGTGGTTGCGCCACAAGTTCTACGGCGTCGGGGATGTAATCGTGGAGACTGCAGGAAACTCCCGGCCGGTGATCATGCGCGTCATCCGCGAACCGGAAGCTTTTTATGCCGGTCTGCGGGAGCGGATGAAGCGCAACGGCTATGATCTCACCCAACAGCAACTCCTTCATGAAGAGCAGCCGGCGCTCATCGGTATTCTCGGCCAGTGCCTGGGTTACGTCGGATTCGCTCTTGGGGCGCTTACGTTTTCCAGCGCTCTTTTCACCGGCACGAGTGAATTTGCTGATGCGGGTGAAGCCACCGACCCCGCGGTCGTTGCTTTCGCGGCTTTGGGTCTCGCGGGCGTCGCCGGCATCGCGCTGGTTGCCGGTGCCATACGCTTCTTCGATTTCCGGCGGCGGACGTATCGCGTTTTCAATGACGTCGTCGTCTACGAGGAAGGATTTCTCACCCGTCACAACGCATTCATCCCGTACGAAAACATCGCCGACGCGAATACCAAGTGTACATTTTTTGACCGAATCTTCGGCCTCTACGACGTGGAGGTCAGCTGCCAAGGAAGTGGCAAGGAGATCAAGTTCCGGCGCCTGCTTCATGGCGTGGCGCTCTCGGCGGCGATCGACCAGCTGGTCGTCTTCGCCCGCGCGAAACAACCGCCTACCTCGCGCCCGACGGCTGGTGCCACCGTCCACACTTCACAAATCCGCCCACGCGGCGGCGGTCCCCCCGCGATTCCGGTCGGGGAGTGCATGGTCGCCGATTTGCGGATGCACGCGGGCAGAACGCTGGTACCGTTGTTACTCCTGCTGCCACTCGTCCCCATCTGGATCGCCGCGATGATCCGAGCCGGAATCCGGCTGATCTCCACGCGGTACTCCGTGCGCCCGGGATCGGTCCGCCACGCGTACCGCTTTCTCACCCTGAGTGATCGCGAATTTGCTTACGACAAAATCACCGGCGTGGTGATCAAGCAGAACTTTTGGGACCGCATGTTCGGCACCATGACCCTGAAGTTCTGGTCGATTGGCGCGGGACAGCCGTTGGAGTTCACCCACGTGCACGGCAGTCTATTCGATCTAACAGCGTTGCTGCGGCAGGCCGGGATCCCCGCCGCTTCCACCGAGCCTTACGCGGCGGAAACATGTTTCGGGATGTTTACCTGGCTGGGTGCCCATCTGAAGTCCCTTGCCTTGCTGCTACTCTTCGCCACCGGAATTGTCATTGCCGCGATCCAAGTCGATCGGGCTTTCTACTATTTGCTCGCCGCACCGCTCGTCACCGTTCTCGGCTGCTACCTCTACGCCAAGCTCTACTACGCCCGCCAGCAACTGTGGTTCCACGGCCATCACGTCGAGGCCGAACAGGGGATCATCGCCCGCCGCCGCTACTACGCCCGTTATTCTAACATCAAACGAACCACCGTCACCCGCTACCCGGGCGGGAAGGAAGGGAAGCTGGAAATCTTCGTTGCCGGCGAGGAGACTGGGCAGAGCAATGCACAAAACAAGAAGCAGCTGGCGATCCACAAGCCATACTCCTTCGCCACCGGCTTTTTGCCGCAGGTTTGCGACCAAGGCCTTCTGCTTGATGACATTCTGTGCGGTCGCATCGAGCCGTCTCCGCAAGCTGTTGCCGCCGAACCCCTCGAAGTGCTGCTGAAGGCCCCACGCGCTGTCGGCAATGCCGTCGTGAAGCTGGTGCTCCTGAGCATCCTCCTTCCCCCCTTGATCGTGTTGCTGCCTCTCACTCTTCCACTCACGGTGATGCGGGTGAAACGATGGCGCTACCGCATCACGGCCGCTCAAATCGTTTTAAGCCGGGGAATTCTTTATCGCAGCGAAACCAGCGTCCTTCTTGATCGCGTCGATAGCCTTCAACAAAGTCAGGGGCCGCTGAATAAAATATTCAGCAACGGCAACGTCACCATTATGACTGCGGGCAGCAGCAAGCCGGAAGTCACACTCGTCGATTCACCGGCGTATCTCGAGCTTTACCGGATCATTCGCGAGCACTCGAAGTAGCCACCCGCTCCGGCGGCGCCGTCATACCACCGCGTGGCTTGGGCGGGTGCCCTCCCCGGCGACGGAGTCCGTGAAAGCCCTCATTCAAAAAGGTCAATCGCCATATTGCTCGTGGCAGCTCAAACCAGAAGCCGACGAAGGCAACCTCGTCGTTCGCTTTGATTTCACCGCCAGGTCAGGCATCCACCAAGCATCCGGCTACGCCACGTTTCACAACGCTTGGGAGGCCGCCCGCCTCGCTTGGGCCAAACCCCTAAGTTGGCCAAAACAGAACCCTTGAAAGGAATGGCAAACCGCTATGGTGAAGCCGCCCGCTTACTGAGCGTGCTTGATTCGCTCGACTGCTTCCGCGAATGCAAGTTGCTCATGACCTCCTGGCCATGAGCTGCCTTTACCACCACATCGCAACATTCACTCAAAGCTTCTGGCGCTGGCAACGATCGCTTGGGCTGTGTGTTTGATTGAACCGAAATTTTCGGGTGTCGGCCCGGCGTGATCCATGCCGGAATCGTCGGATTTTCCATTTCCCGCTTCTAACCCGGCGGCGGAAGGTTTTCCATGGTGCCATGATCGACATGCTCGTGCGTTTGTATGACCTGCCGGAAAGCGACGGCCTGTACCGGAAAATTTCAGCGTCCGGCATCACACTGCGGCGGGCGCGGGCGTTCGAGAAACACACCGTCGCCGCTTTCGCACGGGAACATTTTTCGCCGAAATGGGCGAGCGAGGTCGAAGTGGCGCTCACCCGCCAGCCGGTCGCGTGTTTCATCGCAACCAAGGAAAAGGAAATCCTCGGGTTCGCATGTTACGACACCACGGCGCGCGGGTTTTTCGGCCCCACGGGAGTTGCAGACGCCGCCCGCGGCCTCGGCCTCGGCAAAGCGCTGTTGCTGCTTTCCCTCGAAGCCCTCCGCGATCTCGGCCACGCGTATGCCATCATCGGTGGCGTCGGGCCGCGCGAATTTTACGAAAAAGCAGTCGGCGCGTTTGAAATTCCCGGCAGCAGCCCGGGAGTTTACGGCGACATCCTGCCTGACCGGCTTGAATAGTCTTGCCGGAATTCCGCGGCGCGGAAAAAGTATCGTCACCTCCTTTCATGCACCGTTTCCCAACCCGAACTTCGATTTATCGCCTTCGTGTCTGCGTGGTCTCCTACGTTCTCGGGCACGGGCTTCTCGTGGTTTCATTGCTTGCGGTGATTCTGTTGATGAGCACCGGGCAGGAACGCGAGTGGGTGTTTCTCGCGCTCGGCGGCATGGGGGCTGGCGCACTGCTTTGTTTTTGCCAATGGGCGCTTGGCACCAGAATCAAGTGCCCGATCTGCCGGATGCCGGTGATGGGCAAGACTTCATGCAGCCGCCACCGCAAGGCCACACGCACGCTTGGCAGCTACCGCCTGCCGGTCGTCAACGGTGTGCTCTTTTCCCGCTGGTTCCGCTGCCCGTATTGCAACGAACCCAGCGAGCTGAAATTGCGGGAGAAGTTCCGCGGTTGACACCCACGGGCGACTCCAACAAATTTCAACGCATGTTCCCGGCCACCGCCATCCCTCGCACCCTCGTCGCGCTGGCCACCGCCATCGCCCTCACCATCTCCCTTTCCGCCGAACCCGCCATGCCTGTAACCCCGCCGGACGTCAAAGCCGCCCCCGCTGACGCGGAAAAAACCTCATCCGGTCTTGCTTCCAAGATCCTCAAGCCGGGCACGGGCGATAAAAAGCCGTCCGCCAGCGATACCGTTACCGTCCACTACTCAGGCTGGACCACTGACGGCAACCTCTTCGACAGCTCCGTGAAACGCGGCCAACCCACCAGCTTTCCGCTCAATGGCGTCATCCCGGGCTGGACCGAAGGTCTGCAACTTATGGCCGTTGGCGAGCAGCGCCGGTTCTGGATTCCCGCGAACCTCGCCTATGGCGAAAACCCTGGCGGCGGCCGCCCCGGTGGATTGCTCGTTTTCGATGTCGAGCTGCTTGAAATCAAGGAAGGACCGAAACCACCGCCTGTTCCCGAGGATATCAAAGCCCCACCGGCTGACGCCGAAAAAACCGCTTCCGGCCTGACGACAAAACTTCTCGCCAAAGGCACGAGCGACAAAAAACCCACGGCGCAGGACATCGTGACCATCAAAGCCACGTTGTGGACGACCGAGGGCCAGCTCATTGCCGAAATCGGGCGCGACCGCCCCGCCGCCGCTCCGCTTGAAAAATTTTCCCTCAAGGGTCTGGTCGAAGGAATCGGCCTCATGACGGCCGGTGAAAAACGCCGGATGTGGATTCCCCAGACGCTGACCTTCGGCGACACTCCGCCGCCCGGCGCGCCTGCCGGCACGATCGTCGCGGACGTCGAACTCATTTCCATCAAAAGCACTCCGACCGCACAATCGGCACCGGCCGCTCCCACCGACGTCGCCGCCGCACCCGCCAACGCGGAAAAAACCGCCTCGGGCCTCGCCTCCCGCGTGCTCGCCAAAGGCACCGGCACCGTTCATCCCAAGGCAACCGATACCGTGGAAGTTCACTACTCCGGCTGGACCACCGATGGGAAACTGTTCGATAGCTCCGTGCAACGCGGCGAACCAATTCAATTCCCGCTCAATGGGGTCATCAAGGGCTGGACCGAAGGCGTGCAGTTGATGGTCGAAGGAGAAAAACGCCGGTTCTGGATTCCCGCGGTCCTCGGTTACGGCGAGAATCCCAGCGGCGGCGCACCCGCTGGCACACTCGTCTTCGACGTCGAACTCATCAAAATCGTCAAATGATGGGGCTTCGCTGTTGCCTTCCGCTCCTGGCACTGACGGTTGCGGCTTGTGTCCCGCAGCCACAGCCACAGCAACCCGCAGCGGCGAATGTCGTGAAAAACACGGCACCCGAAAAACCCGTGCGCATGAACGGCCGCGGAAAAACATTTGCCATTACGCTGGAGAATTTCTTCACCAAACAACAAGGTGGCACGGCTTACATCATTGATGCGCGACCCGGCTGGTTGTTCGCACTGGGCCATATTCCCGGAGCCGTGAGCATTCCCGCCAAGATCAACCTCGATGCCAACCTAGAAAAGCATGAAGCCGGGCTTGCCGCGGCGGTAAACTCCGGGAAAACCATCGTTGTTTACTGCAGTGGCCTGCTCTGTGCCGATGCCCGCACTGTTTCGAGCCATCTCGCGGCCGCAGGCTTTTCCTCCGCCATTTATCACGGCGGTTGGGACGGCTGGAAAAACGCGGGAATGCCCGTCGATTGAACCCATCTTATGTCCACCTCGTTCGAAAACGTCACTGTTGATGCCAAGGCCAATGTTTATTTCGATGGCCGCGTCGTTTCCCATGCACTCCGTTTTGCCGATGGCTCCAAGAAAACCCTCGGATTGATTTTTCCCGGCGACTATCATTTCGGCACCGGCGCGCCCGAGCGCATGGAAATCATCGCCGGCTCTTGCTCGGTGATTCTCGATGGTGACGAAACCACATTTCCCGTCGAAGCCGGCTCGTCATTCGACGTTCCCGCAAACAGCGGCTTCACGATTGAGGTCGCCGCCGGCATTTGCGAATACATCTGCACGTTCCTGCCCGCGTGACACGCTGGCGTCGGCTTCGTTCGCGCTGTGCGCTTGGCCTGCTGCTGGCGCTGCCATGGCTTGCATCGTGCGGCATGCGCATGCCCGTGCAACCGTTTGCCCCGCCAACGGGAATTCCCAAGCAGGAACGCACGCAACACAAGTCGGTTCTCCGCCAAGCGTCCTTCGTTTCCTCGCCAGATGACCCGCATGTTCTGATCTGGTTGATTTCCGACAAGTGGCACACTGGCACGGTGTTCCCTTATCAATGGTTGCTTGAGTCCGGCTACATCCCACCCGCCGGATTCGGCACTCCGCAGTTTGTCACCATGAGCTGGGGCAACACCGACGCCTATTCCACGGAAGGCATCAACAAGCCGTTCGGACTTCTGGAAATCCTCTTCACACCCACCGATTCGGTGATGGAACTCATTGCCTTCGATTGGAGTCCCGCCGAGGTAAGCCCGCGCCACCGGATCTGGCGCAGGCTCACGCCCCGTTCGCAGGGGCCGGAACTCGCCGCGTTCCTCAATGGTTGCGCCGTGCAAGACGCGAAGGGCCGCCCGGTCGTCGTCCGACCGGCATCATGGGGCCGCGGCGTCCAACTCCAGAGCCGATATTCCTATTTCATTCCCCGCGTTTGCAATGTCTGGACCGCCCAAGCCATCGGAGCCATCGGGGGCGACATCAACCCGTGGTGGGGACTCACCGCCAACGGTCTGATCCGCCAAGCCGAAAAACCACCCAACGATTTCGAGGAAATCTGGTCCGGTGGCGGCATGGATCCGGAGACGCGCCTGTTGCCGCGAACCAGCGAATGAACCATCCCGTCTTGCCTGAAAAACAATGCGATCTGGAGCGGCGGATGGCAGCTCTTGGAATTGCCGAGGGTGACCTCCTCGAAAAATTCACCCGCGGCTCGGGTGCGGGCGGGCAGAAGATCAACAAGACCAATAGCTGTGTCTTCCTCAAACACCTGCCCAGCGGCATGTGCATCAAGTGCCAGATGGATCGCTCACGCGAACTGAATCGCTTCCTTGCCCGCCGCGAACTTTGCGAGCGCCTCGAACAAATCCGCGATGGCAAAGCCTCCACCCAAACCCAGGCGATCGAAAAACTCCGGCGTCAGAAACGCCGTCGCTCCCGCCGCTCCAAACAACGCTCCGTCGCTGACAAACGCATCCTTTCCGGGAAAAAGCAGCTCCGCAAAGGTCCCGGCAGTGACGATTGAAGGTCGCCGCAGTGTGATGCCAAATCGAAATATCGGAAGCTGGAACAAGCGCGAGAAACAGGATTTTGCATATGAACCGGGACGGAAGAAGCCTGGGTGGAAACTACGAGGCCGATGCCCACATCGGGCGGCGGCTCCTTACCGTCAAAGATCTCCGGAGCGGGCGATGGCCGCGTTGCGGAGGGCGGGATCGCTGATGCTGCGGGCGTATTCGAGCGCAGCGGCGCGATCAGTGGAGGCGAAAATGGCGGAAATCGCACTCGCAGCTTCGTCGCGGAGCGAGCCGGCGGGTTGTTGCGTCAGCCAGGTTTGCATTGCGGCGGTGTCTTCATGCGCCCAGACGCGGAAAAGGGCATCGAGGCTGCGAGTCCGGAGGGGTTCGCTTGGGAAGGCGGCGGCCCAAGCGACGGCGGCGGCGGGGTCGGATTGCGCCCAGCGTTGAAGTATTTCCGGTGCGACGGCGAGCTGGAGCGCTGGATCGGTGACATCCTTGGCCAAATAATCCGCGGCGAGACTTGGTTCGCTGTCGGCAATGGCGGGAAGCACACGGCGTTCGATCAAGCTCTGCAGGTGGTCGTCGGAAATTTCGCGGGTCCATGCCAGCGCACCTTCGGCATCGGTCGCGGCCCATTGGGCGCTGACAAAGGCAAGTGTCTCGTGTTGTTGTGGTGAGTTTTCCTGCATTTCCATGGCAAGGTTCAACGCCATCTGGACGTCACGGCTCGCGGTCTCGGTGGCCAATGTCGCGAGGGCAACTTCGCGGGCGGAACCCGCGAGCGAACGCGCCCAGTCTGAGGCGGCGGCGAGGTCTTTCTCCGCCCATGCGGCGGCAACGACGGGAATCACATCGTCGCCAAATTCGTGGGCCTGCCGGGCGGCGGCGGCGGGATCGTGCGCGACGAGGGCAAGAAATGGTTCGAGTTTCGCGCTGCGCTCAGAAGCTGCCTCCGGGGTGTTTTTCAGTCCGTCATGACTGGCCGCGGTCTCAACATTCCGATTGGTTTGGCGCTCCGGCCTGGCAATCCGCGGACCCGCCGTTTCTCCACCGGGGGGATGGCTTCCGGCTTCCCGGGGCGAAAGCGCAAGCCATGCAATCACGGCACCCGGCAGGAGGACGAGGATGATGGCTGTGCGGTAGGAGCGGCGGTGCATTACGGAACGATGGTGACGTTGTCGAAGGTCGCGGTGTGGGTGGTGGTCGTGCTGCGGCTGGTGACCGCCAAGCCGACAAGCACCTGACTTGCCATGGTAATGTTGCGCGAGGTCACCTGCGTCCAGTTCACCCCGTCGCTGCTGCGATAGGAGACGAAGGTGTTGCCGGTGCGGACGAGCCGGATCCAGCGCGGCAGGGCGAGCGTGCCATTGCCAACCGATGCAACCCCACCGCCGGTGGTCGCCCGGGTGTGCGCCCAGATGCCGCCGGCGATGTTGCTGCCGGTGGTCGCGCATTTTGATCCTCCGGCGGTGGTTTCGCGAATCATGACGGATACGAATGGCGAGGTGGCGCCGGACATGCCGGTGATGCGCGCCTTGATTTCACCGTCTCCGCTCATGGTCTGCCAGTTGAAGCGGAAGTTGTCGCTGGTTCCCGTATCATAACCGGTGTCGGAGGCGGTGATCGAATACGTGCCGCCGCTATGCGCCGATGATCCGGCGGTGCCGACAGTGCCAATGTTGGTTACGGTCCAACCGGCGGGTAGCGCGGCGTTGACGGTGATGTTCAACGCCGCCGTGTCTTCGGCGCTGGCGGCGTCGGTGACTTTGACGACGAATGCGTTGTTGCCGGTATTTCCCGTTCCGGGGGTGCCGGACAGCGCGCCGTTGGCCGCGACATTCAACCATGTCGGGCCACTGACCTTGGAGAACGTCAGGGTATCGCCCGCGTCGATGTCACTCGCATCCGCGGCGAGCGATCCACTGTAGGCCACGCCGGTGGACCCGGCTGGCTTGGTCAGCGGATCGCCGACGAATACCGGCGCGTCGTTGGTGTTCATGACCGCAATTTGCAGGGTGGCATCGCTGCTGAGTCCCGCGGCGTCGGTGACGCGCACGCTGAAGCTGTTAGGCCCTACGTTACTATTGGAGGGGGTGCCGGACAGCGCACCGTTCGCGGCGATGTTCAACCAGGCAGGTCCGCTCAATTTTGCGAAACCGAGCGTATCCCCGGCGTCCGGGTCGCTGGCCGCGCTCGCGATCGAACCGGTGTATGCGGCATCTTCGTTAACCGCTGCCGAACTGAATGGATTGGCCGCGAAAGCAGGCGCTTCGTTCACGTTGCCGATGGCGATGTTGACCGCGCCGGTATCGACGTGACCGGCAGCGTCGGTGGCGGTGACGGTGAGCGCGTAGGCGGCTGTCGTTTCGTAATTCAACGCCGCGGCGACGGTGATCTCGCCGGTGGCGGAGTTGATCGCGAAGGCATTGCCGGGATTGCCGCCGGTGATCGCATAACCGATCGTGTCACCGGGATCGGCGTCAGTGGCGCTGACGGTGGTCACGGCGGTGCCGGTGGGCGCATCTTCCGCAATCGTGCCGCCGTCCACCGGTGAGGCGACAAAGGTCGGCGGATTGACCTGCGGGAAATCAATCGTCAACGGCGAGGCACCCGCCGCGAGTTTGCCGATTTGCGCGGAGGTCAGATTGGTATTGAAGACGGCGAAATCGTCGAGATCACCTTTGATCGATCTTGTGCCGCCGATGCCCGAGCCGATGAGAAGATTCGTCAGATCGGTCTTCAACGCGGCTTTCCCGGTTTCGGATTTCAGCAAGACGCCATTGAGCCAGATTTGCGCGGTGTCGTTGTTGCGCACAAACACGAGGTGCCTCCACTCCAGCCAGTTGGTCCCGGCGGGCTGAGCTACGGAGGTGCGATTGGCGGTCGCCGTGCCACCAGTGTCAAAATAGATCACACCGTCATAGGGTGTGAGCGCGCCGAGACCACGGTCCGCCGCCGAAGGCGAATTGGCATAGAAGCTGAAGTTGTTGCTCAGCGTTTCGTGCTTTTGCCAGAAGCTGATGGTGATCTTGTTGGCGGCGGTCACTTGATTGAGCCAGGCGACGTTGCTGGTTTCGGCACGTGTATTGGTGCCCGCGGTGCCGAGGTCCAGTGCGCGGTCGCCGCTTGCTCCGCTGCGGCCGGTGCCTGCCGGGGAGAGAACCGCGCCGGAAATCGGCGTCGCCTGCACCGTGCGGACAAGATCGCTGAAGGTGGAGGGCGTGCCGGATTGGTCGAAGTTCCAGTAGGCCGCGAGGATGGTTGTCGGCACGCTGGTGACGCTGTTCGGATCGGAGTAACGCGAGATTTCGAAGGCGTTGCTGTAGCCATCGCCGTCGCTGTCGGCGGTGATGCCTTGCATGCTGAAGACGGAGACTTTCACCGTCGCATCGCCGGTGATGTCGCCGCTATCGGTCGCGCGCACCGTGAGTGAATAGAGCCGTTTCACGTTCGCATCGAGCGGTTGGGCCACGGTGATCGCGCCGGTGGCGGGATTGATGGCGAAAGCGCCACCTGTATTGCCAGCGGTGATTGACCAGCTGTGGGTGTCGCCTGCATCCGCATCGGTGATGGCGGGAGTGCCGACCTGCGTGCCGGTGGCGACGGTGTCATACAGCGCGGCATTGAAGCCGGCGACCACCGGCGCCTCATCAATGATGTCTGCCACGTTCAGCACGATCTGGCGGGAGGAAACGGCCTCATACGCATCGGTCGCCGTGACGGTGACGTTGTAGGACCTGGCCGTCGTCTCATAATCGAAGGCGGCGGATTCTGTGGTGGAAATCACCCCGGTCGCCGGGTTGATGGTGAAAAACCCGCTGGCGTCGGTCATTGACCAAACGATCTCGCCGGGGCCGTCGGGATCACTGGCGGTGACCGTGCCGATGGCGGTGCTGGCTTGAGTATCTTCCGCAAAATCGAGTGCCGCGGTGGCGATGGAAGGCGCCACATTATTGACAATGGCATCGATCGCCAGCGGCGAGGCGCCTGAATTCAGGGCGGCGATCTGGCTGGCGGTGAGGGCCGTGCGGAAGACCGCGAAGTCGTCCATCTTGCCACGGATGGCACTGAAGCCGTTTAGGTCCGCGCCAAGCACGAGCTTGGTGAAGTCGGTCTTCAGCGCCGTTTTACCGCTTTGGGAGGCCAGCAATGCGCCATTGACCCAAATCTGCATGGTCCCGCCGTTCTTGACGAAGGCGATGTGGTGCCACACAACGCGCGAGTAACTCACGGGTCCGGTGGTAACGCGGTTGGCCGGCTCCCCACCGCCTTGGTCGAAGTAAACAATGTTGTCGGCCCACGGCGTATGCCCGGAAATTCCCCGCTGGGTGGAGACGCTCGACGGCGAGATGCCATAGAAGGGAGTCGCGTAGCCGGTGGAGCTGTTGAATTTCTGCCAGAAGCTGATCGTGATCGTGTTAGCGGCGGTCGCTTGATTGAGCCAGGCTACGGAGTTCACCTCCACCCGCGTTCCGCTGCCGCTGTCGCCGAAATCGACCGCACGGTCATTGGCGGCGCCGGTGCGGCCGGTGCCGAGGGCGGAAAGAGCCGCGCCAGCCAACGGTTGCCCTTGCACGGCGCGAAGAATATCGCTGAAGGTGGATGGTGCGCCGGATTGATCGAAATTCCAGTAGGCGGCAAGCACGGTCGTCGGCACGCTGGCCGCGTTGTTGGGATTGGTTCCGCGCAGGTTTTCGAACGAGTCGCTGAAGCCGTCGCCATCGCTGTCCACCGTGATGCCCTGCATGCTGAACAAGTCGATGGAAACCTGTTTCTCGGCGAAGAGACCTCCGGCATCGGTGACCCGAAGTGTAAGCACGTAGGCAGGCGTGGTCGCATAATTGAGCGGCTGCGCCAGTGTCACGACACCGGTCGTGGCATTGACGGCAAACGAACCGCCGGTGTTGCCACTGGCGATGGACCAACTGCGCGACTGACCGGGATCCGGATCGGTGGAAGTCATGGTGCCGAGGACCATGCCGACCGGAATATTATCGAGCACCGTGGTGCTGAAACCGCTGGCGATGACCGGCGCTTCGTTGACGTCATTGATCTGGATGTCGATCTGCCTGGTGGCCGAAGCACCCGCGGCATCGCGTGCGATGACGGTCAATTCGTAGAAGTTCCGCGCCTCGTAGTTGATGACGGCATTCGCCGTCGTGGAAACCACGCCGGTGGTGGCATTGATGGCAAACACCTGGGCCAGCACGCCGCCATAGATCGAGTAATTCAGCGCACCGGGACCATCGGGATCGGAAACGGCGATGGTGCCGACCGCGGTCCCGCCAGTGAGGTTCTCGGGAATCGTGAACGAGTTGGTGGTGATCACCGGCGCCTGGTTGGCCGGGGCGTTGATCGACAAGGGCGAGGCACCGCCGGCCAGGCTGGCGATATGGGTCGGGCTGAGCGCCGTGCTGAAGAAGGCGAAGTCATCGATTTTGCCCAGAACGCCCATGAACCCTTGGTTAGTCGCGGCGTCGATGCCCGCGCCGATGACCAACCGGTTGATGTCGGACTTCAGCGCGGTCTTGCCCGTTTCCGACTTGAGCAGCGTGCCATTGAGCCAGATTTCGGCCGTGCCGCCATTGCGCACCAGTGCGATGTGCGCCCACTGCTGCCAGTCGTGGCCGGCGGGTTGCGCCCCGATAATCCGGTTCTGGTCATACGAGCCGCCCACATCAAAATAGAGGCTCGTGCTATTCGGCGTGTGCGCGGAAATCCCGCGTTGCCCGCCGCTTGATGGCGATACCGCATAAAACGGGAAGTTGTTGGAAATGGTATCGAGCTTCTGCCAGAAGCTGATGGTCATTTTGTTGCCCGCCGCCGCGCGGTTGAGATTCGTGACAGCGGAGGCATTCATGAAGGCGTTTCCAAACGCGCCCAGATCGAGCGAGCGATTGCCGCTGCCGCCACCGTGGCCAGCGCCGTCGGCGGAAAATGCCGCGCCGTTTTTGAAATAGCCGGCGATGCCGCCGACAACATCATAAGGTGTCTGCGTCTGGTTGAAATTCCAATATGCGACCAGGGAAGTCGTCGGCTTGCTGGCGGCATCATTCGGATTGGTGCCGCTGGTGGTTTCAAACGCATCGCGGAAGCCATCGCCATCGCTATCAACCGTCAGGGCAAGGAGCGCATTGTCGGTGAGCTGAACGTCCAGCATGACCGTGCCGAGTGCGTTCGAGCCGTCCAAAACTTGAAGCATGAGCGTCTTTTTGCCCGCGTCGTCCGGAACAAAGGCGCGGGTGGCGATGAGTTCATTGCCCTGCACGGCGAATAATCCCGCGCCGTTGCCACTGAGAATGGCATAACCAGGAGATGTGCCGATACCGGCGGCATTGAGATCGACGGCAAACTGGCTGTGCGGCGTGGCCACGTCGAAGGTGGATGCCAGAGTCGACCACCCCGTGCCGCTTTGGCTGCGCAGCACGACGCGTTGCGGCGTCTCGCGGCTGATCTGGGGAATCGACA
>JAZKIZ010000021.1:0-1311 GCA_040384605.1 Verrucomicrobiota bacterium
TTGACAGAAGTTTGACTTGTTTCAAAAAATATGAATAATGGGGCAACTTTCCGTGCGGCAAGGTTCCTTTCGGAGCCGACACCGTCGAAAGGCGTTCCTTCACAGCTCGTTTCCTTTTTCCCGTTATGCTGCCTAGGAGGGCGCAACGGTTGGATCGGTTTTGTTCCATAGACTCGCGTTTGTTTTCCATTTTCACCATTTCGAGGAGTTTGATCCGTGAACAGTTCCACTTCCACCGCCGCCCGCCGCGGTACCGCCGATTCCCGTCGTAAGGGTTCCGTTCTTGCAACCGGCATGAACAGTCCCAAGCATCGTGAACCGCATCTCGTGATTTTGCGTCAGAGCGTGGCCATCGACATTGTCGGCGGTCCGCGCGTGTCGCAGGAATGTATCGTGCGGCTCGCCATCGAACAGTTCGAGGCCGGGCCCACGCTCGCAGTCACGCTGATGCAGGGCGAAGATGTCGTCGCGTGTTGGCCGCAGAAGGAGGTTGCCGACGTCTTGCAGATCTTCCGACTGTTCCGGCTCGTCTCCGACATCCGGATCATCAATCGCGAACATCTGCAGCCGCTGCTGTCCTACGTCTGCGCCGGCGAATTGCCCACGGGTAACGCCAACCGGCGTTTCCGCAAAGGCATCCGCCACCTGTTCAGCGCCGCGATGGCGTACGTGCCGTCTCCGAATGACGTCTGCCAAGCGTTGTTGCACTGCAAGGAATTCAAGATCGCGGTCGATACCGATTCTCTCTCGGCCCTCGCGGCCGCAGGACGATTCGATGTCACGAAAGAGCTCGCGGCCCAGGGGGTTGTCCCAGGCAACCTCTACCGCGCGCGCAGTACCAAGATCGAAGAACTCCTTGTCGGCATGCGTCAGCAGATCGATTCCGTGTGCGGCCTACTCGGCATCACCTTCGACAGCGTCCGCGAAACGGTGGTCACGATGATCGAATGCGGCATCGAAGCCGATACCGTATGCGGCCAAATCGCGGTGCAGTACTTCGATGCCAAAGATCCGGACGTCTTCCAGATCGTGGGTCCGACCTTGCGCAGCGGCCATCGTGTCGGCGGCCACATCACGCTCAAGCCTGATCCCGTGACGTGTGCTGTCGAAACCGTCGCCCAGGCGTTGCAGCTCAATGTTCGTCACGCAAACGCGCTCGAACGTGACTTGCTCGGCCTGAACCTGCAGATGCAGCGTGGCACGCTGCGGAAGGTCGAAGCGAGCTTGTTGTAGTAACCCGTTGCTCTCGTCATCCGACGGAAGCGATTAACCCTTAAGAAACCCCTAGCCAGCGATGGCTGGGGGTTTTGC
>JAZKIZ010000022.1:0-12934 GCA_040384605.1 Verrucomicrobiota bacterium
AACGCCCCCGACTGCTCAGGAACCTTTCGGTGTGCTCGATTTATGAGGCAACAGGTTTTCGCGAATGATTCTCCAGACCCGCGCTTGATGCCGACGGTGCGGACGGTTTACCAAAGCCCATGCTCACCTGCCGCAGCCTGGAGGACCTGGCCCGCCAACCCGGGCCGCTGCACTTGGCGCTTGGGGTTTTCGACGGTGTCCACGCCGGTCACCAGGAAGTTCTGCGGCGTGCGGTGGAAGCGGCACGGTTGCGCGGCGGCACCGCCGGGTTGGTTACTTTTGACCCGCACCCGATCAGCGTGATCGCACCGGGCAAGGCGCCTAGCTCGCTTCTTTCCTCTCTGGATCACAAAGCGGAGATCGTGCGTGATTTGGGGATCGGTTTGTTCGTTCCGCTGCCGTTTGATGAAGCAATGGCGCGAATGGAAGCGCAGAAATTTCTCGCCCGCTTGCTGCGAGCACCCATAGCGACAATCGCGATTGGCGAGGACTGGAGGTTTGGCCACAACCGCGCGGGCGATGTGGAAATGCTGCGCGCGGCCGCCGCCGAACATGCGTTTCGCCTGGAAGCCGTCGCCCCGGTCATGCTCGATGGCGACCGCATCAGCAGCACGCGGATCCGACAGGCGATCCGCGATGGCAACCTCGCGGACGCCGCCCGCATGCTGGGCCGCCCTTATTCGATTTCCGGACCCGTTGTGCATGGTCGGAAACTCGGCCGGACGATTGGATTTCCCACCGCCAACGTTTCGATCGAACACCATCAACTACCGCCGCCCGGCGTTTGGGAGGTAACCGTGGACGTCGAGGACTTCGGCAGATTCACCGGCGCGGCAAACCTCGGCGGACGCCCGACCATGGGCAGCGATGACCTTGCCCTTGAAGTCCATTTGCTTGATTTTGACGGCGAGCTCTACGGCAAACGGCTTGATGTCGAATTTGTCCGCCACCTGCGCGGGGTGAAACGCTTTTCCGGGCCGGACGAACTTGCTGCGGCAATTCTCAATGACATCGCTGAAATCCGCCGTGGAATTTCCGGAGGACGAGCTTGACCATGGAATAGTGTTCGTAATAACACCATTCCGTATGTCAACTCTGCGCCTCATCTGGAACAATCTGCGGCAGACATTTCCGAAAATCATCCGGCCGGAAAAACCGCCGCGACCACCGAGACAGGCCGGAGCAAACGTGCAACTCGTGTTTCCTTGGCTCGCGAAAAAATGAGATTTCCCGATTTTCCGCTTACGCTCTCCGATTCCGGCACCTATAGCTTCGCGAAGCATCCGAATGGAGATTTCAAGACCCGCCAGACATGCGTTACGCAGGACCGCGATTGCATTCGCGGCACTTCTCATCGGCACCACGCATTTCGCGTCGGCCCAAGGGGAAGCACTCGCCCGCCAAGAAACCGGACTGCGCGGCGCACGCGCCGTCGAGGCGAGGGATTTCCTCACCAAAGGCGACGAGGCCTACATGGCTGGCCGGTTTGCGGAAGCCATTGAGGCCTATGGCGCGGCCCGCGATCGGTTGCCCGCCGCTCCGGCCACTTTCGACCTTCGTCAAGCTGCGACCGAGCGCTACGCCCAGGCAGCCGTCGAGCAGGCCCGCCAGCTCTCCCGCACCGGCGACGTGCAGACCGCGAAGGAAGTGCTCGACCGGGTGCTTGCTGCCGATGTGGCTCCAAGCAACGAAGGCGCGCTTTTGATGCGTACGCAACTCGACGACCCAATCCGGACGAACCCTGCACTCACCGCCGAGCACGCCCGCAGGGTTGATGAAGTCCGCCGGCTTCTTTACATCGCCCAGGGTGCATTCGATTTGGGAAAGTTTGACGAATCGAAGCGGCGCTTCGAAGAAGTGCTCCGGCTTGATCCCCACAACTCCGCCGCCCGCCGGGGCATGGAAAAAGCGGCCGCCGCCCGCAGTGAGTATTACAAAACCGCGCAGGATCACACCCGTGCGGAATTTCTCAAGGAAGTGGACGCCGCATGGGAGAACCCGTTGCCGCCCGTCATCGGCACCTCCTCATTGACGGCCCGCGGACCCTTGCTTCCCGACACGCCGACGATTTCTTCAAAACTCGACCGCATCATCATCCCGAAAATTGCCTTCGACAGTGCAACCATTTTCGAGGCGGTCAATTTCCTGCGCAGCAAGGCGGCCGAGTTGGATACCACGGAGCCTGATCCCGCGCAGCGCGGCTTCAACATCACCATCAATCTCGGCGCGCCGGACTCACCGGCCGCGAAGGCTGCCGCGGAACAACCCATCAACCTGCAACTCACCAACGTTCCAGTTTCCCACGTCCTCAAGTACATCACCGAGATTACCCGCACATCCTACACCGTTGATGATTTCGCAGTAATCATCAATCCAGCCGGTTTTACCAGTGACGAAATGATTACCCGCACCTATCGCGTGCCGCCCGATTTCCTCACCGCAATCAACCAGGGAAGCCCGGCCGCCACAGCGGCGAGCGACGATCCTTTTGACACCACCGCGGAACGACAAGGACTTCTCACCCAACGGCTCGGTGCCAAGGAGGCGCTGGAGAAACAAGGAGTCAAGTTTCCCCAAGGCGCATCCGCCTACTACAACGCCGCCAGCAATTCCCTGCGCGTCACCAATACCGCAACCAACCTCGATTTCATCACCCGGCTCCTCGACGTTATGACCGAATCCGAACCCGTCATGGTCAAGGTCAGTGTAACGATGATCCAGACCGAGAAAACCAATCTCGATGAACTGGGCTTTGATTGGCTGGTCAATCCATTCGGTGCTTCCGCCAGCCACGTTTTCGCCTCCGGCGGCACGCTTGGCAATGGCAGCGCCCGCACCGGTGCGGATATGATCAGTCCCATCGCCGGAACCGCGATCGACAGCATCCCGTCCGATCCTTCCGCCGCGGTTCAATCCAACCTTGTTACCAACGGACTTCGTTCCGGCGACTATGCGATCAGCGACAGCAACAGCATCGATTCTCTGATCAACAATCAAGACCGCAGTTCACAAACCAGTTCCGTGGCACCCGGCATCATGGGCGCAACCGGCTTGTTTACCGACGGCCAGGTCCAGACACTGATGCGCGGGCTCGCCCAGAAAAAAAACGTGGACATCGTCGCCCGACCGTCCGTTACCACCCGATCCGGCCAGGCGTCTTCCATTCACCTGGTGCGTGAGTTCATTTACCCTACCGAGTATGAACCTCCCGAGATACCAAACTCCGTGAGCACCACCTCATTCGGCGGCGGCCTCGGCGGCCTCGGCGGAATTGGCGGTGGTGGTGGTGGTGGCGGAACTCTCGTCACTCCGGCGACACCCACCGCGTTTGAAACCCGCGAAGTCGGAGTGGTCCTCGAAGTTCTGCCCGTTGCCGATGCCAACAAGCGCTTCGTGGATGTGACGCTCAATCCCTCCTTCACCGCGTTCGATGGCTTCGTCAATTACGGTAGCCCGATCAATACGCCCACTACCAACCTGCTGGGCATGCCGGAAACTACCGTTCTCACCCAGAACCGGATTCTCATGCCCGTGTTCAGCGCCAAGAGAACATCCTCCCAGCTCACCATCGCCGATGGCGCGACCATCGTCATTGGCAGCCTGCTGCGCGACTCGGTGGAGCTCGTAAATGACAAAGTCCCCATCCTCGGCGATGCCCCGCTCATCGGTCGTCTTTTCCAGAGCAAGGCACAGCGTAGATTTTCCAGCGCGTTGATCTTCCTCGTCCACGTCGAATTGTGCGACCCATCGGGACGCCCCTATCGGCAGTAGGGCTGCCGTTGCTTCGCCCATTCGTTTTCCGCACACACCCATGCAAACCAATCAGGAAAAATATTCCATTGATGAAATCATGGCCCGCTTGAAACAGGGCAATGGCGACACTCCGGCGGGAGAACTCGTCACCCGGGAAGATGGCTCGCAGGCGATCCGCGTTCGCAAACGCAAGAGACGCAGCGAGCAGCAGCAGGGAATGCGCACACCCGAAGCGTCCTCACGCATGCGCATCATCCAGGTTTCCGCCGCGCTCGGACTTGTGATTTTGGCGCTGATCGTTTGTGGCAGCGCGATCGTTTATTCCAACAGTTCATCGTTTCGCAAACACCTCGCCGATCAAATTGCCACCGCCACTGGAGCCAACGCGGAGCTCCGGCAATTTCGTATGAATCCAACCGGTGCCAACGCCTCGTCACTTACGCTCCAATGGCCGGAAGGAAACCTGCTCTCCTCGCTGCGGCTCACGGGCTTGCATGCCACCACCCACCCGGCTTCATTTCTCGGCAGCAGTTTCGCCGGCGATGAAGTCACCGCGCGCGAGGGCGTTCTCGAGCTGCACCCCCCCGGCGAAGGCGAGCTGCGTTTCAAACCTGCGGCCGATCCAGCGGTGGATTTCAGGCGTTATACGATCCGCAACCTCAAGGCAACCCTGCCAGGTGGAGCCAACGGGCCGATCCGGCTCAATCAGGCCGACGCTTCATTTTATCCCAGGCATTCATCGGGAAAGCCCCAGCTCATTGTTGCCCGCGGCGACCTGCTGATCCCACACTGGCCGCCGCTCAAACTGAACCGCGGACACATCGAGTTCCACAACCGCCAGATTGAAATCGTCAACCTCGGCCTCTATCATGAATCAGATCGCAATGGCACGCTTTCCCTCTCGGGCACCTTCTCGCCCTACGATGCAGGCGGCACTTCGAATCTCGCCGTCAAACTCGAACAATTCCCGATCGTGCACCTGCTTGGCGGTCAGTTCGACAACATGGTGGCCGGCGCGGTCAACACCACAACATCCGCGGAATCCAATTACTTTTCATTTACCAATTCCCCAACTCCTTCATCCAGCCTCGCCGTAAGCTTCGCGAATTCCCTGGATTCCGGCCTCACCCTCAAGGGCCTGCCCGTCTTCCATTCCCTGCGCGAACTGATTGATGATCCATGGTTCGATGCCCCCGTTTTTGAAACCCAGGCAAAAGGCGAACTCCGCAGGGCGAACGGCAACGTCACTCTCGGGGATCTTCATCTCGTCGCCAAGGG
The DNA here is from genome assembly GCA_040384605.1 of Verrucomicrobiota bacterium. Classification (GTDB taxonomy): domain Bacteria; phylum Verrucomicrobiota; class Verrucomicrobiia; order Verrucomicrobiales; family Akkermansiaceae; genus Luteolibacter. The sequence continues at coordinate 5,032 of JAZKIZ010000022.1, forward strand.
CCGCATGATCCTACGCGGGAATATTACCGTGTCCCGCGGCGGAGTAATGTCTGGCCAACTGCGGATTGGCATCGCCGATCCGGTCATTGGCGCCTCTCCCAGCGCCGGGCTTCTCGAAACCCTGTTCGTTCTCGCCAACGATGATTTCCGCTGGCTCACGCTCAACATCACCGGCACCACCGCCTCACCAGCCGATTCGTTCCGAAAACTTCTGGAAGAAGCGAAAATCCGGGCCATCAGCGCCAACCAGCCCGCGACCTCGCCAATGCCCGCCGCCGAGCCGACACCGCAAGCTCCCGCCAGCCCGCCATCCTTTGAAGACCTCACCGCGCCGCGGTAAAAAAGCACGCTCCGCCAAGGGTCGGGCGTTTTTCATGCTTTCGATGTGGCATTCATCGGAATTTTCGTCCACGTTGATAAACGGATGATGCGCGTAAAACCGCCATCCCCAACCAAACCAACAAACGATAATGCAAACTGCCAACGTCAACATGCCGGTAACCGTGACGGTGCGTCACGAGGATGTCACCGATTCCCTCCGCGAGTACGCGGTCAAAAAAATCGAAGGACTTCATTTGGATTACCCCCGGATCATTGAGGCGAAAGCCATTCTGGACGTGCAGAAAAACCGGCACATTGCCGAAATTCTACTCTTTTGCGCCAACCATATCACCATTGAGGCTCACACCGAAGGCAAGGACATGTATACCGCCATCGATGAGACCATCGAGAAAATCGCGCGGCGGATGCGCAAGCACAAGACCCGCTTGATGAAGAAAAACCGGCCGCATCGCAACGAGTCGATCCGCCACTTGGACGAACACTATTTCAATGAAGAAGCGCTGGATCACCCGCAGGAATCCGAAGCCGATCCACTGCCCTACATTATTTTCCCCGATCGCTACGCGGTGCGGACCATGTACAAGGAAGATGCGATCATGGAACTCGAGCTCTCCGACCGGCCATTTGTCTTGTATCGCAGCGCCCGGCGCGGCTGCCTCAGCATCATTTATCGCCGCAAGGATGGGGAATACGCCGCTATCGACGTCAGCAAGGACGCGCTTTGACAGCGCCAATGGACGATGAAACAATCCGGGCGGAGCGTTGACGCGTTCCGCCCTTTTCATTGATAGCCGTGAAATTCCGCCGACCGGCAAAGAAAACAGTTCTTCGCAGCATGGTCGCCGCGGGTACCTTCGCCGCGGCAGGTTGGTTCATCCTGCCCTTTGCCATTCCCCTTCCGCGCCCGTTGCTGGCGGAGCAGAAAAGTTCGCCGGTGCTTATCGATCGGCACGGGAGAATTCTCCAACACTTCGCTTCGCTGGATGGCACCCGCGCCGCCCCCGTGTTTGCCTCTGCACTGCCGGCTGACTTGGTTGCCTGCACACTCGCGGCCGAGGACAAACGCTTCCGGAGCCACGACGGAATTGATTTTCTCGCCACCGCCCGCGCATTGAAGAATGGCATCCGCCACCGTCATTTCCACTCCGGCGCATCCACCATCACCCAGCAACTGATAAAAATATCGCGCCCGCCCGCATCGCGCGATGTTCCGACGAAAATCCGCGAGGCTCTTGGCGCACGCCGCCTTGAGATGACATGGTCGAAGGAACAAATCCTGACTGAGTATCTCAATCGCCTCGACTACGGGAACCACCGGATCGGTGCCGCGGAGGCCGCGCGTTTTTATTTCCAAAAGTCCCTGTCCGATCTCTCCCTCGCCGAGTCCGCGCTGCTATCCGGTTTGCCCCAGGGACCTTCACGTCTCAATCCGCTCCGGCATCCCGATCGAGCGGTCAAACGCCGCAATAGGATTCTCGACCGGCTCGCCGCGATGGGCGATGTCCCGGACCACCGCATCGTCGCAGCGAAGGCCGAGCCATTGGTCCTTCGCCCCCTGCGGAAACGATCCATCGCTCCGTGGCTCGCCGGTGCCATGCGCAACCTGAATCGGCAGCGCATCGTCACCACGATCGACGGCGCGCTGCAGCAACACGTCGAAAGCATCGTCAGCGAAGAAGTGGCACGGCTCCGTTCCGCTAACCTGCGTCATGCCGCCGTCGTGGTCATTCACAATCCAACCCGCGAAATTCTCGCCCTCGTTTCCTCGGCGGATTGGAACGACGCTCGTGGTGGTCAAATCAACGGTGCGCTCGCTCCTCGTTCCCCGGGCTCCACCCTCAAGCCGTTCACCTATCTTCTCGCCCTCGGCACGAACCAGCGGATCCCGGCATCGATCATCGCCGACATACCCACGCCTTTCCGCACACCCGAAGGACTCGACCTTCCCGAAAACTACGACCGCCAATACCGTGGCCCCGTCACCCTCCGCAATGCGCTGGCATGTTCGCTCAACATTCCCGCCATGCGCGAACTCAATGCCCTGGGTGGTCCCGAACCCCTTCACCAGCTGCTGACGTTTTACGGCATCGACACGCTTGGCGCCACTCCCTCACAACACGGTCTGGGGCTTACCATCGGCAACGCACCGATCCGCTTGCTCGATCTAACAAACGCCTACGCCACCCTCGCCTCGCTCGGCACCCATCTTCCCCCCACCCTCACGCGCAGACTGCGGCCCAAACCCGTGCGCCATCCCGCGTTGCCACAAGATTCCTTCCTGCTCATTGCCGACATTCTTTCCGATGCCCTTGCCCGCGCTCCCGCTTTCCCGCCCGGCGGTCCACTTGATCTCCCGTTCCGCTGCGCGGTGAAAACCGGCACCTCGTCCGACTTTCGCGACAATTGGTGCATCGGTTTCACGCCCGATTTCACCGTCGGTGTATGGGCGGGAAATTTCGAGAACCAACCGATGAAACACTTGTCTGGCATCTCCGGCGCGGCACCGATTTTTCATCGCGTCATGGTCCGCGCCCACCGTGACACTTCACCCAAATGGTTTCCGGAATCCAAATCGCTCGTCCAGGTTTCCATTGATCGCCGCAATGGCAAATCGGTCCCTGCGGCGCTGGGCAACCCGCACATCGTTCGCGATCTCGCGCCCGCGGCCACGCTTCCTCCCGTCGCGCTTTCCGCGGATTACACCGAGGATGGCCGGGCTGTTCTCGATGCGTCCTATGCATCGTGGTTTGCTTCCAGCCACAACAACCGCCGCCACGAACTCGCGCTCGCTCCGCAGCCGGCCGACCCCGACAAGGAACCATTGCGCGTCATTGTTCCCGCCCAAGGTTCCACGCTGCTCCTTGATCCGGACATTCCATCCGGCTCCGATCAAATGCGCCCCGTCACAAATTTACCCGGCACCGCCCGCTGGTCATCGGCCACTCTCCGGATCGAGCCGGCACTTCCCGAGCCAATCATTCACCTGATTCCCGGCACCCATACCGTCACCGCCACCGATCCGCGAACCGGTCACCGCCAGGAAATCACGCTCCACGTCAAGTCGCTGTGACCGTGCGTTCACTTACCACTCCAACCGCCGCCCAACGCCTTGGCAAGCGCCGCCCACGCGATCCGTTCCTGGGCGATCGACTGCGCCAACAGCAAGCGGACATTGAGCGTCGTGCGATCGGAATCCACCACCTCCAAATAATTCGTCAGCCCTTTCTCAAAGCGTTCCTGCGCCAATGACTTCGCCTCGCCCGATGCTGCCAACGCCCGCTCAAGCGCTTTGCGCGATGCCGCCAACGCCTTCAGATCGAGCAATGCATCCTCCACCTCGCGCAGTGCTGTGAGCAATCGATTGCGATAATTCGCCAGCGCTTCGTCACGGCCCGCCACCGCGGCATCAAAATTCGCGCGGTTCGATCCCGCGTTGAAAACGGGTTGCGCAAGACCTCCGCCGAGCGCAAGCACCCGGTTCTGCCAGTCGAGAAATCGTTTCGGTTCCAGCGATTCAAATCCTGCCGATGCAGTCAGCGGAAAATTTGGATAAAACGCGGCTTCCGCAACGCCGATGCGTGCGTTCGCCGCCCGCAGTTCCATCTCCGCAGCGCGGACGTCCGGCCGCCGGTGCAACACCTGTGCGGGCAATCCGGCACGCCACTCTGGAAGTTTGGCGGCACTGCTCTTCGCCCCGACGGAAAAGCTCGCCGGCAACGTCCCGCACAAAACCGCCAAGGCATGTTCCGCAGCACCGCGTTGCCGTTGCACCGATGCCAGATCGTTGCGCGCCAGTTCGATCTCGGCACGCGCCTGGCTCGTGGAAAGTCCATCCGCCAATCCTGCATCCGTGCGACTGCGGAGAACATCGTGGCCGCTCTCACGTGAAGAAATCGTATCGCGGAGAACTGCTTCCTGCGCATCGAGTCCACGCAGCAAAAAATACTGACGGCAAACTTCGGTCGCGATGCCGAGCCTTTGCACATCAAGCAGCGCTTCCGCACCGGCGGCATCCGCATTGCCAGCTTCTAACAGCCGTTTGTTGCGGCCCCACAAATCCGGATCATAAGAAAGATCAAACGTCGCCCGATAACGTTCGCTTTCCAAATCCACCGCAACGCCCGGCGGCAAATTCCTTGTCACCGCATCTTGTGAAACCCGCGAAATCCCGGCGCTGCCATTCAAATCGAGGCGCGGAAACAACCGTGCCCGATCAACACCCGTCAGCGCGCGCGCCGTATCCATGCGTGCCTTTGCCGCGGCAATGTCGTTGTTCGCCGCCAACGCCCGCACCACCAGTTGGTTCAAATCACCGTCGCCAAACAACTTCCACCATGAATCCGGCAAGCGGGCATCACGCCCCACACGTTGTTCTTTCCATGCATCGCCGGCAGAAAAAACCGGGAGTTTGAAATCCGGCCCGACCTTGCATCCGGCGCAAAGCAACGGAAAGGAAACAACAAGGAAATTGTGAATCGTCATGGTGCCGCGGCTTCGATGTGGACGTCAATTTGCTGGCCGACATAGAGCGGCGCTCCTTCCGGGCGATCGAGCGAATAAATGACCTGGAGAACGCGCGTGTCCACCCGTTCGTTGCCGGCGCCGGTTAGTGAAATCTTGGGAATCACGAACGGCTCGATGCGCACAAACTTGAGCGGAAAATGCACGCTGGGATCGCCTTTCAAAGTTCCCTCCGCACGCATCCCCGGCCGCACCCGCGCCGCGTTTTGCTCGTCCACATCCACCCGCGCCTGCAGCCGCCCCGTCTCGCCAATGATCATCGCCGGTTCTTCCGGTGACGTCGCGGCGAACTCCCCCACCCGCACATTGGCCTGCAAAACGGTGCCATCCCGCGGCGCACGCACCGTCAATCGATCAATCAACACATCCACCCGTTTCAGCTCGCTTTCCGCCGCCGCCTTTTCCGCCATGGCGATCTGAACTTCCGCCCGCGCGATCTCCACATCACGGGCCCGGCTCCCGACATCCTCGCGGCTCACCGCCCGCGGATTCTCCACGGACTTCAACCGTTCGTATTGTTCGCGCACTTTTTCCAGCGCCGCCTCTGCGGATGGCACTTTCGCCGCCGCCATGCTCACTTTCGCCTCCGCAGCATGCCGCTCAGCCTGCAACTCGCGAACATCAATGCGAAACAACACATCGCCGGTTCTCACGACATCGTTCACCTGCACCGCAACCTCGCTCACCACTCCCGGAACCGGCACGCCAACCGCTACGTTCTCACTCAATGCTTCCAAAATTCCCGCCGCGGCAACCGAATGCTGGAACGGTTTCGCCGGAATCACCGTCGGCGGCGGATTCGTCGGCGGCATCTCTTTTTTTCCCTGAAAACGAGTGACGAAAACAATCGCAGCCACGCCCAAAAGGGCGAGCAACAGGGAGCCATAGCGGACGGTTTTCGCAATCATGGTAAATCAGTGCGCGTGTTCGTGTTCAAAATGTGCGCGTTCTCCGGGCGCTCGGCCTTTGACTTCTACAATTTCTCCGTCGTCCATCCGGGCAATCCGGTCGGCATAGGAAAAAATCCGGTTGTCATGCGTGACAATGATCACAGCGCGGTCTTTCGAGCGCGCTACCTGACGGAACAAATCCATGATGACCTCGCCATTGTGCGCGTCGAGCGCTGCGGTCGGTTCGTCGCAGATCACCAGCCGCGGTTCATGCACAAGCGCACGCGCGATCGCCACGCGCTGTTGTTCACCGCCCGAAAGTTTTCCCGGCCGTTCGTTCCACCGGTCACCAAGACCGACAGCCTCAAGGGCCGCCCGCGATCGCTTGATGACGTTGCCCGTCCGCTGGATCAACAACGGCACGCCAACATTCTCGGCGGCCGTGAGCGTGGGGATTAAATTGAACTGCTGAAAGATGAAGCCGATCATCTTTGCGCGAAAACCCGTCAGCGCCCCGGCACTCATCCGGTGAACCAGATTACCGAACACTTCGATTTCCCCCGCGTCCACCCGCAACGTCCCGGCGATCGCACTCAGCAGCGTGGTTTTCCCACATCCCGAGGGACCGACCAGCATGAGAATCTCGCCGGTCATTGCCTGCAGGTGAATGTCCTTCAACGCATCGATCCGCGAGTTGCCCTCGCCGAAGTGCTTGCAAACACCGCGAACATCCACCGCTGTTTTTCCGCCATTTTCGTTCATGTGCGGAAGACCATGGCGGGTTCGTAAAGGCTCAGGCGGATGATGCCCATCAGCGCGGCCATGAAACAAATCACCTGCACAACCACAAAGGCCACCACCGGGATTTGCCATGGCATGTAAAACGGCGGCTCGCGCGCGATAATCGAAGCATGCGCAAACGCCGAGGTCGCCAGCAAACCAATGCCGAAGCCGACGATGCCGACCGTCGTCGATTGGATGAGCAGCATGATCGAAAGCCGGAAATTGCTCATGCCCATCGCTTTCAACGCGCCAAGGTGTCTCAGATTATCGAGAACAAACGAGTAAAACGTCTGGCAGGCAATCGCAACTCCGACGATGAAACCAATCGCCACCGTGGTGCCGAACGAAATCGGAATGCCCGTGTTCTTCACATACCACCAAATCGTCGCCGTATTGAAATCGCCATAGCTCTTCGATCCATCCGGCAACATCCCATCGCGCGGATTCGGCCCGAACCCACGGTTCACATAAGCACGCAATCCCGTGCGTTTCTCGATCTCATCCGCCGCATGCTCCGGCGTCACTCCTTCCACTGGTGCCGCGATCACCATCTGCAGCATCTTGCGCGACGGCGGGGTGTAGGAAAGCGCCCGCTCATAGGTGGTCCAGATGTAAGGTCCGCCGGTGAACGAGCGCAAAGCCTCGCAAATTCCGACAACCCGCGCCTCAACATCGTTGATCTCGAAACGATCCCCCAATTTCATCGGCCGGCTCGGGTCATCGGCCAGTCGCGTGACGGCGAGTTCATCAATGATCACCGTGTTCGGCAGGCGCAGATCTTCCAAATTTCCTTCCAACATTCGCGCCGGCGCTCCGGCAAGCGATCCGGAATCAATGCCGAGAAGTTGCACCGTCTTGAAGGAACCGTCGTTCATCCGCGCCCGCTGGATGCCCGAGTACAGCGGCATCGCCCATGCCACGGAAGAAACCGAACGCACCCGGCCGACATCCGTATCACGCAGCGGGTTCGTTTCATTGATCTGCTCCACCCGCTCCTCCACCACATAGATGGGAGCACCGATGTTCATTACCGTACTGCTCGTCCATCGCATGAGGCCGCAGAATACCGATGCCTGCTGGACGATGAGAAACGTCGCGAAAAACAATCCCGCCACCAGCATCAGATACTTCGCCGTATCGCCAAACAGCATTTTGAGCGCGAGACCGATCATCGTTCGGAAAACCTGCGGTCACGCTACAATCAACCGATTTCCCCATGCAACCAGCGATCTCACCGCACCGGGGAAAACAGGAACAAGTGTTTGAAATCACTCCGCCCCAAGTTGCGCCAATACCGCGGTCAACTGAGCCGTAAGAACCCGTTTAAAGTCTTCTGAGGAGCAAGGAAATGAAAGCCAGTCGGATCA
>JAZKIZ010000023.1:0-155660 GCA_040384605.1 Verrucomicrobiota bacterium
CGTACCAGTCTTTTTTGCGGGTTTTTCGGAAATCTATTTTGGCAATCGGTCTAGAATCCCGGCCCGCCGCCCGCCATTCGGCCGGCATCAAGCGCTTCGTCGATCCGCCCCGGCGTGAGATCAAGGACGGCGGCGTGCGCGTGGCAAAGCTCCCTCACGGTCCTGCCAGTGGCCATGGATTCCTTCGCGATGGCCGCTGCACGATCATAGCCGATCAGCGGAACCAGCGAGGTCACCATCGCCAAGGATTGCTCGATGAAACTGCGGCACGTTTCCTCGTTCGCAGCGATGCCCGCCACGGCGTTGTCATGGAATGCGGAGCACGCGGCGGCAAGCAAGCCGATGCTTTCCAACATGACATCCGCGAGCAGAGGCATGCTGACATTGAGTTCCAAAAAACCACCGGCACCGCACCACGCCACAGTCGTTTGGTTTCCCGCCACCCGCGCCGCCACCATCGTCACCACTTCCGCCATCACCGGATTTACTTTCCCCGGCATGATCGATGAGCCCGGTTGCGTGGCAGGCAGCGTGAGCTCGCCGAATCCGCAACGCGGCCCGGACGCAAGCAAGCGGATGTCGCAGGCGATCTTGTGCAGGGAAACGGCGATGGTTTGGAGAAACCCATGGGCCTCGACGCAGGCATCGCGGGCCGATTGTGCCTCGAAATGGTTTGCCGCCTCGCGGAATGGCAAACCGTAGTGTTCCGCCAATCCCGCGATCGTCCGCACGGCAAACTCCGGATGGGTGTTCAGACCCGTGCCGACCGCGGTGCCGCCCAAGGCGAGCGGCATCAACGCATCAATGGCGCTCGCACAGCGCCGTTTTGCCTGGCGCATTTGTTCCGCCCACCCGCCAAATTCCTGACCGAGCGTGACCGGCGTCGCATCCATCAAATGTGTCCGCCCGATCTTGAGGATGCCGGCGAATTCCGCGGATTTTTTCTCCAGCGCCGCAGTGAGATCCGCCAACGCGGGAGCCAGCTTTTCGTTCAACGCAACCGCCGCGGCCACATGCATCACCGTCGGAAACGTGTCGTTGGAAGATTGGCCGAGATTCACGTGATCGTTGGGATGAACGGAGTCCCCCGGATGTTGATTGCACAACGCCGCGATCACCTCGTTGACGTTCATGTTCGTGGAGGTGCCCGAGCCGGTTTGATAGACGTCCGCCGGAAAGTGCGCGTCGTGTTTTCCCCTGGAAATTTCCCGTCCCGCCGCGGAAATCCGCCGTGCGCGATCATGATCCAACAACCCAAGGGCCGCGTTCGTTTCCGCCGCGAATGCCTTCAACAGCCCGTACGTGTGGATGAATACCGCGGGCAGCGGCCTACCGGAGATCGGAAAATTCAGCACCGCCCGCTGCGTGGACGCTCCGTAAAGCGCCTCAGCCGGCACCTCCATCTCGCCCATGCTGTCTTTTTCGACGCGCGTGTTTCCCATGATTCCCGCAGCATCGCGCGGTGCGCCGTGAGAAGCAAGCCGCTCAAGTGAAACTCAACGCATCCATGTCAAAAACCACCGTCACGTCTTCCGGCAAGGTCGTCTTTGCCAGGACATCCTGCACATGGCGGGTCAGCGGCCGCGCCTGCGCGGAACGCAGCGTGATCTGGAAACGAAACTGCCCGTGGGATCGCACCAGCGGCGATGGCAGAACTTCGCCGAGCGTGATGCTGTCCGGCAAATTTTCCGTCAAACGCAGACGCAATGTTTGCAATGTGAACTCGGCGCGTCGCTCGTGGCTGGAACGCGAGGTGAGCACCGCGCAATGCCCGAACGGTGGAAATCCGAACTGCCGGCGGAATTCCATTTCCTGCTCCGAATAACCGTCGAAATCATGCCGTCGTGCATACTGGATCGATGGCGAGTGCGGCGTGAACGTCTGCACGATTACCTCGCCTTCCATGTCACCGCGGCCCGCCCGGCCGGCGACCTGCGTGATGAGTTGGAACGTCCGTTCTCCCGCGCGGAAATCCGGAATGTGCAGTCCAAGATCCGCATTCAAAATCCCTACCAGCGTCACGTTCGGAAAATGCAAACCCTTCGCGATCATCTGTGTGCCGATGAGAATCTGGATCTTGCGGGCGCGGAACGCGTTGAGCATGTCGCGCAGCGCGTGTTTGCGCCGCATCGCATCCGCGTCCACCCGCGCGATCTTCGCCTGCGGCAGCAAGCGCGCCAACACGTCCTCCACTTTCTGCGTGCCGAATCCTTGGAAGATAATCGCCGGATCACTGCACTCCGGGCATTTCCGCGGCACAATCGCCTGATGCCCGCACACATGGCAAACGAGCCGCTCATCGACACGATGATACGTGAGCGCCACCGAACAATGCGGACACTGGCAGACGTGGCCGCATTTCGGGCATTGCAACGAACGTGCGAAGCCGCGGCGGTTGAGAAATAAGATCGATTGTTCTCCCCGCTCCAGCCGTTGTTCCAGAGCCACCCGCAGACGGTCCGAAAACATCGTGGATCCGCCTTTTTGTTTCGCCACCTCCATGCGCATGTCGATCACCCGCACCAGCGGCATGCTCCGGCCGTCCGCACGTTCATCCATTCGCAGGAGTTCGTACTTTCCGCATTGCGCATTGTGCCAGCTCTCCAGCGATGGCGTCGCGGAGCCGAGAACAATCGCGCAGTTTTCAAACGACGCACGCAGCACCGCCACATCCCTGCCGTGATAACGCGGCACGCTTTCCTGTTTGTAAGTGTTCTCGTGTTCCTCATCGACGATGATCAATCCGAGCTCCGGCAGCGGCGCGAACACCGCCGAACGCGCACCGATGACGATCCGCGCTCCGCCGCGCCGGATGCGGTGCCATTCGTCGAACCGTTCGCCCTGCGAGAGATTCGAATGCAACACGGCCACTTCCTCCCGCCCCGCGGCGAAGCGGGATTTGAAACGTCGCACCGTCTGCGGCGTGAGTGAAATTTCCGGCACCAGCACGAGAACCGATTTGCCCGCATCCAGCGCGCGCCGCGCGGCCTGCAAATACACCTCGGTTTTTCCCGATCCGGTGACGCCAAGCAATAGAAACGGCTTCGATTTTTCCTCCGCCATCGCCGCAACAATGCGGTCGCACGCCAGTTGTTGCGCCGCGTTCATTGCCAGCGGCAGGGTTTCGACGACCTCCTCGATTCCGTCCGCTTCCGGATCGCGGCGGACTTCCTCGGTTTCGAAGCGTACTAGACCTGCTTTTTCCAACGCCTTCAGTGGAGCGGCCATGGATTCGCCGAGGTCGGCCACTGCCATGCGCAGATTCTCGGCGGCGGCGAGCAACGAAATGACCGCATGTTGCTTCGGCGCACGCTTGCTGAGCCGGGCCAGCGTTTCCTCATCCGGCGGAGAAACCAACACAGAGATCCGGCGCGTTTTCGCAGAGTGTTCCTCGCCTCGCACCGCCTCCGGCAACAGCGAGCGAATCACGCCTTCAATTCCCGCTCCGTAATATCCCGCAATCCATTCCGCCATCCGCAACATCACCGGCGTAAGCAGCGGTTCTGGATCCGCCAGCGAATCAATCTCCCGCAACGCGAAATCCCCGCCGCCATTTTCCATCACCGAAAGCACCGTCCCGAGAGACGGTTTCCGGCGCAACGGCACTCGCACCCGGCAACCCGGCCGCACGTTCAAGCCCGCGGGAATCGCGTAGTCGAAAACCAATTCCGACGGGCCATCAATGAGCACACGTGCGTTCAACGGATTCAAAAATGCTTCGCCGCCATCACCCGGCCAAGACGATTTCCACGAAATGTCAGATGCCATCTCATTTCGGTTTTCCGCCGCAACCGTAGAAGAGTTTTCCAAGCCCACCTCTTCCACCCCGCCTCGTTCTGGCAGGCCAGAATGACTCTGCTACATTCCGCCGGTGAATATGTTCGTTTGAACATCTTTCCATTGACGCGCCCTGTCGCAATGCGCATCGTCACCGATGCCATGAATGACTCCCCCGAAAATCCCGCAACCGCCGTCGCTCAGACACCCCGCCCCACCGCATCGAAGTACCAGGACCACGTCATCTACAAACCCAACAGCCGTGGCAGCGGCGGTGTCGTGCGCTTCGGCCTCAATCGCGCCAAGGGAGCCGTATTCGTCGATGCCGCGCCGCAGATCGGCGACAAACAATTCGATTGGGAAAACAAGATTACCATGAAATGGGGTCTCGCCGATCTCGGCCCTGTGATCGCCGGGCTCGCCAACCGCCAGCCGCAAACCAAACTTTTCCACCAATCCGAAAAAGCAAACAGCGCTGCCGAACTTATCTCGCGCGACGATCCGGAACGCGCACCGTTTCTCATCTCGATCTCCCGCCAGCAGACCGATGACAAATCCGTGAAAAAAATCACCATTCCACTTTCGCATGGCGAAGCCGCCGTGCTCGAACTCGCCCTCCGCGCCGCGGTGACACGATTGCTCGGCTGGTGAAACCAAGCGCTGATCTCCAGACCAGCCTCTTTGCGGATGAGGTTGTTTCTCCACGGACGCACATCGTGGATTTTCTGCGGAAGAATGCCCGGCCCGTTACTCCGGTTCATCCATTTCTACATCCACTTTGAAATTTCTTCCGCCACCACATCTTCGCATCCGGCCTCCACCCGGATGAACAATTCCTGAAGTCCCTTCGACGATTGAGTGACGGCTTTCAAGCCGCCACTCATTTTCCTTTGGATGCGGACCGCGCCGGTGGTTGCATCAGCGCCCAGCGACTTGCCGCCGTACGAATGGCCAATGATCACGCCCACCACACCGGGCAACGCCTCAATCCGCCGGATGGTCACAAGACATTCCTTTGAACTGCTTTGATGTCTCCCGCGTTTCGGCATGCGGTGAATCAAAGCACTTCGTTGGCGATCTGGCGCCATTCTTCCGCCAAGGCGAGCGCCGCAGGCGGCATCGGTTTTCCGGCCCGGTGGTACCAATACGCCGCGTTGTGATCCCATTTCCCCGCCCGCGCAAACGCGTCATCACATAGAGCGGATTTTTCCAATCCCGTTGCGTTCATCCGCTCCAAGGTAATCGCAGCATTGAGCGGAGATCAACCGTACTCGGCTGACGGTAGTGTCCTAATTTGACCGTGGAACATTCTCAAACTTCTCCGGTTGCTTCGAGAATATCTGACACCTTCCATTGGCTCTTTTCGATTCCAGCTTCCATTGCTGGAGTGCAACGGATCGAACCATGGACCTTGGCGAAATTGTAGTAGGCGTAATGAAGGGCAATCGCGGCGTCGAAGTTCTCGCGCTTCTTGCTGAAAGCATTCGTCAATCGCGAGAGACGGCGGCAATGCATCCGGACAGTGTGATTCTGTTTTTCGATGTAGGAGGTCGAAACCAGCTTCATATCCGGGTTGCCGCTCACGACTTTTTTCTCGGTCTTGAGGACGTCCGGCGGCGAGTAGCGTCGGGTGGCTTCCAGATCGGTGTGGGTGAAGGTTTTAATAACCGTCCCGTAGTCCACCTCCGAACCAAAGGCCCGCTCAATGGCATCCACGTAAGGACGGAAGGCATCAGAGGAAATCTGCGGGCGGCAAACTAAGCGTGTGGCAAGGTCATCCATGAACTGGACTGCGTGCATCTTGTCGCGCTTTCCGGTGAGAAAGGTCGGAACCAATTTTGTTTCAGCGTCCATCGCTACCCACACCCAAATATCGCCCGCGTCTTCCATGTCGTTTGCCTTGGCGGTCTTTTGCTTGGCTCCGATGAATCCCCAGAGCTCGTCAACTTGAACGAGTGGGATATTAAGGCCGTGCATCTTGTCATCCATGATTGCAGCGCAACCCTGACCGACACGAACGCCAAGGCGCATGATCGTATCGCGATGCACTCCCGTCATGCGCTCAATGGCGCGGATGCTGTTGCCTTCGCAGAGCATTGAGATTGCCATGATCTTCTTGTCGGTGGAGAGGTTGTTGCTCATTTGTCGTTGCTTTCTGAAAAAGGTATGACTTAATTCATTCACCTCGGCAATGAAAAAAGTAGGAAAAGAATCAAAAAAAGGAGGGGCGCGTCCTGGGGCGGGGCGGCCCGCGGGCCAGACGAAGGTAAAAACCTCGGTGTCGGTGGACGAAGACGTCCTAACGGCGGCACTGGCCAAGTGGGGCGGGAAAACTTCGCCCCTACTGGAAAAGCTCTTGCGTGACTACATCGAATAAAGTATTACTTTTTTAACTGGTGGAGCTAGAGGGGGTTGAACCCTCGACGTCGTAGATGGGAATCCTCACGTCGCACCAAGCTAGCCCCGTTGGTTGCAGATAGAAAAGGCCCGAGGGTGCTGAAACACCCCCGGACCCCAAGGCTGGGCTACTTAGTTGTGGCCGACCCAGAACCGGAAAGGCCGCCCGCAAGGGCGACGGACAATTTTCCCGGTCCTGTAGTGTCGGAACCACCAGCAGTAGACCCAGCCGTCTTGTTTCCAAGTTCGCTGACTCATGACTTTGTGGGGTATGAGCCCGGCTCGGGATTTTTCCATCCCCGCCAAGCATGGAAGTCGCGCGCCGAGAGGCGCTTTCCATGACCGGTTTTTGATTGGGCCGTGCCATCGCTGCGGAAAGAATTACGTTTGCCCGGATTATTTATAAGATTAATCTACTGGATAAATTCAATTAATCCAGATTTCTTGATAGATTGAGGGTTGACAGCTAGTTAGAAAGGCTCTACTTCGGTGGCATGGCATCGAAAGAACGCAGCCCCAACTTCCCCGCCCTCACTCTCCAGAAAGCGCTGGAATACGCATCCAAACTGCATACGGAAGCTAAGCGCACGGCGGTGAAAACGCCGATCGCCCTCCAAGCGATGGGCTTCAACAGTGCGAATGGAAGGTCGCTAGGCGTGCTCGGTGCGCTCAGGGCTTACGGGCTAATCATGAGCGATGGCGGAGCTACTCAAATTTCGGACTTAGCGCTCCGGATCCTTTTCCCGAAGAACGTCCAAGACGCCAAGCAGGCAAAGCAACAAGCCGCACTCAGCCCTAAATTGTTCAAGTCGATCCACGAGCGGAATGGTGATTTGTCGGAGAAGATGCTGGCTAGCGAACTCTTTCACCAGAAGTTTACCCAAGAAGGAGCGGCGAAAGCGGCTCAGATTTTCCACCAAAATAGAGAGTTTACTGGCGGCCAATTCAGCGTAGACTCGGAGTTTGATGAGCTTGAAGACGATGAACTCTTGGACGACTCGCCACTTATTGGTGAGGTCATCCAGTCTGCCGCTCCCGCCCGATCGCAGGCACAGGGGAATCCTCCGGTGAGCCAGCCCCTTTACAGACCTTCACCTACAGGAAACATGATCGCCGAAATTTCAGTTCCACTCGCCGGTAATCAACTCACGCTCGCCCTTGTGGGAGACGATCCCGTGCTTCCAGAGGATATCGACGATATCGATACCCTGATTGACTACCTTAAAAAGCAATTGCGGAAGAAGGTTGAACGGGACGCCTCTCGGCAGGTCGATCCAAACTAAGGTTTGTGATCCAATACATCCAAAACCTGACCGAAGCCGTCACCGCTCTCCACGGTTGCGACTGCGCGCATTCAGGAACAAGCCGCGTCGTGGAGTTTTATGAAGATCAGAAGGTCTTCGACGGCGACGTGGAGACGTTCACCCTTTCAGGGCACCCGAAGGCCACGGAAGCGTTCGCTTGGGCATTCCACAACGGGACCGAGCCGCAATACGTCGCGGTGCTGAAGTTGCCACCAATCAACGACCCCTCGGATGCAGTGAGGGCGGCAATCGCGTCCGGCAATTTCGCCTGAGATCCAGTGCAACAAGTTTCACCGGATACTGTGGAACAATTCAAATTAGGACACTACCCGGCTGACACACCGGGGGTAACGCAAAAACCACAGTCTCCGCTCACTGTCGAATGTTGCAGGGGACCGATGTATGTTTGATCAAAAAAAAATGCCGCCCTGATGACAAGGCACCAATGGCGGCATTGGGAAAACCACGGATTATTTCTGTTCGCGCGTTTCGTCTGCTTCTTCTTCGATCACATCCGCTTTTTTCTCGGCGGCGTCACGAATTGCATCCGCATCACGGTCCGCTGCATCAGCCGCACTCTCGGCAGCCTTTGATTGATTGTTCCGCAGGGCATCCGCGGTTTCTTCGGCGTTGTCCGCGGCGACTTCCGCGTTTTTCCGTACCTGTTCCGCATTCGAATCCAAGGCGTCCGCTTTTTCCTCAAGCGATTCTTCGCGCACTTCTTCGCGCTTGGACTCGCAAGAAATCATTACGCCCGACAAGGCCAGAATGCCGCTGAAAACAAGAGATGAGTGTGTTGTCATTGTGGTTGAAGTTTTGGGTTCAATGGAATCATTGCGCGTTTCATGCCACCACCGGAAATCAATGAGTTACGGCGAATGTCCCTCATGCTTTCCGCGCCCGATGCCCGGCGAGTCGTGCGTTTTACAATGGGCTCTGCGGCGATGGTGGATCAATATTTTGCCACCGGCGAGGTGGGTAAAGGGTCCGGGGGATCAACGAATGCTGCGGAAAGGGACGTAAGTTTTCCGGCGGTTTCCTGCCATTTCACGCGCGACCATTCCAACGGCGGATGGAGTTTTTTCCGGCGGAATTTCTCCACGCGCGCTGCGGCTTCGTCGCGCAGCGCGGCGGGCAGCGTGCCGAGCGCTTCCGCCGCGGTTCCCGCCGTATCCGTGGCATGGCAGATCATCGCCAGATCGTTGCCCGCGCGGATGGCGAGTTTGACATCCTCGCCGCGACCGTAGCGGCGGGTGATCGCGCCCATGTCGAGATCGTCGGTGAGAACGAGATGATGATCGAAGCCGAGTTGATCACGCAGGAAACGCCGGATGACGCGCGGCGAAAGCGAGGCGGGAAGCTCCGCATCGATCGCGGGAAAATCCACGTGAGCGAGCATGATTGCGTCGAGTTCCGGCATCAGCGCGGTGTAGGGTAAAACGTCCTCGCACAGCAGTTCCTCGATGGTCGCGGGAGACGATGGGAGATCGTGATGCGGATCGGAAACCGCGCGCCCTCCGGCGGGAAAATGTTTTCCGCAAGTCACCATGTGGCGTTTGCGCAACCATCGGTTCCAATGGCCGGCGTAATCGATCACGCGTTGCGGGTCGCGGCCCCATGACCGGCCGGTGAGCGCGTTTTTTTCCGCCGGAAAATGATCGAGATCCAGCACAGGCGCGAAGTTGAGATTGAAGCCAAGCAGACGCAGCAAGTCCGCCGTGAGCACCGCCGCATCCGCGATGATCCCGTAATCCGCCTTGGCGGCGAGTTGCGGCGCGGATGGCGCGGCGGGGGCGATTTCCTTCGTGCGCGTCACGCGGCCGCCTTCCTGATCGATGGCGATGATCGGATCGTCATAGGAAAGCGCACGGAGGTCGTCAGTGAGTTTCCGGGTTTGCTCCGGAGTGACGATATTGCGGGTGAACAAAATGAAACCCGCGGGCCGCAGTTTCCGGAACAGCGCGGCTTCTTCCGATGTCAGTTCCGGGCCGGAAATCCCAAGCAACAGCAGCGAACCATCGAGCATGTGCGCAACGTGGCGGAAGCGAGCGCGGCTGTCGATAGTGGCGGCGGTTTTCAACCGCCATGCCTCTTGTGCATGGCGGAAGAGAAATGGCAACATCCAAGACGCCAAGGAAATTTGTAACAACCGCGAATCGGGCGAATCTTGCGAATTGAAGACACAGGATACCAATGCGTGCCCCGTCAACTTGGGAACCTGGCAGCGATCACAAAACATCAGCTCCCGCCAATCAATGATTCGCCCGATTCGTTCGATTCGCGGTTTCCTCCTCTTTCTTCGCGGTTTGATCTTTCCGAAAATCAGTAAATCGCAATCAGTGGTAATTTTTTGTTTCGCCGGACCGCGTGATGATCGGAGAAATCCATCCGTGTTCTCCATGAAATCCGTGGTCTCTCCTCATGCGGAGGTTTCTTAAACAGGATTTACAGGATTGTTCAGAATTTACAGGATTCCCAATCATTACGCATCAGTAAATCAGTGGTCATCCTTTGTTTGCCGGAGGATGTGGAGCTCCCGCTGGTTTGCCGCCACGGGCCGCCACAATTCACCAACCCGCCAGCACGATTTTTCCGACCGTGCGTTTGGATTCGATGGCCTTGTGCGCGGCGAGAATGTTCTCCGCGGAAATTTTTCCAGCGCTGCCGTTGGATGTGGTGCGGAGCACTCCGGCATCGATGAGTTTCGCGATCTCATTGAGGATCCCGCGCTGTTTTTCCTGATCCGCCGTCGCGAACATCGATCGCGTGAACATGAACTCCCAGGAAATCGAAACACTCTTGCTTTTGTATGCCCCGCCGAGCGGAAGATTTTCCGATGACTCGACGATAAGAACGACGCGGCCCTGTGGCGCGATCAGATCGCCCATCGTTTCCCAGTACTGGGCCGTATCGTGGAAATTCGCGATGAAGTCCACGTTATCCAATCCGAGTTTTTCGATCTGCGTCCGCAGCGGGTTGTGATGATTCACCACATCATCCGCGCCAAGATCACGGCACCACGCGGAACTTTCCTCGCGCGAGGCGGTCGCGATCACCCGGATGCCCGCCCACTTCGCAAGCTGGATGGCAATCGAGCCGACGCCGCCCGCGCCGCCAATAATGAGCAGTGTGCGGCCGGAGTCTTTTCCGCCGGAGTCGATCATCAAGCGGTTGAACAATGCTTCCCATGCGGTAAGCGCGGTGAGCGGCAGCGCGGCAGCGTCTGCGACTGTTAGATTTTCCGGACGGTTGCCGACGATGCGCTCGTCCACAAGCTGGAACTCGGCGTTGGTTCCGGGTCGCTTGATATCTCCCGCATAATAAACTTTATCTCCGATGGCTAGGAATTTCACATCTTCTCCGATAGCGGTCACAGCGCCCGCGGCATCGTAACCGAGCACCGCATCATCTTCCCCCGCATCCGGCCGGACTTTGGTGTCCACCGGATTGAGCGCAACCGCTTCAATTTTCACGAGCACGTCGCGCCCGGTCGGTTGTGGAGTTTCGATTTCCCGCAAAACCGCGGCCTGTGGGTCATCAAGGGCTTTTCCGGCTTGGAAGAAGATGGCTTTCATCGCGGTCGAATGTAGGAAGGAAATCCGGAGAGACGAATGATTTTTCCGGCGGCTTTGACCGGAGTTGCCTTCGACGACCCCACAGTACGAACGGACTTACGTGTAGATCGCGGCTTTACCTTGCGCTCATCGCGGGTTCCGCAAGGATTCAACTTGTGAAAACCTTATGGAACAAACACCGCGCGTGGTGGGTCACTGCGCTACTCATCGTGTGTTCAGTAAGCGGCCTCATCATTCACAAACTCCTCGAACCGGAACCACCTGTGATCCGTTTCATTGGATTCCGTGAACCCCCGCAGGGAAAACAAGCCGTCTTTTGGGTCACCAACCCTTCCACCCATTCTTATACTTACACCGAATATCAAACCGATACGGTGTGGCAGCCAGTCGTCGCTCACAAGTCGCGGAAAAACGGAAAATGGCAAACACATCATGCGGTTGTGGGATGCGGATTGACCCCAAGTAAAGCAACGGATTTCAAACCAAACGCATCCTTTGAAATTGTCTTCGAAGTTCCTTATGATCCGCTGACGATAGACCGCGTTGCCATTGGCATTGGTTTTGAGAGCCTGAAATCCGACCGATGTGGCAAAACGTAAAAACAGTTTGCTCTACACAGTTATGAAACCCCTTCGCGAGTTAACTGATTGCCTCAAGGGCGGAGATGCTTGGGTGAACGAAATTCTCTTGGAGTGATGAAGTCACCGTTCCTTTTGGGAAACCCTGAGCCGCCATTTGTATCCCGCGCTCGATTGTTCTTGAGATGCTGCCGCCCCGGCTCAATCACTGCGGTGGGACGCCGCAGCCACGAGCTCCGGGGTTCAACCGATGATCGGGAGTTTCGGATAACTCGCGCCGAGGATCGGCTTGAGGTCGGGAGCGCGAAGCCAGTCGCTGAGAACAGAGCCGTACACGCTGCGGAAATCAACGGTGTGTTTGAGGTCGCCATCGGCAAGATCGGTGAGACTCGGTGGTTTGCCGTAGATGCCGCCTTTGACGGCAGGGCCGGCGACAAACATGCAGGAGCCCTTGCCGTGGTCGGTGCCGGCACTGGCGTTTTCCGCAACACGGCGGCCGAACTCGGAAAACGTCATGAGAACCACCCGCTTGTCGTTGCCCTGTTGTTTGAGATCGGTGAAGAAGGATTTCAACGCGCTGTCGAGCTGGGTGAGCAAGCGATCATGGGAATTGACCTGCCGGTTGTGGGTGTCGAATCCGCCGTGGCTGACGTAATAAACGCGCGTCGGCATTTTGCCGGCGATCATGCGGGCGACGAGGTTGAGATTCCGGGCGAGCGCCGTGCCGTCGTATTTTACGCTGGTTTTATGCTTTGAAGCGATGGCGAGAATTTTGTCCGAGCTGACCCGGGCATCCATCGCGACGCGTTCGAGAAACGCGAGGTTGGTCTCACCGTGGATGCCGCCGGGTTTTCCGCCGGCCGGCATGTCAATCGATGCGCCGTCCATCGGAGTTTCCTCGTCCGGCTGGTTGAGCTTGTCGAAAAACTCCTCGGCCATCGCCATTTCACCGCCGCCATGAATCCAGCGGTAAAGCTCGGGCGTGTTGAGCGAGATGCCGGGATTTTGGTTCGCACCGAAACTTTCCGGCTGCGTTTTATTGAAACTGATGCCGACGGTGGGATCGGCGCCCGGGCAGGCATTGTCGAAATAACGACCGAGCCAGCCGGTGTTCGAGCGGTTGGCGGTGTCGGCGGTTTCCCAAATGGAGGTGGAAACGAAGTGCGAACGGTTCGGATTCGGATAACCGACGCCTTGGATGACGCCGAGGTCGCCGCCTTGGTAAAGCGAGTTGAGAAATGGCAGCGATGCATTCAGCCCCACATGATCGTTGAGGCGCAGAATCTCCTTGTCCGTCTTCCGCAAGCGCGGGCGGGCGCGATGATAGGCGTCATCGGCATAGGGAACGAGCGTGTTGAGGCCGTCGTTGCCGCCGGCCAATTGCAACACGACGAGGATCGTGCCGTCCTTGCCGGTGACGGGCTGCACGGCGAGATCCTTGGCGGCATCGTGGAGCTGGCCGAAGGTGTTGCCGATGAATCCCGGCACGGTCCAGGACGCGGACACGCCGAGCACGGTCGAGCGGAGGAAATCGCGGCGGGTTTTCATGCGGGGGATCAAACCCCGGAGGTGCGGAAAAGTTTTCCGTTACCTGGAAATGAAACGGAGGTGCCCGGGCAGTGCCAGATGAAACCACTGACTCCGCGCCTGTTTCCGCGTCATTTTTTCAAAGCGGTTTTCGCTTCTCTGACGGTTTTTTTGAACGCAGCGATCTTTTTCTTATCGTCCTGAAGTTCGCCGCGGTCCGCCTCGACGATGATTTTTTCCATCGCGGGGTCCATCACGACGAAGGTGACCGCCGCGCCTTCCGTGAAATGTTTGGCGGACCGCTGCACGAGGGCGGGGCCGAAATCCTTCTTATCCGCGGCTTTGATGATGGCCGGACGAGTAAAGACTTTTACGACGTCGGAGCCGACCGCGCGGGTTCCGTTTCCGAGCGTGGCCACGCAGTTCGGGCAGGAATCATCCGTTCCTTTCACGACGAGGACAATGAGCCGCTTCTTTTCGAGTGCCTCTTTTTTCGCCTCGGCCAGTTCGGCGAGCGGCACGAAGCCGCGCGGGACATCGGATTTTTCTTTGGCAGACGCCGAACTACAAAAAGCAGCGGCGAGAACGGCAAGAATCGACAGGGGGATTTTCATCGGTTTATTGGGTTGGGATTTAGAAATGAATCAGAAATGAATCGCGTGGCCTTCGGCGGCAAGAGTCGCCTCGTGGATGACTTCGCTCATCGTCGGGTGGGCGTGGATGGTGGCGTGAATGTCATCGATGGTGAGCTCCTGATCAAGTGCGACGCCCATCTCGGCGATGAGCTCGGTGGCGTTTTCGCCGATAATGTGCGCGCCGAGAAGTTCGCCGTGTTTTTTGCCGTAGAGGAGTTTCGCGAAACCATCGGGCTCGCCGGCTGCGATTGCCTTGCCGATAGCGACAAACGGGATTTTTCCGACGATGTATTCAATGCCTTCTTCCTTGAGCGCCCGTTCGGTTTTGCCAACGGAGGCGACCTGCGGATGACAATACGTGCAGCCCGGGAAATTGGTCACTTGGCGCGGCTTGTGGCCGTCCACGTAAAGGCCATCGACGCACTGGATCGCTTCGAAGGAAGCGGTGTGCGCGAGCAGCGGCGGGCCGGTGACATCCCCGATGGCATAGACGCCTTTGATGGAAGTTTCGTAACGATCACCGGCCTGGATGAATCCGCGGTCGGTGAGCTGCGGTTGCTGGCCGCCGGGAAGAACCGGTGCGACGCCGATGGCGACGAGGCAAACTTCCGCGGAAATCGTGCCTTTTTCCTTCGGCCCATCGAGCGTGAGTTCCACGTGCGTGCCGTGGTCCTTCATCGCGGTGATCTTGGTATTGGTGAGGCAGCGGATGCCTTGCTTGATCAGGGATTTCTCCAACGCCGCGCCGACTTCATCATCCTCCACCGGCAGAACCTGCGGCAGCATTTCGACGATGGTCACCTTGGTGCCGAAGGCGTTGTAAACGTAGGCGAACTCAACGCCGATCGCACCCGCGCCGATGATGATCATTTCCTTCGGTTGCTCGGCGAGGGTCATCGCTTCCTTCGAGCTGATGACGGATTTTCCGTTGAACGGCAAAGGCGGCAGCGACCGTGGTTTCGCGCCGGTGGCGATGAGGATCTCCTTGGATTCGAGAACCTGCGTCGAACCATCGGCGGCTTTCACGCCGACTTTGCCGGTGCCTTCCACCGAGCCAAAGCCACGGATGTAATCGATTTTGTTTTTCTTGAAAAGAAACTCGATGCCACCTGCGAGGCGATCGGAAACCTTGCGTGAACGGCCGACAACGGCGGACCAATCGTAGGAAAGTCCATCGATCTTCAAGCCGAACTCCGCGGCGCGGTGCTTGAGCGTGTGGTAAATCTCCGCATTTTTCAGCAGGGCTTTTGTCGGAATGCAGCCCCAATTGAGGCAGGTTCCGCCAGCGCGGTCTGCTTCCACGCATGCGACTTTTTTTCCGAGTTGAGCGGCGCGGATTGCGGCGACGTAGCCGGCCGGGCCACCACCGATGACAATGAGATCGTAAGCCATGATGAAGTAGGTGCGGAGGTTTGCGCGGTCGAAGTTGTCGACCATGGAGAATGAACGGAAGGATTATTTCGAGAGATAACCGCTGACCCCGTTGTGGTCGGGAGTCATGGCGTCGTCGCCTTTCTGCCAATCCATCGGGCAGACTTCGCCGAATTGCTCGAAGTGCTGGAGGGCATCAACAACGCGCAGGCACTCGCGGATCGAGCGACCGAGCGGCATGTCATTGACCACCTGGTGGCGGACAATGCCGGATTGATCGATCAGAAAAAGCCCGCGGTAAGCGACGAGTTCGCCGGTCACATTCACGTTGCCTTCTTCATCTTCCTCAAAACCGCCGGCGAGAACATCGTAGTCCTCGGAAATGGTTTTGTTGATGTCGGCGACGAGCGGGTAGGTCACGCCCTGGATGCCGCCCTGTTGGCGCGGGGTTTGCAGCCATGCCCAGTGCGAGAATTCGGAGTCCGTCGAACAGCCGACCACCGCCACGTTGCGCTTCTCGAATTCGGAGAGTTCTTCCTGGAAACGATGCAGCTCGGTCGGGCAAACAAACGTGAAGTCCTTCGGGTAGAAAAACAGGACCACGTATTTTTTCCCAATGTATTGATCGAGCGAGAAATCTTCGATGATGGTTTCTCCCTTCACGGCTTTGGCGCGGAAGGACGGTGCGGGACGGCCAACAAGTACGGACATGACGCGCGCGGGATAGGCCCGCCCGCTGCCGGACGCAACCCCAAAACCGGTTCTCACACCAACCTTGCGGCGACGAGTTCGCGTTGAAAAATGAGCTCCTTGGGCATGTGATCGTAGAGATCCACGAAAAACTCGGCCTGGCTGATGATTTCATCGCGCCATTCCTGGTGGTTGAATTCCATGACTTTTTCGAAATCCGCGTCGGAAAATCCATCGAGTCCTTCGAGATTGAAGGCCTCGATGTCGGGGATCCAGCCGATCTGGGTTTCGTGGCCGGTGGCGGATCCCGTGCAGCGTTTCACGATCCATTCGAGCACGCGCATGTTTTCGCCGAAGCCGGGCCACAGGAATTTTCCTTCGGCGGATTTGCGGAACCAGTTGACGTGGAAAAACCGCGGGACTTGGCGGATGTAACGGCGCATTTCCAACCAATGCGCGAAATACGCGCCCATATTGTAGCCGGCGAAGGGCAGCATCGCCATCGGATCGCGGCGGACTTTGCCGAGCTGGCCGAACGCCGCGGCGGTCATTTCCGATCCCATCATCGCGCCGAGGTACACACCGTGACTCCAGTTGAACGCTTGAAATACGAGAGGCATCGTAGTTGCGCGGCGACCGCCAAAGACGATGCCGGAAATCGGCACGCCATCCGGGTTTTCCCATTCGGGATCGATGGAAGGGCATTGCGAAGCGGGCGCGGTGAAGCGTGCATTCGCATGCGCGCAAACGCGACCGCAATCGGGCGTCCAGTCCGCGCCGGTCCAGTCGATCGCGTGCGCGGGCGGCTCGCTGGTGAGGCCTTCCCACCAGACATCGCCGTCATCGGTGAGGCCGACGTTGGTGAAGATGCAATTTCCGCGGATGGTTTCCATCGCGCGCGGATTGGTTTTGTAGGACGTGCCGGGAGCCACGCCGAAGTAACCGGTTTCCGGGTTGATCGCATGCAGGCTGCCGTCTTCGTGCGGCCACAGCCACGCGATGTCATCGCCGACGATGGTGGTTTTCCAGCCGGACTCCTGATAGATTTTCGGCGGGATCAACATGGCGAGGTTGGTCTTGCCGCAGGCGGAGGGAAACGCGGCACCGAGATAGGTTTTCGCGCCGCCGGGTTTTTCGATGCCGAGGATGAGCATGTGCTCGGCCATCCATTGGTGCTCGCGGGCGATGTTGCTGGCGATGCGCAGGGCGAGGCATTTTTTCCCAAGCAACGCATTGCCGCCATAACCGGAGCCAAAGGACATGATCTCCCGTGCCTCGGTAAAGTGGACGATGTACTTATCTTCATTGCATGGCCATGGAACATCGGTTTCGCCAACAGTGAGCGGCGCGCCGACGGAGTGAAGGCACTTGATGAAATTGCCGTAGCCATCGCGTTTTTTTCCGATGAGGCCCGCGGCTTCATCTTCAAGACGCTTCAAAACATGCGCGCCCATCCGCGTCATGATCCGCATGTTGATGACCACATACGGGCTGTCGGTGATCTCGATTCCGATCTTCGCGAGCGGCGAATCGGACGGACCCATGCAAAACGGAATGACATACATCGTCCGGCCTTTCATGCAGCCGGAAAACTTTTCGCGCAGCTTCGCGCGCATTTCCGCCGGGTCCGCCCAGTTGTTTGTCGGCCCAGCTTCCTCGCGGCGTTTCGGGCAAAGGAACGTGCGGTCTTCCACGCGGGCGACGTCCGATGCGGAAGAACGCGCGAGAAATGAATTCGGCCGCTTTTCCGGATTGAGTCGCACCAAGGTGCCGGCCTCGACCATCAGCGTGGTCAAGCGGTCCCATTCCTGTTGCGAGCCATCACACCATTCGATGGTGTCCGGCTGGCAAAGGGCGGCGGTTTCCTCGACCCACTGGCGAAGGTCTTGATGCGTGGTTCCGGCGGACATTTCCGTTGAGCATTCCCGATCCGCGCCGCCGTGCAAGATTCCTCTTCGCATCCGGTCATATCCGCAAAGGCGACAGGAAAAATCGCGCGGAAATGCGGTCGCTCAACGGAAGATCCGAATCTTATCCATCGCGTCTTTCCGTAACCCGTGACGAAGCGCGCGCAGTGCATCCCGGCGTTTGATTGCCTCCAGTGCGCTCATGGTTTCTGCACGCACATCTTCGAACGAACGATCTTCCGACGGTTTGCGATCCGTCACTTCGACGAGATGCCAACCGATGCGGCTGCGGATCAACGTGGGGTTGTTTTCCTGTAGTTCGAAAACCGCCGCGGTGAAATCGGCGATCACCCGCCCGCGCGTGATCCAGCCGAGTTCGCCACCTTTGCCCTTGGTCGCGGGATCTTCGCTTGTCTCGCGGGCGAGGGTGGCGAAATTTTTTCTGCCGGAAACAAGTTCCGCCAATGCCGCTTCCATCTTCGCTTTCACTTCTTCCGGCGGGCGATCCAACGTCGGCAGGAAAACATGGCGCACCGCGACACGTTCCGGGATGCGCTGCGTTTCCCGGTTCGCTTCATACCAGTCACGCGCCTCTCGTTGCGTCACCACCACCGTCGGCGCGATCTCGCTTTCAACCCACTTTTCACGGCGGATGCGCGTGGCCGTTGCGGAGCGCAGTGCGGCTTCATCGCGCAGACCGGCACCGGCAACCGCTGCCGCCATTTCCGTGCGATTGTCAAAACGTCCCGCAAGCATGCGAATGCGTTCGTCGATTTCCTGCGGTGAAACCGGTATGGCCGGGTTGGTAGCGGCGACTTCGTGGTCGATGAGAATTTCATCGACCAAGTCATTCAAAGCGGCGTCATGAGCAGCTTGGAACTCCGCTGGCGGAAGAGGCTTTTTCTCATGCCCGGCCAACCAGAGGCACTCACGGATTCTTTGATCGAGCTGGTCTTTGGTGATTTCGGTTCCGGCGACGGCCGCAACCACTTGCCGGCCTTGGCGAAGCGCCCGGGAAAGCGGCCCATCTAACAGAAAATCCGCCGCCAGGTAGAGAAGCACCGCGCCATAGAGCACCAGGCGCAGAACCATGCCGCGGGTGGAAACCATGGATGGAATCAGCGGATTTCCACGGTGGCGCCCGGGCGGATGATTTCCGGCAAGCGGATCGCATCCCAATTCGCCAGGCGGATGCAGCCGGCGCTGCGGGCGCGGCCGATGGTTTCCGGATCGGAAGTGCCGTGCATGCCGATTCCCGCGCGGCTGGTGCCGTTCCAAATCACGCCCACCGGGCTGTTGGGTCCGGCGGGAATCATCAGCGCGTTCTTCGAGCGCTTGCCGGTTTCGAGCAAGGATTTGTCAAAGCGCCACCATGGTAAAACGACCATGTTTTTGAGTTCCCAGGTGCCGAGCTTGATGAACTTCGGCTTGCCGGGAGTGATCGGAAAGGAAGCGATGAGCGAACGGTTGGCGCGCGGTTTCACGGTACCCGCGGGAGCATCCGGGTCTTCCACGACCAGCGCACCGGGCGTGGCTTCGTAAATCCGCACCTGGTTGTTCTTCGTGTTGATCACCACATGGCGGTCACTGAGTTTCTCGGCCTTCTCGAATTTCGTTTCGAACAAGGCCTCGGTTTTGAACGGTGCGACATTGGGAACAATCAACGAGTCGCCCGGCTTGAGGCCGTAGGTTTTTTTCGCGCCATTGAGCTTCATCAAATACGGCACATCCGTGTGATAACGTTCGGACATGTATTCGGCATAACTGCGATAGCTCATTTTCTTGCGCTTCGCCTGGGCGGTGCGGCTGGTGGGCAGTGACGAATCGACCCATTCCTTGGCAAACTGCGGGACGATGGCCGTGGCGAACGGGTTCGGTACGGCAAGGCGCACCGCGGTGTTGATTGCCGTCCAATCCGACGACGGATGACCATGCACTTCGTTCCACGAAACCACGGCGAGTTCGGTGAAACGACCAGGCCTGCCATCGATCACGCCCGGACCGAATTTCGCCTGATCGAGAAAAATCTGCAACCGGACGGCGTCATCGCCCTCGGGCTTGACGCCAACCGGCGAACGGACCACCGCGGCATCCGGCACGAGAGGGATCGTCGGCGGAGCGTTGGGAATGACGCGTTCCGGCTTCGTTTTCTCGGGCGGGACAACCGCCGTGCCAGGATCGTCCGTCGCCTCGGGTGAAACGGAAGTCGTCGGCGTGGGCGCGGCCTCCGCGGCTTTGAGTTCGTCCTCTGAAACCGGCAATGCAGCGCGCGGGGTTTCCGGCGCGGGGACTTCGAGGACCGGCTGCGATTCCAGCGCGTCATTCCCGCCCAGCGGCAACGCACGAAGCACGGGTTCCGCCGCGCTGGCTGCATGCGGTTCGTCCTGCGCCATCGCGGGCAGAGCGAGGGCGATCATGCTACATCCTAAAAAACGAAAAAATGACATCATGAGAAAACCCCGGGTGGCCGGGTGGCGGCACCACTAGCACCGATCGGCCAACCCGTCGAGAGCGCATCTCGGTCGGGAGTCCCGGTTTTATGGGCTTGTTGCCGCAAATTCCGCGATGCGGCCGGCGATGGACGGCGGCACGACGGCCCGGACGAGGACTTCGTTCCCTTCGTACTCGGTCGATAGCACCTTCGCGTCGCAGTGCAGCAGGTTGAGGAGATCGCCGCGCGATTGCGGAAAGCGGTAGTCTCGACAGCGGACGCGATCGGCGAGAACATCGGTGCAGGCTTTCAACAAATCATCGAGGCCCGCACCGGTGGCGGCGGAAATCCGGAGGGCATCGGGGAAACGCCGGTCGAGTCCGGCGAGCTCGGCCGGATCGCTGACCAAATCGATTTTGTTGAGCACGGTGATCGCGGTTTTTCCTTCGGCTCCAAGTTCGCCCAACACTTCCAACGTGGTGTCGTGCAGACGCTGGATTTCCAGCGATGAGGCATCGAGCACATGAATGATGAAATCCGCGAGCACGGCTTCTTCCAGCGTGGCCTTGAACGCTTCCACCAGCCGGTGCGGAAGATTGCGCACGAAGCCGACGGTGTCGGTGATCAGCAAGGGCTGGCCGTCGGGAAGGTCGATGCGCCGCGTCGTCGTGTCGAGCGTGGCAAAGAGCATGTCCTTGGCCATCACGTCCGCACCACTCAGCGCGTTGAGCAATGTGGATTTCCCGGAGTTAGTGTAGCCGACGATGGCGGCGTGCGGGGTTTCGAATTTCTCGCGCTCCTTGCGTTGGGTGGCGCGGTGTTTGCGGACTTGTTCGAGTTCGCGTTTGCAGCGGTCGATGGACATGTTGGCAAGCCGGCGGTCCACCTCGATTTGTTTTTCGCCCATGCCGCGGGCCGCGCCGCCGCCCTGGCCGCCGCCGGAGCCGCCCTCGCGGTCAAGGTGGCCCCACATCCGCGCCAGCCGCGGCAACGCGTATTGCATGCGGGCGAGTTCGACTTGCAAACGCGCTTCCTTGGTATGGGCGCGCTTGGCGAAAATATCGAGAATGACTTCCTCGCGGTCGATCACGCATAAGTCCGCGAGTTTTTCCCACTCGCGCTGCTGGGATGGCGCGAGGCCGTTATCGATGACGATGACATCGCATTCATGGGCGCGGGCAAGTTCGACCATTTCCGCGGCTTTGCCGGTCCCGCAGAGGAATTTCTTATGCATTTCCCGGCAGCGCGGCAGGACCTTTTCCACGACGCCAATGCCAAGAGTTCCCACCAGCTCGCCGAGTTCTTCGAGCAACGAAAGCGATTCCTCCTGTTCCCGCGGGTCGAAGTAAAAACGCACCAGCAAGGCGCGATCGACCATTTCCGGTTTTTCCCTGACTTCAAACATCCGGCGAAGTGATACCATCGCGCCGGACCCCGGGCGATGGGAATTTCCGGGCACACGAGCGCCAACATTCTCCCACCCGGCGCGTTTCAGCGCGAACGGCTCCGCATCAGGCGGACGTGGCCCCATAGGCCCCAGACCACTCCGGCCAAGCCGCAGTGGAGCAAGACCTGCGGGGCGGTCAAGACCAGTTGCAACGTTGCGGGAGCAAGATTTCCGTGCACTTCAGGAGTCATCAAATGCGGCGCAAGGACCAAATACAAACGCGCCACCAACACGGCGGAGGCGCCGCATGCCATCATCGTGCCTCCCCACGAACGATGTCGCGCCGCAAGGTGTGCGGATGCGAGAGCAATGATGGCGAGACCGAGCAGGCCCAAGCCATCAAGTAGAAGCAATTGCGTCTGCAAGGTTTCAAGCGACAAATTCACTGACGGGAAGGGCCGGTGCGGGTTTGGCGGCACAACGGGGCAAGCGGAACAAACCGGAGTGGAACCCGAGACCGAGGCTGAAAAACAACCAGCCGAGGTTCATGACGGCGGTTTTTACAATCCGCCACGCCAGCCAAGTGGCGGCTTCCGGGTCCGCCGCGGCAGGGGGGCTGTAACTCCGGATGAGGCCGACTTCATACATTGGCACAATGAACATATAGCCGAAGCCCAACAAAATCGCTCCGGTCATAATCGTGCGGCCCACCCACGGCGTGGACAATCGCGCGAGCCGCCAGGCGAAAAGCACAAGACATCCTCCCAATATGATCAACGAAACCGGCCGCACGGCGTTGATGCTGGCGAGGAGGGACATTGGAATCATACCGAGGTAACGAACACGGGCTCATCACCGCGGCAACGATATTTTGAAATGGTTTTATTAGATTTTAATAAGATGCGATATTCTCGAAAACCTGTCCAATAGCAGACGTGGATGATCCGTTTCGGTCAGCGACATGGGCGCTGCGGCTGATGGTTGTGGCGCTCGTTTCCACCAACGTCCGACCGCAACCGGTGATTTTCCGCTTGTTAGGTCCATGATTTTCCCCGGAACAGCCGGGGCTACGGACGCATAAATTTTCGCCATTACCTTTCTCCACCCTTGCCCGCTGACGACTGGAACTCTAAGGCAGGCCCGCAATGTCAGAAACCACCGCGCCGCAATCCACCGAAGCCGACCTCATCGCCATCCGCCGTGAGAAGCTCGCGAAGCTGCGCGAACTCGGCGTGGACGCCTTCGGTGCGCGCTATGATGTGACGGACACGCCGGATAATCTGCGCGCGAATTTCACCGACGGCTGCAAGGTGAAAGTCGCGGGCCGCATCATCGGCCTGCGCGACATGGGCCGCTCGATTTTCTTCAGCGTCGGCGACGTGCACGGCTCAATCCAAGGTTACCTGAACACCAAGGGCCTGGATGAAACCCAACTCGCGATTTGGAAATGTCTCGATCGTGGCGATTGGATCGGCATCGAGGGCGAGACGTTCACCACCAAAACCGGCGAGCCAACCGTGAAAGTTGAAAATTTCACGGTTCTCTCGAAGTCTCTGCGGCCGATGCCCGACAAGTTCCACGGTCTCGCCGATCGCGAAACGAAATACCGCAAGCGCCATCTTGATCTGATGGGAAATCCCGGGAGCGCGGAAATTTTCGTGAAGCGCTCGATGATGATCGCGGAAATCCGCCGCTTTCTTCACGAGCGCGGCTTCATCGAAGTGGAAACACCGATGCTTCAGGACGTCGCCGGCGGTGCCGCGGCGCGTCCGTTCGAGACTCATCACAACGCATTAAGCATGCCGCTCACGCTGCGGATCGCGCCCGAGCTTTTTCTCAAGCGCCTGCTCGTCGGCGGCTACACCAAGGTGTTCGAGCTGAACCGGAATTTCCGCAACGAAGGGATCTCCCGTCGTCACAATCCCGAGTTCACCATGCTCGAAGCCTATTGGGCGTTTTCCGACTTCGAGCAAATGGCGGAACTCGTCGAGGAACTCACCTGCCACTTGGCGGAGAAATTCTG
This sequence comes from Verrucomicrobiota bacterium, assembly GCA_040384605.1. Taxonomy (GTDB): domain Bacteria; phylum Verrucomicrobiota; class Verrucomicrobiia; order Verrucomicrobiales; family Akkermansiaceae; genus Luteolibacter. The sequence goes on from JAZKIZ010000023.1 coordinate 23,603, forward strand.
CGGCGGTTTGAAAATCGAACACAAGGACGAGGAGGGCAACGTCACACGCACAATTGACCTCAGTCGCCCGTGGAAACGCGCGAATTATCACGATCTCATCAAGGGCGTGGCGGGAAGCGATTTCTTCGACATCACGCCGGAAGAGCGTCGCGAAAAATGCGGGGAACTCGGCGTGCAGGTTGCCCCGGAGATGGAGGACTACGAAGTCATCCAGCAGGTGTTTGAGAAAAAGGTCGAGGAGCACACCTTTGATCCGTGCTTTGTCACTCGCGTCGCCAGTGAGTTGATCCCGCTCGCGAAAGTCACACCCGGCGGCAAAACCGTCGAAGTTTACGAACTCATCATCAACGGCCAGGAAATTTCTCCGGGTTACTCGGAACTCAACGATCCCGACGTCCAGCGTGAACGTCTCGAACACCAGGCCGGCGGCGAGGAAGAGCAAAAAGTGGACTACGATTTCATCGAAACCCTCGAATACGGCATGCCGCCAGCCGGCGGTATCGGCATCGGCATCGACCGGCTCGTCATGATGCTCACCGGTGCGCCAACCATCCGCGACGTGGTGTTGTTCCCGTTGTTGAAACGGAAGGGCTGAACGTGCGGTAATCGCCGGTCGCCGTTCTTCTCGGATGGCGCGGCGATTTCCACCCGTGCGCGGGTTCACTCAAGCATCAGCAAATCGAGTCCCTGATCCCGAAATTTCTGGAAATCCTTGTCGAAGGTGACGAGGCGCAAACCGCCGGTGATGGCAAAAGCGGCGAGATAGGCATCCATCCAGACTTTGGGTGAGGCGGTTTGGATTTCCGAAAATTGCCGCCAGACAGGTTCCAGTCCGGCGGGTTCGAGTTCGAAGCCGCTGGCGTCATCCTCCATCAGGCGGTCGAGGAGTGTCCAAGCTTCCAAATTGGTCAGCGGAACGAAACCCGGCGCGATTTTCTGCGTAAGCAGACGGCAGAAGGAAATCCGCGTCGCCCGGCAGAACACGGCGGAGTCGGCCTCGGCCAGTTCGGCAAACCAAATGGCCGCGCTGCGATGGTGTGCGTGCTGGCCGACCGCGAGGGCAAGAAACACGTTGCTGTCGCACAAGTGCTTCATGTGCCTTCGTTTTCCGCTTCCATTTCCAATTCCAGCAAACGCTCGCCGCCAAGATCGAAGGTTGAAGTGTTTTCCGCTGCGGGGATGAGAGGCAGTTTCACCCGATGCCGTCGGCCGGGCCGCGACGGGGCGGCGGAAGCGGCAAGCCCCTTGCGGAAGACTTCTTCGGCGATTTCCCGGAGCTTTCTTCTTTCCCGCACAGCACGAAATTTCATTTCCCGAATCAAATCTTCGGGCAAATCAAAGGTCGCTTTCATAAAGCCAGTTTTCCAGCTTTCTGGCTTTCTGTCCAATTGAATTCTTCAGCCGCACGGCTCAGGCGACACGTCGGCTGATCTCACCGCCGGTGGATCGGTCGCAGGGTGGGCTTCATCGTTTCCCCTTCGGGCGAAATGAAGACGTCATCGCCGCCTTTGCCCGGTTCGATGGGAACCACCTGCACGCCGGGCCCTTCGGACATGCGCCGCGCCTGGGACGCGAGTTTGTAACGGGCGTCGGTATCGACCTGGATGCGTTCCTTGTCGATGTCGTCGTGCATGATGTTCGGCTGGATGAAGACGAGAAGTTCGTCGCGGTCCTTGGTGTCGTTATTGGTGGAAAACAACCGGCCAAGCCCGGGAATGGAACTGAGAATGGGAATCCCGGTAACCGTGGACCGATCGCTTTCCGTGATCAGGCCGCCGAGGATAATCGTTTCGCGGTTGGGAATCGTGGCGGTGGTGAGCAGCTCGCGGGTACCGATGATGGGAACGCGGCCGATGCCCTGAATGACATCGCTTTGGCCAACCACATCATCGCTCACGAGGGAAATTTTCAGGGTGACTTCGTTATTGGAATTGACCAGCGGGACCACCTCCAGCTTGAGGACCACATCGCGGTATTCGATGTTGGTCGATTGGCCGGTGGCACCAGAGTTGAACGAGTTCGTCGGCACGGCGATGCGGCGGCCGCTGGAGATGGTGCCCTTCTGGTTGTTGGTCACCACCACGCTCGGCCGCGAAAGGATGGTGAAATTTCCAGACGTTTCGAGCAGGTTGACATAAGCCGCGACATCGTTGGTGATTTTACCATAGAGGCTCAAACCGGTGCTCGAAGGAAAGCCGCTGGCGGCCCCGACCGCCGTGCGGAGGAAATTTGCCGGATCCCTGCGGTTTCCGTCGGTGCCGAGGTTCGACCCGGCGTATCCGCTGCCATCGCCGTGGGGATTGAACGCCTTCAACCAATCCACCCCCGTGGAGAGGCCTTTGTTGAGGTTGAGCTGGCCAAAGACGGTGGAAATCATCACTTGCGGTGCCTTGATGTCGATTTGATCGAGCAAGCGGGTGACGATTTCCAAGGCGGATGGCGGGCCTTGGACGACAATGGAATTGGTGATGTTGTCGGCAACCAGAAGCGTGCGGCCGATCAATACGGATTCAGGCGCGGTGTTGGCGGCGGGGTCGCCCAAACCGGAGCCGGACGAGGAAGAAGCCCCACCGCTGAGGCCGCCGGATGAGGACGATGACGAATCATTAAACGGTGAGCTGCTGGACGAGGAGTTTCTGCCGAAGGCCGAGGAGCCGAGGCCGCCGGATGTGGAACCGCGGTTCTGGGGGGCGGCCGGACGGTTGCCCGACCCACCCGGACGTCCGCCGCCGCCGCCGGAATCGCCGGTGCCGGAAAAGGCGCGCGTTAGAGCGTCCGAGGCGACGGGCAGGAACTCGGAAACGGAAAGGTAACGCAGCTTGCGACGCAGGAAATTTTTCTCGCTCGTCTCGATGTCAAACGAAGCAACCAGCGATCTCACCAATGCGATGTCCTTCGGGTGACCCATCACAAAAATCCGGTTGGTGCGGGGATCGGGAATGATTTGCACGGGCGGAACTTCGCCGGAGTCAGCGGGTTGGCCCTGGGGTGCCGCGCCGCGGTTCGGATTGTTCGGTTGCTGCTGCGGCTGGCCGACGCGGTTGATGTTGGCGGTGGACTGGGCCGCGCTTTGTGCGCTTAACAGCTCGTTCAACGTGGTGGCGAGTTCCGTGACATCGGTAAAACGCACCGAGATGAACTCGCTGTCGCTCTTCGCGCCGACGTCGATCTGGCGCTTGAGTTCGATTAGCTTGCGGATGAGCGAGGTGTTTTCCGTGACAATGACCGCGGAGGCGTTCGGCACCGCGGCGATTGATCCGAAGGCCCCGATCTGGCCGATGGTTTGGGTGAAGATGTTCACCGCCTCGGCGGGCTTGAGATAGTTGAAGGTCATCACGTAGGAAATGACCTTGTCGCCCTCCGGCAACGGCGTGTTTTCGTTGTAAATTTCCAAGCCGATCTGTTTCGGGTTCACGCCGCCGGTGGCAAGCGTGAGCGTCTCGATGGCGGGGTTTTCCGAATCGGGAACAAAAACAAAACCCTCAAGCACCGCGGCCTTGCGGAGGAGCGCGGCGGCTTCATCGAAGGTCAACGGATCGTCCTCACTGGCCGGTTGGATGAATTTGAACTCAGCGGCGGAGGCGGCGGAGGTAACAATGATGCGTTTGCCGGTGTACTTCCGGTAAAGCCCCGCGAGTGATTCACCGGAAAGTTTTGGTTCGTTGATGTCCTCGGTGATTTTCGTTTCGCCGAGAGGCACATCGGGCGCGGCGGCGGGAGCAGCGGCGGCGGCCGGTTGGGCGGGAACGGCGGGCGGCACGATTGGACGGCGATTGGGCGGTTCCTGGGAAAACGCGATGGCAGTACCGAGGAGGAGGAAAAACGAAGTGCGGAACATGGAAGAAAAAATGCGGATGAAAGATCAGCGGCGGCGGCGAAAGTTAGCGGGCGGTTCGTTGACGTCGATTGCGTTGGGTTGGACCGCTGGCGCGGGAAGGGTTTGCGGGGCATTCGCGGGGGCGGGCGTGTTCACTGCCGGCGGTGGCACGATGCGCGGGCGCGGCTGGCGCTGCGGAGCGGGATTTGGCTGGCCCTGCGTGCCTGCCACGGGCGGGCGGGCTGGCGGTTGGTTACGCCCTTGCTGCGCCGGGTTTTGCTGCTGCTGCTGCGGCGCGGCTTTGAGAACGAGAAGCTTTTCGTCGAAGGAAACGACACCCGTTTGCGAACCTCTGGAAAGACGAACCGTGGTGCCGAGTGGATCGCCCTTCTTCCGGGAAACCTCGAGGATCTTGAAATCCGAGGGTTTGTCCGACTCGATGTAAGTCCGCGCGTCGGACTTTTTCTTGTCGAGCAAGGTCACGCGGTAACCACCGGCGATCGGGGAAACCCCGCCAAGGACAAAGTCGTCGAACGGATTGTCCTCCTCGACAGAGTCACTGACGGGTTTCGAGGTGAACGGCGAATCGTTCCACAATTTCGCGTACTTGGTGCGCGGTTGTTTGCGCGGCACATCGGCGCAAAGCGTGCCGGCGAGGGCAGGTAGAATGGCGGCGATGGCGGCGGCGCGGATCATGGAAAGGGATTTCAAACGGATGGCGGCGTGGGGACGAACCATTGCTCGATGGTCGCGGTGCAGTCGATTTTTGTGTCGTCTTTTTTATCCGGCGAAAGGCGCAACTGGGTGGCGATACGGAATTGATCGGGTGAATTCAATTGGTCGAGCCAGCGGTAAAGTGCTTCTTCGGAGCCGGAAACCGTCAGCTGGATGCGCGCACGATGATAGTGGCGGCCCTCGGATGCATCCGCAGGCAGCGGGGTTTGCTTGTCAATGGTCAGGCCCGATGACCGCGCTTCCCGCTCACAAAGCTGCTGGAGTCGCGTCTGCACATCCTGTTGGGCGGCGGGCTCCGGCTCGTGGGCACCGAGCCATTCCATTTCTTCGGCGATCTGCGAGGTGGAATCGCGGATCATCCGGGCGGATTCGAGTTTCCGTTCGGACTCCTGCAGCCTCGCTTGATATTGTGCGCGTTTGCCGAGCAGGAAATTGAAGCCGAAGAAATTGAGCGCGACGAAACCGGCGGCGGCAAAAAAGATCAGCAGGCGTTTTTCGCGGGTGGACATGGAGTTGGATGAAGGAAGAAAACCACCAGCGGCGGAAATTGTCGGCGGGTTCAGGGTTGGATGGCAGTGGGGACCTCACCGGAAAAGACGAAATCCCAGCGTCCGTTCTTCGATTGGTTGGGCTCGGGTGTCTGCCAGGTGAAATGCGCGAGGTCGCCCTCTTTCGAGAGGCGCAGGCTGAAGGATTTTACGGATTCGAATGTCGGCCCCTCGCCCATGAGTTTGATTTCGCTGCCGGAAATATCCGCGTTTTTCAAACGCAGGCCGCTACCGGGCGGGATGCAGGATGAAATCCGCAACAGGATATCGACCGGATGATTTTTCAGTTCAATGGCGGGCGCGAGTTCATCCCAACGCCGGATGTGTTGCGCGTAACGCTCGCTTTCCGGTGCCGCAACGGCGGCTTGGCGGTCAAAAACCGCGGCTTCCCGGCTGGTTTTCCATAGGCCGTATCCAAACCACCCGATGAGGCCGAGATAAAGCGCGGCAAGCGCGGCGACGGCGAGTGTGATGTTGCGTTTTTGTTCGGTGGCACGACGGGCGGCGCGCACGTCCGCGGGCAGGAGTTTGCTCGGCGGCTCGGGAAAAAACGGCACCGGTTTGGGTGCGACCTCGACATTCGTGCGGAAGGTGGAAACCAGCGCCGAAACATCCGGCGCACCGTCCGCCCAGACGATCATGTGCGATGGCTCCCAGCGGATTCCCTGCATGGAAATCTGCGCCATGGCGAAACGAACTTCGCGGGCAAGCGCCGTGTCGGGTTCCGCGCCGTCGTTCGCGGTTGCCTGGCAATACAGCAATTTTCCGTCGCGGTGCAGGGCGAAAACCCAGCGGCCGAATTCCCTCCACAGCGCGGCGGAGTTGCCTGCCACTGGGAACGCACGCGGACTGATATCAAACGCCTTCGGCCCGCGGGCGGGAAGATCGCCTTCGCCCGGCGTGCGCAGGAAAACCGAAAGCAGGGCGGTCGTTTCGCCGTCGGCGGAAACCGGAAAGGTATCGCTGAGTTGCCCGGCCATCGGGTCGGTCCGCAGGCCGAGCCGCTCGGCGTGCAAAGCGGTAAGATCCGCGAACATCGATTCGTCGGTGGTGCCTACTTGCATTGGCACGGCGGTGAGCGCCTTCACCGGAAACAGCAGGGAAATATCGCCGGCGGGGATTTCCGGAATGTCCGCGGCGATCGCGGTATCCGAGGCGAACGCAAGAGTCGGCATGGATCCGGCGGTGCGGGTCCAGATTTCCCAACCGGTGGCTCCGGGAACAAGAAGGACGTTGTCGGTGGGTTTGCTCACGGGATGATCTCTTCGTTGCGTTGCAGCAGGAGCGGCCTGCCGGTTCGATTGCGGATGATAACGGTAATCTTGACCTTGGCCCCGCCGGTGCTGCCAACGCTTTCGATGCGGTTCGTGGGATCGTTGACGGAAAACCTTGCGGCAAGGTCGGGGCGAGCATTGATGTCCACGCCGATGAGTGCAAGCGCGCTCGCTGCGTCTTGAAACCGCGCATCGTCGTCGGTGTCGAGTTCGCCGTCGGAACCGCGCACGGTTTCGGGAATCACGCTCGCCTGTTCGACGGTGCAACCGGCGGCGGCGGCGATGAGTTCCGGCGCGGCTTCGTTGAGATCGAGTCCGCCACCGCTCCAGATCGTGAACCACGAACGCCAGTCCGGCCGCAGCGCTTCGACACGCTCCATGCCGCGGACCAGGCGCACCTCGGCAAGATCGTAAAACGGCCGGTTGAACGGCTGGTTGACGCGCCCCATTTTTTCATAACCATCCCGCTCGATGCCGTTGAGAGCGGTCTCGTCATCGCCATCCACCCAGTCGCCCAGCGCGTCGGAAACTTCCTGCGCCTCGTCCAGCGTAAGGCCCCAGCCGATGAGGACCTCGCGGATCAGGGATTTGTCTTCCTGGGCAACGAGCGCGTTGATGTTGAAACGACCACCTTCGGAATGAATCCGCGCCTCATAACTTTCCAGCGCTTCTTCATCCGCGCGGCGGAGCAGTGGATCGGTGCGTTTGACGGCGGGGTTGCAAGCGACGGCGATTCCCATTTCGGCGACTTGCCGGGCACGTGCGCCGTGGATTTTCGCGGTGGCGATCTGCATGTCGAAGGAAACCACCCGCAGCGCCGCCATGCAGGCAATGCCAAGTACCGCGATCAACCAGAGAACCGCGATCAATGCCGCGCCTCGTTTCCCGCGCGCCGATTTCAATTTTCACCTCCTTCACCGCGAGGTGGCTTGGGTCCGCCGCCTTCGTTTTCATTCCCGTCACCTTCGCCGCCGGGATTTTCCGGATTGTTGACATTGCCGGCGTTCTGCCCCTGGCGCGCCTGCATTTGCAACTGGCGCATGAAAACCTCCGGATTCTGCCGCGGCGGAATCCAGAACACGCGGCGGATTTCCCGGCCATTTTCGCCGATGCCCATCAGGAGTTCCGCCTGCAACGGGCAGCGGCCCTGGATTTCCCAGTCATACTGCCACTCCATCGAGCGGCCATCGAGCACGCGCCATTCGAAATACGCGACGTTTTCCATCAACACGATTTCCGCAAACGGCTCCTTCGCCAGCGCCGGGCTTTGCCCGGACGTCGATTCAGAATCCTCCAAAATCTCGTTCTCGTAATACTGCAAAACGATGTCGAGAAACCCGCTGCGGCGCTTCACCGTGGAAATCCGCACCGCCTTCGCGATGCGTTCGACGCCGCCCCATGTGAAGGCAAGCGGCACGTTCTGCAAGGTAAGATCCGAGACATAGAGGTTGCCGTCCTTCGATGACTTCAACTCGAATCGCGTGTTGCCAGGCAGGCTTTTGAAACGCTCCTCCAACAGATCGAAAAACGCCTGATGAAGCATCTCCTCGTTCTGCGTTTCCGTCACCGTCCTGCCGAGCGCCAACGACGTGCGGGCGGTGCCAAAAACCATGCCGATCACCGCCGTGAGAATGAGCATTGCCAGCACCAGCTCGAGCAGGGTGAAACCGGATGGCTGTTTGGAAGTTCGCGCGGTCATGGTTGATACATGCGCCCGTAGCGCCAGGTCTCCACATTGCGGTCCTGCCAGTGGCCGCCTTCAAACCAATGCGCGGTCACCACGATCCGGTACATCTCCTGCAGAAGCTGGCCGTCCGCGTTTTCCAGATCATCCATCAGCGAAATGGTCGTCACGAGCTCCATGCGCGCTTCGTCGCCCGCTTCCGCGACTTTCACACTGGTTTCACCCTCTTCCAAAACCGGCAGCGAGAGCGCTTCCTCCAGCGCCCCGTCCAGGATGCGGGTCACCCGCATTTCGCTTTGCGCCAGCGCCGCGACATCCCCCATGCGGTGCAACGCGATGATGAATCCGGTGGCCGCGATGCCAAACACGCCGAGCGCGAGAACCATCTCCAACAGGAGAAAGCCGCTCTTGCCGCCCGGTTTCGCAAACGCCTTCATCGGATCTCGGACCGGGTATCGCGAATGGTCGCGGTCAATGGATGGAACGTGTCTTCCAGCCAACTCTCACCCGTCGCAAAGCGGACGGCCAATGGTTCGTTGATGCCGTTCGGATCAAACCGCCAGATGTGGATCGCGTTCTTGTGCGCGGGCAGCCATTTTTCAGAATTCCAACGCCGCACCGATAGTCCGATCTCGGCGGGGATCGGATACTCGGCGAACTCTGTAGCGGATGGTTCCTCGGTTTCTCCGCCAATCGCGCGACCACCGGCGGTTTCCTTCTCGTCCATGCCTGCCAACGCAAGCGGCAACAGCCGCACCACGCCCTCGCGGAATTCCAATGCGTAAGGAGTTTGCTTGAGCATCGCCGTCACCCGCGCCCGCTTGGCGAGAAGCTCCACCTCGCCGGACGCATTGCCGAGAATGCGTTCATCGGTCGAAAAAACCATCATCCCCACTGCGCCCGCGAGCACCACCGCGGCGATCGTGATCACGATCACGATCTCAAGCAGGGTGAATCCCGCGCGTCGCTCAATCGTCCTGGCTGCTGAGATCATCGCCGGTGTTTTCCATGCCGTCCGGCCCCTTGCTCATGATTTCATACTCGTTGGCTTTTTTCTTGCCGGGGTAACGGTAGAGATACGGCTCGTCCCACGGATCCTCGGGAATTTTGTCCATCACCTGCACCCAGCGGCGCGGCACCGGCGTGCTGCCCGGTTTGTTCACCAGCGAACCAAGCCCCTGCTGGGTGCTTGGAAATGTGCCGCCGTTCAGCTTGTACATCGCCAACGCACTGGCGAGGCTTTTGAAATCGGCTTCGGCTTGGCGGAGTTTTGCCGCATCGCCGATTCCCTTCATCGCAAAAATCGCACCACCCATGATCATGGCGATGATGCCGAGGACGATGACCATTTCGAGCAGCGTAAAACCACGGCTCGGACGGCGACGGGATAAGGGTGAATTCTGTTTCATGCGGACTGGTAAGCGAAGCTTGCAGGGAATGAAACCCCGCGCGACCGAAAAATTGCCTGCAAAAAACAGGCAAACCGGCAGTTCGAGCACGGATCTCCAAAACAACGCGTCTTGGATGCCAAATCACTAGATATGGCATGGTTTTTGAATTGACGCTACCATACCCATGATTACGCTGCGTCATTCTTTCCTGACGATGCCCCATGCGTTGCGTCCAGTGCGGCTCCCTCAAAGACAAAGTGCTCGATTCGAGATCCTCGAAGGACGGCACATCGATCCGCCGTCGGCGCGAATGTCTGGCATGCAGTTACCGTTACACGACCTACGAGCAGATCGAGCGCACCGAGTTGCGGGTGGTGAAACGCGATGGCACGCGTCAGGCGATCAACCGCGAGAAGATCATGGGCGGACTCATCAAGGCTTGCGAAAAGCGGCCGGTCACCATGGACCGGCTCGAGCGGGCGGTGGAGGAAATCCTCACCTCGCTGCACAAGGACCATCTCAGCGAAGTTCCTTCCAGCGCCATCGGCGCGAAGGTGATGGACAAGCTCCACCAGATCGATCCCGTCGCCTATGTGCGTTACGTTTCCGTTTACCGGCAGTTCGAGGACGTGAATGAATTCATCCAGGAAATCCAAACACTGTCACGCCGCGCATCCACCAGCAAAGACCCGTTCCAACGCCGCCTCTTCAAAGACTGAATTTCCCGCCATCTCTCACCGTCAAAATCCGCCCATCGTCCTTTCCAAGTGATCTCCTACATCGCGAACCGCCCCGCACTGCGCATCGGCACCCTGCAAGTGTTCGATTACGACACCGCGTGGCTTGAGACCGCTCTTCAGCGCGCCGCATCCGCGGCCGATTGCGGGGATTTTCCGTTTGTGGGCGACATCCGCTCGGGGATCGAAAAATACCTTGAAACGAAATGTTCGCTCAAGCTGTTGGACCTTGGCGAATTGTTCGACCGCATGCGCCGCATGCTCGTGCGGATCGGCTGCACGCACATCGCGGAAAATCTGCGGCCGTTGGCGCCGCCGATCACCGTGTGCCTCATCCGCGCCGCGCGGGAAGCAGGCAACGGCTTCGAGCTCGCGTTCTTCGAATCGCTCCGCACCGAACTCATTTGCCTGCGCGACGCCGGGGCCGAGGAAATCCGCTTCACTGGATTGCGCGAATGCTCGCAAATCATGCGCGGCGCCGACCAATGGAACCGCCAGTGCGAAATCCTGCTGGTGGAAATCCAGACCTTCCTCGCCGCGTGGGATCGGGGAAAAACGGATTGTTAGATTTTCCTCAGCCCGCCCGTTTCCGCCCGGGATCTTTCCTCGCGGCGGCGATTTCCACGACGAGCCGGTGGAGGATGAGCCGCGGATCGAGGCCGGTGGTGACGAGCGCTTTGTCCGCCTCCATCGTGGCTTCCAGCACGTGGCGCAAGCCGTCGAGATCGAAGTTCCGGGCGTTTGGCAGCGCGAGGAAGATCGGAAAAACATTCACGCCGCTGCCGTCTTTTTTCTGCGGCAGCCAGGCGCGGTCCGCTTCCGGCAAACGGTTCAGCGCACCGGCGAAACCCTGATAATTTCCGGCGGGGATGCGGAATTGTTCCATCACCAGTTTTGCCATGAACAAATTCCGCACCACGCCGATGATCGATGCGCGCATGATGCCGATCGGCGATTCGTCGGCTTCGAGCTGTTCGTCGATGAGCCGGATCGCGCGGGTGACGTTGCCGGTTTGCAAGGCTTTGCCGATTTCAAAAACCACGGCAGCGCGGCTCAAAGGAACCAGCAACCGCACGTCATCCTCGGTTACAAAGCGGCGTTCATCGCCGAGATAGAGATCAAGTTTTTCCAGCTCGTTGCCGATCTGCTGGCTTTGCTCGCCAGCCAGCATGACAAACAACGCGAGGGCATCGGAATCAAACGTCAGGTTCATTTCCGCGGCGCGGCGCGTCACCAACGCGGCCACCTGGTCCTGCCAATCATCGCGGCTGGTATCGATCTTGTCGAAAACCAGCACGTCGGCCGCTTGCTCGATGAATTTCCAGAACGAGCGGCGCTTGTCCACGCCCGGTGCGGTCATGAGAAACTTCACGCCGTCCGGCACACCGCCTTCCAACGCTTCGCGCAGCATTTCCACGCCCGCTTCCGTCCGTTGCGAACGGCCCGTCACGTTGTCCGCCAGAAAATTCGCGTTGCGCAGCCAGACGACCTTGTCGCCGCCAAACATCGGCAGGGTTTGCAACGCCTGCACCGTGCGGCTGCAAATCTCGAATGCCGAATCCGAATTGTCCGCGATGCCATCGATCGTCTCGTGCGTGAAGCCATCGTCCACGCCGCCGGTGAGTTGGTTGTAAAGTTCCAGCGCCTTTTCGCGCATCAGTCCTTCATCGCTGCCGATGACGGCGGAAAAATTCCCGGATTTCCGCACGGATGGTTTCGCCTTCGCTGCCACGCGCGGATTGTGCGACAAGCCCGTGCTCCACCGCAAGCATGCGCCGAAATCCCGGAAAACCCTCGCGTTCCCCACTAGACGCCAAGGGTTATGGTAAGAGACATGGACGCCAAACGGGTTTGCATCATCGGCGGCGGAGTGATCGGTCTGTGTGCCGCGTATTATGCGTTGCAGCGCGGCCTCGCCGTCACCGTGATCCAGCGTGAGAGCGCGGATGGCGACAATTGCTCAATGGGAAATGCCGGCATGATCGTGCCGAGCCACTTCATTCCGCTGGCCGCGCCTGGCATGCTCGTCAAGGGCTTGCGCTGGATGCTCAACCCGAAAAGCCCGTTTTTCGTTCGTCCGAAGTTCGATCCCGCGCTCATCCGCTGGGGCTGGCTTTTCCAAAAACACTCGACGCCAGAGCACGTCGCCGCTTCCCGCGGGTTGTTGCGCGACCTGAGTTTGGAAAGCCGCCGGCTTTTCGGAGAACTCGAAGCCGGGGAATCCTTCGGCCTCGTCCAACGCGGGCTGCTGATGCTTTGCAAAACCGCGAAGGGCTTGCACGAAGAAGCGGAAACCGCCGCAGCCGCCCGGGAAATCGGCCTCGGCGCGGAAGTTCTCGATGCCGCCGCCACTGCCAAGCTCGATCCCGGCATCACCATGGACGTCCATGGCTCGGTGTATTTCCCGCAGGATTGCCACCTCGATCCCGAACGTTTCATGGCGTCCCTGCAAAAACGCGTGCGCACTCTCGGTGCGGAAATCATTCCGTCCACCAGCATCACCGGCTTCGATATCCGCAACGGAAAAGCCACCGCCGCACTGGCGGGAAACGAACGCTTCGAGGCGGATTTTTTCGTTGCCGCCGGTGGCTCATGGACCGCGGAAATCGTCCGCAAACTCGGCCTCAATCTCCCGCTCCAAGCCGGCAAGGGATATTCGCTCACGCTTCCCGCCCCACCCGAGTTGCCGCAACTCTGTTCGATCTTCGCCGAAGCCAAAGTCGCCATCACGCCGATGGACGGCAAACTCCGCTTCGGCGGCACGATGGAAGTCGGCGGGCTGGATCTCTCCGTCAACCGCACCCGCGTGCAGGGCATCATCGATTCCGTGCACGCGTATTTCCCGAAATTCTCGGCGAAGGATTTTGAGCACGTCGAGCCATGGGCGGGCCTGCGCCCGGTCTCGCCTGATGGCCTGCCCTACATCGGAAAACTCCGCGAATGCCCGAACGTCATCGCCGCCAGCGGTCACGCGATGATGGGCCTCAGCCTCGGACCCGTCACCGGAAGACTCGTCACCGATCTCATCACCGGCGACGCGCCCTTCCGCCCGATCGAACAACTCTCGCCCGCAAGATTTTCCAAAAACCGCGAAGCCGCCGCATGATTTTCAACGGCGGTTGACACGCCATCGACGTTTGGCGATCGCACTGCTCGCCCCGCCTCTTTTTCCATGAATCACCCTTGCCGGATTTCCCTTCGCCGGAAAAGCGGCCGGGCGAGAAACATCCCGATGAGTACCGCCAAGGTTGGATCGGAGGATTGTTCGGCAGCGGATAGTTGCCCTGATCCGAGGAAGGGGAGAAATACACATCACCTGGGGCTTTGCCATACGGCCAGTCATGCTCGAACTCAGTTAGCCAAGCCTGGGACGGCCCGCTGGATTCCGGCATGTCAAGATGCCGTAAAAGTTCGGCCCGCTGGTCCTTCCCGAGTGGTTGGCTGTAACGGGTCTTGCCCGCCCAGCGATGGCCCGGCGAAAAACGGCCCTCATAACGGGATTCGGCCACGAAATAGATGCGCAGCAAGCGGTGGCGGATGCCCAGTTCCGCGGCATCGCCACGGGAGTCCGGTTCGCGGTATGGGAAGATCGGACGTTCCGTTTTAAAGCTGATCCGCAACGCCGCCGCTGAGACCTCGGATTTCGAACGCGCTTCCTTGTCCTTTGTGACTTTCATCGCCGTGATATGCCAGCCTGCTTCCAAATACGGCTGCGCCCATGCCGCGGCTTCCGGGGTGAACGCATAGTCACGCTGGCGCAACCACGCGATCAATTCCTTGCCCGAGTCCGCCGCCAGGACGACCGCATCGAACCCGGCGACCGTTTTTTCCTCGATCACCCGGACTCTGGCCAACGAGTTGGCGAGCGCTGCCACCGAGCAACCCAACGGGAAACCGCCTTCGACGCCCTTTCCATTCTCTCCGCTCCAAGACCGCCCTCCTTTATCGCAAGGATTCACTCCGCGCCGTCCGGATTTGCCGCATGGCTTCCACATAATATTGGTAGCCGGACCAAATGGTGAAAAATCCCGCCACGTAACATGGCCACTCGGGCGAGAGTGTCGTGACTTTCAGCATCACCCAACCGATCGCGATCATTTGCATGACAGTGGTCACTTTCCCCGTCCAGTGCGGTTCGTAACGGACGCTGCCAACTTTCCGTTTCACCACGATGATGCCGGCGATGATCAAGCCGTCGCGCAAGAGCACCAGTCCGGCGAACCATGGCGGAATGCGCCAGTCATGTGAACCCCACGGAAACGCACTGAGAAACACGATCGCGGTGAACAGCAAAAACTTGTCCGCCAGCGGATCGATGAATGCGCCGAATTTCGACCGCTGGTTGAATCGCCGCGCCACCCAGCCGTCCACGCCGTCCGTCGCACTGGCGAAGACGAACAAGCCGAGCGCCGTCCACCGCAAATGTTCTTCCGGCACGCCAGAGGCGACACTTTTGCCATACAGCGCGACGTACACCGCAAACACCGGCACCAGCGCGATCCGGGCCATGGTGATTTTGCTGGCAAACGTCATCGCCGGGACTCAATCACGGAATTTCCCGGCGTGCACGGATTTCCGCCACGGAGCGCCGGCCTTCAGGCCGGCATTCTTCAAAAAATACAGCACTCCGTCGCAGCGAAGAAGAAGCCGGTCTGAAGACCGTTACTCCATGAAATTTTCCGGCGGGCGGCGGTGCGCACTCCATGCGCGTTTCTTACCCGTAGATGCAGAAACGCAGTGAAAATCCTCCGCTGATTGACGCCACCCCGCGGTCCACCAATCCTCCGCGTTTATGACACCGGCGGAATTGCTGAAATGGACGCTGCTGGCAGCGGCTGCTCTCGCGTTTGCGGGTATCGTGATTTCCTACGCCAAAGGCTTGCGCCGCTCGCCGCGGGACATGTGGCTGCTCTTCGGTTACAAGTTTCTCGAATACTCCGCCTACGGTGCGATCAACCCCGCGCTCATGTTGTGGTTGGGCAAGGACGTCGGCCTTGGCGACATCAAGGCCGGCTCGGTGATCGCCGCCTGGTCGATCGCACTTTCGGTGGTCGGCATGGCGGCGGGCGCGTTGGTGGACAGCATCGGCATTCGGAAAACGATGATTGTTTCCGTGTTTTTCCTCCTCTTCTCCCGCATCGCACTGGCCTTCATCACGCATCCGGTGCTGGCCTACGTGTTCGCGTTGCTGCCGTTTGCCGTCGGCCTCGCGATCATCGGCCCGCTCGTGTCCGTGGCGATCAAACGCTACACCACCAAAGAAGGCGCGGCGATGGGCTTCGGGTTTTTCTACGTGGTCATGAACGTTGCCTTCGCGGTCGGCGCATACCTTTTTGACAAAGCCCGCGAGGTTTTCGCCGCACGCGATGCCGTCGGCAACGTGATCAACGAAAATGCCGGCGTGATTCTGTTAGGCCATCATTTCTCGACGTATCAAATCATCTTTCTTTGGGGCCTCGTCGCCGCGGCCGGCAGTCTCGTGCTGGCAATGTTTGTGCGCGATGGCGTGGAAATGGATGAATCGGGAACGGTGGTCATCCATCCCAAACCGCCGCGAAAACACTGGCTCGCCGTGATCAAGGACGCGTTTACGGACACCGGCAGCCTGATCGCCAGAACTTCCTCCGAACGGTTTTTTTGGATCTACATGACGTTGCTCGGCACCACGCTTTTTGTCCGCTTCGTGTTTTATCATTTCCACTACACGTTTCCTTCCTACGGCACCCGCGTGCTCGGCGAGGGCGCGAAAATCGGCTCGATCTTCGGCGTCCTCAATCCGGTGTTGATCATCTTCCTCGTGCCGTTGGTCGCCTGGCTCACGCGCAAAACCAGCTCCTACCAAGTGATGATCTGGGGTTCGATCGTTTCCTCTCTTGCATGTTTCATCGCGGCAATGCCCGGCAAGTGGTTCGCCGGCCTCACCGACACGGTCTGGGGTGATTTGATCTTCATCCAATGGCTCGGCATGGCGGAAAACCGCGCCGCATTGCTGGCCGCGCCGCCCCACGAAGCGTACTGGCCGCTCATCGTCTGCATTCTCATCTTCACCATTGGCGAGGCCATCTGGTCGCCGCGCCTGATGCAGTTCACCGCGGAAATCGCGCCCAAAGGAAAGGAAGGCACCTACATCGCGCTCTCCGTGCTTCCCTATTTCATGGCCAAGTTTTTCGTCGGCCCGCTTTCCGGCTGGCTGCTGCACACCTACACGCCGCTTGACGCGAACGACAAGCCCTTCGCCGCGTATCCCGATCACACCATGATCTGGGTCTGGATCGGC
The DNA here is from genome assembly GCA_040384605.1 of Verrucomicrobiota bacterium. GTDB lineage: Bacteria > Verrucomicrobiota > Verrucomicrobiia > Verrucomicrobiales > Akkermansiaceae > Luteolibacter. The sequence continues at coordinate 40,066 of JAZKIZ010000023.1, forward strand.
GGCATGGCCGTCATTTCGCCCATCGGCCTCGTTCTGTTCCGGAAATGGTTCCTGAAACACGCGCCGGTATCCGCGGAACCCAGCGTCATGTAGAAGGACCATCTTGGCCCGCCATCCCGAGACCAGAAGAGGCGGGCCAGGATGACCCTTCTACGTTTGCGGCGGAAAATTAAAATGAAATGGCCCCGAAAATCCTGCGAAATTCTTGACATGCCGGGCTATTCCGTGTTTTTTCGCGGCCCGCGCAATCGCGCAAATGCACCCGTAGCTCAGCTGGATAGAGCGTCTGACTACGAATCAGAAGGCCGGGAGTTCGAATCTCTCCGGGTGTACTTTGAGCCATGGCCGGGGCTTCCAGCCCCGGATCCTCACCCGGCCAAGATGGACCAGCCACTTCGGCTGAATGATTTTGCTGCAGCCGACGTATTAGCCCCAGCATGAAACTCACTGCCGCCATCACTGTTCTCGTCACGATGCAAACCATCGCATTCGCGGGAATCAAACCGGGTTCAAAAGATCTCGGCGCCATCTGGTGCGTTGGCGATTCGATCACCCAGAGCAACGGCGATGCCGACCCGAACAGCTCGCCACGCAAATCCCTGCACGATCTGCTCAAGGCCGGCGGTTACACGTTCACCTTCACCGGCCATTTCGCCGCCAATCCGGACGGTTTGCCCGCCACTGGCAACACGCCGGAAACCAATCTCCATCATTTCCACAGCGGCGTTTCCGGCTCCGTCATTGGCGACAACAACGGACCGCGCGTCGGCATGACGCAAAATCTCGGAAAATTCTGGACCAGCGGCCGTCTCGCCACGGTGAAACCGAACGTCATTCTCCTCATGCTCGGCGCGAACGATACGAACTCGAACATCGATATTCCCCAAGCGCCCGCTCGGTTGGCGACCATGCTCGATGCGATCCACGCGTTGCCCGGCATCGGCAAACCCACCGTGCTCATCGGCAACGTCACCCCGATCCGCACCAGTCCCACCGCCACCGCGAACGTAACCGCCCTCAACGCCGCGCTTCCCGGCATGGTCAAAGCAGCGGCCGCCAAAGGTTATGATGTTCACTTCGTCGATCAGTTCACGCCCATCGAAGCGGAATACGCGAAGATGATGTGCCCTGATCACTTGCACCCCAACACCGCCGGTAACGCATGCATCGCCAAGCAATGGTTTGCGAAAATCGAAGAACTGGCAGCGGCGGAGTAACGCAAGAAGGCCGCCTTGGAAAAAGCCTTTGGAGAGTCAATCCGCGAATTTCCTCCTGCTGGCGGCCACTCCGCTCATGGTGACCACGCAGCGGGTGGGAGCCGGCCTTTTGCCTGTAAAGCTTACCAAATAAAACCAGCGGGTGCCAGTCACGGGCAACTGCTTGACGATGTCTTTTTCGTAGAGATTCACCTCACACAAGGAAATGGCCTGAAGAACATGGTCATCGATTTTTCCAGCCAGGGCACTGCGTGCGATGCTCACCGCTTGGGCACTTGTGAGCGGTGCGGCGGAACCAGCCTTTGGCTCCCAACTCCTGACCCGTTCATAGTCCTCGCGACTTACCGAGTGCTCGATTCCTGAATTGATGAAAACCGGGCGTTCCCGAAACAAAATGACTCGTTCACCCGCTGGGGCGGCGAGTGTCGTAAGAAAAGAAAATAGGGCGATTTTCATGAACCAATAATTGCGGAGAGCAACGTCCCATCAGCCGCCAAATAGAGAATGACGCATTTTTCCCCGGGCCACGAGGTCGGCGTGGTAGAAGCCGGCCACTTTCGTTTTGCGATCTGATAGCTTTTGGGTTTCAGAGAAAACTCGGCCGTGTACACAAACATTGTCCGGCGTAATTTTTTGGTGTGCGATGATGTTTCGGTAAACTCCGCAAGTTTCCATGTATCCGGGGGAAAGGCTTTTTCCGCGGTTTCCAACGCGGTTTCCAACGCTATCTCGAAACCAGCAGGTAGTTTGGCAAAATCCACGAATTCTTCGTAGTCGATGAGCACGTAGTGAGAGGGCCCGCCTTCCCAGCCTCCAGCTTCCACCTGCACATCGCCGATTTGCAATACCGACTCTTTTTTCCGCTTCAACCGCTCGAGGTAGGCGATGTCCTCCGGTGACAGGTCGCTTAGCGCGACCCGGGAAATCGAGCGCTGCGCAAGCAAGGAAACATCCTCGTCGGTAAGGTTCACAACCCGAGCCAGAATCGATTTGCCGTCCGCATGTTTCCACTCGCGGAGATCGCCGCCGAGGTAAAAGTCGCTCGCGGAAAGTTTTGCAGGCCCAACCGGAAAATCCAACCGCATGGGGATCTCATGAGCTAGGCAAAGCCTGGTTTTTTTCGAAGCCACTTCCCGCAATACGGATTGATCTTCGGGGGAAAATCGCGCCATTGGTACGGGCAAATTTTTCTTCCCGGGGGAAGCGGAAAAATATGCGGCCGAAGCGTTTTCAGGCACGTAAACGAGTTGCAACCGTTTGGCCGTCCCATCCGCAAGACGCCAGGTTCGGATGCCAGTAATCACGTTCTCTTGCCCTTGCGATTTCATCGCAAGCAGCGAGATCACCGCACAACAGAGGAACCGCGTCATGAGAAAGAGAATTCCATAGGTTCCGAGGGATCAAGACGCTTCACAAGCACTTCGTGAAACTTTCCACCCGCGCTTCGTCGAGATTCATCACCAGCAATTCCACGAGTTTCACCATTTCCAGGTAATCATTGATATCGATGATCGAGTTGTGCGAGTGGATGTAGCGGGCCGGAACGCCGAGAACAACGCACGGAATGCCGTGATTGGCGGTATGGAAGGAACCCGCGTCCGTTCCGCCGCTGCGGCGCACGGCGATCTGATGGCGGATGTTACTTTCTACGGCGACATCAATGGCAAAGCGCGCGAGCCGTGGATTGCCGATGGCGGATGGATCATACATGCGGATTTGCACGCCGCCGCCGAGCCGGCCTTGGGAGTCGGCCAAGGAAAATCCCGGCGCGTCATCCGCAGGCGGGCCTTCGAGGATGATCGCGATGTCCGGACGGGCGTGGACCGCGGCGGTTTTCGCCCCGCGCAGGCCGACTTCCTCTTGGACGGTGCCGCAGAGAACGAGCGAATTCGGTCGCGCCATGCCCGCGAGTTTTTGCCCGGCCTGGATCGTCGCCGCCATGCCGACGCGATTGTCGAATGCTTTGGCGAGAAACAAATTCTCGTTGGTCATGGGAGTGAATTCGGAAACGGGAGCGATCGGATCACCGAGCGAAATACCGAACTCGTCCGCCACTTCCGATCGTGATGAAGCACCGACATCGAGGAACATCTGCTCGAGCATCATCACCTGGCGGCGCTGCGCCTCGGGTAAAAAATGCGGAGGCTTCGAGGCGACCACCCCGGTGATCTTGTTTCCCGAACGAGTCAGGATTTCCAACCGCTGCGAAAGCAAACTGTGCTCCCACCAGCCGCCGACGTTGACAAACTGGATGAAGCCGTCCGGCGTGATGTTTTGGACCAAAAACCCGACTTCGTCCATGTGCCCGGCTACCAGCACACGCGGGCCTTCATCGTGCGCTTCGCAGAAAACGGAGCCCATGCGGTCCGTGGAAAGTTCGCCGTGGTCTTCCAATTCGTTGACGAAGATCGCGCGCACCTCGTCCTCATGCCCCGGCACGGAATGCGCCTCCGTGAGTTCCCGCAACAATGAAAGGGCTTTTTCCCGCATGCCTCAGGATGGCTGATGCGGCGGCGCAGGTTCAAGCCCGCAGTTGGCGGCGGCCGTTCCGATACGCGATTGCATTTTTGCGATTGCATTTTTCATGAAAACTATTCCCGTTTCAGCAGGTAACTGATGCGCTATGTTTCGCACCGTCGCAGTTCTTTCCGCCCTCGTCTCGCCCGCGCTCGCCCAGCCCTACGTCCATTCCGTTCCGATCACCGCGAATGACACGCCGCAGGCCATCATCGGGAAAGCTGCGAATGTCGTGCCCTCGCCGCGCCAGCTCGCATTCATGGATCTCGGCTTCACCGCTTTCATTCACTTCGGGATCAACACCTACACCGGCGTCGAATGGGGATCGGGCAAGGAAAAGGCGGAAATTTTCAATCCCGGCGATACCTTCGATCCCGACCAATGGTGCCGCGCCGCCAAAGACGCGGGCATGAAAATGATGGTCATCACGGTGAAACACCACGATGGCTTCTGCCTTTGGCAAACCCGCTACAACGATTCGTTTTCCGTCCGCTCCATCCCGTGGAAAAACGGCAAGGGCGATGTGTTGAAACCACTCGCCGCCGCCTGCAAAAAACACGGGCTGAAACTCGGCGTCTATCTTTCCCCGGCGGATCTCTATCAGATCGAGAATCCCAAAGGCCTCTACGGCAACGGCAGCAAATACCAGCCCACCGTGATCCCCACCGACATCGCCTCGTTTTCCACCGAGCCGACCAAAGTGCGGGCGGACAAGCCGAAGGACGCACCGGTTTTCAACGTCGAGGCGGATGACTACAACCGCTACTTCATGAACCAGCTTTACGAACTTCTCACCGAATACGGTCCGGTGCATGAAGTGTGGTTCGATGGTGCGCACCCGAAGACCAAAGGCGGGCAAACCTACATCAAGAACGAATGGTTCAAGCTCATCCGCACCCTCGCGCCGGAAGCGGTGATCTTTGGTGGACCTGACGTCCGTTGGTGCGGCAACGAGTCCGGAAAAACCCGCGCCACCGAGTGGAACGTGCTGCCAGTGGCGAACGAACTTGCCGCCGGTGAGGATCGCCGCAATGACGATCTGGGCTCCGAGAAACAACTCCTCGCCAAGGCCCATGAATCAGGGACCGGGCAACGCGAGACCAAGTTTTTGATGTATCTCGTTCCGGAGACCAACACCTCCATCCGCACCGGCTGGTTCTGGCGCAACGAGCACGAACAAGGAGTGCGCACCGCTGATGATGTCTTCGACATCTACGAACGCGCCACCGGCGGCAACAGCGTGTTTCTTCTCAATCTTCCGCCCGACAAGCGCGGGCTGATTGCCGATCGCGAAGTCGCCGTGCTCAAGGAAACCGGCCGCCGCATCCGCGAAACCTACGAGGATTTTTCCCTCATGAAAGGCATCGCCGCGGATGAGAAAACCCTGGTGGACAACAGCCGGAAAACCTCGTGGAAACTCTCCGGTAAAACCGGTGAAACCACCTTCCAATTTCCTGAAGCACGCCGCGTGAACCGCTTCGTTGTCCAGGAAGACACCGCGCAAGTCGGCGAGCGGGTTTCCAGTCATGCGCTCGACGCATGGATCGATGGCGCATGGCAGGAAGTCGCCACCGCCACCAACATCGGCTACAAGCGCATTCTCCGCTTCGTCCCGGTTAAGACGGATCGTTTCCGCCTGCGCATTCTGGATTCGCGCCTTCCCGCCGCGATCAACGCCGTGGCTTTCCATTATTATGAGCAACCGCTGCCATCGCTCGTCGCCAAACAAGACACGGCAGGCAATGTGACCATTGAGCCCGTAAAAGCACCCGGCTTTTCCTGGAAGCCCCATGGCCAGAAAGATCCCTCCGCGACGTTTCCGATTCATTACACCATCGATGGTTCCATGCCCGGCCCGAAATCCCCGTTGATGGAAAAACCCATCGCCATGCCGGAAGGCGGCATGATCAAAGCCGTCGCCATCGCTGGCGGCAAAGCCGGTCCGATTCTCGAAACGCGTGTCGGCATTGCCCACACCGGTTGGAAAATCCACTCCGTTTCCAGCGAACACGCCGGTCACGAAGCCGCCAAAGCCATTGATGGTGATCCCGCCACCCAATGGCATACCAATTGGGAAAAATCCCCGCCGCATCCCCACACCATCGTGATCGATACCGGCAAGGAACAATCGTTGTCCGGTTTCACTTATCTGCCGCGCCAGGACAAAGCAGTCCCGGATGGCATGATCGAGACCGGCGAAGTTTCCGCCAGCACCGATGGCACAACGTGGACCACGCCCGAGCCATTCAAATTCGGCAACCTCGTCAACGATCCCAGCCAGCGCACCTTCCTGCTCGGGAAACCCGCCGAAGCCCGCTACTTCCGCATCGTTTCCAAAACCGGTGCCGCGGGCAAACCCTACGCTGGTGCGGCGGAGATTGGCTTGCTGTCGAAGTAACCGCTGGTGGACGCAGCGTCCGCGCCATGCAAGGTTCCCAGATGAACGGCGAACCAAGCGCGGCGCGGCGCCGCATGGTCCGCGAGCAAATCACCGCCCGCGGCGTCAGCGATCCGCGGGTGATTGCGGCGATGGAGTCCGTCCCGCGTCATGAGTTTGTGCCCGAAGACATCCGAGTCTTCGCCCATGACGACCGGCCGTTGCCCATCGGCCACGGGCAGACGATTTCGCAGCCGTACATTGTCGCCTTCATGATTGATCGCCTCGCCCTGCAACCCGGCGCGCGAGTCCTTGAGATCGGAACTGGCGGAGGTTACCAAGCTGCTGTCCTTGCCAAAATTGCCGCCGAGGTTTTCACCATCGAGATCGTCGCGCCATTGGCGGAGCGGGCGAAAAACGATCTGCGCCGGTTGGGTTACCAAAACGTGCATGTGAAACACGGGGACGGTCATCAAGGCTGGCCGGAAGAAGCCCCGTTCGATGGCATCATCGCGGCCTGTGCGCCGGATCAAATTCCGCCACCACTCGTCGCACAACTTGCCGAAGGCGAACGATTGGTCATTCCGGTGGGCGGGACCGGTGCGCAGGAACTCCGCATCCTCGAAAAACGAAACGGAACCATGGAACTCCGCGACATACTGCCGGTTCGTTTTGTGCCGATGACTGGCGGAAACGGATGATCGATCCGCGGCTTATTTCGTTAATATCTCCTCCAGAATCACCGACTGCAGCGCGAGGTAGAACTGCGAGCGCATCCACGCCTGCGGATCGGCATCATCGGGCAAGGTGTCGTCGTTGCTGAAATGATGTTCCGCTTCCAACGCCAAGCGCGCTTGGTTGAGCGCGCTGTACCAGCGCATGCCATCCGCCGGGGCGATCCACAACGATCCACTCTCTCCGTCGCTCCGCGTGCGTGCCTCGGCGAGCGCATGACTGACGAATTCGACATCGGAAAAAAACACGTTTCTCAATTCCGGGGTCACGAACTCCCGCCAGTCAGCCGCGATTTCCTGCGCGGTGATCTCATTACCCAGTTGATCGGCGAGATCGTCCGCCGCCGGTTCCGCGTCGGCGACGATCCAATCGAGAAGCTGCCAGTCCTGCACGTCTTCAATGTCCACGCGCAGGCCGCCTTCGAGCGTCGTCTGGATTTTCATTCCGCTTTCTCCAAGGTCGTGCGGAGCTGGTGGGCCTGGAGTTGTTCCGCGTAAAACTCCGCCTTCTCGCGCGTGCCCGTCCACACCAACGAGCGGCCGAGCTGGTGGACTTCCATCATCAGTTTTTCCGCCTTCGCCGCATCATAGCCGAATACTTTCATGAACACGTGGGTGACGTAACCCATCAGATTCACCGGATCGTCATACACGATCACGTTCCACGGCACGTCCAGCGCCGTTGTCTCCTTTGTTTCCGTGATCGTCTCCACCATCGTCAAATGGCAGCCGCCGGTTCGGGCGCGTCCACCCATTTGCCATGGTCGCGGATCAGACCAATGAGCCGTTCCACCGCTTCGTTCTCCGGGATGTTGAACTGCACCGCGGTTTTGCCGACGTAGAGGTTGATCTTGCCCGGCGCACCGCCGACGTAGCCGAAATCCGCATCCGCCATTTCACCGGGTCCGTTGACAATGCAACCCATCACCGCGATGCGCACGCCCTTGAGGTGGCCGGTCGCGGCGCGGATTTTCTGCGTCGTGCTCTGCAGGTTGAACAACGTGCGGCCGCAACTCGGACAGGCGACGTAGTCGGTCTTGAAAATCCGCGTGCCGGCAGCCTGAAGGATGTTGTAACTCAGCCGCATTGCCGCGCCCGGTGCGGTTTCACGCCGGACCAAAATCGCATCACCGATACCATCGCACAGCAGCGAGCCGATGGTGCGGGCCGCGACGAGCAGAGCATCCAACGAATCATCGGAAACATCCGCTGGCAACAGGGTGTCCTTGAGCAGGATCGGATGACGCGGATTCAGTTTGGCGGCGAGCAGACGGAACGCCGGGATGATCGGAAAATCAATGCCGTCCGCCACGCTCACCACTCGGTTTTCCGAAGATTGGTTGAGCGCGGAAACGGCCCCGTCGTCCCGCGGATCGATCTCAATCACGCCTGATTTCTCATGGATGATTTCCGGTTTGAAATCGCCAAGCGTGGCAAACCGTTCCGCCAGCGCGTTCCAGTTTTTCTGCGTCGTGAAAACCCGCGCGGTGTTTTCTCCGCCCAAGGCGTGGCCCATGATTTCCAGCGGCGAACTACGACGTCTCTCGTAGGAAAACGGATCGTAGGAAGACGTGAAAAAAGTAGCTGCCCCGGCCCGGGGCAGGCCGTGGTTGCGGCGACCCGCCGCAACATCTTCATAACAACACCCGACAAAATCCCAATCTTGCAACCCAGCCCTTCCCGGGTTCCGCAACACATAACTCACCTGATTCCGCAAATCCTCCCCGTCGCGGATCAAATGATCATAGCTTTCCTTCTGCCACATCCCTCCCTCGGCTCCACGGGTCTTGTTGATCTCATGCGCGGTGAAGCTCTTCCAGGTATGAACGATCTGTTCCAATGGAAATCCCTTGTGCGTGCGAACCACAACATGCACATGGTTCGGCATTACGCACCAAGCGAGCAGGTCATACCTTTCGCCGTCGAAATAAAGCAAACAATCCCGCATGATCTCCGCGAAGCGGGCATCGCGGAAAATCGCCGAGCCGTGATGGCGATTCAGTTCCGGATCAATCTCGGTTTCGTGGATCTCTGCAAGCTGCTTGCGAACTTCAAGGATTTGCCCGAGCAAGCTGCGCGAGCCTCCCGCGCGCGAGAATTCCGCGAGTTTCATATGGAGAGCATCCCGCCGACGGTGATATTTCTCCCATACCTCTTTGGGAAGCGAGTCGGCCAGACGAAATGTAACCGCGTAGGCCCCGCCATCGAGTTGCCAATGGGGAAGGAAAGAAGCGTCGGTTTTGTGAACCGCGTCCCAATCGATCCGGAGATTCTCCGCGTCTTCCGAAAGCTTGTGGCTGCGGGCCGCAGCCACCACGGCCTGCCCCGGGCCGGGGCAGCAACCTTGAAACGGTGCCACCAGCGCTCGTGCCACGGGAATTTCATACACCGCGTCTTCCGTTAGCGAAACGCGCACGGTATCGCCGATGCCGTCTTCTAACAAACTTCCGATGCCGATCGCACTTTTGATCCGGCCGTCCTCGCCATCGCCGGCTTCGGTGACGCCCAGATGGATCGGGTAATTCCAATCCGCGCCTTCCTGATTGAGGCGGGCGACGAGCAAGCGATACGCTTCAATCATCACTTTCGGGTTGCTCGCCTTCATCGAGAAGACGAAATTTTGATAATCGTTTTCGCGAGCGATGCGGGCGAATTCGAGCGCACTTTCGACCATGCCGAGCGGCGTATCGCCGTAGCGGTTCATGATACGGTCGGAGAGCGAGCCATGGTTCGTGCCGATGCGCATGGCGCGGCCGAGGTCCTTGCAAAGATGCACGAGCGGCGTGAATTCGTCGCGAATGCGTTCGAGTTCTTCCTCGTATTGCGCGTCGGTGTATTCGCGGATCTCGAATTTCTTCTTGTCCACGTAATTGCCGGGATTCACGCGGACTTTTTCCACCCACTTCGCGGCTTCAAGCGCGGCGTCGGGTTTGAAATGGATGTCGGCGACGAGCGGAACATTGCAACCGGCCGCACGCACCCCGCGGGAAATATTTTCCAAATTCGCGGCGAAGACTTTCGTCTGCGCGGTGATGCGCACGATTTCGCAACCGGCCTCCGCGAGATCAAGCACTTGCTTCACGGATGCCGCTGTATCGCGCGTGTCGGATGTGATCATCGACTGCACACGGATCGGATTGTCGCCACCCACGCCGACGTTTCCCACCATCACCTCGCGGGTCACGCGGCGCGTGGGATGAAGCAGGTCGTTGCAATAAGTGAGGCCGTCGGCACGCATGGACGCGGGATTTATAGCCATGGAAATCCACCGGGGCAATGACCGCGTGACGGGGAAAATCCGCTGGCATCGGTGCGCCCGTGGTGCGATGAGTCACGCATGTCCGGGAAATTCCGCGCGGTTTTCGCCTGTCTGCTCGCATCCACCGGCGTTGCCATATCCGGCGACTTCATCCGGGTGACGGAAGATGCGACGGCGGCACGCCTGCAAACGGCGGTGACACGTTACGAAAAAAACGGCGTGACCGTTGATCTCGTGGGGGCGGTGCACATCGCCGATGAAGCCTATTACAAAGCCCTCCAGGAACGCTTCACCACCTACGAGTCTTTGCTGTTTGAAATGATCGGCGGCGAGCATCTCGGACGCCAGTATGCTGCCGATGTGGAAGGCGAACCTGCGCAGCCGAAGGAACAGGATGCCGAAGCGAAAACGTTCAACGGGCTGCGGACGATTTATGAATCCGTGGCAAACTACCTGGAACTTTCCGGCCAAGCGGAACATATCAACTACGCCGCCGCCAACTTTGTTCACGCCGACCTCACCTTGGCGGAGTTCCAGGAAAAGATGAGAGCGCGCAAGGAATCGATTCTTTCGTTCGCGCTTGAATCCGCGGAGCACAACCATGCGCAGCCCAATTCATTGCGGCTCATCCGCGCGGTGCTGGCCGGCAGCGCGAATCATGTGAAACACGAGTTGATCCGCACGCTTGGCGCGGGTGACGACCAGGTTTCCTCCATCGCCGGAGAGAATGTAATCATTTCCGACCGCAATGTCCGCTGTCTGGAAGTTCTTGGACGCGAGATTGCGGCAGGCCGGAAAAACCTGGGGATTTTCTACGGTGCCGCGCATTTTCCCGATATGGTGAAGCGGCTCGAAGCGCTCGGTTTCAAACGCGTGAAACACGAGTGGGTCACCGCGTGGGATATCCCGAAGAGGGCGGTAGCGAGGAAGGCTTCCTAGAGTTTGTATTTCCGCCTAACCTAGGTTTTCGATGCGGAACACCACCGGCGCGCTGTTGATGCAATCGAGTGCCTCGATTTCCGCCAACGCCTTTTGGAGCTGCCCGAACGGACAGGTGTGGAGGATGAAAACCATATCGACGAATTCCGCATCCGGGTTCGCCGCATCGACGGGCGAATGCGTGCCGGAAATTCCGATGCGGTGTTTGGCGAGAATGTGCGCCACATCCGCGATCACGCCGGGGCGGTCCGTCACATCGAAGCGCACGTAATAGGCCGTGGACGTCTCGCCCACCGGAACGATTTTCCCGGTATCGCGATACGGCAAAAATCCGCGGTGATGGCCGTTGTGGCGGAAGGCGCGGGCTGCTTCCACGAGATCGGCGACAACGGAAGAGGCAGTCGGATCCTGCCCGGCGCCGCGGCCGTAAAACAGCGACTCGCCGACGGCATCGCCATGGACGGCCACCGCGTTGAAAACGCCGTGCACCGATGCGAGAATGTGCGATTGTGCAATGAACGATGGCTGCAACCGCAGCTCCACGCCTTCCGCATGTTCTCGGATGACGGCGAGAAGTTTCACCACGTAGCCGAGGCGTTTGGCGAACTGGATGTCGATCGGCTTCACCTGCTCAATCCCGGAAACATGAATGTCCGCCGGATTGATCGGAAAACCATACGCCAGCGTGGCCAGCAGGATCGCCTTGTGCGCGGCGTCCCAGCCGTTGACATCGAGCGTCGGATCGGCCTCCGCATATCCGAGTGCCTGCGCCTCGGCGAGCGCGTCGGAAAACGCCAGCCCGGCATCGGTCATGCGGCCGAGAATGTAGTTCGAGGTGCCGTTGATGATGCCGGAAAACGAGTGGATGCGATTGGCGATGAAGGAATCGAGCACCGTGCGGATGATCGGAATCCCGCCGGCCACCGCTGCCTCGAAGTGGATCGGGGTGTTGGTTTCCCGCGACAGCGAGAAAAGTTCGATGCCGCGCTCGGCCAGCAACGCCTTGTTGCCGGTTACGACTGGTTTCCCGGCACGCAATGCTTCCGCGACGATCTCAAACGCGTCGGTTGTCCCGCCGATCAGCTCGACGACGATGTGCACCGCCGGATCGGCCACCAGCGCGGTGCGGTCGGTTGTAATGATCTCCGCTGGCACGTCGCTGCTGGTTGCACGGGTTTTCGCCGGATCGCGCACGAGGATTTTGGCAACGTGGAGTTTCACGTTGCCCCCGGTGCGCTCGGTAATCAGATCGCCGTTGCGGGCCAAAGTATTCCAGACGCCGGAACCGACGGTTCCGAAACCAGCGAGGCCAATGCCGAGCGATGAACAAGTGCTCACGCCGCGGACTTTGCCGGGGGCATGCCGGTTCTCCAAGAAGTATCAGGGGAAAATGGCGGATTTGCCGGACATGGCAAACCCGCTCCGGCGCGTGGCCGGAACGGGCTGCCTGCTCCTATTGCTCCCATGAATCACCCCTGAAAATCAATCCATCTCGCTGCGTTCCAACGCATGATCAAGATGTTTGAGAAACTCGCCAGTGGTCGGAAAATCCGATGCTATGAATTTGCCGAACGGTTTGCCCTCAGGCGTCAACAGAACCACCGTGGGAAATCCCTCAACCTTGTATTTTATGAAGTAAGGTTCGTTTTTTTTCGCCAATTCCTTGTCCCCCCGCGGGAAATCCAATTCCACCAGCACAAATTTCTCCGCCGCCTTGGCAACGAAATCTTTTTTAGAAAACACATTTTTGCGCATCGCAATGCACGGCGGGCACCAGTCCGAACCGGTGAACTCCACCAGCACGCTCTTGTTTTGCTGCTTCGCTTCCGCGATTGCTTTCTCGAGATCCGTGCTCCAACCGCTCAACGTCTTGGCGCTCACGCTTGAAACCAAAATCGCGGGAGCAGCAAATGCGGCCAGCCAAGTGATTGCCTTCATACACATGTAAAACGCCGCCGCGCACCGATTTGTTCCAAAATTCTTGCCCGATTGTTCCGCCGCCATTTAGAGCCATCCCGTGCATGCACTCCCGCGCCTGATCGTCGCCACCCGCAACGCCCATAAAACCACGGAAATCCGCGCACTCGCGGGACAATGGTTCGACGTTCTGGACGTCACGGCCTTTCCCGAATGCCCGGAAATTCCGGAAACCGGAACGACATTTCTGGAAAATGCCCGCCTCAAGGCCCACGGCATCAGCCGCGTGATCGACGGCTGGGTGTTATCCGATGACTCGGGCCTTGAAGTCGATGCCCTCGGCGGCGCACCGGGTGTTTGGTCATCGAGCTTTGGCGGCGTCGAGGGCGATCATGCCCGCAACAACACGCGGTTGCTCCATGAACTGCACGGCAAAACCGACCGCGCCGCGCGCTTCCGCTGCACCATGGTGCTCGCCCGCGATGGCTTGGAAGTCGCGAATTTTTCCGGCACCGTCGAAGGGCGGATTCTTGACGCAGCCCGCGGTCCGGGCGGTTTCGGCTACGATCCGCTGTTCGTCCCCGATGGCTACGACGCAACGTTTTCCGAGCTTGGCGACGACGTGAAAAATTCACTCAGCCACCGCTCGCGGGCATTGGCCGACGCCTTGACATACTTAGCCGAGCAAAAATTTTAAATTTTACAGATTGTTTTGATTTCTTTAGTTTTCTTTTCCGCATGACTCCGCGCATCATTTTGCTTTTGACGACCGCTGCGGCGCTTTCCGGCGGACTGGTTTCGTGCTCCAGCCAGACCAAGGCGCGCGGTGTGGTAAAATACGAATTTGAGCACGGCCGCACCGCACTGCTCAGGGACGGCGTCGCCTACGCGCCGCGCAAGGCACCGCCGGAAGTGATCCGCGCCATCGCCGCCGGCAACCGCCTCCAAGACATGCCTTACAAATGGGGCGGCGGCCACGCACGGCAGGAAGATTCCGGCTACGATTGTTCCGGCACCGTTTCCTACGTTTTGCGCGAAGCCGGGCTGATGGACGGCTCCATGCCCTCGCGCGGATTTTTCGGATACGGAAAAAAAGGCTACGGCAAATGGATCACCGTTTACACCCGCAAGGGCCACGTCTTCATGACCATCGCCGGACTGCGTCTGGATACCGGCGGCTCGCACGGCCGCACCGGGCCCCGCTGGAAACCGCAGCCGCGCCCCGCGAAAGGCCACGTCGTCAGGCACCCGCGGGGCCTCTGACTCACCACGTTTCCACGATTTCCGCGAGCGACCGGAAACAACGGTCCGCCACGGAAAAATCCAGGCAATCTGTCACGCGGTTCGGCACCGTCCAGACTTCCATGCCCGCGGCTTTCGCCGCCAGCGCGCCGTTGAGCGAATCCTCGATCACCAGGCAGTCCGCCGGATCAAGTTCGAGCCGCCGGGCCGCTTCCAGATAAAGATCGGGTGCCGGCTTGATCCGCGGCGCGTCACCACGGCAGACCGTCGTTTCGAATTTTTCCGCCAGCCCGAGTTTCGCCAGCCAGCCGTCCACCCAATGGTGCGACGAGCTGGAAACCACCGCCGTGCGTACATCGGAAACCGCGAGTTTTCCCAACAACTCCCCCACGCCCGGCATCGCGCCTTCTTCGGCGAGATCACGCATGATTTCCTCCTGCCGCGTCGCATCCAGCCCATGCCAGTCGAAGTCCCGGCCGGTAAGATCTTCCAAATGCAGCTTGGGCGACCATGTCGTGAAATCCGTGCCAATGCAACGGGTGTAAATTTCCAACGGCAGCTCGTGGCCGTGCGAAGCAAACAGGCGCAACCACGCCTGATAGATCGCCCACTCGGTGTCCACCAGCACGCCATCGAAATCGAACAGGACCGCTTTTTTCCGCACGCCGCGGACGATGGCAATCCGCGCGGAAACTTCCAAGTCCGCTTCCTTGATTTTCTACGGCCCGCCGTCGCGCGCGTTCGTTTCCAACGCTTCGAGAGTCATGCTGTAAACACCCAGGCCCTTGCTCTGGAGCTCATCGCGGTATTGCTGGAGCTGCTTTTCATCAAGCACCGGACGCAGGACTGCGATTTTCTCTTCGACCCGTTTCGCAAAAGTCGCGCGGATTTGCGCCGCGAGATCCGGTGGTGCGGTACCCGCCCCGGCTTCCGGGCTGCCGATTGACTCCATCATTCCATCCTGAAGCCCGAGATCGTATGGATCCATATCCACGCCAAGACTGTCGGTAATAAGATCGGTCACAGCGCTCGCCGGCCGCGCCAATTTCTCCTGTTCCCTTTTCAGCGAGGCTTCCCTCAGCGCCTGCATCACCTCGTCGCGCTGCTCGGGATCAATGTCCACAACGCTTTGCAGTTTGGTATAATTCTTCAACGCCGCCGTGTCCGCGTGCGCCGCCAGGTCCTTCTCGCGGAAGCGCATGAGATCCTCCTTCTGTTTCTCATCCAAGGATGCCGTGAGATGGTCTTCGATCCCTTTTTCACTCAGCGCCACGCTGACATTCTCAAGGGATTTTACCTGATCGGGATTGGTGAACTCGATACTTTCCAAAGCCTGAAGCTTTTCTTCCAGCCATTCCTGGAGCGAACTCTTCTGGTGTGCCGTGAGTTCGATCTCCTCCACCAATTTGTAAAAATGCCTTTCCGCCTTCATGCGCCTTTCCTGCACGATTTTTTCGCCGAATTTGCTCCCCGCCGCTTTCGCATCACGCATGGCGTCTTCCGCGGCGGCTTCGTTTTTTTCGCGTTCATTCCGGCGTTCCTGGATCGCGGCGGAGTTTCCGTTCCGCGCCGCGGGTTTTTCCGGTTGTTCCCACGATGGTTTTTCCGCGGGCGTGGGTTTCGCGGCCATCTGCGGCTCCAACTTCGAGTTCTCCCGCGACATGGACTTCGTGGCCACCCAGCCAATCCCGACTCCCAGCACCAGCATCGCTCCACCAAACAACCATGGGTTTTTTGTCATGGCACTTCCGCTACACGGTCCGGCCCTCGGCGTCACGGTTTTTCGGGACCCCCCGAGGGCCGGTGCTGGAAATCTACGCAAGTTTCCACCATTTTTCTCCATCCATGCAAATCATCCTCGCCTCCGCCTCGCCCCGGCGCCGTGAATTGCTCGCAGACGCGGGCGTTGCTTTCGAAGTCATCGTTTCGCCTGCGGAGGAAATCCACGACGCGTCATTGCCGCCGGAAATTCTTTGCGAAACCAACGCCCGCCTCAAAGCCGGGGCCGTCGCGCACGATTATCCCAATGCCGCCATCATTGGTGCCGACACGCTGGTTTTCATTGATGATCTACCGCTCGGCAAACCTCGCGATCTCGCCGAGGCCAAGGAAATGTTGCGTCGCCTATCGGGCCGCATCCATAAGGTTTGCACCGGCGTTTGCGTCATCGCGGCGGGGAAAACGAGCTGCTTCCATGAAACAACGCACGTCACTTTCCGCTCCCTCAACGACGAAACCATCGACCGCTATCTTTCGCTTTGCGATCCGCTCGACAAGGCCGGCGCCTACGGCATTCAGGACCACGGCGATCTCATCGTGGAATCCATCGACGGCTCGTTCGACAACGTCATGGGCTTGCCGGTGAGACGGCTGCTCGAATTTTTGGAGCCGTTTCACCGGCCCCGCACCGTGGTCAGTACCCGCGAATTTTTTCCAACAAAGGCGAGGCCGCGAGATCCGACGGCGCGACCACCAACTCGTTCTCCGGCAGATGCGTGCGATCCCCGAAACGCTCCTTGATCAATTTCCGCACCGCCGGTTTTTCCAACGCGTAATCCTTGAATGTCCGCGGCTCGCACAACCGCACGCCCGCCTTGTCATACATTTTCCAAACCAGCTCGGAGCAATACATCGTCTCATCGCCCCAAAGAAACCGCAGGTCGTAATTTTTGCCGATCTGCGCCCGGCCCCACTTCCATGCCCGTGCCATCGCCGGACCCTCGGGTGGGGTTTTCAGCCGGTAAATCCCGAACGTCTTCGTGCCCTGCAGTTTGACGAAATCCGCCAAGGGCGTCACCCGCACCGGCTGCACCGCTTCCAGCACTTTCCAACCGCCGTTTTCGCGGAACACAACGCCGCAATGAGTCACCGGCGAATTCGTCGCCTCAATGATCGCCGCACCTTGCCCGGCAGCTCCGCCGGTGAATACCACGTCGCCGTCGCGCAAAACCGCCGCCAATTGATCGAGGTTTCGCGCACCCGCCAGCGGCCCTGCCAACAAACCAATCACCAAGCAGATCCGGGACAGCCAAACACCGTTCATGCCGCCAGCATCGCACGTTCCCGCCATTTCGCAAACCGGCCGGAAACTTTTCAAAAAAACCTTGTCAACCGGGTCCGCGCACGCTTTTTTTCCCGCCCCCACCGCGAACACTGACCCGTTCGTCTATCGGTTAGGACTCCAGGTTTTCATCCTGGCAAGAAGGGTTCGACTCCCTTACGGGTCGCCAATTTTTCCGCGGCGAGCTTCTGGAAAGAATAATCCAAGGCTTCCAAGATTTGAGGGTTTCACATGAAATTCCTTGCCGCTCCGTCCGGGCTTGCCGGACTCTTCGGGATGGAAGTCGAACAGCCCCCTGCACAACCGACGTTCCGGGAGGCACTGCGTTTCTGGTGGCAGCTCGGCTGGATCAGTTTCGGCGGTCCGGCGGGCCAAATCGCCATCATGCACCGCGAAATCGTCACCCGCCGCCGCTGGATGGGCGAAAGCCATTTCCTGCACGCACTGGATTTCTGTATGTTGCTACCCGGTCCCGAGGCGCAGCAGCTCGCCACCTACCTCGGCTGGCGTTTGCACGGAGCCCGCGGCGGCATCGCGGCGGGGGTGCTGTTCGTGCTGCCTTCCGTCGTCATTCTCTGGGCATTGAGCTGGCTCTATATCACGGGCGGCGATGTCACGTGGATCGCTGGCATATTCTATGGTCTCGTCCCCGCCGTGGCCGCCGTGGTCTTCGGTGCGGTGAAGCGCATCGGGTCAAAGGCTCTCAAAACCCGGGCATTGCAGTTACTCGCGGCGCTCTCGTTCGTGGCGATTTTCTTTTTCGAAATCTCCTTTGTCATCATCATCCTGTCCGCAGCCGCTATCGGGATTCTCGGCGCGAAGCGGTTTCCCCGGCTCTTCCCGGCGGGAAAAAGCCACCATGCTACGGGCACGGATGACGCAACACCCTGCGTGGTGCTTGCACCCGCACCGCCCGCGACGTGGCGGCGGGCCGCCATGATTCTCGGCGTTTGCCTGGTCCTCTGGTGGGTGCCCGTGCTGGCAATCGGAAACTGGCTCGGCTGGACGGGCGTGCATTTCCAGGAGGGCTGGTTTTTCAGCAAAGCCGCGCTGCTCACATTCGGCGGTGCCTATGCCGTCCTTCCCTACGTTTCCCAGATGGCGGTCAACCATTACGGCTGGCTCGATCAACGCCAGATGATGGCCGGGCTCGGCTTGGCCGAGACCACCCCCGGTCCGCTGATCATGGTACTGCAGTTCGTAGGCTTCGTCGCCGCATGGCAACAACCGGGCAACCTCACGCCGCTCGCCGCAGCCACGCTGGGTGCCGGCATCACCACTTGGGTAACGTTTGTGCCTTGTTTCCTCTTCGTCTTTCTCGGAGCTCCGCATGTCGAGAGCCTGCGCGAACGGCCCTTGATTTCATCCGCTCTCACCGCCATCACCGCCGCGGTCGTCGGCGTGATTCTCAATCTCGCGATCTGGTTCGCCTGGCACGCTCTGGTTCCGGCCGCCGGTTCGATCGATTGGTTCGTCGCAATCACCGCCGTCGCCGCATGGGTGGCCATGGAGAAATTCAAAATCGGCATCATCCCCGTGCTCGGGATCTGCGCTCTGCTCGGAGTGGTCTGGAAACTCATGTGAGAATCCCGGCAATCGCACGGAGGTTTTTTGTTTCCCGCATGCCGGTGGCGGTTTCCACTGCACTCGTGACCGCCACCGAGAAAGCCAACGCCTTCCGCCGCCGCAAAGGCGGGAAAAAAATCGCCATGCTCACCGCATACGATTACCCCATGGCGCGGCTGCTCGATGAATCCGGGATCGACTCCCTGCTCGTCGGTGATTCCCTCGGCATGGTCGTTTTGGGGTTCCCCGATACGACGCACGTCACGATGGCGCACATGCTCCATCATATCGCCGCCGTCGCTCGTGCGAAACCACGCGCCTTGATCATCGGCGACATGCCGATCCATTCGTATGACACGGCGGAAATGGCCGTAGCAAATGCGGAAAAACTTGCCGCCGCCGGAGCGGATGCCGTGAAGCTGGAAGGCGGAATTTCCGAAGCGGAAAAAGTCCGGGCGATCGTCGCCACCGGCATTCCGGTCATCGGCCACCTCGGCATGCTGCCGCAGCACGTGCTCGAAGAAGGCGGTTACAAAAAGAAGGGCAAGACTGACGAACAACGCACCGCCCTGCTTGGCGATGCGCACGCGCTCGTCTCCGCAGGCGTTTCCGGCATCGTTCTGGAATCCGTCGTTCCCGCAACCGCGCGATTCCTAACAGAACAAATCTCCGTGCCAACCATCGGCATCGGCTGCGGAAACGGAACGTGCGATGGCGAAGTTGCTGTCATCACCGATCTCATCGGTTCGTTTCCCTGGTTTGTCCCGCCGTTCGCAAAACCGGAAGCGGATGTCGCAGCCGCTTTGCGGGACGCTGCCGGTAAATTCATCGCGCGGGTGATGCAATGAGCGATGGCGGTCCGTTTTACTGAACAGAAGAATGCCGGTCTGAAGAACGGCGCTCCGGTTCACCGTTTGAACGCCGCCATCAGCGAGGACAAATCCGCCGGTGCCGCACGGTCAGCGGTGAGAATCGCCGCTTTTTGTTTTGAAATGAGTTCGCCGATTCCTTTGCGCGCGAGCTCGAGCATTGCGGTCATTTCTTCCGATGAAAACACGGCTTCCTCGCCGCTGCCTTGCACCTCGACATATTCCAGCGCCTCGGTCATCACGACATTGAAATCCACACTCGCATCCTTGTCTTCGAGATAATTCAAATCGAGCACCGGCGCACTTTCGTAAACGCCGGCGGAAACCGCGGCGACGAGTTTTTTCATCGGAAAATCCTTCAGCTTGCCTTCGCCCATCAGCTTGTTCAGTGCGATCGCGACAGCCACACAACCACCCGTGATCGCCGCCGTGCGGGTGCCGCCATCCGCTTGCAAGACATCGCAATCCACCCAAATCGTGCGCTGGCCGATTTTTTTCAAATCCACCACCGCGCGAATCGCCCGGCCGATGAGCCGCTGGATTTCCGACGAACGGCCATCGAGTTTGCCCCGGGAAATATCGCGCGGTTTCC
The DNA here is from genome assembly GCA_040384605.1 of Verrucomicrobiota bacterium. Lineage (GTDB taxonomy): Bacteria > Verrucomicrobiota > Verrucomicrobiia > Verrucomicrobiales > Akkermansiaceae > Luteolibacter. The sequence goes on from JAZKIZ010000023.1 coordinate 60,356, forward strand.
GTTCCAGCGTCGAATACGGCAGCATCGAATATTCCGCCGTCAGCCAGCCGCCTTCGACACGTTGCGCACGCATCCAGCGCGGCACGTCGTCCTCGATCGTGGCGCTGCAAATCACCCGCGTATCGCCGAATGAAACGAGCACCGAGCCCGTGGCATGCGGTGCCACGTTCGGGATGAAGGAAATTTCGCGGAGTTGGTCCGGCTCGCGGCCGTCAGGGCGGTTCATGGGCGGAATCGTTGCGGAGGAACTGCCCGCGTATCAACCGGCAATCTCCGCCATCACCGCGCTGCTTTGAAATCCGCCAGGATTTCCCGCAATTCCCCGCGCAGGATCTCCGTGATCTCGTTTTCATACGCCGTCGAGCTCTGCGAATCCGCAGGAACGGAAAACAGCACGTCCCGTTTCGTCCAAAACCGTTCTTCCACGTGCATCGCCAGCGTAAGCAGGGAAACCACCGCCGCAGCCGCCAGCCACACCGGCCAGACCACCCGAGCGAGAATGCTCCGCCGCAAAACCTGCCCGCGGTTGCCGATGAAAAACCAAACCGGACCCGCCAGCACCCATAACACCGGCACGGCAAACACCCCGCACAACGTGAAGATCATCCAGTTTTCCAGCGCGTAATTCACGGCTCCGAAAAGCGGCACACACGCCAGCGCCATCACCGCCGCCAGCCAGCCGATCCATTGTCTCCGCCCCGCCAAACCAAGCGCCTTGCCTCGTTTCCCGAGCAGCCAGCCGCCGATCACCACCAGCAGGATGACCAAGGAAACCCCCAGTGCCGCGAACTGCCCGCCGGTCGGAATGGATGCCACATGCGATGGGGAAAATTCCCGCGCTCCCAGCGGAGTGAACCGTGTGATCAGGAAATACCAAAGCAAAGGAATTCCGATGCCGATCATGAAAATCATCGCGCGATCCTTCGTTCTCAACAACCCCGCCACACTTTCCGAAAGCCCCTTCGCCAATTTTCCCCTCAACCGCAATGCCAGCGCACCCGCGCCCGCCGCCACGCACAACAACAGCCATCCTGCCGCCGAGAAAATCCGCTCCACAAACGCATGCTCCGCCAGCCGTCCGGGTTTGATTTCCGCTTCTTCCGGCTCACGTGGGTTATCTACCTGCCGGGCGAGCATCGGTGTGCTCATTCCTGCGAGTGTCGAGGAGCGGTGGGCCACGCGCTCCGACCATGCAGGATTTTTGCGCGCCTTTTTTTCCCGCTCAAGGCGATCATACAAATCCTCAAACCTCTTCGCTTCCTCATTGAGGCCGAGTTCTTTCGCGTGAAAACGGAAATCCAATCCGGAAAGCATGACTCTCGCCACCAGCAAATCCACCAGCGTGTTTCCTTCCCCGATCATTTTAACCGTCAGATTTTCCCAATCGGAAATGATTTCCCGGAAGCCCGCCATATCGCGTTTCTCCACACATCGTTGCGCCGTCGCATTCCACACGTCGCAAACTTTCCTCAAGGAAATCGAACCGGAACTGGTGGAAAACATGAGTCTCGAAGTCCGCGCCATGCCGCCAATGACATCATCCGCTTCCCGGGTGAGCGCCTCGCGCTCGCGGAAAATTTCCCGCTGGTAGGTGCGGAATTCCGGCCTGCCGAGGCCTATGCGGATTTTCGCCAACGCTTCCGCGAACTTCGCCTCGTCCTTCACCTTCCACCGCGCCGGCCACTTCGAGGAAATCTCCAGTTCGATTGCCGACTTCGTCAGGCCCGCCGCATCCATCAGATCGAAAAATCCGTTGTTGGGATCATTCTTCGCCGCCGCTTCCCGCAACTCCTCAGTTAGCGGCACACCATACCTGCTTTTCACATATTCCGCCAGATACACCGGATTTCCCGGTTCGCTGCGCCACAATTTCTCATATCGCGTTCCACTTCCTGAAGAATCATAATTCTCAAACAACAACCGTTGTTTCGGCGTTAGCTTTTCCGTCTCGCGCAGCTCGATCATGGGAATGTCCAAGAACCCGGATGACACGGATTTCACCGTTCGCACATACGCCACCACCGGCTTCGCGACGAGAAATCCCGAAACCACCACCGCGATCCCCGCACACGCCGTCGCCGCCCAGCCCGGCATCTTTTTCCGCCGCGTTTCCAATTTCACCGCCATTTCCTCCACCTCGCCCTCGGTCGCGCCGGTTTCCGCCATGGCGTTTTCCAACTCGTTTTCCGCCTGCCTGCGCAGTTCGTGTTTATCGCCAAGCGGTTGGGTCGCGGCATTGATCAATCTGCGGGCGGCGGGAGTCATGACAAAACGCATCCTTCGTTAAGAAACCAAACGGAGGCACGAAAAATCGGGCTCATCTCCCGAAGCTCGCCGCGGAAAATTTCCGTGGCCCAATGTTCGCAGGCATACCCCACGACGGTCAGGCCAAGCTGATGGGGAAAGATCCGCCCGTGCGCAGCGTCGTTATCGTCCCGCCAGCGTGCCTTCGGTGACGCCGAGTTTTTCGAGAGCCTCAACGCGTTGCATGAGGGCGGCGGTATTGATTTCCCCGCTCAGCAGGGCGCGGTAGGCGCGAATGGTTTTTTCCGCGGTGGCCGCGTCTTCATCTAACAATTCGACGCGGAAACGAGTAAGTCCGGCGGTGCGGAGGTCGTTGAAAAACCGTGCGCCGGTTTGGGCGCGGCCGTTGAAAAGCGTGTTGCGGCAGCCGACGTCCGCCTGCAGGCGATGCAACTGGCCGACGCGGTCGCGCAGATGGACGACGTGTTTCTCGCACGGCCGGCCGCAGTCTTTCCACGAGGTGCCTTTGCTTAAAAACGTGCAGAAGACGCAGTGCTCCATGTGAAACATCGGCATGTGCTGGTGCAACGAAAGCTCCAGCCAGCCGGACGGCGTGGCGTGGATGAGATCAAGCGCCTGGGAAATGTTGAGATCGTAGGAAACGGTGAGCCAGTCGAGACCCGCGGCTTCCATGAGGAGTTTCGCGGTGATCGGATTGGAAACGTTGAGCGTGAAGTCCCCGGCGAGAACCAAATCGCTACGGTGTTTGTAGTATTCCAGCGCGGCGAGATTGCGCAACAAGATGCCATCGGGCTCGCAGCGCTCGATGAGTTTCAGGTAACCAATTTCGCCGGTTTTGAGAATGCGCGGCGTGGCTAAAAGGATTTTGGCTTGGGGATTGCGGATTGTGGATTTGAAGAACGAGACGGCGTCTTTGTAGCGGCGCGGATCTTCGAAATCGCAGTAGATGATTTCCGCGCCGGTGGAGACGGCGGCGGAGAGCTGGTCCATCGTGCGGACGAGGATCGACAATTGCGGAGTGCGGATTTCGGAATGCGGATTGGAAGAAAAAGAAGATGGAGGGAGGAAATCGCGGTGAGTTTTGGCAGAGGGGCCGGGCGGTTGGAAACCGCCGCCACGTTGGGCTTCCAGCGCGGAAACGAGATCGCGGCGGAGCTGGTTGAGTGCGGAAAGTGGAAAATGGCAATTGCCTTCGAGGCGGTTGTCGAGCGAGACGAGTTCGTAGGGCGTATCGCCGAGACGGCCGAGTTGTTCTGTTAAAACGACGGTGTCAAGCGGACGCTTCGCGGCGGGTTGGAGGAAAATTTCGCCGCGCACTTCACAGGGTCCGCTTCGCAAGATGAGCGGTTCGCCCGGCTTGCCGGTAACGATAAGCGGAAGCGGGGTTTTCCTTTGCGCCGGTTTCGCGTTTTGCCAGAAGCGGCGGAGTTCCGAATCAAGCTTGGGATCGGAGGTTTTGTAAATTGTGTGACCGGGCTTGATGCGCTCGAAATTGATGCCGGAATACTGACGGTGAAAAATGAGACGGCCATGTTCTACTTTCCAAATCGTCGCGCCTTGTTCGAGGTCGCGGTTTTCGCCGGCGTCGAAGACCACGCCATCGCCTGCTTTGTAGGGCACGCCCGTTTCATCGCGCAGGGTGATCCAGCCGTTGCCGCAATCGGCGATGGTGCCGAGCAACGGCCCGCGTTTTTTGCCGAAGCGGCCGTGGGTGAGATACGGATGATTTGTGCCCGCCAGCCAGCCGGTGGAAAGGCCGCGGGAAAAGGTCATTTCCAATGCATATCTGTCATCGGCGGAAATCGTAGAAGGGCCATCCTGGCCCGTGGAAGATGAAGAGGCGGGGCTGGAAGCCCCTTCTACGGCCGCATCGATCGCTTTGCGATACACCCGCGTTACGGCGGTGACGTACTCGGGCGATTTCAAGCGACCCTCGATCTTAAACGATTTCACCCCGGCCTTGACGAGTTCCGGAATCAGATCGACCGCGGCGAGATCCTGCGGGCTGAGCAAATAGCGTTTTTCTCCCATCTCGCACTTCGCGCCATCGACGATGAGTTCGTAGGGCATGCGGCACGCTTGGGCGCACTCGCCGCGGTTTGCACTGCGTTGGCCGAGCGATTCGCTGGTCAGGCATTGCCCGGAATACGCGACGCACAAAGCGCCGTGCACGAAAACTTCCAACGGTGTGTGGTTTCCCGCGGCGTTGTTGGAAAACCGCGCGATTTCCGAAACGGAAAGCTCGCGCCCGAGCACCGCGCGTTCCATCGGAAAAAGCGTTTCCACAAACGCGAGACCTTCCGGCGAGGTGATCGTCATCTGCGTCGAGGCGTGCAGTTCCACCTGCGGCACGATTTCGCGCGCGAGCTTCGCCAAGCCGAGATCCTGAATGATCAACGCGTCCACGTTCGCCTCACCGATCAAGCGAAGTTGTTTTTCCGCCGCTTCCAGCTCGCCGGTGAAGATGAGCGTGTTCATCGTCACGAATCCCTTCACGCCGTGGCGGTGGAGGTAATTCATCAGCTCCGGCAAATCAGCTTCAGTGAAATTGTCCGCCCGCAGCCGGGCATTGAATTTCGCAAGGCCGAAGAAAATCGCATCCGCTCCGGCGGCCACGGCCGCACGCGCGCAATCCCAATTTCCCGCCGGGGAAAGCAGTTCGGGCGTGGGGTCTGGATCGCTCACGCCCGCAAGGAAGCATGGATTTCGCCCGCCGGCGACGCCAATATCCCGGTCTGAAGACCGGGGCTCCTACCGCGCGGCCATCAAGGCTTCGATTTCATCGGCCTCGATCGGAATTCCGGCCATGAGATCGATATTTGCGTCCTTGCCGATGAGAACGTCGTTTTCGAGCCTCACACCGAGGTTCTCCTCGCGGATGTAAATTCCCGGTTCGATCGTGAAGACCATGCCTTCGGCGACAGGCTCATTGAATGGCGACACATCGTGGACATCAAGGCCTAGATGATGCGACATCCCGTGCATGAAATACTTTTTCACCAGTCGCTTGTCGTCATCTTGTTGTGCCGCTTCTTCGGCCGTAAACAAGCCGAGGCCGACAAGCTCGCCTTCCATGAAGCCGACGATTTTCTTCTGATAATCAATTGGCTTGATTCCCGGCCGCAGCAATGAAAACCCATGGCGATAGACGCGCAATACGGCATCGTAAACCTGGCGTTGGCGCGGCGTGAATTTCCCATTCACCGGAATCGTGCGGGTGAGATCCGCGTTCCATCCGCCAAATTCCGCGGCGGCATCAATGAGCAAAAGATCGCCGTCTTTGCAGCGCTGGTCGTTCTCCACGTAGTGCAGCACGCAAGCCGACGCGCCCGAACCAATGATCGGCGGATAGGCGAATCCGTGTGAACCGTTGCGGATGTATTCGTGAATCATTTCCGCCTCAATTTCCCACTCGCCCACGCCGGGTTTCACGAACCCAAGCAAGCGGCGGAACCCAGCCTCAGTGATGTCGCAGGCTTTCTGCAGCATGCGGATTTCCTCCGGATGCTTGATCATCCGGATGCGGTGCATCAATGGCGCGAGGCGTTCATATTTGTGCAACGGATAGCGCGCGCGGCACTCCTTGATGAACCGGTCATTGCGTGTTTCCACCACAGTCGCCGCGCGCAGGTGCTCATTGGTGTTGAGGTAAATCCGCTCCGCTTGCGGCGCGAGGCGCCCGAGAAAGGCAGGAAATTCCTGCAACCATTCCACCCGCCCGACGCCGGAAATCTCCGCGACACGCACCTTGGATAATTTCGTTCCTTCCCAGACCGCGATGTGGTCGTTGGTCTCCCGCACAAAGATAATCTCACGATCCTTCGGCTCCACGGCGTCGGGAAACAGCATCAGGACGGTTTCTTCCTGCGCGATGCCGGTAAGATGGTAGAGATCCGTGTTCTGCTTGAACGGTATCGTCCCGTCCGCATTGGTGGGCAGAACGTCGTTGGCATGCAGAACAACGAGACTCGAATGCTTGAGCAGCCCGCGCAGTTGCTCGCGGTGGTGAATGAAAAGGTCCGGCGAAACGGCGTCGTGGCGCATGCCGAAGTCCACGGCAGAGCCGCCGTTCAAGCAACACGCATTTCGCGGGTCGGCGAGAACGCGAAATCCGGCTCCAGTTTCCGCATGGAGCCGGGATCAACGCCATGGTCAGTGACCGAAACTGACCGAGAAATGGGCATGCCCGTGGCCGTGATCACGGTGCCGCGGGCGATGGTGGTGGTGGCGACGATGGTGATGATGAATGGGAATCACGCGGGTGCGGTAAACCGGATGCCCGTAACGATCGTAATACGCGAGGTAGGTTTCCACCCACGCCGGGCCGTGGCAGTGATGATGATACTCCACATAATAGCGACCGGAGCCGCGATGGTTGCGCGCTTCCGCGTCAGGCGCGGCGGCGAAAACGGCGAGCGAAACAGCAATGATTCCGAAGAGCTTTTTCATAACAATTGAATTTTGGTTCGCAGGTTATGACGAAGTCTTCGGAGGTCTATTCAGTGAGAGGCGAAAAATTTCACGGCCTTTCGAGAATCTCGACTTCGTAGCCGTCCGGATCGGTCACAAACGCCATCTTCCGTCCACTACCGGAAAATTTTTCACGCCAGCCCGACGGCCAGATCTCAATGCCCGCGTCCTCGAGTTTCCCGCAGTAGGCGATGATATCCTCCACGCCCAACGCGGTATGCATCAGATCTTCCGGACAGGTCGCGGTGTAATCCGGAGAGTGGCACAACTCGAGAAACACGTCGTTTCCCGGAAGCTCCAGAAACGCCAGCTTGTTTCCCTCCGGCGAGTCCTTGAAATCGCGGAGGCCGTAGCCAAGTTGTTGATAAAACGCGATCGACTTGTCGAAATCGCGCACGCGGATGCGGGTGTGCAGGAACTTGATCATGGTCCACGGACAATGGCGGCGGCACCGGAAAATGCCAATGCAATCCCGGGATGTTGCTTGCGGCGGTTCGTTGTGTTAGATTGGCACTATCATGAAAACGATCGTCGCTGCGGTGGATTTCTCGAACGCGACCACCGGCGTTCTGCGGATGGCCGCCAGTCTGGCCACGGCCTATGGTGCGAACCTCCACTTGCTCCACGTCGTGGAGCCGGAACCGAGCTACACCGCCTACGGCTTCACGCCCGATGAATTTCCCGCCCTGCATGCCTACCAGATGGAAGCGCGGCGGCGGGCGGGGGAAAAACTCGGAACCCTGCTGGAGGATGCCAAACGGAATTGCGCCACTTGTGTTTCCGAAGTGGTCGAAGGAAGCCCCACCCACTCGATTGCGGAATATGTGGACAAAATCGGGGCCGATCTGGTGGTTCTCGGTTCTCACGGCCACACCGCGATCGGTGCGCTGTTGATCGGCAGTGTGGCGGAAGGTTTTGTGCGCAAAGCAAAGGTCCCCACGCTGGTTGTTCCCGCGCCTGCGGAGTAACTTTCCAAGAAACGAGGAGCGCCGGTCTCCAGACCGGCATTCTTCTGTTCTTCGTTTGGGCAGATGCCAGTCTGAAGACTGGCGCTCCTTTTCCCCGCGCTTGCCCTGCGCGTCACGCACAGCTATCGCGTGTGCGTGTCCGTCGCTTCGTTTTCCGTTCCCTCGCCCGCGCTCCAGCGCGAGGTGAAACGCCGCCGTTCGTTCGCGATCATTTCCCATCCGGACGCCGGCAAAACCACGTTGACGGAAAAATTCCTGCTTTACGGCGGCGCCCTCCAGCTCGCCGGCAGCGTAACCGCGCGGAAAAACCAACGCGCCACGACCTCCGACTGGATGGAGCTGGAAAAACAGCGCGGCATTTCCGTTTCCTCCACCGTCCTGCAATTCGAATACAAGGATTGTGTCGTCAACATTCTCGACACGCCGGGTCACAAGGATTTCTCCGAAGACACGTATCGCGTGCTTACCGCAGTCGACGCGGCCGTGATGGTTGTTGATGCCGGTAAAGGCATCGAAAGCCAAACCCGCAAACTCTTCGAAGTTTGCCGCCGCCGCGGCGTGCCGATTTTCACGTTCATGAATAAAATGGACCGCCCGGCGCGGCCGTCCCTCGACTTGTTGGACGAGCTCGAAAACGTGCTCGGCATCCACGCCTATCCGCTCAACTGGCCGCTTGGCGATGGTCCCCGTTTCAAGGGAGTTTATGACCGCGAACACAAACAAGTGCACTTGTTCGAGCGCACCGCCCACGGCGCTTTCCGCGCCCCGGTTGCCGTTTCCGGCATCGAGGACGACGGCGTGAAAGCGGCGATGGATGAAAACACCTATGCCCAGGTTTGTGACGAGCTCGATCTGTTAGACGGCGCGGGCGCGGATTTCGATATCGCCAAAGTCCTCGCCGGAGAACTGACGCCCGTGTTTTTCGGCAGCGCCGCGAACAACTTCGGCGTGCAGCTATTGCTCGATCGTTTCCTCGAACTCGCGCCGCCGCCATTGCCCATGGAAACCGGCGGCGTGACCATTGATCCGGCATCGGAAGAATTCTCCGCCTTCGTTTTCAAGATCCAGGCAAACATGAACCCGAAGCATCGCGACCGCGTCGCGTTCATCCGCATCGTCTCCGGAAAATTCGAGCGCGACATGAACGTCATCAACGTCCGCGCCGGTGACAAAATGCGCCTCGGCAATTCGCAGCGCCTCTTCGCCCGCGAACGCGAAACCGTGGATGACGCCTACGCCGGCGACGTCGTCGGCATCACCGGCAATTATGACCTTCTCATCGGCGACACGCTGACCTCGAAAAAAGGCATCGTCTTTCATGAGATTCCACGTTTCGCGCCCGAGTGCTTTTCCTACCTGCACAACAAGAGCACCGCGAAATACAAACGTTTCCGCGATGGCCTCGAACAACTCTTGAAAGAAGGCGTCGCCAGCGAATTCAAGCTCCTTGATTCCGGGCCGGTGCAAATCCCGCTCCTCGGCGCCGTCGGCCCGTTGCAGTTCGAAGTTCTCCAGCATCGCCTCGAAAACGAATACGCCGCCGAGTCGCGCATCGAACAAGCCGACTGGTCCATCGCCCGCTGGCTCAAACCCAAAACCGGCGATCCCCTCGCGCCGGACGCGCGGCCATCGCTTTCCCTCGGCACCACGTTGGCCCGGGATTCCAACGGCTGGCTCGTTGCTTTACTACCCAGCGAATGGGCCATGAAAACCTTCGTCGATAAAAACGAAGACTGGCTCATCTCCGAGCAACCGTTTCCACCGCCCGCTGGTTGAGCCGTTTCTGTGAAAGAATGGCGGCGCCCATCGCCGAACGATTTCCAACCGGGATTCAAACAGTAAAAACGCCCGCGACGACAAGTCCGCCAATGATGACACCGACCGCGATGCGGTACCAGCCGAACAGCGCGAGACCGTGGCTTTGCAAATATCCAACCAACCAGCGCACCGCCAGCGCGGCGGATACGGTCGCCGCGATGACTCCAATGAAAAGCGGTAAAAACCCGTAGTTGTCCCACATGAGTTTGGCACCGCCGCCCCAGACGTCGTATGCCGCGCCCACACCTTCGATTTTCCACACGGCTTTTTTCATGGTCGCCGCGCACAAGGTGACGACACCGAGCAAGAACGAATATTCAACCGCCGCTTTCACCGAAAGCCCAACCAACAACCCGCCGACGATGGTCATCAAGCTGCGGCTCGTGCCCGGCCACATCGCCACGCATTGCAACAAGCCGATGAACACCGCCATCTTCCACGTGATCTCGATGAGTTCCTTGCCACCCCCCGCCAGCGGATGCTGTTTGCGAAAAAACGCGACCACCAAAATGGCAGCGCCGCCGGCAATCCACGCAATGACCACCGGCCAAATTCCGAACAACTTTTGTTCGATCCAATCATCGAACAACATGCCAATCACCGCCGCCGGTAAAAACCCGGCGACGATCGCAATCGCCAACCGCAAACCTTCCGGATTTTTCCCGAAAACGCCGGCCATCATTTGCACCACGCGTTGCCAATATAGTCCGAGCACCGCAAGGATCGCCCCGCCTTGAATACAAATCGCGAAACAATCCGCCGCCGCCTTCGCCGTCGGCGTCAGGGTGCCGATTCCCATCAGACGCTGCGCGACCAACAAATGCCCGGTGCTGCTGATCGGCAGATACTCGGTGATTCCTTCAATGATGCCGAGAATGAATGCTTGGAACCAATGCATGCGGCTGCGGACTCTGGCGTGCACCAATTGTCCGGGCAAGGCATTTGCGGTTGAACTAACCGCGCTGCGGACCGAGATTGCCGCGGTTTTGCCGCGATGAAAAAACGCTACCTCCAACTCGTGCGCCGCACGTTCCGCGCTCTCAGGCATCCCCGCCTGCGGCACCGCAATTGGTGGCAGCGAATGACGAAACCGGTGCGCAACCGCGCACTGTGGATCCCGTGTCGGGATAGTGTGGCTTCCGGCTTGGCCATCGGCCTGTTTTTTTCGATGATCCTCATTCCGTTCCAGACGGTACCGGCGGCGTTGCTGGCGATGCGGACGAAATCCAACGTGCCGTTCACGATGTTGGCCTGCTGGATCACCAATCCCATCACTTCACCGCCAATCATTTGGCTGCAAAACCACCTGGGCCGCTGGATGATCGATGTGCTCCATGTCCCGATGCCAGATTTCCTCGCCCACCACACCACCGTACCGAAAGTCGGAACCCTTGGCATGGACTCGTTTCTGCTGGGAATGATTGTTTCTGCCGTGATCCTCGCCTTGGCCGCCTATCCGATCGTCCATCTTTTTTCCGCAATCATGCCACATCACCTGCCGGTGCGGAACCGCGGCAAACGCAACAGAGTTGCCCCAAAGCCGTCCGAAATTCTGCCATGAGTCCTTGGCAGGTCCTGACGGCCGTGTTCCTGTTGACCCACGCCGCCGTGGTCGCCGCGGATACACCGCAGAACGCGGCACTCACATTCCTCGAGCGCCTGCGTTCCAAAAATGGCGTCAACCTGGCACCGGATGCCGACACCGCTGTCACGCCGCACATCACAAAAAGCAAACGCGAATCCGCCGCCACTGATCTCCGGGAGCTTGCCAAGGAAATCTCGGGCGGCAAATTCGAAGTCGCCGCGGCAAAAACCGATGGACCGCTTGCCGGTGTGGTGTTGAGCTCCATGGACGATCAAGTTCCGTCGGACATCAAGGTCCTTGGCATCGCGCTGCTTCACGGGGACGGCCGCTGGCTTCCCACTCCGGTCGTGGCATCGTTCGAGAACACCTCGATTTCATTCCGCACCGGGTTTCGCACGCGCCGCAGCGAAATGGAAAACTGGTTGCGCACGTCCACCGCCGGGACCCGGCGCAAGCTGGAAGACTCGGTCGTTGACCGCGCGGCCAAAGCGATGGACGCCGCTTTTCCCGGTCGCGCGCTGGAAACGATGGACACGCTTGAACTTGCCCACGCGTTCCTGAGCGCCTGTGCCACCCGCGACAAAACCCGCATGCTCGCATTGCTTTCGGGCGGCGATCCGCGCTCGCCGTCGTTCGCGTCCGGCTTGCGCAAGGTGGACAGGCTTTTCGCATCCCACGCCAAATCCAGCGTGGCAACCGAATTTCTTTTCCCGCCGGGAATTCTGCGCGTTCCACTCGTAGAGCCGAAGGCCTACCGGGATACGACCATCGGCATCGCCTGCTTCAATCCCGCCAACTCGGATTTTCATGTCGTTGAAATCGGTGTCATAAAGACCAGCAGCGGACGTTGGCGGGTGGACTTGCCCGGTGAAATCTTCAAATCGCCGCCAGGAAACTCCGAGCTTCCGCCTGAGGATGACATCGCTTCATTCCGAAAACACTGGCTTGCCTCGCATCCATCCCGGCCAGCCGCTTCGTTCGGCGAAGCCCGCCAGCGATTTTTTGAACAACTTCGCGGCGACTCATTCGCCGCTCTCATCGACATGATCGATTTTTCGGATGCCGGCCGGTTCCTACAAACTCTCCGCCAGAGCGCGCATCTGTGGAACGAAAGACATTCCACTCCCGCCAAAACCGTTGTCCTGCCCATCGCTCACTTTGACCATGGCGAAGAGGCAGCGGTGTCGTTTCTTGTGATCGCTTCCTCCAATCCCGCTCGGCCGCGCCTGCACGTCGCACGATTCCATCGAGCCACAAAACAAGGTGGTTGGTTGTGGACGCCGTATCCCGCAAAACGTCCCTCCGATCCCATCCGTGACTGGATCGACGGGCAGGAAAGTACCGGCGCGGCCGGGGTTGCCGGCGCGCTGGTGAACGACGTTCCCCGCATTCTCAGTCTGCGAAATTCTCCGCCACCAGCGGAAGACGACACCCGGAAAATCATCGCTGCTTGGTGGGATGCGTGCCTCCGGGATGATTTGCCCGGCGTCCTCGCCCAATGCGCAGCTCCCGGTGCCGATGCCGACAATCTTTTCCCGAACGCTGGCGAAGCCGTCTTCGCCGCAAATCCAGGAGCCGTTTTGCGCGTCGTCAGCAGCCATGCGACCGGCCGCGTGCGAACCGCGCGAATCCAAATTTCCCACCCTCCCACAGCGGACATGGAAACCATTCTTTTCATCGCCGCGACACCGCACGGCCCCCGAATTCTTCTCGGCCTGACCGTGGACCCGACCGCCCCGGCGACGCGTCTCACGCCCGCTCTGGAGCCGCTGGCGCGCGTCGATGCGGAATCCGCCAAGGCGGTGGTGGATCACTTGCTTTCAACCCAAGACTGACGCCGGGGAAATTTTGCTGCGGTAAGAAAAATCGCCGGTAGATTGCCATTTCTTGTTATGGAACATCGCGTTCAAATGTGGCGGACGATCCGCTGCCTGATCATTGTCACCGCTTTTCTAACAGTCTGCCTATTGGTTCTCCGGTTGGTCGAGCGCTCGTTTTGGCATACCGGTTCGGCAATGAAGGAAGCGTTATCGGCGATCACCGGCCGCGACACTCATATCGTCGAAGGCCGTGCCGAGGTCATTGAAAAAACCGATATCGCCGAGCTGGCATTGCTCGAATTGAAAATGAGCACCACGCGATCGATTGAAAAATCCGAAAAATTTTCCGGGCTTCCGCTGGGTACCAAGAAGCTCGTTGTTCGCGGCAAGTTCCGAGTGAAAGCCGGATACCGCCTGAAAAATGGAGCTTCGCTTTCCTACGAACATGACCGTCCGGTCGCGCGTTTTCCCCAGTCGGAAATCCTTTCCGTTGAGCTTCTCGATTTCGACACCCTCACGGAAGAAAGCGGCTGGCTCAACCGCGTGCAGCCGGAAGATCGCGAACAAATCGTGCGCGAACTCCGTGAACAAATGAAACGCGATGCCGTGGCAAGCGGCCTCCCCGAGATGGTGGATTCCACGCTGCGGACCCGGCTGGGCGACTTGCTTGGCAGCGATTCTGTTAGAATCGAGCGGCCTCTTCCGCCTCTTCCCTGAACGGATTCATTCGCCCCCACCACCTTCCTCAAGGATCCGGTCCAAATCGGCGACGCGCTCCCACGGGCATCGCTTGCGTTGGTACTTCTTCCAAACGATGTCCCGCAGCGCCGTCCACACATCAAGCTCTGGGCGCTCGACTTTATCCCACACCGGATCACGTTTCATCGTGGTGGTCAGCACCGTCCAACGGCCACCCTGAAAGTTGCCGCGGTAGTAGCGCTTTCCATCCTCCGTATTCTCATGCCACTCGTGGCTTTCCATGCGGCGAGCATGCCGCGCATTCACCGCGAAACAAGCCGCGATGTTCCCGTCTGCATCAAGGCGCGACCGCGCAGATCAATCGGAAATCCTCGTGGTACCGCCCGCCATTGAAACGACGGCAGCAATCGTGGCATGCCGCCGGCCCGCGGATGGCGCGCACCCGATGCGCGGTTTTCCGGCACCTCGGGCAAGTGTAAGCATGCTTGCGTTGCAGCCGTCTCAGCGCGAAGGGCAATCGGTGACACCGCAGTTCCCCGGGAATACCAAGATCGTCGCAAGCCGCCCGCCATTCCGGCCCGTGCGGCTGGATTTTCCGGCGTCCGAATCGCTCGTACGCAACGAGATGGGCGAGTTCGTGTTTCAGCGTCCGCCACGGTTCCTCCGGTGCAAACTCTTTGAGTTTCGGATTCAACTCAATGATGCAATCCGGCCACCAGGCGCGACCGGCCGTGGTCCTCATCCGCGGATTCCACACCACCGCCAACCGGTCCGCCAACTTCGCGAGCCCGATTTTTTGGCAGGTTTCCACCGACCATTTCTCGAGCACGGAATCGGGCTGCTGCTTTCGTCCCGGTGACGCAAGCGCGGACGCTGACCTTCGCCCGCCAATCCATGACGGCATCCATCCACCTTGCCGCTTCACCATCTCTTTCGTGAAATCTTTTCGAAAAAACCGCGGATCACAAGACCCGCGGTTTTGATCGATTCCGCTCTTAGCGGTTGAGAATCCGGTGGCGAATGTGGCGGTTGCCTTCGCCGTCGAGCGGCGTGTTGTCGCGCGCTTTCAGAATCCGGGCGTTGTCGTGCAGAATGGTCGTATGCCGGGCACCACTGAACCAATGCACGCGGTCGCCGGAAACCTCGATCACCACGGTTTGCGCAACGTCCTCAGGTTTCACAACCGTCAGCGTTCGGAACTTTTCACCCTCAATCGCTGCAATCGACTGAACCGTGGTGAGTCGCGCCGCGGCGGATGCCTGGTTGGCTTTCGCCGACACCAGAACGTTTTGCGGCGACGCCTTCGCCCCGCCTCTCACGCCGGTTCCGACCAAATCCACGTTGAACGGACTGCGCCGCAAATCATTGCTGCGGATCAGTAGTTCCACCCGGTGCAATCGGGCTGCTCCGGGTCTGAAATATACCTTGAATGTCGTCAACTCCCCGGGTGCCAGTTCGCGCACACCGAGGGGACCCACAATGAAGTCCTGCCGATCGCGCCCGAGCTTGACCATTTGGATGTTCTTCAATGCGACACGGCCGGTATTGTGGATCGTAAACGTTTTTGCGCTACCGCCGCCCACTCTCGCATTGCTAAATCTCACCGTCGCTCGGTTGTCGAGCAATTCCGTCAGCGCCGGCTGGAACACCCGGATCACCGGAATCGGCCGCGCCTTGCCCGATAAGGGAAGATAAAAAGGATTCTCATTGGAATCGTTGCTGTCGATGCGCAGCAGCGTCCTGAGTTTTCCGGGTTTCTTCGGAGTAAAGCGAACGGTCAGCGAGGTAAACTCCCCTTTTTTCAGCTCGGTTTTGGCGGGTGGCCGGAGGATTTCAAATGATCCCGCACTGCCGCCGCTGATCGATGCCTTGATTCCCCGCAACGTTGCGTTGCCGGAATTGACGATCCGCAGCAACTGAACGCGCGAGGACCGCGAAACCGGAGTCGCCGGGAATTTCACTGCGCTCCGGCGGCTGGTCAGCTCGGCACCTTTTCGACCCCGAACGACAATTTCCTGCGATTCGCGCGGCAGAACCACGCCATCAATCCAGCAACGGTCAATCTGACTGCCAAAACTGTCGTCCTTCGCATAGGTCCAGGTGAGCGTGTGCCGCCCATCCGGCACGTTTACCGATACAAACTGCCACTCCTGGTCGCCGCTGATTCCGGTCGTGGAGCCGTTCAGCGTCACGCGTTCGCCATCGAGCAGGAAGTAGAACCGGTCGTAGTCTTCTTCCGTCGATGTTTTTACATAAAACGTGAGTTTCCCCGCGTGAAAATCAGAGGTGTAGGAAACCGATGCGCGTTTCCCGTCGCCAATCGGCCGGCTCACCATCGAGAATTTTCCTTCATAGGCAGCTGCATCCGCCACTTCCCAGCCTGCATGTGCGCCCTTGGCTTTCTTCCATCCGAATGGAACCTCCCCATCGAGAGGGAAATTCCCGGGAATGACGGAAAAGAAGTCATTGCTGACATCGGAAGCCGCCACGGGGTTGGTGAGCGATCGGATTCGGATCCTGTACTTCGTCCCCACCGGGATGCCTGCGGGGACCGTCCACGAAAACACGCCGTCATTCGCTGTTTTGTCGGCGATCACACTGACCACGTGTTCGTTGGCAAGCAATTCGATGCGGACATTTCCTCGGATGGTTGCTTCCCAAGTGATGGGAACCCGAGTGTTGGCAAACAACGTCTCATTGCCATCGGGACTCAGAACCAGAATGGTATTCACCGGCACAGGGCCGAACTGCACTTTCATCTCGGCCCCGGGCGGAGATTGCGCACGAACGAGGAGGCCCGATTCGCTGCGATCCCACCAAGCGGCATCCGGAGTGGTCAAATCCCCGAATGTCTGCGTGTTGACATCAAAAAGGTCGCCATTGTCGCCTCGGTTCGCGCCGGACTCAAGGTCAAACAAGCCATCCGCCTGCTCCAGGGAAACCTGATAGTGCTGGTCCGGCAGCATTTCTTCGGAATCATTGCCGATCGTTGCATTGTCGATGTGCCAGATCATCAGTCCCTGATCCGGGCAACCAGCCGCCCAGCGGTCACCAACACCACGGTTTTCCACGATGAAATACTCTTCGGGCGCGTCGGGATTGACGATCCGATAACCAACGTTGCCGGTCGAAGGCAGCTTCGCAATCAGCGAGTCGTTCGGATTGATATCGGTTACCTTGGCCCAGCCCAACACATCCTTGAATGAGATGTTGATCGGAGCAGGCGTGCGCTCGTCGTCATTGTAGTTGCCCGAACCCATGAGGCAGTGCTGGCCCACGCCTTCGGATTCGTAGCCGTAGTCATACAAGTCCGGAAAATCGAGGAGAAGGTGGCCGCTTTCGTGGATGAACGTGCCGATCGTCGGCTGGGCGTTCGGCACGTTGGTGATCTGGTAGCGGAAAATCGCCCGGCCGGTGCCGACCGTCCGCTCGGTGTAGAGGGAGGCTTGGTGCGGCCACAGGCCGAGCGCCCAAGCGCCGGAATCAGCACCGGCGAAGAAAATGTTGGTGCCAAGCACCGTCCCGTCATCTCCGACAGTAAGGTTGCCAAAGTTGAACCCTTGGGAAACAAGCGCATCGAGGGCATCGTTGAGCAGGAGATTTCCTGCCTCCAATGCACCGCGGAACTGACTGTTCCTCGGATAGTCCGCGAAATTGTAGAAATCCTTTGGATTCGGCAGGGTGATCAGCGGCGAAATGACCTGCGTGTAGTTCAATTTTTTCCCGGATTGATCGAGAAAGTATTCCCGGACCGAACCGGCGTTGCCATCTTCCCGGTATTCCGCCGCATTCATCATGCGTTCGATTTTAGCGGGAGAGGCAGGGAACCGAACCCCCGCATCGCCCGTCGTGGCTGGATCATCTGGAAACTGGACGATGATGGTGAGGCCGCGCACGTTTCCATTCAGAGGCGCGGCAGCTTTCGCGGGAGCCATCTGCGAACCCGCCGCAGTCCGGCCGCGGGCGGCGCGGACGCGATTCCGCCACCGCGTGCTACGGCCGCCATCCCACTCCTTGAGCGTGAATGCGCGTTTTTTGGCGATGATCTCCGGGCTGACCTCAAGGTGCGTAGCCACGGTCGGCGGCGGTGGCGCATCGGCCGGAATGTTGGTGGCCAGTAATTCCGTGCGATCGCTTGAACGATGGGCGTAGAAGTAGGTTGCGGAGGCTTGATCAAAAACAACCGTGTAGCCGTCCTGGGTTTCCGTCCGTGCATATAGATCGTCGCCAAATACCCGGAGCTCCAGCTTTGCTCCCGAAGGCTGGGTCCAGCGGATGGGACGGCCCTTTGGTCCGTACGGGGCGGCCTGCACCGAAGCCATGAACGATCCAGCAAGACAAAGCAGGACAATGAATTTTGCGAAACGGATGGATTTTTTCATGAGGGACGAAACGAAAACCGGGCCGCAAGGGATCAACCCCGCCCCGGCAAAAACACGCAGACTCTTCCCACCACTTTTCACAAAGTCAACCCTGGAAGCGGGGTACCCCTAGGGTTTGCGGCGTTTTCCTTCCCCGCGGTTTCCCATTGCCCTGTCACGATCATTCTGCTACCCGCCCAGCCATGTTATCAAACCCATGGCTGGCTGGTTGTTTTCTGTTAACCGCGGTTTTCTGCGCATGCTCGAAAAATTCACTCCCGCCGGATGGCGAACAAATGGTCAGCGGCCAACCATTGTCGTTCTGGATCGCACGCCTTGGTGATCCCGACACGAAAATCGCGTTGGAAGCGGCAGGAAAAGCGAGCATGGCCGAAGATCCTGCCGCCGCCGTTGGACCATTGCGAAATCTTGCTCATAAGGAAACCCTGACCGATCCGGAACGCGGATTCGCCGCCGCCATGCTTTACAAAACGAGCGGCGAGACAGACCGGCGGTTTGTTGCGCATCTCGCCCGCACCCAGATTTCCGCGAATCCGTTGGGCGAAGAATACGACGTCGTAACCCAAGCCCGCCTCGCTCTCGCGAAGATCGCCAAAACAGATCCACAAACCGTCACCAGCGAAATGGCCGCCCTTGCCGATGGCTCGCAGAACGACACTCCCGCATCCATCAATATGAAATATTTTTTCACCAGCGTCTGGCCGGAATCCCTTCCCCACCTCAAAAATCTCCCGGAAAACCAGCAGCAGTACCCCGCCATCGCCCATTGCATCCGGACTTTGGAGACCCGTTGAAGTCAGGCCTGCCCCGCAACAAAACCGATGATCCGCTCCTTTTCCGATGCCGAAACGGAAAAGCCTCCGCCAAGGAGAACCGGCGTTACATGAGTGCCTTCCTCTGCCGCCGCTTGGCTGATCGTCATGTCCGCCACGGCCGCAAAACACCTCCGGATCCGGCATGAAAACGGGCGGCCATTGCGCTGGCGTTGTTTGACCTGATACCCGAAAAGCAACGAATTTGGGTTTCTGAGAAACCCGCCACTTCTCGTTCTGGTCGGAAAAAAGTGAACGGTGTTGGCAGATTGATGAATGGCGGGAAGGAAATCCGTGCCTATTCTCAAGCGTCAACGAAAGTTTCCGGCGAATGCCTTCGTTGTCTCGGACTCTCGTTTTTGTAATTCCCGGAAAGCTTGATTCGCCTTCCCGGAGGCACCGCGTGCATCCATGAAAATCCCTACATTTGCATTCCGTTTGTTCCCGGACTCTTGGAAAACACCGTGCCGCGCGGGAATTGTCCTGCTGGCGGGGTGCTTCGCGACCCTGACGTTCGCGCATGCCCAACCATTGCCGCCCGCGCTCAACCAGGTCCGGCCGGCGAATGCGGTCGGAACCCATTTATCGACCATCAACACGGGAAAGGCCATTTCCCAAACAAGTTTCCACCGCGGGCTGCTCTTCGTGCCAATGGGCTTCGACCACGGCGGCGGCCAAGGCGCGGGAGCCTTTGCTTTCTATAATTTGGACAATCCGGCGACTCCGCAGTTGGTGCTCGATTCGCGTGACCATGCCGCCCGCTACCAGACCGCCGGGCAGTTGAACTACGTGGGCGATTGGGCGGAGATGCACCACAATTGGATTTCCGGCGACCGCATGCTGATTTCGGAACGCCGCACCAGCTCCAACGGTTTGTCGGTCTTCGACATGGCGGCAGCCTATGACGCGGACCCCCTCACGCTGCCGGCCACGCTCGGCCGCATGTCCTACGCCGGCGTGGGTGCACCGACCAATTACGAGGGATATTCCTTCGCCGTCGGCTGGCAGGGAAACCGCTACGCCTACGCCCCGATCGGCGGGGGGGGACTCTACATCGTCGATACCACCGATCCCGCGAACATGACGCAGATGGGGCATGTTTCGCGCTCCGCCTTGGGCAACCAGACCTTTCTCGGCGCGTGGCCCATCGGAAATGTGTTGATTTTAGGTGGTGTGAATTTCGGAGGACTCACGGGTTCGGTGAAGTTTTTCGATATTTCCAATCCGGCCAGTCCGGTTGCCATTTCCGGCGGCGCATTCAACGCGCAAATGGGGTACTTCGGCTTCGTTCACGGGAACCAGTTCCACGGCGCCGGCTCGCCGATCGTGACGCATGATTTCACCAATCCCGCCGCTCCGGTGCGCCGCGTCCTTCACAACTCCCCGGGCTTCGACCGGCCGGAATACGGCTACGGCCAGGACGACCATATCTTCGTCGGCCACTACCCGGGCGCGACCCGCTGGCTGCTCAATAACCCTGCCACACCGACGGCGGTGACACCGACGCCGCGCATCAACTCGGGCATGGTGGACGATCACGCGTTTCTCAATCCCGCCGGAAATCTCTCGGTGCTCTGCACGGATCACAACAATGCGCTGAAAATGATCGTCGGCGTGGCGACCACCACGCGGGACACCACGCCGCCGGTCGCCCGCTTCGTGTCGCCCACCGATGGCGCGGTCAACCAGCACGTGCTTTCCCGCGTCGGCATTTCGTTTTCCGATACGATCGATCCGCAAACTCTCAGCACCGGCAACATCCACGTCAGGAACGTTTCCACCGGGGCGCTGGTCGCCGGCAGCTTTTCCTCGATGCTCGGCATCGTCAATTTCGTGCCGGACGCTCCCTTGGCGGCGAATACCACCTACGAGGTCACCCTCATCGCCGGTGGCGTGACCGATCAATGTGGCAACGCGATCCCCAGCGACATCCGCGTCACCGCGTTTTCCACCGGCAACATCCTGAGCACTTATTCGGCGAAGCCGGTGGCGGGCAGCCCCGTCCTCGAGGGAAGCACCACCACCTTGACTGCCACCGTGACCAATCCGGGCAGCCTGCCGCTCGAGTTTTCCTGGGACTTCGGCGATGGCACGCCCGCCACCGCATGGAGTTCCTCTTCGGGCGCCAGCCATACTTGGAATACCCGCGGAAATTTTTCCACCGCGTTGTCCGCGCGGGTTGCCGGTTCCAGCTACGTCACGGCCACCAATAGCGTGCAGGTCGTCCATCTGCCGCTGGCGGCGGTCCGCCCGGCCAGCAGTACGACGATCATCGTAGATCCCGACCGCGCCGTGGTCTGGAACGTCAACCCCGACCAGGACACGGTCACCGCCATCGATACCGCCAACCTCGTGAAGTTGAGCGAAACGCCCGTCGGCGATCATCCCGTTTCCCTCGCCATCGGCAGCGGTGACGATTTGTGGGTGGCGAACAAAAACACCGCCACCCTCACCCGCCTGCGCCGCGCCGATGGGGTGGTGCTCGGCACCCTCGCCTTGCCGCGCGGCAGCGATCCCCATGGCCTCGTGATCGACCGCGCCGCCAACATCGGCTACGTCAGCCTCGAAGGCACCGGGCAGGTTGCCAAACTCAATCTCGCCGCCGGCACGGTTCTCGCAACGCTAGCCGTCGGTCCGCATCCGCGCGGTCTGGCGCTCGATCCACAACGCGGACTCCTGTTGGTTTCCCGGTTCATTTCCCCGGATCAAAGCGGCACCGTGAACCGCATCAACCTCGGCAATTTCACCTTGGCGAGCCCGATCGGACTCGCTGCGGTAATGACGCCCGAAAGCCTCAACAACGGCCGCGGCATTCCGAATTACCTGATGGCTCCCGCGCTTTCGCCGGATCTCACCCAGGGCTGGGTGCCTGCGAAAAAGGACAACATTTTCCGCGGCGGGCTGCGCGACGGCCAACCGCTGACCTTCGAGTCCACCGTGCGTTCGATGGCCGCGCGGTTGAATCTGGCAACCCAGACCAGTTCGGTAAACGAGTCGCTCGATTTCGACAACAGCGATTTCCCCACCGCCGCCGCCTTCAGCCCGCTGGGCAACTACATTTACTTCGCCACCAGCGGCTCGCAAACCATATGGGTCGTCGATGCCTGGGATTCCGCGAACCGCTACAGCATTTCCAGTGGCGGTGCCGCGCCCGATGGCCTCGCCTTCAGCGCCGACGGCTCGCGGTTGTTCGTTCACAATTTCCTCGCACGCAATGTCGCCGTCCTGCGCAGCACCGCGTCATGCGCCGGTGTCTGCGGCACCATGCCGCCCCTGGCCTCGATTGCCACCGTCGCCAATGAGGCGCTGCCCGCCCAGGTTCTCACCGGCAAACGCTTGTTCTACAGTACCAACGATCCGCGCCTCGCCCAGGAAGGCTACATGAGCTGCGCGTCCTGCCACCTTGATGGCAACCATGACGGCCGCACGTGGGACTTCACCAGTCTCGGCGAAGGGCTGCGCAATACGATCGATCTCAAAGGCCGCGGCGTCGGTCATGGTCCGTTCCACTGGAGTGCGAACTTCGACGAAGCGCAGGACTTCGAAGGTCAGATCCGCGGTTTTGCCCAAGGAGTCGGGCTGATGAGCGATGCCGCGTTCCATTCCGGTGACCGGGCACTGCCGCTCGGCCAGGCGAAAGCCGGGATCAGCGCGGATCTCGATGCCCTGGCTGCCTACCTCGCCTCGCTCACCACTGCCGGGCGCAGCCCGCACCGCAATGCCGATGACTCGCTCACCGCCGAAGCCACCGCAGGCCGGGAAATTTTCATCGCGGAAAGCTGCACCTCCTGCCACGGCGGTTCCACGTTCACCGATAGCGCATCGTTCCAACGCCACGACGTCGGCACGCTCACCAGCGCCTCCGGACAACGCCTCGGCGGGCCGCTCGACGGCCTCGACACACCAACTCTGCGCGGGCTGTGGAAATCCGCACCGTACTTGCATGACGGCTCGGCCGCCACCTTGAAGGACGTGTTCCGGGGCCGCGATCTCTCCGGCAAACACGCCGGTTTGTTTGACCGCAGCGATGCCGAAATCAACCAACTCGTCGCTTATCTGAATTCCATCGACGATCTGGAAACTTCCGCGCCCGCCGGATCGGGAAATCCGCCATCGATCTCGCCGGTCGCCGATCGCACGGGTGAAATAGGAAGTCTCGTTGCTTTCACCACAAGCGCCAGCGGCGGCTCAGCGCCGTATCAATGGGAAGCGGTGGGCCTGCCTCCAGGAATTTCCATCGACGCCGCGAGCGGCCAATTCCATGGCGCTTCATCAGCAGCCGGCCGCTATCGCGTCACGCTGGCGGTGCGCGACAACGCGGGCCGGATTTCATCGACCGCGTTCTGGTGGACGGTGACTGATCCGATGGCCTGGCGCTACCTGCGGCTCCGTTCGAACAACACGCACAACGGCGCATTTTTCATGGTGCTCAGCGAGTTCCACCTGCTCGGTGCGGACGGCCAGCAGCTTGATCGCAACGGCTGGGTGCTCGGCGGAACCCAAGCCGAGGGCGCCCATCCGCACGCCTACGCCGTCGATGGCAACGTATCCACTTTCTGGCACACCCGCTACACCGGCAGCAACCCGCCCAACACCTCGTTTCCCCACGATTTCATCGTCCAACTGCCGGAAGCGAAACGCATTTCCGGCTTCCGGCAACTGCCGCGCTCCGATGGCCAACCCAATGGTGTCACCAAAGATTGGACCTTCTCCGGCTCCAACAATGGCAGCACCTGGACGCAACTCGGCAGCGGCACCTTCGCCAACGACACCAGTTGGAAAACCGTCACGCTGGGTAGCGGAGGACCCAACCAACCGCCGGTCATCGCCGCCGCCGGACCGCTCACCGTGATCGAGAATTCTCCGGCGGGAACACCCGTCGCACAGCTTCAGGCCGCCGACCCTGATGCCGGGCAATCCCTCACTTGGTCACTCGCCAGCGGCAACAGCGGCGGCTGGTTTGCGATCAATCCCGCCACAGGCGCGCTCACACTTGCCGGTCCGCTGGATTTCGAAACCCAAGGTTTGTACCATCTGCAAATCATCGCCACCGACAATGGCAGTCCGGCACGCAGCACCTCCGAAGTGCTCACCATCCTCGTCGGCAACGTGATCGAAAACCACGGCGAATCCGTCCGCCTGACGCTTACCGGATCCGGAGGACCATACGCCGGCCATGGCAATCCGGCGCTGATCGATTTCAATGCCGATCCCGATGGCGATGGAACGGTCAACGCCTGCGAGATTCTCATGGGCACGGATCCCACCGCTCCCAATGCTCCGGCCCCGGTTGACATCCATCGTGTCGCCGATGGCGGGCAAACGTGGCTCGAATATGAATTCCGCACCGCCGATGCCAGCGGCTTGGTCCCGCGTCTCACCGCGTGCTCCGATCTGGATCAATGGCAGGCATTGGCGAACGCGCCGGTCCTTGTCGCGACTGACAACGGCATCTCAACATGGCGTGTCCGCGATGACGTTCCTCTGGAAGCGCAGCCACGCCGGTTCTTCCGCTTGGAACTCGAAGCCAGCGACCCGGTGGATTGATCCGGGCGATGCAAGTGGATGGGCCACTTGTTCCAATAAGCATTTCTGCTGAATTTCAAGAAATGCCCCCGCCGGGAATCGAACCCAGATTTAGAGTTTAGGAAACCCTCGTTCTATCCATTGAACTACGGGGGCGTCTGAAGCACCCGGGCAGCGGGAGATACCGGCAAGGGATTGCTTTGGCAAGAAAGGAGACCTGACGGCGGTGAAGTGGAAAAACAGCTGCAAATTGGAGTGGCGCGGCTGCGGGGGGCTGATAGAAGGCTGGGCATATGATGGATTGGTGGAATTCACTGAGCGGCGCGCACCTGTTTTTCTGGACCGTCGCGATTGGCGCCACACTGTTCCAAATCCTGTTGTTCCTCGGCACGATGGTCGGCGGCGGGGATTTCGATCACTCGGCGGACACGGATTCCATGGCCGCGCCGGGCGGCGCGGAAGCCGCGGTGAAATTCCTCTCCGTGCGGGCGCTGGCAGCTTTCGCCGTCGGCTTCGGCTGGGCGGGCGTGCTGTTTGTGGGCGAAGGGCGTTCGCTTACCGCCGTGATCGCCATCGCGATTCTCACCGGCCTGATTTACACGCTGATGATCTGGGTGATCATGCGGATGATGGCCTCCATGCAGGAAGACGGCACCCTGGACTTCCAAAATGCACTCGGAAAAAACGGCAAGGTTTATGTGACCGTGCCCGCTGCCCGCGCGGGCGATGGCCAGGTGGAAATCATGCTGCAAGGGCGTCTGATCACTGCCCTCGCGGTAACGGATTTCGCCGTGGCGCTGCCGCCGCTCGCCGCCATAACGGTCATAAAAGTAGAAAACAACACGCTCGTAGTCGCTCCCATCCACTGACACTCCAGACTTTTCCAAAACCACGACCGCCACGACTCCATGACTCCTTCCCTGTCCTACCTCCTCCTCGCTGATATTCCGTTCCGCATTCTCGTTCTTGCCGTCATCGGCGTGCTGGTTGGGTTCGCGTTGCTGATGTTTCTCGCCAGCCGCTACCGCCGCTGCCCGTCCGACCGGATTTTGGTGAAATACGGCCGCGTTGGCGGAGCCAAATCCGCACAATGCTACCACGGTGGCGCCACCTTCGTCTGGCCGGTATTCCAAGACTACGCCTACTTGAGCCTCACGCCGATCCCCATCGATATCCAACTGCGCGGCGCACTTTCCCAGCAAAACATCCGCGTCAACACCCCCTCCACCTTCACCGTCGGCATCAGCACCGAGCCGGGCGTCATGGAAAACGCGGCGGAGCGCCTGCTCGGCCAGAACATGACCCAGATCCAGGAACTCGCGAAGGACATCATCTTCGGCCAGATGCGCGTGGTCATCGCCACCATGCCGATCGAAGAAATCAATGCGGACCGCGACAAACTCATCGCCAACATCGCCAACGGCGTCGAAGTCGAGCTGCGCAAAGTTGGTCTGCGGCTGATCAACGTCAACGTGCAGGACATCACCGATGAGTCCGGCTACATCGACGCCCTCGGCCGTGAAGCCGCCGCCCGTGCGATCAACGAGGCGAAGGTAAAGGTTTCCCAACAGGAGCGCGATGGCGACATTGGTTCCGCCAATGCCGATCGGGAAAAACGCATTCAGGTGGCCGCCGCCCAGGCCGACGCGGTGCAGGGGGAAAACGAAGCCGCGGTTCAGATCGCAAATTCCAATGCCGCCCGCCGCGAGCGCGAGGCCGAGGCCCAGCGCCTCGCCACCGCCGCGGAAAAGGTCGCCTCCGCAAAAGCACTGGAAGAAGCCTACGCATCGGAAGAAACCGCCGAGCGCCAGCGCGCGAAGCGCGATGAAGCGAGCCAAATGGCCAACATCATCGTCGAAGCGGAAA
This sequence comes from Verrucomicrobiota bacterium, assembly GCA_040384605.1. GTDB lineage: Bacteria > Verrucomicrobiota > Verrucomicrobiia > Verrucomicrobiales > Akkermansiaceae > Luteolibacter. The sequence goes on from JAZKIZ010000023.1 coordinate 86,567, forward strand.
TCGAGAAAAAGAAAATCGAGGTTCTCGCCGAGGCCGACAAAATCCGCGTGCGCCTGACTGCGGAAGCGGACCGGCTCAAGATCGAACTCCAAGCGGAAGCGGAAAAACGGCGCATGGAACTCACCGCGGAAGGCGAAGCCTCCCGCCAGCGCCTGATTCAACAAGGCGAGGCCGAGGGTTTGAAAGCGGTGATGGAAGCCCAGGCGCAAGGCACGCTCGCCCAACTCCAAGCCCGGGCGGATGGTTTCAAAGCGATCGTTGCTGCCGCTGGTGGCGCCGAGCACGCCGCGCAACTCATGGTCACCGAGCAACTGCCAAAATTGGTCGAGGAACAAGTCAAGGCCATCACCAATCTCAAGATCGACAAGATCACCGTTTGGGATACCGGCAAAAATGGCGACGGCAAAACCGGGACCGCGGGATTCCTGTCCGGCCTCGCCGGCTCACTGCCGCCGATCCACGAACTCGCGCGCAATGCGGGAGTCCAACTTCCCGCCTACCTCGGTGCCACAACGGATCAGGCCGCACCGCGCGACGGGAAAAAGAAGGCCGCCGCACCGCAGCCCGATGAGGAAGGCGTGTGAATCAAAGGCGGCTGCGGAGAATCCGCTCCGCTTCCAGCCAATCGCCATGCGGATCGCCCGGAAGTCCCCGGGCGATCCGGCGCTCGTAAACGTGAAACGCCTCGCACGAAATTGCGTCAGGAGTCAGCTGGCGTTTTGACGGGGATTTTGCCGCCGTCTTCGGCGCGGCGCTCTCCGTTTTCGCCGGAGTCGCACTTTTCTTCGCGGCTTTCTTCGCCGCTCTTTTCTTCGGTTCGGTTCCTTCAGCAGAGGATTTCGGTGATTTTTTCGCTGCCATAAAAAATTCGAGTTAAAGTTGGAGAGTCGTCTTGACTACCCGGGAAAACTGTCGGAGCCGTCCTATGGTGACAAGGACATTTGCAGGCGTCAGCCGCCGTTGAATCAAATTTGAATGCATTGAATAAAGCTGGCATTGCAGGCGTCGCACCGGACAATTCCACCCGAAATCAGAACCATGAAATTTCTTACTCCATCCATAATCGTGGCCACCTTCACTCTGGCCAGTCTTGCAATTCCTGCCGTCGCATCCGATATCCAGCTGCGCGGCCCGGCCAATTACATTCTCAGCAACGACATCGGGTATGACCCGGATGGCAAACGCCAAGACGGCCGCTACAGCAACCTTGGCGATGGTTACTACTCGGAGGGTGAGGTCCGCACGCGCTGGGTGATCAACCATTCCGGACACCGAACCGGATGGTTGGCCTGTGAATTCTGGGCTCTGAAATTCGTAGATGCCACCTCCGGTCCAATTCTCCTCACGGGTGGCGTGGAGCCCCTCGAAGGCGGCGAAGTCCGTGAATTCGGCGCCGATGGCTGGGTGCGCTTCCTCAACCGCCGCCGCTTCCCAGACATCAACGTGTGGGAGCGCACCACCAAAACCAAACGTTGGTTATTCCGCGACGCCATCACCTTCAACCGCAAGGACCTGCTCTGAATCCACCGGTTTTCTCACGCCGGACTCCCGACCGGAGTCCGGCGTTTTTCTTGCCTGCCCATGAAACTTTCTCATCCACTTCCCGCCTTCCTCACGGGAGTCCTGCTCGCCGGCGTTGCCGGGTATTGGCTCGGAATTTCAAACAACGATTCCGCCCGACTGGCTCGGGATGATTCCGGCGGGCCGGGCCGCGACCGATCCCGCGATCCGGCTCCGGCTTCGTTCGATGACCGCGAGTTCCGTTCGCGTCTCGATGCGGAAACCGATCCGCTCAAACGCCAGAAAATCGCCCTTTCCGGAATGGAGGATTGGGGCAACAAGGATCCAAAAGGCGCGCTCACCTGGCTGAATTCCCAACCACCAAGCGGTCGGCGGAACGAAATCATCACCTTGGCTCTCCAGCAGTTTGCCGGAACCGATCCGCAGGGCGCAATCGAGTGGGCGGTCAACAATCTCAAAGGACGCGACTTGCACAATGAATTCATCATGCTTGCTGATTCCTGGGCCGAACATGATCCCGCCGCCGCGGCAAAATGGGTCGGGGCGCAATCGGCGACTGATGCGCGGGATGCCGCGCTCGAAGGCCTGCTTTTCACCTGGGGATCCACGGAACCGAAGGCCGCTCTGGATTTCATCGCCAACTTCAAAGGCGATGCCCAGGCACTTTCCATTCTCCGCACCGCCGCCTACGCTGGCTGGGCGAAGTCCGATCCTGTCGCCGCCGCCACCGGCAGCATGGAAGCAAGCCGCAACCTCGGCGAGCCACGGATGTTCGGCGTCACGATGGCGAATTGGGCGACCGTGGACCTCGCCGCGAGTTCCACTTGGCTTCTCAACGAAGCGCCCGTCGGAGCGGAACGCTCGACCGCTTTCAACCGCTTGGCCAAAGTGTTCGCCCAGCAAGCCCCGGACGCCGGAATTGAATGGCTCGCGAAAATCCCGGACGCCGACCGCCCCGCCGCCGCCACCGCTTTCGCCGCCGATTGGGCTTCCGTCGATCCTGCCGCCAGCGCGAATTGGGCAGCAAAACAGCCCGCCGAACTGCTCGGGAAAAAAGCGATCACCGCCATTGTCTTCAACTACATGAACGCCAATCAAGACAGCTTCGACGCCTGGCGCGCCTCGCTTCCCCCCGGTCCCCTGAAAACCGCTGCCGATTCGACGGCACCATCACCCGCAGCACCGGGCGAGAGCGGTCGTTAGCTCGTCACCATTCCGGGCGCTGTTGCCGCACCGCTTCATACAAAACGACGGCCACCGCGGTGGCTAGATTCAGGCTGCGCGTTCCGCCGAGAGCCATGGGAATTTTCAGCGCACGATCGCCCGCGGCGGCGACGACCTCCTCCGGCAACCCTGCTGTTTCCCGACCAAACACCAGATAATCGCCGGCTGCGAATTCCGTGGACCATGGCGAACGCGACGCCTTGGTGCTGAGAAACCAGAACCTCGCACCGTCACCCGCCTGCCACTGCAATTCGTCGAGGGATTCCCAAACCCGCAATTTCACATTCTGCCAATAGTCCAGCCCGGTCCGGCGGACGTGTTTGTCATCAAGGGAAAATCCCAGTGGTTTGATGAGATGAAGGGTCGAGTCCGTGGCCAGGGCGAGACGACCGGCGGCACCGGCGTTGTGCGGGATTTCCGGTGCCACGAGAACGATGTGGAACATGGGAAATCAGGATGGATCGCGGCGCGCCAGCGTGATGGAAAGACCCAGCGCACCAATGAACATCAGATAACACGCCAGAAGTTCGAGATAACTTTTGCATATCACCGGCACCTCTTTGGAAAATGCATCGCCCAGCGCGGCTTTCCAAAATGCCTGGCGGGCAATCACGCGGTTGAAAACATACAGGATCAACAGGGCGGAGGCGATCATCCCCGCGCCGGCATGATTCCCAAGTGTCGCGAAAAACCGGACCATCACCCGCCGGTGCTTCACCGCCGAGTAAAACGCCGCCGCGACGAGCACGCCGATCACCCAGCCTTCCGGAAACTGGATCTTCATCACTCCTGAAACAAGATCCTCAATCTCCCCGACGAATGCCGCGAAAAAACCCAGCCCCAGGACCCGGCAAACCGGCCGTGCCGCCCCGGCATGCGGCATTGCCCCAAACATCATCACGGCCGCGGCGGCCAGCAGTGCGGCCTGCAAAAATTCCACGGTTCCGCGCTCCATTGGCACCTCCGCGCGATTCGGCAGCCATGCCGGCAAGAGAATCGCCACGGATCCCGCACAAACCATCAGCGCCCTGACCAACGTGCGGGACCACGAGGGATCACGCCGGAGTTTCAACGGTGCGTCAGTCATCAGCCCATGCCTACTTGCCGCCCGGCGGATTGACCATGCGAAATTCGACCGTTGAAAACCGGCATGCGGACTGTCATTTCACCGCAATCGCCTTGGGCGGCACCGTCGTTTCCAGCCAAGCGAGGACTTCCCGGCGATACGCGCCGCGATCACCGGAAAGCGCCGTGCTGTGGCGCCCGGTTTTCACTTCGAACATGCGTTTCGGCTCCGCCGCGGCCGCAAACAATTCCCGCCCGTGCGTGACCGGAACAATCTCGTCGCAAGCACCATGGACCACCAACAGCGGCACCGGACTCAGTTTTTTCACATAGGCCAGCGGCGCGAGCTCATCAGTGACCAAATCCTCCGCCAATGCGCCGCCGATCAGTTTCGCCATGCCGCGGTACGAACAAAACGCGCCATCCACGATCACCGCCCGCAGTCCTTTCACCGGTGTTTCCCCGAGCGCGGTGATCGATTTCGCACCGCCGAGGCTGTGTCCGTAGGAAATCAAGCGGCCGCGATCGACCAGCTTGTGTTGTGAGGCGTAGGCGAATGCCGCCTTCACGTCATCCACCATTCCGCGCCGCGCGGGTGCGCCGGCCGACTTGCCGAAACCACGGTAGTCATACATCAGCAGATTGTAGCCCGCATTCACCCACCACAGCGCGAAGCCGAGATGGTGGCCCAGCGAACCGGCGTTGCCGTGGGAAAAAACCACCGTGCCCTTGGCGCGTTTGCCGCTCGCCGGCAGAAACCAACCGTGCAAACGCGTGCCGTCCGCCGATGCGAACCGCACATTCTCGTAATTGTATCCGTAACTGGCCGGAGTGGCCGGCTGGTCGTGGGTCGGAAAGTAAAAACATGCCTCGCCTGCCTTCTCGCCGAAAAGCGACTTCGCGAGCGGCGCGAGATCCTGTCCCGGTTGGTTCAACATCTCCCGCAATCCGGCGAACGCTTGGGCGGGCAAGTTGTGAGGCTCAGCCGCGGCAATGGATGAAACGACCAACATGGCCGCCGCCGGGATGACTCCTTGTTTCCTGATCCACACCCCGGAAGTCTGCGCCCAATCCCGACATTTTCAACCCGGGAGTTACCGCGCTGCCGCTTCATTCCATGCCGTCGCAGCCAAATTTTTCATTGCCAACAATCCGGCGCTTCCTAGCATCCGCCTCATGATGCGTCGTATTTTCCTGGCCGGTGCCCTCACCGTGGCGGCATTGGCTGCATCTTCCTGCTGCTGCCTTTTTTAAGAATCCCACATCGCGTCCATTCTCCATTCCATTGATTCCATGAAAAACCTCGCCCTGCTCGTTTCCGTCGCCGCCCTGTCCCTCATTTCCTCCTCCTGTTGCTCGATGTTCGGCTTCAGCATGCAGGGTGCCGGCCACCGCACGGAAACCCGCCAGGTAAAAACATGCCAATACACCATTGAGCATGTCCCGGTCGAAGGCTATTCGTCGAAAAGCGGGAAAGATGGCATGGGATTGACGGTCGAGAAACGCGTGCCGGTTTACAAGACGGTGACCAAAAAGGTGCGCATCCCCTGCCCGCGCTGCACCCGTTACTACTGCCCGAAAAAAGACTGCTGCGGCTCGACCTCGGAACAAACGATGCGCATGGCCACCGCCCAAGGCTGGACCGGCAGCCCCAACATCGGTCTCATCCCGACGATGAAACCACTCGCCCCCTGACGGGTTTTGCTTTTCCGAAGCGCGGCGGAGTTCTCCTCCCCGCGCTTTTTTCATGCCCGCTTTTCGCTTGTTTCTGAAAAGGCTGGATAAAACCCAGGCATCTCCCATTCTTCCGCCCTCCATTTTCCCAATATCATGTCTGTGAACATCGAAATGCCCAAACTCTCGGACACCATGACCGAGGGCACCGTCGTCAAATGGCACAAGCAAGTCGGCGACACCGTCGAAATTGGTGACGTGCTTGCCGACATCGAAACCGACAAGGCAACGATGGAAATGGAAGCCTTCGATGAAGGTACCATCACTGAAATTCTCATCGCCGAAGGCGGCAAAGCCACCATCGGCTCCGTGCTCGCCGTGTTGGATGGCGATGCCGACGCCGCACCGGCACCCGCCGCAGCGCCCGCCCAAGCTGCGACGCCAGCCACCGCCGAACCAACTCCGGCCGCCGCAAGTCCCGCAGCTGCCGCTCCCGCCCAACCGCAAGCTCCAGCCGCGGAAGGCGAGCGCGTGAAAGCCTCGCCACTCGCCCGGAAAATCGCCGCCGAATCCGGCGTGAACATTTCCGGCCTCACCGGCACCGGCCCCGGCGGACGCATTGTCCGCGCCGATGTCGAGGGCGCTTCAAAAGCTCCCGCGAAATCCACAGAATCCAGCGCCGCCGCCGCCTTGGCCGCCGCTGCGAAATCCCGCGCCACCGCACCTGCCACCGCTACGCCCGCACCCGTCGCCATTTTGCCCACTGCCAAGGAAGGCGACGAACGCATTGAGCTCACCTCCATGCGCAAAATCATCGCGTCGCGCTTGCTCGCGTCCAAGACGACGATTCCACATTTTTATCTGCACTTGGAAGTGGACGCGCAGCCGCTCATGGCCGTCCGCAAACAAATCAACGCGCAGTCGGACAAAACCCACGGCAACAAGTTTTCCGTCAACGATTTCATCCTGCTGGCCACCGTTCGTGCCGCGCAGGCGGTGCCCGCGATCAATGCCTCGTTTGCCGGCAACCACATCGTGAAGTTCAAACACATCGGACTCTCGGTCGCCATCGCCATCGAGGACGGCCTCGTCACACCGGTGATCAAGGAAGCGGAAACCAAATCGCTGCTCACCATTTCCCGCGCCGTCAAAGACTTCGCCGCCCGCGCCAAGGACAAAAAACTCAAGCCCGACGAGTTCGATGGCGGCACCATCACTGTTTCCAACCTCGGCGCATGGGGCATCGAATCCTTCGATGCCATCGTCAATCCACCACAGGCCGCCATCCTTTCCGTCGGCGGCGCGATCGAAAAACCAGTCGTCAAAAACGGCCAGATCGTTCCCGGCCTGCGCATGAACATCGGCCTTTCCGCCGACCATCGCGTGGTCGATGGCGCCGTCGCCGCCAGCTTCCTTTCCGAGGTGAAAAAGCTCCTCGAACAACCAGCGCTGATGTTGCTCTGAACTGGCGATGAGTTTGGTCGTCGTCACCGGAGGCAGCGGCGGTCTTGGGAGCGCGGGCGCGGAAAATTTCCGCATGGCGGGTTACGAAGTCGCCGCTTTGTCGTCTTCCGATCTGGATGTGACGGACGAAATTTCCGTTCGCGAGTGGTTTGCCGACCGCGCGGTGGATCTGCTCGTCTGCTGCGCGGGCGCGACTCACGATGCGCCGCTCGCCCGTTTGTCATCGGAAAAATGGCGGGAAACGTGGGATGTGAATTACGAAGGCGCGGTTCGTTGTGCCGAAGCAGCACTATCCGGTATGAGAAATCGGGAAACCGGGCACATCATTTTTGTTTCCAGTTTTTCCGCGCTGCATCCGCCCGGCGGACAAGCCGCTTACGCCGCCGCAAAGGCCGCTCTCCTCGGTTGGATGGCCGATCACGCCACCGCTCTCGGCAACCACAACATCCGCATCAATACAATCCTTCCCGGCTTCATGGAAACGCGGATGACCGCCACGGTTTCCGCCAGCCGCCGCGCCGAGGTTCTCGCGAATCACGCCCTCGGCCGCCTCAATACGCCCGCCGCCGCCGCTGCTTTCATTCGTTTCCTCCACGAAAATCTTCCGCATACTTCCGGCCAGGTGTTTCCACTCGACAGCCGCCCGTTCCGGATTTGAATTCCATTTGAAAATTTCCCGGGCCCCGCAGCGTAGGGGCTTCTTCATGCGCCCGCGTTTCCTCCTTCTCGCCCTTCCAGCGTCGCTTTTTGCGGCGACACAACCTCTCGAAATCCGCTTCGATTCCCCGCCGCCTGCCCAAGCCGTGTGGGAGCGCGATGCCCAGCCGGTCGGCAACGGCCGCATCGGCGCGATGGTCTTCGGGAATTCCTTTGCCGAGCGCATCCAGTTCAACGACGTCAGCCTGTGGACCGGCAATGGCAATCCGAGCGGCGGCTACGGTGCTGACTTCGGAGCTTACCAGAACTTCGGCGATCTTTTCCTCAGCATGAATGGCGCGCAGGAAACGCCGGCTCCGGTAAGCACCAGCGGTCACACGCCTTCCGAGGGCGAGGACATCTCAAGTGCCGGCGATGCGAATCCCGGCACGAAATGGTGCGTCGAGCACAAGGGCAAGCCCGTCATCTGGCAAATCGATCTCGGAAAAAAACAAGGCGCTCCTTCCTATTCCTTCACCTCCGCAAACGACGTTCCTTCCCGCGATCCGCGGACATGGACTTACGAGGGATCGGACGATGGGAAAACGTGGACCGTGATCGACAAACACGATGGCGAAGCTCCGTTCGCACAACGTGGCGAAACGAAAAGCTACAGTATGGTTTCCGATAAGTCGCATTCCTTCCGTCACTACCGTTTCGTTTTCCAGCCCGTGGATGAACTTCACTTCCAAGTCGGCGAGATCGCTCTCACCGGCGTGAACACCATTGCCCGGAAGTCCAATGTGGAAGGTTTCTCCCGCTCGCTTGATCTCGCCACCGGCATCCACACCACCCGGTGGAAACACGAAGGCGGTTCCTACCAACGCGAGGTCTTTGCCAGCAAACCAAACGACGTCATCGTCATCCGCATCACCGCGGACAAACCCGGCTCCGTCGCCGGCTCCGTCAAGCTCACGGACGCCCACGCCTCGGCGAGAACCACGCCTGACGGTTTTTCCGGCGCACTCTCCAACAACCTCCGCTACGCCGCGCGGGTCAAAGTCATCGCCGAGAAAACCTCGAACGATGAGAGCTCCGTCAGCTTCTCCGGTGACTCCGCCACCATTCTTCTCAGTCTTGCCACCGACTACGCGCTCGATCCGCAAAAGAATTTTCGCAATGGCATCGATCCCTCCACCACCGTTGGTGGGCTGTTGGAAAAAGCCGCCGCCCAATCCTACGCCACCCTGCGTTCCACCCATGTCGCGGATTTTTCCAAAATCATGGGCCGCGTGAATCTCGATCTCGGCCCGCCACCCGCGGGAGACGTCGTCGCCCGCTTGAATGCCTATAAAAAAGGCGGCGCGGATGCCCACCTGGAAACGCTCGTGTTCCAATACGGCCGCTATCTCCTCGCCTCCTGCTCGCGCGGATTCCTGCCCGCCAACCTTCAGGGCCTTTGGAACGACAAAAACAAGCCCGCGTGGAACTCCGATTATCACACCAACATCAACATCCAGATGAACTACTGGCTCGCCGAGCCAGCCAACCTTTCCGATTGTGCGATGCCCTTGTTCGATTGGACGGACGCCATGATCCCCGGCAGCCGCGCCGCCACCGTCAAAGCATTCGGCGCGAATACCCCCGGTTGGACCATGCGCACTTCCGTCAACATCTTTGGCGGCAACGGCTGGGACTGGAACATCCCCGCTTCAGCGTGGCTCGCCCAGCATTACATGGAGCACTACAATTTCACCGGCGATAAGGAATTCCTCAAAACCCGCGTCTGGCCCCTCCTCCACGATGTTTCCGAATACTGGCTCGGCCACCTTGTCGAAAAAGAGGGAAAACTTCTCGTCCCCAAAGGCTGGTCCCCCGAGCACGGCCCGCGCGAAGACGGCGTCGCCCACGACCAGCAAATCATCTGGGACCTCTTCACCAACACCCTCGCCGCCGCGGAAGTCCTCGGAGAAAAAGGTGACTTCGTCTCCAAAGTTTCCACCGCCCGCGAAAAACTTCTCGGCCCGCAGATCGGTTCATGGGGTCAAATCATGGAGTGGACCGCCGAGCGTCCGAATCTCGAAAAAAGCGGCCACCGCCACACCTCGCACCTCTATGCGGTGTTTCCCGGCAATCAGATTTCCCTGACCGGCACTCCCGATCTCGCCAAAGCCGCCGCCATTTCGCTCGAAGCCCGCGGCATCTCCGGCGATTCCCGCCGCTCGTGGACATGGCCATGGCGCACCGCGATTTGGGCCCGCCTCGGCCGTCCGGACAAAGCCGGAGAAATGATTCGCGGCCTGCTCGTCCACAACACCCTGCCCAACCTCTACACCACCCATCCACCGTTCCAGATCGATGGCAACCTCGGCATCACCGCCGGCATCTGCGAAACCCTCGTGCAATCCCACGCCGGGGAAGTCTCCATCCTGCCCGCCGTTCCAACCCAATGGAAAGACGGCTCCGTCACTGGTCTCAAAACCCGCGGCAACTTCGAGGTGGGCATGGTGTGGAAGGACGGCAAACCAACCGCCGCCACCATCAAGTCCGTGCTCGGCAATCCGTTGATTCTCCGCATCCCCGGAAACCCCGCCACCCTCGCCATCACCAGCAACGGCAAATCCGCCACCCTCAAGCCCGCGAAAAACGGCACCTTCCGCCTGCCCACCAAAAAAGGCGCGGAATACAGCGTGACGTTCTGAGTTACGTCGTCCCGCTCCGGTTCTTCCTCTTCTCTCCACTGATCACTCGGCACTTCTTCCTAACAGGAATTTCACCGGACTTTCTTCCGCCGCGCATCACCCCTTCACACACCATGGCGAGCCTTCCGCCATGGTTGCGAAACGACTCCTCCTCCTTTTCCCGTTTTGTCCGGCCGCGCTTGCCGCGGAAATGACGGCACCTCCCGCGCTTACCGGCTCGGTCACCATTTCTTACGCCGAGCTGCGAACCTTGATCGATTCCGAGCGCGCCGCCCGCGAGGAACTCACCCGCCACGCCGCGCCGGTAGCACCGCCGCTCGCCCACTGCTGGCACTCCGTCACGGGCACCCTCACGCTCGGAGAAAACGGCGGCACGCTCGATTGGTCCGCCACCGGAGAAACCCTCGCATCCGGGTGGAACGAGGTTTTCCTGCTAGGCGGCAACGTCTCGCTCGTTTCGTCCGATACTGCCGGCGCTCCGCTGGTATGGAAAAACGGCTTCCATCTTCTGCTCGACAAACCCGGCCCGCGCGAATGTTCGCTGCATCTTGCCAGCCCCGGCTGGCGCACTCTTTCCGGCGAGACCCCGCTGATTCTCCACACCGCCGCCGCCACGGTAAAACGCTTCACCATCAAAGGCATTCCGCAAGGTATGGAAGCCGTCTGGACCGGCGGCGTCACCCGTCCGGCGGATGACGCGAATGCCTTTCTTCTCCCGCCTGCCGAAACGACAATCACTCTTTCCCTCCGCCACGTCCGCCCGGAAAAACCCGCCGCGCCCGCCGTCTGGCGTGCTGACAACCGAATCATCGCGCGCCCCGGCGAGGGCCGCTTGGAATACTCCGCCGCCGTTACCCTCAACGCGAATTCCGGCTCCGGCCTCACCGCCGCGCTCACGCTGCCAGCAGGCGCGTTTTCCATCACCGCCACCGGCGCTGACCTCCAATCCCACGCCACAACTCCCGCTGCGGATGGCTCGAAACTCCTCAACCTCCGCTGGAAATCCGACGCCCTCACCCGCGACATCATCGTCCAATACTCCCTCCCCGTTTCCCCGCTTGCCGAGCGCTGGCAACTCCGCGCTCCCGCCACCGCCGGAGAAACCAAATGTCTCTACGCCATCGTCACGCAACAGGGCATGCAACTCGAAGGCCCCGCCCTCCGCAACACCCCGCCCGCACGCTTGGGCACTTGGATGCGCGAGACTCTTGCGCGCGACCGCTTCGTCACCGCCGAGGGTGGACACTCGCTAGATCTCGCCGTCCGCTGGCTGCCCGTTGTCGCCGCCGCCGAGGCCACCGTTTCCGAAGTCAAAGCCGCGCAACGGCTCGTCGAGGACGGCTCCACCCGCACCGATGTTTCCTGGCTCATCCGCCACTCCGCGGCGCACGAGTGGACGCTCGAAATGCCGCCAGGCATCGAACTCCTCGCCTGCTCGGTGGGCGGACAACCAATGAAACCGGTCAGCCGTAAGGCCGGGGAATATGAAATCCCGCTGCCTGCGCCGGAGCCCGGTCAAACCGGCACCCTCATCACCCTCTCCTATGCCGCCAGCGCCGGTGCGCTCAATCCCGTATCCGGCTCCGTTTCCCTCTCACTCCCGCGCACCCGCCTCTTCATCGAACGCGTCGAGTGGGCACTCGCCCTGCCGCCGCGTTATGAAGTCGCCGCCGTCGAGGGCAATGTCAGCGTCGCCGGCCCGCCCATCGATGGTGTCCTTCCGCTCCGCCGCGCCCTCTGCCGCGGAGAAAAACCCGCCATCACCCTCTACTACCAACGCGCCGCCGTCACCGATCATTGAAACCAGTTCCTGTTCTTTGTTTTTTCCCCACATCATCATGAGCATCCTCCGCCTCCTCGCCATCGCCGCCATCACCTTGGCGACCGCCGCCGCGTGGTTCATCCTCGGCACCGCCATCCGCATCCGCACCGCAGACACCTCCGGCCGCTTGGGCGGCGCAGTCTCTGGGAACTGGGGCCCGCAACTCTTTCAAACCCATCCCGTGCTCAGCTATGAAATGCCCGGCACCGTCGGCCTGAGCCGCCAGTTTCCGCCCGAGGCCTCCGAGGTCTCCGTAAAGCTCCTCCACCAGCCCAAGCGCAAGGGCCTCATTTGGCACCGCACCTACGCCCTCGACTTTTCCGCCCTCTACCAAGTCCGCAATCCCACCCCCATCGCCCAAACCATCTTCGTCTCCTTTCGCCTTCCCGCTGGCGGTGCGCGTTACGATCGCTTCCAGCTCCGCTTCGGCGAAAAACTCACCGACCGCGCCCCCGTCGGTGGCGAGATCCGCGAATCCCTCCACATCGGCCCCGGGGCCACCGTCCCCCTCGCCGTTTCCTTCAGCGGCACCGGCACGGATCGCTGGACCTATGATTTCCAGGGTGCCGCCCGCGTCCGCGGCTTCCACCTCGCCATGACCACCGACTTCGAAGAAATCGACATTCCCGCTGGCAGCGAATCTCCCTCCGCCCGTCAGCGCCAAGGTTCCGGCTGGCTGCTCGATTGGAACTACGACGACGTCCTCGGTGCCCGCGCCATCGCCATGGACATGCCCGCCGTTGCCAACCCCGGAGCCATCGCCGGGCGGATCACCTATTTCGCTCCCGTTTCCCTGCTCTTCTTCTTCGCCGTACTCGTCATGGTCTCCGTGAAACGCCGCGTCAATCTCCACCCCATGAACTATTTCTTCCTCGCTGCCGGATGTTTCGCCTTCCAGTTGCTCTTCGCCTACCTCGTCGATCTCCTGCCGCTGTTGCCCGCCTTCCTCATTTCGGCCGTCGTCTCGCTCGTTCTCGTCAATGGCTACCTCCTGCGCACCGCCGGTGCCGCCTTCGCCCGCATCTCCGCCCTCGCCCAGACCGCCTACATGGTCCTCTTCAGTTACAGCTTCTTCTTCGATGGCCTCACAGGCCTCGTCATCACCGCCGGTGCCATCATCACCCTCGCCATCCTCATGTTCTTCACCGCCGGCATCGACTGGTCCCAAAGCTTCCGCCGCGAGGGAAAAACCAGCAGCGTTCCTTCTCTTCCCACCACATGATTTCCGCGCGTGTTCGAGCTAACGACCGCCGCGGCGGCGGATGCGCCACAACGCGATGAACATTCGGATGCCATCGCGCACGGGCTTCACCTTCGCGCCGGGTTTCTCCGTCCAGGAAACCGGAACCTCCATCCATGGCAAACCGCGGTGCTGGAGATGAAACAGCCATTCCGCATCAAAGACGTAACCATCTTCGCGCAGGCTGGGACGAATGGCTCGGAAGTCCGCCCCCTTGATCACCTTGGCGCCGCATTGGGTATCCGCCGAGCGCAGGCCTAACAGAAAATCCGCGGCAAAGAGAAAAACGTGATGCGTCAGTGAGCGCCCCGGACTCTCGATGATTTCCGTTTCCGCAGTGGTCTTGCGAATTGCGATCACACTGCATTCCTCGCCGACGGCCATGTGGACGAGGTGCAGCAAATCGCGCGCGCAGACGGCACCATCCGCATCCGCAAACGCATACCAATCCGCGTCCGGCGCGGAATCCCACGCGGCGCGGATCACCCCGCCCTTGCCGCGGTGGGCATCCGCCGGCAGTACGAAAACATGGGGAAAAACCGCACGGAAGTTTTCCGCCAGCTCCTCCAGCCGGGCGACTTCCTCCGCACCGGAGCCATCATCCGCGATGATCCAGCGCACCGGCAAATCTTCCGCGGCAAGTGCTTCCGCCAGTTCGGCACCGAAAACGGCGAGCCGCGCGGAATCATTCCAAACCGGCGTCACCAGGACGACGGATGGCGGTTGGACGGGCGTCATGTCGGCAGCAGCGGTAGGATGTCGGCCAGCCTCATCACGTAAAACTCCGCACCCTCACGCACTTTTTCCCGCTCCGCAAATCCGCCGTACCCAATGAAGCGGTCAACCACGGGCTTCGCCTCCAGATCGGAAACCCCGTCGCCGATCATCACCGTCCGCGCACCGGGATGCCGCGCTTTCCATCGCTCAATCACCTCCGCCTTGCCGCCATTGCGCGTGGTTGGAAATTCCTCGTCAAACCCCGCGTAGTTGCCGTCGCCGTCGAAACAAAACGCCACCGCCTCAATGGATGCGATGCCCAATAATTCCGCCAACGGTTCGATTACCTGCGTGAAGCCGCCCGAAAGAATCACCGGCGTCCATCCCGCCGCCCGCACCGCATTCACGGTCTCCGCCGCTGTCGGCTCAATCCGTTCGATGTAACGCCGCGCAATCGCCGCGCATTCCGTCCGCGATGGCGCGATCACATCCAACCGGCGTTTGAAAATCTGGTCGATCGGGATTTTCCCATCCATCGCCAGATCGGTGAGTTCCTTCACCTGTTGGAAAATTTCCGGTCCGCGCAAGCCGCCGAGTTCATCGATGCCCTCGATCGCGGAGAGCGTGGAATCACAATCGAGAAACAGCAATTTCGTCGCGGACATCGTGCAGAATCGTGGAACGGAGGACGCTGGGGGTAAAGCCCATCTTCGGGAGCGCCGCCGCGCATCCGCGGGCCATTCCCATTCCGGATTCTTGAAGATTCGCTGGATTCGTCCGATTCGCGGTTTCCTCTCTTTGAGTGAAAGAATTTTGGTAACCGCGAATGAAGCGAATCTAACGAATGTTTTTGGAAGAGCCTGCGTTTGCCGTTCTTGTAAAGCCGGGAGGTATTCCGTCAGAGCGTGGCGGCGATCATCGGTCGCCGCTTCTTTAAGCTGATTGAAAAGAGGGGCGACCAATGATCGCCCCACTTCCCCCTCAAAACTCCGCCGTCAATCCAACGACCACGCCGCGGCCGGCGAGCGGCGCAACGTCCTTGAGCGCGGAAGTGCTGTAGCGGACTTCCTCGTTGGTCAGGTTGGAGCCTTTGACGTAGGCGGTCGTTTTCACGCCGCCGATTTCGAAGTCATAACCGAGGGAGGCGTTGATGAGTTGATAGCCGGAAGTGCGGAGTTCGTCGTCCGCATTGCGGTCGTGTGCGGCGGCGATCATGCCTTCCATTCGCGCACTCATCGGGCCAATCCGGTAATCCAACGCGGCGCGGGTGCGCAACGGCGGAATCAGCGGCAGCGGCTCGCCCGTATCGCGGTCTTCCGCATGCACGTAATCCGCGGCGAGCGTGAAATCGAGCGTGGTGGAACGAGTCGCGGGTTTTCCTTCCGTTGCCACCGGATCTAACAGATGAAACACCGCCTCGGCTTCCGCACCGATGAAATCCGCAGCCACAGCACGATAGGCGGAAACCGGAAGGTTCTCGACCGGATCCATCATTCCCGTCGGCTGGAGGCTGATGAAATCATCGAAACGATAATAAAAACCACTGACTCCGCCGGTGACGAATCCCGCGCTTTTCTTCACGGAAAGATCCAGTGCGAGCACATCTTCGGTGCCGAGCGATGGATCGCCGATCTCAACGGTGCCGGTGGCGACGTGCGGGCCGTCGGCATAAAGCTCCACATACGTCGGCGGCCGGCGCGTGCCGGAAAGCGAGAGCGTGAGCGCGTAGTTTTCCGCCGGATTGTAAACGATCCCCGCAGAAGCGCCAAAGACATGGAAGTCCGCCTCGTCCACCGATGTCTCGTGGCTTTGATTGTCATAACGTCCGGAGAGTTGGAGCCGCAGTTTTTCATTCAATTTGCTTTCCTCGAAGAGAAACAACGAGTGTGCCGTGCTTTCCACGCTGGGAAGAAATGCCTCGCTGCCGAGCGCGGAAAAATCCGAGCCGCGATATTCGTACCCGAGCGCACCTTCGAAGCCGACGATCTCTTCATGCACTAACTCAGTCCGCAAGTTGATTCCATCTGTTAGAAATTCCGTTCCCGGATCCGGACCTTCAAACTCGGTATGCTCGTAATCCGTCCAGCCGAGTTTGAAGTTCACTTCCTTCGCGTAAGCAAACGGCTCGAGCAGCGCGCCGGAAAGATCAAAGCGGCGCTGGCGCAGGTCGATGGTCACGTCCGGCTCGGCGACGGTGCCATAGCTGGAATCGATGCCGGAAAACGAAGCCCCGAGGTGGCCTTTTTCGAAAAACCACGTGCCGCCGAAAGCCGCGCCGGTCGATTGCGTCGCACTGTTTGGCAATGTTCCTTTCGCTTCCGTTTCACCGGGCGGCAGCGGGTCCGCCGCACGCAGCCGGGAAGAACGCGCGTAGCCGGGAATTTCGATGTCGTCGGTTTCCCGGTGAAATCCATCGATGTGGAACGCGAACGGTCCGGCACCCCAATCAAAAGCGCCCGCCGAGGAAAATGAATCGTCCGCACTTCCGGCTTCTGTGAGAACACGGCCAGTGGGAAATTTCCCATCGTGTTTCTCCAGCGGGATGCGGCCATCAATCACGTTGACCACGCCACCGGTGGTGTTCGGTCCATACAGCAATGACGCCGGGCCGCGCAGGATTTCCACCGAGCCGATGGAAAGCGGATCGACTGCGACAGCGTGGTCCGGGCTGACGTTGGAAACGTCGAACACGCTGGTGCCGTTCTGCAGAATGCGCACGCGGTCGTCGCCGAGTCCGCGGATGATCGGACGTCCCGCGCCGGGGCCGAACGAGGTCGAGCTCACACCCGGCTCGCGGGCAAGCGTTTCGCCCAGCGTGGGTGCGATTTCGTAGCGCAGTTCCTCGGCGGTGAGGAGGCTGGCGGGTTGCAATTGTTCGAAAAGCGTCTGGCCATCGCGGTTGGCGGTAATGACCATTTCATCGAGTTTGGTGGCGGGTTCTTGGGCGCCGAGAACGCCTGCGGCAAAAAAGGAAAAACAAACAAAAGATTTCATGATGATTTGAAAGACGGGCGGCGGAAAAAATGTGGACGGCAAACCACGCGCGCCGCCCGGGCTCGGTGGGAATCATCCAAAGGCAAATCTCATCTTCTTCATCTGCGTCCATCCGCGTTCATCTGCGGTTGGAAATATGGAAAGAATAGATGATTGATCGAACGGCTTGACCGGAAAACTACGGTCCGCGCGGCGGCGACTGCGCCAGCACGCCGCCGATCAAATGTCCGGCGGTGACGAGGGAATTCGCCGCTTGTTGTTTCCGATGCTCCGCAGGAAGGATGGCTGCGAGCGGCGCCGGAGCCGCCACCGGCGGACCGATCAACGGCACGCTGCCCTGCGCAAACAACGCGACCTCGCAGTGATGCGGCTCATCGTGCTCGCAACAATCGTGAAGTTTCTCGTGCAGCGGATTCCACGCCGCCATCAGCACCGCAAGCGCCACCTGCAAAATCAGCAGGAGGGCCAGCAATGTGCGCAGAACAGAGTGCCGCCGGAAAAAATTCACGCGGCGCAATGGAGTTGCTGATGCAACTCATATGCAAGACAATTTTCAGCTCCGGCCATATGCCGCCCAGCCAAACGTAGCGGTCAGGGCCATCCACAAGCACGCGAACAGGATGTGCATGGAGGTTTCAAACCGCTTGCCGCGCCAGAGTTCCGTCGAGTACCCGAAGAACTGGATGATGAGGCGGCAAAGCCAGAAAACGAACAAACCGGCGGATACTTTGCGCCCGAGCGGTGTGGATACGAGTTCGGCTGCGGAGGTGACACACAAAAGCCCCATGAGAAAGACCACGAGGGCGATGAAAAAACAATGCACCTTGAGCATCTGCCGGTTGAATGGCGAACACGCGGCGAGATCCGTCTTCCACTTGAAATACCACGGAAAAGGAATGTGGATGAGCGCGAGAATCATCAATAGAACGCCTTCGATCTGGAGCAGAGTGACAATCATGACAGGAGGAAAGTGGTGAGGAGGGCGTTTGCCTTGCGTTCGTCCGCAATGCGCCAGCCACCCGCGGAAAAAGTCTGGCACCATGCGGCACGGGTGTGGAAATGCCACGCGCCGGGTCCGTAAGCGAGCACGTTCGCGGCATCGCGCAAATGTTCGGCCACGATGATGGTGCCACCGGGTTTCACAACGCGCCGCAGCTCGCCGAAAAATTCCGCGCGTTCGCGGGAATCGCGGATTTCATGCGCGGCGAGAATGAGCAACGCGCGGTCGAGCGATTGATCGGGAAGAGGAATGTGGTTGGTGAAAATCGTGATGGTTTGCGGGTCGGGCGTGGCGGAAGCGCGGGCGCGGCGGATGGAAACCTCGGTGTGTTTTGCCGGATCGTAGAAATCGAAAACATGCCACGCCGCCGAATAGCGGACGCGGAAAAGCGCGGTGGTTTCGTCAAATCCAGCGTGGATGTTCGCGGCGCTCGCCGTATTTTCCATCCACGGATCGAGCCAAAGGAAATTGTAGAAAGCGGAAAAATCGTAGGCATAAGCCGTCGCCGCAAGCGGAATCAAAATACCCGCAACCGCAAGGCCGGCAAGAAGCCATGCGAGCCAGGAAAATGGCGACGGAAGAAACCATCCGGCGAGTGCAAACGCCACAATGATCCCCGCCGCGATGGCGAAAAAATGCCAGTTGAAACGGACCACCGTCAGCAAACCTTGGAGGGGCGTGCGTTTCATGGCAGCGGCTCGAAACGTCCCTTTTCCCAGAAGTACGGCACATCTCGTACTACAAACGCATTGGCGAGAACCGCGTGGGAAAGTCCCGCGGTTTCCAGCCACGGAATAACCTGCTTTCCCACGCGCACCGGCTGTGGTTGCCAATGCGTGCGGCGACCCTCGACGATGCGGGCGCGGTTGTTTTCCCGATCGATCGAAAACGTGAATGGCATCGGGCCGCAAAACCGGCGCGCGGTTTTCCAATCGGGAAATGGCGAGGTTTCCGGCAGCGGCAGCGGCGGTTCACTGGCCAGATCGGCGGTAATCCGCAGGCCGCTCTCCGGATCGGCAACGTCCAACAGATTTTCCGATCGCGTGAGTTTCACGTCGGTTTTCACGTATTGGTACTTCGTGAAAAAATTGCCGAGCAGCGTCATGCGCGGTTTGTCGGTTTCCGAGCGCAAAATGTAGAGCCCGCGCAAGGTGCGGCCGGATGCCAGCGTGCAGCGGACAAAAAACCGGTAGCCGATGAGGACAAAATCGTGACCGAAAAATTCCGGCAATCCCGCAGGACGCAAGCGGCGGGTTTGTACCACGGCGACGGCGAGAAAACCGAAACGATCATCATACGTGTCCGGCACCAGACCCGGCGGCAACCGTGCGGCGACATCTTCCACCGGCAAGGCATACGTGAGCGTGCAGGAGAAATCGAACCACGCCTCCACCGGAAATGGATTGGAGCGCAGCAGCCCGAATTTCATGCCCGAGTTTTGCCGAATTCCGCCCATGCGACGAGCCCGCAATACACCAGCGCGATCGGGAAATTCCAGCCGCCGAAAAGCAGCAAATCCCGTGCGAGAAGAACTTCGATCACGTTCATCGTCAGCACTGCGGAAATTTGCGCAATCGCACTCCATTTCCGCCGGAAGCCGGAAAGAATCCACACCGCCATGCCGATTTCCACCACGCCGATCATGCGGGTGAGCACCAACGAATGCTCTTCCCCCAAAATACGCGCGACGATTTCCCGATGCCGCGGCACACCGCCTAACAGTTTCGCCCACAGCCCGTTCACCAACCAAACGAATCCGAAGAAAATCCGCAACAAGGTTCTCATAGGAAATCTAGATATCATTGGGACTTCGGAGAAGTTGGGACAGTAAACCAGCGCAATCAGTGGTCATCTTTTGTTTGCCTGCCCCGGCAACAAGGCGCGAAGGAAATTTGTAACAACCGCGAATCGGGCGAATCTTGCGAATGGAAGACACCGGATAGCAATGCATGCCTCGTCAACTTGGAGAACCTGGCAGCGATGACAAAACACCAGCCCCGTCTTTGCGAATCATGATTCGCCCGATTCGTTCGATCGGGGAAATTCATCCGTGCTCTCCGTGGCCGCCTGTTTTTCCGTGGCTGCCGCGGCTCGCGGCAGGCGGTGATTGCGGCGGCCCGCCGCTACGGCGGGCTCCTGCGTTGCTCATTTCGCGGAATCGCCACGCAACATTGGCTCGCGGGTTTTGTAGAGATTCATTCCTTCCTCGTATTCCGAAGGTTTCTGGGTGGCGATCCGTTTGAGTTCTTTTGCGATCCATTCGATGGGAACGAATTCGCCGCCGGAAGCGAGCGCGGTTTGATAGGAAACGACGGCTAAGGGAATCTGATCCGCTGCTTCACGGTCCTTCGCGGCAATGCAGGCATCCAACGCTTTTTTGGTTACGATAAGATCTCGGGTCCTGCTGCCGAGTTCCGCCTTCGCGCCAAGAATCCGCTGGGCGGCTTGGAAGTCATTGCGGGCGAGAGCCTCCTTGATCCATCGATGAAAACAATTCCTGATCGGCTCGCCGTCCTTCGGCTCGGAACCTTCCGGCAATTCCAAATACCGCGGCAGCAACCGGCGGATGTAATCGGCTTCGAGCCGCGACTTGAGTGCTTCCTCGCCCGGGAATCCATCCGCGTAGTGGGCCTGGGTCAATTGAATGGAAAAGAAACTCCCTGCCAAAGCCGCCTGATATTCCGAGTCTAACTTTTGGAGCCACTCCAGGGTATTCCCAATTCGATTGCGGAGATCGTTGTCATAAGAATGTTTATCGCGGTCAAAGATTTCTTTCCGTAACGGCCGCAGTTTTGCAATGCCCGCGGCAACGTCAGGGACCGTCATGATTTCAGCGAACACCGCGGTGATTTCGTCATCAAAATTCCGCGAGGGGTTTTGTTTTTCCCCATCCATTTTCTCAAGTAGCTCGGAACGTTTGAAAAATTGATCCCCATAATTAGATAACATGTTTTGAACCGCGGATTTCATCGCAGTGGTCTCGCCTTTAGCCCGGGCATGCAAATACATCTGCCAGTAAATGAGCTGTTGATGCGCATTGGAGATCGTCTGGGAAAGTTCGCGTTCCTCGTCGTGGTATGATCCACTTTGAAAGCGATTGGCCGCCTTCTTCATTTCCCCAATGATGTCGTCCAGATCGGCTGGCTTCTTCGCCGCGCGAATGATGGTCCCCGCTTTCTTGATCAAATCATTCCCTTCTTCGATCTTTCGTTTGTGTTCGCGCTCCTTGTTTTCTTCGATTGCCACGGCCAGCGCATTCACCGCCTTTTCGACATTGTCGCCGCGATACGATGATAAGATGCTATCAAGATTATTCGCGGCATTCTCCCCGGGACGGGCGATCGCATGATCAATCTGGCGCAGCGCATTGCGGTACCGCGAATCTGACGAATTGCCGGAAATCTCACGCGCCTTGGCGTCTTCCGCCTGAAGCGCGGCGATCAATTTGTCTTTTGCAGTACCGACCTCCTCAGCGGCAAAGACTGCAGAAGTGAGAAGGCACACAATCGCGAGATAGGGAACAAAGCGGCGTTTCATCGCACGATGTTTCCCGGCTATTTCCAGAGATGACAACCTTCGAATTCCTCTACGCGGAAAATTCACACAACCGCCCGAGCTACCTCACGCCATGGCCAACACTTTTTCGATGATCCGCTTCGGATTGGGAAGTTGCTCGTTCTCGATGTGTGGCGAATAGATCGCTGGCGCGTCGAGCGTTGTTACGCGTTTGATCGGAGAATCGAGGTAATCGAACGCGTGTTCTTGGATGAGGTGGGAAACCATCGCGGAAACGCCGCCAAAACCTTTGGATTCATCGACGAGAACCACGCGGTTGGTTTTCATCACGGTCTTCAAAATCGCGTCCTGATCGAGCGGGCGGATTGAGCGGAGATCGAGAACTTCGGCGTTGATGCCGTGCTCGGCTTGCAGCGTTTCCGCAGCGGCGAGGGCGTGCAAAACCGACCGGCCATGAGCGATGATCGAGATGTCGGAACCTTCGCGTTTCACGTCGGCCAAGCCGAGCGGCACGACGTGATCGCCATCGGCGGGATCGGGGACCTCGCCGGTGGTGCCGTAGAGAAGAGTGTTTTCCATCACGTACACCGGATCGTTGTCACGGATCGCGGCTTTGATGAGACCTTTCACATCGGAAGGAGTCGCCGGAGCGCAAACCTTGAGACCGGGAAACGCGGCGAAAAGTCCTTCGGGAATGTGCGAGTGGGTGGCACCGACGTTGGTGCCACCGTTGGCGGGGCCGCGAACAACGATCGGGCAGTTCGCCAAACCACCGGACATGTAGCGGACGCAAGCGGCGTTGTTGACGAGTTGATCGAAGGCAACGGAGTGAAACGACCAGAACATCAGTTCCATCACCGGGCGCACGCCGAGCATGGATGCGCCGATGCCCATGCCAATGAAACCGGCTTCGGAAATCGGCGTATCGACCACCCGTTTGTCGCCCCATTTTTTCCAGAGGCCTTCCGTAACTTTATAAGCGCCATTGTATTGCGCGACTTCCTCGCCCATCAGGACGACGTTTGGATCGCGGGCGAGTTCTTCATCAAGGCCTTCACGAAGTGCTTCGCGGTAAGAGAGAGTGCGGGACATGGAAAAGAAATTGGAGATTGGAAATTGGGAAAAGATCAGTCGTTGAAAAAGTGCCGGCCGATCTTGGAGGCTTCGGTGTTGTTGTCGGTTTCCCAATACACGTCGGTCATGATGTCCGCGACAGTCGGAGCGGGGGATTCGTCGGCGAATTTTACGGCGTCGGCGGCTTCAGCTTGAGCGGCTTTTTTGATCGCCTCGGCGGATTCCTCGGTGAGCACGCCTTCGTCGATCAACTTGCGGCGGAAGAGATTGATCGGGTCGTGGTTCTGCTTGTAGTTCTCGATCTCCTCGGGCGTGCGGTATTTTTTCGTATTCGAATCGGCGACGCTGTGGCCGTAGTAGCGATAGGTGTCGATCTCGAGCATCGTCGGTCGGCTTTCGTTGTGCGCACGGTCGATGGCGATCTGAGTCTTGGCGCGGACTTCGTAGATGTCGGAGCCGTTGATCACGTCCCATTCCATGTCGTAGCCCTCGGCTCGTTGCGCAAGGCAACCGCGATAAGCGGACGAACGTTTTTGCGAGGTACCCATCGAGTAACCGTTGTTTTCGATCACGTAGATGACCGGAATTTCGAACAGCGCGGCGATGTTGAGAGATTCGTGAAACGCGCCTTGGTTCACCGCCCCGTCACCGAGATAACAAAGACAGCAGCCTTTTTTCCCGAGGTATTTCACGCCATACGCGAGGCCGAGGCCTAGCGGCGTTTGGCCACCGACGATGCCGTGGCCGCCCCAATAATTTTTGTCCGGCGCGAAGTAGTGCATCGAGCCGCCCTTGCCCTTCGAGCAACCGGTTTGTTTGCCGTAATTTTCCGCCATGCACTCGCGCATGCTCATACCGGAAGCCAGTCCGTGGCCATGATTCCGGTAAGCGGTGATGATGTGATCGTCCGCACCGCAAAGCGAAATGGTGCCGATGGCGACCGCTTCCTGGCCAATGTAAAGGTGGAGGAAACCGCCCATTTTTCCGGCGTTATAATATTTCAGCGATGTCTGCTCGAACACGCGAATGCGCATCATGTCCGTGTAGAGAGCGATCTTGTCTTCGGCAGTGAGCTTTTGATTAACGGGAGACTGTGAGAAATCGAGGGCAGGAACGATGGTGGTCATGACACGGATAAAAAGGGTGACCGGGACGATTGGCCGCGGAAGTTAGGGGACATCAACGCGGCTTGGCAAGAGCAGGCGTGCGTGACGTCAGCGCAACCGGAAGCGGCACGCATGCCAGCAGGAAAAGCGCGGTGAACAGAACATTTCCCGCGATCATGTTGCGTAGGAAAATCCACGATGGCAGGTTCCCGCCCGTGGGTCCGCTCCACAGCGATTGCCACAAACCGCCCATCGTTTTCGCGTACAGCGGGCTGCCTATCCACGCGGCGGTGTTGGTGACAATATGGAAAATCACGGCGGAACCCACCGCGCCGAGAATGATCAGTGCCGCCTGGCGTTTCCGGAACCACATGCCAAAGAAAAACATGCACCCGAAGGCAAGCAGCGTGGTTGCAAACACCGCGGGTTCCTCAAGCAAATGAACCGGCCAGTAGGTCGCCAGCCATGCCCCCAAGGGAACCAAAAATCCACGCCACTCATTGCAAATCAATGCGCCACAGAAAAACAACGCGGCCACCGGTTGAAAATTCTGCGGGACGTACTCGGGAAGCAACAAGCCCGCGAGGCGAAATCCGATCAACAAAACGATCATGAGGATGACCGGCAAATAGCGTTTCATGGCGGGCATAGTTTTCATAATTCACCAGCCTGCTGCGAGAAAAAATAATTCCCGGCGACGGCTTGTTTCGAGAGTTCCACGTGGAACAATTCGCGGCGCATTCTACGCTCTTGAGCAAGCGCCCGTGCCCCGCTAGGTTCGCCGGCCGATGTTTCGTTTCCCCAAAGAATATGACGTGATTGTCATCGGCGCCGGTCACGCCGGCGTCGAAGCCGCACTGGCTGCCGCCCGTCTCGGCTGCGAGGTGGCGGTGCTGACGCAGAATTTGGACACCATTGGCCAGATGTCGTGCAACCCGGCGATCGGCGGATTGGCCAAAGGCCACATGGTTCGGGAGATTGATGCGCTCGGCGGCGCGATGGGTCTAAATACGGACGCCACGGGGATCCAATGGCGGATGCTCAATGCTTCAAAAGGCCCATCGGTCCGGGCACCCCGCGCGCAGTGCGACAAAAAAGCCTATCAGTTCCGGATGAAACGCGAACTGGAAGCCACGCCGGGAATCGAGATTCATCAGGCAAACGTCGCGGATCTTTTGGTGGAGAACGACCGGGTGATTGGAGTTTCCACCTCACTCGGCATGGAGATCCGCGGGAAATCCGTGATTTTGAGCGCCGGAACCTTCATGGGCGGCCTGATGCATGTTGGGCTGCGCAACGAAAAGGGCGGGCGCATGGGCGATGCCACGTCGGTGGTTTCCGAGGCGCTGAAGCGCATGGGGTTTGCGGTGGAACGATTCAAGACTGGGACGCCGTGCCGCTTGAACGGCCGTTCCATTGATTTTTCCCGCTGCGAGCAGCAGGAGGGCGATACGCCGATTCCGAAGTTCAGTTTCATGGCTGACACGCTGCTGCGGGAGGACGATGACATTTTCACCCTGAATCCGTGGGGCGATCCCGCGTTCCACGTGGAACAAATGCCGTGCTGGATTACCTACACGAATCAACGCACCCACGATGTGATCCGGGGGAATCTCCATCAATCGCCAATGTATTGCGGGGTGATTGAGGGCGTCGGTCCCCGTTATTGCCCGAGCATCGAGGACAAGGTTGTACACTTCGCGGAAAAGGAACGACATCAGGTTTTCCTCGAACCCGAAGGGCGACATACGCTGGAATACTACGTCAATGGCGTTTCCACCTCGCTGCCTTACGATGTGCAGCTAGAGTTTCTCCGTTCGATTTCCGGGCTGGAAAAATGCGAAATCCTCCGGCCCGGTTACGCGGTGGAATACGATTATTGCCCGCCGACCCAGCTTTTTCCAACCTTGGAAACGAAGCGGGTGGAGGGGCTTTATTTCGCCGGCCAGATCAACGGAACCTCAGGCTACGAGGAAGCGGCGGGGCAGGGACTCCTCGCCGGCGCGAATGCGGCGCTGAAAGTGCTCGGAAAACCCGGGTTCATTCTTGGCCGCGATCAGGCCTACCTCGGCGTGATGATCGATGACCTCGTGACCCGTGGTTGCACCGAACCCTACCGCATGTTCACCAGTCGCGCGGAATACCGCTTGCTGCTGCGCCAGGACAATGCCGATCTCCGATTGACCCCGGGCGCGGTGAAAATCGGGTTGGTTTCCGGCGAACGGGCGACGCGGACCGCGGAAAAACAGGCGGAAATGGACCGCGCCGCATCATGGGTGCGGCAAACGAGCCATGAAGGAATGAAACTGGATCACTGGTTCCGGCGCAGCGAAAACCGCTGGCAAGATCTGCCGCCGGAGATCCAACGTGAGTTCCACGTGGAACATTGGCCGATGATCGAAACGGATTTCAAATATGAAGGGCACCTCGGACGCCAGCAACAACAGATCGTCCGACTTACCAAACAGGAAACCCGCAAGATTCCCGCCGACCTTGATTTTTCAATGATCCGCGGGTTGAAAGCCGAGGCCAAGGTCCGCTTTACGGAGATCCGCCCGGCGACTCTCGGTCAAGCGGGCCGCATCCCCGGAATCACTCCGGCGGATGTCACCATGCTTGCCGTCTGGCTGGAAAAACTCGACCGGGAACGATCAAGCGCGGTTGATCAGGCGAGATTGGTGTAAACCGCCTGCACATCGTCATCGTCCTCCAGTTTGTCGATGATCGTTTCCACCTCGAGCATTTGTTCCTCGGTCAGCTCGATGGGTTGGTTCGGCAGGCGTTGGAGTCCGGATTTTGTCGCGCAAATTCCGAGTTTCTCCACTGCTTCGGAAAGCGGGGCAAACGCGGTGTAATCACCGATCACGGAAACCATGCCATCGTCGTCCACGGAAAGTTCTTCCAGCCCGGCATCAATGAGTTCGAGTTCGATCTCCTCGAGCTCCTGGCCATCCGGCTTGGGGAACTCGATCACGGATTTCCGGGAAAACATGAAATCCAACGCACCGGAATTGAGCATCTGGCCGCCGTTTTTGTTGAAGATCGTTTTGATATTGGTCACCGAGCGATTGGAATTATCCGTCGCCACTTCGATGAAAAACTGCGAACCGTGCGGTCCTTTACCTTCGTAGCTGATTTCGGAAATCTCCGACGCGTCCTTGCCGGCGGCGCGTTTGATTGCGGCCTCGATGTTTTCGCGGGAAAGATTCGCCGCTTTGGCGTTGGCGATTGCGACGCGGAGCCGCGCATTCGATTCCGGATCAGGGCCACCATCCTTCGCGGCCAAGGTGATTGATTTCGCGAGCTTCGGAAACACCTTGGACATCGTTGCCCAACGCGATTCCTTGGCTCTCCGGCGACATTCGAATGCTCTTCCCATGATTTTCTCAGATGATTCAAGCAGCCCGGACCGGAAGCTCAATAGCAGATGTGCCGCTTCTCAGCGGACAAGCGGGTTTACGTAACGGAGTCCTGGAAAACGTCCGAAATCGAGATCCGCGGTATGGACCACACCATCCAACCGCAGAGCAACCGCCGCAATCTGAGCGTCAGTGGTAAGGTTTCCTGCTGTCCCCGCTGCCTCCAGCAAAGCGAGCGCGGAATCCACATCTTCCGGCAGCAGATCAATCATCCGGACGGATTTCCGCTCCAACCAGGAACGCACGTGTGCGGCTGCTTCCGGAACCGCAAGCGGAAAGGAAAACACTCGCGGATGGGTCGCAATCCGAACGAAACCAAACACTACCGGAGGAACGAAAATCACCGGAACCTGCGCATTGAAAACCCCTTCCAACCATGCCGCAGCCTTTTGGTGAAACGGGCTGCTCGCATCGCACGCATAGATCAGCAAATTGATGTCGGGGACGATCATCGTTGCCGCTCGGTCAGGTCTTTCGTTGTTTCAAGAAATGATTCGGCCGCCAGATCATCCACAAGTTTCTGAAAACCAGCAGGATCAATTCCAGCACGCAAACCCATGGGCTTTGCTCGAACCACAAACGGTGCCTCCTTCGCGGAATCGTACTGTTTGAGTCCCTGGCGAAGGGTGTCATTCAACACATTCTTAAAGGGTTTGTGACTTTGATGCGATACGTCCTTCAGGATTTGCGCAACATCGTCATCGAGTGTCACTGTCGTTCTCATGTTAGCATCATGATGCTAAATATTGTTGATGTCAAGATGCAGGATCTTACGCATCTTGTAACCTGCTGATCATAAGAGATGTAGGCAAGTCCCAAATCAATCGAGCGGTGGAAGAATCGCTGCTTTCACTTTGTCGCTCTGCTTCTTCCGGAACTCGGCGAGTTTTTTGGCGATCTCCGGGTTTTCGTTGGCCAGCATCGCCACCGCGAAAAGCGCGGCATTCACCGCACCGGCTTTGCCAATCGCGAACGTTGCCACGGGAATTCCGCCGGGCATTTGCACCATCGCGAGCAAAGCGTCCAAGCCCTTCAGCGAGGTCGAGTCGATCGGCACGGCGCACACCGGGATGTCCGTGATCGCCGCGCAAACACCCGCCAAATGAGCGGCCGCACCGGCCCCGGCAATGATGCATTTCAAACCATTTTCACGCGCCGACCCGACGAAGGCTTGCAGCTTGTCAAGCGAACGGTGGGCGCTGGCGACTTCAGCCTGCCAAGGGATGCCGAAATCGCGAAGGGTTCGGGCGGCGTGTTCCATGATCGGCCAGTCGGAAGTGCTGCCCATGACAATACCAATAAGAGGTGCTTGAGACATACGCCGGAAACTGCCCGACCTCGCCCGCTGAGTCAACCTTTCCGCTGGCCCGCGCGGCATCATCGGAAAAACATAGCGCCATGCGGAAAAAAGAACGCGCCAAGCACATCATGCGCCGTCTTGAGGAGCTCTACCCGGAAACACCCATTCCGCTCGATCACAAGGACGCCTACACGCTGCTCATCGCGGTACTGCTCTCCGCCCAATGCACCGACGTCCGCGTGAATTTAGTCACTCCCGCGCTATTCGCGCTGGCCGACAACCCACAGGACATGATGAACGTACCGGTGGAAAAAATCCGCGAAATCATCCGCCCGTGCGGACTTTCTCCGCGGAAATCCGCCGCCATTTCCCAGCTCTCGAAAATCCTCGTGGAGAAACACCGCGGCAAGGTGCCCGCGGATTTCACCGCGCTGGAGGAACTGCCCGGCGTTGGCCACAAAACCGCGTCCGTTGTGATGGCCCAGGCATTCGGCGTGCCTGCCTTTCCCGTCGATACCCACATCCATCGGCTCGCGAAACGTTGGAAACTCAGCAGCGGAAAAAACGTCGGGCAAACCGAGGACGATCTCAAAAAAGCATTTCCCCGCGAAGCATGGAACAAACTCCACTTGCAGATCATTTTCTACGGCCGGGAACACTGCACCGCACGCGGCTGCGATGGCACGAAGTGCATGCTTTGCTCAGAGTTGTTGGCCGGATGAATGATTCTTCTTTTTTGAACTTTATAGAATCTTCATCATCATCGTGTGAACAACCCGGGAAAACCCCTGTTCCTCACGTCAACCGGGCACGTTCCACGGAAATAACAACCTGCGCATGGATGCCCGGCTGTTCGTGGGAAACCACTCGCCAATGGAAATTCCCCACGGTTTCCGACAGCTCTTCGACAGTTGTTCACAAACTTCTCCCAGCCCCGCGGAGATCATGCCACCGGCTCGATGCCCGTGAGCGTGGAAAAACTAATCCGCCGCATCGTATCGAGAAACTCGGTCATGTACACCGCGCCGGAGTTTTCCGACGTCGTCGCAGCGTAAAGATTCGCGAACAATCCGTTCTTCCGAATCGGCCGGGAAGCCACGTAGTTCTTTTCCAAATACGGCTGCACTGCCCAGCCGGGCATCGCGGCGATCGCGCGGTGGCTGGCGACGAGCTGGAGAATCGCCACCGTGAGTTCGGTTTTCCGGCGTGGCGGTTCCACTCCCGCCGGGCCAAGCACCTCGCGAATCACATCGATGCGGTCATCCGGGATCGGATACGTCACCAGCGTTTCCTTCGCGAAGTCGCGGGCTGTTAGATAATCCTTCGCTGCGTAAGGATGATTCCACGCCATCAGCGCCAGCACCTCGTAGCGGAAGAGCGGATGATACGTCACTCCCGCCCGCGGCCTGGCGGTGGAAACGATCACGAGGTCCGCAATGTCTTCCGCCAGCAAACCGACTGGGTCCGGTTGGAAGCCGGAAACCAGATCCATCTCCACCTCCGGCCAACCGACGCGGAACGCATCCATGCTCGGCATCAACCAATCGAAACACGAATGGCATTCCACCGCGATGCGGAGTTGCCCGGCACGACCGGAAGCGATGCGCGCCACATCGCGCTCGCTCTGCATGATGAGTTTTTCCACTTCGTAAGCGGTTGCGAGAATCCGCTCGCCCGCCGGACTGAGCCGCAGCGGATTGCTTTTCCGTTGGAAAAGTTCGGTGCCGAGATGTTCCTCGAGCGCACGCATCTGGTGGGAGAGCGCGGGTTGCGAAAGATTCAGCCGTTTACCAGCCTTCGAGAGATTTCCCGTTTCCGCCACGGCGACGAGGGTGCGGAGATGTCTGAGTTCGATCATCGGAACGGAGAATCGTTCATTCATTCCGCGAATGACGATCATAAAAACAATGCGTTCACCGAATGATCGGAAATCTGCCATTGTTGCGGGAGACATGAGCAAGATCCGCACGCATTTGTTGGGCTACCCGCGCATCGGGGAACAACGTGAATTGAAAAAGAACACCGAGTTATACTGGCACGGACGCATTTCCCGCGCGGAACTCGAAGCAACCGGCCGCGAACTCCGTGTGCGCAACTGGCGGAAACAAGCCGCTGCAGGAATCGATCTCGTTTCCTGCAACGACTTTTCGTTTTACGATCAGATGCTCGATGTCACTTGTCTTTTGGGCAACATCCCGCCGCGTTTCGAGTGGGACGGAAAAACCGCTGATCTCGATCTGCGGTTCAAAATCGCACGCGGTGCACGTGGCGAAGAAGCCGGATGCTGCGGAGGAAAACACGGCTACGCCGCGGAAATGACCAAATGGTTCGACACGAATTACCATTACATCGTGCCGGAATTTTCCGCGGACACGGAGTTCCGCTTGAGCGACACCAAAATCTTCGACGAGTTTTCCGAAGCGAAGGCTCTTGGCTTGAATCCCAAGCCCGTCCTCATCGGTCCCGTCACTTATCTCACGCTCGGAAAATCGCAGGACGGCAGTGATCGCTTCTCCTTACTGGAGAAACTGCTTCCGGTGTATGAGGAAATTCTTGCGAAACTCGCGGCACAGGGCGCGGAGTGGATTCAGATCGATGAGCCGGTTCTTGCGTTGGATTTGGACGACACGCAGCGCGCTGCGTTTTCCACTGCGTATCCGCGCCTCGTCAAAGCAGCGGGATCGGCAAAAATACTACTTGCATCGTACTTCGGCGAGTTGCGGGAAAACCTGCCGTTGTTCACCGGTCTTCCGGTCGCGGGCCTGCATTACGATGCGGTGCGCGGCGCGGCGGAAACCGGGAGACTCCTTGCTGCGTTTCCATCCGACAAAATTCTTTCGCTCGGCGTCGTCGATGGCCGGAACATCTGGAAAAACGATTTCGAGAAATCGCTCGCATTGCTCGAAAAAGCAAAATCCGCGGTTGGCGAAGAACGTCTGTGGGTCGCGCCGTCGTGTTCGCTCCTGCATGTGCCGGTGACGCTGGAGAACGAACGAAAACTCGATTCGGAGATCAAAGACTGGCTTGCCTTCGCCGATGAAAAACTAGCGGAAGTGGACACGTTGCGCCGTCTCGTTTCCGGCACGGCGAATGCGGATTCGCTCGAATTCAATCGCGCGAGTCATGCCCGCCGCCGGGCTAGCGCGCGCATTCACGATCGCGCCGTTCAAGGGCGTCTCGCCGCAGTGAAACCGGCCGACAGCGCGCGGAACTCGCCGTTTTCCGACCGCCAAAAAGCCCAGCGCGCGAAACTGAACTTGCCGCTTTTCCCGACCACCACCATCGGTTCGTTTCCGCAGACCGCGGAAGTCCGCGCCGCACGCGCGAAGTGGAAAAAAGGCGTCCTAACAGATTCCGAATACGACGCGTTTCTTAAGACGGAGACCCGCAAGTGCATCGCGTGGCAGGACGAGATCGGCATCGACATGCCGGTGCACGGGGAGTTCGAGCGCAATGACATGGTGGAATACTTCGGCGAGCAGCTCGCGGGATTCACGTTCACCGCGAATGGCTGGGTGCAGAGCTATGGCAGCCGTTGCGTGAAACCGCCTGTCATTTTCGGCGATGTGAGCCGTCCGCAACCGATGACCACGTATTGGTCGGGCTTCGCGAAAAGTCTGACAACCCGTCCGATGAAAGGCATGCTTACCGGCCCGGTGACGATCCTGCAATGGTCGTTCGTCCGCGACGATCAACCGCGGGAAACCACCACGCGGCAGATCGCACTGGCGATCCGCGATGAAGTCGTCGATCTCGAAAAAATCGGCATCGCCGCGATCCAGATCGATGAACCCGCGATCCGCGAGGGTCTTCCGCTGCGCCGCGCGGACTGGAAAACCTATCTTGCATGGGCGGTGGAAAGTTTCCGGCTCAGCGCGAGCGGCGTGCGGGATGACACGCAGATCCACACGCACATGTGTTATTCGGAATTCAATGACATCATCGGTGCGATTGCGGATATGGACGCGGACGTGATTACCATCGAGACTTCGCGTTCGAACATGGAATTGCTCGATGCGTTCGTGGAGTTCAAGTATCCCAACGAGATCGGACCCGGGGTTTATGACATCCATTCGCCGCGCGTGCCGACGGTGGAGCAGATGGAAAACCTGATCCGCAAGGCTTCCGCATTGTTGCCCGTGGAAAATCTGTGGGTGAATCCCGATTGCGGTTTGAAAACCCGCGGCTGGGTGGAAGTGAAATCCGCGCTCGAAAACATGGTCGCGGCCGCACGGAATCTCCGCGCCGCCGCACCCGTCCACGCTTGAATCCATGCATATTCACGAAATTCTCCGCGCACCGGGGCCGAAGTTTTCCCTCGAGTTTTTCCCGCCGAAAAACTCCACGGCCGAAGCCGCGTTGTTCCGTTGTGTGGAAGAATTGCGTGCGTGTGATCCGGCATTCGTGAGCGTGACCTGTGGCGCGGGCGGTAGTACGCGCGGAACTACGGGAACCATCGTAGATCAACTGCGGAAAAACAACGTGGTGGTTCCGCACCTTACCTGCGTCGGAAGTTCCGCCGCAGAGATCGAAGGAGTTCTCAGAGAATACGCGGCGATGGGCGTGGCAAACATCCTCGCCCTGCGCGGCGATCCACCGAAAAACGGCGGCGGAAAATTGGGGGATTTTCCGTTCGCCGCGGATCTGGTGAAATTCATCCGCGTTTTTTCCGATCGGACCGGGCATCATTTTGGAATCGGCGTTGCGGGTTTTCCCGAAGGCCATCCCGCCACGCCGAACCGTTTGCTGGAGCTGGATCATTTGAAAGCAAAGGTGGACGCGGGCGCGGACTACATCTGCACCCAGTTGTTTTTCGACAATCATGATTTTCATGATTTCCGTGGCCGCTGCGAACTCGCTGGCATCCGGGTTCCGATTCTCGCCGGAATTTTTACGATCACCAGTTTCGCGGGAATGGCCCGGATTTCCGATCTTGCCGGCGGGGCAAGAATTCCCGCACGGCTGTTGCGGGCGATTCAGCGCGTCGCCGGTGATGACGATACCATTCGCCAAATCGGTATTCATCACGCGACATCGCAGGTTGCCGATCTGTTAGACAACGATGTGGACGGCGTGCATTTCTACACGCTCAACCATTCCGGGCCGACGTTGGAAATCATGAAGAGCCTGGGACTTTGCCGGGAAATCCGCGAGGTGGCGTGAGGGGCGGGAGATTGACAACTTCCCGCGGGCCGACAATTTGGCGCGATGAAGGCATTGGCGATTTTGTTTTTCGCTGCGATGATGGGCGTAATTGGAGGAGGCACCATCTCCGCGGTGGTGACGTACCTGATGCCGAGGAAGTATGAGAGCAGCGGACTGATCGAAATCAAGCAGTTGGGCGGAACGAAAATTTCTCATGCGATGGCAGAGCTGAAAAGCGACAATGTGTTGCAGCCTGTCGCGGAGAAACTCGATCTCAAAACGCGATGGAATCTGGGTTCAAGTGAGACGGTTGAAATGTTGGGGAGACTCATTTCCGTGAAAAACATTCGGGGAACCGACTTGTTGTCGGTGACCGTGCGCCACACGGATCGGGAAGAAGCGCGGGAAATCGCGAATGCGATCGTGCAAGATTTCAGCGCGCGCAAGAATGCGGAGGGAGCCGCTCTGTCAGATCAAAGATTGAAGCGGCTCATAGAGGCGATTGGAAGCAGGAGCGGAAAGTCGCGGAGAGAAAAGCGGCGCTGTCGACCGGAGTGATTGATGCAAATTCTCCGCAGGAGACCATTGAAAAGAAAAAAGAGTACGAGACGGAGAGGGAGCTTGTTGAGGAGCTGAAACTCAAACTGATCGCGGAAGCGATCGACACCAGAATACCTATGGAAATCGTAGTAGTTCACCAAGCTCCGGCTATCGGCGAGGCCCCGGTTTCTCCGAACGTCATGCTGAATCTGGTTTTTGGTTCGGCAGCGGGTTTTGTCGTCGGACTGTTGATCGGAATTCCGATCGCGATCATGGTGGAGAGGAAACCGGTGGAAGCGTACAGTCGGTGACGTTTCACCGACGAAGGAAAGAATCCCGTCCGGAGCGCCGGTCTTCAGACCGGCAACCGATGTGCGTTGTCAAAGAATAGAATGCCGGTCTGAAGACCGGCGCTTGTATCTTCATTTCGGCGCTGATTTGCGCTTAAATGCCCATCAGCGACTCAAGCGGGTGGGCCGGAGTTTCGAACCTTCGACTCTGCGGCCACCCGGCTCATGGCGAGTTCCCATCGGCGCAAGAACCGCGTTACCGCGAGTTCGTTCGGAGTGGGAGCCGCCATGAGCATCTTGGGTCACCAGTTCGAACCGTTACATGAGCCGCCGGAGATCCGGTGAGCTCGCATTACAAGCAAGAACGAACCGATATGAAGACATTAGCGCATTCAGAACCCGGCGTCCACCTCGGCGTGGACGTCGGCAAAGCGGAATTGGTCATCGACCTTGCCGGAACCGTGAAACATTTCGGCAACCATTCCAAAGGGATCACCGCACTCCTCGCCGCAGCGGCTCGGTTTCCCGAGCCGCACCTCGTTTGCGAGGCCACCGGCGGCTACGAACAGGCCTTGGTCAAGGCCGCATTCCAAGCCGGCCGCAAGATCAGTGTCGTGCCGGGGCAACGCATCCGCAACTTCGCCAAATCGCTCGGCCGCGCCGCCAAAAGCGATCCGATCGACGCCAAGGTCATCAGCCGTTTCGGCGAGGTTACCAAGCCGCAGCCCATGAGCCGCAAGGATTCCGCGACCGCGCAGCTTGCCGAACTCATGAGACTGCGTGGCGAACTTCTCGACTCACGGCAGCGCGAGAGAAGCCGTCTAGAGCATCATGCCGATCCGTTCGCCAAGCGCCTCGTCAATGACTTGATCACCCAGCTCGGCGAACACATCGCCGCCATCGACGAGCGCATTGCCGAACACATCGCCCGCCATGAGAGTCTTCGCGCCGCCGATAAAATGTTGCAGCAAACCGTAGGCGTCGGTCCGCAAGTCAGCCGCACCTTGCTGGCCGCCATGCCTGAACTTGGCCATCTCGGCCGGCGCGCCATCGCCTCGCTCGCCGGGCTCGCGCCCTTCGACCGCGACAGTGGGAAAATGAAAGGCCGGCGGTTCATCCAGGGTGGCCGCAGTCAGATCCGCAGCGTTCTCTACATGGCCGCCATCGCCGCCAGCAAGCACAACCCGATCCTCAGGGCGTTTTATCTGCGCCTGCGCGCCGCTGGCAAACCAAGGCAAGTCCGCGATCATCGCCGTAGCCCGAAAACTCCTCGTCCACCTCAACACACGAATGAGCGATTTCCTTAAAAATCCCCTTGCGGGTTAAGACCGTTACTCGTTGCGGTTACCCTTGGCCGCGTTGGCCGTCGATCATGCGCCAGATGCCGGACGGGTTGCCGTCGCGGAGTTCGGCGGGGAGGGCGGATTGCGGGGCTGATTGCCAGGAAATTGGCCGCGCAAAACGGTGAATGGCCATGGAGCCGACGGAAGTACTACGACCATCGGAGGTGGATGGGAACGGGCCGCCGTGGACCATGCTGTGGCAGACTTCGACGCCGGTGGGGAAACCGTTGAAGATCACGCGGCCGCTGCGGTTTTCCATGGCGGCGAGCAAATCGTCAACTTGGGCGATTTCCGTGTCGGTGCCGTGGATGCTGGTGGTGAGCTGGCCTTCGAGGTCGACGATGGCGGCGGTGATTTTTTCCAGCGATCCGGTGATGACGAGCGTGGCGGGGCCGAACATTTCCGCGCAGAGTTCGGGATCGGCGGTGAAGGTATCGACGCTGGTTTGGAAAACAACCGGCGAGCCTTGGCCTTGGCCGGGCGCGGCGGCGGCTTTGGCGAGAACGGCTACGTCTTTTTTCTTCGCGAGATCGGAAGTCGCGGAGTGGTAGGCTTCGCAGATGGCCGAGTTGAGCATGACGCCGGGAGCACCGGCTTCGACGAGGGTTTTCAGCTTGGCGAGGAACGGACCGGCGGAATTTTCTTCGAGAAAAACCAAGCCGGGATTTGTGCAAAACTGGCCGACGCCCATGGTGAGCGAGCCGAACAATCCTTCGGCGAGCACCTCGCCTTTTTGTGCGAGAATTTCCGGCAGGAAAACCACAGGGTTGATGGAACTCATTTCCGCGTAAACGGGAATCGGCTCAGGACGTTTTGCGGCGGCTGCCATGAGCGCGGTGCCGCCGCTGCGGGAGCCGGTGAAGCCGACGGCTTTGATTTGCGGGGCCTCGACGAGCGCGATGCCGACATCGCGGCCGCCACCGTAAAGCAGCGAGAAAACGCCCTCGGGCATGCCGGTTTTTTCCGCCGCGCGGCGCACAGCGGCGCCGACGATTTCCGAAACACCGGGATGCGACGAGTGGGCCTTGACGATGACCGGACAACCTGCGGCGAGTGCCGAGGCGGTGTCGCCACCGGCGACGGAAAACGCGAGCGGGAAATTCGACGCGGCGAAGACGGCGACGGGACCAAGCGGACGCAGCATGGAGCGGAGATCCACTTTGGCCAGAGGTTGGCGGTCCGGCTGGGCGTGCTCGATGCGGGCATCGACCCACGAGCCTTCTTCGGCAAGCGCGGCGAAGAGCCGGAGTTGGCCGGTGGTGCGGGCGGTTTCACCGCGCAGCCGGGCTTCCGGCAAACCGGTTTCCAGCGGGCCGCGGGCGGCGATTTCATCAGCCACGGTTTCGATTTCCCCGGCGATGGCGCGGAGAAAAGCGCCGCGTTCCTTGCCGGAAAGACGGCTGTATTTCGGGAACGCGGCGGCGGCGAGTTCGAGCGCGCGAGCCACTTCTTCCGATGTGGCTCCGAGGTAGGCGGGTTCGAGTTTTTCACCGGTGGCCGGATTGATGGCGTGGGTGGTGACTTTGCTGCCGTTGCCGCGTGACGCGCCGATGATGGAGGTGCCGAGGAGAGACATGGAAGATGTGAGAAGTTTTTCAAGGAGCGTGGGCGTCCCGCCCACATTATTTTCCGATGTGGGCGGGACGCCCACGCTCCTTGATTTTATTTCAGCGGATCAGTGGCGAGGCATTTCTCGATGACGGCGGTGGCCTCGGCGAGTTCGGCGCCGGAAAGTTCGAGACGCGGGGCGCGGACGCGGTTGTTGCCGAATTTTCCGCCGGTTGCGAGGTTCTGTTGGAGTTTGATGAGCTGGACGAATTTGACGACGGTGTCCATGCGGAGAAGCGGCAGCATCCAAGTGTAGATGGGCATGGCTTCTTCGTATTTTCCGGCCATGGCGAGTTCCATGAGTTTGACGTTGTGGCGCGGGAAAGCATCGCCGACGCCGGTGATCCAGAATTTGGCACCCATGGCGAAGCCTTCGAGCGCGCAGTCGTCCACGCCGACTCCGAGCACGAGGCGATCACCGCAGACTTCGCGGATGGCGGCCATGCGGCGGACATCGGTGGAGGATTCCTTGACGGATTCCACGTTGGCGTGTTCGTCGGCGAGTTCCTTGATCTGCGCGGGAACGAAGTCGGTTTTGTAAGCGATGGGGTTGTTGTAAATGATGCACGCCAGATCGGTGGCGGAAATCACGGCGCTCATGTGCGTTTTCATTTCCCGCCAATCGGATGCGTAAAGATACGGCGGCAGGACCATTAGCCCGCGGCAACCGTTGTCCTTGGCGGCTTTGGCGAGATCGATGGCTTCCTTGGTGGAAAGCGCGGCGATGCCGGGAATGATCGGCGTGCCGGGCAGGGCATCGACGTAGGTTTTTTGCAGGGCGACTTTTTCCTCGAAAGCAAGCGTCGCACCTTCGCCGAGCGAGCCGTGGGGGATGATGGCGGTGCAACCGTTTTTGATGAGCCATTTTCCGTGTTCGGCCATGGTGCCATGATCGATGGAGTAGTCGGCGTTGAACTGGGTGAGGGTGGCGGGCATTACGCCCTTCCATTCGATGCTCATGGTGATGATCAGGTTGCGGTTGTTAGAGAGAGTTGGGAATGCCGTTCGCGAAAGGATCGGTGGGATGGAAAATATAAGTGGCCTCACCGTTCACCCATGCCCGGCCGGAAACGCGTGGGATAACCTTGCCGTCGGGCAGTTCCTCGACGGTGCCGGAAAACACGGTGTCGAGGATGGAAGCCTGACGCCAAGCCTGGCCGGGTTTGAGTTTCCCGGCGGCATGCAGGCACGCGAGTTTGGCGCTGGTGCCGGTGCCGCAAGGGGAGCGGTCGTAGGCATTGCCGGGACAGAGAACAAAGTTTTTGCTATCGGCTTTCTGCGGATCGGACGGCGGGCCGAACGACTCGATGTGGTCGATTTCCATGCCGTTTTCGCCGGTGATTCCTTGCGCGGCGAGCGCCATGCGGACGGCGCGGGTGAAGGTGATGAGCGCCTCGAGATTGGCGAGCTTCACCTCCGGCCCCTGTTGGTCGATCAGGAAAAACCAATTGCCGCCCCAGGCGATGTCGCCGGTAATCTGGCCGTAGCCGGGCACATCGACGAGCGCGCCAGTTGCCTTGCGCCAGCTCGGAACGTTGGCAACTTCCACCGTGCCATCCTCGTGCAACGTCGCGGCGACGACGCCGACCGGAGTATCGATCCGATGCGTGCCTGGACCGATTTTGCCCATGTGCGCCAAGGTCACTGTCAGGCCGATGGTGCCGTGAATGCACATGCTGAGGTTGGAAACGTTATTAAAGAAAATGACGCCGCAGACGCAGTCCGGCTCGTGCGGTTCCACCAGCAGGCCGCCGACCATTGCGTCGTGACCGCGCGGTTCATTGCATACCGCGCTGCGCATCCAGTCATAATTTTTCCGCAGGATTTTTGAGCGTACGGAAAGCGGCCCGGTTCCCAGATCCGGTGCGCCGGCGACGATGATTCGCGTCGGTTCACCTTCGGTATGGGAATCGATGACTATAGGGAGGCGGCGCTCATGCGGGAAACTTTTTTATCATGGAGGTCTAGGCGAATGGGAAAGTCCGTGCTTCCGAAAGCGCGGAAAATGCTGGCACGTTTCCGCTGGCACGGTGCATCATGATCCGCTAGACCGGGGAAGGCCCATGAACATTTCGGAACTGCGTCAAAATTTCGCCAGTCTCATGAACGGACTCCTTCCGGTGGACCGCCTGTTCGACGGCGTGAACGACATCCTGTTTTTCGTAAAAGACGACAAGGGCCGGTATATTGCAGCGAATGACACGCTCATCGAACGTTGCGGAAAACAAAGCAAGGAGGAGATTCTGGGGAAACGGGCGGACGAAGTTTACCCCGCGCCGTTGGGTGAGGAATTTTTTGCCCAAGATGCGGAAATCATCAAAAGCGGCGAAGGCATTCGCGACCGCCTGGAGCTCCACCTATACCCCGGGGGGCGCCGTGGCTGGTGCCTCACCTTCAAGGAGCCCGTCCGTGGCGCGGATGGCAACGTCATTGGCATCTGCGGGATTTCCCGGGATCTTCATCAACCCGGCGCGGTGAATGAGAAATACGCCGCCATGTCCAAGGCGCTGGCGCACATTGTGAAACACTTCGACGAACCGCTGCGCCTGCCGGCGCTCGCCGAAATGGCCGGGCTTTCCGTCTATCAATTCGATCAGCGCATCCGCCAGCTTTTCCACGTCACCGCCGGCCAATACCTCGTCCGCGTCCGCATCGACGCCGCCTGCAAACGCCTCACCGGCGGCACGGAGCCCATCGCCCAAGTCGCGCTCGATTGCGGCTACTCGGACCAATCCGCATTTTCCCGGCCGTTCAAGCAAGTCGTCGGCATGAGTCCGCTGGCGTATCGGAAGAAGTACACGGAAGCGTGAACGGAAAAGATCCTGCGGAAAAACCGCGTGATTTTCCAATCGCTCTCCACTCTGTCGGCGTGCAACAGTGCGGCGTGTTTTGGAAGCGGATGACAGGAATATGCGCGGTGCTTGCGTTGTGCGCGGGAATCTCCGCGGATGCGCAAGAAGCCGGTGCACCCGCGACCGAACGCGCGAAGGCGTTTGTCATCCCAATCACCGGAGAAATTTCCGCGCCGAATCTCTACATTCTGCGCCGCGGCGTGAAACGGGCGATCGAGGAAAAGGCGGATGTGGTGTTGTTGGATATGAACACTCCCGGCGGTGCGCTGGACGTGACATTCGAGATGCTCAAAGTGCTCGAAAAATTTCCCGGCAAGACGGTGACCTTTGTGAACGACGAGGCGATGTCCGCCGGCGCACTCATTTCCGCGGGCACGGATGATATTTATTTCCACCCGCGCGGGGTGATCGGCGCGGCGGCACCGGTGATGGCTGCGGGCGGCGAGATCGACGAAACAATGCGCGCGAAAATCGTCAGCTACCTCAAGGCGCGGGTGCGTTCAATTTCCGATGGCAAGGGCTACCGCGGAGAGGTTGTATCCGCGATGATCGACCGCGATATGGAATTCAAGATCGGCGAACAACTCATCAAACCCAAAGGCGAGCTGCTTTCCCTCACCGCAACGGAAGCGATGAAAAAATACGGAGATCCGCCCACGCCATTGCTTGGCTCCGGCATCGCCGAGAATGTGGACGACGTGCTGGGAATCTTGCATGGCAAGGGAAATACGGAAGTCACGCGCTTGGAAATCACGTGGTCGGAGGAAATCGCGAAGTATCTCGCGATGATCTCGCCGATCCTGATGGGCTTGGGGATGCTCGCGTTGTTCATTGAGTTCAAAACGCCGGGTTTTGGTTTTTTTGGTATCGCGGGGATTGTGTTGTTGGTCGTCGTCTTTCTTGGCCATCACATCGCGGGACTTTCCGGCCACGAACCGCTGTTGGTGTTTTTGTTAGGCGTGGTTTTGATTGCGGCGGAGCTGCTATTTTTTCCCGGTCTGGTTTTTCCGGCGCTTGCCGGCGTTTGCCTGGTGCTTGGCTCGCTGGTGTGGGCGATGCTGGACGTGTGGCCCGGTGAGGTGCCGGTGATTTCTGGAAATGCCATTGCCCGGCCATTGGCAAATGTTCTCCTTGCGTTGGCCATCGCCGTCGCCGGCTTTTTCCTGCTGCTGCGAGTGTTGCCAAAATCCGGTCCGTTCGCGGGCATGGTTCTGGATACCGCGGTCGGCGGCGAACCGATTGCGGGCAAACCGCTCGACTCGATCAGCGCTGGTGCGCGACCGGAATTGATCGGGAAAACCGGACTGGCGGTCACTGCGCTCTACCCGAGCGGACAGGTTGAGATCGAAGGCGCGCGTTACGAGGCGCATCTGCCAGTCGGGCACGCCGACGCGGGGACAGCGGTCCGCGTCGTAAGAGTGGGGGAGTTTTCAATCGTCGTGGAGGTGCTGGCATGAGCTGGATCATTCTGTTAGGAACACTTGGCATAGTTTGTTTGCTGGTGGAGGTGCTCGTTCCCGGCGGCATTCTCGGCATCATCGGTGGCGGATTTCTACTCGGAGCCAGCGTTGTCGCTTTTGTCGTTTTTGGTTTCGCCACAGGCACGGCTGTTTTGGTGGGCTCGCTGGCCCTTGCCGGACTTGCCTTCTGGCTGGAGGTCCGCATTTTGCCGCGCACCCCGTTGGGGAAACGCGCGATTCTCAACGAAGCCATCGATGCGGTCAGTGCGCAATTTGGGCCGGACGCCGCCGCGCTGGTCGGATCGCCCGCTACCGCGATCACGATGCTCAGCCCCAGTGGCTATGTTTCCGTGAACGGAACCCGTTATGAAGCGTTTTCGCGCGACGGCCAGCTTCCGGTTGATACGGCACTTATCGTAGTTGCCGCGGATTCGTTTCGCCTCATTGTTTCCAAAAGTAATTCATCATGACCACCACCTGCCTCGCCATTACCATTAGCATGACCACCGTTGGATTGATCGTCGCCGCGATCGTCTGCCTGATCCTGTTTGCCATCATCCTATCGTTCTTCAGCGTCTGGCTGCGCGCTTGGCTTGCGGGTGCTTATGTCGGCTTTACCGACTTGATTGCCATGCGCCTGCGGCAGGTGCCGTATGGCATGGTCGTCGATGCCCGCATCACCGCGAAAAAGGCCGGGATTGAAATCCCGATCAATGACATCGAGGCGCACTTCCTCGCCGGCGGCAACGTGATCCCCACCATCCAGGCGCTCATCGCCGCCCGCAAAGCCGGCATTGAGCTGGATTGGAACCGCGCCTGTGCCATCGACCTCGCGACCAAAGGTTCCGGGAAAAGCGTTGTCGAAGCCGTGCGCACGTCCGTTGACCCGAAAGTCATTGATTGCCCGAATCCCGCCAGCGGCCGCACCACCATTGATGGTGTCGCCAAGGATGGTATCCAGGTGAAAGTCCGCGCCCGCGTGACGGTGCGCACGAATCTCGACCGCTTCGTCGGCGGCGCGAAGGAAGAAACCATCATCGCCCGCGTCGGCGAAGGCATCGTCACCACCATCGGCATGGCGGAAAGTTACAAGACGGTGCTGGAATCACCCGACAGCATTTCGAAAACCGTCCTTCACCGCGGCCTTGATGTCGGCACCGCGTTCGAGATTCTTTCGATCGACATCGCGGACGTGGATGTCGGCGAAAACGTCGGTGCGCAGCTTCAGGAAGCGCAGGCGGAAGCGAACAAAAACATGGCGCAGGCTCAGGCGGAAATCCGCCGCGCCGCCGCAGTCGCGCTCGAGCAGGAAATGATTGCCCGCGTTTCTGAGATGAAAGCCAAAGTCGTCGAAGCCGAGGCCCAGGTGCCGTTGGCAATGGCCGAAGCCTTCCGCAACGGCACCCTCGGAGTGATGGATTACTTCCGGATGGAAAACGTGAAGGCGGACACGCAGATGCGCGGCAACATCGCCAAAGATAACGGCTGAGCCATGAACTGGATTTTCGATAACCTCCAGATCGTCATCATCGTCCTCATCGGCCTCGCGTCGGTGGCGAAACGCATTTTCGATGCCAGGACACCGGGTCCGGACTCGCTTCCCGATCCACGCCGAATGGACGGGGACGAAGAAGATGGTTGGGAGATGCCCGCGCCGCCGTCATTGCCGCGGCCAGCGCCACCCGTGTTTCAGCCGGCGGATGAGCAGCTGCTTGCGCGCCAAATTGAAATGCGCGAGCGGTTGCGCGCTGCGAAAGCGGCTCGTGCCAAAGCTGCTGTCGACCGACCGGTATATGGAGCCAAACCAGCCGCCGTCTCCAGCGGCTCCGCGCTTTCCCGGTCGTTGCACAATCGTGGCGAGCTGCGCCGCGCGGTCATTCTCCGCGAAATTCTCGGTCCACCGATCGGATTGAAGTAACAATCCGAGTTTTTCGAAGGCCAATATCGAATCCAAATGTGATTCGGACTCTCTTGAGATAAGCCGCCAAGGAAATTTGTAACAACCGCGAATCGGGCGAATCTTGCGAATGGAAGACACCGGATACCAATGCCTGCCTCGTCATGATTCGCGGTTTCATCTTTTCTGAAAATTAAATCAGCGCAATCAGTTTATGCAAACTACTCGATTTCAAATGGTTAAGTAAAAAAGAGAAAATATACTTGCCCGTAGGCGATAAAGCTCTACTGTTTTGTCTAGATTCGCCCATGCACCTTTCCAAGAAAGCTGAATACGCCATTCGCTCTATGATTCACCTTGGGATCGCCACCGAGTTGGGACTGCCGACTGTTGCTGGGGCGGAGCTTGCCGAGGCGAACCGCTTGCCGTTGAAATTTGTCGAGCGTATCCTGCAAGAGTTGCGGGAGGCCGGCCTCGTCGAAAGCAAACGTGGGAAATCCGGTGGCTACGCGCTTGCTACTTCTGCCGAAAAAATCCGCGTCGGGGATCTCGTGCGTCTGATGGACGGACGGCTCGCGCCGATTTGTTGTGCCAGCGAATTCGCCTACCAGCGGTGCACCTGCCCGGATGAAGACCACTGCGGCCTGCGCATGCTGATGATTGATGTCCGCAATGCCATCGCCAATATTCTCGATAAGTACACCCTCGCCGATGTCGTCGAAGTGACTCTCCGCAAGATGCGGCGCGACGGTGTTCCACCCCCGTTCTCGCATTTGTCAGGCGCGCGGGCGGTGTCGTTGCCGGCCCACCGCAAAGCCGATCCCGCCGATGGATTTCTTGCCGGACTCTCCCAACTCGCCACCGCAACCCGCGATGAAAACGAACTCCATTGAAAACCCGAAATCGCAAGCCCCCGTGCCGGACTGGCTGGAAGTCGTCCGGAAAAACGCGGAACAGCTTCGTTACGGATCGATTCAGATCACCGTCCACGATGGCCGCGTGACCCAGGTCGAAAGCATCGAACGCACCCGCTTCTCGCCGGTCCCCGGCCGCTAACAACCGGAAACTTTCCGCTGCGATCCGTCCCCACGGAAGCACGTCATCAAACACTCTGCGAACGCCCACCGGACCACCGGCGACGGACGCTCTGCAGAATCCATGAATCCGAAAACAGGCGCGTCCCCGCGCAATCATCCGTTCCTAACCGCATCCGTCATCGCACTCACGGTTCCCGCCAACGCGTGGGCTTTTG
Organism: Verrucomicrobiota bacterium; assembly: GCA_040384605.1. Lineage (GTDB taxonomy): Bacteria > Verrucomicrobiota > Verrucomicrobiia > Verrucomicrobiales > Akkermansiaceae > Luteolibacter. The sequence goes on from JAZKIZ010000023.1 coordinate 131,428, forward strand.
AACTGCTTGGCGCTCCGGCAAAGGAAGAAACCGCCGCCTTCGATCAAGTCTGGAATCTTGCCACGCTCTACAAGAATGAGGCCAACCCCATTCTCCAGGAGTTCAAGCTTCGCGGTCGTTACCAAGGCCAAAACCATTGGACTGATGCCAGCCAAGGCGACGACGAGGGTTGGGAAGATCGACGCTCGCGATTTGGATTCGATGCCAAACTCTTCGAGAAAAAGCTCGAAGTCCGCTACGACTTCCAGAGCAACGATGATTTCAATGATGTGTATGACCGCACCGTCGATGCATATCTTCGATACAAGCCGGACAAAGACCTCGGCATTACGCTTGGGCGCACCAAACCGCTCATCGGGCGGTATGACTTTTTACAATCCACCAACAGCCAACCCACCTTTGAGCGGTCGCAGATCTTCAACCAACTGCGCGTGGACCGTGCCACCGGGCTGACGGTGGAGGGGAAAACCGGGGAAATCACCTGGCAAGCGGGCGGTTACTCCAACGACACGGATCGTGAATTCGGCTCGTTCGATGGCGCCTTCAGTTACGGCGCCGGTGTCGGCTACGATGCAAGGGAAGACTTCGGATTCGAGCGAGCGGACTTCCGTCTCGATTGGCTTCACAGCGATCATGACAGTGGTGACGATCAAGTTCTCAATCGTTACGACGAGATTGTTTCCGCCACCTTTTGGGCGCAGAATGATGATTGGGGTTTTGTTGCCGAAGGCTTTGGCGCGTTCGGTGGCAACGGGACAGATGGCGATGTGGCAGGGTTCTTCCTTCAGCCGATGTACGACCTGATTCCGAAGCGCCTCCAGCTCGTCGGCCGCTACTCATTCGCCATCGGCGATGGTGCTGACAGCGTCCGGGCTCAAAACCGTTACGAGGGGGCCGCCGGTGGCGGCCAGGGCGACGAATACCACGCGTTCTACCTTGGCACGCAATACTTCCTCCACGGCGACAAGCTCAAGATTCTCGCTGGCGTTGAATACGCGACCCTCGATGGCGGCGGCAACGGCGGCGGTTACGACGGCACCACATATCTCACCGGAGTCCGTTTCTCATTCTAAAATATTTCAATCCACACCTATCATGAAATACATATCTTTTTCCATACTCACGATTTTCACGGCTCTCACGTCCGCCTCCTGCGGCAAAAAAATCGCCGGTGCGTCCGCCGGCGGGGTGGTCGAACTCCAGAACGTTTCCTATGACCCTACCCGGGAGTTTTATGAGGAGATCAATCCGGCATTCGCAAAACGGTGGTCCGCCGATGGGAAAGGGACTGTAAGGATTTCCCAATCCCACGGCGGCTCAGGCAAGCAAGCCCGCGCAGTCATCGACGGCCAGCCCGCGGATGTGGTTACGCTTGCCCTTGCGGATGACATCGATGCCATCGCGAAGGAGTCGGGCCTTGTTCCCGCTGATTGGCAGAAGCGTCTCCCGGAAAACAGCTCGCCCTATACGTCCACCATTGTCTTTGTCGTCCGCAAGGGTAATCCGAAGGGCATCAAAGACTGGGGCGACCTGATCCGTGAAAACGTCGGGGTGATCACGCCCAACCCGAAGACCTCCGGCGGTGCCCGGTGGAATTACCTCGCCGCCTGGGCCTGGGCATCCAAGCAGCACGGTGGCGACGAGAAGAAGATTCTCGAATACATCGCGGCGCTCTACAAGAACGTGCCTGTTCTCGATACCGGCGCACGTGGATCCACCACCACATTCGCGCAACGCAAGATTGGCGATGTCTTCCTGTCCTGGGAAAACGAGGCGCATCTCATCGCCAAGGAGTTTCCGGGCGAAACCGAAATTGCCTATCCTTCCGTGACCATCCTCGCGGAACCTACGGTGGCCGTCGTAGATGGAAACGCGGATAAACACGGTGCCAAGGCGGCTGCGGAGGCCTATCTGAAATTTCTATATACCGACGAAGCTCAGGAGATTGCCGCCCGGCATTTCTACCGCCCGCGCAATCCGGCCATCGCCGCGAAGTACACCAAAACGCTGCCCGTCATTCCCTTCGTCACGGTGGACCGGGACTTCGGAGGATGGCCTGCCGCACGGACGAAACACTTTGCGGACGGCGGAACCTTCGACCGCATCTATCAAAAGTGAGCGAAAGCACGGGAAAACCGCATCTTCTATCAAAACACATCCATATCATGACCGATTTGATTCAACTCCCTGAGTTTGTTAGAAACGAGTATCTCAACATCGCCCAACTGAGGCGATCACTGCCGTGGAGAACCAGATGAACTCTGAAGCGGACTGAACTTTATGTCGAAACACCGCGTCATTCCCGGCTTCGGACTCTCGATGGGCATCACCGTGTCCTGGCTGGGCCTGATCATCCTCATTCCACTTGCCACGCTGTTCATCAAGGCCGCGGGCCTTGGACCCGCCGAATGGTGGAACATTCTAACAGCACCACGCATTCTGGCCGCGGCGAAACTCACCTTCGGTGCGAGTGCCGCCGCGGCCGGTGCGAGCGTTGTGCTTGGGTTGCTGGTTTCCTGGGTGCTCGTCCGCTATCGTTTTCCCGGCAGAAAAATCCTGGATGCGATGGTGGACCTTCCCTTTGCGCTGCCGACCGCGGTCGCCGGGATCACTCTCACGACGATCTACGGCAAGGACGGCTGGATCGGACGCCACATCGTGTTCGCCGCGCGGTGGGTCGAGGAAACCTGGAAACCATCCGGCTGGGTTGGCGAACAATTCCATACGTTCGCGCAATTTGGCGGTGCCTACAGTTCCTTCGGCGTGTTCATTGCGCTGACCTTCATCGGTTTTCCATTCGTGGTTCGCACGGTGCAGCCGGTGATGGAGGATCTCGGTGCGGAGTTTGAGGAAGCATCCGCGAGTCTTGGCGCGGGGCGTTTCACGACCTTCCGCCGCGTGATATTTCCGCTGCTCGCGCCGGCGCTCATCACCGGCTTCACTCTCGCCTTCGCCCGCGCCATCGGGGAATACGGGTCTGTCATTTTCATCTCCGGAAACCTGCCGATGAAAACGGAGATCCTGCCGCTGATGATCGTTTCCCAGCTCGAGCAATTCCACTACTCCGCCGCGGCGGTCATCGCGTCGGGAATGTTGATCGTTTCATTCGCGTTGCTGCTGCTCATCAACTTTTTGCAACGCCGCCTCAATTGGCAAAACCGCTGACCACACATGCCCCGCGCCGTTACCACCGAGTCCACGCCTGTTCGCTGGCTGCTGATCCTTTTAGCGGCCGTCGTGCTGGCCTTGTTTCTGTTGATGCCTCTCGCCGCCGTTTTCATCGAGGCGTTCCGCAAGGGTTCCGATGTTTTCATCGCGGCTCTGCGCGATGATGCCGCCCGCTCCGCGGTGAAACTCACGCTGCTTGCCGCGGGAGTGGCCGTGCCGTTGAACACGTTGTTTGGCGTCGCCGCCGCATGGCTCATTACGAAGTTCCGTTTCAGATTCCGCTCCGGACTTTTATCGCTCATCGATCTGCCATTCGCAGTTTCGCCTGTGATCGCCGGATTGGTGTTTGTGCTTATCTTCGGCAGCAAGGGATGGATTTCTCCCGGGTCTCTCGCGGCTTTCCTCGCGCCGCTCGCCAGCGCCGCCAACAGCGCCGTGCAATATGAAAATTTCGTTTGGCTCTCCCCGCTGGCGGAGTGGCTCGCCGCGCCAAAAGTGATTTTCGCCCTGCCTGGCATTGTGATCGCCACCGTTTTCATCACGTTTCCCTTCGTTGCCCGCGAATTGATCCCGCTCATGGAAAGCCAGGGCAGCGACCAGGAAGAAGCCGGCGTCATTCTCGGTGCGTCCGGCTGGAAAATCTTTCGCCGCATCACCCTGCCGAACATCAAATGGGGTCTTCTGTATGGTATCCTTCTCTGCAATGCCCGGGCCATGGGTGAGTTCGGAGCGGTGTCCGTTGTTTCCGGCCACATCCGTGGCAAAACCAACACGCTGCCACTCCACGTCGAAGTCCTCTACAATGAGTATCAATTCAGCGCCGCCTTTGCCTGTGCCGCCCTGCTCGCGCTCCTCGCCTTGGTCACCCTCACCGCAAAGTCCGTCGTTGAGCATCTCTCCGGTCGAGCCGGAAAGAAACATTAGATGATCATATATTTTCCATTTCCAACGCCCAATTTTCAAATTCCATGTCTGTCTCCATCGAATCGATCTGCAAAACCTTCGGCAGTTACACCGCGTTGGATCATGTCTCGCTTGAAATTCCAGAGGGATCACTAACCGCGCTGCTCGGCCCATCGGGATCGGGGAAAACCACGTTGCTACGCATCGTCGCCGGATTGGAAACCGCGGATGCCGGCACCGGCCGCATTCTCTTTCACGGCGAGGACGTGACCGGCGTGCATGCGGGCAAGCGAGGCGTCGGTTTCGTGTTCCAGCACTATGCTCTTTTCAAGCACATGACCGTCGCCGACAACATTGCCTTCGGACTCGACGTGCTGCCGGGAAAACAGCGGCCGCCGAAAAGGGAAGTGCGCGCGCGTGTCATGGAGTTGCTCAAACTCGTGCATCTCGAGGGCCTCGACAACCGTCGGCCGCATGAGCTTTCCGGCGGCCAACGCCAGCGCGTTGCTCTCGCTCGTGCGCTTGCCATCCAGCCGAAAGTTCTTCTCCTTGATGAGCCGTTTGGTGCGCTCGATGCCCAGGTGCGCAAGGACCTCCGCCGTTGGTTGCGCCGGTTTCACGATGAGATTGGTCTTACCACGCTCTTCGTCACCCACGACCAGGAAGAAGCGCTCGAGCTCGCCGACCAAGTTGTTGTCATGCGCAATGCCCGCATTGAACAAACGGGCACGCCGCAGGAAATCTACGACGGGCCTCGGACTTCGTTTGTTTACGAATTCCTCGGCGAGGTGAACAAGCTTGATGACGGCCGCTACATCCGTCCGCACGAGATCGAACTCAAATTTGCCGCGGAAGGCGACATCAGCCTTGTCGGCCGCGTCAGCCATTTATTCGTCGCCGGGCCCGTTGCCCGCCTTAGTATTATTCCGGAATCCGGGGCACGCCATGAAATCGAAGTGTGGGCCGGCCGGGACCAGGTCGCGGAAATGGGCCTCGCCCATGGGGATTTGGTCGGGCTGAAATTCCCTGACCTGAAGCACAGCAGAAAAGCAAGGGAGTCGGAGTGAACGCAGGCCGTTCTACTCGGCTGAACGCACCGGTTTCGTTTTCGCGGCATCGCGGGCAACGGTGAACTTGTATCGTTTGGTATGCGGGTGGTCATCGCTTACCTCAATGGTGAGGATGACGGGTTGGTTGGTTTGCTTGTCGATGGCGCGCAGCTTGAACGGCGCGGTCCCGGGACTACCGATCAATTTTTTCACCTCAAAGGACTGCTCGATGATGGGCAGCAATTCAGGATCGTCCTGCGCCACCCGTTTTTTCACCACCTCCCAGGATGCCAGAAGAGGATCGGGCGGGCTCACGGATTTCGGGCCGGCATTTTCGAGGATCCCCGGCGGTGTGCCGTAGCCGAGGAACAACGCGCGGCTGTTTTCGTGCGGGAGATAAAAATCATACACGCCGTAGCCATTCGCTTTTTCCCCGCGATATGAGCGACCGTCGGTGGCGTTGATCATCACCTTGCGGCCGTCCTTTTTTTCGCGGCCCAGGTACATCGCGACGTGGGTGACGACCTGCGGGTTGTCGCCCTCGGCGGAGTGGCCCCAGAACAACAAATCGCCGGGCGTGAGGTCCTTGAAAAACGCATCGTCGGGCGCGGGAACGCGGGTCGGCGGGACGTGCAAACGGTCATTTTTTTCGAGCCATTCGAGTTGTCCGGCGGCGGTGCGTGGCGGGTCCATCCGCAATTTCCGCATCACAAAATACATCGCGCCGGAACAATCGAAGCCGCCTTCCGCCGGGTCATCGCCAGCCATTTTGTATTTCAACCAACGGTCGGGCTTCGCCTCTTCCAGCGCGGCGGCGATCAACTTTTTCCGATCGGCAGGCAGGTCGGGAAATTCCTTGAGGTCTGTGGTGGCGAGTGTCGCCGGAGGGCCGTTGTTACTTTCCGCGGGATCCGCGGGCGGCTCTTGGGCGTGACCGGCATTGGCAAACAGGAAAACCAAAGTGGTGATCAACATCAGGTTGCGGAGCATTCCTGAGACTAGACTCGCGGATTCCGGATTGCGCAACGCAGGGGAACGGAAGGTTGAATCGCCCGTCTGCTTTGCCATTGACCCGTCTTCCGGCGAATCCTATAGGGTGATTTGATGAAACACCTTTATCTTCCCGCCGGGATTGGGATCCTGTTGGCGATTGGGTTCGTGGCGGGAAGAATTTCCAGCACGCAGGGAAACAACACCGCGGTCGGAGAGAAGCGAAACGAACTAGGGAAAAACCGGCACACCAGTGTGCGCGGGCAGGACGAGCGCCCAAGCGACCGCACCCGCAGCGGAAAATTGCGTCAGGCGATTCGTAGTGCTCGCTCCGATGAAATCAAGGCGTTGGCGAAACAAGCGATCTCAACCGGCGATTCTGTCGTCCGGATGGCGCTTTTCAACGAGATTCTCGGACGGATGGACGCGGAAAATTTCCTGCAGTTGACTGCTGTTCCGGGCGAGCTTTCGGCGGAAACCGGTCGGGACAACCGCAGCGAGTGGTTCATGCTCCACGTCCGCGCCGGCCAAGTCGCCGGCGAAGAAGCAATGGAAGCGATCGGCGCGCAAAACGGCTGGCGCTCGGAGAAAATTGGATCCGTGATGAGAGGCTGGGCGATGACCGATCCGGCGACCGCGCTGGTTTGGCTGGAGAGCCAAAAAAACATGGCTGCGGCAGACCGGGCGTCTCTCGTTACCTTTCTTACCGCGGGAGCGGTTTTCCATGATGAGGCGGGGGCAAAAACGTTGCTTGCAGGTTTGACGGAATCCGAGCGCACCCAGTGCGTGCCCGGCTTCGTCCCCGCGTTGATCCAGCAATCGGGAAAGGAAGGGGCATTGGCATGGCTGCAGGAAGTGAAATCCAGCGCTCCGAAGTCCCCTTTCGAAACGGCGGCGACGCAGAAAGTTTTCGACCATTTCCTCACCAATGGCGCAAACCAATGGGATGCGGCGGCAATGGTGAAAGAAATGGAAGCCTTATCCAAAGTCATCCCACTGCATGACGATTGGTTCAGCCGCGGCATGGGGCGCGTGTTATACAACTCGCCTACAGGCGGGATCAATTATCTCAACGAGATCGCAAAGAATCCCACGCTCAGCGAGATTCCGATGAGTGATTGGATGTATGACAACGCAGTGCGCCGCTGCTTGTCGCAGGATCGCTCCGCATTGGACGCATGGATCGCCAAACACCCCGACTCACCCGCGATGGAAAAATTCGCAGCCGCCCAGGAACGTGTGAGCCGCACGATGGGTATTACGCGATAACTCCGCCCACGGTTATTCCGGCGGGGCTTTGGGATTCGGGAACGTGAGCTTGATTTTCCAACGACTCGTGGGAAGAAGAATCACAGCACTTGCCCAACGATAAATGTTGATCATCCTTGCGATGTTTTTTAACCGACGTAGCGGAAGCGCAACATCCGCCAGGCCCGATCCATGAGTCTCAAGCCCGAAAAAATCCTGATTACCGGAGGCGCCGGCTTCATCGCTTCCCATTTGTGCGAAGCACTTCTCGCCCAAAGCGCGGAAATTGTCGTGATCGATGATTTCAACGACTTCTATGATCCGGCGATCAAAGCAGCGAATATCGCGGCGATGCGCGACAAAATCAAGTTGGTGAAAGGCGATATCCGGGATGGCGCACTTGTTGATGCGCTCTTTCGCGAGCACCGGTTCGATAAGGTGTTTCACTTCGCCGCACGCGCTGGAGTGCGCCCGTCGATCGCGGACCCGCGCCTGTATTTCACCACGAACATCGATGGCACTTTCAATCTGCTCGATGCCTGCCGCCACCACGGTTCGCCAAAATTTATTTTCGCGTCGTCATCATCGGTCTATGGCGTGAATCGCAAGGTGCCATTTTCGGAAACGGATCTGATCGAGCGCACCATCTCGCCTTATGCCGCGACCAAGATCGCAGGCGAACAGATTTGTTCCAATTACGCGCACTTGTTCGGCGTCCGTTGCGCTTGCCTGAGGTTTTTCACCGTTTACGGACCCCGGCAACGTCCCGATCTTGCGATCGCGAAGTTCACGCGCGCGATTTGCGAAGGTCATCCGATCGATCGATACGGCGATGGCAGCACGGCCCGCGATTACACCTACGTGGATGACATCATCAATGGTGTTCTTGCAGCGGCGCGTTATACCGACGTTTCGGATTTTGAAATTTTCAACCTCGGTGGGTCAGCGACGACGACGCTCGATGAACTGATTTCCATGATCGAAGAAGTGGTGGGGGAAAAGGCGGTGATCCGCCAGTTGCCGGACCAACCTGGCGACGTCCCGCGCACGTATGCGGACATCGACAAAGCGCACCGCTTGCTGGGATACCAGCCCAAGACTGCTCTCAAGCGCGGACTGAAGCTCTATGCGGATTGGGTAGCGTCGCGGCCTTCATGAAAATCGCAGTGATCAGGAAGGAATGCTCGTTCCGCATGGGCGGAGCCGAGCGCTACGCGGCGAATCTTTGCCGCGCATGGGCGGATATGGGACACACCGTTTATGTTCTCGCCGAGCGTTGCGATGACGACATTCATCCGGATTTGATCCATGTTCCGATTCAGGTGGATCACCGTTCTTCTTGGGCGAAAAACAACTCGTTTCATCGCAACAGCCAGAAAGCGGTGACGACGCTGGAAGTGGATGCGGTGCTGGCGTTGTCGCGGAGTTTTCCGGCCGATGCTTTCCGCGTTTCCGATCCATTGCATGATTTCTGGATGAGCATCCGCTACCCGGGAAAATTTCACCGCTTTCTCCAGCGACTTAATCCACGGCACCGTGCGATTCTCGCGCTGGAGCGCGGGATTTTCGATACCGTCAACACGCGGTTCATCATTACCAACTCGCAACTTTCCAAGCGGCTCATTCCCCAGTCCCATCCCTATCCTGCGGATCGAATCCACGTGATTTACAATGGCGTGGACTTGGAAAAATTTCGTCCCGTCGCGCGTCCATCTGGCCGCGATGACGGCGCGGTTGATTTGCTTTTCGTCGGCCAGGATTTCAAGCGCAAGGGGCTGGGGCCGTTGATTGAGGCTCTCGTGATCGTCAAGGAACGCGGTTGTGCTTTCCGCTTGCGCGTGATCGGCCGCGACCGGCCCGCGGCCTATCGGAAACTTGCGGCTCGGCTCGGCCTCACGGACCGCGTGATTTTCGAGGGGCCTTCTGGATCCATCCAAAATGCCTATCAAAGCGCGGATCTTTTCGTTTTTCCTTCGCTCTATGATCCATTCGCGAACGTTTGCCTGGAAGCTCTCGCCTGCGGCCTGCCAGTGTTGACCACGGACACCAACGGCTCTTCGGAAGTCATCGAGGAAGACGGCGACGGATACGTGGTGGCAGGAGCGGTGGCCACCTTGGCGGAACAGTTGGCGGCGGCGATTTGCAGGTTCTGCGCACTTCCTGCCGCAGAACGAGAAACGATGCGCACGCGCGCCCGCGCCAAGGCGGAAAATTTCACCATCGAAGCGAATGCCCGCGCTGTCGCACAATTGTTGTCATGAACGTTTCTCTGCCGACGTCTGAAGAACTTGCCGGTTTTCTGCTTGAAGTGCGGGCAGGCGGCAAGCCGCTCGCGCGACAGCGCTGCGGGAATGCAAAGGCGTTTTCAAACACGGCGGCTTGCGCGCCGGATGAGGCGGTCGAGATTGCCCGGCTTGCGCTGCGCCCGCCGCCGGGATTGACACTTTATAAATTCGGCTCGCGTTCGGTAGTCGGTTCCTACCCGCTCAGCGAAGAAACCCAAGCGGTTTTCAAATACTACTACCCGAAAGGTTTTCTCAAACATCTCACCCATGGGATCGGCGGGTCCCGTTGCATGCGCAGTTGGATCGCCGGGCTGGCATTCCGTCATGCGGGATTGCCGACACCTGCGCCGTTGTTCATCGCGGAATGGCGATCCGCTGGCGGCATCTGGCTGGGAAAATCATTTCTCGCCACCCATCGGGCGGAGGGCGTGGATTTGTTTGCCTGGATGACGCGCCATCAGGCGGACGCGTCCCAACTTTCCGCCATGGCGAACCGTTTGCGCGAAATCTTCGAGCGCATGGCGCACCTCCGCATTTCGCATGGGGACCTGAAGGCCACCAACATCATCATTGCTGATGACGGATCGCCTTCTTTTGTGGATCTCGATGCCATGGAATTTCTCTCGCCGCCGAACCGATGGCCGCGCAGGCGGGAAAGAGACGTGCGCTTGTTTTACGAGAACTGGGAAAAATATCCGGCTGCGGCGGAGGCGTTCCGGAACGTGATTTCCCCGGCTTGATCCGCCGCCCTTGTCCGATACCGTGAGCCGCATGCTCATCCTGTCGGAACAACCCCCCATCGCCCAAGGGCGCATGAGATCGGTTTACGCGCACCCGAATGATCCGGGGCTGATCATCAAGGTAATCCGGCCGGAGGTGATCGACCAGCGCTGGGGCAGCGGGCAACCGTGGTACAAAGCCAAACGGCGTTTCCGCCAATACATCTCCTACATGCGGGAGACCGCCGAATACGTCGCGATGTATGCGAGTCATGGCAGGAGCCTGCCGTTCGCGCAGCGGGTCGCAGGTTTCATGGAAACCGACCTGGGCTTGGGCCTGGTGATTTCCGCGGCGCGGGACCAACAGGGAAACCTCGCACCGTCCTTGTGGAATCTTCTGCGCAAAGGGGAATTCGACGAACAGGCGCGGTCCGCACTACGCAAGTTTGTCCGGCAGATTCAGGAAACGGATATCATCGTCGCGGATCTTCATGGCGGCAACATCGTCTATGCCTACACGGAACAGGAGGGAAACCACTTCGTTCTGATCGATGGACTCGGCTTGTCCAACATCCTTCCGCTCAAGTCGGTTTTCGCCGCAATGAATCAGCGCAGCAAACAGCGCCACATCGCGCGGTTGTTGAATCACATGCCGGAGGGAATCGCCCCGGTTACGTTGTGAGTGGGGTTACGCTCCGCGCTTCTTGATCAGACGCGCGGGGTTGCCGACATAGATGCCGAATGGTTCCGTTGATCTGGTCACGATCGCTCCTGCGCCGATGACGCAACCATCGGCAATGCTGACTCCGTCGAGGATGATCGCTCCCGCGCCGATCCAGACATCATTGCCAATCGTGACGCCCAGCTTCGTTTCTCCCTGCATGCGGATGGGCTTGCCCGGATCGATGAAAACGTGGTTCGCGGGAATGATGACGGTGTTCGCGGCGATCCGCACGTCGTTGCCGATCTTCAGTCCGCCGTGACCGTACAAGATGCATCCCGGATTCACGCTGCAGTGATTTCCGATTTCAATCGAGCCGCCATAGGCGAGCAGTTGCGCACCGTGCGCAATGGTGCATCGCTCCCCGAGGGCGATGGTCCCGCGTTTGCGTTCCAGCACCGCCTGCGGGTGGATGTAAGTTCCGCGCCCAATCCGGGCACCGGCGAGCAACGCCTTGGCACGGGATCGAATCATGCGCACCAGTTTCATCCCGCGCTTATCTGGAAAAGGCCAGCACGTGGTTTTGGTAACCGCGGAGGCGGAAACCCGCGTCGAGAACCGCTTGCGCGCAATCCGCCGCAATGTCCGGGCCGGTGTATTGCGGGTGAAACTCGGCAATCAACAGGCGGACGGACGACGGGAAATTTGCGGGTTCTTCCGTCCAGACGGTTTCCGTTCCCTCGATATCGACGATGAGAGCGGTCGGCTCGAAATCATTTTCCTCGCAAATCGTGCGTGCGGTTTTCCATGGCACGGTGCGGGCGGATGCTTCGGTGGAAGCGGTGATGCGGCCCGAGAGTTTGTCCGCGCACGGCTGGAAATTGTTGGCGAGAAGGCGCACGGGGACGTTGGCGTTCCATGTGGGACAGGCAAGGGCGTTTACGCATTTTCCCTTCAGACCGTTGGCATGGATGTTCCGCTCCCAGAATGGCAGCAGGGAGAGATCCGCTTCCACGCTCAGCAGGGAGCCGGTGGGGCCGATGTTGCGGGCGAGGAAGGTGGAAATGATGCCGAGGGACGCGCCGAGTTCCAGCACCCGCATGCCGGGTTCCACGAACTTGGAGATGAGAATGCGTTCGGGCAGCTCGTAGTCACCTCGCCGCAGGTGACGCTTTTTCTTTGCCGGTATGGGTAACCCAGCGAGGTTGAACTTCAATCCATCAACGGTTGCCGTCTGTCCGAACATCTTCAAATGGGCTTTCGTATCGAGTGAGGGCTGTGGTTTGTCAAGCTTTCGGGCCTTGGCGGTCAAGCGGGGGCCATGAGTTCTTCCGCCGTCTTGCAAACCGCTTCCGGCGTCAGATCGGCGAGAATGCCACCCGGAGCTACGATGGATCTCGTACGTGGTGAATCCGGAGGCCATGGGCCGAATCGCAGCGGGGAAGTCGGGCCGAAAATCGCAAGCACCCGATTCCCGACGGCGGCCGAAAGGTGCATCGGCCCGCTGTCATTGCCGATGAACACCGAAGGCTGGCGGGCGAGTTCGATCATTTCATCAAACGGGCATCCGGTTAGATTCAGAAAACGTCCGTCTGGAATGGGAAAATCCGGAGTGGCGGGCGTTCCCGCGCACCAAGCCACGCGGCTGCCGGGAATCCGATCAAAAATCAGCCGGGTGAGCTTATCGAACTTCGGCCATTCTTTTTCCGCCCCGCGGCTATCGGTGAAGATGACGAAACGGCGGCGAGGATCGCCCTCAAAGAATGTCTTCCATGCGAATTCCGGGCCTGGTCGTAGTAGGAGCGGAACCGAAACGTTCGCAGCGATTCCCAACGTTTTGGCAAACTCCATTAAAACCGGAATCGCATGATGCGGCCCGGGGCCGTCGGGAGCGGCCACCTTGCGCGTGAAAAAGCCCGCACCTTCGCGGGAGTCCCGCCGGCCCCATTTTTCCTTGGATCGTGCGGCCGCCGCCATGAGACCGGAGCGCAGCAGCCCCTGCATGTCCCAGACCGCGTCGAAGCGCCGGGTCCGCAGAGTTTTCATCACCTCGAAAATTCCTTTCGTGCCTTTCTTGCGGTGGAAATGAATCACCTCATGCACGAATGGCGCGGCTTCCACAAGTGGCGCGAACCGGTCACGCGCCACCCAAGTGATTCTGCAATCGGGAAATTTACGCGCCACCGTTTGGATGACTTGCAGTCCGTGCACAATATCGCCGAGCGACGATGGCTTGATGACCAGCAGGCTGCGGAGATGTTTCGAGCCTTTCCTGGTCGGCATGACTCAGGCTTGCCTCTGCCCGGTTTTGCTTGCAACAGTAAACGCCATCCACCACCCGCCGATGATTTGTGATCCAAAGGAAGTCGCCGCTCTCCAGTCTCGCTTGACCGCTCTCTGGCACGAGACGGCTCCCGTCGCCGCCGGTGAGGGATTTCTCAACCTCGTTCAGGAAAACCATCTGCGGAATTTTGAGCTTTGGCATGAGGAAGATGTTGCCCGTCGCGACGACCTCGGCTCCGAGCGCGTGCATCAAGCGAAGCGCGCCATCGATCGCTACAATCAGGAGCGCAACAATTTCATTGAGGAGATGGACAAGGCGTTGGTCGCGGAATTTCGCCCGGTGGAATCTGGAGTTCCCCGCAATTCGGAGACCCCGGGAATGATGATCGATCGTCTTTCCATTCTTGCGCTCAAGGAGTTTCACATGCGGGAGGAAACCGTTCGCCCGGATGCCAGTGAAGGTCATCGCTCGGCGTGCGCGGAAAAATTGGTCCGCATCGTTCTCCAGCGTTCGGACCTGGCGCAATGTCTGGCGGAATTGTTCGCGGACATTACCGCAGGCAAGCGGACGTTTGCCGTGTACTATCAATTCAAGATGTACAACGACCCTGCGCTCAACCCGCAACTGTACCGGAAAGTTTCGGAGTCGCTGTTGTGAAGAAGTGCTGGATCATCGGGCGGCGCAATGGCGTCGGACTGGAACAGGATTCCGCTCTGATTTCGCAAGCGTTGGCTGGCTGCGAGGTGCGAACGTTCACTCCCCGCGAATGGAAGACGGCGCTCAATCCATTTCGTCAAGCGGATGCGATCATTCATCTCGAACGGGTGTTTCCGTTGTGGCAGCTCAAGCGCGGAACGCATTTTCTGATCCCGAATCAGGAACGCTTCCCGCTCCGGCATTTGGGACGCCTCAAAACGATCGACCACATCCTCTGCAAATCCCGGCATGCGTTGGAAATTTTCTCCAACCTCCATCCGTCCGCGCGATTCATCGGCTTCACTTCGCGGGATCGCGGCAATGATGGTTCGCCGCCCGACTACACACGGTTTTTTCATCTAGCTGGAAGAAGCACGTTGAAGAATACCGGACTGCTTTTCGAGCTGTGGCGGAAGCATCCGGAGTGGCCCGTGCTTACGGTCGTGCAGGATCCCCGCAACGCGCCCGCCACCGTTCCCACGAATGTGAACCTCGTTTCCCGCTATCTTCCGGACGAGGAATTGCGGAGTTTGCAAGCTTCCCATGGCATTCATTTGTGTCCGTCGTTATCCGAAGGCTGGGGCCACTACATCGTCGAAGCGATGTCCTGTCGTGCGGTGACTGTCGTTACCGATGCTCCGCCGATGAACGAATTGGTCGGGCCGGACCGAGGCATTCTGGTTCCGTTTCACCGCGATGAGCCACGCAATCTCGGACGGAATTTTCACGTCGATCCCGCAGCACTTGAATCCGCGGTCATGCAACTGATCAACGCTTCCGAAACGGAGAAACAGGAGTTGGGGAATGCCGCGAGAAAGTGGTTCGAAACGAATGACGAGTCGTTTGCCGGGGCGCTCCGAATGGCGCTTCAGGGAGCGGGCGAATCGTAACACGCAATCCATGTCGAAACGTCGACCAACCTCGTTGAAAAAATTCCAATGGATTTTGGAATGGGTGGTTTGTGTTGTACTCGAATGGATTCTTTCGCTTTTCCCGGTGGCGGTTGTATTCCGCGTGGGAGAATTTCTGGGCTCCTTGGCATGGTGGCTTTATCCCGCGCGAAGGAGAGTGGTGATCAAGAACCTCCGGATCGCATTCGCCGACGAATTGTCGAGGCCCGGGATTGAAGCCCTTGCCAAGGCGAACTTCCGGCGCACGGGTGCGAATTTTGCATGCGCCGCAAGGACCGCACGGATGTCAAAAACTGACTTTCGCAAGGTTCTGACGGTGGAAGGACTGGAGAACGTCGCATCCGTAATCCACGGCGAAAAGGGAGTGGTGATCCTGACCCCGCACATGGGCAATTGGGAGGCCCTCAGCCGTCTGCACCTTGCGATGCCGGAGGGAGTCAGGCTCGCCGCATACTATCGCCCGCTGAACAATCCATTCATGAATCGGCGAGTCCTGAAACGTCGTGAGGCCGATGGGACGCGGATGTTTTCCAAACACGAAAGTCCGCTACGGACCGCCTCGGTGCTGGCGGAGCCGGTTTGTCTCGGAATTCTCGCCGACATCCGGGTCGGCATGGCCGGTGAAGAAGTCGCGTTTTTCGGCCGTCACACCCGCGCGAGCCCGTTGCCGTCGCTCATTGCCCGCCGGGCGAAATGTTCCGTCGCGGCTCTCTCGATGCGCACGATCGCGTCTGGGAAATGGGTGGTGACGTTTCGCCCGGTTACTCTTCCGCACAACACGCAAAACAACATGAGCGCTCTCGAAAGCGCGATGCGAGAAAGCCCGCTGGATGTGTTCTGGATGCAGGACCGCTGGAAAATTTCAACCCGCGGGCACCTCGGATTTTCCCAATGGTTGCAACACCCTCCCGCAGAAACGCGAACCAAGTATCGCGGGTTGATTTGGTCGTCCGGTAAAGCGGAAGACACGATGCCGCCGGATTGCTGGTTTCATGAAGAGGTCGCATGGGAGCGGCACATCAAACAAACGGATCTCGATTCCCCGAGTTTGCGAACTGCGTTACGTGAAATTGACGATGCTGCCGCGTTGCCGCTGGATGTGGTCATTTCCGCGAAAGAAAATCCTGCCCTCCGGAAGGCGGCGGCGCGAATGAGCATCGCCTATTTCGCGTGGGATGATTCGCCGCCAACCACCCGCCGCCGCGGTTGAGACGGGAGTTCTGAGGAAAAAGTGGGGGCGATCATTGGTCGCCCCATCTTTTCCAGACAGCTTGAAGATGCGGCGACCGGTGATCGCCGCCACGTTTCACTGCCGCGCGTAGCGGAAACCGGGAAACGCACGGACCAGGCGGCGCATTTCAAGTTTCAGCAAGGTCGCGGTGACAATCGGCGCGGCGAGGCCGGCGCGTTCGATGATGGCATCGACGCTCGTTTCATCGCTGCCCACTGCGGAAAAAACCGCGGCTTCTTCTTCGGGAAGCTCCGGGAAATCGGCAGTCGGCACCGCTGCCGGGACGGCTTGAGCAAACGGCAATTCACCGAGGTCATCGAAAATATGAGACGCATCGGCCACCAGCGTGGCACCATCGCGGATGAGTTGGTGACAACCGGCGGAGGTCGGTTTGTCGATGGGCCCGGGAACCGCGAAAACCGGTTTGCCGTATTCCGCGGCGAGATTTGCGGTGATCAATGAACCGGACCATGCCGGGCATTCGGTGACGAGCAGCGCGCGGCTCCAACCGGCGACGATCCGGTTGCGCATCGGGAACGTCTGTTTGTCCGGCGGCGTATCGAGCGGGAATTCGGAAACGACCGCGCCGTTGCCGGTGGCGATCCGTTCCGCCAGCGCGAAATTTTCCGGCGGATAGAGTTTCCCGAGACCCGAGCCGATCACCGCGATGGTGCGTCCTTTGGCGGCGAGCGCGGCTTCATGCGCCGCGGTATCAATCCCGCGGGCAAGTCCCGAGATCACGGTGAAACCGGCATGAGCGATTTGGTAGCCGAGTTTTTTGGTTGCGTTGGCACCGTAGATCGTTGCCCGCCGCGAACCGACGATCCCAATGGCATGGCGGTCCCGGGCCTCAATTTTGCCCCAGACGTAGAGAAGAAGCGGCGGGTCGTTGATTTCGCGAAGCGGCGCGGGATACGTTTCGTCAGCCGCAGTCACGATGGAAATTCCGCGTTCAGCCGCTGCGCGGAGTTCCGTGACGGGGTCCGCGTGATCCTGCCAACGGGCGAGAATTTTCGCGGTTTCCGGGCCGATGCCATCGACGCGGACCAGCGAGTTTTCCTTTGCCGCGAGCACGCCTTCCGGCGAGCCAAAGGCATCGAGCAAACGACGCACCCGGATTGGTCCGATCTTCGGCAACATGTTCAGGGCAACGAGTGCTTCCAGCGGGCTCATCGGGCCGGAGCATGCGGGCCGGGATGCCGGGCGTCAAAGATGTTCCATGAGCTGCGGCGGCTCGCGCACTTTCCTTTTGCGGAATCCGGTTTTCCACTTTGCAGGAACGCGTTTCCTCTGTTCTTTCGGAGGTCATGCGTTGCTTTTACTCCCGGGATCTGGAACTCGAGCTGCCGTCCGGCCATCCGTTTCCCATGGAGAAGTTCCGGATCTCCAAGGACATGTTGTTGGAGGGCGGCGTGCTTCGTCCGGAGGAGATCGTGGAAGTGGCGGTGCCGGCCGACGTTTCCGTCATTGGCCGCGTGCACGATGCCGGCTACATTCGCAAGATTGAAGCCGGCGCACTCGATCGCAAGGAGCAGATTCTCCTTGGCCTGCCCGCCAGCCCCCGGCTTTTCGCACGCAGCGCGATGGAGGTCGAGGCCACCCGGCTCGCCTGCGACGCCGCCGTGCGCGAAGGCATCGGCGTTTGTTTGGCGGGAGGCATGCATCATGCGTTCCGCGGGCATGGCGAGAGCTACTCCGTCTTCAATGACGTCGCCATCGCCATCCGCGACATGCAGGTGAAACGCCCGGGCATCCGGATCATGGTCGTCGATACCGATGCGCATCAGGGAAATGGCACTGCCGCGCTGCTCGCCGATGATCCGACGGTTTTCACCTACTCCATCCACGTCGGCAGGAATCATTTTTCCCGCAAAACGGAAAGTAGCCTTGATGTGGAAACCATCCGCTACGTGGAAGGCGACATGTACCTGCGTCAACTTTTCGCCAGCTTGGCGGATGCGCTGGAGAAATTCTCGCCCGATCTCGTGATCTGGGTTTCCGGGGCGGACAACCACCGCAACGACCGCTTCGGCCAAATGCATCTTTCGCTGAAAGATATCCAACGCCGCGACGAAATCCTGCTCGGCGCTTTCCTGCGCAACCGCATTCCCGTCGCCGTACTCTACGGCGGCGGTTACAACCGCGAACCGCTTTTCACCGCCAAGCTCCATCGCAATACCGTCGCCACCGCGAAGAAACTCGTTGCGCAAAACGGCGGGCTGTGAAAATAGAGCTATTCCGAGACGGTTTTGGCACTAATCGCCTTGCCTAAAAAGCGCGTACGCTCTTTATTTCGAGATGCTTTCCATCTCAGCGGTCGATATTGAGGCGCGGTTGCTTTTCGACAACCCGTGGTGGGGAAACCAAATCAGCGCGCTTTCTTTCGCCAATCTGCCGGAACGGGAGTATCTGGCCCCTTTTTATGATCTGGCCACCGATCTCAGCGTCCGCAGGGCGATCGTGCTCCTTGGGCCGCGGCGGGTGGGGAAAACCGTCATCCTCCACCAAACAATCCATCGCCTGCTGAAAAACGGGATTCCGGGCAACCGGATCCTTTTTGTTTCGCTGGAAACGCCTGTTTATACGGATATTCCGCTCGCGCGTTTCGTGGAAATGTTCCGTCAACGGTTCAACCACTCGGAAAAAACGAAGCTGTTTCTGATCTTCGATGAAGTGCAGTATCTCAAAAATTGGGAGGTTCACCTGAAATCTTTGGTCGATAGCTGGCCCGACTACCGTTTTCTCGTTTCCGGTTCTGCCGCCGCGGCGTTGAAGTTGAAAAGCAATGAATCGGGCGCAGGTCGGTTCACGGATTTCCTATTGCCCCCGCTCACGTTCCACGAATTCCTCGGCTTCATCGGAAAATCCACGCTGGTCGAACCACGCGATGATTTATTCGGAGCCACCACCACGGATATTTCCGCTCTCAATGATGCGTTTCTCCAGTATTTGAACATCGGTGGATATCCCGAAGCGGTTTTCAATCCCACGATCCGCGATTCACCGGAGCGCTTCATCAAAAGCGATATCATCGACAAAGTGCTTTTGCGTGACCTTCCGCAGCTTTACGGCATCCGGGACATCCAGGAATTGAACCGTTTGTTTACCACTCTCGCTTATAACACGGGTAACGAGGTTTCGTTGGAAGAGCTTTCGCAATCCTCCGGAGTCGCGAAAACCACGCTGCGGCGTTACATCGAATATTTGGAAGCCGCGTTTCTCATTCGCCGGATTGATCGCATTGATCGCAGCGCCCGGAGATTCGAACGGGCCACTTCATTCAAAGTTTATCTCACCAATCCAACGATGCGGGCAGCTCTGTTCGGACATCTCGGTGAGGATGATCAGGCCATGGGCGCGTTGGCGGAAACGGCGATCTACTGCCAGTGGTTTCACGATTCCGAACTTCTTTCCCATCTCCACTACGCCCGGTGGCCACAGGGAGAAGTGGATATCGTATCACTGGATCCCCGCACCCAAAAACCCCGCTGGTGTGTGGAAGTCAAATGGTCCGACAGGCCCGCCAAGGATATGAAACAGATCAAACACTTGGTCACCTTTGCGAAGGAGCATCGCCTCGATGCTCACGGATCTACCTTGATCACCACCAAAACGGTGACGGATTCCAAAGTTGTAGATGGAATTAAAATCGATTACATCCCAACGAGTCTCTATGCATATCAATTGGGGAAAAACCTATTGCAAAAAATGCGCACTGGCTGATCGATTTGCATCCCGCTTTTCCGCCGTTAGAATCCCGGCATGCAAATTGGAATCGATAGTTTTGTCGCGCTCGCACCGCATCCGGTGACAGGGAGAATCCGTGAGGCGCCGGAACGCATTCGCGATCTGTTGGAGGAAATGGAACACGCGGACAAGGTGGGCGTGGAGGTCTTCGGCATTGGCGAGCACCACCGGAAGGAATTCGCGGATGCCGCGCCCGCAGTCTTGCTTGCGGCGGCGGCGGCACGGACGAAGAACATCCGGCTCACCAGCGCGGTGACGGTGCTTTCTGCGGCTGATCCGGTGCGCGTTTTTCAGGAATTTGCGACGCTGGATCTGATCTCCAACGGACGGGCGGAAATCGTCGCGGGGCGTGGGTCATTTACCGAAGCGTTCCCATTGTTCGGGTTGAATCTGGAGGACTACGATTCGTTGTTCGCGGAAAAACTGGAACTTCTGTTAGAGCTGCGGGACAAGGAAATCATTTCATGGAGCGGCAAGCACCGGGCACCGTTGCGGCACGCAGGAGTGTTTCCGCGACCGCTGCAAAACCCGCTGCCGGTGTGGGTCGGCGTCGGCGGCACGCCGACGTCATTCGCGCGCGCCGGGACGCTTGGATTGCCATTGATGGTGGCAATCATCGGCGGAGAACCGCGGCGTTTCCGGCCGTTGATCAATCTCTACCGCGAGGCCGGAAAACAAGCGGGGCATGCACCGGAAAAACTCAAAGTCGGCGTGCATATGCTCGGCTATCTCGCGGAAACCAACGCGCAAGCCGCGGAGGATTTTTTCCCCGGTTACGCCCGAACCTTTACCCGGATCGGCAAGGAGCGCGGCTGGGATGTGATTACCCGCGATCACTTCGATGCATTGCTTGCGCCCGACGGCGCACTGCTGGTCGGCAATGCCGAAACCGTTGCGGAAAAAATCGCGCGTTTCGACCAACAACTTGGCGGGATCGATCGCCTCACATTGCAGATGAGCGTCGCGGATCTTTGCCACGAGAGAACGCTTTCGGCGATTGGGCTGGCGGGCGAAAAGTTGATTCCCTTGTTGCGCAAGGCGGGCCTTTGAAACCCTACGGGTTCACGCTTCAGCAGAAGCGAATCATGTCTTTCACGAACTGGCCCCAGAGGAAAAACATTCCGCGCGGGGAATAGCGGAAATGGCCGTCACCCGTAAGACGGATGATGCCAAGCCCGAGGTTGTGACGAACCAGGCGGCTCATTTCGTTTTCGATGGTGGCCTCCACGGTCTCTGAATCGGGCACGCGGAGATCATGATGGGAGATCGCTTTTTTCTCCAACCACTCGCGATGACTGGCGAGGATGCGGTGGAAACAATTGCAATCACAGGGGAGATGGTTCCAGAGCACGTCCGGCGGACAGGCGAGTGTGGGCGCGAAGGGGAAATTGGTGGTGCGCAGGATTTTCCCGCAGGCCGTCGTCGAGGAAATGGAGATGAAGGCGAAGGTCACATCGCTTTGTTCGCAAAGACAGATGGCGGCGACGGCGCGCTCTTCGGGATTCCAGTAAAGGCGGAAGAATTGTTTCATGCCATCCCACCGCCAGGCGCAGTCGGAGACGTGATCGAACCCATCATCATCCATCGCTACCGCGGCTTCCGGCGCATTCGGGATGAGCGATGAGGCGGGCGGGCTTTCGTGGTGCAGACGGTTTTCGAGCGGCAGCTTCATCCGCCGGATGCGGGTGAGCAGTTCGATCCATGGCAGGAAAAACCACAGCGCCACGCCGGTGAGGCCGATGCAGACCATGCCGCCGCTGCAGAAGTAGAAGGCGAGGAAAGTGGCGGCGAGAAAGACCAGTGCGCCGAGTTTCCGCACGAGCTTGCGGCGGGAATGGCGCAGTGCCACGGCCAGGATGACGAGGCCGATGACGGTGAAGGTTTCTTTCATTGAGAAGGCGGCGGAGGAGGCGCTTGCAAACGGTTTCCACGGCTTGAGGCCCGCCGCAAGCTTCGCTTTTCAGTCGGAGTCGCGCGGAGCCCCAATCCAGGAGGCGGACACGAGCGCTGCGAGGCGCACTGGATCGGTGGCACTGGTTTTCGCGACGAAGCCCCGGACATGCGCGAAATGGACATCCGGCTCGCTTTGGATTTGGGTGAAATCGAGCCCCGGATGGTCCTTGTGACGGGAAAGCCCATAGCCAGCGCCGCGACGGTCCGGGTAAATCAAGCCAGCGACATCACCGCCCTGCGGATGGGTTTTGAGAAATCGATCGATGCCGGAGGATGGTTCGGTGCCAAGCGGTTCCACGCGGGGCAGGAAGAAGATGGAGACGGTTTCCCCCCCTGCGGGAATCGCGAGAATTTTCCCGTGTTGCGCGAGAAACCCGAGGCGCGCCCGCACTTCCGCCACGTAATGAAGAAGATCTTCGCCGATCCAGCGCATGATTTCCCACAGCGGTTCGCCCGGAGAAACAACGGCTGATTTCGCGAACCTCCGCAGCAAAGTGACGTCCACGGGCGAATGCAGCTTGGGCAGCGTGGCCCGCTCGACGCCGAGCCAGCGGGCGGTTTCCACCGGGCCGCGGGTGTCGAATCGTTCGGTCGTCTCCAGCCAATCGCAGAACTTCCGCGCATCTTCGTACACGTCGAGGTGCTGGAGCACGAGGCTCAGCGAGCAAACGGGCGGATGGTCTTTCGGAAACTGGTGATGATCAAAATTTCCCTTCGCGGCGTGATGTTCGTGGCCGACATCGACCACCGCGGTTGCATGGTTTTCCAAATCTTCGGGCGTGGGTTCGCGTCGTTCAATGGTGACGGGATGCCGGGCGAGCAAGACGGCACAGGCGAGAAACTCGTCCATGTGCGCGCCGCCGGGGTGAGTGACAATGCGGGTGAAATTCATGCGATCTCGCGCAGGGTAGTGGTTTGCTTGCCGCTTGCAATGCGGGTGTTCCCTTGCATCGTCGCTGTGGGATGAGCCTGACGCTGGATGCGCTGAAGAAGAAACTGCCGGCTGGCGGGTTGTTTGGCGGAGGATCGTGGAAGTGGTCGCCGGAGCCATTGCGGATTTCTAAAAACGAAGCGCGGAAAATGATCTCCCTCGGCCAGCCTCTGGCGATGTTCCAACGGGCATCCGATACGCTTTACCGGAGCAGCGTGGCGGGCAGGGAAGCTCCGTGGCTGGCGGATTGGCTCGACCGCGGGAAACCCAATTGGCTGCGGGAAACGCAACGCGATCCGGAAACGGTGAACCAATTTCCGCGCGTGATCCGGCCGGATTTGATTCTAACAGAAAGTGGTTTTGCGATGAGCGAGCTGGACAGCGTGCCGGGTGGGATCGGCGTGACCGCGTGGCTTTCGCGGATTTATGGAGAGGCGGGTTTCGAAATTCTTGGTGCGGCCGAGGGGATGATCGAGGGTTTCCGCAGCCTGATGCCGGAAGGCGGGGACATTTGGGTTTCCGATGAAGCGGGGGATTACCGGCCGGAAATGGAATGGTTGGCGGGAGAGCTCGGCACCGGGTTTCAAGTGTTGCGGGCGGAGAATGCCCAGCCGGACGATTGTGACATTTATCGGTTCTTTGAATTGTTCGACTGGAAATCCATCCCGGCCATCCGCGAGCTTGTCGCGGGCGGAAAGGTGACCCCGCCATTTAAAGCGCATCTGGAAGACAAGCTCTGGCTCGCGTTGCTGTGGATGCCATCACTGCAACCACTGTGGCGGCAATTATTGCGCGGCCCGCACTTGGAGCGGCTCCGCGCGGTGACGCCCTTTGGCTGGTTGATGAATCCGGAACCGCTGCCAGCGCACGGTGCGATCCCGCGGTTGGATGTCCACGATTGGCGGGAAGTCGCGGCTTTCAGCCAGAAGCAGCGCCAGTTGGTTCTTAAGATCGGCGGCTTCCACGAAACGGCATGGGGTTCCCGCGGAGTGTTCGTCGGCCACGACATGTCATCTGCCGAATGGGCGGAGAAGATCGGGGAAGCACTCGCATCTTCTTCCGAGCACCCATGGATGATGCAGGAGTTTCGCGAGGGCCGCAGAATCCAACATCCTGTTTTTCGCGATGACGGCTCGGTGGAAATGATGGATGCCCGCGTGCGCGTCTGCCCGTACTTCTTCACGGCCGGCAACGACGTGACGTCCTTTGCAGGCTGCCTCGCCACTCTTGTGCCTGCGGATAAGAAAAAAATCCACGGCATGAGCGATGGCGTTCTCGTGCCGGTGATGATCGGAAATTGAAGAAGAGCCGTCGGAGAAGCTACTAGATTCATCGTAGATATTCCGCCGCGGACTCCCCCCGGGGGCCGTTTCCGGGCCGCGCGTGAATTTTTTCAAAAAATTTTCAAAAAGGAGGTTGACGTGTGGGGGCTGGTCCGTGTAGCTTCGCGGGCCGCC
>JAZKIZ010000024.1:0-28795 GCA_040384605.1 Verrucomicrobiota bacterium
GCCTACATCGCTAGCCAAACGCAGGTCGCAACGCATGTTCTGGTGCGCCGGGTTGTGGCCGCCGGTCGTGACGAACGACCATGCCAGCGCCGCCTTGCGGAACCGCTTGATCGCCTCCGGCGTGGTCGCCGTGTTGACGATTCCCGCGTAGCTGAAATGATTATGGTGCCTGATCGTAGTCTCATACGAATAGGCGGCGTAATGCGTGTGGTGGCCGCCGTGATGGATCATCGAGCCGTCCAGCGGTATCAAGTTGTTGATCGCCAGATCGATCCCGCGGCGCGCGATTTCGAGCAGCTGCCACTTGTGCGGGCCGTTGGAAATCAACCGGGCACCGCGGAAGGCCGTGAAGAGATTGTTGTAAAAGTCGTCTGTCGAGGCCCAGGGCGAGTCGGTTGAAATGTTGTGTCCGCCCGAGATGTAATAGATGCTCAGTCCCAGCAGGTCGCGCAATTGCACAGGCAGCACGTGGGCCAGGCGCATGGGAAACCAGCCATAATCCCGCCACACATAGCCGCCACTGAGCCACGGCGGCGGCTTGCCGCCCGGCAAATAGTTCTGATCGACCCAGTGCTCCATCATATCCGTGTAAACCTGGATGATCTGCGGTGCCTGAGCGGTATTGGAGCGCCAGTAAATGTCCTGCAGACGCTGGCAGTCATAGGCGATGTCGGTGTAAGTCGCCGGATACGCCAAGTTCGGTTGTGAGCCGTCGGCATACGAGCTGAGCGTGACCCCGCGTCCGGTCAGCACCCCGGTCTGCGGATCGCGGCTGAGGGCATAATAGGGGATGCGGGAAGCCACCCAGTTCATGTCCGACTGGGACACGCCCGCCCCCCCGGGATTCTGTTGATAAGTGTATTCGGGATTGTACCGCGAATCGTAAGCACTGAGCTTCGCGATCTGCGCGGGCGTGAGGCTCGGCAACTGTGGATTCGCGTGCGTGTAGTAAACCTTGAGATCCCAATTGAAATTGGGCATGGCGAATGCCGGCTGCACGACGGCAAGCAAAGCAGCCGTCAAAATAGATAGTCTGGTAAACATGGGTTTTGGAGTTTTTTGGGTTTTTAGGAGGCGATGAATCGAGGTCAGTTCATGGAATCAGTCAGGTAAAATGGTTCGCCGGTATTCGGCATTTATGGAAACGTCCACGTTTCCGTTTTGCTGTTTGTATCCGGGAAACGAATCGGAGGCAATTACCCAAACGGGTAGTACACGGCGATCAAGCCAGGGAGAGGGCAAACAACCGCGATCACCGGGGTCGGGCATGGCAGGGCGGCGTTTCTTTGGCAGACCGCGGGTGCCGGATGGATAACGATCCAGCGCAAGGCTCCAAGGTTTTTGTCGGCATGACCGTGACCCCGTCGCGAAGCGGTTACGAGTGGATCTCCGTCACACGGATGAGTGCCATGCGCCGCTCGATTTCCTTCACCGATGGCAAGAGCCGCCGCACGTCTTCCAGCGCGGACCATGCGAAAACCGTCGCGAGTTTTGCGGTTTCCACCGGATCCAATTCCATGGCAAGTCCAGCGAGGTAACCCGCGAGCAAGGAATCCCCGGCGCCCACCGTGCTCGCGACATCAATCGGCACTGCTTCGGCGAAGATGGTTGCTTTTCCCGGACCGAGAAACAACGCGCCATCACCGCCCAGCGAAAGAATCACACAAGCCACTCCAGCCGCACGCACTTCGTCCGCCGCCGCAAGACGTGATGAAAAATCGGGCAGGTCCCTACCGAGATATTCCGCCAACTCGTGATGGTTCGGCTTGATCAAATCCGCCCCGGCGCGGATCGCTGAGGCAAGCGCCGGCCCGCTGGCATCCACCGCCAATAAGCCGCTTCCCGATTGAATCAGAAGCAGCAATTCCTCGAACCATGCACTGGAAATTCCCATTGGCAGACTTCCGCCCACCACGAACCAACGACCTGGTTTCACCAACTTGCGGACGATCCCCAACAACCTGTCCGCGTCATCCGCCGAGGGTGCAAGACCCGGGAAATTGATGTCGGTGGTTTTCTGCGAACGCGTGTCCACAATCTTGATTCCCGTCCGTGTGTTCCCGGGAAGCCGGACAAATTGATCCGCAATCGGAAGAGTGCGGAACAACTCCTCAAACAGTTCCGGATTTGCTCGTCCGAGGAATCCCGTGGCAACGTTCGGAATTCCATGCCGTCCGAGCATCGCCGAAACATTCACGCCCTTGCCGCCCGCCTGCCGCCATGAGCTTTCCGCACGATTCACCGCTCCCCCGGAAAACCCCTCCACAAACACGGAATGGTCGATCGCCGGGTTGAGCGTAATCGTGATCATCGGTTCGCCTGCCATGATGTCGGGGTTTGTAATTCGTCCGCCCCGCGGAGAACACCTCGGAATTTGTTCGCGCTCCTGCCGATCCAAGAGCGGGGCTGGCTACCTATTCTTCCTTCCAAAAGCCATGCGGCTACAAGGAAAGAATCCGCAGCTTGGCAGCGTAACCGACGATTCGATCACGACAATCATGCATAGCGTTTCCCTTTTTCCCTTCCTTCTTGCACTGCAATGCCTCGCCCACGCCGGACCGATCGAGCCGGGTCTGCTGCCGAATGGCGATCAACATGCGATGATCGATCGTCGCTACGGAATGTTCATCCATTTCGGTATCAACACCTTCAGCGGCCATGAGTGGACCAATGGCACGCTCAAACCGGAAATCTACAATCCCACCAACCTCGATACCGACCAGTGGGCCCGCACCGCCAAAGAAGCGGGCATGTCCTACGTGATCCTCATCACCAAACACCACGATGGTTTCTGCCTCTGGAATTCACCACAAACGGAGTACGACGTCGCCACCAGCCCGGTGAAAACCGATGTCGTGGCTGCCATGGCAAAGTCATGCAAAAAATACGGAATGAAACTCGGATTGTATTACTCGCTGTGGGACCGCAATTGGGACAATGGTGTGATGCGCGGAGATAAGCCAAAGATCAGCGAGGAAAAAAGCCGCGAATACCTCGCCTACATGAAGTCCCAGCTCACCGAGTTGCTCGCGAATTATGGAGATGTATGCGAACTGTGGTTCGACGGCGGCTGGGTTCTCCCGCGCGAGCAATGGCACATCGCGGAGGTTTACGCCCACTGCAAGAAACTCCAGCCCCGCTGCCTTGTCGGCATCAACTGGAGCATCGGCCAATTTGGAAATGTGGATCATCATCCGATCCGTCCCAAGGACTACCGCATCGGCCAACCAATGCGCTACTACCCCGGAGATTTCCGCCTTGGCGATCCCGAGCTTCCGGTTTTCCCCGATGTGAAACACTTCGCCGGACCGGATGGCAGACTCCATTATCTGCCATTCGAGACCACCGTTTGCTTGAACAAACACTGGTTCTGGCAGCCCTATGACCAAGATATCCGCAGCGTCGCCGAGCTTCTCCCCCTCTACGAACGTTCCACCGCCCAGGACAATGTCCTCATCCTCAACTCGCCGCCGAACCGCGATGGCTTGATGGACCAGCGCAATATCGATCGCCTCAAGGAACTCTCCATCGCTCTCGGAGCGAAACCCGGCGCGCCTGTCCCCGCCGATCTTTCCGCGGATGCCATTGCCTTCGCCGATTCCGTGTGGACCGCCGATCCCGGCGATTGGTCGGCACGCGCCGCCATCGATGGAAATCCGGACACCCGCTGGGCCGCAGCCACCACCACGCCCACGATCACCCTCACCTGGCCCGCAGCACGGACCATTTCCATGCTGCGCATCCGCGAGCACTTTGATCGTGTGCGTGCCTTCGAAGTCGAAACCAATACCTCCGGAAAATGGACGCAAGTCCACAAGGGAACGACCATCGGCCCGAACTCAATCATCCGCTTTCCCGCCACAACTACGACCGCCGTCCGCATGAAAATCACCCAAGCCGCCGAGCCTCCCTCATTCATCCACATCTCCGCCGCCGATCCCCGCTCCAAATGATGAGACCTCGTTTCCTCATCGCCGCCATCGCCATTTCCGCATCTTGCGCCACCGCCGCAGAGAAACCCAACGTCATCATCATCATCGCCGATGACCTCGGCTACGGCGATGTTTCGTGCAATGGCCAGGGGGAAATCCAAACCCCCGCCATCGACAAACTCGCCGCGGATGGCATGCGCCTCACCGCAGGCTTTACCCGCCCCGGTGCCACGCGGGTAAAGATCCGTTGATTCCCCGGATTTTTCTTCACTCGCTCGCGAGCAATGGCCCAATCTCCCGCCATGTTGCTTCAAGGGAAATCCGTCTTTGTCACCGGTGGTTCGGAAGGAATCGGTTGGGAATGCGCGAAAGCCTATGCCGCCCACGGTGCGCGCGTTTGTCTTGTAGCCCGCAGTGCCGACAAAGTCGCCGCCGCCGCCGCGAAACTCGGAAAAAATCATCTCGGCATCCCGTGCGATGTTTCCGACGACGCATCGGTGAAATCGGCCATCGAAAAAACCGTGGCAACGTTCGGCAAACTCGACGCCATCCACAACAACGCCGGCATCGGCAACCCTGCCAAGCCGCTCCACGAAACCACCGACAAGGAGTTCGATGATCTCATCAACATCAACCTCAAGAGCGTGTTGCTGACCACCCGCCACGGGTTCGAACACATTCGCAAAACCAAGGGATCGATTCTCAATACCTCGTCGATGGTCGGCATCATGGGTCAGGCCATCCACGCCGTTTATACGTCCACCAAGGGCGCGATGAACACGCTGACAAAATCCATGGCGCTCGATTACGCGGCCGATGGCATCCGCGTCAATGCGGTCTGTCCGGCCGGCACCTGGACGCCGATGCTGCGCAAGTGGTGCTCGGAACAACCCGATCCGTCTTCCATTGAACAATACCTCAATGACATCCATCCGCTCGGCGATTGCCCGGAAGGCGATGTCATCGCCGATCCGTGCGTGTTCCTACTCTCCGACATGGCGCGCTTCATCACCGGCCACATCCTCCATGTTTCCGGCGGTGCCGAAATCGGCTACCGGCGTTGATCATCATTCCTATGTACCATGAAATCCCTCGTTCTCTTCGCCGCGCACTCTGCGTCCGCTGAATCGTTTTTCTATTTCGCATCATGATCAAAAACATTTCCACCCGCGACGCCCGTTACGACATCGGCACCCAGGCCGGTTCCGACGCGGTCCACAAAAACCCGACTTATTCCTACGCCGTCACGCTGCTGACGGATGACTCCGGTCACGTAGGTTCCGGCCTCGCCTTCACCCTCGGCGAGGGCAACGATCTCGTTTGCCAAGGAGCCGCATTCCTCGCCCGCCATCTCGCCGGCAAAGACATTGAGGAAATCATGGCGGACTTCGGCGCTTTGCAGAATCGGATTTCCAACGAGCAACAATTCCGCTGGCTCGGCCCGCACAAAGGCCTCGCCCACCTTGCGCTCGCCTCGGTCACCAATGCCTGCTGGGACCTGTGGGCGAAAAAACGCGGGGTGCCATTGTGGAAACTTCTGCTCGATCTCACGCCCGAGGAACTCATCGCCACCATCGATTTTTCCTACCTCGAAGACGAACTCACCCGCGATCAAGCGCTCGCCCTTGTCAAAAATCACCTCGCAAGCCGCAGTGAGCGCGAGGGCATTTTGTCAGAAGGATACCCCGGTTATGATACTTCCATTGGTTGGTTCAATTATACCGACGAGCAGATCAAGGATAACGTCCGCAAGTCCGTCGATGCCGGGTTCACCGCGATGAAACTCAAAGTCGGCTCGCCGGACATGGACTTCGATCTTCGCCGCACCGCCATCGTCCGCGATGGCGCGGGTGACAATGCCACGCTCATGGTCGATGCCAACCAGCAATGGACCATGCCGCGCGCCCTCGAATACGGCGAGCGCTCGCGCGATTTCAATTTATTCTGGATCGAAGAACCGACCCATCCCGACGACATTCTCGGCCACGCCACCCTCGCCAAAGCCTACGCGCCGCACACCAAGGTCGCGGCCGGGGAGCATGTCCCGAACCGCGTCATTTTCAAAAACTACTTCCAAGCCGAGGCTCATGGTTTCTGCCAGGTCGATGCCGTTCGCGTCGCTGGTGTTTCCGAATTCCTCGCCGTCGCCCTGATGGCTCGCCAGCGCAACATTCCGATTGTCCCACACGTCGGGGATATGGGGCAGATCCACCAGCATCTTGTGCTCTTCAATCACATCGGCCTCGGCCACGAGGCATTGTTGCTCGAACACATTCCGCACTTGAAAAAACACTTCGTGAACCCCTGCGTGGTCGAAGGTGGCGTCTATCAAACCCCGCAGGCCCCCGGCATGTCCGCGGACTTGAAATAGGCAAACCGCAGGAATCAATAGAATGATAAAATAAGTTTCCGGCGCCGTAGTATCCTCCACCGTAGTATCCTCTTTTGCGATTTTTCTCTCATGCGCTCCATCATTTTGCTCTCCTCCATCGGCGTTCTCGCCACTGCATCCGCCGCGCCCGATCTCACCCTCTGGTATGACAAACCCGCGACGAAGTGGGACCGCGAGGCGCTGCCGCTGGGCAACGGACGGCTGGGCGCGATGGAATTCGGCGGGACGACGGACGCGCGCATCATGCTCAATGAAATCAGCATGTGGACCGGCGGGGAAAATCTTTCAGGCGGATGGACGCCTACAGGAGATCGACCGGATATCTTCGGTTCCTACCAGCCGCTCGGCGATTTGCGGATCAAGCTCAAAGGTGGCTCCTCGGTGCCGGAGCTTGCGGGAGAAGCACGCGGCACCACGGCGGCCACGGATGGGCCGCAGGGAATTGATTCCTCGGTGGATGGAAATCCGGCGACGAAGTGGTGCTTCGAACACTTGGGAAAACCGATCGTTTGGACGTGCGCACTGCCGGCGGGCAAGGTGGTCGATTCCTACACGCTGACTTCGGCGGAGGATAAGCCTGCGCGTGATCCGCGGAATTGGGTCCTGGAGGGCAGCACGGATGGGAAAACCTGGAAAACGCTCGATAAACAAAGCCTTTCCGATTCGTTCGCGGGCCGTCATGAGACGAAGACATTCAACTTCGAGAACAAGACACCCTACACGAATTATCGGTTCACGTTTCCGCCATCGCCGGGGGATGCGCATTTCCAAATCTCGGAAATTTCATTGGATGGGGTATCGTTTACCAAGGGAACGCCAGCGGAAGGCTATCGGCGCGCACTGGACATTTCCGAAGCGGTGGCAACCACGGAGTTTGTCATCGGCGGAGTGAAGTATCAGCGCACGACGTTTGTCTCGGCTCCGGATCAACTGGTGGTCGTGCGTTTGAAGGCGGACAAACCGGGTGCGGTTTCCGGCACGGTGGCTTACAAGGACGCGCATGGAAACCCGACGACCGCCGGAAGAAATGAAATCTCGGCTTCCGGGAAACTGACCAATGACATCCGCTGGACGACGGCGGTGCGTGCGGTGCCGGAAGATGGCACGGCAACGGTGAACGCGGATGGCACGCTCACGTTTTCCGGTTGCAATGCGGTTACGTTTCTCGTCGCGGCGCGCACCAACTACGTGCCGGATGTGACAAAGAAATGGATCGGCGCGGACCCCGCAGCCGCGCTCGCAGAGCTGACCAAGGGAGCAAGAATGCCATTTGCCGAACTCCGCAAACGCCAACGCGCGGATCATAAAACATACTTCAACCGTCTTGCCATCGATCTGGGAAACACCCCGGATGACGTGAAAAACCTGCCGACCGACCAACGGCTTGCACGTTACAAATCGGGCGGTACGGACTCCGGGCTGGAAGCCCTCATCGCGCAATACGGGCGATACCTGCTCATCAGTTCATCCCGCGACAGCCTGCCGGCAAACCTCCAAGGACTGTGGAATGAAATGAAAAGCCCGCCGTGGGCATCCGACTATCATTCCAACATCAACGTGCAGATGAATTATTGGCCGGCGGAGGTGGCGAACCTTTCCGAGATGCACATGGCCTTCATCCGTTTCATGCGGGATCAGGCATCTTCGGCGAAGGCGGCGATGGCGCGGGACAAAAAACAATTTCCGAAACCAGTGCGCGGTTGGACGGTCCGCACCTCGCAGAACCCGCGCGGCGGCAACGGGTGGGACTGGAACATCCCGGCATCCGCTTGGTACATGATCCATGTGTGGGAACACTATGCCTTCACCCGGGACAAGGAGTTTCTCCGTGAAACGGGCTACCCAATGATCAAGGAAGTCTGCGAGCTCTGGATCGATGAACTCAAGGAACTGCCGGATGGCACACTCGTCGCGCCCAAGGGCTGGTCGCCCGAGCACGGCCCGCGCGAGGATGGCGTGGCTCATGACCAACAGCTCATCCGCGAGTTGTTTTCCGCCGGCATCGATGCCGCCGACGCGCTGGGCACGGACAAGGAATTCCGCGACAAGCTCGCCGCGCTGCGTGCGAAACTCGCGCCGGACAAAATCGGCTCGTGGGGCCAGCTCATGGAATGGCGGCGGGAAATCCCGGACTTGGAAAAAAGCGGTCATCGCCATACTTCGCACCTTTTCTCGGTGTATCCCGGCAAAGACATTTCCGTGGCAAAAACGCCCGAGCTCGCCAAGGCGGCGGAGGTTTCCCTGATCCAGCGCAGCACAGCACCGGGCGACAGCGCGCAATCGTGGGCATGGCCGTGGCGCGGCGCGATGTGGGCGCGTTTTGGCAAAGGCGACCGCGCCCACTCGATGGTGCGCGGTCTTCTCACCCACAACATGCTGCCCAATCTTTTCTGCACCGCCTCCGGTGTCTTCCAGATCGATGGAAACTTCGGCATCACCGCCGCGATCTGCGAGATGCTGGTGCAGTCCCACGCCGGGGAAATCCACATCCTTCCGGCGTTGCCACCGGAATGGCCGGAGGGTTCCGTAAAAGGCATCAAAGCCCGCGGCGGCCACACGCTCGACCTCGAGTGGAAAGGCGGCGAACTCGTCAAAGCCACGATCAAGCGCGGACCGGGAGAACTTCCGCCGCTCCGTATCCAGGGAAAACCGGCAACCAAAAATGATTCCCGGATTCGCATTGCGAAGTGATTGTTCCGGCAGATCCCCGGCGTTTTCCAATCCCCTCAACTCCGCACGGGTTGCTCCCGTTTCACACGATCTCAAACAACTCCTTGCGGATGCGTTCCCGTTCGCGCTCGATTTGTTCGGGCGTCGCTTGGAAACTTTCGAGGATGGCCGCGGTCATCGCCAACGCCACTTCTCCTTCGCCGGAATAGACGCCGTGGGCACCGCTCTCGCGAAGCTCGCCCGCCTCCCGCAAGTACGCGGTGCGCGCCAGGATGCGGATCTTCGGATTCAGCCTTTTCGTCTCACGGATGATTTCGCGTCCTGCCTCCACTGAGGTTGCGCTTAAAACGAGAATCGACGCCGTTTCGATGCCCGCCGCGATCAGCGTTTCCGGGTGCCCTGCATCACCATGCACGGCCGGTCGATTTCCGGAACGCAATTTCGTCACGGTTTCGACGTTCATATCGATGAACACCGGCTCGATGCCATTGTCCCGCAGCAAGTGCCCTATTGTCCGGCCGACCGGCCCGTGACCGACGATCACCGCGCGGTGTTCCAGAGTCAGGTATTCGCCAATGTGTTCGCGCTGCTCCGCCGCCTTCCTCTCTAACAACCGGCGCATGAAGTTGAACCCGCCCAGCCATCGTTCGAACGGTCCCACCGCACGGTAGAGCAATGGTGTGAGCGTAATGGAAAAAATGGCCGCGGCGACGAGCGCGTTGAAGGCGTCTTCATCCAGCAATTGATATTTCCGTCCCATCGTCCCCACGATGAAGGAAAACTCGCCGATCTGCGCGAGCACGGCCGCCACCGCCAGCGACGTACGCAGCGGGTGACCCAATGCCACGCAAATCGCCAAAGCGGCAAGAGGTTTGCCAATCACCACAATCCCCAGGGTCGCCACCGTCAGCCACGGATTCTCCATGAGTCCGCGGTAGTCGAACAACATCCCCACCGAAACAAAGAACAAAACTCCAAAGGCATCCTTCATCGGCAGCGCGTCCGTGGCCGCCCGCGTGCTGAAGTCCGACCTCGCCACCACCATGCCCGCCAGGAAGGCACCCAATTCCATCGACACTCCGAAAAGTTTCGACGCCCCCACCGCGATGCCCAGCGCGATCACCAGTACCGCCAGCGTGAACAACTCACGCGAACCGGTTTTTGCGATCATCGTCAAAAGCCGCGGAATTCCCCAACCGCCGACGATGAACATGAATGCCACCAACGCGGTGATCTTCAACCCGGTCCACCCCAGCGCCATGCCCACATTCCACACGCCGCCTTCCGCCGGCATGCCGCCGAACAACACCGGAATCAGAACCAGGATGAAAACCGTGAACAAATCCTCGACCACCAGCCAGCCAATCGCGATGTGGCCGATCGGCGTGTGCAGATGACGGTTGTCCACCAGCACCCGCGTCAGCACCACCGTTGACGCCACCGCGATCGCCATGCCGAACACCGCGCCTTGGCTCCAGCTCCAGCCAAAGCCGTACTTCATGATCATCATGCTCAACACCGTGGCCACCACGCTCTGCACGATCGCTCCCGGTACCGCGATCCGTTTCACCGCGAGCAAATCCTTCAGGTGAAAATGCAGACCCACCCCGAACATCAGCAGGATCACCCCCACGTGTGCCATCTCCGCCGCCAGATCCGGGTGCGCCTCGAAGCCCGGCGTATGCGGCCCGACCAAAATCCCCGCCAACAGGTAACCGACAATCGGTGATAACCGCAATTTATGGGAAACGAGACCAAACAGCAAAGCCGCCGCCAAACCGCCTGTCAGCGTAAGAATGAGATCGAAATGGTTCATGGGAAAATTTGAGGATCCGATGATCGACAGTCAGTGACTCACTCGTCGGTCCGGTTGGCAATGGCAACATTCCCGAGTTTCTGAAAACCGGAAGCTTTGATAAAAGATTCGATTTTTGACAAATCCCCGGGGTTTTCTAATTTCCGGGCGCGCTCGTCTCCCGGGCGCGGACCCCGCCGTTTTACGTTTTACGCATCCCATTCATGAACACGCTCCGCACTTTCACCACCGGCAATGGCACCGAAGGAAAATTTCACTCATTGCCAGCACTGGCCGGACAAGGATTCCCGAACATTTCCAAGCTGCCGGTTTCGATCCGGATCGTGCTTGAGTCGCTGCTGCGCAACAACGACGGCCTGAAGGTTTCCGACAAGGACGTGCAAAACCTCGCGAACTACAATGCCACGGCGCCCGGCGATTATGAAATCCCGTTTGTCGTCGCCCGCATCGTTTTGCAGGACTTCACCGGCGTTCCATTGCTCGTTGATCTCGCCGCCATGCGCTCCGCCGTGGATGGCATGGGCCGCGACGCGAAAATGATCGAGCCGCTGGTGCCGGTCGATCTCGTCGTCGATCACTCGGTGCAGGTGGACTATGCCGGCACCGGCGCTTCGTTGGAACGCAACCTCGACTTGGAATTCCACCGCAACCGCGAGCGTTATGAATTTCTCAAATGGGGCGAACAGGCATTCGATACCTTCAAAGTGGTGCCGCCCGGCATTGGCATCGTTCATCAGGTGAACCTGGAATACCTCGCGAAGTGCGTGCTGGAGAAAGATGGCGTGTTTTACCCCGATACGTTGGTGGGAACCGACTCGCACACCACCATGATCAACGGTCTCGGCGTCGTCGGCTGGGGCGTGGGCGGCATTGAGGCGGAAGCCGGCATGCTCGGCCAGCCGGTCACCTTCCTCGTGCCGGAAGTGGTCGGTGTTTATCTCACGGGCGAAATGCGAACCGGCACCACCGCCACCGATCTGGTGTTGCTGGTCACCGAACTGCTGCGCAAAACGAAAGTCGTCGGAAAATTCGTCGAGTTTTACGGTCCCGGCGCCAAGGCACTCAGCCTGCCGGACCGCGCGACCATCGCCAACATGGCTCCCGAGTACGGCGCAACCATGGGCTTCTTCGGCATCGACGAAGTCACCATCGGTTATCTCGAAGGCACCGGCCGTTCGCCCGAACTTTGCAAAACCGTGGAAAATTACTACAAGGCGCAGGAGTTGTGGGGTATCCCCGCCGACCGCGATGCGCTGGAATTTTCGCAAATCGTCGATCTCGATCTTTCCACCGTCAAGCCCGGCATCGCCGGACCAAAACGTCCGCAGGACCGCATTGATCTCGACGCGCTCAAAGGCAAGTGGGCCACGCTGCTCACTGGTCCGGCACCGGATGGTTACAACAAACAACCTGTCGTTTCCTCGGGTGCCCCGCTTGATCTGCCGGAAACCCTCGACTCCCTGCCCGATGCCAATCCCGGGTTTTCCGCCAATGTCGGCGTCGTCACCGAGCCGTCCGATGCGCCCGCCTATCCGTTGTGGGAAGTTTCCGTGGACAGCAAGGGCGGCGTGAAAGACACCATCACCCATGGCTCCGTGCTCATCGCGGCCATCACCTCCTGCACCAACACCAGCAACCCGAGCGTCATGCTCGCAGCCGGTTTGCTCGCGAAAAAAGCCAACGAGAAGGGCCTCACCATCAATCCGTCGGTAAAAACCTCGCTTGGCCCCGGCTCGCGCGTCGTCACCGATTATCTCGAAAAAACCGGCCTGCAGACGGAACTCGACAAGCTCGGGTTTCAAACCGTCGGCTACGGCTGCACCACTTGCATCGGCAATTCCGGACCGCTCGATCCCGGCATCGAGGATGTGGTCCGCAGCGAAGACATCGTCGCCGCCTCCGTTCTCTCCGGCAACCGCAACTTCGAAGCACGCGTCCACCAGTCGATCAAAGCGAATTTCCTCATGTCGCCACCACTCGTCGTCGCCTTCGCGATCGCCGGAACGATGAATATCGATATGGCAACCGAACCGCTCGGTTTCGGCAATGACGGCCAGCCCGTTTATCTGCGCGACATCTGGCCGAGCTCCGCGGAAATCGAGGAAGCGATGAATTCCTCGCTTCGCCCCGATGTGTTCCAGCGCCTTTACACCGGATTCTCCGATCAGAATCCGAAGTGGAACGAAATCCAATCATCAACTGGCAACGTTTACGATTGGGACCCGAAATCGACCTACATCCAGGAGCCGCCGTTCTTCGAAGGGTTTTCGCCAACACCGCGCGACATCATGGAAATCCGCGGCGCGCGACCGCTCGCCATCTTCGGCGATTCCGTCACCACCGACCACATTTCCCCGGCCGGCGCGATCAAGAAAGACAGCCCGGCTGGACGCTATCTTTCCGAGCATGGCGTCGTCTTGGCCGACTTCAATTCGTATGGATCGCGCCGCGGCAATGACCGCGTGATGACCCGCGGCACCTTCGCCAACGTCCGCATCAAGAACCTCATGGTTCCCGGCGTGGAGGGCGGCGTGACCCCCTTCAACGCCGGACATCCACAAGGACGCTCCAATCTCATGGAGGAAGTCCACGAACTTCCCAATGGAACCGTCACCGGAGCTTCGCCCGAAAATGGCGACGCCGACGTCATGGCCATCTATGACGCCGCCGTCGCCTATCAGGCCGAAGGCACGCCGACCATCGTCATCGGCGGCGAAGACTATGGCATGGGCTCCAGCCGCGACTGGGCCGCCAAGGGAACGAATCTCCAAGGCATCAAGGCAGTGGTGACAAAATCGTTCGAGCGCATCCATCGTTCGAATCTTGTCGGCATGGGGGTTCTTCCGCTCAATTTCGTGAACAAGGAAGATTACGATGTGGTGAAAAACCTGCCCGACGCGACCTACGACATCCTTGGCATCGACAACTCCCTGAAGCCGCAACAACTGGCAAACCTCCGCGTCACCAAGCGCAACGGCGAAACGATCGATATCCCGGTCGTCGTGCGCATCGATACGCCGGTGGAAAAGGACTACTACCGCGCCGGTGGCATCCTGCCCTATGTTCTCGCCCAAATCCTGGGCTGAAAGTTCGAATGGGGTAATCTTACTGCCTGATTTCTAGTTGATTGTTGAGAAAATCGAACTACCTTGCGGCGGCCATGATGTTGCGAATACTACCATCGATTGTTGGCTTGGCGTTTCTCGTCCAAGCCACGTTGAGTGCGGCTCCCGTGCCCTCCCGCGGGTTCAACGTGAACATCAAGGAACGCAACAGCGTTCTGGCATTCTGGCATTCCACGTACATGGCATCGGAAGGCTACCACAACCGCGTCAACTGGACCGGCAACTACAAAGGAAACAACGGCAGCACTTCCCTCGCCTTTGTCAGGGACGTCGAACGCCGGACGAATTTTTTCCGCGCCCTGTGCGGCGTTTCCTCGGATATAAGGTTCAATACCAGCGCGGAAGTCGTCATCGAGCCATCCGATCCATTCAAACCCTCCGCCGACACATCGAAGACATCAGCCGCGCAAGCTTCCGCGCTGTTGATCGCGCGCAATTACAACGACGCGACCGGATCATCAACTGCTTTCGCTCACAATCCTTTACCCACTGTTGTTGGCTTTAGTGCCGCCGCATGGAATGGAAATGCCATGGGCAACCTCGCGATGGGATTGTACGGTCCCGGAGCCGTCGATGGCTACTTCCTTGAAGAGGTGGGCAGTGGCTCCGTTACCTCGCCATGGAACAACCGCGTGGGTCACCGCCGCTGGCTGCTTTTTTCCGAAGCCAG
Source organism: Verrucomicrobiota bacterium (assembly GCA_040384605.1). Classification (GTDB taxonomy): domain Bacteria; phylum Verrucomicrobiota; class Verrucomicrobiia; order Verrucomicrobiales; family Akkermansiaceae; genus Luteolibacter. Next base: position 14,606 of record JAZKIZ010000024.1, read on the forward strand.
TAATTTTGCAACCGGGGACCAACCCGGCTTTCGCAATACCATCCCGCCATCCAACGTCCTCTATGTCACCCATGCGGCGGATGAACTCGAAACTCCCGCAACACGCCGCTTTGTCGCCTACCCTCCTGCGGGGCATTTTCCCGCGCCGCTCAACAGCCACTATTGGTCTCTCAGCCATGCGGATGCGGATTTCTCCAACGCAAAGGTGACGGTAACCACCAGATTGGGCAAGGCGATCCCCATCGTTTCCGTTGTTCACGACAAACTCTATGCGGAACCCGCGATCGTCTGGCAGGTCAGTGGTGCGGCTGCCGCCAAAAACATCAATAAAGACCTAACCTTCAAGGTTCGCGTTACTGGCATCCAAGGTCCCGGCTTGCCATCCACCGTCCAATACAACGTGACGCTGATGAACCCGGAAAAGCTGTTGTCGAATCAAGCAATCGCCGGACCATCGATCCTCCCTTTCGGCAACAAAGCGCTCTATCGGTTCAACCGGCCGGAATTTTCCCAAGCGGTCCGTGCTCAGATTTCGCGCATCACGCCGGGCGGATTGCTGGAAACCGCGGAAATCGGGAGGAAAACCGAGGTGATTCCACCAAGTTCCCAGGTTTATCCCTTTGTCACGGCGGCAAAACTCAGCGGCAGACGCGCCTTCAACCTCACGTTCCCGACCGCGTTCGATCCCAAGGTCCGCGGCGTGCCGGAGCAAATTTTCGAACTCGGCCGCGACCTGTTGCCCAAGGCGGGTGCCGGGCTCACGTTCAAATACAAGCGCGGCTTCATGACCCCATCGACCCACTTGTCCATCGAGTGCTCGCGGGATGGCGGCGTAACTTGGAAACGCATCGGCGCGCAAATATCCGGAGCCGCCGGAACCCCGCCGGCCAAAGTCTTCAACGGAGCTGTCAAACTGCCGAAATCAGCAGTTCCTCTCCGCATCCGTTTCCGTTATCACTGTGATCTCAATTCCTCGATCTTCGTGTATGATAAACAATTCGATACGGGAATTTTCATCGATGATATCGCGACGAGAAATTGCGACATCATGACGCCCGTGAAAATTTTCAAGACGTCACCCACGGCGAAAGGATTCTTCTTTGGCAAGGGAATCGCCCCCGGCGTGACCCGCGGTTCCGTTTGGGCGCTGACCATTTCCTCGCAACTCGGCGGCGAATGGTTTCCGCCCGGCCCGATCCGCCGCGTCACCATCAGGTGAGGCGGCGCAGTCGCGAGACGCGCATGCGTTCCGCGGTCACCAACGCCAGGAAACGCCGGTAGTCCTCCTCGCGATCGGCGGAAAAAAGAACCGACTCATACTCGCGCCAGCGGCTCATTTCATTCAGCGCATTGTTCATGCGAAGGAGAATGATCTCTTCCGCATCGGTGCCACGGCCGGAAAGGCGCGCGCGGAGTTCCATTTCATCCGGCGGCATCACAAACAAATCCACCCGCGCCCGTTGGATCTCCTCGTCCTCGCAGTTACGGACTTGCTCCGCCCCTTGCACATCAATGTCCATCACCACGTCCACACCGCTGGCAATGTGATCGAGAATCTCTGATTTCAATGATCCGTAGCGGTTTCCATGGACCACCGCGTGTTCCAAAAAATCCCCGGATGCGATGCGGCGCTCGAATTCATCCATCGCCAAAAAATGATAGTCCCTGCCATTCACCTCACCGGCCCGCGGCGCACGCGTCGTGCAGGAAACCGAATGCACCGCCTCCCCCGCTTCCGCGAGGCGGCGACATAACGTGGTCTTGCCCGAGCCCGACGGGCCGGAAACAACTAACAACATGCCAGTGCGCACGAACATCGCGGGGATTTTGCCCATGCGGCGCCGCTCCATGCAATCCTTTGCGTTTCCCCATTGACGCCCGCCGGAGTCACTCGCTACGAAACTGGCAGGCTGAAAGAAACCCTCGATGAACTCGAACGCTGGGGCGCGGACGTCATTTTCGGCCGTGCCAAAGGATTCAAGGCTTCGCTCGCAAGGTTTCTCCTGCGGGCGTTGTCCGGTATTTTCCGCCTGCTCGTGCAGCTCCGCCTCGCCCGCTATCGCTCCGGCGCGCGCGAACAACATTTCCTTGGTGCGAAGGTGATCTCCATCGGCAACATCACCGTCGGCGGCACCGGAAAAACACCGGTCACCGAACTCCTTTCCCGCGAGCTCCGCGATCGCGGCCGCAGTGTCGCCATCCTCTCGCGCGGTTACAAAAGCAAGAAACCACGCCGTCCGCAAAAATGGACCGATGTCCGGACGGATCAAACGATCCCGGCGGAACACATGCCGCGCGTGGTTTCCACCGGCTCCGCGTTGCTCCTCGATTCCAAACACGCGGGCGACGAGCCGTTCATGCTGGCGCGGAATCTCGACGGTGTTTCGGTCGTCGTGGACAAAAACCGCGTGAAGAGCGGCCGTTTCGCCATCTCGCAGCTCGGCGCGGACCTCCTGCTGTTGGACGACGGCATGCAGTATCTCGATCTCGCGCACTCATGGGACATCGTGTTGGTGGATGCGACATCACCCTTCGGCACTGGAGCAATGCTGCCCCGCGGCACATTGCGCGAGCCGCCGAAAAATCTGCGCCGCGCCACTTACATTCTGCTGACGAAATGCGATGGCCGCTCCAACGAAAAACTCATCCAGCGCATCCGCAAACACAACAAAACCGCGAAAATCATCGAAACCACGCACGGGCCGGTTCACATCGAAAACGTGTTCACCCGCGAACGCCAGCCGCTGTCGTTTCTCGTCGGCAAATACGTCGGTGCCATCAGCGCCATCGCCGTTCCCGAAGGGTTCGAAGGCTCGCTCGCCAAACTCGGCGCCAAGGTGGAGATCACCCGCCGGTTTTCCGATCACCACCGGTTTTCCCGCAAGGACGTGGAAAAATTCATGCACCGGTGCATCGAACGCGATCTCTCGTTGATGGTCACCACGGAGAAGGACGCGGTGCGCTTTCCCCGCCCGCAAAGCATCGACGTTCCGGTGTATTTTCTCCGCATCGAAGTGGAAATCCTCAAGGGCCGCGAGCACTGGGAGGACATGATCGAGCGCCTCTGCCATCCCGAGCCGGTGTTCGACTATCTGCTGCGCAATCGCGAAGCGCTGGCCGTTTGAGAAATCTTTTGGGGTGCGCCGGAATGCCCCGAAAATCTTCCGATTTCCCGATTGACACCCCGGGGGCGGGTTCCTAGGTTGCCCGCCCCTCGGCGCGACCCGCTCGCGCGGCGCGAGGTATTTTCCAATTAAAGAAACATGAAAACGTTTTCCGCCAAGCCTCACGAAGTCGAGCGCAAGTGGTATGTGATCGACGCCAAGGGCAAGGTCCTCGGCCAAGTCGCCGTCGAGGCAGCGCGCCTGCTTCGCGGCAAACACAAGCCGAATTTCACCAGCCATATCGACACCGGTGATTTCGTCGTGGTGATCAATGCGGATCAGGTCGTCCTCACCGGCAACAAAGAGAACGCCAAGATTTACACCCGTTTCTCCGGCTATGTCGGCGGTCAAAAGGTGGAAACTCCGCGCATGGTTCGCGAACGCCGCCCGGTCCTTCTCGTCGAGCGTGCGGTTTATGGCATGCTGCCCAAAACCCGCCTTGGCAAAGCCCAATACACCAAATTGAAGGTGTATGCCGGTGCCGAACACCCGCACGAAGCCCAGCAGCCGACGTCGCATAACGTCCGCTGAAATTTCCACACATTTTTTCCCTACATGTCCGCCACCATCACTAAGTCCGCCACCGGCCGCCGCAAGACCGCCGTCGCCCGCGTTTGGGTCGCCGAAGGCACTGGCCAGATCACCATCAACGGCCGCAGCTTCGAAGAATACCTTCCCACCGTTGAACTCCAGAATTCCGTGCTCGCACCGCTTCAGGCGTTGTCGCTCATGAACAAGTTCGACGTCAATGTCATCGTCCAAGGCGGCGGCACCCATGCGCAGGCAGTGGCGATCCGTCACGCGCTCTCGCGCTCGCTTACCCAAGTGGATCCGGAAAACCGCAAGACCATCAAACCACTCGGTTTCCTGAGCCGCGATCCCCGCATGAAGGAGCGCAAAAAGTCCGGACAGCCCGGTGCCCGCAAGCGCTTCCAGTTCTCCAAGCGCTGATCGTCAGATCATTCCTTTCCGAAAAAGCCGCATCCGTCTCCGGGTGCGGCTTTTTCTTTTCAATCCCCTCCGATCTCGTCCGCCTTGCCGAAAGGCCCGGCCCGGGACGAACGTTCTCATCCGTTCCATGTTTCGTATTCCCGTCGTCCTCCTTGCCGCTCTGCCAGCAGCCACTGCGGCCATCATTCCACGCCCGGTTTCCGAATCAAAAACCGCAGGCACATTGGTTCTGCCGAAACATCTGCCGGTTGCATTGCCGGATGAAACCGGTCGACTCAACGCCCGCATCCTCGCGGAAGCCGGTTTCTTTCCCACCCGGCCCGTCGATCCAGCGAAGTCCGCCATCCTCTTTGTCAAATCTCCACCCGCGCCGGAAAGCTCTCCCGAAGCCTACCAACTCGACATCACACCGCAACGCATCGTCATCAAGGCAGCAACCCCCGCAGGCCAGTTCTACGGACTCCAATCATTCGCCCAGCTTGCTGCCGCCACAAAGGCCAAACCCGATGGCACCAAGGAAATCCCTTGCGTTTCCATCACTGATTCGCCGCGTTTTGCGTGGCGCGGTTTCATGCTCGATGAGGCCCGCCATTTCACCGGCGAAGAAGGCGTCAAACGCATTCTCGACGCCATGGCCCGTTACAAACTCAACCGCTTCCACTGGCACCTCACCGATTCGCCCGGCTGGCGGATCGAGATCAAAAAATACCCCAAGCTCACGGAAATTGGTTCGCGCGGCAGCGAGACCGACCGTCGTCCCGGCGCACCGCGCGAGTTCTACACGCAGGAACAAATCAAGGGTATTGTCGCCTACGCCAAAGCCCGCGCCATCACCGTCATCCCGGAGATCGACATGCCCGGCCATGCGGACGCCGCCGTGCGCGCTTATCCCGAACACGACGGCGGCGGATACCAGAAACCGGATGACCCAAACAAATGGCCGCATTTTACCTTCCATCCGGCCAAACCGGAAACCCTCGCTTTTCTCGATGACGTTCTAACAGAAGTCGGGGCATTGTTTCCCGACGCCGGGGTCATTCACTTTGGCGGCGATGAAGTGCATTTCGGTTGGGGCAAATGGCCGGAACTCCCGGATGTGCGGGCGCTCATGGCCGCCGAAAACCTCAACGATCTTGCTGGAGTCGAAACCTGGTTCGTCCGCCGCATGGCCGCGAAAATCCGCGGCCTCGGATTCAAAGCCGGTGGCTGGGATGAAATCGCAAATCGCGGTCTGCCGCCCGGCGAAACCATCGTCTGGTGGTGGCGTCATGACAAACCCGACGTCCTCCGCCAGGCGCTCGCCTCAGGTTATCCGGTTGTGCTCACGCCCCGCCGTCCGTGTTATCTCGATTTCGTCCAACATGAATCCCACCAGCAGGGCCGTCGTTGGGATGGTTTCAATTCGCTCGAAGATTGCCACCGGTTTCCCATCGACCTCAAATTATCCACCAGCGAGGAGCGCAACGTCCTCGGCATTCAAGGCAGCTTGTGGACCGAGGCCGCCGCGAGTCAGCAGCGCCGCGACTTCCTCACTTGGCCGCGGCTCATCGCCCTCGCCGAAGCCGCATGGACTCCGGAAAACCGCAAGGATTTCACATCGTTCCAGGAACGCCTGAAACCCGAACTCATCTGGCTGAAGAATCACGGCATCACACCATTTGATCCCTTCACCAACTCGCCGGAAATCACCGACAAACTCACCACCGGCGACGATCCGGACAAACCCGGGCCATCTCGCTGAGAGCTGCGGTTTATCTGCGCGGTGGCTTGGCCGTCACGCCGCTGCTTCCGGAAGAAGTCACACCGTTCGATTTTTTCAACTCACTGTCGTCTGGCAAGGTGAGCATGTTCGGGAGACGCAGACGGCTGCCGGATTCCCGCGGCAATGGGGCGGGCTTCCGGCGCACTGGTGCAACTGACGGTTCACTCGGTTTCTCTTCCGGCCGCAAGGTGTCGCCAGATGACTTGCGGGCGACGACCGGCGCGGGATCGTTCGCCGCAGTTTTCCCGGCTTTGGGAGCCATGGCGGGGAGCGGTTCGACATCGGCCAAGCCGAGTTGTTTTTCCTTCGTTCCGAACAACGATGGAAAAAATCCTTTTTTCTTCTCCGGTTGCGCATCCACCGTTGCGGTAACCGGCTCGGGAACGGCGGTGGACGCTTCCATCGTGACTTCCTTTGGCTTTGGTTGGAACACGGATGAGAACCAGCCTTTTTGGTTCGGAGCCGGCGCAACTGCCACTGGTTGGGAAATTCCGGTGGTTTCTGGCGCAGCAGGTTCCGCCGGTTTGGTTTTCGCTACGGGCGCGGTCGGCGTTTCCTGGGGTTGCACCCAAAGTTTTGCGCCCGGCGCCATCGCCTGCGGAACATACACCGCCTTTTGCGGAGCCGCGCATGATGCGACCGCCAACACCGACAACGGAACAATCAAACGAAAATTGATGACTCGGAACATCATGCCAAATACCGCGTCCATCGCGGCGGACAAAACAAACCCTCTCCGCATCCGCTAGGCAAGATGGATTCTCGTGCGCCGGGCTTGCCGCCTTCCCTGACGTCCGCCACGTTCCCCGCCACGTTCCCCGCCATGACCCAACCGACGCATCCATCTTCCCCGCCCACCGCAGCCGTCGCCTGGATCATCTGGTTCTCCATCTTCGCCGGTCTTTTCATCATGACCATCATAATCAACGGCGGCGTGTCCTTCGCCAAAGATTCCGCCGAACCGTCGTTGTGGATCATTCTCGTCCCCAGCGCCGCGGCCATCGCGTCATTGGTCGTCCGCTTCTTCGTCATCCCCAAGCTTCCTGACTTGCCGACGAAATTTCCCGCCATGATCATCGGCCTTGCGCTCGCCGAAGGAGTCGGAATCCTCGCCCTGTTCGTCGTCGGAAAATCCTATCCCCAAACACAATTGTCCCTGCTGGCGATTTCCGTGTTCTGCATTCTTTGCCACGCTCCGGTTTACTTTGCCGCGGGAAAACCCAGCACCTACCTGCGCTGATCGCATGAAAATCCACTCCGCCGAGTTCATCACCAGCGCGGCCAATCCCGACGCCTCCCCGCCGTGGCAGACACCGGAAGTTGCCCTCATCGGCCGCTCGAATGTCGGGAAATCCTCGCTCATCAATCTGCTCACCAATCGCCCCGAACTCGCTAAAGTCTCCGCCACTCCCGGCAAAACCCGCCTCCTTAATTTTTTCCTCATCAACAAAACGTGGTCACTCGTCGATCTTCCCGGCTACGGATTCGCGAAAGCGGCGAAGCATGAGAAATTCGATTTCAACGCACTCGTCGCCGATTACATTGAGAACCGCGAAAACCTGCGCCGTGTGCTGGTGCTCATCGATTCCCGTCTGCCACCCCAGCGCATCGACCTCGATTTCCTCGCCTGGCTGTCCACCACCGGAACTCCGTTTTCGCTCGTCTTTACCAAAGCCGACAAACAATCGCCTGCACGCACGCAAGCCAACGCCGCGCTTTTTCTCGAAACCGCCACGCCCTACATCGATCCCCACGCCGCAACCTTCGTCACATCCGCCACCAAACGTAGCGGCGGCCTCGAAATCCTCCGCGCCATCCGGGATTTCACGATATGACGCCCATCATGCCTTGACCGCCAGCCATCGCGAAACCTAGCGTCTCGCCGCGTTCCCCAACCACTTTCCGCCCCATGAACATCCACGAATACCAAGCCAAAGAGCTTTTCGATCGTTTCAACGTCCCCAGCCCGATCGGCAAGGTCGCGTCCACTCCCGATGAAGCTGCTGCTGCTGCCAAGGAATTTTCCGGTGCGAAACTCGTCATCAAAGCGCAGGTCCACGCCGGCGGGCGCGGCAAAGGCCACTTCACCAATGGTTTCCAAGGCGGCGTGCATCTCATCGAATCCCCGGAGAAAGCCGCGGAATTCGCGGAAAAAATGCTCAACGAAACGCTCGTCACCATCCAGACCGGTGACGCCGGAAAACTGGTGCGCAAGGTGATGATCGCGGAAGCGGTGGACATCACCCACGAATACTATCTCGCGATTCTCATGGACCGCGAAACTTCCCGGCCGGTCATCGTCGCTTCCACCGAAGGCGGCATGAGCATCGAGGACGTCGCGCACAACACACCGGAAAAAATCGTCCGCCAGTTCGTTCATCCCGTCCTCGGCTTACAAGCATACGAAATCCGCAAGCTTTCCGCCGCACTCGGGCTGTCCGGCGATCTCGCAAAACAATTCGGGAAACTGCTTTCCAATCTCTACAAACTTTTTGTTTCCCTCGATTGCTCGATGGTCGAGATCAACCCGCTGGTCACCACGCCCGATGGCCGCGTTCTCGCACTTGATGCCAAGTTCGGCTTCGACGACAACGCACTTTTCCGCCACCCGGAAATCGTCGCCATGCGCGATAAGGACGAGGAAGATCCCCGCGAAGTCGCCGCTTCGGAATACGATCTGAACTACATCGGCCTCGATGGCAACATCGCCTGTCTCGTCAATGGCGCGGGTCTCGCCATGGCGACGATGGACATCATCAAGCACTATGGCGGCGAACCGGCCAATTTCCTCGATGTCGGCGGCGGTGCCTCGAAAGAACAAGTCACCGCAGCGTTCAAGATCATCCTCGGTGATCCGAACGTGAAAGGCATTTTGATCAACATCTTCGGCGGCATCATGGATTGCAATGTCATCGCCGAAGGTGTCATCGCCGCGGCCAAGGAAACCGGCCTGCCGATCCCGCTCGTTGTCCGCCTCGAAGGCAACAACGTCGAGAAAGGCAAAGCCACCCTCGCCGCTTCCGGACTCAACATCGTTTCCGCCGATACCATGGCCGACGGAGCGAAGAAAATCGTCGCAGCCGTTGCTTAACTCATCGTTATGAAGATCAACGAAATCGCATTCTCGTGTTATCCCGTCACCGACATGGTGCGGTCCATTGCGTTTTATCAGGACGTGCTTGGCCTCACAAAAACCATGGATCATGAAATGGAGGACGGCAGCGGCCACTGGGTCGAGTTTGACATCGGCGCGGGCACGCTTGGGCTCGGAAAAACTCCCGGCTGGGAGCCGAGCAACCAAGGCTGCACCGTCGGCTTGGAAGTCGATGACTTCGAAACCGCCGTCGATCACCTGAAAAATTCCGGCGTTACCATTACCATGGGTCCGCTGGAAACCCCGGTCTGCCACATGGTCATGATTTCCGATCCCGATGGCAGCCCGCTCATCATTCACAAGCGCAAACCGGGCCACGGTTGATTTTCCTCACTTCCCACTTCTCACTTTTTCATGTCCATCCTCATTGACGAAAACACCAAGGTCCTTGTGCAGGGCATCACCGGTAGCTTTGGCGCACGCCACGCCTCACTGTCACTCGCCTACGGAACCAAGCTCGTCGCTGGTGTCACCCCCGGGAAAGGCGGCCAGAAATTTGAAAACGTCGTGCCGATTTTCGACACCGTTTCCCAAGCCGTGAATGAAACTGGAGCCACGGCTTCCGCCATCTTCGTTCCCCCGCCCTTCGCCGCCGATGCGATCCTCGAAGCCGCCGACGCGGGTGTGGACATCATCGTCTGCATCACCGAGGGAATTCCCGTCATGGACATGATGAAAGTCAAAGACGCGCTGCGCGGTTCGAAGTCCCGCCTCGTCGGTCCGAACTGCCCCGGCCTTGTCACTCCCGGCCGCGGCGAGAAATCCCACGGCGGCTGCCGCATCGGCATCGCCCCCGGTTACATCCACAAGCGCGGCAACGTCGGCGTGGTTTCCCGTTCCGGCACGCTCACCTATGAAGCCGTCTGGCAGCTCACGCAACTTGGCTACGGCCAGAGCACCTGTGTCGGCATCGGCGGCGACCCGATCAACGGCACCAACCACCTCGAAGTGCTGGAAATGTTCAACAACGATCCGGAAACCGAAGCCATCATTATGATCGGCGAAATCGGCGGTTCCGCGGAAGTGGACGCCGCGCGCTGGGCCATGGAAAACTGCAAGAAGCCCATCGCCGGATTCATCGCCGGAGCCACCGCGCCTCCGGGCCGCCGCATGGGTCACGCCGGAGCCATCGTCGGCGGTGAGGAAGACACCGCCCAAGCCAAGAAGCGCATCCTCGCCGAGTGCGGCATCGCCGTCGCCGAAACTCCCAGCGACATGGCCAAAACGCTGCTCGAGCGCTGGGGAAAATAATTACCCCGGTTCTCCCGCATGCGCTCGAAGTCCGGCCGTCCGTATTTCGACGCTTGGCTCAAGCGCACCGGCAAGGCGCTTTCCGCAAGTGGGCGGCTTACCCAAGTGGCGACCTTGCTCGCGACGGAAGAAGGTGGATCGGCGGATGACTGGCGGGCGCGGTTGCGCGATCTACTGGAAGGCAACGAGACACAGTCGATGAAATTGCTCACCCGCATCGACGCGCTGCTGGCTCCGCCACGCGCGGAAAAAAACCTACCCGACGGCGGCCAGGAATTTTCATTCTGATGGATCAGAGTCGATACGCAGACGAACCAGCGTTCGGAAGTCCTATCGAGTTCCAATTCATAGGTTTCGCCGCGCCCTCAATCGCCTCCACCGGCAGATCCGGGTTCAACCGTTGCAGCGCCGGTCGCAGCCGCGAAACCAACACCACCTCCCGCTTCCCCTCCGGGCCAAGTTGACTCACCAGACCGTCCTGCCCTTCGAAGCCTTGGCGAAGAAGGCTCCACTCATCGTAGCAATTTACCATCGCCCAACCCAGCTCATGCTGCATGAGCTGGATCGCCGGTTGTTCGACGAGGTGGTCTTCAGTGTAGGTGCTCATTTGTCTTCTCCAAGTAATCTCCGCGCCACGGTCACCATATCCTGCCGGATGCGGTCTGCTTCATCCAGCGTTCCTCGTAAAAACTCCGCCGCACGAACCGGACCATCCGCAGTCTCCGTATAAAAATCCTTCCTCAAGGCTTCAATCGCACTTCCATACGCAGGATTGGATTTTCCCGCTTCATCGTGAAACCCGGAAATCGCTTTGCCTGACCCATCGATATATGAAGTCACCAACAGCAGCAGATCATAAGCATCCTTGGGATGTCGGCGACCCGTCGGCCCACCGAACGCATTCGCCTTCAGAGCGATCAGCGGCCCGATTCCCGCCACGTTCACTGTGATCGCCCGCTCCGCTCCGTAGAGATCCCTGCCACTTGTCAAAATCCCACGCCGACTGTCCAGCGCCCGGTTGATCCCCGGAATCGCGCTTGCGATGATATCATCCACTCTCTGGCTTCCGGTTTGCGCATCCGGTGATTCCGTCAGAAAATCGAGATAGATTTTCACTCCCTCCACAGCGCGGAAATACCGGCTGGTATTCACCGGGTCGCGGTCAAACCCGAGTCCGGCGAGATCCATGGAAATCGTTCCATACACATCTCCTCCGGCCCCTAGAGAAATCCCCAGATCCGCATCAATGGTCACCGCCACCGGATAGCCTCCCGGCTGCGCTTTGGTGAGACAGTCCACTGCCAGCCCTCCCACCAATACCAGGTCATCATGATAGCGCGAAAGGCTCGGCCAAACCGTCAACAACGCCGCCTTGGCCTTGGCCAGTCCCCACTCAGGGTATTCCTGATAGTGCCCGAACTTGCTCACCGCCACCCTCCGTTGAAGTTCGGATCATCCCGCAGCTCACGCGCCGCCTCGTTCGCACGGAGTTGGTCGCCGGTCTCCAGCAGATCCAGAAAAATCTGCACATCGCTGACCAGAGGACGACCATAAACCGTCTGCTGCCCGATGAAGACTCCGGCATCCGCTGGCCGGTGCAGCCACAAGCGCCCCCCTGCATCCACTCTTCTCACCTTCAACACGCGTTTGAGCAGTTCCTCATCTGGAAACGATTCCACATAGAGGCTGGTGATCTGGGGCGGCACATGCGGATGCCGCAGATGCGCCGCCGTCCATTGCGTGAATGCATGCCTCACACCATTATCATTCAGCTCGCTGTCCATGATCGTCGCAATCTCCGCATGATCCTGCTCCAGCAACGAATACTCACGGGTTTCCACCCGATTCCGAAAATCATCCGCGAGGATCCAATCCCGAAGAATTTCCTGCGGCCTCTTGATTTTGATCCCCTCCTTCCCATCCACCGCGAGTTCCTGATCCAGCAGCAGCTTGCGGACCTTGCTCACCAGTCCGAGACTGACACCCGCCGCCCCGGCAAGCTCCTCCACCTTGTGGGCATGGATCGGCCCTTGTAGCAGAACCCGGAGCAGACGGGTTGCCTTCGGAGTGAACAGGGATTTCTGCGGCGAGCGCTCCTTGTATTCAGTCGGAACCGGCCGCCCCTCGATGTGGATGAAATGCCCGTCGAAATCCAAGTGGGCGTTCCCTCCGAAATCCATCCATCCAATCCCCTCCTTTTCCAGCAGATCCCTGACCGCCAAGGAAAGATTCGGAGCGATCGCTACCGGGCAATAGTTCCCCCCACCCACCTCCGAAAGCCTCCGATACTCATTGAGTTGGGAAACGACCTCCCGGGCCTCCCGCGGTTGCAAGCGGCTTTTGACCTCAACGACAAATTCCAGGTTCCGACCCGTCCTTGGATTCCTCACACTCAAAACGAAATCGGGATTACGGACGGAATCATTCGCCATCAGCATCTCAACCCGATCACCTTCCGCATTCCGGACTTCCCATCCTGACACCCGGCTCAACACCTCCACCAGCCGACGGTACGCATCGGCTTCAAGATGATTTATTTTTCCACGGTTTGCGCTCATTTCACGGATTGGTGAAACAATCTCATTTCGTGAAAATTTGTCAACTTTTCACTAAAGTCAATATTTTCACGTTATGGTGAAAGCAATCATTTTAGTGAAAACTCGGGAAAGCAGCTTCGGCGTCAGCCAATCCAGCTCGACCGCCTGCTGGCCGATCTTGGCGGGGAGCCGGACGCGCTCGCGCTCGGCGTCGGTTCCGCCCGCACCCGCCCCGAAGGCGCTGGCGGCGTTCTTTGCCTGGTCTTTTTCCAATCGGAGACTTGGGTCGGGTGGACGTCGAAAATTCTTGGCGATTTCCTGAATGGGTCTTGATGCCCTTGATGGCCTCAAGGCCACGCGGGCTTTGAATTCAGGATCGTGTCGTTTGCGTTTGCCTTTCATTTCGTGTGTGTTCGGTTCGGTTTACAGTCCGCTCCCACACACCACAATCATCGCTTAGCCACTGGCCCGATTTTCGGGGACCGGCTCGTCAGCTTGTCGATGGAAACGACCATCGCCTTGCCCTGATAGTCGCGGTTCCGGAAATGATGGACGATGTCCTTCGCCACCGCGTCCAGCCGGTCCTCGCGGGCGACCAGTTGATAGCGCTGGCCCAGCACTTTGCGGAGCTTTTCCTCCTGATCGTCGTCCAGCTCGGCGTCCTCAATCGTTTGATAAATCGGGCCGAAAATTGGGTGGTGGAAAAATGTCTGATCTCATTCCGAATAGTCCGTGAGAACTTGCGATTGATTCACTTGGGCCAAAACCGCAGCGATGTGGCGTTTCAAGTCCGGCTCCGCGACAACTTGATCTTTGGGAAAGTCGATCGCGTCTACGAAGGACATTGGAACTCGACCGTTTGTAACAAGTAGGGGCACCCAGCGGATACTATCCGACGAAATCCCGGTGAGCTGCGATAGCGTGCTAGGATTCAACTTCAGCCACTCAATTCGACGCTGATGCTTGGCCAAGGAATCTTTCTCCTCCCGATTCCCCTGGAACTCCTCGAGCTGCTGGATCGCCTGTCGAACGGTCAGTGCAGCCTTGAGGCGCTTACATTCTATAAGAAATACGAAGGCAGTAATTGAATCCCATGCGAGAACGTCAATATCGCCGAGGTCAGGTTCAGCGGGAGCACCCAGTTCGGTGAGCTTTATCTCCAACCTCTGACCCGACAGTGCCGATTCGAGGCTCTCGGCAACGGTCTTCGCGAACTCATGACCCCGCTTGTTTGCGAGGTTTCCGAGGTAGCTCTTCATGGCTTGTGAATGGAAGATTTTGCCAGGGAGATATCCTGAAATGATCGAATGGGTCATATAGACCGATTGCCAAAATAGATTTCCGAAAAACCCGCAAAAAAGACTGGTACGA
>JAZKIZ010000025.1:0-45759 GCA_040384605.1 Verrucomicrobiota bacterium
CATAGAATTCTCAGGCGCGGACTGGGCGCGGGATGGCGAGAAAGTGGAGTTCACGAACAAGGGCGAGCTTTCGCGACATGAATCCACCGTGGCGGGAATCGATGTGGTGGAAACGCGAACGCTATCGGGAAACACGATCACCACGGAGACGCGGGCGGACGGGCAGTTGCTGGCGAGCGCGACTGCCACATGGGACCCGGGATTTGCGCGGGTGACCCATGAGGCGGGCGGAGTGCAAACGGTGGTGGAATACGATGTGGCTACGGATGCGGTGATGCCGCTTGCGGTGAAATCCATCGAAAACCATCTCGGCAAAACCACTTTCCAATATGCGAAGACAACAGGGGACGGACTGACGGTGACGGAAACCTTCGATCCGCCGGGCAGCGAACCCAACACGGTGAAGACCGTCGCGTTGAATTCCTTCGGTCAGTTGCTATTCCTGGATGTGAAACAAGGCGGTGTGACGGTGGCCACCGCGACGGCATCGGGCCACTCCGGCAATGTCTATCAACGGCCCGCCAGCATCGCATGGCAATCGGGCGGTGTGAGCCGCACGCACAATCTGGAATATCATGCGGATGGCTCGCTGAAAAAATGGAATCATGGCGATGGCCGGGTGGATGACTTCGAGTGGGATTTGCTGGGACGCTTGCAGACGGGTTCCAAGTTCGATGGCCGCGCGTTCTCCCCGACCTACACCAGCTCGGGCGTGGACTTTTCCCTCGGCAGCGAAACCGTGAACCTCGGTGGCAACGCATACGGCGAACTGCAAAGCTTCGCCACCAACGCCGGGGCGGGATTTTCCCTGACGCGGAACGGCAACGAATTCACAGCGGCGATCCCGGGAGAAGGCAACCGCGGGTTTTCGTGGGCGACGAGTCCGGATGGTTTCCCGGCATCGGCGACGGGCGGCATGGGCGCACCGGGCGGAGATGCGGTGCATTCCGTGGAAACGGTGAACGGCACGCCCTGCATCGCGGTGGAAACAACGGTGGTTTCCGGCGGCGCGGCGACGGGCGTGAAAACGAAGACGTTCACCGACGGCTACGGCAGAGTGCGCCGGGTGAGCACGCCGCATCCGATGGGCGATGGCATGGTGGACATGGATTATGCTTATGATATCGCGGCACGGCGGATCACGATAACTCCCCCCGCTCCATCGAAACCGATCGTCATTCAATACAACCCCGGCTGGAACGTGGCATCGATCAGCCAAGGCGCGACCAGCATCGAGACCGGGTCGGCAACCGTGGGAACCACGTTGAAACAATGGCTCAAGAATGCGGGTCGGGAAGTGTCATCGCTGGAAAACTCGCTCGCCGATGGAAAATCGATCAGCCGCAGCAATGGGAAAAACCCGGTGACGGTGACGCCGCTGGCGGACGGCCACTCGTTTACCATCGCCGGGCCGCGTGGATTTTCCGCGGAAGTGACGGGCAGCCGTCATGGCATGGCGGGCATCTCGGGCAGCGTGCGGGGAAGAACCTTCGGTGCGACGGTGACGCGCAACGCAGAGGGCATTGTCGGCCAGGTGGCGGTGAATCCGCCGGGGCCGCTGGGAACCTTCACCACGGAGTTTTCGGCGGCGGGGCGGCCGCTTGCCGTGAGCGGGCCGGGCGTGAATCTGGGCATGGAGTATGATTTTTCCAGCGGCGGCGTGAAGGTGACCGGAACGGATGCTTCCTCCGGGAAAGATTTTCTAACAGAAAACGATGCCGAGGGCATCGCGCGACGGTGGGAAGCCACGGGCAAGAACGCGTTTGCATGGGACGGCAATCCGTTAGGTGGCACGTCCGGCATGACGGCGGCGGGTTTCACCGACCAGAAAGTGGAAACGACTTACGGTCCGGCGTTGCTGCCGCTCGAGCGGACACGCAGCGACGGCAGCGGCGTTTCCTACGTGTGGAACGCGGATGGCAGTTTGGCGGGCTTCACGGAATTTGATGGACCAGACAACGGCGGCGCGGCGCGGCCGTTTGCCGTCACCCGCGACGCGGACGGGCGGGAAAACGGCTATACGTCCGCCGATCTGACGGTTTCGCGCACGTGGAATCTGGATGGCACGCTGGCGGCGGTGAGCCACCAGACCAAGGATGCCGACGGCAACACGGTGAGTTATCAGGCAAGTTATCCATCGTGGTTCGATGACCAACCTCTGGTGGAAACTTTCGGCGGGCCGTTGGCGGGTTATGAAATCCGTAGGAATTACGATGCGGAAACCGGGGAGGCGTTGCGGGTCGAACTGCGCAAAAACGGCCAGCCGGTTCATGCGGTGGACTACGGCAGGGATGCGGTGGGGAGGTTTTCAACCGTCATCGCGAGCGGTGGGGCTGGCGGTGGGTCATTACTCCAAGCGGAATATACCTATCCTTCCGATGTGGAGGAAAAACTGACTTGGGCGGGCGGCAACACGCTGCGGACGCTGGCGGGCGATGGCACGGGAACGTTGGGCTCAATTGCCACGATCACCAACGCTGGGGAAAATTACTCGGCGAACTATTCCTTCACCGGTACCCGGCACACCGGCGCGGAGATCAGCATCCATGGAATGACCGCGGCAAACTGGAATTATGGATTTACGAACCCGGCAACGGGAACTGGATCACTCCAATCCGCCGCGCTCGATGACGCGCCGCGTTTTTCCTACGCGCAAAATGCCGCCGGAAACCGCGTTTCGGGCGCGGCGAACATCGCCAACCAATACGCCATCGCCGCCCAGCCGGGCGCGCGGTTCTACACCGTGGAAGGTTCGGTAAAACCGGGCGCGACAGTGAAAATTTCCCGCACGGGCGGCCCGACGGTGGCCGTCCCGACAGCGGCGGATGGATCGTTCGCGGCCCGCCTGCCGGTGCCGGAAGATGGCACCAATCCGGTGAAAATCCCGTTGACCGTCACAGGAACATTGCCCGGCGCGGGCGACGATGGCACGGATGCCATCGCCGATCATAAACAGACAATCGTGCTGACTCCGGCGGAAATGCCGATCACCTACGGCGTGCATGGTAGTTTGGCCGGCGACTGGCGGTGGAATTATCATTGGGACATCGAGGGACGGCTTGCCGGGATGAATACGAACCCCGTCGCACGCAACGCGGGAATGCCGAATCTGACCTTGCGGTTTTCCTATGACGACATCGGCCGCCGCATCGGGAAATCCGCGGTGTATCGCAAGCGCGTCGGCACTGCGTTGGTAGTGACAAGAACCGTCACAAGCAGTTATGTGTATGACAACTGGAAGCTAATCGCCGAGGAAATCAATGACAGCACCGCAAGCGGCCCGCTGACGCGTTATTATACGTGGGGAAAAGACATCGCCGGATCGCTGGATGCAACCGGCGGGGTTGGTGGCCTGCTGGCGATCCATCAAAACGGCGCAACGTATGTTCCCGTTTACGATGGCAGCGGAAATGTCATCGCCCTCACCGACGCGCAAACCGGCGAACAACTCGCGGCTTGGCAACGCGGCCCGTTCGGCGAACCAATGGAAAAACGCGGCGATACAAGTTTGTGCGCGTTCGGTTTCGCCACGCATTTTACCGATGAGGAAACGGGTTTGGTGTACTTCGGTCATCGGTATTATTCACCCACGACAGGAAGATGGCTCTCGCGTGAACCATTAGGCGAAACCGAATCGTTCAATTTATATGATTATTGTCACGGGGACCCTGTCAACAAGGTGGATCGCCTTGGACTCGCCACCGTGATGATCGACGGCAAGACAAGCAGCACGGTCGAATCATTGTGGGAAGAAGTGACGGACACCGTGCGTTCGACGCCGGCCTCCACCGTTGCCAGGGCGGGCGTCCCACCGGACCTGATCCGTCTCGCCGTCACCGCGGCATACATGGATGCGACTAGGCCACCGCCACCGCCCGGGAACTGGAGCGCCGACAGCTCGATCGATATGTGGGCGCTGAATGCTTCTGTTCGTGAAATCGACGCGGCCCGCATGTCCGGGAAATTCGACCAACGCACCAACGACATGTTGAAACAAATGTCACAGGCGAAAGGCCGGGCGGTCATCGATATTCAGTTATTCGAGGGAACAACAAACGGGTTGTTGTTCATGACGCAACCGGAAACAACAGTCTTCAAAGCCGCTGGCCTTCTTCTCGGCGCGGCGAAAGGAATTTCCGCAGCAGGAAAACTGGTACGGGCCGGTGATGATGTGGTAGGAGTGGCCGTAAGCAGTGGTCTCTCTCGAAGTGCGGTAATATCTGCAGAAAGTGCAAAGCGATTGATGTTAAAAAACGGATTCAGCTCCGAACGTACGCTGGACTTTTTGAATTCGTTCGATGGTCCTATAACTGCGCACTTGGTAAAGTCAGGTGAGAGCTTTTCGCGCTATACGGATGTTGCGACGAGCAAAGGAAGCTTTTTGACGAAAAATGTTTTTGGCTCGCCTGCTGCGGCCGTTGATGGACTCTATCTTGGCCCTTATGGAAACAATGCATCACTATTGCAGCGGGTGACAGCGACGCGGCGCAGCATTATGTTGGAGGGTGGAGTCGCAAATGGAGAAAACGGAGTTCGTCAATCGCTGATTATTGACCGAGCTGCTTTTGAATTCGGAACGGGAACAGGATTCTAATGAAAACGAGAGACCAAATTATTCATGATATTCGAGCGTTTGTGGGTGATCTCGGATTACCTCTCGAACAGCATGAAATTGCAAATGGCTGGAGTGGCGAATGTCAAATTGAGACGCTACGTATTTTGAATGGTTTACACGAAACATTACTTCATCGGTTACCCATAGGACAACTCAACCTTGGGCGCGGATTGGATCACTGGGGTGTCGAGGGAGGTCCCTTTTTTGAACGAGCCTGCGCGTTATCTAACAAAATTCGAAATTTGAAAGATTGAAAGTAAACCCATGCTCCAACCGAGCGCCGACGAAGCCATCGTCCACGCAGGTGAAGCCCTGTCGGTCGAATTAGACAGTCCGCGACCGAAAGAAACCGCCAGTCCGCACGATTGGCTTGACGTGCGGCGGAAGTCCGCGATTCTTCCCGCACTACTTAACTAGTGGTGACCGTCCTGAGAGACGGTCTTTGTATGCCCTTTTCCTGCGACCTGAAAAGTCGGGTGGAGAACCGGGAATACAATATCATGCAAACGGGAATACCGGTCGCCGCGCTCTCAACGGCCGACCGCGCCGGTTGCCTCCACCCTTAACCGGGCCACCCGGAGACCCGTCCCCCTACTTCGAATGGGTCTATGAAAAGCTGATGCACAACCCCGGCGCGAAAGAACTCGAATCCCTGCTGCCGGTCAACTGGCTCAAAGCACGGATCGAACCCGCCGTGGATATCCATGCTACTCACATAGCATAGGTATGAGAGATGCATGACCTCTGGCAAAAATGCCAGAGGTGCCTGTTGACCGCTTACGAAGCGGATAAGAAACGAGATCTGTCCGATGACTGTTCAGCAGAAGTAATTTGGCATATTCCGCACAACGAGGAATGGTTAATTCGCAGCTGCCCAGCCGACTTCGGTTTTCTGAAATTCGAATGCCTGCTTCACGGCGAACCCGCCGTTTTGAGAGGAAAAGTGGACGATTTTCATGTGATCCCCTCCGGCATGGATTTCGTGAAACCCCTGGGGCTCTCCTTGCAAGCGGGTGGAGCATACGGTCGGGGCCTGGGAGATGACAGGCTGCCATTTGGTTGCACCGTCTTCCGCGGTGATGTGGCTGCGGTGAAAATGGCCGCAGAGAACCAAGTCCGCCTTGGCAGCGGCGAGCGCCATGAAAAAAAGCGAAACCGGACGCACGACTTCCCGTCCTTTTTCGCCGGTTTTCAAAAGCGGATGATGGAGCACGACAACGCGCAGTTTTTCCGGCGATGTTTTGTCGAATCCACCGCTGATGTGGGACAGTTGGACAGGCGAAAGAAACCCTTGCGACCAATCGGCGTGAAAACCAAACGCTCGGGTGCTGTTGAGTGAGATGATATGGCATCCGGGAAGATCCAGTTCGGGCTCCAAATCGTTTCCGAAGGCGGACCGGTAACGGCGGAACGGGCGGAAAAACCGATCGAACGGGTGATTGAAGGCGGGAATGTCGTGGTTTCCCGGGATGACGACGAGCGGAGTGGGAAGTTGTTGGGTGAACGCGAGCGAAGCGGTGAGTTCAGCGCGGCGGGCGCGCATGGTGAGATCGCCGCTCAGGATCGTGACGTCGGGACGGTTGGCGGACGCGTAGGCAAGAAACGCATCGGCAACACGCGGGTCGCTCGCGCCAAAGTGAGGATCGGAAAGATGAAGGATGCGCGTCACGGTCCGCCGTTGGTGTGTTCGGCAATGATTTCCGCGGTGGTGAGCACGTGCAAGTGGCGGGGCAGGATGCGAAGCTTGATCGGGAAATTCATGGTCAGGATTTCACCATCGAGCATGACTTTGCAACGGCGCTGGTTGCGGGCTGTCAGAGTGAGTTCGGGTGCATTGATGACGATGGTTTGCGGGTCGTCTTCCTGCTTGCCGAGCGCGTAGTTGAAAATCGCACGCATGGCGGCGGCTGGCGAACGATGCGTGCCAATGTAGCCGGTAAGAGATCCGGATTGAAAGTCCGTGCGCGCCGGGATCAAGCCGGCGCTTTCGCGGTAACGCCCCGGGACGAAGCTGGCGAATTTACTTTTCGCGGAACCGCTTTTCTCCGGGCTCTTCCATTCCAAAAGAAGCGGGCGGCCGGCGATGAAGGCGGTGCGAAGCCCCGAGACAAGTTTCAGGGATTTCCGCCACCAACGGCCGCCGTGATCGCGTTTCTCGAACAGGTTGGAAAACTCCGGGTAAAATCCAAGAACGAGGGTGCAGAGGCAGGCGCGACCGGAAACTTCCAGCACATCGATGGGAAACGTGTTGGCGGAGGCGAGAAACTTTGCGGCGTCGGGAAGATCAAGGGGAACGCCAAGATCCCGGGCGGCGAGGTTGAATGTTCCCATCGGGACGATGCCGAGCGGAATGCCCGTGCCGCCGAGGCATTGCGCCGCGGTGGCCACGGTGCCATCGCCGCCGGCGACAAGCAGCGCCGCGGGCTTTTCCGAAACGGCTTGCCGGATCGCGGCCTCCACCGCTTCGGGACGGACAACGCGAACCCCGACGTTCTTGCCGTGGGCGGCGAATTCCTCCGCGACGATGGTGGCGACTTCGCTGGAAGCAGCGTCGCCTTCGTTGGCACCCGAGCCGCGGTTGTGGATGAGAATGAAATCGTTCATGGCGAGAGGCGTGCGATGTCCCACGTCTCCGCGGTTTTCCGGTACACGAACCGGTCGTGCAATCGCGCCGCGCCGCCCTGCCAGAATTCCACGGTTTCGGGAATCACCCGGTAGCCGCCCCATGACGGTGGCAGCGGAATTTCCGCGCCATCGAATCGTTCGCGGAGTGCCGCGAGTTTATCAGTTAGAAATGCGCGGTTGGGAATGCCGTCGCTTTGCGCGGAGACCCATGCGCCGAGTTGGGAATCGCGCGGGCGGGATGCGAAGTAGGCGGCGGATTCAGCGGCGGTGGTCTTTTCGGTGCGTCCTTGCACGGCGACCTGGCGTTCCAGCAAAATCCAGGGAAACAGCAAAGAGACGATGGGAGCGTGCTCGATGTCTTGCGCTTTGCGGCTCGCATAGTTGCTGAAAAATACGAAGCCGGATGAATCGAAGGACTTGAGGAGCACCGTGCGTTGGGACGGCGCGCCGTCGGCTCCAGTGGTCGCGAGAATCATCGCGTTCGGTTCGTTCAGACCAGCCTCGGTTGCCTGGCGGAACCACAGCGCGAATTGTGAAACGGGATCAATCGCCAGATCAGACCGGCGCAGTCCGCCGCGAAGATATTCTTTCCGGAAATCCGCGAGGTTCATGACGAATTGTCAGACGACCGGGGCGGTCGTGCAAGGGAAGGATCAATGGGACTTCCGCAAATGCGAGGGCAGAATGTTGAGCTGTTCGCGGTATTTCGCGATGGTCCGCCGCGCGACCTTGATGCCCTGCTTGGCGAGTGCCTTCATCAATGCATCGTCGGAAAACGGCTTCGACGCATCCTCCTCCGCGACGATTTGCAGCAAGGCTTCACGGACGCCGGCATTGGAAACTTCCTGGCCATCGCTGGTTTGGTATCCGGTGGCGAAAAATGCACGCATTTCCATAAGACCTTGCGGGCAGCGAATGTATTTCCCGGCGACCGCGCGGGACACGGTGGTGGCATGCAGGTCGAGTTCATCGGCGATTTCGTTCATCGTAAGCGGACGCAGGAAGCGCGGGCCTTTGTGGAAGAAGTCGCCTTGTTTTTTGATCAATTTGTAAGTGATCGCGAGGATGGTTTCCTGCCGCAGGGAAATGGAACGGATGAGGCTGCGGCCATCGCGGATCTGATCACGTAGGAAATTGCGCGCCTTGGAATCGATGCCGTCCTTGCCGATGAGATTTTTGTAGAAATCGTTGATGCGGAGTTGCGGCAGGTATTCGCCGGTCAGGCGGGCCGTAAGCCGGCCATCGTCGTCATATTCGACGATGACGTCGGGCTGGATGTAGGGATTGCCAGTCGGATCGAAATCGCCGCCGGGATTGAGTGTGAGTTTGCCGATGTTGGAGGCGGCTTCGTTGACGCGTTCGATGCTGACGCCGAGGACTTTTGCGATGATGGGATGGCGTTTCTTGGCGAGGTCCTCCAAGTGGTCGCGAACGATGCGGTATTCGATGTCGTTTTTTCCACCGGCGCGTTCAATTTGGAACAATAGGGACTCGGCGATGGATTCCGCGCCGATGCCGGGTGGATCGAAGGAACGCACGAGTTCGAGGGACTTTTGAAGTGTTTCCGCCGTAAGGCCGAAACGGCTCGTGAGTTCGCGCAACGGCAGATCGAGGAATCCCCGTTCATCGAGATTACCGAGGATCAATTCCGCCGCCTCGCGGGTTTCCGGCTCAACCAGTGAGAGATCGAGCTGCTGTTTCAAGTGACTCTGCAAGGAAACAGGTGCGACGATGGATTCATACAAATACTGGCGGCGTTCCTCATCATCCTGCGACCAGGTGATGTTGCGCCCTTCGTAGATCGCACGCTCGCGCCAGTCGTCGTCGGTGTCGTTCAGGCGCGCAAGTGAATCGCCCTCTTCGGAATCCGGCCCATCTTCGTCGAGCGAGGAAATCTCCGTAACGTCCTCAAGCGTGGGGTTTGCCTCGAGTGATTGGCGGAGAAGCTGCGAGAGCTCGAGGGAGTTTGCCTGGAGAATTTCCAGGCTTTTACGCATCTGTGGCGCCAGCGTCTGATGCTGGGATAAACCCTGATGGAGATAGAGATCCGACATCCGCAGCCAAAGAATGGGCGGTAAAACCTTTCGGCGTAAAGCAAAATTCATGCCAAGACCGGGCGGATGCTCTTGCAGGTGCGGCGAAGCTTGGCAATTTTGGGGGAATGGACGACGTGGTGCAGCAGGCGGTGGCGGCCGATTACGATTCCTTGGATGGGTTTTACCGCACGGTTTTTGGAGGTCGCGTCCACCACGCCTGGTGGGGAGACGGGGCGGAAACATTGGCGGCGGGTTTGCTGGAAATGGAACGGCGGTTCACTGAGTTCGTTGAATTGGCACCCGGAATGAACGTTTGTGACGTGGGCTGCGGGTATGGAAAAATGGCCTCGAGTTGGGTGCGCGATCACGGTGTCCGGGTGACGGCGGTGACAAATTCCGGGGTCCAGGCCGCGGCAATGGAGGGTTTGCCGGGGCTGGTTCCCGTTCATGCGGATTGGTCGGGGTGGAATGCGCCGGCCGCGGCGTTTGACCGGGTCGTGGCGATGGAAAGCCTCGAACACATGTCCGCGCCGGCGGCGGAGGTCGCCAAAATGGCGCGCGCGTTGGCTCCGGGTGGAAAACTCGTGCTGGCAGTGTGGCTGATGCCGGAATCCACGTGCTTTCGCTGGTTGTGGCGATTCATTCGCAAGACTGGCGGACTGGCGGGAATTGCTAGCGATGCCGACGTTCGCGGGTGGTTGCGGGATGCTGGCCTGGAGTGCGTCGAGGAGCTCGATCTTGCGTCCGGAGTGGGCAAAACATGGACCGCGTGCTTGGCGGTAACGCTGCGCGAGGCACTGGCAAACGGCGTGTTCCGCCGCAAATTATTGGCGGATTGGCGCAACAATGCGATGCGCGGGGCTGCGGCGCTGGCTGTCGCGGTTTGTTATGCAACCGGTCATGCGGGATATCGTTTTTTCAAAGCGGCGCGGGTCGGTTGAAACCGGAACCGCGGTGTTGCTGGAACCGTTCATTTGGCTAGCGTGGCGGAGATGAGTGTTGGCGAGAACCGAAAGCTAGATGGCGGAAAATGGGTTGCGGCGGGTTTCCTTGTCGTCTGCGCGGCCGCCGTGGTGCTTTGCTTCACTTCGTTTCCCGGAAAAGTGAAACGCGGACTCAGGGAGATTTTTCAACCGGCCAGCAGCGGTCGGGCGAACGATCACGAGGAACGCCGGCAATTGGCCGATGCGGAGAAAAACCAAGCGTTGGAAGAACTGCGGGACCGTTACGAAGCCGAGAAGGCCGAAATCCTCAGAGCCGCGGATGCCCGCATCAAACAGGCGGAAGATCAGGTGCGGCCTGACGAAGTCGTCCGTGAATATGCGCCGGGAATCGGCAAGGTGGACGACGTGCGGAAACTCCGCAGCGGCATTCCTTTCAAGACCGAGATCGAAATTGGAACGGGCGGAACGGCTGTTAGAGAACGAATCGATGAGAACAGTTACGCCGCGACCTACAGGTTGAGTTTGAACGTTCCCGTGGCAGCGAAAACATTGCCGGAACTCGAAACTGCGAATCGCGATCTCTCCGCGGTATTGCCAGGGCTGCCAACGATGTTGGCGACCGCCAGGGTTTCTCCATGGTATGGAAAACTCTACGACCGCAAGGTCGGCCGCATTCGCAAGGCCGCGCACACGCTCAATGAACTGCTGAGCAAACACAATTTCTACGATTGCCAAACAGTGCTGGAGATGCGCGGGCCAACGGGCCGCAAGGTGTTTTTCCTGCAAGCCGAAATGGATGTGGTTTCGGACGGTTCGGATGGCGACCGGTTGGCAACCATGCCCGCCGAAATCGTCAACTCGACCCATTACCAGCCATTCACAAGCTACGCATGGCCGAAGCGGACGAAAACTCCGAACCCGATGATCGCGGGCTGGGAGCGGCGGCTCGCCAAAGCACGCAAGGAACTGGCTGCGCCAACCGCGGCGGATCGCAAGGCATGGTTGCGGCAACGAATCTCAATGCTTCAACGGGGCGTTCAGGACATGGCATCACGCAGTTTTCTGATCGCCGAATATGATCCGTTTATCGTGATCCCCATCGATCTTCTGACCTCGTCGGATTCCTTCGCGCCGAAGGTCGGGGATTACGTCGTCGTCATTCACGGCAAGAACGCGTATCCGGCGATCGTTGGTGATGGCGGGCCGACATTCAAGGTGGGCGAGGCTTCGCTGCGGATGGCAAAGCAGATTGAGCCGCGGTCATCTCCCTATAGCCGGCCGGTTTCCCAACTCACGGTGAGTTACGTGGTGTTTCCGGGGAGCCGCGAGGAAGAAAAAGCACCGCCGGACTACGCGAAATGGCGGCAGCGTTGTCATGAACTGTTGCAGGAAATCGGCGGTTTGGGCAGCGGATCTGAGCTTCATGAATGGCAGGATTTGCTGCCGAAACCAGCCGTTGAAACGGTGATTACCGGTCAGCCGGACGATTTTCCGCCTCCCGAGACTCCTGCAAACGGCGCACCCGCTCCCGGAGCAGGGTCCGCACAACCGCTGCCAACAGCGCCACCGACGCCGCGGTAACCGCGAACTCCAGCAACGGAGCCAGACTGCGGGAACGGTCGCCTGCAACAAAACGGAAAAAATCCGGCAGGTTTGCGGCACCGCGGGCAGTGCCAAGAAGCGCCATTACCGCGGCACCGATGATGCCATGCCAGTGCATTTTCAATGCGAAAAAACCGCAGATGAGAATTCCTCCGCCGAGCGTGAACGCACCCTGTAGAAATTCGAGGGCCGGGTTTTTTGGCAGCACCTGCGGCGAAAAAATGCCGAGTCCGATGATGGCGATGCCGGTGAGGAAAATCTGAAAAAGGAGCGGACGCATGTTGCGTTGGCACGCTGGCGGGAATGGATTCGACATTCAAGCCCGGTCGCGGCCATCCTTCCGCGCCAATGACAAGGGTTTGGAATGACGGCGCGTGGATTCCGGCGGCAGATTTCGCGGTTGCACCATCGGATCGTGGACTGTTGCACGGACTCGGCCTGTTTGAGGCGATGCTGGCGATCGATGGAAATCTTCCGCTGTGGGACCGGCACCAACGGAGACTGGAAAGCTCGTGCGCCCGGCTCGGGTGGATGGTGGATGTTTCGGAAGTCCCGCAAGCGGTCGCGGAAATGACGGCGGGCGGGAAGAGAACTTTTCGCGTGCGTGTGGGATTGACCGCGGGGAGCGGGAGGATGGATGAATTGCAACGGGGAAGTGATTTCCTGCAATGGCTGACCGTCATGCCTGCGGACGATCCTCCGAAAATTGTCAGGCTGGGAATCTGTCCTTGGCGGCGCAACAGCCGTTCGCCGCTGGCCGGCCTGAAATGCGCGTCGTATGCGGCGAACCTGCTGGCGCTCGATTACGCGCGGCGGATGAATTGTGATGATTTGCTGTGGGCGAACGAACTCGACGAGCTATGCGAAGCATCAACGGCGAATGTATTTCTCGTGAGCGATGGAACGCTCGTTACTCCCGCGCTGGCGAGCGGTTGTTTGCCGGGAATCGCCCGCGAGGTGATTTGCGAGCACGCCCAAAGACATGGAATCCGCGTGTTGGAGCAGCGGGTGAAAATGAATGAGGCCGATGAGGCCGATGAGATTATTCTAACGAATTCCGTGCGCGGCCCGGTGCAGGGAGTTGTTGGCGGGGTGAAACCACCCGGCCCGGTGCTGGAAGTTTTGCAAGAGTCCTGGCGAGCTGCGGGACTCGGATGATCAGGCGAAATCCTGCGGCAGGAACGGCGCGAGATCATCGGCGGTTTTTTGCGGCCAAAGATGCCGCGGAGTCATGACCGCCGAAGAAATGGCGGTGTGGGCGGGTGAGGTTGGTGCGGATGGTATGCGCGGGATCAGGCGGCGAAGAATGCTTTTGGCGGCGATGCTGTTGGTTTTCATCACCGCAGCCACGCTGGCGGCATCGACGTGCGGTTGCCCGCTTTTCCAGCAATCGTAATCGGTCACCAGCGCGAGTGTCGCCATGGCGATTCCTGCCTCGCGGGCGAGCCGGCATTCCGGGGCGTTGGTCATGCCAATGATGTTCGCGCCGATCTTGCGGTGCATTTCCGCTTCCGCGCGGGTGGAAAAGGCGGGGCCGTTGATGCAAAGATACGTGCCGCCATCGTGCACCGAGCCGCATTCCTCGCGTGCCGCATCCACCATCAACCGCCGGAGTTCCGCGCAATACGGTTCGGCAAAACTGAAATGCGCGACGATGCCATTGCCAAAAAACGTGTGGATTGCGGATGTACCGGTGCGATCGATCATCTGATCCGGAACGACGAGGTGGCGCGGCGCCATTTCATCACACAGGCTGCCGACGGCGCTCACGGAAACAAGCCACCGTACACCGAGCGAGCGGAGCGCCCAGATGTTCGCGCGGTGGGGAACTTCGTGAGGCATGAGCGTGTGGCCCGCGCCGTGACGCGGTAAAAACCAAACGCGACGGCCATGGAGAAATCCACCGGTGATCGCTTCGGATGGATCGCCGAAAGGCGTGGAAACCGTCGTCGTGCCGGTGTGCTCGAAGCCGTCGATCTCGTAGATCCCGCTGCCGCCGATGATGCCGACCGCCGGTGCGTCGCTGGTTTCAGTAGCCATTGGAAATCCGCGAAACGAGAGCCTCGCCGGCGCGCTCGAGAGCTTCCGGCAGCGCGTTGTTGCGGGCGGTTTGCAGGTTCGCGGAAACAAACAACTGGCTGCTGCCGCCGGCCGATCCGGAAGCCAGGACTTTCGTCCGGTCGCGCGCGTCGAGCAACCGCCACTCAATTGTTACTTCGTTGCGCAGCTCATCGGGATACAAGGTATCGAGCCTGCGGCCACGGATTGATGAGTAGTCGATGGACTTGAGGTTTCCTTCCAACACCGCATCCGCGTGATCGAGGGAAGAAACACGGTAAGTGCCGTCCTGCACCATGGCGTTAGCGACGGCGGAAGTTGCGATTACTTCGGCGCGGGGATGCTGGGTTGCGTTGTGAAACATCGGAACCGCGATCTTATGCACGCGGGCCAGCGAGGCCGGTTTCAAACCTCCAAGCCGATAACCGGCGCACGAAACCAGCACGCAGGAAATCAGGGCGAGGGAAAAAATTTTCATGTCGAGCGGCGGGAAATTGGGCACGTCATTCGCCGAGCTCGCGGAGCCGGGCGCGGGCGGCATCGTGGAGTTTGCCGGAGCCGGAGCTTTTGATGATATCGCGGTAGTACACTTTCGCCGCTTCGGTCTTGCCGGTTTTCTGATAGAACTTGGCGACATCGTAGGAGCGTTGCAGATCCTTGCCCTGGAGGTTGGCGATCTTGCGGCGGGCCTCCGCGTTGCGGTGATGGCCGGGATACTGCATGAGGTAGTCGTTGAACGCCTCGCGCGAAAGATCCAGCGTGCCTTGGCTCTGGTTGCCGCGTTCGGCCTCCTCAAGGTAAATCACGCCGACCCGAAAGAGAGCTTCGGAAGCTTCGGGCATGTCGGGCTGGTCTTTTACCAGCTCGCGGAATGCGGCGATGGCTTCCTTCGATTTTTTCTTCGAATGATAAAGTTCGCCAATGGTGAATTGTGCTTTGGCGGCGGCGCGGGAGCGGGGGGCGTGCGTGCGCACCTTGCCGAGCATCTCGACGGTTTTCTCCAACGAGAGTTTCGATTTGATGCCGAGGAAGCTCGACTTGATATCGCCTTGGGCGGCGCGCTGTGCCATGGACGCTTGGCGGGCAAGCGCGGATTTGTAGAGCTTGTGTCCGGGATAACGGACGAGCAGCGCGTCGTAGGCTTCGAATGCATCTTCAATTTTGCCTTCGCCTTCGAGCAGTTCCGCTTGGCGGAATCGCGCATTGGCGGCCGAGGGCGAGTAGGGGTATTTGTCGGCAAGCTCGTCGTAAACTTTCACCGCCTTGTGGGAGCGTCCGGATTTTTCGAGCGACTGCGCTTTCTGATAGAGCGCTTCGCCTTTGCCGGCATTGGCTTGCACGGTTCCCGCGAGCGGCGGGACGTCGTCATCAGCACCGCAGGAGACGAGGTGGACGGCGGCGGCGCAAAGAACGGCCGGACAAAAGAACCATCGGGTCATGGCCCGCAGCATACGGGGTGCGCCGCCTCCGAAAAGGGGAAAAACAGTCAGCCGCCAAGTTCGCGGGAACGCCTTGTCGCAGCGGCGACGGCTTCGATCAATGCGGAGCGCAGTCCGCGTGCTTCCAGCTCCGCGAGACCGGCGATGGTGGTGCCGCCGGGAGAAGTGACCATGTCTTTCAAGACCGCGGGATGATCACCGGTTTCAAGAACCATCGCCGCTGCACCGAAAACCGTTTGCGCAGCGAGTTGAAGTGCATCGGCGCGCGCAAGTCCGACCCGCACGCCGCCATCGGCGAGCGCTTCGATCACCTGATACACGTAAGCCGGTCCGCTGCCGGAAAGACCTGTAACCGCATCCATCAGCGATTCCTTTACCTCGATGGCAAGGCCGACGGAGCCGAGGAGTTTTTTCGCGATCTCCGCATCGCTGGAAGTCGCCTTGGCACCAAGGCAATACGCCGCCGCCCCTTTGCCGACGAGCGCAGGTGTGTTGGGCATCGCCCGGATCACGCGGGTGGCGTGGCCGGCCGCAGTTTCGAGAGTGGTCAATGTCACACCCGCGGCGATGGAAATGACGAGCACGGATTCACCGCTGACTTCCATCACGGACTTGAGCGCGCCGGCCACATCCTGCGGTTTGGTGCAGAGAAGAAACACATCGCAGCCTTCCAGTGCGCCGATGCCGTCGTGGGCCTCCGCGCCGGTATGCTTCGTGAAACTTTCGCGGGCTTCGCGGTGGGGATCCATTCCCGCAACATCTGCCGCCTTGATGGTACCCGAACGCACCGCGCCCGCCACCAACGCCGTGCCCATTTTCCCGCAACCAATGACGCCGAGTTTCATGCGCGAAAACTAACGTCTCCGCAATCCACTGCGCCAGCGTGAAGTGCCGGCACTGGAGCGCGGGCATCACGCCCGCACGATCTTTCCGCGACAGTATTCTTTGCGGCGAAGGAAGAGAAACGGGGGATTCCCTGCTGCGGAGGGACGCAACAGTCACTCTTGGAGCGCCCGCGTCAAAAGGCCTCACTCGCAGCTTCCCGTGACTGTCGCGTTCTATCCGCTGGTTAGCATTCTCGACACATCCACATCGCTTGAGCAGATTGCAATCGATGAAGAGGACTTCCTTAGGTCCAATTCACAGATTTTGCCATGAAACCACATCTCCCCATCTTTACCGCATTGGTTTTGCTCACTTCCTCGTTTCTCGCCACGGGAACTCCCGACCATGAGGTCAAAGTTGAGGAACGATTGCTCGGTTCCAATTCTGATGGTTATATCATCCTCAGATCTGAGTTCGATAACCTTGGGTCATACTACAGCCATCGCGCGAGACGGTTCCTCGTAGAGTATTCCAAAGTACCGTCCGATCCCAAATCCGCATCAGGCTTGGGTGCGGAAGTTCGCAGCCAACTCTTACTCGATGTCTCAACCTCTTCCCATCCCGATGAGCCGCATAAAATATCTGAAGTGATCAACTTCCAAAATGACGATGTGAAACTGGCAGCATTGCTTTCGCGATTTCCTGATCACCACCAAAGGTGGGACGATGAGAAATCCCGCCTTATCAAATGCCATAGGGAAAGTGGAGCATCGCTTGGCCGGGTTGATATCGTTTGGGGAGGATGGATTAAAGAACGCTTTGGGGCTGACCGGAACGGGGATTTGGAATGGACCTTGGGCGAAGTGTTTGAGGATCCGAATTGTCTGTATTTGAGCGTTCACTCCGAAGCCCGTGGCCAGAGATTGGTCGCAATCCCTCCTCGCAAGACCCAGCAGGTAAGGGATCATCTCGTCAAACAGCCCGTTTACCTGGTCGCGGGAAAATTCAAGAACCAAGAGGAGGCCATGAAGAAGGCGCGGGAA
Organism: Verrucomicrobiota bacterium; assembly: GCA_040384605.1. Lineage (GTDB taxonomy): Bacteria > Verrucomicrobiota > Verrucomicrobiia > Verrucomicrobiales > Akkermansiaceae > Luteolibacter. Next base: position 17,188 of record JAZKIZ010000025.1, read on the forward strand.
TTTATCGAAAAGTCCAATGGCAAATTTAAGCCGGAAGTTTGGTCGTCATGGGGAGGAGACACGATATACGTCGTAGCCGATTCCCAATCGGCGGCCCACATCATGGGCAAAGCGTTCGAAGCCTTCGAAGCGACCACTGGACTCGATTTCACCGTGATGTCCAGCGAGCCTTTTTCCGAACGATTTGTCGTCGCCCCGGCGAAGTAGCCGGGCAAATCGATGGCGTTCGGACTTCCGTGGCATCAATTTTCCGAGTAATGCCAAGGCAGAAGGAATTTGGCGGAAGAGAAAGATGCGGAAGCAGGATGCTTCCTGATGCCTGCTGGAAGCAGGCGCTCCCCGAAGAGCAGCCGGGATGGTGATTCCCGCTGGCCAGCGCAGGGGTTTATGGATTCCTTTGCGGCGTGCTGCCTGTTTTTGAGATTGCGGATGAGTTGCGTGCTGCTGTGAACGGAGGAAACTGCGACCGTGTGTTGTTGAAGGCGCCGACGGGGTCGGGGAAATCAACGGAAGTGCCGGGGATGTTGCTGGAGGCGGGGATCGAGGGGAAAATCCTGGTGATCGAGCCGCGGCGGATGGCGGCGCGTTTGCTGGCGGGCTGGGTGGCGAAACAACGCGGCGGGCAAGTGGGAACTGAGGTGGGTTACGCTGTGCGGTTCGATACGCGGTATCGGGCGGACACGCGGATCATTTACCTGACCGACGGGGTGTTCACGCGCTGGCTTCAAGATGATCCCGAGCTAACAGGAATCGGCGCGGTGGTTTTCGATGAATTCCACGAACGCCGGCTTGCGGTGGATGTTGCGCTCGCGCGGTGTCTCGAGCTGCAAGAAAAGAAGCGTGCGGATTTGCGAGTGCTGGTGATGTCGGCGACGTTGGAGACGGCGGGCTTGGCGGAATACATGGCGCCGGTGGTGACGCTGGAGGCGGGCGGGCGGACGTTTCCGGTGGAGGTGGTGTATCGGCCGGAGGGAAGTGAGAGCGGGCCTGGAAGGCCCTTCTACGTTTGGGAACGGGTGGTGAAGGTGTGCGCGGAGGCGATGACGATGGCGGACGCGGGAAACATCCTGATGTTTCTGCCAGGAACGCATGAAATCCGCAAAACGATCAAGCTGCTGGAAACCGGTTCGTTTTCGCGCGGCTGGGATGTTTTTCCGCTTTATTCGGCGCTGCCGCCGACGGCGCAGGAGGCGGCGATCCGTCCATCGGAGAAACCGAAGATCATCGTGGCGACGAACGTGGCGGAGACTTCGCTGACGATCGACGGGGTGCGGACGGTGATCGATTCGGGGTTGGCGCGAATTTCCGCCTACGAGCCGCGGCGGGGAATCGATACGTTGTTGATCAAAAAAATCTCGCGGGCGGCGGCGGAACAACGGGCGGGCCGCGCGGGGCGCACGGCTCCCGGGCGCACGTTCCGGTTGTGGTCGGCAGCGGAGCATGCGCGCCGCACGGAATTTGAAGAAGCGGAAGTGCGGCGGGTGGATTTGGCGGAGGCGGTGCTGTTGCTGAAAGCGTCGGGCGTGGATGACGTGCGTGGATTCCGATGGTTTGAGGCGCCAGTGGAGGAGAGCCTGCAACGGGCGGAGAAACTTTTGCATGATTTGGGGGCGACGGATGCGGAGGGAAAGTTAACAGAGGAAGGAGGGCAGATGGCGGCGCTGCCATTGGAGCCGCGGTTTTCCCGGCTGCTGCTGGCGGGGAAACGCTACGGCTGCCTGGCGGAAACGGCGTTCATCGCCACCGCGGTGCAGGGCGAGGGAGTGTTTGCGAACAAACGCGGTGGCGTGGGGCGCAAGGATTTCATTTTCGCGGATGATGACAGTGACTTCGCGGGGGAATATCGCGGCTACGAGACGGCGGTGGAGATGGATTTCGATCCACGCCGTTGTTCGCAGGTGGGAATTCTGGGACGCGGTGCGCGGGAAATCTCCCAAGGCTACCGGCGGTTGGAGGCCATGGCGACGCGCAACGGCTGGGCGTGGAACAAGCCGGATTTTCGCACGAACCACGAGGCGATCGGCCATGCGATGCTGGCGGCGTTCAGCGACCGGCTGGCGATTCGTTTCAGCCAAAGCACGCTGGCTTGCAAGGTGGCGGGAAGCCGGCGCGGAAAGCTGGATGAAGACTCGTGTGCGAAAAATGCCGCGGCGTTCGTGGCGGCGGAAATCACGGAGGTGGAAGGGCGCGATGTGATCACGCATTTGCGCCGGGCGACGGCGATCGACCCGGCGTGGTTGGCCAAGGAATTCCCGGAAGATTTTTCGGAATTTTCCGGGGTGGCGTGGGATGATTCCCGGCGGCGCGTGATTTCCCGCAAGGAAACGCGTTTCCGCGATCTTGTATTGGAAACGCATGACAGCGATCACGGCGTGCACGCGGATGCGGCGGCGGAATTGTTGGCGCGGCATGTCATGGACGATGAGCTGGTTTTGAAAAACTGGGATCATGCGGTAGAGCAATGGATCGCGCGTTTGTTGTTGTTAGGAAAGCACATGTCCGAGTTGGAAATGCCCGGCTGGGAAGAGCAGGACCGCGTGGACGCCATCGCACAAATTTGCCACGGACATGTGGCCTACAGGGATGTGAAGGACGCGCCGGTGTGGCCGGTTTTGCGTGAATGGCTGAATGCATCGCAACGCGCCGCGCTGGATGCGTATTGTCCGGAGCGGATTTCATTAGCCAACGGGCAATCGGCGAAAATCACTTACGAAGCCGGCAGGGATCCATTCATCTCGATGCGTGTATCGCACCTTTTCGGGGTGTGGGAGACGCCAACAATCATCGCCGGGCGCGTGCCGCTGCTGGTGCGCATTCTCACGCCTGGGCAGAAGCCGTGGCAAATGACAAAAGACTTACGTAATTTCTGGGCGAATGGTTATTTCCAGATGAAGAAGGAAATCGCGGGAAGGTATCCCAGACATCCGTGGCCGGACGATCCGAAAAGTTTCGTGCCACAGCCGCGGAAATGAGGCGGGTTTCAAAATCCGGTTGGGTCGGCTTGGAAACCGAAACGCGGAGACGCGGTGGAACGCGCAAAGCTGTTTCTCTGAATGCCTCCGATGCAAGCGTGGCTGCCGCGGCTCGCGGCAGGTGGTGATTGCGGCGGCGAGCCGCAACGGATAGAGACCAATTTTCCCGATCATCACGCGGTCCGGCAAAACAAATAATTACCGTATTTTGTGTCTTCCATTCGCAAGATTCGCCCGATTCGCGGTTACAAAATTGCCTTGGCTTCTTGCGCCTTGGCGTTTCAACCTCTTTACCGGCGGCTTCATCTCAAGAAAGTCCGAATTCAGTCTCCGTTTGGAAATCACGGCTGGAGAAAAAAACGCCGGTCACTCGCGAAAGTGACCGGCGTTGGGAGGCAATGGGTTTTGGAATCAACGCCGGCGGCGCAGGAGGGCGAGCATGCCGAGGCCACCGAGCAGGGCGGCGGCGGACGGTTCGGGGACGGCGACGATTTGGATGCCTGACAACACCGAACGGGGGGTGGCAGCCCCGGAGATGGTGAACGACGAGCCGCTCAGACCAGTAAAGAGCGCATAGTTGGCGTTTGCCGTTGCGGTGCCGGAGGTGGTGCCCGTCGCGCGGGTCCAGGTGGGGCTTGCCAGCGCGTAGTTGCCGGTCCCGCTGCCGTCATTGGTGAAAAACGTCTGGCTGCCGATGGTGAAACCGTAGGTCCGGGCGGTGAGGATATCGAAGTAAAGATAAACATCGTAGCCGGCGGCGAAGTCCCCGCCGAGTCCCGAGATGGTGATGGTTTCGTTGCTATTGCCTGCCGTGGTACCGCCGAAGGCAAGATAGGCACCCATGAGTCCCTGGGTGCCAGTGGTCGCGTTTGCCGCGCCGGAGTTCTCGACGAAACCATCCCCGGCAGGCAGATTGTTGCCCGTGATGGTGGCCGCGCCCGATGCTCCGGTGCTATCCGTCAGACTCTGGTTGATCGGGGTGGCAATGGTGGCGCTGAGTCCATCCGTGCGGACGGCCACGTTGTTCCAGTTCGCTCCGGTGAAGAGCGAGGTCGCGGTTTCGTCGCTATTGACTTGGTGGGTATCCACATCGTCATTGGTGATGTTGATGCTGACGGAGGTGGCTGCGTTGGCGGTTGCGGCAAGGGCAAACACGGCGGCAAGTGCCGCGAGCGAAACGGTCGGTTTGGTAATTTGGGTCATTGTTGGGGGTGGCTTTGTGGTCGCCGTTGTAAGAACAGCAACAAAGGCTGGGTTCTTAGCACAAAATCCCGGGGAAAAATTTCCCGCTGCTGGCGAAGGCCGGTTTGCGTGGGTTATGGCCGGTCCCCGCCCTTGCGGTATTCGGCGCGGATGTCGTCATCCGCCAATACGCCGGCGAAAATCTTCAGTTCATCGATCTGCCCGGCAAAGGTCACCGGACTATCGTCGATCACCGATGCGATGCCCATGGGCTGGGCCGCACCCTCGGTGTTGGTTTCCGGCAGCTGATGATCAAAAGGCGAACGGTCGTAGTTCCTGAACTTGAGGGTGCCCTGGTTCTTGCCATCGATGTGAATGGCGACGTCGGGATGGCCGTTTTCCGCTGCCTTGCCGGTGTAACTGAATGCAAGGTGGTGCCATTTGCCGTCGTTGACCGGCACCGCGGCGTCGTAGGCGTATCCGCCGAAGGAAATGCGAGGAAACGCCGGGCCGCCGCTCACCTCTTGGAGAAGCATGGTTTTCCATTTTCCGCGCGGCATGTGGTAGTCGCCCCAGCCGACGATCGAAGGGTGGCCAAGCAGATTGGCAGCGGGATCCACCTTGAGCCAATACATGACGGTGCGCGGCGCGATGCCGGAAATTCCCGGCCAATCCGTCACCACTTGATCGCCGCGTCCGCTCATCCGGAGGGCGTTTCCGGAAACACCGGCCACGAGGGTGGGCGAACCTTTCCCGGCATTGAGCCGGGCGTTGACCGTATTGGCTTCCGGGTGGGTGCCGGTGACCGAAAAACGGCCGTCAGTCAGAGCGTCGAAACTGACGCGGAGGTAAGGAAGCCCTTGAGACATTGTCCGGGCGAAGGAATCCGGCGCGAGGGGAATTTCGGCCAAGGTGCCGGAAGAGTCCACGAGGCGGGCCATGCCGGTTACCAAGTGTTTCCCTTGGCCACCCGACCGCGGTGTGGCTTTCACCTCGCCGGAGAAGACGTGGATCTCGTCAGGATCGAGAAGATTTACCCTCACTCCGAAATCGGTGCCGTAGTCGATGAGGTTGAGCTCCGGAGTGGTGACCTGGAAACCATGGTCTTTTCTGGAAACATGAAACCACCCGTTGCCGCGGCGCAGTTCGATGGCGGCAGAGGATTGCAGCCGCAACTCCGCAGGGCCCTGGATCACACTGCGCGTGCCGCCCGAAAAATGCAGTTCGATCTGGCCTTGCCTCAGATGAATCCGCGAGCCGGGCATGAGCGTGCCTGCGGCGTGCTTCGCGCCGTTCGCATGTTCAATTCTGAGGATGCTTTGGGTGGAGGCCCGGTAGGTGGCGGCCGACCGATCACGGGCGAGCACGGCCCAGGTTCCGATCCCGATCGCGATGGCGGCAGCCGCCGCCAAGGTCGCCCGGGTGGCGGTACCGCGGCGCGTGCCGGGGAATTCCATCACGCTGCTGCGGGCTGGCAGGGCGGAGGCGTGGGAGAAACGCAGTTCCAGTGCTTGGTGCAGCCGGACGTATTCCCAGTACAGAGCCCGGGCGTTTGCATTGTGGCGGAGGACGTTTTGCAACTCCACGGCATCCCCATCGGTGGCGGTGCCATCGAGCGCGGCTTGGCAAAGTTCTTCCAGGTGGTTGCGGTTCACGAGAGCCCCTCCTTTGTCCAGAGTGTCGCGACTATACAACGACGCAGCCATGTTCTCGTCCGAAACAGGGACACGGACAATGAGGACACGCTGCGTCCACAACGGCCGCTCAGCGCCTCGAGCCCGTCCATGCGGCTGTAGCGGTACTCGATCAGTTCGCGTTCCTGTGGCCGGAGTTTCGCCATGCAGGCTTCCAACGCGGCAAGACGTTCGGACGTTTCGTGGAATTCATTCGCGTCCTGATCGGCCAGCAGCTCCAATACTTCGTCATCGAAGGTGAAACACTTGTTGCGCTTTTGCGACTTCAAGTGCGAGAGCATTTCAAAGCGTGCGACGGTGAATGCCCATGCGCGGAAATTCGTGCCGGAAGTGAAGGAGTCACGTTTGTTCCAAAGCACGATGTTGGTTTTCTGCAGGACATCGGAAACATCCGGGTGGCCTGGCATCAAACCGAGAAGATACGCCCAGATATCCGGCTGATGACGGGTCAGCAGGCTGACAAAATCCGACATGGGAGAACCGGGTGCGTTTTCAGACATGGGACTTTGGCGGTTTCTTCCTTTCGGTTGTCGCGCTTTATTATGAGAATCAACGGCCGACGGAAACAAAATCTTAACCCATTCCCGCGGCCGCCTCATTTGGATTTTCCGCCGCAAAGGTAGAAGGGCTTTGCAGGCCCGCCTCTTCCGGCCCTCGCTCCGGCGGGCCAAGATGCCCCTTCTGCATGGCCCTGACACGGTCAGGAACTCGGAAAAACGACTGGCAGGATGGTCGTTTCTCTGGGAAATTCCGACCGGTAGCAACCGGTCAAATGAGCGACGTTTCCCTGAATCGAAACGAATTTCCGAAAGGATTGCGGCGAAAACTCGGGAATTTCCGGCGTCGTCTCTGGCGGATCAAGATTCTTGAGGCCGCTGCGGCGGGTGTGATCGGGTTGGTTGCGTCGTTTTTGTTGGTCTATGGCCTCGACCGGCTGTGGGCGACGCCGTGGTGGGCGCGTGTGGGCATTTTGCTTGGTGGGGTGGCGGGTTTCGCGGGCTTCGCGCCGTATTGGCTTCATCGCTGGCTGTGGAAACGGCGCAGTGAAGAGGAGATCGCACGGTTGATCGCGAGAAAGTTTCCGGGGTTTGGCGACCGCCTTCTGGGAGTGATCGAATTACAGGCGCGGACGGAAACGGCCGCGACGGGCATGTCGCCGCGTTTGCGGGAAGCGGCGCTTGCGGCCGTGGCGGTGGAAGCCGAAACGCGTGATCTGGCCGCGGCGCTTCCTCCGCGCCGCCATGTTGCCTGGGGAATTCTGGCGTTGGTGTTGTTGGCTGCAACCGGGGCTTTGCTGCTGACGACGCGGCGTGCGACGATGAACGCGTTGCAACGCTGGTTGCTGCCGTTTTCCGATACGCAACGCTACACGTTCACGCGGCTCGGAAACGCACCGGACCGGATGATCGTCGCGGCTGGTGAATCGTTCACCGTGCATCTGCGCCTGGCGAACGATTCCGAGTGGCAACCGCCAAGTGGTGTTGCGCGATTCGGCTCGGGCGCGGAGGTGATTTCGAAACGGCAACGGGGCGGCTATTCATTTGTGTTTCCCGGTCAGCAGACTGCCGGTGAGGCGGTTTTCCGGATGGGTGATTTGGAACATCGCATGGAGATCGTGCCGATGATCCGGCCGGCAGTGGAGAAGGTGACGGCACACGTGGTTGAGCCGGAGTATCTGGGAACGCCGCCGAGGGAGATGGACTTGAAAAGCGGCATTGTCGATGCGGTGGCAGGAAGCCGGGTGAGGTTTTCGCTGATGCTGGACCGGGACGCAGGAAACGGAAGTTACGGGCCGGTGCGGACGGTGGGCGATGCCGGTCCAATACACGGAGCCTCCGCGCAGATGAGCGTAAACGGCCGCCGATTGAAAACCGAAGTGTTGAAGATCGGCGAGGATTCGCTCGAATTGCCGATGTTTTGGACGGATGTCCACGGGCTTGCGGGGGTGCCGGGGTTTGTCCTGAGAGTTGATGGCCATATCGACTCGCCACCGACTTGTTACTTGCAGGGCGCCGAACGGCAGTTGGCGATTCTGCCCGAGGAGTCGATTGATTTCGAAGTGCTGGGCGATGATGAGAACGGATTGTTAGAAATCGGATTCGAATGGCAGGGCGAGCCGTCAAGCCCGCGGGATACGGCACCGGCTCGCGGTGAAATTTCATTGGCGAACGGCGGACCGGGCCAGCGGCAACTGTCGAAGAGCGCATCGTTTTGCCCGGCTGCGTTTGAAATCCGCCCGCAGAAAATTGTGATGCGCGGATATGCGGCGGACCGGTTTCCGCAACGCGGGCGGATCTATTCCGGGCCGATCACGATTTACGTTCTGACCCGCGATGAACACGCGCAGATGGTGAAGAACCGCTTCGACCGGTTGGTGACCGGCATGGAGGATCTGGCGCGCCGTGAGGAGGGGCTGCTCGACGAAAACGCACGGCTCGGGCAATTGGACAAGGAACAACTGGCGGAAGAAAACAACCGTCGCCGAGTGCGTCGCCAGGAAGATGAAGAGGGTGAAACGGCCCGCCGGACGAACGACCTGGCGCGGGGTTTGGAAAAATTATTCAAGGACGCCGCACGCAATCCGGACATCGGCGACGCCGCGTTGAAAAAACTTTCGCGCGCGACGGAATCGATGGACGGACTCGCCAAGGAGAACATCCCCGAAGTGCGCGGGAAACTCGGCAATGCCGGCGATGAGGCGAACACCGCGGAAAAGGCAGCGGAAGAAATGGATCAGGCGGTCGAAAAACAAAAGGAAGCACTGGAGAAAATGCGCGAGGCCGTGCGCGAGGCGAACGATGCGAATCGGACGATGGAAGCCGGCACGTTTGTGAACCGATTGAAAAAAGCATCGGCGGAAGAGCAGGCGATCGCCGCCACGGTGGCGCAGGCATTCAACCGTTTGCTTGGATTGCAAAAGCACCGCCTTGATCCATCCGACGCGCGACGGCTGGAAGAAAGCGCGGTCCGGCAAGCGGTTGTGGCGTCCGATGTCCGCTGGATTCAGGAAGACCTTGCCGGGTTCGCGGCACGCATGGGCGGCGATCAGGGATTTTCGGCGATCCGGAAGGAAATGGTGGAATCGGGAATGGATCTTGCGATGGAAGACGCCCGCATGAAACTTCTGGCGAACCGGTCGTTCGAAGCAACCGAAGAGGTCAAGCGATGGGGCGATCAATTGATGGAATGGGCGAAACAACTGGAGGCAGCCCGCGCCGCGGCGGCAGGGGCTGGTGGAGGTGGCGGAAGCGGGATGCCCGATGCCGAGGAGGAGGATTTTGAATTCATGCTGCGGGTGATGCGGATGGTGCAGAAAGAACTGGACCTGCGCGCCCGCACGCGGAGTTTGGAACAAATGTTGCGGGATTCCCGCCGTGCGCCGTGACCATGATTTTTCAACCGACAGCCTGGTTTTTCGTCTTCGTTTTATGCGTGGGGTTTTCCGCGGCGCAGGACGGCGGCAACGTGGCTGCCACGCACGCGGAGGGTGCGGACACCGTGGCCGTCGCGCAGGACGAATTGTCGGCCGATGTGCAACAACTCATCATCGAGCAGACGTCGCCCGCCGTGATCCAGTTGCTCCGGGAAGCGGAGGGCATCATGAATGAAACCACCGACCGGCTGGCGGCAAAGAAAACCGGTGGCGAAACGATTGCCGCGCAGACCGAGATCATTGAAAAGATCGAACAAGCGGCGCAGGCGAAAACCAAAAAAGGCGGCGCGATGAGCGACATGTTGAAGCGCATGGCCGGCAAGGAACCGCAGCAGGGTGAAGGAAAGGAGCCGGACAAACCGGGTGACGAGAGCGGGAAGGCGGACAAAAACGGCGGCGAATCCGACGTTGCGAATGAAATGGATCATGGCGCGACAGGCGGGGCATCCGAAGAGCGTCGTGTGCCCAAGGCCGCGGGTACGGCGGGAGCCGGGATGCCCGCGGAATTCCACCGCACATTGGATGCCTACAACCGCGGTGCGGAAAAACTTCTGAAACCATGACAGGCCGGATTGTTGCGATCACTTTTGTCACGCTGGCTCCGGCGCTTGCGCAATTGCCCGGACGTCCGGACGATTCGATTCCCGCGCAGGCGGATGCGATTTACGAAAAAGGCCTGCGCTACCTGGCGCGGACGCAGACGGCCAAGGGAACATGGGACGATGGCACGGGATCCGAGCCGGGCGTAGTCGGCCTCTGCGTCGCCTCGTTCCTCGCTCACGGCGATGATCCGGCTGGCGAGCACGCGAAAGTCATCCGTAAAGGGATCGACTACATTCTGGCCGAACAAAACAAAAGCAACGGATATATCGGAGATGGCATGTACAGCCATGGTTTTGCCACCAAGGCGCTGGCGGAATCCTATGGAGTCGTCGATCACCCTGGCATTGCCGTGGCCTTGAAAAAGGCGGTCGATCTGATCGTCAGCGCGCAGAAGAGGAACAATTTCGGTGCTTGGCGCTACGGGCCGGACAGCAAGGACGCGGACAGCAGTGTGACGGGCGCACAACTCGTCGCGTTGTATGCGGCCCGCAACGCCGGATTGGCGGTGCCGGAGGAATCGATCCGCAAGGGGCTGGCCTACCTGAACAACAACCGCGGTGCGGACGGCGGCTATGGCTACACCAATTCCTCGGGCGGCAAGCCGACGCTCACCGCGGTGGGCGTGCTGTGCCTTTCGCTGGCGAAGCAGCGGGACTCGAAGGGTTACAAGAACAGCTTGGAGTATCTGAAAAAGAATTTCGATTACCGGGACCGGTATTATCCATTTTATTATGAATATTACATGTCCCAGGCATTGTTTCATGCGGATGAGGAATCGTGGCGCGAGTGGAATTCGCGCAACATCCGCTATCTGGCGGCGATCCAGAATCCAGATGGATCGTTTCCGGGGGATTTCCACGGAACCGCGTTCAGCACCGCAGGAGCACTGCTTTCCCTGGCCGTGAACTATCGTTACCTGCCGATTTTCGAAAAATGATCCGCATCGTTTTGTTGCTGCTTTTGCCACTGTGCGGTTTTTTGCCGGCGGATGAAATCCGTTTGGCGGATGCTGGTGCGCACTTGTCCGGTCAGGTTCGCGCGGTGGATGCGGATGGGCGGGTTGAAGTGGTTTCCGGGCTTTCCGCCGCACCCGCACCATTGCGCTTGAAAGCGGGAACGGTGCGATCAATCCGATTTTCAACCGAAGATCACGAATTGTCACATCCGCTGGTCAGGCTGGAATTGATCAACGGAGATGTGCTGCAGGTGGATTTGCATAACTTGTCGGACGATGGAGTGGAGGTTGCATCGCCAGTTTTTGGCCGTGTGGTGGTGCCGCGGAAATTGGTGAAAATCCTGCAAGTTGGCACGGGCGACAACGATTTGATTTATTCCGGGCCGCGGAGTCTTGCAGAATGGACGGTCCGCACGAAGGAAGGATCGCTGGAATTCGCCGGCGGCAAGCTGATCGCCAGTGGAGCTGTCAGCGGCAAGGCGGATTTTCAATTGCCGCAACGTTTTGTCCTGAAGTTCACGGCAGCGTGGGAAGATCGCCCGAATTTCCGAGTGGATTTCGCCGCGCCGGATGACGGGTCCGGCGATCCTCGCAACGGATATCAATTCCAGTTCAACAGTTCCGGGATTTTGCTTCAACGGGCATCGCCGGAAAATCGGACGACCACATTGACGCGAATTCCAGTTCAACAGGACCAATTCCGGGACCAGCGCGTGCAGGTGGAAATCCATGTGGACCGCCGGGCGTCCCGCCTGCGGGTATTTCTCAATGGCGAGCTGAAAGGTGAATGCAATGACCGGGTCAAGTCCAAGGCAAACGGTGGCGGCCTTGTTTTCGAGACCATGAGTCAACCGGGGCGGCGGCACGAGTTTTCGGGAATTTCCATCAAGGAATTGGACGACATGTTGCAGCGCCATCGCGACGAAGAACGGGGCGATTCCAAACGAGACAGCCTGATCAGCCGTGAGGATGACCGATGGAGTGGCCGTCTCGCCGACATGAGAACAAACGCCGGACGCCGGCTGTTTTCCTTTGCGGTTGGTTTTCGCGACGAGGTGCTGGAAATTCCCATGGCGGATGTTTCGACGATATTTTTCGCGGAAGCGCAAACCGGCCACGGCAAGACCAACAATGTCTGCACGGTGAAGCTGGCCAGTGGCGGAACGCTCACCGCCGAGTCGTGTGTGATTGGGCAGGATGCGGTGACCGTGCGCCATGGATTGCTCGGAGAATTGACGCTGAAACGAAGCGGCCTCACCGCAATCGAATGGCCGGAACCAGCGGCGAAAAAACCATGAACGTCCGCGTCACCATCGCCTGCATGTTGGCCATTTCGTTTGCATTTGCCCGCGGCGATTCGTCGCTCGTCCGCTTCGCCAATGGCGACTTGCTTCCGGGAACTCCGGCCGGTTTGGAACCCGGGAGTTTGATCTGGAGTTCGGCGTTGCTGGAACACGACGCGCGGTTTGACAGCGCACAGGTGCTCGACGTTCTGTTGCCGGTGGTTTTTCCGGCTTCCGAAGACGACCATATCGCCACCGTGGTGCTCAAAAATGGCGATGCGGTTTCCGGCCGCCTGGCCGGAGCGGATGATTCCGGCGTCGAACTGGCTACGGATTTCGCGGGAACCATGAAGTTCCGCCGTTCGATGATTCGCGGTGTTTCGATCGAGGATAACAGCAATGTGATTTACCGGGGTCCGGTGGATTTGGCGGAATGGCATGAGGCGGAATCCGGCAAGGCGTGGAAGCACCATCGCGGCGCTTTGGTTTCCCATGACCGCGGCGTGATTGCCCGCGACGATCTGCTGCCGGCCCGCTGTTCGGTCGCCTTCACGCTCGCGTGGAAGGAACCACTGCACATTTCGGTGATCGTTCAGTCAAAGGATCCGGAACCCGCCGAGCCGCGATCGGGTTACAACGTCGTGTTTTCCCGCGTCGGCATTTATCTGATCAATGGCAAAACCAACCAGCATCTTTCAGGCAACGCGGCACCGCCTGCCTTGCGGGACGAGGAAAGCGCACGCCTGGAGATCCGTTCGGATTCCGCAACCGGACATGTTTCCGTGCGGATCAATGATGAGGTTGTCGAGGCGTGGACTGACCCGCAGCACGCGGCCGGCGAATTCGGCAAGGTTTTGCATTTTTCCTCGAAACAATCGTCGGGTGCACTGCGCGTTTCCGACATCGTCGTCAAACGATGGGATGGCGCTCCCGATGTGCTGCCGCGCGAACGCCTCGGCAGGTTGCACCGCGGACGCGACGAAGCTCAGGCGGAAGAAAAGAATGAGGACAACGGTCGAATCCAGTTGGCCAATGGGGATTCCCTCACGGGGGATTTGCGGAGCGTGACGGCCGCGGGCGTGCGGATCGAAACGGGTTTCGGAGAAATCCTGCTGCCGCCTTCGCGCCTTCGGCAGCTTGGGCTCAAGCCCGCGGCGGACGACATGCCGATCCGCCGGGCAGGGGATGTCCGCGCGTGGTTCGCCAATGGCGGTTCCCTCGTCTTTCGCCTCGATTCCTGGCGCGACGGGGAAATCACCGGCAGCAGCCAGACGTTCGGCACGACCACGTTTCGCGAGAGCGCATTCCGCCGCATTGAATTCAACCTCTACAACAACGCCTTCCAAGGGCTGCGGAGCAAGGAACCGTAAGAACACACAAGCGGGGAGCTTACAGAACTTCTTCCATGACGAATCGGCTGTAGAAGAACGCGCGGTCGGCGTGAAAAAGCCCGGCGGCCAATGAGTCGAGTGGCTTGAGTCGATGCGCGAGGGACTCCGGGCGGGAGCGCGGTGCGAGCATGTTCCAATAGGCCAGACGCGCACCGGGATGCGAGGAAGCAGCGATGGTTTCGAGCAGTGAACCGGTATTTTCCGGACTCATGTATTCGAAAATGTCGCTGAGATTCCATGCGCCGTAATGCCGCTCGGGTTCGTCAGCGAGCAATCGTTCCAGAGGCTGGGCGATAACCCGGAATCGACCGGAGCGCAAAGCCCGGCCGATTGTTTCAAAATGCTGTTCCTCCAGCGCGACGGGCAACGCGGTTCCGTGGGTGCCGGTGAGAATCCAATGCAGGAATGGATTTTGCGATGGGTCGAGCGCGGTCAAGGCATGACGCGTGCGGTTAAGGATTCGATCCGCCACGGATCCATCGACGTAGCGGAAAAATTCCGGGTCGCGGCCAAGCGCCCCCATCAGGGTCCGCGAAAAGAAGATGCGGAAAATCGCCCGCCATCGCCGGTTGTTCCATTGGTTTTCGTAAAACTCCTGGCGTCCGGGGTGATCGCGCGGTTCGAGCAAAGCGGCGATGCGGCGCCGCGGGTGTGCCAGTGGCAGAACGAACCTGCGGAACAAATGGAAGTAGTGTTCGAATTTCCCGCAACCGGCGATCCCGTCCGCCACCGCCGCGGGTTTGGCGTCCCAGAAGTGCCGGGTTCCCACGTCGAGCGAAGTACGACATTTGCCGTACAATTCCTTTCGCCGCGACGACGGGCGTGAGCCAAGAAGTTCGAGAAATTCCGGATGGCTGAGACATTGATAAGCGGCGGCGCGAAGATGAATGCACGCGGTTTGCGCCGGGTTCATTTCCACGGCGGTAACGTGGTTTGCACCGAGGGCGAGCAGGGCGAAGCTGTTGTCGCCCGCGGAACCAATGCTCAGGCAATTGCGGCCGCTGGGTTCCAGCGCACGGGCGAACAACGCGGCATCTTCCCAGCATTGGGCGTAGCGAATCGTGGAAAAATCCGCGCGATGCTGGATCTCGGAAGTTTTCATGTGGACTCGATCACGCGCACTTCTCCGCTCGAACCATCCATTTCCACGAGGTCGCCGGTTTTCAGGCGGGTGGTCACGCATGGGATGGATACCACGCAGGGCAGGCGGAGTTCTCGGGAAACGATGGCGGAATGGGACAGCAGGCTGCCGCGTTCGACAAGCAACCCAGACGCAGCTGGAAAGAGGATGACCCAGCCGGGGTCGGTTTGTTGAGCGACGAGGATTTCGCCATGTTCGATTCGCGCATTGCGAGGATCGGTAATCACGCGCACGCGCCCGGTAACCCGGCCGGGACAGGCACCCACGCCTTTGATTTCCCCGCCAAGCGGTGCGGAGCTGGAAGCGGCGGATTCGAAACGTGTGTAGCGGTGAAGAGGACCGCGTGTTTGAAAACGATCGGGCGGTGAATCGGCAGCCCGGAATTCCGCAAACTCGGTTTTTCTTGCAGCGGCGAGTGCCCGCAAGTCGGCGGTGGATGCCGTGCCATCCCACGCGGCGAGGACTTCCGCGAGTTCGAGGAAAAAAACGTCATCGGGCGCGTCGAGCCGATCATCTGCATGCAACCGCCTGCCGATTTCGCGAAGCGTGGTGCGAACCCGGCCGAACAGCCGGGTTCGTTCGAAGCGCAGGTTTTCCCGGCAACGAACGCGGTTTTTCGCCTGGCGAAGGATCCAGTGGAACACGCGGGATTTCAGGAAGCCACGAACGGCTGGCCTGTTCGTGGTCGGCAACGGCGGCGCGGAGTCTGGTGGCTCTCGGCGGGCGAGCGCACCGATGGAAGAAAGAAGTGTCGATGGATTGTCGTGAACTGTCGGGCTCTCGAGCTTCAGTTCTTCGAGACAACGGTCGCCGAAGTCCGCGAGGTAGCGTTCCAATTCGCCGGAAAGCGCGGGTGATGTGGCGATGGCAGCACGTTTTTGGCGGAGTGGGATGTCTTGATCCGTGAGGAGCTCGGGAAGGCCGGAAACGCCGCGGGCGATTTCCGCCATGCGCAGGATGCGGCGGGGCGGCTCGGCGCTTATGATGCCGCCGGTATCCGCGAGCATTTCGTTTTGGAGCGTGCCGCCGGTATCGCCGAGCCATTTCACGCACAAACTACGAAGAACGCCGTAGAAGATCATCGCGAAGAAATCATTGACGAGCGGCGCGTCCCATTTCCGGAGAAGTTTGCTTTCCAGATCCAAATAATAGGCCGCAAGTTGTCCGCCGGAGATGCGTTCGAGCGGCACCGGCGGCGGCGCAAGCGCGGCATCGAGACGAATCTGGAATGCGTTGATTTGGCGGTCCAGGCCGACAAGCTGGCGGAGCAATCCCACGACCGTGGCAGCCAGTGCGCACAGGTCCTCGGTGCGGCTCGTTTTGTTTTCGGCAATGATCGCGGCGACGAGTTCTTCCGGGAGCGGTTCCTTGACGCCCATCATCTGTTCCATGAAGCTGCGGTTGAGGTTGAATCCGGGAAGCAGCGCGAGGACTCGGTACCAATTCGCAAGGTTGTAGTAGGTGCGGCCGCGGATGAGGCCGAGCATGCCGGGAAACACGTTATCCGCACGGCGAATGCGATGTTCTGGAACGGACATCAGGCGGCAAAACTCGCGGTACACGGATTCGTAGATCCGGCGGGCGAAGGAAAACGTGAGCGGGGTGGTGACGCCGCCGTAGCTTTCCGCGATGTTGCTGTTGTCCCAGACGCGGAGTTCGTCATCGGGATAGGGAAGAGTCGCGAGTGTCGTAATCGCCCGGGATTGGAGGAGCCAAAGGGTTCCGGCTTGGTCGATTGCCCATTCGATGTCCTGGGGCCGCCCGGCGGTATCCGCACAACCGCGGGCGAGGACCGCGATCCCGCAGGCTTCGATATCGAAGAGCAGTGGAGAATCAGGACGAACGGAAATTTCGCCGAGCGGACCGATTTCCCACGTTTCGCCATCGCACTCTCCGGAGACGAGTTTGTCGCCCGTTCCCGCGATGGCGGAAACGATGGCCAGGTTCCGGCGGCCATTCACCGGATCGGCACTGAAGGCGACGCCCGCCGCACGCGGCGAAATCATGCGCTGCACGAGCACGACCGGCGTGCCGGGCGGCGCGATTCCGCGTTCGTGGCAATAGCTTGTGACGGTCGCCGCGCCGGCTGATGCGCGGACCGCAACGATGCGGTTGGCGACGTCACTTGCCGCGACGTGCAAAAACGTTTCGAACTGACCGGCAAACGAGTGGGCGGATCCATCCTCCGCCGCGGCCGAGGAACGAACCGCGAATTCGTTGCCCCCGATTTTTACGAGTGCCGCCGCCAGGCACTCGTCGGCAAGCACCGTTTCGGGTGGCACGGCAAACCACGGCGGCACGGGAAATCCAGCGTCCATCATGCGGACGAGCGCCGCGCCTTTGCCGCCGAAGGAAGCGGCGGGCGGCGCGGAATCGGGAAATAACAAGCTCATGACAACGTATGGATGGCCAGCGGCACGGCTCCAAGAATCAAGTACAGAGCGAGCGTCCACAAGCCGGAGAATGTCTCGATCTTTTTTCCATGGCTACCGCGCCAGTAACATCGGACGGGCCACAGTGCGCCAGCTGCAGCGCATCCGAGTACAACGGAAACCGGCACGGCGAAGGCGATCGCACGGGCGGCCATCACGGCGCAGGCGAAAGTTGCAGCGATGGCGCCAAGCCATGCGACGGCACCGGGCTTCATTCCCCAGAGGCGGCTGTAGGTTTCCACTCCTGCCTCTTCATCGGCCGGCTGGCGGAGTTTGCGGCCGATCTCAATGACCAAGCCGTTGAAAAAACTCGCTGCCAAAAACCACCCGAGTCCGGCCGGTGGAGAATTCCTTGCAGGCAGCCAATCGCATGCGGTGCCAAAAAAATCGACCAGCGGCATGATGCCCATGTGACTCAACAAATAAATGACAGGCCGGGCTTTCAGCCAATCGCGGCGGAAGAACTCGACGCACATCAGCCCGAGGTAAAGCCATGCGATGATGAGAACGATCGGCAGGCGTGGATCGAGTGAAAGTGCGGCGCCAAGTTGCAGAGCTGCGGCGGCGATGAAGACGATGCGCAGCTCGGAAAGTTTCACCAACCCACGGGGAACCGGGCGGTACGGCCGCCAGCGGGCATCGTCCTCACGGTCCTTGAATTCATCGGCGATCCGGAGTTGCAGGAACATCAGGAAACAGACGGAAAACGCCACCGCGTAGATGTTCCAGGCGGGAACGTCCGCATGTCGCAATAACGCGGAGAATGAAACCGCGCACGCACTGAAGGCGGCGATGAGTGCGCCGTGCCCAAAGATGGGAAAGCGTTCCTTTTGATAAATCCACCAGCGGTTCATGAGTTATGTCGCGGGAGCGAGTTTTTGCAAGTTGTGGGCGAGGACGGAAACCAGAGGTGGCGCGATGATGCAGAGCCACCAGAACCCATTGGGGTCGTAGGTCAACCAAGCGAAAGCGATCGGGAAAAGCACGCAGTAATCTAACAAGGGTATCGCCGCAAGCATCCGGGAAACCGCGGCGGAAACGCTGGAATGAGAGATGAGAGGAAAAAGATCTCTCCACAGAAGAAGCATGGGGGGTAGAGCCAGGCCCCAGTACCACCCGGACATTGCGCCACAGGAAAGAATCGGCGCGATGAAAACCGCGATGAGCCAACGTTTTCCGAAGCCGGTGGATTTTGATTCACCGCGGGCGTAGAGAGAGAGACCGGCGATGTAAACAAACAGCGGCAAGGCAAAGGAGATCCAATCTGCAGTAGGATCGGAAACAGCGAGTGCGCCGGAAATCGGGAGCAACGCGCGGCAAAGTGCCATCGGAATGATCGAGATCGGATGACGTTTATGCAACCAGGTATAGAGTAAGATGCAGCCTGAAATCGCGGCGGTAATGGGAAGAATCCGGGGTGCCAAAACAGCCGGAGTTAGAAAGGCGGAGATGAAACAGAAGGCGACAAATACGAGGTAGAATCCCGGAGGAAACAACCCCCGGGGTAGTGCCCGCTCCGGCCGGTAAACCGCATCCCATTTCCGGTCCGCCCAGTCGTTGAGAAGATTTCCGGCAAGGCAAAGAAAGACGCCGGAAGAGATGGCTGCGGCAATTGGAGCTGCGGGGATCGTCGGAGCCTCGATTTGTAACGCCAATGCACTTCCAGCGAGCACGTTGGTTGCGACGCTCGGCAGGTTGGCAATGCGGGCGGATGCGGCTAGCGCGCCGGAACGTCCGCAAGGTCGCATGGTTAACACACGGTGGGACTGATGAGATGTGCGCCCATGGCTGGCCGCGAGGCGAAAATCTGCGGAACGATGCCGGTGGCCTCCTCGTATTCACGGGCTAGACGCGCGGCGATCTCAGAAGCTTTGCGGGCTTCGCAAAGTGTCACCGTCGAGCCACCGAATCCACCGCCGGTCATCCGCGCGCCGATGACTCCGCCATCGCGTCCGATCGATCGGGCGATGTCCACCAGCGTGTCGAGTTCCGGGCACGAAACCTCGAAGTCATCGCGCAAGGAATCGTGGCTGGCATACATCAACGGGCCGAGACTTTCGAAATCATTGCGCTTGAGCGCGGAAGCGGCGGTGATGGTGCGGTTGATCTCGCTGACCACGTGGCGAGCACGGCGGTTCACAGGGTTTCCAAGTTGGTCCCAGTTGGCGCGGACGTCATCGTTGGTCACGTCGCGCCAGGATGGTTTGCCGATGACGGCGAGGCCATCTTCGGTGTTTTTTCTGCGCTCGGCGTAGCCGCCATCGGACAACTCGTGATGGACCATCGAGTTGGATACCAGCACGGTGAGATCGGGGTTTTCGAACGGGATGAGATCGGGATCACCTGATCGGCAGTCGATCAAAACGAGGCGGTTCGTCTGACCATAGGCGGAGGCAAACTGGTCCATGATGCCGCAGGGAACATCGGCGAATTCATGTTCGGCTTTTTGGCAAAGCAGGGCTTTTTCCCGAGTGTCGAGGCGGGTATCGAGCAGGCCTTCGAGAAAGGTCGCCATGGCGCACTCCAGTGCGGCCGATGAGGAAAGCCCGGCACCGCCGGGAACGGATGAGAGGATGAACGCGTCGAATCCGTGAATCGAATGTCCGCGGTGTTGAAAACCATGGATCACGCCGCGCAGATAGTTTGCCCATTTGGGCTGGCCGGTTGTCTGGCCGCCGGAAACATCGAATTCCGCTAGATCGTCATTCAAGGCGGTGGCGATCCGCGCTTCGTTCGAGCCGTTGGAGGCGCCGATGATGACCACGTAGCGATCAATCGCAAATGGCATGACGAAGCCATCGCAGTAATCGATGTGCTCGCCGATGAGGTTCACCCGGCCTGGAGCGGCGGCGGTGATTTCCGGTTGCTTGCCGAAGCGGGCGCGGAAACCGGTGCACGCATCGGAAACGAGGTCGGCGAGATTGGGATTGAGCTGAAGCATGACGGATGGATTTCAGGTGTCAGTGGAGGCGGAGAACTCAAGTTTGTGACGATAGCTGTCCACCGCACGAGTCCAAACATGATGAATGCTTTCGGAAGGGCGTAGCCAGACGGCGCGATGCATCAAAATCATTGCCGGGGCGAGGTAAAGGAGCTCGGAAAGTTCCTTCTTGTCCAGCGCCCCGGGACCGCCGGCGAGGCAGCGCTCTGCCAGTGCGGTATGTTCGGCATCAAGGTCTCCGCCTTCGAGCAGCGAGACATGAACGCCATTCACATAAGGATCGACCACTGCTGCGATCAGACCGCGGCGGCTTTCCATGGCGGCATCGAGTGCTGGATCGACGGCGGAGTTCGCGCTATCGGCGAGACGCATCACAGCGGGCGGATCGATTTCTTCCGAAATGGAGAGGATGCCTTTGCGGGCGAGCGCTTTGCCGTATCGGGTGCGGCTGGTGAATACGGATACCGGTGCCGATAACACGAGACCGGCAAGGATTGGCGAAATCCAGAGGAAGAACGCATGTTCGCGGACGAAATGGTTGTCGCTGATGAAGCGCATCATCGCATCGGAAAATCCCATGGAGTCCTGCGGTGTTTCAGGCATTCCGTCGATGTTCCATGCAAGGATGCTCCAGACGATGCCAAGGGTGGTCGGAAAAGCATGGATGCGCAATGCATCGATCCACGCGGTGCCGTCGGTTTCGCGGTTTTGGTTGCCCCAGCCGACGGCGCGGCCCAGGAAAATCGAGAGGACCATGAGCGTGTGTGCCGCCATGATGGCCGGCGCGAGCAAGATTGAAATGAAGGTTTCGATGATCACGCCGAGGAGAATGCGCAACGCGCCGCCGAACGAACGCCGCACGGAAGGGACGAAAATACCGCGCAACACCGCGAGAATTTTTGGCAGGAAAAGCAGCGTGAAAATGAAGGCGGTGAGAATCAGAGCTTGCTCGGATGTATCAATTCCGAAAAAGCGCTTGGCGTAACTTTCATACAACAGGTTGGAAAGGCGGCTTTCGTCGCGCACCCAGGCGACGTAGGTGCCGGTGATCAGGAAAAGAAACCAGATGGGGCTGCCGAGGTAGGCCATGATGCCCATGAACAGGTGCATCCGGGTGGGAAACGGGAGTTTGCGGGCGAAGATCAGCCACAAGTGCTGGAGGTTGCCCTGCATCCAGCGGCGGTCACGGACGAGGTGATCCACCAGCGTCGGCGGCGCTTCCTCGTAGGTGCCCTCAATGTCCCATGCGAGCCAGACTTCCCAGCCCTTGGCGACCATGAGGGCAGCTTCCACGAAATCGTGTGAGAGAATGCGGCCGCCAAATGGCTCGCGCCCGGGCAGCGCGGGAAGTTCGCAATATTCCGAGAATGGTTTGAGGCGGATCAGAGCGTTGTGGCCCCAATAAGAACCGCCGGAGAGTTGCCAGAAGTTCAATCCGCGGATGAACAGCGGCCCGTAAAGGCGCATCGCGAATTGTTGGAGGCGGGTGAAAACCGACGATCCACGGATGAGTTTGGGTGGCGTTTGGAGGATTCCGAGGCGCGGATAAACTTCCATCACACGGGTCATCTTCACGATGTCCGCGCCGTCCATCAGGCTGTCGGCATCAAGGACGAGCATCGATTCGTAGAGCCCGCCCCAGGTGCGGACGAAGTCACCGATGTTGCCCGCCTTGCGGTTTTCGTTGGTTTTGCGGCGGCGGTAATGGATGCGGCCGAAGGCTCCGAGTTTGCGGCAAAGATTCGTCCACGACGTTTCCTCAAGCACCCAGAGATCGAGGTCGCGGGTGTCGGAAAGAATGTAAAAATCGAACGAATCGATGTGGCCGGTGGCTTCGATCGAGCGGTAGATCGCTTCGATGCGGCCACAGGTTTTCACACTGTCTTCATTGTAAACCGGCATGACCACCGCATGGCGTGCGGTGAGCGGACCGCTGTGGCCCTCGGCGAGCCGGCTGATGCGGACGTTGTTGGATTTCCGCCCCGCGAGGCCCGCGAAAAATCCGACGACGGCATGCATCGACCCGAGCACGAGCACGCCGTTGAGGACGATGAATACTCCAAGCGCGAGGTAGTGGGCCTTCTGGAAACCCATGCCCTTGAAGATATCGGCAAGCCAAAGTGTGGCGGCGATGTTGATGACAAAAACCAAGGAAAAGAAAAAGAACCGCCGCAAGGTGGTGAAGCCCGGGCTGTAAAAGCGGGGGACCTCCGGCACGGCGGAAACGGCGGGAGAAACTGGTTGGTCGGATTCCATCACTTCGAGAAATACCAGGCGGCGAAAACAATGAGGGAAATCACGGTGCCGGCGAACATGATGCGGATGATCGGCCTGCGGTCCATGGTTTCCCACCACTGTGCCGCGCCGGAGCCGAAGGCATTGAATTCAAGCGGCATCGGGACCATGTTCAATTCAGCAAAAGCCGGGCCTGCGGCGAGATAGGAGGACTTCATCGCGGCGGCGAAACTCTCCGGCCATGGCGGCGGGGTGAGGAAAACTCCCTGCCATGTTCCCGGCATGTCAACCAGCAGCAGCGCAAGGCGGCCGCGGGCGGCGAGGCGGCGATTTTCCAGCGGTGCCTCCAGCACGTCTCTGGTCCAATCCGCCACGGCGGTAAGCACTTCTTCCATTGCAAGCAGCCGGGCGGGGCGACCGGGCTCGGCGGCCATACGGGTCGCCGCCCGCTGCAATACGGAGCGCACGAGTTCGGCGATGAGCAGCCGGTTGCGGATGCGCAGGGCGCGGAGATATGCCTCGACCGCGGCGTAGGCTTCTTCCCAATCGTCGAGTTCGCTATCGCTGAGCGGGCGGGCGGTGCTCATGGTGTGATCCGATAAACCCATGTTTCGGTAAGATAATCGGCACCGCGCTTGAGGGCGCATCGGAGTTCAACCGGGCCGACTGCCGCCAGTTTGCCATCGGCTGCGGATGGCGCGATTTGGAACGCCACGCGGACCCGGCCTTCAGGCATCGGCTGGACGGTGACTGATTGGATTTTAACTTTGGCGGCGTTCGGGCCGTGCGCTTCGGCAATGGCTTCGAGCGGTGCGTTCGGTTTTGCTGCGAGCGCGTCACCGGCGAAGTCCACCGTTACGGTGCGCTGTTCCGGCTGCCAATCATGGACTCCCGTGCGGGTGGCGACAACGCGGCCTCCGGCCTTCGCAGGATCCTCATCCATGGTCCATTTTTGGCGGTAGGAAAACTCCAGCCGCTGTCCCGGGGTGGGCGTGAAATTCGGTTCCCACAGCGCGACCACGTTGTCGTGCAGTTCGTTTGATGCGGCGATTTCGAGCAGCATCACCCGGCCGCTTCCCCAGTCGGAGGTTGGTTCGATCCACAGCGACGGGCGCTGATGATAGAGTGCTTCGGCATCCTCGTATGCGGCGAACCGGCGGTCCCGCTGGAGCAGCCCGAAGCCATCGCACTTGTCCATCGCGAAGAACGACGTCTCGGTTTTTCCGGAATCGTTGGTGATGGGTCGCCAAATCCGTTCGCCGGTGTTCATGCGGATCGCGAGGCCATCGGAATCGTGAACCTCGGGGCGGAAGTCATCAAAACAGCGGCGCGAATTTTCGCCAAACCAGAACATCGAGGACATCGGGGCGATGCCGAGGCGTTTCACCGCCTTGCGGACGAACAATACGGCGCGGACATCGACGATCGTCTCCTCGCCTGGCGTCACGCGAAACGCGTAAGCGCCCGAATACGATGGACCATCGAGCAAGGCGTAGAAACGGGCGTGATCGTCATTCGGCTCGGGTTTTCGCAGCCAGAATTCGCGGAACGCGGGAAATTCCTCGGTCACTCCGTCGATCCCCGTATCGAGAGCCAGCCCGCGGGAGGATAATCCGTAGTGTTGGTTTTTCCCGAGGGCGCGCCAGTAGCTTGCGCCTTGGAATGAAATCAATTCATCGAAGTAGTTGGGATTGTTCAGCTTGGCATGGAGCCGGAAGCCGCCGAAGCCGCCGTCTTCCGGCAGGACGCCGCGTTCGCCCACAAGATGGCCGTATGTGAAATATCCTTCGGCGAAGCGGATGCGCTGCTGGAATCCCTTGGTGAATTCATTCAACGTGACTGGTTCCCTGAACAAGTAACCCGGATGGTAAAACGCCGCCCGGAAAGGCAGATTGTCGGCGATCCACAAGGCGCGGCTTTGATTAAAACGGATGTCCTTGTATTGGTCGTAATTCAGTTTGGCCATCCACGCGGGGAAATTCGCGCTGCTGGGCGGGGCATACGGGCGGTTGGCAAGTTCGCGGGCGGTGTCCTGCACCTTCTCAAACCCGACGTCCTCTCTCTCCCACTGGGCCGGGGCGCTGTTGATGCAAAGCACTCCCGCCCAAAAAATCACAATCTTACGCACGCCCCGGAATAGCGTGGGATTCCGGCGTCCGTCAAGGAACAGCAAACCTCAATCTTCGAAGTTTGAAAGAACGGGAATGCCGTAGTTTTTCTTCACACGCTCGTTGGCGGCGGCGACATCCGACGCGCGGATGATCAACGGGCGGTCCGCGCCGAACAATTCGATGACGTGAAATTCCGGCGCATTTGCCGGATTAAGCAGTTCCGAGGCATGACGCAGATCACGCACCAGCGTGCCGTTGATCTTGTCCACGGCACGTCCCGCGTATTCACCGAGGTGGGTGGTCAGCGGATCACTTTCCACCCGGGTCAGCATCACGATGTCGCGGCGTGTCTGGAAAATTCCCTTCGCCACGTAGTCGCTGTAAAGGCGGCGCACTGTCACGTCGTCAAACTTGGCGGTTGCGAAAAGGTTGGTGTCGAGCGGCTGGAAGACAAGGCCCGCGAATACGAGGTAACGCGGACGTTTGCCGTATTGGATCGCTTGCATTTGTATCCACGGCAATGTCTTCAACGTAATGTCCACGTCGTTCCATGAACCATTGCGCAGGAAACGCACGGCCACCTTGTCACTGGCGAACTTGCGTTCGACCACTTCGTTGAAATTCAAGCTTTCCCCGTCGATCACCACGTGACCCGCGCTGTCCACCGGTTTGCCATCGAGGGAAACCAGGACGTCGCCAGATTGCAGGATGCCATCCATCGAGCTGGTCGGGACCACGTTGGTGACAAGCACGCCGGGATCGCGCGGCTGCAACCGGAGCGCCTTGCGCATCGCCGGGTTGTGCAAGGGAAACTCAGTGCCGCCGAGTTCAGCGTAGGTGTCATAGGTTCCGTCCTCGACGTCCTTGAGAAAGCGGCGCACCACCGGGGTGGGAGAATGATGTAGCCGGTGTTGTCCGCCGCGCGCAGGCCTTGGAATGCCACGCCCGCGACCTTGCCGCCTTGCAATACGGGGCCGCCCGAGTTGCCCGGATTGATCGCTGCGTCGATCTGAATGGTTAGATGCGAGTCCGCCCGGGAATGGGAATACGGTTGGAAGTCGATCCGTGAAACCACGCCACGCGTCACCGACAGGCGCTCGCCGCCAATCGGATAACCGATAACCCGCACCTGGCTTTCCAAAGACGGCACATCGCCGAACTCGAATACCGGGAAATCCTTGAAATCGGCAAAATCATCCACCGCAAGAAGCGCCAGGTCGCAATCATGGGCGATGTGTTCCACCTTGGCCGGATACTTTTCGGAACGCCCGTGAATGGTGATCAGGATTCGCCGTGCGTTGGAAACGACGTGTGCGTTGGTGAGGATCTTGTTTTCGCCGATGATGAAGCCGGTGCCAATCCCGCCGCTGAAGCGGCCGGAATTCCACGGCGTTTCATAATCCGGCACTTGGCTCGCAACCTCGATCCGGAGCACGGAGCGGTACACATCGGAAGGCGCGCTCGGCGATGGTTTCCGCGCGACCGTTCCGGCGGGAGACTTCGCCGCGCCCGGCGCTTCCGCTCCGGGGCAAAGGATGGGAGCGGAAAAAATCAACGCGGAAAGCAGGGCAGGGCGGTTCATGGACGCGCACAGCTTTGCCGCGCTGGATTTCCGGTGCAACCAGTTTCCCCGGGCGATGCGGCGGTCAGCCATTGACGATCTCGCCGCCGTTCGGATGCAGGACTTGGCCGGTCATGTAGTTGGCGGCGTCGCTGGCGAGAAAAACGAAGCATTCCGCGCACTCCCACGGCTCGCCGGCGCGGCCGAGCGGACTGTCCGAGCCAAAGGTCGCGACTTCCTCCGCAGGAAAGGTGGCCGGAATCAGCGGCGTCCAGATCGGTCCTGGTGCCACGGCATTCACGCGGATTTTCTTTTTCGCCAGTTGCGATGCGAGGGATCGCGTGAAGGAAACGACCGCACCCTTCGTCGCCGAGTAATCAACCAATGCGGGACTGCCGCGATAGGCGGTGACCGAGGTGGTGTTGATGATTGTGCCGTGAGCTGATTTTTCCAGGTAAGGCAACGCCGCGGCGGTCAGGTAAAATTGGGCGAACACATTGGTGCGGAAGGTCGAGAGCAGGTCTGCTTCGGTGATGTCGCGGATCGATTTTTGCGGATGCTGTTCGGCGGCGTTGTTGACCAGAATGTCGATGCCGCCAAGTTGGTCCGCCGCCTTTTTCACGGCTTTCTCACAGTGGGATTTTTTTCCGATGTCGCCTTGGATGAGCAGGCACTTCCCGCCCTTTTCCTTCACCAAGCGTGCTGTTTCCGCCGCATCTTCCTTTTCGTTGAGAAACAAGATCGCGACATCGGCACCTTCGCGGGCGAAGGCCAGCGCGGTCGCCCGGCCGATCCCGGAATCCCCGCCGGAAATCACGGCAACGCGTCCTTGCAAGCGGCCGCTGCCGGTGAGCGTGGGATTTTCCGATTCGGGTGCCGGTCTCATGGGCTTTTGCAAGCCGGGCTGACGGTTCTGTTTTTGCGCAGGGCGCTGGCGTTTTTCTTTTTTTGACGATTTGGATTTGTTGGCCATCGCAGGAGGCATCGCAGATGCCAGGCCACGGCTGGCGACATTTGAACGCGGCAGCCGCCGTGAAACAAAATTGCGAGTTGCATGGATTCTATGGCATTCCGCAACGAATCCGGATGGGGGGGGTGCACGAAACTTGGCGGTGGATCGTTTCGTAACCACGGTACGCGGAATGCAGGATTTTCCGGCATGCCGCGCGCACTTTGGAATGGAACGATCGCCTTCGGATTGGTGAACATCCCGGTTTCACTGACTGCCGCGGAAAACCGTCCGGACGTGCAACTGCACATGGTGGACAGCACGAACCACGCGCGGATCCGCTACGAGCGGGTGAACGCCGATACGGGTGAGGAAGTCCCATGGGACCGCATGGTGAAGGGCTACGAATACGAAGAAGGAAAATTCATCCTATTGAGCGATGATGAACTGCAAGCGATCCAGCCGGAACTCACGAAAACCATCGAGATCACCGGCTTCGTCTCGCTTGAGGACATTGATCCGATGCTGTTCGACAAGCCGTATTATCTCGAGCCCGACAAACGCGGCGACCGCGCCTATGCGTTGTTACGCGAGGCGCTGCGCGAGTCGGGAAAGGCCGGAATTTCGCGGCTTGTCATTCGCACTCGCGAATATCTTTCCGCGATGTTCGTGCGGGGCGATGCACTGGTTGTCATGCTGCTTCGATTTCCCCAGGAGATTCGCGGCGCGTCGGCCTTGAACCTGCCGTCATCCAAAGAGAAACCGGCGAAGCGCGAGCTGGATCTTGCGCGACGCCTCATTGACGACATGACCGAGAAATGGAAACCGGGTGAGTTCAAAGACGAATATCGCGAGACGTTGATGGATTACATTGAGAAAAAATCAGCAAGGGCGACACCGTGGCTGATGTGAAGAAAGGAGCGGATGATGAGGAGCCGGAGGGAACCAAAGTGGTGGACCTTGCCGAGTATCTGCGGCGCAGTGTGGAAGGTCGGTCGACTGCCCGCGGCGACAAGAAGGCAGTGAAAAAAATGGCAAAGAAGAAACCCGCGACGATCAGGAAGGCAGCGAAAAAATCCGCAAGGAAAGCGGCGAAAAAATCCCGCCGCAGCGCGTGATCAGATGAAACCGCCTGCTGCCCTCAAATCGGAACTTCAGGTCCATCACTTGGTTTTCTCCCACGACGCCATGCCGGGTTATTCGCGGCGCAAGCATGGAAGGTCATTTCGCTTTTTCCATCCGGATGGCAGCGCATTGGCCGACCCGGAGGAGCGTCGGCGCGTGCTTTCGCTGGCAGTCCCGCCGGCCTATGAAAACGTGTGGATCTGCTTGAAGGCAAACGGACACTTGCAGGCGACGGGGTTCGACCAGCGCGGAAGGAAACAGTACCGGTATCATCCGCGATGGATGGAAATGAGTTCCGACCGCAAGTTCGGCAACCTGACCGCGTTTGCGAGGTCGCTCCCGGTGATCCGAGCAAAGGTGGCTGCGGCCTTGTCGGAGGAGGGATTTGAGCGCCCGCGGATTGCTGCGGGGATTGTCGCACTCCTTGATTCGACCGGCTACCGGATTGGCAACCGCAGATATGCCAAGGAAAACAAAAGCTATGGATTGGCGACGCTGCTTGCGCGGCATCTAGACCGATTGCCAAAATAGATTTCCGAAAAACCCGCAAAAAAGACTGGTACG
>JAZKIZ010000026.1:0-75521 GCA_040384605.1 Verrucomicrobiota bacterium
TGTGCCGCACCCACACCCCATAACGGCAATTCATTTTGGCAATGGGTCTAAACGTAGGAATAGGGAACATATCGCCGTGCCAAGAGATCGTATTGGACGAAACCGGTGGCGAACGAGAGGAGATCCCGGAGCTTCAAGGTTCCAAGCAGGCACATGCTGAAGGCCACGAACAGCTCGCAAACCCTGACCGGACGGATCGTGGTGTGCAGGGCCCAACAGGTGCTCATGGCCATGAGAAATGCCACCGAAAAAACGGCGACAACCGGCTGGTAGGTATCTCCCTGCTTCGGGTCGGGTCCCTTCCCCAAGAATTCGCGCAGCGCATCGTAGCCTCCAATGTGCTTTCCCTTGATGAAGATCTGCGGGGTTTCGGAGTAACCATGCCCCTTCTTATAGCTCTCGTTCTCTTCTTCGCTGGTAAGGCGGTGATCCTCGATCTCGTAGCCACCACGCTTTAAAAGGTCCATCGCTTTCACTCCCCACGGACAAAGGTGCTTGGGGGCCACCATGCGATAAACGGTCGCGGTCGCTTTCATACTTATCCGTAGCACAGCGGGGACGAAGTTCCATCCAAGAGGCATGGGAACCCGTTGTGATGCTCTACTTCACCTTGCAACGATCTCAATCGTTGAGCACTACGCGCAGGCGCATGAACTTCCGCGGCTCTGCCCCAATCGGCAAGGTGGCTTTCATCACCTGGGTGAGGCCGTCGTTCGACAAAATCTGCTCACTGATGCCGGCCGATGACCACGTGCCATCACCCAGGCTGGTGCTGATTTCGACGATGTAGGTCAGATCGGTGGCACCGACATTGCGACGGTAGGTCATCGTGAGGTTGCCACTCTCCACCGCGCCCTTCGGCTGATCTGCTGCCGATGGCTGGTTGGGATTGGAATTCAGCGCATACTCGAGCAGGTTTTCCATGCCGTCTTCATCCGGATCGGTACCAGGTCCCGCAATGGTGGGCTCACCTGCCAGGCTGCCAAAGTTGGCTTGCGTCCATGAGTTGAATGGCGCACCCACACTGATCACCTTAATTGTGCCGGCGGAACTCAGGCCGGTGGTGTCCCACGACATGTTGCTTGGCAGTGGTGGCAGGCTGACACTGGAGAAGTTGCCGGTGTAAGTGCCTGCCTCGAACAACTGGAATGTATCACCGGCAATCAGCGCATCGGTGCCCAATTTCGTGACCACCAAGGCGCCGCCATAGGTGACTCCGGACAAGCCGATCACTGTATCATTGATGCGCATGCCGCCGAGTTTGCGAATCTCCATGGCGGTGGTGCCGGCAAGGTGAAGGGTATTATTGATGCGCAGGCTGCCGATGCCCGACGAGCCGGGAGCGAGCTTGCCATCGGCGACCACATCGACCGCCCCGTTAAGCGTGCCAGTGCCCGCAAGAGTGGCGGTGCCCGGCGAATCCGCACTATCAATCGTAACATCGCCAGCGACCGTCGTATTCAATTCCAGCGTGCCGGCAAGTACAAGCGGTTTCCCGTTTCCGGTTACCGGGCCATTCAACACCAATCTGCCGGTGCCAGACTTGCGCCAGTCAACACTCGATTTGAATTCACCCGTCAAAATCACGTCATGCTCGAGCGGGCTGACCGTATCGCCACCGAGTGTAATCTCTACGTCATTGACGAAGGTGAAGCTGTTGGAGAACACCAGATTGCCCGCATCATTGGCATTCGTTCTGATTCTTATCTTGGCTGTACCGGCAGCTTGGGCATTGGCAATAGTGAGACGCCCGCGATTGAGCAAGATCTGCCCGGTCAGGGTATTGTTGCCGCTGAGGGTGGTCATGGTCGAATTGTCGCCGCTGGATGCTGAATCAATTTGCAAAACCGAGTTCGGCCCGCCGCCGGAAATGGTGCCAAACAACTCCAAATTCCCTCCCGTGGACTGAATGGCATAGTAAGCCGTCGAAGCCGGATTGGGGATCACGATCGGGTTGGCTACCACTTGGAGGCCGCTCCCGCCAACCGCGAGGAACGGAGTGCCGCCAGATACGCGCGATGCTCCATAGCTGCTATTGCCGAGGATCGTCCCGGTTCCCAACGAAGCGCCCGTTGCCGCCTGTACCTTGCCTTGCTGGATCACCATGCCGCCGGTAAATGAATTCTCCCCCGCCAGTGTCAGCACGCCGGGTCCCGTTTTGGTGATTACGTTTGACCCGGTCAGCGTGTTGGTAAACGTGACGTTATTGTTGGTCAGAATGGAGGATCCCGCGCCGCCAGCGAGCGTCAAGGTGGATCCGGATACGGTCCACGCCGAATCAGGATCGGCACCGGTGTCATTGAAGATCAGGTTTCCGATCGTGCGCACACTGTTGACGCCTACCGTCACATCAGTGGTTAGATTCAAGGTACTGAAATCCGCCGTGTTACCTGCGCCATCCGCCGGAGTATTGGCGCTCCAATTGCCCAATGTGGACCATGTGCCCTCCACGAGACTGATCCACACGCTCGAGTTATTGATCGGAACCACGTTGATGTTGACGGTGGCGTCTCCGGTGAGGCTCCCCGAATCCGTGACCCGCACCACAAAGGAATTCGCTCCGGTGTCGCTGGCAGATGGTGTGCCGGAAAGGGTACCGTTCGCAGCCACGGTGAGCCATGCCGGACCACTCACTTTCGAGAAGGTGATCGTATCGCCGGCATCGGGATCCATCGCGAGAGAGGTGATCGATGCGGTGAACAACGAGCCTTGATTGGTATTGCCCAGATTGATCGGATTCGAGGTGAACAACGGGGCGCTGTTCACATTGCCAACCGTGATCTGAAGTGTTGCATCGCTCCAATGACCGAGGCGGTCGGTAACGCGCACGGTGAATGTATTTAGCCCGACATCCGCATTGGTTGGAATTCCGGACAAGGCCCCGTTGCTGGCCACCTGCAACCAGCCCGGGCCCGCAACTCTGGAATAGGTGATGACATCCCCCGCATCGGGATCGGTCGCGGTTCCAGCGATGGTGCTGCCTGTATAATTGGCACTTTCGGTCGCCGTCGGCCGGGTCATTGGGGAAACCGTAAAGACCGGTGGCTGTCCGATGGCCTTCGGTTTCGGTGGCGCGAAGTTCAACCCCGGCAGGCTGGGTGAAAGCACCGCACCGGGGATGGCGACACGGCTGATGCTGGGACCGGCCCATGCGACGGAAACGTGATCGCCGCCACTATTTTCGCGGTGATGCACTTCCAGCCAGTAGGCCTTTCCGGCTAGAAGCGGAATTGCCACCGATTTCTGTGCCGGTTGCTTATCCCACTCTTGGAAACCAGTGTAGCCACTGGCGGAAGCGATCTGCACTTTGTTCGCTTCGTAGCCGTCCGTACTGAGGAACAAGCGCGAACCGTCGTCCGATGCGATCCAGAACGTGTAGCTGCCGGTCGTGGTCGGCTTCAAATAGGTGAGCAAACGCCGCGAATAATCGCTGCCCACACTCTGCGGGGTCGTCAGGGTGGGCAGGGTGCCCGTGAAAATCGGTGTCGTCGTCCACGATTGGCTGTCGTAGGCCAAGGCACCGGCGTGGCGTTCTTCATAGACCGGTCCGCCTGGCGGTGGATTGCAAACGATATGGATCACCCCGTCCGCGGCGGAGCCGGTGTTGTCGGTGGCGCGCACGATCAATTCCATGCCGCCGGGATTGGGCAAGGCACCCGGCGTGGCCAGGGTCAATTGGCCGCTGGCGTTGATGGCGAAGGCATTGCCCGTATTGCCGGCGATGATCGTCCAACTGGCGATCGTGCGGCCGGGACCCGGTACGGCCACTGCCGTCGTGATGAGTGCGCCCACTCCTTGTGAACTCGAGGCCGACGTGAAAATTTCCTCCACCGTCGGCGCAAGCGTGTCGAGCAGGGTAATTGTATGGGATGAAGGATCCGCAATGAACACACCATTCGGATTCGTCAGCGAAACCACGACCGTTTCCGGCCCTTCGCCCGTGGCATCGTTGAGGATCGCGAGCGGAATCGGTTTGATCTGTTCGCCCGCATTGAAGGTGATCACTCCCGGCGCAAGCGTGAAATCGCTGCCAGCCGTGGCGGTGCCGCCGGTGAAGTAGCTTACGGTAATAGGGGTCGCGCCAGCCGGGCGATCCAGCACCGCCAGCAACTGCGGCTCGGTGGCATCGCCTTCCTTGCGAGTGGTCGATTCATTTGCCATACGCACGAAGCGCGGCGCGACGACTGGCGGAGTAAACGTGACGGGCGTGCGCACAAAGCCCGGCCCTTGCCAGGCGATCGACACGTGGTCACCACCACCGTTTTCCAAATGTTGGACTTCGACGTAATACTTTTGCCCCACCGTGAGCGTGATGTTGCCGGATTGTTGCGAAGGATTGACGTCCCAAGCTTGGAATGAAACGTCTGAGTTGAGAGTGGCTACCTGCACTTTGTGGGCGGGCAGCTCATCCGTGCTGACGAAAAGACGCGCCTTGTCGTCGGCCGCAACCCAGAAGTTGTAAGTGCCGGTCGCCGGCGCGGTGATTATCCCGGTCAGGCGGCGGGAATAATTACTGCCTACATTTTGCGGCGGCGTGAAATCCGGCAGGTAGATGGTTAAATCCGCGTTGAAATCGTTCCACGTGTCGTTGGCAAAAACCAGCGGGTCATTCCATCGCTCCTCGGTCACCACATCCGGCTGGATTTCATCGTAAATCAACAAGGTGTTGGTGGCCCGGCCTTTGGTAAAACTGCTTTTCGTAGGCGACGTGAGTTGCAGCACAATGGTTTCCGCGCCTTCCACAAAACCATCATCTTTGACGCGGATGCGCACTGGCACCGAGGTGATGCCAGGCGGAAAGTTCAGCAAGATCGATGGCACCACTGCATTGCCATTCGACGGATCCACCAAGGCCCAGTCAACATCATCGCCGAGCGCACTGCCGCCAGCACTGATGCAGCGGACGGTGATCGTCTCGGAGGATGTCGACGATAGCACGACTGGAATATCGCGGAACTCGCCGAGCGGTCCGGGCTTTTCGCTCGTCTTCATCACTGCCTCGACAAAGCCCACGGTGGTCACCGCGGCATCATTATCGGTGATTTCATAAGTCGCTGATGCGGGAAAATCGGCACCATAGGCCGCGCTCGGCTGCACCGTGACGGTCAAGGTTTCCGTGCCTTCCGCCGTGCTGTCATCGACAATGGTGAACGGAACCTCCACGCCATTTTGGCCATCCGGGATGATGCAGGTTCCGCTCAGCGCAGACACATCGCCACCGTTATTGGCGGTGCCGGAAATCGTATAATTCACGCTAAGGTTGCCGGTGGTGCCTAATGAGCGGGAGAAGTAGAATTTACTGGCCGCGCCGCCTTCCGCCGTCGGCAGGGTGCTGTAGGTGGATACCATCACGCGCTCCAATGCGCCGCCGCCATCGTTGTCGCGGATCAATGCGGTGGCGGAACTGTCGTTAA
The DNA here is from genome assembly GCA_040384605.1 of Verrucomicrobiota bacterium. Lineage (GTDB taxonomy): Bacteria > Verrucomicrobiota > Verrucomicrobiia > Verrucomicrobiales > Akkermansiaceae > Luteolibacter. The sequence continues at coordinate 5,415 of JAZKIZ010000026.1, forward strand.
ACGCGCGGTAGGCAGCGGAGGGCGTGATCTTGACCGCTACGGTCTCCACTCCCTCGGCGATGGCATCATCCGACACCGGGATGCTGAGCACCGTGTCAGTCGAGCCATTGACGGGCAAAACGATGGAGCCTGACAGGGCGGTGAAATCGGAGCCGGATGTCGCAGTGCCGCTGACCGTGTAATTCACGATCACATTGCCGCCAGTCGCGCCCACGCTATTGAAGATCAAGGATGCCGCAGCACCGCCCTCGACGCCGATCTCGCCTTCGCGCACCGAAATCAGCGGCAGGTCAGCGTTATCGGCGATAGTGACTGTCGCTTGGTTCGCCTGGCTGATGCCGTAGGCATTGTCGAAGCTCGTCAGCGTGACCACGACCGATTCGTTGGATTCCGCGATGTCATCATCATAGGGACTGATCACAATGCCAGCGCTGGTGGCACCGGCCGGAATCGTGACTTCGCCATTGAGCGCCGCATAATCGGTGCCATAGCTGGCGGAGCCCGTCATACCATAATAAACCTTCAATGCCGCAGCGGTGTTGCCGGTGCGTGTAACAAGTAGCACTCCGGTATCCCCCTCTTCACTGGCATCCGGGTCGGACCCGGCAATCGAAACCGACGGCGCATCATTGTCACTAATGGTCACCGTGGCCGTGCTTGCAATCGGATTGGCGATGTAGGTGGCACCGGTGGCAAGCGTGGCGATTACGGTTTCCGGCATCTCGATCGCGCTGTCGTTGATCACATTGACCGGCACAGTTACCGATGCCTGACCTACGGGAATCGTCACACTGGCAGACAGCGAATTGTAATCCGAGCCATTGGTGGCGGTGCCGCCCCATGTCACCACCACGGCGAGTGATGCAGCGGTCGATCCGCTGCGCGTGAAGATGAATGCCGCATGGTCCGCGGGCTCCATGCCAGTAGGATCACTGGCCACCACGCCGACTTGAGGCAGTGAGGTGTCATTGTCATTGAGCGTCATCGTCACCGAATTGGCCACCAATGAAACGTAACCCGCCGCCGAGACGATCTGCATGGTGATGGTCTCCGGGCCTTCCGCCAGCGCATCGTTGACGGCGGTGATGGTGATATCGCGAAATGTCGAGCCAGTCGGAATGGTTACGGTGAAAAAGGTGCCTTGAGCGACCAGCGTGGGCGAGGTGGTGAAGTCGGTCGTGATGAGCGCGCTGCCAGCGAGCGGCGCCACCAGCACCGTCAGATCCGCCGCCGTGCTGCCGGTGCGGGTGATGCGGAAGTTGCCATTGCCACCGCCTTCGGTTGCATCGGCGGTCTTCGTCAGGGTGATTGCCGTGCCTGCGGTGGCGGTCCAATTCACCGTGTTGGTGCCAGCCACCACCGTGTGGGGATTGGTGGGAGTGGTGATGGTATAACCGGCAAGCGTGGCAGTGAGCGCGGCGGAGCCGGTGTTCAAGCCTGCGAGCGTGTAGCTGCCGTCGGTATTCGAATAAGCGCCCAGCGTGCCATTGCTGATGAACACTCCGGCCAGCGGCGACCCGCTGACGGTTACCGTACCGGTGATCGCTTGCTTGGTGTGGGTGCCGACATTGATCACAATCGAGCGGCGCACCGTGCCGCCCTTCATGTCCGAAACGGTGAGCAACGCCGTGTATTGCCCTGCCACATCAAAGGTGCGCGTAAAGACGTTGGTATTGGTGGCGGACAAGCCGTCGCTGAACTCCCAATAATAAGCGAGCGCATCGCCATTCGCATCATTGGCCGTAGCGGTGAACATCACGCTGCCACCCGGCGCAATCGTCGTTTGATCGGCGGCAAGAGTGGTGGTTGGCGCGGTGTTTCCCGGGAAAGGTCCGTGTTGATAGTTGATATCGAGCGAAGGCGGCATCGTGGCATTCTTGCTCACCACGGTGAAGTGCTGGTCGGACTCGAGATCCGAATAAGTGCGGCCGACTTGGATGGTCGCATCTTTTTTTCCAGCAGGCGTGCCCGGCGTGGAATCGATCAAGTGACCGGCATTGCTGCCGATGCCGCTGTAGAGGATCACCGCGCCGTTTTGGTACGTCCCCGGAGTGGCTTGGTGGAATTCCAAGTGATACTTGCGCACTCCGTCCTTGGGGACATTCAGGGCATAGCGCCTGCCTTCCTCCAAGGTCGGCTGGTCAAAGGCAAAGATTCGATACGTCCCGCTGGTTGTCGCCGCATGAATGTAATTGGGTGCCAGCCAGCCGAGTTTTTCTTTTGAGATCGTGTTGTAGTGAGCCTTGAAGCCACCGCCACCACCCATGACGTCGATGTCGTTCCCGTACTCTTCGTTTGCACCGGTGCCATAGGGCGTTCCATCGGTAGTCTGCCAAAAGTTGGCGTGGTTTAGCCCCAATGAATGACCGCATTCGTGATTCAGCACATCCATACCATCCCAAGTGATCCACACGCTTGAGCCACCGCCCCAAGAGAACCCATTCAACCTCGGGCCGTCTTCAATCCGCACAATGATGCAATCGAAGCTGGCGGAGTCAAAACCCGCGGCTTTGGCCGCGGCACGGGCGTCGGTGTGAACCTGCCCCAAGCCATCGATCTCTCCGTCTTTGTCGATGTACCATTTCGTGGTATGGGGCAAGGTGACCAATGGCGTGTAGGTTGTCGTTTGCGTCATTTTCCCGAACGAATTCTCAATGTAGAACCGCGCATTGTCCTGCATATCCCGAGACGCCTGCGCTTCGGTATTCGGCACCTCCGTTTGATTCGCGTAGATCGCCCGAATATAAAGGCACTTAAAGCCGCCAATCGCCTTGGCCGAGGTGCCGGGAAAGTTGTCGATGAAATAACCACTGCCGCCCGAACCCGCACCTTGGATGAATGTCCGGAATTCATCTTGCAAAACCTCCACGTGGGCATCGTTGCAAAGTGTGATCAACGTTCCGCCGATATCCACCGTCGGCGTGTCTGCCGTCACTTCCTCACCAGAAGAAACCGCCACCGTCGTCTCTTTGGACACCGGGCAGATTTCCTGCACCAAAGTGCCCGCCGGGATTTTTTCGCCGACGTCCAGCTTGCGCACGGCATTCGGCACCACGGCGAATTCGCGATCCACCGCGTAACCTTGCAATGGCAATTTCCCGTGACTCATGACCTCTTCCAGATCGTCAAAAACCCGCGCTTTATAACTCACCCCATCCGCCTCGAAATAACGCAACGTAAGTCTTTCCACCGGCACTTCCACCCCGGGCTGCGGCCGTCCCTTGTAAACATTGTAGGTGCCGACACTGGACACCGGCTTTTCCAAATGGGCGACCAAAGCAGCGGGAAGGTCCTGGCGGGCCACGCGTGAAACCGCGTATTCCAATGCCAGCTTCGGATTGATGGCGATCAACGCTTTGAGTTCAGCGCGGCGCTCGGCTGCCAGCCGGATCCCTTCTTCGCGCAGGTTTTCCCGCTCTTCGGGAGTCGCTGGTTGCCAACGTTGCAACCAATCCCGGAACGCTTCGATTTTCGCCATGTCTGGCACCGCTTTCTCTTCTGCGGCTACGACATCGCCGGTCGATTCATCGGCGTCATCGCGCGCTGCCGCAGGTTGAGTCTCACTTTCGGCCACCACAGGCTGGCGGGCATCACTCACGGGCATCGCCTCCGCGGGTTTTTGGTTTTTTGAAACCTCCTCCTTGGAATCTGGAACGTGAGAAAAATCCATCCGAAGAAAAACTCCGGACAAGATAATTAGGACAATTGAAACAACAACTATGGGCAGTCTGCGGGCAATCTTGGTTTTCATCACACTAACCGGGTTTATTGTGAACTAACTGATACCATGGCGACTGAATGGGGGATCGCCAGAGTTTGCCATTCCAACGACAAACAGCTCCAATATCAACGCGTAAATTACAATTCGATGACATCTTGTAAACAAAGAAGAGTCGTCGTAGTTCGATTTTTTACGGCGTTTGTGCCAAGCATCCAGTTCGCGACAGGTTTTGTTCTCCGCGATTGTGAGAATTTCAGTCAATCGATCCTCGACCTCGGGCACGATCGGAGTAGGATTCCATGGTCCTCTTGCGAAACCCCTGCGCGTCCCATGGAAACCGTCGTTCAAGTTCCGGAAAACGAATCTCCCAATACCGTCGCCGAAGTTCTTGCTGCCTTGCGGAAAGCCCATCTCGAGCCGAGACACGTCGCAAAGTCGTGGGGCGATTGGATCCACCTCGAGGGATATCAAACCGTCATCAGCATCGAATCCAACCGCGGGCTAACCGGCAGCGCGACGATCGAACATGCCGAGGAGGAAGAGGACGGCGAGCCGGGGCCCTCGATCCTCCGTGCGTTTGGCCGCCTTGGCTGGCTGGGCATCGATGACGACGGAGAATTCAGCCTTGGCTGAGCAATTCGATCCGTCGTTGCAGAACTGCTTGCAACACGTCTCGTGACACGGCTCTGCCTTGGTGCAACAAAACGATGCCGCCGGGTTTCATCGCCGGCAGAAGTTTGGCGGTGATTTTTCCGATGTCGCTTTCCACCGCATCGTAACCGCGGCAATTCCAACCCATGACGTTCATTCCCATTGCACGGGCAATCGGATGAGTGAATGGATTGCGGTGGCCAACCGGCGCACGAAACCACACGGGGGCGACACCGGTGACGTCAATGATCGCCTTGCTGCATTGTTCGATTTCCCGCGCCGTGCGCCACGGCCCCGCGCACCAGAAGGATGCCTGGGGATGGGAATCCGTGTGATTTCCCAATTGGTACCCACGCGCCACGATCACGCGCGCAAGGTCCGGACGCGCCCTCACCTTCGCCCCGATGACGAAAAAAACCGCCTTCGCGTTCGCGGCGTCCAGCAGGTCCAGCAACTCCAACGTATCATCATCGGGTCCGTCATCGATTGTTAGAAGAATATCGTTGCCGGTGAATTCGCGCGTGATGGGTCCCCACCAGGAGCATGCGGGATTGAGCACGCTCCACAGGCATGCGGCCACGAACGCGTTCGCGGCCAAAAAACCCGCAAGCCATCCGAATTGCCAGCCGATGAATCCGCATCCAACAAACGCCGCGAGCAAACCCAGGAAACGGAATACCGCACCGGGTCGTCCCGTTGCGTTCGATGCGATCCACAACCAACCTGCCACCTCAATTACCCCGATCGTGATCCACAACCAGGCAACCCAAGCGGTTACTCCACCAGCGGTGCTGTGGAATACGGCCCACACCAACATGCCCGCCAGCATGACAAACCACTGACATCGCGGCGAACGAAGCCACGATAGCAACAAAATGGCATGCAAAAAAATGATCGTGGCGAAAAACGCCGCGGCAACGGCGACCGGCCATGCCATCAACGATCGGAGGAAGCTCCAGGCGATCACGAAAAGCGAGGCAGGCACGATCAGCGCGAGCGCATTTCTCTCGCCGGCGTGCATCGGAAACGTTTCCGCGCCGCGGGAGACGGGAAACGGCGGACAACTCTCCGCGGTTCCCCACGCTTGGAACAAGCCAGTCACCGTGCGGTTGCCATGATTGATCACCATGATGTTCAGAACGCGGTGCCGATCACGAAATGAAACGTGCCCGTCGGCTCCTCTTCGTCGCGCGTGAGATTGTGCCCGTACTCCACGCGCACCGGGCCGATCGGCAGGTTGAAACGAACGCCGAGACCGGCGGCGACTTCAACATCACTGTTGAAAAGGTCACCCGTCCTGCGTCCAAGCGATCCGGTATCCACGAAAGCGACGAGTTTGAACGAATCAGTGATGCGCCGGATCAATTCGAAATTCGCGTTCCACATCGCCTCGCCACCAGTGGCGTATCCATCGACCTCCGGGCCCAATTCGCGTTCCGGGAAACTGCGCACGCTCCGCGGCCCGCCGTTGAAAAAACGGAGATCGATTGGCAAATCCTCGCTGTCGGCAAGCGGCAGCAACAGGCCTAGTTCCCCGCCGATGCCAATGTCATAATGGCGATGGATCGAATGATACCAGCCGCCCGAAATTCCGTGCGAAAGATAAGGAACGCTGCCATCGCCGGTAGCGCTGCCAACCTCGAACGGACTCGCGATGTGCCAGCCCTCCGTGGGCAGCAGCGGGTTGTTCCGGAACTCGAGTTTCTGCGTAAAACGCAGCCGTGGATTCAGATATTCGGTCAGACCGAGCTCGGAATCCGGCAGACCTTCGCCCTCCACCTTGGCACCCGATAAGATCGCGCGAAGTTCGAGTTTGTATCGATCCGTCGCCCGCCAATCGAGTCCACCCTCGATTCCAGTTTCATACTTCAGGTATCCATCGCGATCGAAAAGCAACACGAACGCGCGTGCGCTGCCCGCGTAGTCGCTGCCCCAAAGCCACGGGTCCGCCACCTTGAACTCGCCGAACACGCCGCGCGAACTCGCTTCAAAACCGGTGCTCAATCCGTAAAGCTTGCCCATCCAATTCCGGTCGGTGTAGGTCACCCGCCCGACCGGTCCGTAATAGGAATCGACGCCCGCGGCGACACTGACCTCACGGGCTTTCGCCTCTTCCAAGTGAAGAGTTGCATCAATGAGCCGGTCGCCCGCCTTGTGGGTTTCCACACGGGCGGTCGAAAACGCGCCGGTTGCGAGCATCACTCCCATGCGTTTGCTCATCTCGCTCTCATTGTAGAGCTTGCCCTGCATGTCGCGGAGACGCGTCAAAACGCGTTCCGGGTCCGTTTTCTGCAGGCCTTCCACCGTCACGTTGCGCAGAGTGACCTGCTCGCCCAGCTCAATGAAAAAATCGGGGTGAAACCTTGCTCCCGACAAATGCCATCGCATCAGGATCTGCGCGTTCGGGTAACCACCAGCCAGCACCGCTTCCTCCACTTCCTTGCGAAGTTGGTTGAGGTTTTTGGTGTTGGCGGTTTCTCCCAAGTAGCCTTCGGCGATCTCCCTAGCAATGCCGCGGGCCTTGGGGTTCCCCTCGACGGATGCGTTGCCGATCCGGTGCTTCGGACCTTGCGAAACCTTGACCACCACATCGACGTTGTCGCCCTCGAAGGTTACCGAACCCATCGAAACTTCCGCCGCCCAGTAGCCGTTGGCGTTGAGTTGTTGCTTGATCAACGCGAGTCCGGCGTTGCGGTCCTGCTCGCGATACGGCGGCGGACCAATTCCAAGCGGGCGATCCTTTTCCGCGGCACGCGAGTAGATGCGCGCGAGTTTTCCTGCGTCCGCCGCATCCGCTCCTTCCACGATCACGTTTCTCAGCGTCAGGCGCGGCCCTTCGACAACATCGAGCACAATGTGATTCCTGCCGGGGATGCGCCACGTTACGGCGGCGCGGGCGTATCCATCTTTCTGCAACAGATGGCGCAGGATGAATGCAGCATCATCCGCCCGTGAAGCGGCCGCAGGCTGGGCCTTGATCATCTCAAACCGGGCGCCCAGCAGGAGTTGCACGTTGAGCAGTTTCGCGGGCGCGAGACCGCGGATGTCCACGTTCGTTTGCGCCTGCACCGGCACGATGCCCGGCAGCAGGAATGCGAAGAAAATGATCCAGAAAATTTTCATCGGAACGTGAGCCGCCAGATGCCCATGACGCGCGTTTCGCCTTCCTCACCCATGGAAGCGGAAAGCAGCCAGCGATCCGTCAACGAAATGGTGGCGGACGAAAATTTCGCACTGGTGTATGGATCTTCGTCGGCCAGCGTGAAGTCCACGCGGTCCACCAGTTTCAGCAATGGGCGCAACGGACGCGCCACCCCCACGCGGCCGCGGCGGACTTCTTCCGCAAGCAACTGCAAGGCGCGGGAAGATGCCTGGCTCGAGTTTTCCAAGCCTGCAGTCGTCGTCCCGGTTGCCAGCAACGTCATGATTTCATGCCGCGGCAATGGCGGGCTGGAGGTGAGAAGCAGTTGCGGATCGGAGGCACGGCCGTAGGCATAGAGAAATACGCGGTAAGGCCGCGGTTCGGCGGTGCCGCGGATTTCAAGGATCGGATCAAGCCCGGATTCCGGAGTGAACCGAACGATCCCGCGGCGCACCCGCAGTTTCGTGTAGGGCAGCGCCAACACCGCGTCATGGATGTTCGCCTCGCCGCGCAATTGTGGGTCTGCCAATGTGCCGCCGGCCTGAACGTCCGCGGTGATGTTGCCGGTGCCCAAATTCCCCCGGATCAAAAATGGCATGCCGGTTCGCACTCGCACTGCCAGCCTCCAGTTTCCCAAAGGAGCCGGCACACGTGGCTTGGTCCGCAGCGCGGGATCAAGCTTCGGCAACGATGCCGCCGATGGTCCGACAAACGGCACGCCCACCGGGATGATTTCAATGTCGCGGTAAAACAAACTGTCCACCAGATCCACCGAACCGGACACCACTGCGGATTCAACCGGGCCGCTGAGGCGCAGATTCGCGTTCGCGCGGAGGATGATCTTGTCATCGCGTTTGATGAGCAAATGGTCGCCCGTGATCCGCAGATCGACATCACCGGGACGCCCGCCGGAAATCGGCATGCCGCCGGAAGCCTTGAGCACGCCACCGGCAGCGGTTGCGCGGAATTGTTGCAACGTCACGCGGTCCATCGAGAAAGCGACGTCGGCACCGATGTTTTCGATGGCCGGGTAAAGATTTCCCTCACGCAGCACGATGCTACCGCCGGTAAGTTTCAGCGCACCGTTGGCAATGGGTTTACCGATGGTTCCGGCAATCACCACGTTGCCGTTCAGCAATCCATCCATCCGGCGCAACGCCGGAACCAGTGCGGTAAAACGCGCCAATTCGATCCGCGGCAAATCGAGCCGTCCGGAAATTTCCGCCGCTTTGATTTTCTCGGGATTCCCCGCCCACTCCGCGGGTTTGAAATCGGAACGCGCGCGCAAAACGGCCGGCGCATAACCATGCGCAAGCAATTCACCGTTCATTTCCAGGACATCCTCGGCACCCTTCAACTTGAGCGTCGCATCCACCGCCGGCAGTTTCGCCTGCCCGCGACGACGCAGGTCGCGCAGTTCCACCACCGCATCAATGGCCGGGTCGGCATAGGTGCCAATGATGTCGATCATCACGCGCCCGGTCGCCGCTGATTCGAATTCCGCAAACTGCGGCACCCAATTGCGCAGCCGTTCCAAGGCAGTCACCTCGCTTTGGATATGGACGTCAATCGGTCGCGCCTCCGTGGCAATCGTTTCACGCCATTTGGAGAAATCCGGCGGCACCGGAAGCTTCACGGTGCCGCCCAGCAATCGCGTTTCGTTTTCGTAAAACTCAAGCCGCGGGACGTCGAGAAAGCCGTCTTTCATCAACGCATCCATCGCGATATGCTGATCTCCCGCACTCACGCGCAGGCCGGACACCTTCACTTCGCCCGGCCATTGGAAATCGAGCGACCCGATGGCCTTGATCTCACGCGCGGCAGGATCATTCGCAACAAATGAGCCATTCGCCAACACGAGTGATCCCTTGTGCGTGCCCGCTTTGAAATTTCCCTCCGCGTTGAACGTCCCATCAAGACCCAGTTTTCCGGGCAATCTCACGTGCGCCACTTCGAGCCACGGTTTCACCCGCTCCATCTGGAAACCGCTCCACTCGATCGCACCCTGATAGGTGGTGTAGCCCGCGTTCATCCCATACTTCACGATCATTTCTTCCGTGCGAAGGACCGCGTCCAGCGGCTGTCCAGCCTGCCAACCCGTGATGAGGTGAAGCGGCGACGCTTGTCGCGGATCAACCGGCGTGATCGTGAGATCCGCGTCGATTTTTCCCAACCGGTTTTTCTCCATCGCAATTCCGAATGTTCCCGTCAGCGAGGATGCCGGCACGTTGGCATTCGGATTGATTCCCTTCACCTGCCGGGAAAGCGCCTTGAGCGCCGTCGGCACATCCGTGATCGATAGTTTCCCCGTGATGTTGCCTAACTCGAATTGAGTTCCACGTCGCAATGGTGCGGCGGCATCGACCGCGACATCGCTGTCAAACATGCGGCCTTTGGCAACGAGACCAACACGCTCGTTCGCGATGGTTGCATCGAGACTCGCCTCCGGCACTCGCCATCCCGACGCATCAAAATCCTGCACCAGCAGCCGCACTTCGCCGGTCGTCTTCTTCGGATCGGGCAACACGTTCCGCAGATCAACCGCCAGCGAAGAAATCGTCGCGGTCAATGGAACCGTCGCGCCGGTCCGTTTCAGAATGTCTTCGATTCGCAGGCTGCCTTCCCGCAAATCCATGCGCGCATCCCGGAAACCCGGGCCCAGCGCGACATGCAGTGCCGCATCATCGACCAAAACGTTTGCTTCGGCGCTTGCTTCGCCATCCTTTGGGAAACTCACCGCCAGTCCGCGCACGCCCAATCCGGGAAGCGGTTCCAGTTTATCGAGCGAAAGCGCTTCGGGCTGCCACTTGAGAAGTGAATCCTGCGCCGGCCACCTGCGTCCTTGCGCATCTGTCAGTTCGCCCAGGCGAATCCGGAAATCATCGGATCCCGGCTCGTGAGTGAAATCCGACGACGCAATCGCTGCTACCGGTTGGCTGCCGCGCACAACGGTCACGCGGATGTCGGCAAGGCGAATGCGCAGCGGCAGCAATTGCGCCCGCACCTTTCGCAGCGATTCCGCCAACCGCGCCGCATCGAATCGTGTGCCCGGTTTTTTCTTCGACGGCGTTGTTTGGTCGAGATCGATCCGCGCGTACAACCCGTCCACAACGATGCCGTCCACCTCGCCATTCAGTGCCCGCCTGAATTGATAAACCGGCGCGATTTTCGAAACCGAAATTTCTCCCGGAATGATTCCGCCCCCGAGTTTCAAATCGCGCACCGACAAACCGCTCGTCACTGAGCCATCCAGCGAAAAAGAACCCTCAATGCCCCCTTGGCGGAAATAACGGCCCGCGATCTTGGGACCCAGCCAGCGGATTCCCGGACCATTGAGCCAGAGCAGAAAAACCACCAGCAGGATCAACAGAACCACCGTGGTTTTCACGAGACGCCGCAGCCAGCGGCGTCCTTTCGACTGCCGCTTCGGAATTTCAAGAGTGTTTTCCGATTCTTCTTTGTTGTCCAAACCGCCCTAATCTCCGCCAACCTCACAATCGGGTCAATGATTGTTCCCGCCAGCCCGGGTGGTTCTTCATTCCCATGTTCCAGCATTTCCACGAGGGACTTGAATCCCGTTTCCAACGTCTCCATGCTGGCACACACAAGTGAAATCCTCCCTCTTACTCATCACAGCCGCAGTTCTTTTGGCCGGGTCCGCATCCGCCGGGCCGACGATGACCGTCAATGACAAATCCGGCCGCTCAATGGAAATCGAGTTTCTCGGTCTTTCCGGTGACAAGGTTTCCTTCAACCGGAAATCCGATGGCAAACGTTTCGAGCTTCCGCTTTCCGATTTCGATGGCGAGACGATAAAGCGGCTTCAATCCAAAAAACCGGAAGCAGGCACGGAACATCCGCCTTACATCGTCGATGTCGTCATCGGCAAGCGCCGGACGAAAAAAAACGACAGTTATTACATGGTCCGGCAGGATGTTGAGGCGAAAGTTTCCATCCGCAATCCCGACAGGAAATTATCAGCCCCTCCCGCAACGGTCCGTTTCGTTTTCATCGGCGAGGAACGCCGCAGGGGAAATGAATATGAAGTCCTCGGCGTCCGGGATTACCAGATCAAACTCGCAGCCGATGCCACCGACACGCGTCCTCTTGATCCCGTTTCCACCTCCTACGACAGCGATAACAAAGGCAGCGGCAACATCGGCGGCGTCCAATATGACGGCTACGTCCTGATTATTTCCGATGAAAAAGGCGGCGTGATCCACAAGGCATCCAGCATCGGAAAACTCGCGTCCGCCCTGCGGGACGATTCGAAACTCATCACCGCGTTCAAACAGATCAAAGAGAATGCCCGGCTCGATGAAAATTACCGGCCGCGAGGAAACCGGTGACCCCCCCTTTGTAGCGCGCACCGGATCAAACCGAAAAAACTGCGCGGGAAGTTGAGAGTTGAATGGGAGACTTCGACATGGTTCCTGCGCTTCTGACTCCTGAGGTAGCTGACAAAAATCAGGGAGCATCATCCAGCGTAAGCCGCGGATGGACGGAATGCGAATCAAAGCAACCCTTCCGTCTTTTTCCGATTGGCGCGAGGCGTTTTCGGCGTAAGCTGTCCGGCGATGATCCAGAAATGGTTGATTCCCTGCCTCGCCGCACTGGTGTTTCCCGCGCTCCCCGCATGTGGCCAGACAACCGTGCCTCGCGCATCCGCTCCGCGCCTGTCAATGAACACGGTTTTCAAGGGCGAGAGCCGTTTTCATGCGGTTGTCGCCAAGGCGGAACGCGAGGGCTGGCGCAAGTTGCCAATCGGCGAACGCACCGCACGCATCGGCCGCGAATTGATCGGCGTGCCCTACGTGAACTACACGCTCGAAGTGGATGACAAAATCGAATCGCCGGTCGTCAACCTGAACGCGATGGACTGCTGGACGTTCTACGAAAACTCGCTCGCGATCTCCCGCATGCTGGCTCACAAACCCGGACCGTACAAACCGGCGGACATGCTGCACATGGTGGAGGTCGAGCGTTATCGCAACGGCGTCTGCAATGGTGGCTACCTCAGCCGCATGCATCACCTCGAGGAAGTCTTCGCCGACAACCAGCGCCGCGGCTACGCCCGCAACATCACGTCACGTCTTCCGGGAGCGGCGCGCATGCGCAAGGAAATCCGCGAGATGACCGTGCAGTGGAAAGCCTACCGGTATCTCCGCAACAATCCGGAGTTGATCTCGCCGATGGGGCGCATCGAAGCACAGGTTTCACGCCTTCCTGTTTCCCACGTACCGAAAACCAAGGTCCCGGGAATCGAGCGCTACCTGGGCAATGGCGATATTTGCGCGATCACCACCAACGCACCCGGCGGCTACACGACGCACGTCGGCATGATCATGCGCATCAATGGCCGCGCCTATTTTGCCCACGCGACCTCGGAACGATCAAAGGGCCGCCAAACTCTTATCGACCGGCCGATTTCCGATTACCTGAATCAAAAGTCCAGCCGTGCCGGCATCATCATTTGCCGTCCTCTCGACCTTCCACCCAGCCGCTTGTGGAAACAAAACGTGGCGGGCAATTGAGGGCTTTCCCGCAAGCACCGGCCGCCGGTAAAATTACGGGTCCGGCTCTTTGTCCCGTTGTTCGGCGATCGCCTTGATGTACGCGCCGCTCTCCCGCTCGACCAACGGCCGCTCCAGCATGTCTTCGTAAATCTGGATGTAGCGCCGCGCGACTTCCTCGTAACTGAACTGCTGCCTGCTCTCGCGCATGATCCGGCGGATTTCGCGCTCGCGGACATCCGGTGCCAAGGCATGGAATTTCATCGCCCGGTCGATCGCCCAGCGCAGCCCTTCAGCACCGTAGAAATCAAACCGGAATCCATTGCCCTGCGAGTTCGCCACGTCCAGCGGCTGGATCGTATCATGCAACCCGCCGGTGGCGTGCACAACCGGCAGCGAACCATACAGCGGCGCGACCATTTGCGGTAGGCCACATGGTTCGAACAACGACGGCATGAGCATGAAGTCCGAACCAGCGAATCCGAGGCGGGAAAGACGCTCCTCGAAATCAACCACCGCGACACGGTCCCGCAGATCAAACTGATCAACAATCTGATGGAACCATTGTTGATGCGGTCCATTGGCAATGATGGCGATCTGAAGGTTCTCCTTCCAATAATCGGAAACGAGCTGATGGAGAATTTCTGTTAGAAGCTGTGGCCCCTTCTGCACCGGGTCAAGACGTGACGGCCACAGGAAGAGAGGCGCGTCAGGATTCTCCGTGAGACCAAGCTCGCGTTGCAGCGCGAGCTTGTTGGCCGCCTTGCCCTCCATCACGTCACGCTCGCTGAAATTCCGCTCCAGCGAGTCATCGGTTTCAGGATCATTGGATGGATCGGGCGCATTGAGAATACCGGCGGAACATCCCGCATGATACTTGTTCCGCAACTCGGCGCGCACCGGCTCGGGCACCACCGGATGCCAGCCTTCCACCACTTCCCACAGGAAACGCGGACTCACCGTGTTGATGTAGTGCGCGGCGAAAATTCCCGATGTCAACAAGTCCACCGAGCTCCCGGCGCGGGCGGCGTAATAATCACCCGGGTTGTTACAGAAAAACAAATTCATCCAGAACTCCGCGGCATCGATTCCGAATTCCTCAATCTGCGAAAGCGGAACTTGCCGCGTGTGGATGTTGTGCACGGTGAACAACGATTTGATCCCGCGCCGCCGGGCCATCGCCGGAATCAACGCGGTCATCCAATCGTTGCAATGGATCAAGTCGGGCCGCACCCGCGGAACGATGTGATTGATCACCTCGCGCTGGAAAACGAGGGCGATCTTCATCGATTCCTCGTTATGATTCGAATAGACCCGCTCGCGATAATAGAAAATGCGGTCTTCGGCGAGGTGGATGTTCGTGTCCGGCAGGACCTCGTGGTACCTCCTTAGCTCCTTTTCATGGAGCGAAAACACATCGCCTTGGAACATGCGGCGGTAATTTGGCAACGCGACATGAACGTCGGCTCCCAGCTCAAACAATGCCGAAACCAACGATGCGGAAACATCCGCCATCCCGCCCGCCTTCGCGGTCATCCTCTGCGCCATGTTTCCCATTCCCGATGGCAGATACGTGATCTCGGGAGTAACAATGAGTATGCGGGGCTTTTCAGACTTTTCCGGAGATCGCATGAGAAAGGGAACAGGATATGGGTCTATATGAAGCTACCGGCGGTCGTAATGGCCACTTTAATCTTCAAGGAATTCACGAATGTCCCGCCGCCAGGTGCGATACGCAAGCGGCGGACCAAGTCTCCAAACGCTCGGACATCGGCCCCGCCAGCACATCCAGCGGCGTGAACGCAAGATCGAGCAACGCCTCCTCGCGCGATTTCACATCATCGGAATCCAACTCCACCAAATGCACAATTCCGAGATGCACCTGGCCAACCGGATTCGAGTCATCATTCAACATCGCGATGATCCGGTGATCGTGCTTCGCCGGCAACTCGAGTTCCTCCTCAATCTCACGCGTCACCGCCGCATGATAGGCAGCCATTCCGGCACGCCCGTTTTCCATGTCCACCGGATTCACGTGGCCGCCCACGCCGACGGAAATCTTCGCGTGCAATCGGCTCTCTCCGCCCGCCTTGCCACGGGTATAATGCAAAATCCGATCATCGCAACGGAACACACAATATGGAATGATCTGCTTGTGACTCGGATCATCTTCCGCCGCCGCCCGATCCATGAAAAAATGATTTCCGTCTTTCATCAACTCCGCCACCGCCGCACCCGCTCCTTCGGTGCGGATTCCCTGAAACGCGCCGATTTTTTCAAACAACTCCCGCGTCACCACCAGCACCTGCTCCCCCGCGTATTTCGACATGGCCGCACCCTACCCGAGAGCCGCAATTCGCCAAGCGCCAACCGGTTCCCCGGCAAAATCGCGCGGCTGGAAAAAACCACTTGCCCGCCCCCACCTCCGCCGATACACATCGCGCCCGCCCGCAAAGGGCAGACCCGTAAATCGGGGCGTTAGCTCAGTTGGTAGAGCACTTGCATGGCATGCAAGGGGTCAGCGGTTCGAATCCGCTACGCTCCACCACTCTTCCGTTGGGAGAGTCGGTATCACGGCACGCCCGCCAAACCGGTGACGATTTCGCAGGCCGGTATTTTCTTGCGCAGTTCTTCGACGACCGCCGGCGAAACGGGAGTCCGCCAGAGATAAAGGCTTTTGAGCTTCGGCAGCGTGGCGAGTTTCACCACACCGGCATCGGTGACGCGGGTGCCATAGAGGTTAAGACTTTCGAGTTCCTTGATGGCGATGATGTTGTCGATCGCCGCGTCGGTGACATCGGTTTCCGCCAATCGGAGCAGCCGGAGATGTGCCACGTCCTTGAGCTTGGCCACGGATGCATCGGTGATTTTTGATCCGGTGAAATCCGCGGTGATGAATTGTTTGATCACCGGATCAAACTTGGCGAATGCGGCGTCGTCCAGATTCGCGCGGATCCCCACCGCGGTGAAGGCAAGCGCGTCGCTGCCTTCGCTCTCGAATGTGAGCGCTCCCGGGAAGGCCTCGGACAGTTCCGCAACCTTCGCTTTCAACTCCGGATCGACTTCCTTGTGGACGTGCGGCACCGGCACGGCGCCGTCGGAAGCATTGTCTTCCCCCGCTTCATCGCCGGTAACGGCCAAAGTTGCCGCAGCGGACGCTCCCGACAATGCCGCGATGTCCGCCAAAATTGGTTCCGGTGTGGCAAGCTCGGAAAGTTTCTTGTCGCTGGATGCGCCGGCATCGATCCACCATTTGATGATCCGCAGTTCGGCTTCCTCAGGCTGCGGCTTTCCTTTCGGCGGCATGTGCTCCTCGATTTTCAACGGGAGTTCCATGCGCTCGACGATGAGGCTTTCCCCGGATTTCCCGGACTCGACCGCCGGTCCGTCGGCACCCCCTGCCATCAATGCGTCGTAACTATCAACCCGCAGTTTGCCTTTGGATTTTCCTTCCTTGTGACAGGAAACACAACGGCGCTCGAGGATGGGCGCGACGACATGGACGAAAACCACCGGATCCGCCGCGATGGCCGCATCGCCGGCAGAACGACTCCCCTTGCTGTCACCAGCCGCCGTATCCATCGGCTCGCCCAAGATTACCTTGACCCAACTCGGCGCGAACTTCGTCAGAAACCCCTCACCGTGGGTCAATGTGCCACCGTCGTGGCTGGCGATTCCCATGATGCCTACGCTCCCAAAAAGCAGTCCGCGGTACCACCAACGATTTCCATTCGCCGGATGGGTCCGGATTTTCACCCCAAAGGTAATCACCGCGAAAATCGCGAAGACGATTCCGCCCCACAGGTGGCGCTCCGCGACTTCGTTGCCCGCGTAATCCTCGCCACCGCCCTGATAGAGTAAAAATCCCGCGAGCACCGCGACCACTGCGCTGGCGGCACCGAAGAAATACGGGAAATTGGCGACCGGCCGGAAGCGGCCCTTCAGAAAAATCGCGCCGAGTTCTTGCGCGACGATCAGCGTATAGATGCCAATGGGAAGATGCAGGACCAGCGGATGAAAGTGTCCGAGAAAGTTCACCCAGTCGGGCATCGGTTTGCCCGGCTTGCCGGCAATCAATGGCATGAGCGCCATACCGGCGATCACCAGCAACGCGCCAATGGAAATCAACTTGAGCGGGGTCGTTTTCGGCGTTCGCATGCGCGAAATACGTTCACACACCCGTGATCTTGCACGAAAGGAAAATTCCCCGCGTCAGACATCGATCGTCTGGCCGGCGGCCTTTGAAGATTTCGGCACAGCTCTGCCGCGTTTGCCCAAAAAGTGCAACCACCGCGTGACATCATATCCGAGCGCGCCGGTCGATTTCACAAAAATCCACAACATCAATCCCTCATCAAGGAACGGCAGCGGATCCGGTGCCAAACCCACGGTAAGGAGGTAGAGCCCCGATAGGATGGCACCCACAGCGGCAATTTTTCGTTTCATGCCGGACACATTATCATGATCGCCAAAATCGGCAGGTGGAAATTTGATCACGGTTCCCACCGTTGCTTGCACCGGTAGCGGCAATTCACCAGAGTTCCCTCGTGCTCCGTCTCATCCGCCAATGCCGGTTCGCGGCGATTGATTTCGAGTCCGCAGGCGCGACCCGGGGCAGCACCGATACGCCCGTGCAAATCGGTCTCGCATCCTGGTGCCCCAATGCCGGCCACCACCAGTGCTTTGTTTCCTACCTGGCAACCAGCGCACCCATCCAATGGTCGGCCCGCAAGATCCACGGCATTGGCCCCGCCGATCTTGCCGGAGCACCGCCATTGCTTTCCCTCTGGCCGACGGTGCGGGATTTTCTAACAGATTCGGTGGTCGTCGCGCATGGCAAAGGAACGGAGAAACGTTTTCTCCGCGCATTTCCCGGTCACGGATTCGGGCCGTGGCTCGATACCCTTCTCCTGGCGCGGGCGCTGTGGCCGCAATTGCCCGATCATACGCTTGGCGCACTCTGTGAAATTCACGGACTCACCGCCCCCATCCGCGAACTCGTTCCCGGCAAAACCTGGCATGACGCACTTTTCGATGCCACCGCCTCTCTGGTTCTCCTCGACTTCATGTTCGTCTCGCATGCCATGGGCGACGAGCCGCTCGATGTGATTCTGCAGCCGGACACCTCGACGTGGCACCGGATAAAAACAGCAACCACATCGATGCCTTCCACGCAGCCATGAAACGCACCGGGTTTTTCGTCACCATCGGCGTGATCGTTGCCGCCGCATTATTGTCGCCGCTGTTCCTGCTTCGCGTCGCCCGGGAAATTCCGCCGCGAACAACGGCTTCCGCCCACATGGACGACGCCACTCTCGTGCGTTCCCTGCTCGCCCAGAACCTCGATTTCCGCACGTTTTCCTTCGCATCCATCGTCCGCTCCAGCACCGGAAAATCCGTGATTCCGTTGAATGACTCCGCCGCTCATCAAGAAACCATCGCCGCAATCAGTCGCGCGCTTGATGCGGCCGTGGCGGAAATGAATTCACCGAAGTCGCCCGCCCGTGCCTTGCGCCGGATCAACGAAGCATCACGGTTTTTTGAAGACGCAATCATGAAGCGGATCAATGTAACCGCAGGCATCCGCTGTGAAATTCCGGCCATCCGCTCCGGCACACATCAACGTGCCGGATATCCGGATTTGCGCATCGTCCATCTCGCCTCTCGCACGGTTTTTTATCTCGATCCAAAACTCGTGGAAAGCGGATCAGAAACCAGCACGCTGCGGAGTTTTTACTTCGAGCCGAAACTCAAAACATCGAAGATCAACGACGATGCAATTCATCTGGTCGCGGGAATCTCCCATGATGGCGAACCGCAGCAATGGAAATTCACCGGCTGGAAACTCGTGGATCTTTCCAAACTCCAAGTCCGCCTCAAAGCCGAGTTCCAAGCTTCCAATGCGGAACTCTATCAACCGGATCGTTAAGCGGATCAGCCGGGGATCAAATCCTTCACCGCATCGCGCTCGTCCTTCAGCTCGTTGATCGTCGCATCGATTTTCCCTTGGCTGAACGCATTGATCGGCAGCCCCTGCACGACTTCCCACTTCCCGTTTTCCACCGTGCGGATCGGCATCGAAGCCATCAGGCCTTTTTCAATTCCATAGGAACCATCGGAGCAAACCGCCACCGAATGCCAATCGCCCGCCGGGGTCGGCGTGACAAGGCTCCGCACCGTATCGATCGCCGCATTCGCCGCGGATGCAGCGGAAGAAGCACCACGCGCCTTGATGATCGCAGCGCCACGTTGTTGCACCGTAGTGATGAATCCGCCCTCGAGCCATTCCTTGTCCGCAATGACATCCGCCGCAGCACGGCCGTCAATTTTCGCGTTGGTGAAATCCGGATACTGCGTGGCCGAATGGTTCCCCCAGATGCACAGGTTGGTAACCATGGAATGATGCACGCCCGCTTTTTTCGCAAGCTGGCTTTTCGCACGGTTTTCATCCAGCCGCGTCATCGCAAAAAACCGGTCGTTCGGCACATCGTCCGCGTTATTCATTGCGATCAATGCGTTGGTGTTGCACGGATTGCCAACCACCAGCACGCGGACGTCCGCCGCCGCGTTCCTCGCGATCGCCTGGCCTTGGCCGGTGAAAATCTTGCCGTTGATGCCAAGCAGATCGCTCCGCTCCATCCCCGCCTTGCGCGGCACCGATCCCACCAGAAGCGCCCAGTTCGTGCCATCGAATCCATCATCGAGATCCGCTGTTCCCATCACCTCATGCAGCAAGGGAAACGCGCAATCATCGAGTTCCATCATCACGCCCTCCAGCGCCGCCATGCCCGGCTCGATCTCGATCAAACGCAGTTTCACCGGTTGATCCGGCCCGAACAACCCGCCCGAAGCGATGCGAAAAAGAAGTGCGTAGCCAATCTGGCCTGCGGCACCGGTCACGGAAACAGTGATGGGTAATTTCATGGATTCGTCACGCTAGGAACCACCGCCGGAGAGGTCAACCACCGCGTGCCCGCTCGGATCGGCAAACACAACACACTTGTCAGCCGCCGTAGGGTTTCCATCCTTCCCGCGCCATGACCCGCATCGCAGGAAAAGCACTCGTCGCCCAAGGCGGCGGCCCCACCGTAGTCATCAACCAAAGCGTCGCCGGTGTGGTTTCCGAAGCACGCCGCTTCCCGGACATCACCGCCGTTTACGGTGCGCTCAATGGCGTCCGCGGCATCGCGGGGGAAAACTTCCTCGATCTTTCCTACGAGAGCGAATGGAGCCTCGCTCGATTCGCCGCCACTCCTTCTTCCGGCCTCCTTTCCACTCGCGATAAACCGGACGCCGCCTATTGCGCCCGCATGTTTGACGTCATGCGCGCCCACGACATCCGCTACTTTTTCTACGTCGGCGGCAACGACTCCTCCGATACCGTTCGCATCGTTTCCGAACAGGCAAAGGCGGAAAACTATGACCTGCGGGCCATTCACATTCCCAAGACCATCGACAACGATCTCATGGAGAACGACCACTGCCCCGGTTTCGGTTCCGCAGCACGGTTTGTTTCCGAAGCGTTTTCCGGTGCCAACCTCGACAACCGCGCGCTCGGTGGCATTTACATCGGCGTCGTCATGGGCCGCCATGCCGGTTTCCTCACCGCCTCCGCCGCCCTCGCGAAAACCTACGACGACGACGGCCCCCATTTGATTTATCTTCCCGAACGCGCCTTCGACGAAACCCAATTCCTCGCCGACGTGAAAGACGTCCACGACCGGCTCGGCCGCTGCGTGATCGCCGTTTCCGAAGGAATCTCCGATGCCAGCGGGACGCCGGTCATCACCCGCCTGATGGGCGAGGAACGCGATGCCCACGGCAACATCCAGCTTTCCGGCACTGGCGCTCTCGGTGATTTGCTCAGCTCGCTCATCAAGGAAAAGCTCGGGCTCAAACGCGTCCGCGCCGACACCTTCGGTTACATCCAACGTTGTTATCCGTCGTCCGTTTCCGATGTCGATGCCGCCGAAGCCCGCGAGGCCGGCGAAATGGCCGTTCGTTTCGCCATGCTCGGGAACCAAAACGGCTCCGTCGCCATCCGCCGCATCGCCGAAAACTACGCGGTCCGCTATGATCTCGTCCCGTTGCAGAATGTCGCGGGAAAAACCCGGCATATGCCCGAGGCGCACATCAACGCTGCGGGAAACCATATCACCCCGGAATTCATTTCCTGGTGCCGTCCGCTCATCGGCTCCGGCGTTCCAACCGCCCACCGCTTGCGCGCCCCCGCCGTTGCTAAAAAATAATCACCATTGCGATGTGCATCAGCCAAACATGAAATTTCCGATACCTCGCAATCGTGGTGCCGCTCGCGCTATCAGGATGCGGGTATTACCCGCCGAGCGTCAATTCCAGCCGTGACGCCGTTCGTTTGAGCCAAGCTCACGTTTCCCTGCGGGTTCGCAGATTGGCCGACGAAGATATCCCTGCCTTGCAACACCGGGCACACCTCCAAATGTTGTTTTTTAGCGATGGCCATGCAATCGAGGAAGCGAAAATCACCGACCGTGGGCTGCTCGTTCTTAGCAAACTGCATTTACCAGAATTGCATCTGCTTGATCTGGGGTACTGCCAAACGATCACCGATCGGGGACTCATCCATGTCAGCCGCATGAAGACCGTAAAACGTCTCAGTTTGAGGGCGAGCCAAGGAATCAGCGACTCCGGAATCCACCACTTGAGGAAAATGACCGGACTCCGCCAACTTGACCTCAGGGGGTGCGGGGGAATCAGCAACAAGTGTCTCGCCGATTTGCGGACCATGAAAAACTTGCAAGAGATTCAGCTCGGCGGGTGCGAGAACATTACCATGGCCGCTGTTCGCGAACTGCAAGCGCAGATGCCCGGCACCAAAGTCGAAAAGGACGAAACTGAGTGGAGCTACCACCTGCCGCAAGATTCAGAACCTTAAATTTTTTGAGAAGGAGAACCGCGAATCGGACGAATCGGGCGAATTTTGGAGAGGAAGAGACCGCGATCTGATCATTCGCCTGATTCGCTTGATTCGCGGTTTATATCTCACTCAAACACTCGCTTCAACTCTTCGATCGACCACTTGGCGTCGCCGCCGCCGTCCTCATCGATGACCGCGGCAAGCTCGCGTTTTTTCTCCTGCATCCGCACCACTTTTTCCTCCACCGTGCCGCGTGTGAGCAAGCGGTAAACCGTCACTGGTCGCGTCTGGCCGATGCGGTGCGCACGGTCCGTCGCCTGCGCTTCCGCCGCCGGATTCCACCACGGATCAAAATGGATCACCGTGTCCGCCGCCGTGAGATTCAGTCCGTAACCACCGGCCTTAAGACTGATCAAAAACACCGGTGGCCCATCCGGACTCTGGAACTCATCGACCACTTTCTGCCGGTTCGATGTGCTGCCGTCCAATCGCAAACTCCGTACCCCACGCCCATCCAATATTTTCTCGATTTCCAGTAATTGCTTTTGAAATTGGCTGAATACCAAAATCTTATGATTTCCAGAAAGCGCCTCATCCAATAACTCCAACAAGCGTTCCAACTTGCCGCTGCGTTGCGCCAGAGGAAGCTCTTTCAAACGGTCGTTTCCGAGCAAGGCGAGATCGCAACTCGCCTGCCGCAGACGCAACAACGCAGTGAGCACCTGCATCCTCGCCGCGCCGACTTGTCCGGCATCGCCGAGCGTTTCGACCCGCTTGCGACCCTCCTCCAACAGCTTGCCATAAACAGCCCGTTGCTCGCGGGACAACTCGCAAAACTCGTCGATGATGATTTTGCCCGGCAGCTCTGGAGCAACCTGTTCCTTCGTTCTCCGCAAAATGAAAGGCGATATTTTCAAGCGCAGACGCTCCATCACCGCCCGTCCGCCCCCTTCCCGCAGCGGCGCCTCATAAAGTTCGCCAAAATGCTGTTTGGAACCGAGCCAGCCGGGCTGGATGAAACGAAAAATTGACCACAGATCGCGCACACCATTTTCCAGCGGCGTCCCGGTCAGCGCGATCTTTCCCCTCGCCCGCAATTTGGATAAGGCGCGGGCATGATCGGTATCTGGATTCCGCATCAAACTCGCTTCATCGGCGACCACTGCCCGATATTCCCGCCCCAGATGCCACGCCAGATCCCGCGCCAAGGTCCCGTAACTCGTGATCACCACGTCGCCAGCGGAAATCCGCCCCCGCTCGCTGTCACGCCCACCACCATGCAGAATCCTCACCCGCCGCGCGGGCGCAAATTTCCGCCATTCGTTTTTCCAATTTCCCAGCAACGATGTCGTCGCTACCACTAGAACCACGCCGTCCTCAGTCGAGCCAAACAAATGCTCGATTGCAGCGATTGTTTGAATCGTTTTTCCCAACCCCATGTCGTCGGCCAGCAATGCGCCTCCGAATTTTTCAAGCCGGTTCACCAGCCACGAAAATCCTCTGGCTTGGTAATGCCGCAGCTCAACAGCCAACAGCGAAGGGAGAATCTCAAAAAGTTCTTCCCCACTGGTTCCGTGCTTTTTGTCGAATTTATTACGGATTTCCTTAATTACTTCCGCCGACCGCTGATCAGCCCGGAAGCGCCCGTTTTCCTGCCGCAAATCGAGGTCGGAAAACAGTGGTTCGATCAGTCCCGCGCTTTCTTCGGCCAGAACGAGGCGCTGGCCGGAGCGACCGGACGACGCGAGCATCGCGCGGACATCCGAGGCGGGAATCACGGCCCCATCACTCGTTTGAAACTTTAATTCGAAGTCGAGCCAATCATTGCCTTCGCCGACGATTCGTAGGTCGGGATGGATGACGCGAATGGAAGCGGCCTGTTGTCGGAAACGCGGATGCTCGGAAATTTCCCAGCCGTCCGCGGCCAGGCGATCCCGCTGCCCCGCCAAAAACCGAATGACCGCATCCTCGCCGCGGAGCGTGAAAGTCCCGGATGCCGGGTCGCTGAACTGCCAGCCGGCAGCGGTCAGACGCCCGACCGCCGATTCTTCGGCGGCGAAATTCCGCACGGAGCAGTGGCTGCCGGACAGTTCGGGTAGCGTGGCGATTTTGCCGATGCCCGGTGCGACGGGTGTTGCGTCGGGATAACGGATCGAGATTTTCGCTTCCGCGGATGCCAACGAACCGCTGATTTCGAGCTGGATCGACGCTTTGGCGGGAATGAAATGCAGTGAATCAATCCATCCGCTTTCTGGAAATTCGACCCATTCCTGCCAGTCCGCGAGCGAGGCGAGAACCGTGCGAAGGAAAACCCGCGCGGCGCAACCGCCCAAGGATTTGTCCAGTAGATCCGCAAGATCGGCGGGCAACGGCCGTGAACCCGCTCGTTGCAGGGAATTTTCCCTGAGATTCCACGCATCGCCTCCAAGCAAGCACCATGCCGCGTCGGGCTGCGGTTGAAACACAAGTTCCGCGCCATCGGGTGCGGCATCGCCCATGGGAATTCGTGCGCCATCGGAAATTTCCACGGGTTGCCGGGCTTTTCCGGCAACAATTTCCGGATGGCCAACCAACGAGCGAAGAAATCCCGGAAGATCTTCGGCGGAAAGCAGCAGTTGCGGTGCTTTGGCGGGCACGCGTTTCGCGTCGAGCCAGCGGCTGAATGCGCCATCCGCGGCGGAAATTTCCTCTCGCTGTGAGGACAAAAGCGCCACTGCGAGTTTTCCGCGCTGCAGGGCTGACGACCAATCCGGCGGCAGAACGATGAGGCGGGGCCGCGCCTCGTGAGGAACTGGTTGTGCGTGCGATTTTTCCGCAGGCACCGACGGCACTGCGGGCGACAACGCCGCCAGCCCGGCGGCGACGGCATGGCCACACAATGCGCCCGTGGCACGGTTTTCCGGGCAACCGCACGCGGTGCTGATGTCCGTGGCGGAGCGGACGACGACGCGGACTTTGCGGGGCCGGCCGCCGGAAACCACGGTGCCGGTCCAGCCGGACCCGGCCTGCGCGGCAGCCGTAACGGCACCGTTTTTCCAAAGTTCCCTTCCCTCCTTGAACGCCTGCCATGAAGCCGCGCCGCGAATGGTTTCCTCGGTCCAGCCGTTCATTTTACGACGGGAAACACCGCGCCTGGATTGACCGTCTGCGGCGGCTCAATGCTGAAGGTCCGCCCTTTCGCGCCAACGCGGTAGGAACCGTAGGCGATCGGCACCACGCTGAGATACACCACCGGTTCTTCGTCGAGCGTCATTTTCGTTACGTGGACAAGAACCGCGCAGTTCGGACTTTTGCTGATCTGCAGCAGGTCACCGACACGGTACTCCTCCATCGCGGCAGTATCGTCGGTCGGGTAAATGTATTCGATGGCCACCGGAAAGGGCGCGGGTTTTGAAACCGTGTCCGGCTTCACCAACGCCCGGGCGCGCACCGCGAATCCATGCGGGATGAAATCGCCGGGGCCGAGCTTGCGGACTTTTTCAACCTGGTAGTCACCCTCGATGTAATTGAGCAGCAGCGGTTGCTCAAAATTCTTGATGTAATTGCGGACCAACCTTGAGTTCAGACGGTCGATATCTTCATCCGACAAGCCGACGAATTTCGCGTATTGGAGTTTCGGGTCGATGACATCGCCATCCGGCACATTGAGCACAGTGTAACGGGTCATCTCTGGAATCCGCCCAAGTTTCTTCAGAATCCGGTAATTGCGGGGGATCTCCGGATTTCCGAAGACATGCAGGCAGAACGCCCAGCTCAGAACGGCGAAACTCAAGGCCAAGCCGTTGGCAAGCAACCACCAGAAATAGGCCGGCCGGGCGCGTGGCTCATCAACGATTTTTCGCGGCACAACGTGATGTTCTCAGAGTGGTTTACCGGTGCAGTCCACTTCGCCTGCCGCGGGCGGCGGTGCCGAGGCGTCGGTCTCGAACGAGGTTCCGCAACCGCAGGAACGGGTGGCGAGCGGGTTGTTCACCTTGAAGCCGGCGTCGGTCAGGTCATCGCTGTAGTCGATTTCACAGCCGCGTAGTTTTTCGAAACTATCGGCCGCCACGATCACCCGGACGCCGCTGGCTTGGATCACCTCGTCTCCCGGTTCGGGTTCGGCGACCTGCATTTCATACTGCCAGCCCGCGCAACCGCCGCGCTGCACCGCGAGGCGCAGGCCGGCCTCAGATGATTTCGCATGCGACGCCAGCAGCGAGGCAAGTGCGGTGGCGGCTTTCGGGGTGATCGTGATCATGAGTCGCGTGCGGACTGTAACTCCTCGCCCGCAATTTCAAACCCCGAAATCCATGATCCGGACATCTGTTGCGGCACATCTTGACCGGCGGCCCGCCGCACGCGTTCAATCCGCGCATGAGTTTGTTCGTCACCGGCACTGATACCGGAGTGGGGAAAACCCGCGTCAGCAGTTTATTGATCCGCGCACTGCGGAGCGAAGGTGTGGACGCGGTGGGATACAAACCGGTTTCGAGTGGAGATCGCGCCGATGCCGTGGAACTCGCCGAGGCATCCGGCGGTTTGGACATTGATCTCGTGAATCCGGTGCACGTAAAAACCCCGGTCGCACCATTTGTCGCCGGTTTGCTGGAGAACCGCGTGGTTGATCCCGCCATGCTGGTTGCCGGCTATGAATCACTCGCGGCCCATCACGAGGTCGTCATTGTCGAGGGCGTCGGCGGTTGGGAAGTTCCGATCACCGCGGAATATCGGGTGGCGGATCTGGCGGCGGACCTTCACCTGCCGATCCTCATCGTCGCGGCAAACCGGCTCGGTGCGTTGAACCACATCCTCCTCACGGCCGAAGCCATCCGCCAACGCGGGCTGCCATGCGCCGGGATTGTCCTCAACCAACTCACCGATGAAATGGACACCGCCATGATTACGAACAAAGGTGTCATCGAGCAACTTGCCGGACTGCCACTGCTCGATCACATCATTCATGGCCAGGATTTCATTGATCCCGCGCTCGTCGATGCTGCCAGAAAATAATCACCTGAATCTCCATGCCATCGAAAAATTTCCACGTCCGCCAAGCCGCTGTTTCCGCGCTGCGCGCATGGGCGAAGGGCCATGACTATGCCGAGACACTTGTCGAGCGCCATGCCAGCCGCCGCCGCCTCTCGCCGTCCGACCGCGGGCTGTTGCAGGCAATTCTTTTCGGCGTGCTCCGCAATCGCCGGTTGCTCGACCACTGGATCGCCGAATTGCGCGAAGGAAAACTCGATCCGGAAACCCGCGACGTCCTGCGTGTCGGCCTCTGCCAGATTCTAATTCTTGGAATCCCGGATCACGCGGCGGTCAACGAAACCGTCGAAGCGGGAAAATCCTCGGTGCGCGGGCTGATCAACGCCGTCCTGCGACGCGCCATCACCCAGCGCGCCGGCTTGCTCGATTCAGTCGCCGATCTTGCGCCCGCCATCGCATTTTCCCATCCCGATTGGCTGTTCAACCGCTGGAAATCCGCCTTCGGAAAATCCCAAGCGGTCGCGCTGATGGAATGGAACAACCAGCCGGCCGCCACGTTTTTCCGCATCAATCCGCTGGTCGCCACCCCCGTGGATTTGCCGGGAGATCCTCTCGAATCCGCCCCCGGTTTCTACCATCTGCAGGGACCGCTGCCGGACCGGTTGATTTCCACCGGAGCCATCTACATTCAGGATCCCGCCACGCGGCATG
The DNA here is from genome assembly GCA_040384605.1 of Verrucomicrobiota bacterium. Taxonomy (GTDB): domain Bacteria; phylum Verrucomicrobiota; class Verrucomicrobiia; order Verrucomicrobiales; family Akkermansiaceae; genus Luteolibacter. Next base: position 33,017 of record JAZKIZ010000026.1, read on the forward strand.
CCGTTGATTTGCTCGATCCGCGGCCCGGTGAATGGGTGCTCGATGCCTGCGCCGCGCCCGGCGGCAAGGCGTTTCTCATCGCAGCGGCGCTTGGTTCCGCAGAAATGCTGGTGTGCACGGATACCAATCCAAACCGCCTGCCGCGTCTGCGGGAAAACCTGACGCGTTTGCATGCCGGTGCGGCCGATGTATCCTGTCACGATTGGACCAAGCCCGCGCCGCCCGACTGGCATGGGAAATTCGACGCGATCCTCCTCGACGTCCCGTGCTCGAATACCGGTGTCATCCGCCGCCGCGTGGACGTTCGCTGGCGGCTGCAACCGCAGAGCATCCCGGACATCACTTCGATCCAGACGGCGATCCTCGAAAACGCGTTGCCGTGCCTTAAGCCCTCCGGCCGCATCGTGTATTCCACTTGCTCCATCGAACCGGAGGAAAACGAGCAGGTTGTCGAATCGTTCGTTCGTCGGCATCCACAGCTCTCAATCCGCGAAACGCGCCGCGCACTGCCCTTCGCAGACCAAACCGATGGTGCCTTTGCCGCGTGCATTGAGGCCCGTGGCGAATGATTTCCCGCTTTTCATACCGCCACCACCCCGCACCATCCGATCATGAAATCCTGCCTCGGCCTCACTTTTATCATCACGATGTTGGTCCTCGCGATCGCGGCCGCCGCGTTTCTTTGGTACATGAGCCGGACCACGGAATTCCAACGCACCGGATCACCCGGCACCACGCCGCCAAAAGCGCGCGTCGTGCGCTGAAAGACCGCGGCTCACGCCAATCGCGCATACAGGCTCCTCAGGGCAGCCCGCCACTTTTCCAAAAACGCCAGATTTCTCACTCGTGCGTGAACGTCATCCGCCGCGCCTTCTTCCATCGCCGGGAAATGTCCGCATTCTTCCGCCAGTTCGCGTTCGACTTCCGCGATCAATTCTTCCACTGCCTCGCGGCTCCGCTGCGCACCTTCTTCCGTCAGCGCAAGTGGCAGCGCACTTTTTGCCTCCATCCGCCGCCGCACGATTTCCTCCGCCGTCCGCGTGGTTTCGCCGATCTTCGCAAACAAATCCATCAAACGACCGTCCACCGTGCCGCGCGGCTCCACCGCGATCCCGCCGGTTGCCAACCATAGCCGCAACCGCCGCCCGGGGCTGGCCAGAAGCGCCCGCGCCGCCTCCAGCCGCGTGAAATTACCGTCCTTTCCTCCCGCATCCGGGTGCATCCGCGCACCCGCCTCGCGGAATGCGGCGCGAAGTTCTTCGTCGGACAATACCAACCGCCGCTTGAGACCCAGAATCCCGAACGCCTCCGTTCCGACTGGATCTCCCTCATCTTGTGGTTTTACTGAATTCATATTGGTCTGAAAAATGCAGCTTGCCATAGCCCGATGAATGTTTTCAACCTCTTCAGAACACTGTTCAAAAAGCCATGAGCCGCAGCATCACCACCCGCCAGCAGGAAATCGTTGATTACCTGCGCAAGGCGCAGCGCGAAACCGGATTCATGCCATCCACCCGCGAAATCCAGCATTTTTTTAACTTCGCGAGCCAAACCGCCGCAATGAGCCATCTTCGCGCCCTCGAACGCAAGGGTATCATTCAACGACTCCCCGGCAAGGCCCGTGCCATCGTGTTCCCCGAAGAACTCGACCGCAGTGAAATTTCCGACATTCCCATGTATGGCAACATCGCCGCCGGAATGGCCCAGGATGTCACAACCGAACGCGACGGCTGCATTGCCGTCGATATCTCGGCCCTCGGCATCCCCCGCAACGCCAAAACCTTCGCCTTGAAAGTGCGCGGCGAATCGATGATCGATGCCCAGATTTGCGATGGCGATCTTGTCATCCTCGAGTTCCGCGAGCCGCGGAAAAACGACATCGTCGCCGCCCTCATTGATGGGGAAACCACTCTCAAGCGCTATGTTGTCGAAAACGGACGGCCGTTCCTCCGCGCCGAGAACCCGGAGTTTCCCGATCTCATTCCCGCCCGCGAACTCGTCATCCAGGGAGTTCTCATCGCCCTCCTCCGGCAGTACTAAAGGGGGCGCAAGACCACGGCTCTCCCGGGGGTCAGCCTTGGCTTTTTACTTTGCCAAGGACTTCGACTTTGACCGGGACGACGCCGCGACCGCGGAAGCCAAGGCGCTCGGCGCAACCAATGGTCACGTCAATGATGCGGCCTTTGATGTACGGTCCGCGGTCGTTGATGGTGACTACTTCGGATTTGCCGTTGGCTTGGTTGATCACCCGGACCTTGGTTCCCATCGGCAGCGTTTTGTGCGCGGCGGTGGAGGCGGTATTGCTCAACCGCTGCCCGCTGGCAGTTCGGGTGCCGTAGTTGGTTTTGATCGAATACCAGGAGGCCTTCCCCGTCTGGGTGGACCTCACTTCGAATTCGGGTTTCGCGCCCACAGGGGACACGGATTTTTTGGTGGTCGCATTCCCGGTGCTCGCGCAGCTCGGGAGGGCAATGACTCCGGCGATTGCCAGGGCCACGGATTTCAAGTTCCGGGTCATGTTCATCGTATCGGCCTGGGTTGATCCACCGGGGCCACCTGGCTTCCGGCGAAAAGGCGGAGCCGTGTAGTCATTTGAAAATCCGATGACAAGGAAAACCTGATCCGCATTTCGAGGTCCGGAAAACCAACCTTTTCCCCTGCCCATAACGAACACCTCGAAAGTAATTAGGAAAGACTAAGCAAATTTCCAAGGTTTTTCTGGAAACCCGTGCGATGTGGCCGGATCAACGTTGCTTTTATGGCTCGGCGATTTCCATCGCGGTGAGCCGCCAGCCGTCGTCGTTGATCCACGAAAAAACCGCATGGCGCGGACCATTGAGAACCACGCGGTGACCGGACATTTCCACCCGCGCCTTGAGATCGACCCGGGCCGTGGCGGTGTTTCCCGAGACGCTGGTTTCGATTCTGGAATCGTGATCGAACCGGCTGCTGGTTACGTGGCCGCGCAGAACCGAGTAGGCACTCTCGATTTCCTGCCGGTCGAACGTGCCGTTGGCTTCCTCAACCTCGGAAATCGACAGCGTGACTTCCGGCGCAAGCAGCTTGTTAAGCGCGTAGGGTCCGGCGACGCGGTCACCTCCGTCACCTTCGACGACGGTGGCAATCTCAAGCAATTTTGCGGTGCGGCGTTTGACGACCTGCGCCGCGGAGAACCACCAAAAAAGAAATGCTCCGAGAACAAGCGGAATGGCGGAATACAATAGCACGCGTTTCATGTCGTTTTGGCGGAATGGGATGGATCGTAGAAAATGCGGACGTCGGCTTTTTCCGACCCGATGAGTTGCTGTGCGCGGCGCAGTGCATCACGGGTGGAAAGATTCGGGTTGTGGGGATTGCCGATGAACAGATTGGTTTCCCCTTCTTCGCGGACGCAGCCTTCCTGAAGGGTCGTCAGCACGCCGGATTGCTTGAGTACTTTGTAAACCTCCTTCGGTGCACCGGAAACCAGAATGTGAAGCCCGTTCCCGCGCATGAATTTGATCAGGTCCTCCAGAGCCATGACGCTGGTGGCATCAAGGTGCCGCGCGTTTTTCAAACGGAGGATGATCACCTTGATCGCGGGATCGGTCACAGTGCGCTGGATCTGCGTGCGAAACAAATCCGCAGCGCCGAAGAACAAGTCGCCTTCGACGTGGACGATGGAAATCGCAGGAATCGGCCGCTCGCGTTTTTCACCTTTTTCGCGGAGCTCACCTTCATCGCTGAACTCATATTCCACCAGATGCGGTCGGCTGGCCTTGCGCAGAAACAAGGAAATCGACACCGCCACACCGATGAAAATCGCCACGTGGAGCGGCGCAAGCAACGTGGCCGCGAATGTGGTCACCAGGACGACCGCGTCGTCATTTGTGGAACGCATGCAAATGCGGATATGGCGGACGTTGAACAACGACAGCGACAACATCACCACCAAGGCGCCGAGCGCCGCTTTCGGGATGTAGTCGATCAATGGCACGCCCCAGCCGACGGAAGCGGCAATGAAAACCGCGAAGCACAGGGTGAAGACTCCGGACAACAACGAGGCGAGACCGGTTTGTGCTCCCGATTCGAAATTGAGCTGCGAACGCGTGAGCGATCCCGAGGCGGGCATGCCACCGGCAACCCCTGAGGCGATGTTGCCGAGGCCGACCGCGAGCATGTCCTGATTCACATCCGTGCGATGGCCGGACCGCGACGACAGCGTTTTCGACATCAGCGAGTTTTCCAATGAGGCGAGGAACGCCAGCGCGAATGCGATGCCAAAGAGCGAAGCAAGATCGGCGAAAAAGAGATCGTTGCGGATTTGCGGAAGGTGCGGTTGGAGATCGCCGAGCGTGAAGGTCGTGAACGTTTCAACTCCTTTGAAAATCCCGTATTTGAAGTGCACCAGCGGCCCGAAAACCACGGATGTGACGATCAAGCTGATGGCGAATACAGGCCACCGCGGCAGCCATTTCCGGATCGCGAAAAACAAGCCGACGGCGAACAGACCAATGACAAACGTGGCGGGATTGGTGAAGCGGACGGTTTTGGCGAGTTCAATGACCAAGCCGATCAAAGTCCCGGACGCGCGGGGGTCCATGCGGGCGTCGATGCCGAGCCAGTGTTTGATTTGGTTGGCGATGATGAGCACCGCCGCGCCGGCGATGTAGCCGACCAACACGCTGCGGGAAACGTATTGGAGCAAATCCGCCACTTTCAGTGCGGCACCGATCGTAGCCAGAATGCCGGCTAAAATCACCAGCAACGGTGTCAGTTCGCCGGCCCGGAGCGCCTGATCGGGATGCAACGCGAAAAAACTGAACAACATGAAAGCCGTGGCATTGGTCGGCCCCAGCACCGTGTGACGCGAACTCGCAAAAACCGCCCCAACAACCGCCGCCACGATGGCACACAAGATTCCGTCAACGATGGGGACGCCCGCGATGGCGGCAAAGGCGATCGCCTGGGGAACAGCCAGCATGGTAACGTTGAGCCCGGCCCACGAATCGGCGCGCAAGGTTCCCAGTGAAATGCCGCGCATGGTATGGCGGATCGGCAGCGGGTCGAGCGGTTCGTTGGTGAAATATTCCCGCAGCGCGGCGTATGCCTTCGGGATGCCGCGGAAAAAGTTCATCTTGCCGAAGTTAGCGGAATCTCGCCCGTCGGAAAAGCACCAAGCCAAGCACCACGCAAAGGATGTTCGGCAACCAGATCATCAGGCCCGCCGCGGTTTCCGAGTGGAATTGTTCCGAGACGATCGTGATGATGAAATAGGCCGCGCCGATGCCCAGACTGAGCACCAGGCCGCCGGAAGAATCCCTGCGCCGTTTTCCGAGTCCCAACGGCACGGCCACGAAAGCGAAGGCAAAGCTCGCCAGCGAAAACGCGTATCGTTTCGCAATCTCGGAGCGGAAGCGCATCCGGTATTTCTCATCAATGTCCGGCGCGGCGGCGGCGATGCGGAGTTGCGCGTTGGTCATCGCACTGGCTTTCATCCGCCGACGCCGGGGGTCCCGCAGATCGATCAACAATGGCTCGGCCCGGCCGGCGAAGCCCATCTCGATCCGGCCCTTTTCATCGCGGGTTTCGAAGTATGCGCCTTCCAGTTTGGCGCGCAGTTGGTTCTTTTCCGCATCCACGGCCAACGCGGCGCGGTCGGCGTGGACGTAGCTGACCGGTTGATTCGGATTGCCGGGAATCTGATAAAAATGGAAGCCGGTGACCCAGCCGCCCGACTTTCCTTCGATCAGCGCCTTCTGCATGCCGTCACCACCCTTGAAATTTCCCTGGATGATTCCCGGCTTGAGCAGCGAGTCCGGATCGCGCGCGGCTTGTTCGTAAAGCAACTCGACAACCGTCGCCTTGGATTGCGGAACGACGGTTATATTGAGCCACAAACTCAATGCCGAAAGGCCGGCGCCAATCACAAACACAGGCAATGCGATGCGCGGCAGGCTGATCCCCGCGACCCGCAACGCGGTGATTTCCTGGCCCGATGAAAGCCTGCCGAATACCAGCAACACCGCCGAGAGAAAACCCCAGGGAATGGTGTACATCAGCGACATGGGCAGCACGTTGATCACAAACCGCAGCACCAGACCCAGCGGCGCTTTTTGGTCCACCAGCAGCGGTTTGATCTCCTTGAAAAGGTTGCCGAGAACGAGCACGACGCCGAGGACAATGACCGCATACAGCGTGCCGGTAAGCACCTGTTTGCCGAGATATCGATCGGTGATCCGCATGCTCCCGAAACGATGGGATGCGATGTTCCGGCTGTCCAGACCAGAGCGGATGTTCAGCAGGGCCATTGAGCTGTGCCTGCGGCGGCCCACCGTAGGCACTTTTGGCAAGGGCGACTCAGGGAGCGAGCACGAGGAGCGAATTGTGGCCGCCCATTGCGTGGCACAATTTCGCGACCGGCCCGGACACGGTGGTTTCCGAATCCGGCAGAGAAAATCCTTCCGGTGCGAAAAGTCCGGGTTTGTTCTGAGGAAGCGAGCCGTGGCACATGAAAGCGGCCAGCAAAACCGTCTCGATCAACCCGCTCGCGCCAATCGTGTGGCCAACATACGGTTTCAACAAATGCAGCGGAGCCCCGGCACATGCGGATCGGCAAAGCAGAGCGGGATCTGCTTTCGCTTGGACTGCGGTTCCGGTGGCATGCGGGCAAACCGCGCTGACAGGGAAACCAGCCGGAATTTTTTCGAACAATGCGGGAGTTCTTCCACCATCCCCGGGAATCCCCAATGGATCAACGCCATCGGAATTGCAACCATGGTGAATGAGACGGATGCCGCGATGGGAATCGTTGGTGATGGCAATGGCAGCCGCGCCTTCGCCGGGGATGAATCCATCGGTTTCCGGGTGATAGGGATCGAGACTGGACTTGGTGGAAAAAAGTCCACTCGCCGCATAATTGTCTAACAACAACGGAACGAGCGGAAGATCAACCGCGACAACCAAGACGCGTTCCGCAAGACCGCCACGCAACATCAACATTGCAATGCCCACCGCATCGAGCCCAGCCGCGCAACCGCTGGCGACCACGTGGTTGGGCCCGTGGATTCCCAGCTCGATGGACAGCGCGCCCGCTGCCTCGCCATGCATCGTATTGCTCGCCGCCATGAGTTTGAATGGTCGCCGGCCCGGCCACTCTCCGAGCCAGCCTGCGGCATTGCCCCGGCTGGTCCCAAGGACGAGCGCCGCGTCGGCAAGTTCATGGGATTTCCATCCCGCATCCGCCACCGCCTCGCGCGCGGCGATCAGCGCAGCCATCGTCGCCGGACTCCACTTGCGATTGGTCAAGGACGCACGGTCTTCAATCCACGCGGCGTGCCGTGCGGCATGCGGGCTGTCATTTCCTAACAACTGTCGCAACGGCCGGAAAACGGATCGGTTGGACCGGACCGCTTCCACTTGGGCGGCGATGCCGTTTCCCAACGCGCTGATCGCGCCCAACCCTTGAATTGCGGGATGATCGATCATCGCTGATCAAAGCGTGATTTGCGCGCCCAGCTCGACGACGCGGCCGGGCGGCAATTGGAAATAGGCGGTTGCGGGTGAAGCATTGCGCGCCATGGCACCGAACAACGACAATCGGATCCGATCAAACATGTTGGCGTCCTTGGACATGCGGTAGGTTTCCCGGCCGAGGAAAAATGTCGTCTTGCCGGGCTTGAAGCGGATCTTTTCAGGCAGATACGTGCCGAGCATTTGTGGCACGTCAGGAGTTTCGGCGAAACCAAAGCGCAACGTCACATCCATCATCCCTTCGCCCAGCTCGATAAGATCGAGGCGTTCGCCGGGATCTACGCGGCTCTCGTCGGTCGTTTCCACATGCAGCAGCAGGACGGTTTCATGGAGAACCTTGTTGTGCTTGAGATTGTGCAACAGCGCACCGGGCACCTGGTTGTTCCGACCCGTCAAATACACCGCGATTCCGGAAACGCGGTGGATTGCTCCTCTCGAAATTTCCTTCAACAAGATGTCCACGGGAAGCGACTCCTTGGTCATCTTCTTGAGCAATCGTTCACGACCCCAAAGCCAGATGAGCATCTGCGACATCACAACGCCTGCCACCACCAGTGGCAGCCAGCCGAAGTGAAGGATCTTGGTGGCGTTGGCGATCAGGAAACCGAATTCGATGATCAGGAAAAGCGAACCGATGAGCAGGGTTTTCGTTTTTGACCATCCCAACGCCAGCGGCGCGGCGTACACAAACATGACCGAGGTGATGAACATGGTCACCGCAATGGCGATGCCATAAGCGCTCGCCAGTGCGCTTGAAGTTTTCAGGGTCACCACCAGCAGCACGCAGGCGACGGCCAACAGCCAATTCACCGCGGGCACGTAAACCTGTCCCTTCTCATGCTGCGAGGTGTAGCGCACCGAGAAGCGCGGCAGGCAGCCGAGTTGGATCGCCTGGGTCGTCAGCGAAAACGCGCCGGAAATCAACGCCTGGCTGGCGATCACCGCGGCGGCGGACGCAAGAATCGTCAGCGGCAGCCGCAGGAATTCCGGAGCCATGAGGAAAAACGGATGCGCGATCGCGCTCTGGTCCCGCGTCAGCAAGGCCGCTTGGCCGAGGTAGTTGATCATGAGCGCCGGAAAAGCCACCGAAAACCAGCCGATGCGGATCGGCCGTTTGCCGAAGTGGCCGAGATCCGCGTAAAGGGCTTCGCCGCCCGTCACCGCGAGAAACACCGCGCCCAACATCGGCAGCGCGTGATTCCATTCCCGGATGAGAAATCCAATTCCTTCCCACGGACTCAGCGCCAGCAACACCTGCGGGGATTGCACAACCGAGGACAATCCGAGCACCGCAAGGGTCGTGAACCACAGCAGCACCACCGGCCCGAACAAATTCCCCACCTTGCCCGTGCCGTGCTTCTGAATGGCGAACAACCCCACCAGCAATGCCACGGCGATCGGTATCGTGTAGTGAGCGACTTTCGGCGCACTGAACGACAGGCCTTCCACGGCACTGAGCACCGAGATTGCCGGCGTCAGCATGCCATCGGCATAGATCAATGCCGCGCCGGCAAGCCCGAGCAGCAGGATGAGCCGCGGATCTTTTCCGCCCTTCGGTTTTGAGAGCCGCCGGATCAATGCCGACAGCGAAAGGATGCCGCCTTCCCCGCGGTTATCGAGGCGCAGGATAATGAAAAGATACTTCACCGAGACCACCAGGATCAACGACCAAAGGATCAAGGATGCCGCACCGATGAGATTTTCAGGACTCGGCAGTGCGTCATGATGCTCGCTGTGGAAACATTCACGGAACGCATAGAGCGGACTCGTCCCGATATCGCCAAACACGATGCCCAACGCCGCCAGCGTCGCTGCAGCCATTTTGCCCTTTGGACCGTTTCCGGAGGTGCTCATAATGAAACCAGTCGGCTTCGCGTGATCCTCGGAGGACCACCCGCGAAAGCGAGGAGCGGCGAGGTTAGCGATGCCGACTCCGGTGGCAAGGACCGATGCACGGGCGTGATGGGAGCGTTTTTCCCGTCATTTTACGCCTCAAGCGCGGCGCCGAACACGCGCAGCAATGCATCCGTTTCCTCTGCGCCGCAGGAAACGCGAATCAAATGCGCAGGCACTCCACACGCTTCCGCCCATTCCAATTCCGGATAATGCGCGAGCATCGTATAAGGACAGGCCAAGGTAAATGCCGTCCCAAAACTTGGACCCTTGGAAATCGCCAGCGCATCATAGAATTTCTGCGTTTTCTTCGCGCTTTTCAGAGCGAAGGACAGCAAACCGCCGTAACCACCATCCTTACGACGGATCATGTCATATTCCGCCCGCGTCGTGATGGATGGATGCCAGACTTTATCGACCGCAGGATGCTCGGCCAACCAGCTGGTCAGCGCGAGGGCGTTGGCATTCGAGGCAGCCATGCGCAAGGAATACCCCTTCATGTTCGAAAGCAAAACCTCGGCGTCCGCCACGTAGAGAGGCGCGGTTTCCTCCGCTTCCGTCGTCAGTGCCGCATTCAACACCGCCGCGAAGGCGGATGTTTCCCGCACGGTGGCAGCGCCGGCCATCACATCGCCGGTGCCGGAAACCCATTTCGTCAGACTACCCGTCACCACATCCGCAAAGCGAAGTGCACCCACGTTCAGCGGGCCGCATGACGAATCGTCGAGAGCAAGCGGCGTCGCCCCCTCCGCGCATGCGCGCGCAAGTGCCGGCACGTCCAATGTCCGCAACAAGGGATTGCTCGGAACTTCCGTGAAAACCGCTGCGAACTCACCCTTGCGGATCCGCTGCAATGCCTCGTCAAACGATTCGCCATTCGCCTCATTCAGATAGACCACACCTTGGCCGATCTCTTCCTGGACTTTCAGACTATCGACGTAAGGAAATTCGATCTGCAGCGTTTTTCGCCCCGCCCGGATGCCCGGTAATGCCCGAAGCACCGCAGTGATCGCCGCCATTCCGCTGGAAAAAACAAATGTGTGATCGGGTTGTCCGCCGGTGAACTTGCAAAGCGAACGCGCGACGAGTTTCGACTTGGAACCATTGCGCATGCCGCCATCGAGAAGATCCTGAGCCCGCCGGCTGCTCACCCCTTCCCCCGTAAAGCGCCAATAAAGATCTGCATCTTTCGCCGCCGATGCGGGAACCACCAATGCCCACAAATGATGATAACTTGTCACCCGCACCGCGGCATTCACCCGCTGCTCAATCCAGCGATGCGCCTTCTGCACCGAACCGCGGGTCGGCAATAAAATGAGATCTTCGTTCTCCGCGCAAATTTCCGCACGGGCGTTTTCGAACAAACGCATCACCATCGGGTGTTTCACAAAGCGCGGATATCCTGCGCGCAAACGTTTCAAAACTTTCTCGCGCCCCTCCTCATAACCAACCACCGAATCCCACGTTGGCAGGCACACGGAACACGCATGCGGGGAATCAGGAATCGGGAATCCCAGATCCTGCTCCTGCCAGGCCGGCTGGTTTGCCAAATCACGCGTCACGCGCTCCTCATGCACCGCCTCAACGGATTCCGCAAGTCCGGATGGAGACCTCGCCGCCGCAGTCACATCATCACGGTTTTCCGCCGCGATAAAAAATCATCCAAGCAATCGTGCAAAGCGCGATCCATCCCGCGAGAATCCACCAAAACGCCTGCCAACCGCCGCCTGAAGAAGTAACCAGCACACCGTGCAACCAACCGCAGAAGCCCGCGCCCACAAGCGGACCAAGCCCACCGGAAACCAACACGAGCAAACCCTGCGCCTGACCGCGGATTTCCGTAGCAACTCGACGGTCGAGATACATTTGCGCAGTGACAAAATAAAACGTGTAACACACGCCATGCAGGCAGATGCCCGCCACGTGCCACCCGCGTACGCCGGTCTCACCCGCCCAGCCACTCATCGCAAAACGCAGCACGGAAAATCCGAGCGCCGCGAGCAGGATCGTCTTGATCCGCCAGCGGGTCATTGCCCAGCCGAGCGAAACCATCGCAATCATTTCCGAAACTTGCGCGAACGCCATGGTGGCCGCCGGCGTGTTGTCACCCAACACCCGCAGCAGCTCCGGTGAATACATGTAAAACGCGGCCAGCGGCACCGAAAACAACAGGGTGATGATGAAAAACACCCGGTGGTCCGCGTCCCTGAATAGCGCGAACGCGTCGAGACCCAAGCGGCTGCGCCAGGAACGGGCGATGCCGTTCGGCGGCGTGCGCGGCAGCAAAAACGCCATCGCGCCGACGCCAATCTTTGTCAGCGCTCCTGCATAACCGGCCACCACGCTGCCATCGGCCGCGAGCACGTGGCTGGTGAGAAAGCCCGCTGCCATCCAGCCGACGGTCGCGCCCATTCGCGCCAGCGGATAGCGCCGTGGGCCATCTTCCATGTTTGCCAGTGAAACCACCGCCAACAACCCCCACGACGGACCGCTCGCCAGACCATAGATGCCGAAAAAAACGAGAAACCAAACCGGATGGAGGTTTTGTTCGAGCGCCCAAAACGCCGCCCACAGCGCGATTCCACCAGCAAGTGAACTCCATGCGAACAATCGATCCGCCGCCATGCGCTGGTCCGCCAACGCGCCGCCGATCAGCGGCGAAACCAACGCGCACGCCGGTCCCACTATAAACGCCGCGGGCACCCATGCGCTGATGCCAAGATCGTGGAACAGGTTGCTCAGCGCCGGAGTCCAGAAACCGGGCGACAGCCCTTGGAAAAAGAACACCACGAACAATATCGGAAATGGTCCGGATTGAGTTCTCCATTTCCGCGTCGAAATCGGCACGAACCGGACTAACAGCCGCTTGGTCGCTGGAAAAGCGCGGAATCTCCGGGAACTCGCTTGGCGAACTCCAATCCCATGCTTCATGGTCCGCCACGTCGTTGACATGAAAATTTACAGCCACACCGATCCGGACTTCACGGCGTTCGTCCGCCAGCTTTATCGCCGGGCCATTCCTGAAGCGGGCGTCCGCGACCTCGTCGCCGGAATCATCAGCCAAGTTTCCCGCGATGGCGACGCCGCTCTTTTCGCGCTGACTCAACAATTCGATAACGCGACGCTCAATGCCGGCACGTTGTTTGTCAGCGATGCCGAATGGCACGCCGCCGGCAAAGCCGTTACCGCCGCAACGCGCAACGCGGTGAAACGCAGTCTGGCGAACATCCGTGCATTCGCGAAACGCGGCTTGCGCAAAGACTGGTCCGCGCGCAACGCGGAAGGCGCACTCGTCGGCGAGCGCTTCACACCATTTGATCGCGTCGGAGTGTATGTTCCCGGCGGCAAGGCACCGCTCGTCTCCACCGCGCTGATGACCGCGGGCTTTGCCAAGGCCGCCGGTGTTCCGGAAATCATCGCCGCCACCCCGTGCGGCCCGGATGGAACCGTGAACCCCGCCCTGCTTTACGCGCTCAAGGCCGCCGGCGCCACCGAAGCGATCAAAGTCGGCGGTGCCCAAGCGATCGCCGCCCTCGCGTTGGGCACACAACTCGTTCGTCCGGTCGATCGGGTTTTCGGCCCCGGAAACCGATATGTCGTCGAAGCGAAACGCCAGCTCGTCGGCGCGGTTTCCATCGATCTATTGCCGGGCCCCAGCGAAATTCTCATTCTTGCGGACAAAACCGCGGATGCGCGATTCATCGCGGCGGACATGCTGGCGCAGGCGGAACACGGCGGCGATAGCGTGGTCGGCTTCGTCACCGATTCAAAAGCTCTGCTCGGCAAGGTAGTCAAAGAACTCGGCAGACAAACAGTGAGCCTTTCCCGCGCCGCGATCATCCGGCAGGTCCTTGAAAGCGGCACGTTCCTTGTGCATGTGAAATCGTTTTCGGATGGCGTGGAAATTTCCAACGCGTTCTGCCCGGAACACTTGTCCCTCGTCTGCGCGAATGAAAAAAAATGGCTGCCGGAAATCCGCACCGCCGGCGCGATTTATGTCGGCGCCATGTCGGCGGTCGCCGTCGGCGATTTTCTCGCCGGCCCCAGCCACACGCTGCCCACCGGTGGCGCCGGTCGTTCATTTTCCGGTCTTCGTGCCGATCAGTTCCAGCGCCGCACCAGCATCGTCCGACTTGACCGTAAATCGATCAAAGCCTCGCTGCCGGTCGTTGAGGAATTTGCCAGGATCGAGGGCCTCGACGCCCACGGCCGGTCGACCGCCATCCGCTTGGAGTAACCGCGAATGTTCATCCCACCGGTTCATGAAATGAAAGTTTGGTGCGTCGTTCGCGGATGAGGCGGACAATCAACGACGTCCAACCGGTTTGGTGCGAAGCGCCGAGCCCCTCGCCGGTTTCGGCATGGAAGTATTCGTGGAAAAGCAAAAGGTTCCGCCAATCGGGGAGTTGTTCATAACGGTCTGTTTCGCCGAAGCACGGCCGCCGGTTGTTCTCATCGGGAAGCAGCAATGAAATGAGACGGTCACATAGATCCAGGCCGATCTGCAGGAGCGTTCTCTGCTGGCCCGAGCCTGCCGGATATTCGACCGTGAATTGGTCACCATAGAAATAATGATAGCGTTCGAGCGCTTCGAGAATCAGGTAGTTGGTCGGAAACCAGATCGGACCGCGCCAGTTGGAATTCCCGCCGAACATGTCGGTGACCGCTTCGCCCGGTGTGTAATGAACCTCATGGCGTTTGCCCATGTGCTCGAAAACAAACGGTTTTTCCCCGTGAACCTTGCTCAGTGAACGGATGCCGAAAGCCGAAAGAAACTCGTTTTCATCCGCAAGGTAGGAAAGGCATTTCTCCAAACGTTCCTTGCTGGGAATGGCGAGCAGAACACGCCCGGGATTTTTGGTCGCGCCGGGAATCCGGCGGAAGGTGATGTACCGCAAAAGATCGGGCCGCTCGGCGAGAAACCAATCCATGCGCTTCTTGAATCCGGGCAGCGCATCGATCGTCGATTGTTTGAGAACCGTGACCCCGCACAGCGGCAAAAGTCCGACGAGTGAACGCGTCCGCAGGGGAATCGGCGCGGCATGGTTGATGATGAGCTGATCGTAATAAAATCCGTCGGTTTCATCCCACAGGCCGGTACCGCCGAGAGAGTTGATCGCATCGCAGATGTTAACGAAGTGTTCGAAGAATTTGGAAGCGATGTCCTCGTAAGCCGGGCGGTCGCGTGCGAGCTCAAGCGCGATCGTCAGCATCGTCAGGCAGTAGAAAGCCATCCATGCGGTGCCGTCCGCTTGGTTGAGACGACCGCCGCCGGGCAGGGATTGGGAGCGATCGAAAACACCGATGTTGTCTAGGCCGAGGAACCCGCCGCCAAAAACATTGCGGCCTTCGATATCCTTGCGGTTCACCCACCATGTGAAGTTGACGAGGAGTTTCTGGAATGCGCGCTCGAGAAACAGAAGATCACGCGAGCCCTTGGCATCGGCGATTTTATAAACCCGCCAAACGGCCCACGCGTGGACGGGCGGATTGACGTCCGAAAAATTCCACTCGTAAGCAGGAAGCTGCCCGTTGGGATGCATGTACCACTCGCGTAGTAGCAGGATGAGCTGCGATTTCGCGAACTCCGGATCAAGGGACGCGAAGGGAATCATATGAAACGCCGTGTCCCACGCCGCAAACCATGGGTATTCCCACTTGTCGGGCATCGAGAGAATGTCGCGGGCATAAAAATTCCCGCTCCACTCGGAATTCCTGCCGGCGATCCGTGCCTGGCGCACCGCGGCACTCGGAGAGGATTCGAGCCATTCGCCGACCGCGTAATAGTAAAACTGTTTCGTCCAAAGCAGCCCGGCGTAGCCTTGGCGGCAGATCAGACGTTCGTCCGGAGAAATATCCTGCGGGATGACTTCCTGATAGAATTCGTCGCTCTCCGCAGCCCGCGCCGCGATGGTTTCGTCGAATTGCTCCAATCCGGAAATGCCGTTGCCCTCCCGCACGGAGTGGAGCCGGCAGCGCAGCACGATCGTGGCACCGGGCGGCAGGTTGAACTGAAAATGAGCCGCGGCCTTCGTCCCGGTGGGCAGCGGCGAAACAGCGCCCGTCTCGCGCTCGATGATGTGACGGTGGAATGCATCCTTCACATGTGGTGTCCGGTTTTCCTTCCCGCCGAAACTCTTTTCGTTCGTTTCGTTCTCCGTGAACAGGAACCCCGGATCACGCGATGAGTCTCCGGCGCACTCGATGTGGAAAACATATTCGCCGAGTAGTTCGTGACTGATGTGCAGCCCCCGCCCTTCCGCACGGATGGATGGTTTGCGCAACGGTTTCTCACGGCGGTCCCCCCAAGCCCAGGTATTGCGTAACCACAGCGTCGGCAATACGTGAATCGGTGCCGCACACGGACCGTGATTCGTCACGCTGATCCGCCAGAGGAGATCCTCCGGACTTCGTTTGGCGACTTCCTGGACGACATCGAAGTAGCGGCTTTCCACAAAAGCGCCCATGTCCGCAAGTTCCCATTCCGGCCCGCCACGGCCAATGAGTTGGTTTTCCTCACGGATGGCGGTGTACGGATATTCGCGTTGGGGATATTTGTAGAGCGCCTTGGTGTAGGAATGCGTGGGAGTGGAATCCAAGTAATAGTAACATTCCTTCACGTCCTCACCGTGATTCCCCTCGTTTCCACCGAGACCGAAAAGGCGCTCCTTGAGAATCGGATCGCGTCCGTTCCAGAGCGCGGGAGCAAAACACAGCCTGCACTGCCGGTCGGTCCACCCCTGGATGCCATCCTCACCCCAGCGGTAGGCGCGGCGGCGGGCATGATCATGCGGAAACGCCGCCCAACTGTTGCCATGGGCGGAATCATCTTCACGCACAGTTCCCCATTGGCGCTCGCTAAGATAAGGGCCCCAACGCCGCCATACGGATTTCTGGTCGGTAGCTTCACCAAGCCGTTGTTGTTCGGCTGTCATGTTTCGAACGCGAACATCTCCGGCGCACCGACCGCCGTCAACCCAACTGGTTTTTGCCAACCTGCCACATTTCTCCGCCAATGATCTCATCGCCGTGCGTTGAAAGAAGCTTGGTGCCGCCGCGTATTTGCCGCAGCCATGGCACACCGACTCTTCACCTTTGTTGCCTGCTCAATCCTTTTGACCGGGATCGGAACCGCCGCTGAATCGGCATCCGAACGCAACGAACGCATGAAATGGTGGCGGGAAGCCCGCTTCGGCATGTTCGTCCACTGGGGCCTCTACTCCGGCCTCGCCGGCGAATGGGAGGGCCGGAAAGTCGCCGACAAGGGAAACATGGAATGGCTCCAGTCGCACAAAGGCCTCGATACTTACAGTTACGCCAAAGCCGCCATTCCCAAGTTCGTTCCGAAGCCCGGCTTCGCCAAAGAATGGGCCCGCCTCGCCAAACAAGCCGGCTGCCAATACGTCGTCTTCACCACCAAACACCACGAAGGCTTCGCCCTCCACGACTCAAAGCTCACCGATTTCGACGCCGGCGACATCCTCAACCGCGATCTCGTGAAGGAAATCGTGGACGCCCTCCGCGCCGAGGGCCTGCGCGTCGGTTTCTACCACTCCCTCATCGACTGGCATCATCCGCAGTATGATTTCACCAAGGCCCAAGGTCTTCCCTACCCCAAGGGCGGTACGGCCCTCGGCACCACGCCGCGCGATCACGAACGCTACCTTGAGTTCCTCCACGGCCAAGCAAACGAACTCGTTTCAAACTACGGGAAAATCGACATCCTCTGGTGGGACTACAGCTCCACCAAATTCGATGGCGACACCGCATGGCGCGCCACCGATCTCATGAACGCGGTCCGCGCCAAGCAGCCCGGTGTCATCATGAACAACCGTCTTTTCCGTCGTGCCGACGCCGGGAAAAACACCACCGGTTCCGGACCCTACCGCATGGACCCGCGCTACGGCGACTTCGGCACCGCCGAACAACACGTTCCCGCAACCGGTCTCGGCAAGGACGCCGATTGGGAAGCCTGCATGACGCTCAACACCACCTGGGGCTACAGCAAATATGACAATGCCTGGAAATCCCCGCGCAAACTCATCCGCAACCTCGTCGATATCGCCAGCAAAGGCGGCAATTACCTCCTCAACATCGGACCCAAAGCCGATGGCTCGCTCACTCCGGAAACTGTTTCCTCCTTCCAAGCCATCGGCAATTGGATGGAGAAAAACAGCGACGCCATCCGCGGCACCACCGCCGCCGACTTCAAACTCGAAGGCGTGGACGGCCGCATCACCACCAAAGGGAAAACCCATTTCCTCATCCTCTTCGAGCGCCCCTCGTCCGGCGCCATCAAACTCCCCATCGCCGTCAAATCCGCCAAGCTCGACGGTTCCTCCCTCAACGTGAAAACCGAAGGAACCTCCTCCACCATCGAACTTCCCGCCACCCTTCCTGATCCCGACGCCACGGTGATCCGGCTGGATTGATCCCGAGTAGAAGGGCCATCTTGGCCCGCCTCTTCCGATCCCGCCCCGGGCGGGCCAGGATGGCCCTTCTACGTTGCGCCGATTTCCCCTTCCCCTTGGCGTGGCCAGGACCCATCTTTCCGGGACGTTTTTCCCGCGATTATGCCGAAGCTCAAAGATCAGATTGGTTTCACACCCCAAGGCCCCGCCATCGATTCCCCGGAGGAAGAAAACCGCCTCCGCGAGTTCGTGAATCTCAAGCTTGCCTCGCGCGGCTACCCAATCGTCGGCAATGAAGCGGACTACCCGTTTCTCGACCTAGGCCGCTCGCTGATTGCGAACTTCCAGGAGAAAAACCGCTTGCTGTCGGATTATCTATGCCCGGCCGATGCATCGATCACGGCGTTTCTAAAGGACTATCTGGGTGTCGAAGTTGTCGCCGAGGTTTTCCCGGACGGAAAACCACTCTTGCCAGTCAGCCCTCTCGTCGTTGAGCGCCACGGCATCGCCCGCATGCTGTCGTTGCCGCCCGATGCCGATGAGTTCAAATCGTCGATCCTGAGTTCTTACCGCGTTCACCAAGGCGTTTGTCACAACCCTGCCAGCGACCGCCGGACGACCGAGGGCGTCTTCCACGTCACCGAAGGCGGGCTTCCCATCCCCGCGGATAAAAAAGCCGTGCCGAAGATTACCTTCGCGCACCTGCTCGCCCATGCGCTCACGCCGCCGGAAGACATCATGGTATTGCCCTTCACCGGCACCTCCCCCAATCCGGCCAAGGTTTTTGTTTCACTGCTATTACGGCCGGTCATATGCCCGGAGGTTCCCGGGCTTTCGCCGGAAAAAACGATGGAGATTCGTTTCTTCGCGCCTGGCAATCTGGTTTCCAATCTCGATTTCGTCGAAAGCATCTTCGGCAACGCCGGCGATCCTTATCTTCCGGAAAACGACGCACGGCTCGATACCGAGCATTGGTCCGGCCACAGCGGCTGCGTCATCCTCGCACCACATCTCGTCACATTGACGAAAAAAGAACTCGGCCTCCCTCACGTCGCGAAAGCCACCGACCGCCAGCAACGCGATGGCATGTGCTGGGAAAACGAAACGGAAAAATACAACGACGGCTCCGCTTTCAAAATCACTTGCCGGGACAAGCGCGGCGTCGTCGTCACCCTCATTGCGGACAACTACTACGGTTACTGCAAAAAGGAGGTGAAAACCCAGATCAGCTACGCCACCAACCTATACGGCAACACCGAGGAAGAGCACGCCGGCGGCGCGATTGCGTTTCCGTCCTTTGATCTCGGCGAGGATTTCTCGCTTTCCGGCTACCAGCGCACCGTCAATCACACTTTCGCGGGAGTCATTGAACGATACGGCGATTTGTTCACTCTTCAACCCGAAGGATATGGAATCGATAAGACGTTTCCTGATATCTATTACGTTCCCGAAGACGTCCGCATCGATCTGAACAAACAAGTCGTCACTTGGGAAACATCCGCGGGCGCGCAAAGCATCGGTTTGCAACCCGGCATCACCTACGTCCTTCCATCGGGATACAAGGTGGAGATGAAAAAACCATCCGCAGGTATGCGCTGGCGTCTCATCGGCACCAACGCCGAGGGCACGTTTTGCCACAAACCGTGCACCGTTTCCGGCGGCGGCAAATCGGAAATTTCCAAGTCCATCTCCGACTCGATGATCGCCGCGCCGATTCTTGTCACCGACCTTAAGGCCGATCTCGATGCCGCGTGGGACGTCATCCACCACGATTTTTCGCAGCGTTATATCAATCCGCCGCCCACCGGAAAATCCAGCCGCCCGTTATTGAGCGCCGAACGTTCGCTCGGCTCCGTCGTTTCCCTGCTCACGCCCAAGTCCGATTTCACCAAGGAATACAATGAATGGCTCGCCACCATCCCCGCGGGCGTGCGCGACCTCGTTTTTCTCATCAAACGTTACTACAAACCAAGTTGGGGAGATGACTGGCGCTCGCGCTTCTCGGTCGATCTCATCAACGGCCGCGCCGGTCATCAACTCATCTACCGCCGCCACCGGCTGATGACCCAGCATCTGCGCGTCGGTTTCACCGAAGACGGCACCTGGCGCACTTTCACCGTTCGCAAGGACTTCGCGCCCGCGCGCAAAATCCAGACCGAGGACGACATCACCGCCTCGACGGTCGTTCCCTACAGCCAACTCACCGGCCTCCATCCGGGCGTAAAAAACCCGTCGCTCAAACTGCTGAAAAACTGCGAATACCGTCTGTTCCAGCGGCCCGACGATGCGATCATCCGCGGCTATGACAAAAAAACCGAAAGCGATTTTTCCAAGCAGGGCACGTTCTTCTCAAACTACGAACCGATCCCGCGCGCCGACGCCATCGCCATCACGCGCGATGCCATCCGCTTTGAGCAATTCACCCAGCCGATGCGCGACATGCTCAACGATTACGTCGCCGCCGATCAGCCCGATTATGTCATCAGCTCGCACCTGCCGCGGATCGTCGATGGCAAGCCCACGAAAAACCCGCGCTACCTCCAGAACCGTCCGGACCTTGAAGACCCGCGTGCCGTTTATCTGGCTCACACCGGCAGCCGTTTCTACCGCCGCCTCGCCGTCGATGCGCCAGTGCTTTTTCCCGTAAACTCCGTCCTTGCCGGTCGCCGCAACAATCCGCCGGACGAAGTCGCCGGCATCCGCGCGCTCGCCGTTTACAACCCGATCCATTTCCAGGAACTCCCCGAGTTGTTCATGGACTTCATCGCCTCCCTCACAGGAAAAAGTCCATCGACCACCGGCGCGGGCAGCGAGGGCGCTCTCACCAAAGGACCGTTCAATGCGTTGCTTCCGATCCATGATCTCAACGCCGCGTTGGTCTCATTCATCCTCACCGGCTATGCCGGCTTCACCACCGCAGCCGGCCATGTCGGCCGGAAATTCCGCGTTGATCACGACATCAGCCTGCTCGTCCCGGAAGTCTGGTCACGCATGTTCATCAAGGAACGCGAACCGGCTTATCTCATCGGAAACGGCTACCTTGAAAAACTCGAAGATTTCACTCACGAGGGACGCAAGATCGGAGCCAGCCGTCTCGGCTATCGCATCAACGCGCACTTCGTGACTACGTTTTTCGGCCGTATTTTTTCCGCTGCCGATTCCGTCTTCACCGAGGAAATGCTCAAGCCCGAGCTGCAATCGATGGCGGATTACGTCGATGGTCTCGACAACATCATCGAAACCCAGCGCCGCGTTGCGCAACTCTACTTTGAAGACAGCGGCATCGACGCCGCCTGTCCGCCGCTCAAAGCCATCCTCCACATCATGGCCTACGGCGATTACGAAGGCGAACCGCTCGCCTCGCCTGCCGTACGCGAGCTTTTCACCAGAGAGGCGCTGCTTGCCTCGGATTGGTATCAAGCCCGCCTCGATGCCAGAGTGAAAGTCGATGCCGCACTCTGGCAACGCCACATCGATTACCTCGAACGGTTCCTCGAAAAACCCAATTACCAAAGCGAACTGAAGCGTTTGCGCGTCAGCGAAAAACTCACTGCCGTCCGCGCCGAACATGCTCGTATCCTTACGCCCGCATACCGCGAATCGCTGGTCGGCACAATCGGCACCGATCCGCAGTTGGTGTGATGCGGCTGTGCATCCCCAAACCCCCGTACGAGGCGTCAATCCGCACGTTGCGGTCGCGGGGCCAAAGATATCGCGGCAAAATTTTCCGCACCGCGGCATCCAACTTTCATCCGTGGTTCCATTTCTGCCGGGAAGATCAGATGGATTTGAACAATTCCATCTGATCGTCGGGATCAGCAAAGCGCACGCCAACGCCGAGCAGCCGCACCGCGCGGTTGCCTCCGCGTTTCCACGCCTCGGCGAGAAGCTCATCGAATACTCCGGGGTCCAATGCGTTCGCCGCGCGCTCCGCGGTGGTGCGTTCGAAATCGGCGAACTTCATCTTCACCATCAGCGAACGAATGGCACGGCTCCCGTGATGAAGCAACAAATCCTCTTCCAACCCCTTGATCATGCCATTCATCGGCGCACGCAGTTCCTCCAAAAACCGGATGTTTTCCGCGAACGTCATCTCACTGCTCACCGACTTGCGAATCCGTTCCACCTCCACCGGGCGCTCGTCGATCCCGCGGCAAAGGTGCCACAACTCCTCGCCCCAACGGCCAAATTCCCGCGCCAATTGAATCCTGTCCCAAGCTTGCAAATCCCCACAGGTGGCAACATCACGCGCCGCCAGCCGCGCCGCCGTTTTTTTCCCGACGCCCCAAATCCGCGACACCGGCAACGATGCCATGAACCCGGTCACATCGGCTGCCGCCACCTCATGCTGTCCGTTGGGTTTGTTCCAATCCGATGCGATTTTCGCCACCAGCTTGTTGCTGGAAATCCCGGCCGAAGCCGTCAGCCCGGTCTCTTCATAAATTTGCGCGCGGATTTCCCGGGCAATCGACGCGCCACCCGATGCCAGATGAGACACATCCAGATACGCTTCATCAAGTGACAGTGGTTCGATGATCTCGGTGAACCGCGCAAAAATCGCGCGGATCCGTGCGCTTGCCGCCCGATACACGTCAAAGCGCACCGGCATCAGGATCAAGTGCGGGCAAAGCTCCAATGCCTTGAACACCGGCATCGCCGACCGGCAGCCGAACTTCCGCGCTTCATAGTTCGCCGTCGTCAGCACGCCGCGCCGCGAACTACTTCCCACCGCCAACGCCTTGCCACGCAGTTCCGGGTGATCCCGCTCCTCGATGGCCGCGTAAAAGCAATCCATGTCAATGTGGATGATCTTGCGCATGGCCGCGTCATCATGCCGGCAACACCGCCATCCGTCAAAGTCCTGCGCCAGCCGTTCGCACCGGGATCGCTTCGCAGACTTTCCTCCAGCCGGGAAAATTCCAGGTATTCGGAAAACCCGCACATTGCCCGGGTTTCACGGCGTGAATCCGGCAGGCGTTTCCATCCAACATCACGCACTCGTGATTCGCCTTTTCGAGCAACGAAAGTCCCTGCCGGTTGGTGCGCAAGCGCGTGTAACGACGAATGAACTCCGCTTCAGAAATCCCCAGATGTGCGGCGATCGGTGCGATTTCGTGGTCATCGATTCTCACATCCCCCGGCCACCGGCAACACGCGGTGCAACGCTGACAAACATAAAAAACCCCGGGGTGCAGATGCGTCGAATGATTCCCGGGACTCCCGGATATGTCATCCTGCGACGCCATGGAGATCAAGAGGCGATCCGGTTGCGGTGGAATCGCACGCGCTGGAGGAAGCCATTCCACTTGCGACCGGGCCGGCCGTTGTCCAGAAGGAAGTGCGGACAATTCTTCTGCCTCCCGCGCCGCGGCCAGTGATAGTGGGGAACGACGTTGCGCACCGGAATGTTGTAACGTTTCATCAAAATCGCGCAGAGCATCGCCGTGTGCTCCACGGTTTCCCGGCGATTGTTGCCGCGATTTTCACACATTTCGATGCCGATCGAAAGCCGGTTGCCGGGACCATGGTAATCCGCGTGTTCTCCCTGCTCGGAACAGGGCAAGTGCTGGATGCACTGATGGTCATCAATGGTAAAATGCCAGATCAGGTAACCAATGCGGTTTCCCGTGCGGGTGCGCTTGGAACGCAGCGCACCCCGGCGCAAGGCCAGCGAGTGCTTGGCTGCATCCGCCGTGTAGTTCTGCGTGCTGTGGACCGTGATGTAGCGCGGCTTCATCGGCCGGATGAACTTCCGGGCATGCACGCCCTTCGGTAGAATTTCCGAACGCAAACCGATCGCCCGCGACATCTGGCCCATCGTCGCCGCACCACGGTGTTTGCCCTCATGCAGCGCAGGCGGCGACCCGCACTGGCTGAGAAAAACGGCAACGAAAATCAAGGCGACGACCCGCAAAAAATGCATCACGCCGCGCTCCATAGCACGCCCTGCAATCGCCGTGAAACTTAATTTTCCTGAAATGTCTCCGCCGTCCGCAATGTCATGATCACCAGCTCAGGCCGACAGGCGAACCGCAACCGGAGGCCGGTGGTTCCCACGCCGCTGGTTACGAACAACCGCGATGTTTCATGCTGAAATTCGCCCTTCACATACTTCCGCCCGAACCGCGGGAGCACCGGTGCGATCCCTGCAACTGGCACGCGACATTGCCCGCCGTGAGTGTGACCGGAAACCTGGAGCATTCCCGGCCGGAATTGGCGCACGATATCGAAAAAATCCGGTTCGTGAGCCAGCGTAACGACCGGGGTGGCGGCATGCAGTCCGTGCAATGCCTGAGCGGGCTGTGGTTTCCCACTCCATACGGAATCCAACCCGCAGATCGCGATGGTCTGCCCGCGGACTTCCACAAGGCTGTGGCGATTCACCAAAAGCGAAATTCCATTTCTCTCGAATTCCCGCCGCATCGATTCGGCGTCCGCATTCCAACCGTCGTGATTCCCCAGAGATGCGAACACTCCAAACCCGGCTTGGATCCGCGAAAGACGTTCCGCCAGCCGCGCCACCATTCGCGGGGATGAATCAATGAAATCACCTGGCAGGACAACCAGGTCCACCGCCTCGCCATTGATTCCGCCGACGAGGGAATCGATCAGAGAATCATCGGATTCCGCACCGCGATAATGCATGTCCGCAGCAAGCGCGATCTTCACTCCATCCAACGCATCCGACCAATGCGGCATCCGCATTTCAACCCGGCGCACCGACAGCCACGCGGGTTCGATCACGGCGGCGTCCACCACCGCGCCGACTGCGCCAGCCGCCATCAGGCGCAATGCATTGCGACGGCAGAACGAGCGTTCATCGGGCAACGGGCGGTGGATTGATCTCGTCTGTGTCATGGTCGCATCCGATCCATGCCGCATGAAAACCTGATGAACCTTCCGTGAAATCCGGCTCCCACGCGCTCACCTTCCATCCGCCAAGCGCTCCGCCAGCGTCGCCGGCAATCCTGCCTCCAGGATTTTTTTCTGCGTTGTCTCAAGGTCGTATTCCACCCGGCGGAACTCGACCTCCTGCCGCTCGAGATCATAGATTACGTAACATGCGCGCCAGTCGCCATCGCGGGGCTGGCCGACCGAACCGACGTTGATGAAATACTTCGTGCCCGGTTCGATCTTCACCAATGCGGGCGCCATCTCATGCACCCGGTCGGATTTCGCGTAAACCTTCGGCACGTGCGTGTGGCCGTGGAAACAAATCTGGGTGAACTGGTAGGAAAAATTCGACATCGCATCGAACCGGTTGGTGACATAATTCCAGTTCGCCGGTTGATCCAAAGTGCTATGGACGACGGAAAATTCCGCAACCTGGCGGACCATGCGCAACCGGCGCAGCCATTGGCGCTCTTCGTCGTTGAGTTGTTGGCGCGTCCATTCCAAGGCGAACGCGGCCACAGGATTCATGGTCTCGAGGGCTTGGGTTCCTGCCGCGTCCTCGTCGTGATTTCCTTTCACCACCGGACAACCCATGTCCCGGACCACTTGCAGGCAACCTACCGGGTCGGCGTTGTAGCCGACCACGTCCCCGGTGCATACATAATCAGTCACTTCGTTGGCGGCAGCATCGTGGAGAACCTCCTGCAATGCCTCCAGATTGGCATGAATGTCACCGAAAATCGCAATCCGCATAAGCCGTCGTGTTTGGGAGGGAAAATCTTGGTTACGCGGCGAACAGTGTCGAGGGGAAACGGAATCCAACGTCAACGCGCTGACCTCCCATCCGTACTAAAATCGAGTCGCGGCCTCTCAACGGCGGCATTTTTCCAGCAGTCCGCCAAGGAAATGGGTGATTTGGACCAAGGCGTCCCGGTATTCCCCCGCGTCGAGAACCGACAAATCCTCGCGTGCGCTGACGAGCATTTCCAAAGCGGTGTCCACCGCGCTCTCGATCGCACCGGAATACTCGGCGATGCCGAGCAGGACCGGGAGATCAAGCGGCTCCTGAGCGAGAATCCGCTTATTGAGTTTCATCCGTTGCGACTCAGATGCGGTCTCCAGAAGATTGAGGATCGGCAGGGTGAGCTTTCCCTTCACCAGATCCGTGCGCAGCGTTTTTCCGACGACTTCTTCCGAACCCACCAAATCCAGGCAATCATCGTAAATCTGATAGGCCGTGCCGAGTTTCATCCCGTAATCGGTCAGGCATTCCGCGATCCCGTCCATGCCGCTGAGTTTGGCGGAAATCCCCGTCGCGGCGGCAAACAACGCTCCGGTTTTCATGCCGATGATCCGGAAATACTCCGCCTTCGTCAGCGTCAAATCGAACCGGCGCTGGGTTTGGATGATCTCCCCCTGGCAAACTTCCCGCGCCGCCATTCCGACGGTCCGGCAAATGCCGATGTCACCAAATTCCGTGGCGAGCGTGAGGGCGTGCGAAAACAGCGCGTCACCAAGAAGCACGGACAAGCCATTGCCCCATTTCGCGTTTGCCGTCGGCACCATCCGCCGCGTCACCGCGCCATCGATGATGTCATCATGCACCAGTGTGGCCATGTGGATCAGCTCAAGAATCACACCAAGTTTCACGTGATCGCCCGTGGTGCCGCCCGCCGCGCCGCCCGTGAGAATTGCCAGCGCCGGCCGGATCCGTTTGCCCGACGTGTTGCAGATGTATTCCATATACGGCTCGATGGCCGGATCAAACGCCCGCACTTGCTCACGGATGGAAACCTCCACCGATTTCAATTCGTTCCGAACCAGTTCGAAAGGAAACGGTGAGCCAGCGGATTTGATTTTCATGAAATTCACGGTTTGTCGCCCGAAGTTTCACCCGTGCTGCGATTTTCGGCAACCCCGGAAACGGCACCAAAACGTGCAAATCGCAGGCGAGGCAGCAGGATGCATACGGTTGAGCCTGAGGCAATATTTGGAGCGTTACACCCATCCAATTTACTGTAAGCTGGTTACAATCATTTGTCAGACCCCGGCATGGGGCGTGCAATTTTGCATCCGACATGAAAACCAATCGATTGATCAATCCGCTTTGTACGACTGTTACGGCTGCTTGCCTTTGCTTGTCAGCCGCCACGCTTCAGGCCGAGCCGCCTTCCAAGGAAGCCACGACGGCTGATGTCGAAGATAAATCCGCCAAAAAGAAAATGATGGATCACATCTTTATGAAAGATGACAAGATGATGGTGATGAAAGATGGCGAGACGATGGAAATGGAAAAAACCATGACCCTCAAAAACGGCACCAAAGTCATGGCCGACGGGACCGTGGTGACATCCGATGGAAAAACGAGCAAGATGTCCAATGGCGACAAAATTTCCATGGATGGGACAATGATGAGCATGAAGGATAAGGCCTATCTCACCATGAAGGACGGAAAGATGATGGTGATGAAAGGTGGCGAATGGGTGGCCATGAAAACCGAAATGGTGCTCAAAAACGGTGCCAAGGTCCTCACCACGGGAAAAGTGATGCTCAAGGATGGAACCGAAAAAATACTCAAGGAGGGTGAAATGCTTTCTGAAGAAGGCAGCATGATCGACGTTCCCAGCGGCCCGCGCAGCAAGAACTGATTCACGTCCACATTTCGAACTCCAAACCGCCGCGATTTTGAATCGCGGCGGTTTTTTGTCGTCTCAACCGGCGTTCTTGATCGGCGAAATAGCAGCGGGATTGACACCAGCGGCCCTGCGGACAATCTCGTGAGGTTCACCACCCGGCCGCGGCCGCACCGTTTCATGATCTTCAAAAGCCTTTGCCGCCACGCCGAAATCGGTGCCAACTCCTATCTTCTCACCAACGGCAATGCCAACGTGGTGCTCGACTCCGGCATGCATCCGGAACACGAAGGTGCGGAAGCGATTCCCCATTTCGAGCTGCTGGAAGAAAACTCCGTGGATGGATTGATCATCACCCATTCCCATCTCGACCATGTCGGCACACTCCCCGTGTTCCTTGCCGATCAGAAGAAGGCGCACGTCTTCATTACTCCGGAAGCCGCGGATCTGACCGACGCCATGCTGCACAATTCGGTCAACGTCATGCAGTCGAAACGCATCGAGCATGGCATCACCGAATATCCGCTCTTCAATCACGAGGAGGTGGAGAAAATCGTCGGCGCGTTCGAACACCGTCGCACCGAGCGGCCATTCTGGATCGATCCCGGCGAAACCATGCGCGCCACGTTTCATGATGCCGGTCATATCCTCGGCTCGGTGGGCGTCACCATCGAGGCAAACGGCAAGCGCGTCTTTTATACCGGCGACGTGAATTTCGAGGATGCGACGGTGCAAAAAGGTGCGGTGTTTCCCGTTGCTCCCGTCGACGCCCTCATTGTGGAAACCACCCGTGGCGCCCAAGCCAGGCGACCTGATTATTCCCGCCAAGAGGAAGAAAACCGCTTCGCCGGGGCCATCGAACAAGTTCTGGCGAGAGGCGGTTCCGTGCTGATCCCCGTGTTCGCCATGGGCAAAACCCAGGAAGTCCTCGCGATGATTTCGCGCTTCAAAGAAGAGCAACGGATTCCCCGCAAGACACCGGTTTACATGGGCGGTCTGAGCACAAAAATGACCCACATTTACGACCGCCATGCCAACACGGCGCGGCGGAATCTTCCCGGCTTTCGTTTCCTCAAGGACATGGAAATCGAAGGTGCCAACCGCAAACGCAAGGGACCGGTCCCCTTTCACAACGGCTGCATCTACGCCCTTTCCAGCGGCATGATGAGCGAGAACACCCTTTCCAACGCCTTTGCCCGCCAAGGCGTCATGGAAAATCCCAAGCACGCGATTTTCTTCGTCGGCTACGCGGATCCTTCCACTCCCGGAGGCGTCATCCGCGCCGCCCAACAGGGCGATGACATCGTGCTCGATCCAAAACTCCCGCCGGTGAAACTCCGCTGCCAAACCGACATATTCGATTTCAGCGGCCACTCCACTCGCGAAGCGATTCTCGATTACATCGTCCGCCTCGCGCCGAAGAAAATTTTTCTCGTGCATGGCGATGTCGAGGCCGCCGAGTGGTTTCGCGGCAAGATCCGGGAACTGCTGCCACAATCCGAGTCAATCATCCCGCAACCCGGCGAAGAATACCCGATTTGAGAGGTTTTTCGCAGGTTGTTCACAATGGCGGCGCTCGCCGCCTCAATGCACGTTTCGAAACCCACCAACTGCGTTGGGGACGCGTGAGAACAACCTGTGAATAACCGTGAAAAACCTCTGTCTTTCAACAGATTTTCAATGACTTGCATGGCGCGCTGTTTTTTGAAACGGAGTCGTTGACCGCATGAATATCGTCGCGCTCGTCATCTCTGGAATCACCCGTTGCTCCGGAAATCCGTTGAAAAATCAACGGTCTGCATGGTTGTTGAAAAGTTGTTCACAACCGGCAGGTTTTTGTCCGCCCCTCACCGGTTCGATTTCATTTCTTGGAACTCGCCGCGTTCGCAAGTGCGCACGAATGCTTCGGCATAGCTTTTCAGCCGGTCCCAGCAGCGCCGGATTTCTTTGGCTTCCGCCCGCGTGACCGTGTGGTCGTCGGCTGCGTCGGAAATTTCGGTCAGGAGATCGGAAAAATGGCCGATGATTTCTTGCGTGGCGGGAAGAATGTGACTGATCCGTTCGCCGCCGATCTCCGGGTCCTTCACAAAATGCCCGCCTTGGTTGCGGCAGAGCCACTCGACAATTCCGTTGTCGCCACTGAGATCGACAATCGATTTCAAGCGATCAAGCGGATTTCTACTACCCGAGCCATCCTCCGCAGGCGGCTCCGTCCATTTGTAAACCAGCGAAAGCGAAACACCCAATTCCGCGGCCACCGCCTTTGGCGTGGTTTTTTGAAACGCTTCCCGGAGCACCTCGTGACTGTCCATAGCCAAGACTGGCTGACGTAATGCGGTTTGAAAAGCGCGTTCCCGCTGCCATCCTTGCCGCGATTCGTCAGCCGTGCATGATTCGCGCGATGAATGATTGGAATTTCATGACGGTGATCATCGTCGCCTCCCTGTTTCTGCTGTGGAACCTCGAACTGACCGCCACGTTGATGAATCTGCAAGCGCTGCCCGCGGATGTACCACCGGAACTTCGCGGGCTGATGGACGGGGAAAAACTCGACCGCACCCGCTCTTACCTCGGCATCAACGCGCGGTTCCACATCGTCAAATCCAGCACCATGCTCGGAGTTCTGCTCGCCTTCTGGGCGTTGGGTGGATTTTCCGCCGCAGACGCGTGGGCCCGCTCGGTCACTCCCGGGGAAATTTCCGCCGGTCTCGTTTTCTTCGCGGTTCTCATGGCCGGACAGATGATTGTTTCCCTGCCATTTGATATCCATGACACATTTGTCATCGAGAACCGCTTCGGCTTCAATCGCACCACTCCCACCACTTTTCTGGTGGATCGCATGAAGGCGCTTGTTCTCACCGCCGTCATCGGTCTTCCCATCGCCGCCGCCATCCTGTGGATTTTCCATCATGTCCCGCACGCATGGCTGTGGGCGTGGGTGGTCGTCACGGTCTTCCAACTGCTGCTCGTCTGGCTCGCGCCCACGTTCATCATGCCATTGTTCAACAAATTCACGCCCATGCCGGATGGCCCGTTGAAACAATCCATTGAACAACTCGGCAACCGCTGCGGCTTTCCGCTCGACGGCGTCTTCGTCATGGATGGCTCGAAACGCTCCACCAAGGCCAACGCGTTTTTCACCGGCCTCGGCAAACGCAAGAAAATCGCGCTTTTCGATACACTCGTCGAAAAAAGCAGCACGCCGGAACTTCTCGCCGTCCTCGCTCACGAGATCGGCCATTTCCGTTGCGGTCACATCCGCCAACGTCTCGCCGCCGGCATCATCCAAATGGCCGTCATGTTTTTCCTCATTGACCTCGCCACCAATCCCGATGGCGCGTTCTCCCGTCCGCTCTTCGATGCCTTCGGTGTGGAAACCATCAGCCCGCACGTCGGCCTCGTTTTGTTCATGATTCTAATGGAGCCCGTCGGCCGGCTTCTCGGCATTATCCTCAATGCATGGTCCCGCAAACATGAATTCGAAGCGGACGCCTACGCCCGCCAAGCCACCGGCGATGGCCAGCCTCTCGGTGAGGCGTTGAAGAAAATGACCGTCGATCATCTCTCCCATCCTTCGCCCGGAAAACTCCGCGTGTGGCTCGACTACTCGCATCCGCCGCTGCTCGAACGCCTTCGCGCCCTCGGCACCGTGGCTGGACCGCCTCACTCCAGTCCGTAACCCCGACGAGTCGGCGCTCCGGTTCTTCCTCTTCAAAACAACAAGCGCTTCGCTTCTTCCACGAAGTCATCCGCTTCTTCCCCCTTCACCCAAAGCGCGAGCCGCTGCTCTTTGCCATCCACCCGAAGGTCGATTCGTTTCATCAGTCGACCGTTCGATTCTCCCGAAGATTTTGCCCGGATCGATTTCACGGAATCCCTCGCAAACGCCTGTTCGGAAAGAACCAACCCGTTTCGCGTCTCGCGGACGAACATCTGCGTGGCATCCCCCTCCAATTTCCGCTCGTTGTGACGATGATTCCAGTTCCTGAAAAACCAATACGTCCCGCCAACGATCATTGTCAAAGCCACAAGGAGGATTGCAGTCAGAAACACGATGGAGGCACCGCCCATCATCCGTTCAAGATGTTTGATGAATAAGTCGCTCGCTCGCTGTCCGAAAAAAGGCGAATCCCCGAAGATATACCATGCCACTCCGAGAAAAAACAATCCCATGAAAGGAGGCACCGCAGACATCGCCAAAACCTCCTGCCGCGAATCTGGGATCAGAATGGAAAACCCGTTCGTGTGCGTTGTCCGTTCGCCGGATTTCGCCGCCGCGTATTTCGTAACACGTCGTGGTTCCCCGAACAAAACCCGTTTCAAATCCGCTGCCAGCCAATATTTGTCCTGTTCGCTCATCCCGGTTCCGAATTTCAGTTTTTGCCCTCGTCCGAAATCTGCAGGCCATAAACCGGTTCGTCGTTCTGCTGGTAGCTTTCCACGACCGCCACCCGTTTCACAGCCTTCCGCAGCAACGCTTTTTCCGAAATTCTCCCTAACAGCGCCCCTTGCATCGTCACGGTGTCCGGTGTCACGCGTAAGGTCACCACCGCCCACTTTTGCCGTGCTCCAGCGTACAACATCCCTACCCCAGCGGCCACAAAGAGCAGACAAAACAGCACGAACCAACAATGACAAACCAAGGTGCCGGTTCTCCATTTACCGTGGCATCTCCGAAGAGAAAACCTCCGCACAATATAGCGGCAACAAACCCGGTAAATAGAGTCCAGATCGTCCCGAAAACCAAGAGTGCTCCCGACTTCCCGCCCGCCGGAATTTCCCATGTCATACCGCCGTCCAACGGAACGCGTCGAATCTTCGTAGCGGCCGATCCGCCCAACCGCGCTTCTGATCCGCCCAATCCGATGCCGGATTTTCCGCACCGCAGAGCCGGCAATCTAACAATTCGTCCGCGTTCTCCGGCGATTGAGGTCCCGCTTCACCACATTCCGGGCACCGCAGCTTTCCCTCCCTCACAGCCCGTTTCACCGCTCCGCTCTCCAGTTTGCTGAGAATTTTTCCGAACACCGCCGCAGCCAACACGCTGAAATTACCACCGACAAGCGCCTGCTCACGGTGCCATCCCATTTCGGTTTTCCGCCGCAACGAACGTAGAAGGGCTTTCCAGGCCCGCCTCTTCCGGTACGACTCTGGCGGGCCAAGATGGCCCTTCTACATGCTGAGTCCGTCGGCCCAACCGGATGCTTGCCACCGTGTTCCCGTTTCGGAACGATGTCCCACCAAACCCCGCCGCGTATCGCCGCACCCGATCCAAATCCCTACCGTTCGATCCTGCGCCGGGAATTTCCCGAACCGCTCATCGCGTTGCTTGTCTTCATTCTCGGCCTGTGGCTGTGGGATCACCACTTCGCCCAAGCCGACGAATACGCTCCAGACACCGAAATCTCCGCGTTGCTGAAAATCGACCGCGACCTGCGCCTTGCCGAGGCGATGGCCGCGGATCCCGCATGGCTGCGCTCGTTCACGGGAGTGGACAGCCCCGAAGCCACCCGCGCAAAGGCCGCGGAGGGATTGCAAAAACTTCACAAGGCCAGAGCCATCAGCGCGGCAGGCATCCAAGTTTTCGCGGCCATCACTGCTCCCGATTCCACCAGAAGATTTCCCGATGAGCGGCGAACGGACAGAATTTTCGAAGCTCTTGCGAGAGGTCTCACAAGCCAACCCGGAACCGTGCAACGGAAGCATCAGAAAATTGCCAGACTCCCTGACTTCGCATGGAAAGCTTCCTTTGCCCAGGACAATGCCACGCTCCGCAGCCGCGCAATCGCCGTCCGCTCCGCGGTGTGGCTACTGAGTTTCGGCGGCCTTGTTTTTTTAGCACCTGCTTTGCGGGCCATCCGCCGCGCATTCGCGGAAAAACCCTCCGGCTACTCCTCGCAATGGAGCGTGCAACTTGGCCTCACGGTGTTTTTGGCATCCATCCTGGCATGGATTGGCCTGGTAACCACGGTGGAACTCGGCATTGCCGCAGTTCCAGGTTTCCACCCGTTGCTCGGCATCGTGCTCGATGCATGCGTCCGCCTTTTGCCGGCGTCCATTGCCATCGCCTATCTTTTCCGCCGGTCGTCGCACGCGATGCGCTCGTTTGGCCTTGATCGTCCGCCATCATTGGCCGTCGTCCTTGGCGTGCTGCCCGTCTTGCTGCTCTCGGATTTTTGCCTGCGGACAATGTTCAGCCCGGACATCCATTCCGAACCCGGCGCCGGCCTGAACGCCGCCGATGCCGGATTATGGGGTCTCGCGTTTTCCATCGTGTCCGCTTGCATCGTCGCTCCCGTTTCCGAGGAAATCCTTTATCGAGGCGTGTTGTTCCAGACACTTCGCAATCCCTTCGGAATTGCGATCGCGGCCATCCTTTCCAGCTTCGTTTTCACACTGTTGCATTTTTACAGTGGCTACGGAATGGCCTCTGTGGCGGTCTTCGGCTTCATCTGTGCGCTGGTTTACGCCGCCACCGGCACGCTCGCGACCTGCATCCTGCTTCACATGATTTACAACATCATGATCAAGCTTCCCGATTGGTGGATTTATCATGCGCCGCTCGGCTGAGCGTTCATCTTCCACTGGCGGAAACGGGGTTCCCGCATACAGTCCCGCCGTGCCCTCCAAGAAACCTGAAATCCCGGCCATCCGCGTCCGCGGCTGCCGCCAGCACAACCTCAAGAACCTCGATTTCGACATCCCGCTCGGCCAGCTCACTGTCGTCACCGGTCCTTCCGGCTCGGGGAAATCCTCACTCGCTTTTCACACGCTCTATGCCGAGGGCCAGCGGCGCTACGTGGAAACATTCTCGCCCTACGTCCGCCAGTTTTTCGACCGCATGGACAAGCCGGACGCCGACTCCATCGACGGCATCCCGCCCGCCATCGCCATTGAGCAGAAGAACCACGTCCGCAGTTCGCGATCCACGGTTGGCACCCTCACTGAGATCGACGATTACCTGAAGCTTCTCTTTCCTCGTCTCGCCACCGGTCACGATCCTGACACCGGCGAAATCATCCAAGCCGATTCAGCCGAGTCCGCCGCCACTTGGGTGCGTGCGAATCTCGCGGGCCAATCCATTTTTGTCACCTTTCCCATCCCCATCCCAGCCGATACCAAGGCAGCGGATCTCATGGCGTTTCTTTCCCGCCAAGGATATCTCCGCATCCTTCATCGCGGCAAACTGATCCGCACCGACGAGTCCGCCGACCTTCCCGCATTGCGAGCCGTCGATGTCGTGCAAGACCGCCTCAAAGTCAATGAATCCGGCGCGCCCCGCCTGATGGAAGCGCTGGAGGCCGCGTTCAGGCTCGGCAAAGGCAATGCCGCCATCCACGCGGGAGAAACGTCGCGGTTGTTTTCCGCTTCATGGACGAATCCCCACACCGGATTTACCCTCCGCGCCCCAACGCCCTCGCTTTTCTCCTTCAACAATCCTCTCGGTGCTTGCCCGAAATGCCGCGGCTTCGGCCGGGTCATTGGCATCGACCTCGCGAAAGCAGTGCCCGATCCCTCACTCTCCATTGCCAAAGGTGCCATCAAGCCGTTTCAAGGCGATCGCGGCGACGAATGCCAACGCGATCTACTCCGCTGCATGGCCGAACGCGGCATCGATCCAAAAACAGCATGGGAAGACCTCGCCGGACCGGAACAGGAATGGATCTACTATGGAGACCGTAAAACCACCGGCCCGGAGGATCTTGAGGAGCTTTGGCAATCCGGCGGCTGGTATGGCGTCATGGGATTCTTCGAGTGGCTCGAAACCAAGGCCTACAAGATGCACGTGCGCATCTTCCTGTCCCGCTTCCGCTCCTATACCACCTGCCCCGGCTGCCGCGGCAAACGCCTCCAGCCCGAAGCACTCTGTTTCCGCATCGATGGAAAATCCCTTCCCGATCTCTGGGCGATGCCGATCTCCGAACTTCAATCGTGGATCTCATCATTGCTCGCGTCGTGCGCTGTCCTCCGCACCTCCGACACCACTCTCGATCTCGTCCTCACCAACATCCGTTCCCGCCTTTCCTACATGGACCAGGTCGGGCTCGGTTATCTCACGCTCGACCGCACAACCCGCACGCTCTCGGGCGGCGAAGTGGAACGCGTCAATCTAACAGCCTGCCTCGGCGCCGTCCTCACCAATACGCTTTTCGTCCTTGATGAACCCACCGTCGGCCTCCACGCCCGCGATATCAACCGGCTGGTCAGGGTCATGCACGACCTGCGCGACAAAGGCAACACCCTCGTTGTCGTCGAACACGAGGAAGCCGTCATGCGTGCCGCCGATCAACTCCTCGACATCGGCCCCGGCTCCGGCCACCTCGGCGGAGAAATTGTTTATCAGGGGAGCGTCGCTGGAAAATCCGAAATCCGAAATCCGAAATCCGAAATTCCCCATGGAACCCTTCCCTGGCTTTCCGGCGACAAATCCATTCCCGTCCCTTCCGGCCGCCGCCAGCCGACGAAGTCCGTCGTTTCGTTCCGCGGCCTCTCCAAACACAACATCCGCAAGCTCGATCTCGACCTGCCACTCGGTCTTTTCGTTTGCCTCACCGGCGTTTCAGGCTCCGGAAAATCCACCCTCGCCCACGATGGCATCCACCTGAATCTCGCCCGCCACTTCGGCATCCAATCGGAAGCCGAACCCGCGCCGCTCAAAACAATTTCCGTTCCAAAATCCCTCACCGGAGTCGAACTCGTCGATCAATCCGCCGTAGCCCGCACGCCGCGGTCCACGCCCGCCGTATTCCTCGGTGCCTTCAACGAAGTCCGCCAGCTTTTCGCGCAGACTGACGCGGCAACGGCCGCCGATCTCAACAGCGGTCACTTTTCGTTCAACACCGGCGGTGGACGCTGCGACCGCTGCGGCGGCAACGGCTTTGAAAAAGTGGAAATGCAGTTCCTCTCGGACGTGTATGTCACCTGCCCCGAATGCGAAGGCCGCCGCTATAAATCCTCCACCCTCGATGTCCATTATCGCGGGAAATCCATCGCCGATATTCTCGAATTCACCACCGATGAAGCCATCGCGTTCTATCAGGATGACCTCGCCGCCCTCCCCGCACCCACCCGCAAGCGTCACCAATCGATCATCCAGACGTTGCAACCGCTCGTCGATGTCGGACTCGGCTACGTGAAACTCGGCCAGCCGCTCAACACACTTTCCGGCGGCGAATCACAGCGTCTCAAGCTCTGCCAACTCCTCGCCTCCACCTCTTCTTCCAACCCCAAATCCGCAACCCGCAATCCCCAATCAGCCAAGCTTCTCATCCTCGACGAGCCCACCACCGGTCTCCACTTCTCCGACATCGAACGCCTGCTTCACGTGTTCCAAAAACTCGTCGATGCCGGCCACACCGTTCTCGTCATCGAACACAACTTCGAGGTCATCAAATCCGCCGATTGGATCATCGACCTTGGTCCCGATGCCGGAACAAACGGCGGCCGCATCGTCGCCCAAGGCACTCCGGAACACGTCGCCACACTCGCCACCGAAACCGCCCGCTATCTTCGTCCGCACCTCAGTGCCTGCGGCGGCCCGCCGCAGGCCGTGAAAGCGGCGGCCCGCCGCTCCTCTTCCCCTCCCTCTTCCCAATCTACAATCTCCCTCCGCGGCGCACGTCATCACAACCTGAAAAACATTTCCGTCGATATCCCGCGCGACAAATTCGTCGTGCTCTCCGGCCTGTCCGGATCTGGAAAATCCACGCTCGCCTTCGACATCCTCTTCGCCGAAGGCCAGCGCCGTTTCCTCGACTCCATGTCCACCTACGCGCGCCAGTTCGCCGAGCAGATGGAGAAACCGGAAATCGACCAGCTCCACGGCCTGCCACCCACCGTCGCCATCGAGCAACGCGTATCCCAAGGCGGCGTGAAATCCACCGTCGCCACCGTGACGGAAGTCTGGAATTTCATCCGCCTGCTCTATGCGAAACTCGGCACGCTCTACTGCCCGGATTGCCAGATTCCGGTCGAACAGCAATCCGTTTCCGCCATCGAAAACACCATCCGTCGACATCTCGCCAAAGGCTCCGTCTCCATCCTCGCGCCGATCATCAAAGGCAAAAAAGGGTTCCATACCGAGATCGCCGAGTGGGCGGTGAAACACGGATTCACCCGCCTTCTCGTTGATGGAAAATTCATCGCTGCCGAAAGCTTCACCCGTCTCGAACGATTCAAAGAACACGACATCGATGTCGAAGTTGCCATAGTGCCGGGTGATCAGTCAGCAGTGATCAGTGCGAAGAAGACAAAGAAACAGCGCGAAGTCTCCTCACTGATCACTGATCACCGATCACTCGGCACTTCACTAGCCCGCGCCCTGGAAATCGGCAAAGGCACCATCCGCCTGCATACCGGATCGAAACAACCCATCATCCTTTCCACCCGTTGTGCCTGTCCGTCCTGCGAACGTTCATTCGAGCCGCTTGATCCCCGGCTCTTCTCGTTCAACTCCCCCCACGGCTGGTGCCTCGAATGCCGCGGTCACGGTCGCGTTCCCAAACGCAACCGCCGGCTCGATATCGCCAGCTACGATTCCGTCCTGGCAGCCGAACTCGATGAAGACCGCGCCATTTCCCGCATGGAAGATGACGAACTCATCACCTGCAAAGCCTGCCGCGGTTCGCGCCTCAACCCCGTCGCATCCGCCGTCCGCCTTCACGGCGCCACAGCGCGGATCTCCAAAAACGCAAAATCGCCCGACCCGCTGTCGATTTTCGAGGCATCTTCTCTCACGATTTCCGCGGCCGCCGATCATTTTTCCGCCGTTGCTTTCCCCGAAAAGCGCGAGGCCCTCATCGCCCGCGACATCCTTCCCGAAATCCGCCAGCGCCTCGCCTTTCTCACCAACGTCGGCCTCGGCTATCTTCAGCTTGATCGCTCCGGCAACACCTTGTCCGGCGGCGAATCCCAACGCATCCGCCTCGCCGCACAACTCGGCTCCAACCTCCGCGGCGTCCTCTACGTGCTCGACGAACC
Organism: Verrucomicrobiota bacterium; assembly: GCA_040384605.1. Taxonomy (GTDB): domain Bacteria; phylum Verrucomicrobiota; class Verrucomicrobiia; order Verrucomicrobiales; family Akkermansiaceae; genus Luteolibacter. The sequence goes on from JAZKIZ010000026.1 coordinate 71,340, forward strand.
AACCATCGGCTTGCACCCACGCGACAATGCCGCGCTTCTCACAACTCTCATCAGCCTGCGCGATCACGGCAACTCGCTCATCGTCGTCGAACACGACGAAGACACCATCGCCGCTGCCGATCATCTCATCGACCTCGGCCCGGCAGCTGGAAGGCTTGGTGGTGAAGTCGTTTACCAAGGCCCGCCGCCGAAAATTTCCGGTCTGCAAACTCCAGGTTCCAGCAAGAAGCCGAAAAAACGAGCCATGCCATCTCCGCTGATCACTGATCACCGATCACTGATCACTTCCCCCACCCTCCGCGCCCTCGCCCATCCGCTTTCCCACCCCACTCGTGGACAACGCCGAGCCGTTTCCAAACCCCATCCGTTTCTCACGATCGCCGGCTGCCGCGCCAACAACCTCAAAAACATCACCGCCGCCATTCCCCTCGGTCGCCTCACGGTTCTAACAGGAATTTCCGGTTCGGGAAAATCCACCCTCATGCACCAGTGCATCGCCGTGGCGGCGATTTCCAACCGCCAGGCCAAAAACAAATCCTTCACCTCCGCCACTGGGAATAAATTCATCAAAGCCGTTTACGAAGTCGATCAATCCCCCATCGGCAAAACGTCCCGCTCGTGCCCGGCCACCTACGTCAAAGTCTTCGACCACATCCGTGCACTGTTCGCGCAGATGCCTGAAGCCCGCGTCCGTGGTTTCGACGCCTCGCGGTTTTCGTTCAACACCGAAGGCGGCCGCTGCCCGGACTGCAAAGGCAATGGCCGGATCAAACTCGAAATGGATTTCCTCCCGCCCACTTGGGTGCATTGCGAAACGTGCAATGCCGCACGCTACAACTCCGCCACGCTCGAAGTTACCTTCCGCGAAAAGAGCATCGCCGAGGTGCTGGGCATGACCATCGAAGAAGCCGCCGTGTTTTTCGAATCGCAACCGCGCATCGCCGCACCCTTGCAACTCATGAACGATACCGGTCTCGGTTACCTCCAGCTCGGCCAGCCATCGCCCACCCTCTCCGGCGGCGAGGCCCAGCGCATCAAGCTCGTTTCCGAACTCATCCGCGGCCGCAGCATCAAATCCGCACTCCGAAATCCGCATTCTGAAATCCGCAATCTCTATTTGATCGAGGAACCCACCGTCGGCCTGCACCTCGAAGACATCAAGCGCCTCATCGACATCCTTCACCGCCTCACCGACGAAGGCCACACGGTGGTTGTCATCGAGCATCACATGGCCGTCGCCGCCGAGGCCGATTGGATTCTCGACCTTGGTCCTGAAGCCGGCGACCACGGCGGCACCATCGTTGCCCAAGGCACTCCGGAAAAAATCGCCGCCGCCAAAAAATCCCGCACCGCCCCATTCCTCAAAACCGCTCTGCGTCTGTGATGATCAATCAGTGAAATCAGCACCATCAAGTGCCACTCTCATCTGCGTTCATCCGCGGTTCAATTCTCCTTCCAATCTGAAAATTTGCGAAAACTGCGGAAATTAAATCGTAACGCCCCAATGCGCTCCGCCCTCCTCCTCGCCGCCTCGCTCACGGGCTTCACTCACGCCGCCCCGTTTACTTCCGATTGGGAGTCGCTGAAAACCTACGAATGCCCGGAGTGGTTCCGCGACGCGAAGTTTGGCATCTGGTCGCACTGGGGTCCGCAAAGCGTGCCGATGTATGGCGATTGGTATGCGAAGCGATTGTTCGAACAAGGGCACAAGCAGAACAAACACTTCATCGAACACTACGGCCATCCGGCGGAAAAGGGCTGGGAGTCGGTCATCCCGCAGTGGCAGGCGGAAAAATTCGATCCCGAAAAACTCATGGCCCTCTACCAACGCGCCGGTGCGAAATACTTCGTCTCGATGGCCGTGCATCATGACAACTTCGACCTTTGGGATTCAAAACATCACCGCTGGAACGCCGTGGCCATGGGGCCGAAACGCGATATCGTCGGTGCCTGGGCGAAGGCCGCCCGCAACCATGGCTTGAAGTTCGGGGTTTCCGAACACCTCGGCGCGAGTTTCACCTGGTGGCAGGTCAGCCGTGGCGCGGACAAAACCGGGCCGAAAGCCGGCGTCTCATACATCGGCAACAATCCTGAATTCGCGGATTTGTATCATGCCAAGGCGCAACCCGGCGACAACAAATGGTACACCACCAATCCCGCGTTCCATCAAATCTGGAACAAGCGCATCACCGATCTCGTCACCAATTACAAACCCGATCTGCTTTATTCCGACGGCGGCCTGCCCTTCGGTGCGATCGGCCGCAAACTCGTCGCCAAGCATTACAACAATCACGCCAGCGACGACGGAAAAACCCAGTCCGTGTATGCTTGCAAGAGTCACCACGGCAATTTCGAGAACGAACAATACGTCGATGGCACCTGCGTGCATGACATCGAGCGCGGAGCCGTCGCCACCATTGCCGCTGATCCATGGCAGACTGATACCTCCATCGGCGATTGGTTTTACAACTCGACGTGGCAGTGCCAGCGCAGCGATGGCACAAAAGGCATGTATCGCGACGCCGGCTGGGTGATCCGCATGCTCGCCGACATCGTTTCAAAAAATGGCAACCTCCTGCTTAACGTCATCCAGCGGCCCGACGGATCGCTCGATCCCGACGCGGAGAAGACCGTGACGGAAATCGGCGATTGGATGGCCATCAACGGCGAAGCCATCCACGGCACCCGGCCATGGAAAGTTTTTGGCGAAGGCCCCGGATTGAAAATCAAAGGCGGCGGATTCAAGGAAGACTATCCGCTCGGTGCGAATGACATCCGTTTCACCACCAAAAAAAATGCGGTGTATGCCATTTTTCTGGGCAAACCCGACGAAAAGAAAATCCAGATCGCCAATCTTGCTTCCCCAGCCGGCAAAGTGGACTCACTCACCATCCTCGGAATCTCGGGAAAAATCGAATGGCGGCAAACCAAAAGCGGCTTGGAGATCACGCTCCCCTCTCAAGCTCCAGCTCTCGACGTGTTCGTCGTCAAGTTGAATGGCGACAACCTCGCTGCCGTCGGCCCATAGAGGAAGGCCTGCTTCGGACACACGATGGCAGCACCAGAGTGCGCTCACCGGCATTGCCCGGAACAGGCGTAACCGATCATCAATCATCCACCGGCATAACGCAATATCCATGGCTCGGTTGAGAGGCTGCCAGTCATGCATCATCTACATTTCCGGGGTGGCTACGTTCCGCGTGGCATCGGTGCCCATGGTCGCCCCCTGAAAAAAAATGTTGCCATCTATGGATGTGTGTTGCCGCCACATAATCAATGGGATACCCGCGACTGATATGACCAATTCTGTAGTCTTTCCCACACACCAGGTAAAATTTTCTGGACGCAACGTCCGATCATGACACCGTCCACGACTATGTATGCCGGAAATAGATTTCTGCGGGATGTCTGGAAAGGACGCAGTGTTGCTGTCGACCTTCCGAATGAATTTCCGGCATTCAACCTTCGCTGCCAACTGATCTTATAAACCGACCTCGATTCATCGCCTCCTAAAAACCCAAAAAACTCCAAAACCCATGTTTACCAGACTATCTATTTTGACGGCTGCTTTGCTTGCCGTCGTGCAGCCGGCATTCGCCATGCCCAATTTCAATTGGGATCTCAGGGCTTACTACCCGCACGCGAATCCACAGTTGCCGAGCCTCACGCCCGCGCAGATCGCGAAACTCAGCGCTTACGATTCCCGGTACGATCCCCAATTTGTTTGGAACCAAAACTGGGGAGTGAGCCAAGCCGACATGGACTGGGTGGCTTCCCGCATCCCCTACTATGCTCTCAGCCGCAATCCGCAGACCGGGGTGCTGACCGGACGCGGGATCACGCTCAGCTCGTATGCCGACGGCTCACAGCCGAACCTAGCGTATCCGGCGACTTACACCGACATCGCATACGACTGTCAACGACTCAGCGACATTTATTACCGCTGCAGTTGGGCGCAGGCTACGCAAGTCGTCCAAGTTTACACCGATATGATGGAGCACTGGGTCGATCAAAACTATTTGCCGGGCGGCAAGCCGCAGCCGTGGCTCAGTGGCGGTTATGTATGGCGGGATTATGGTTGGTTTCCCATGCGCCTGGCCCACGTGCTGCCGGTGCAATTGCGCGACCTGCTGGGACTGAGCATCTATTACATCTCGGGCGGAGCCAGCATTTCAACCGACT
>JAZKIZ010000027.1:0-3626 GCA_040384605.1 Verrucomicrobiota bacterium
TGAGTTATCAGGCAAGTTATCCATCGTGGTTCGATGACCAACCTCTGGTGGAAACCTTCGGCGGACCTTTGGCGGGCTATGAAATCCGTAGGAATTACGACGCGGAAACCGGCGAAGCCGTGCGGGTGGAACTGCGCAAAAACGGCCAGCCGGTCCATGCGGTGGACTACGGCAGGGATGTGGTGGGAAGGTTTTCGACCGTCGCCGCAAGCGGTGCAACCGCTTTCCAAGCGGAATATACCTACCCTTCCGATCTTGAAGAAAAGCTCACATGGCCCGGCGGCAATACACTGCGGACGCTGGCGGGCGATGGCACGGGAACGTTGGGCTCAATTGCCACGATCACCGACGCCGGGGAAAATTACTCGGCGAGTTATTCCTTCACCGGCACCCGCCGCACCGGCGCGGAGATCAGCATCCATGGGCTGGGAATAGCAAACTGGGATTATGTGTTTGCCAATCTGGCAACGGGAACGGGGTCACTCCAATCCGCCGTGCTCAATAACGCGCCGCGTTTTTCCTACGCGCAAAATGCCGCGGGCAACCGCGTTTCCGGCGCGGCGAACATCGCCAACCAATACGCCATCGCCGCCCAGCCAGGTGCGCGGTTTTACACCGTGGAAGGCTCGGTAAAACCGGGCGCGACGGTGAAAATTTCCCGCACGGGCGGCCCGACGGTGGACGTCCCGACCGCGGCGGACGGATCGTTCGCGGCCCGCCTGCCCGTGCCGGAAGATGGCACGAACCCGGTGAAAATCCCGTTGACCGTGACCGGAACATTGCCCGGCGCGGGCGACGACGGCACCGACGCCATCGCCGATGACAAACGCACGATCGTTCTCACTCCGGCGGAAATGCCGATCATCTACGGCGTGCATGGTAGTTTGGCCAGCGATTGGCGGTGGAATTATCATTGGGACATTGAAGGACGGCTTGCCGGGATGGATACGAACCCCGCCGCACGCAACGCGGGAATGCCGAATCTGACCTTGCGGTTTTCCTATGATGATCTCGGCAGACGCATCGGGAAATCGGCGGTGTATCGCAAGCGCGTCGGCACTGCCTTGGTAGTGACAAGAACGGTCACAAGCAGTTATGTGTATGACAACTGGAAGTTAATTGCCGAGGAAATCAACGACAGCACCACGAGTGGCCCGGTGACGCGTTATTACACGTGGGGCAAGGACATCGCCGGATCGCTGGACGAAACCGGCGGCGTCGGTGGCCTGCTGGCGATCCACGAAAACGGCGGGACCTATGTGCCGGTTTACGACGGCAGCGGAAATATCGTTGCCCTTACCGACGCGCAGACCGGCGCACAACTCGCCGCATGGCAACGCGGCCCATTCGGCGAACCGCTGGAGAAACGCGGAGACACGAGCCTATGTTCATTTGGTTTCGCCACTCATTTCACCGATGAAGAAACGGGCTTGGTGTATTTCGGCCACCGCTACTACTCGCCCACAACGGGCAGATGGTTATCACGCGAACCGCTGGGTGAAACGGAATCATTCAATTTATATGATTATTCCCACGGGGACCCCGTCAACAAGGTGGACCGTCTCGGACTCGCCACCGTGATGATTGACGGCAAGGCGAGCAGCACGGTCGAATCATTGTGGGAAGAAGTGACGGACACCGTGCGTTCGACGCCGGCCTCCACCGTTGCCAGGGCGGGCGTCCCACCGGACCTGATCCGTCTCGCCGTCACCGCGGCATACATGGATGCGACTAGGCCACCGCCACCGCCCGGGAACTGGAGCGCCGACAGCTCGATCGATATGTGGGCGCTGAATGCTTCTGTTCGTGAAATCGACGCGGCCCGCATGTCCGGGAAATTCGACAAGCGGACCAACGAGATGTTGAAACGAATCTCTCAGGCGAAAAGTCGCGCGGTCATCGATGTTCAGTTAATTGAGGGAACGACAAACGGATTGTTGTTCATGACGCAACCGGAAACAGCGGTTCTCAAAGCCGGAGGCCTTCTCCTTGGTGCGGCAAAGGGAATTTCCGCGGCAGGAAAGTTCGCCCGTGCCGGAGATGATGTGGTAGGAGTGGCAGCGAAAAATGTTTTTTGGTCTGGAGGCCGCGTGGCTGAAGATGCCGCGAGGAATTTTGCAAACGCAAAAAACGGTATCATAATAGGTGATACCGCTGCTGGCAGAACGTTAGCTCAAGCAACCCAAGGGCTGCCTTGGTCACAAGCAAGACCTCAATGGCTCTCTCTTTCGGAGGACTTTGCTCGATGCGCTTCGGGTGAAGTAAACGTCTTCCAAAATGCGCGAGGCCTCTCACTCGATAGCATTTGGAGGAGCGAATACAAAATCCTTCGACAAAATTCCGATGTAACCGGGATCAATTACCATATTGTAATGCCGGATGGCTCAGTAAGTGAATTTCGTTAACAATATGTTTACAACACCTCGCCCCAACATTTATGAAAGCACCGATGGTTTCTCCGTGGAGGTCTTAGGCCGGACTGGACTTACCTACCGAGAGGGAAATCATGAAATGTTTATCGACTCGGAAGTTCTAGCTGGACCTGCGGGAATCGTTGTCTATCGCGACACGATTAGTCGCTGGCAGCCACCTCATGATGGGGAGCTTATAAATGATGAAATCTGCATGCGTATATTGGAAAATATTAAAGACGCGTTTCGATTCCAAGGCTTCGAGATCGAAGTAATCTGACAGGCCTTTTGGATTGACAGGTGCGCGGCAATAGTTATTTTTCACGCACTACACAAAGAGCGGTGACCGTCCCGCGAGACGGTCTTTGTATGCCCTTTTCCGGCGACCTGAAAAGTCGGGTGGAGAACCGGGAATACAACACCGTGCAAACGGGAATACCGGTCGCCGCCTCTTTGCGGTAGTTGACACCCGGCACCTCCGGCAAACGGAGGTGCCTCATCAACCCTCGAACGACCGTGAGACAACAACCTACTTCTCTCTCTTTGCCCGCAGGAATCCGCGAGGACTTGCAGGATTCCCTCGAACGCATCACCGCCATTGCGGACCTGCTTGCTATCGTCAATCCGCGCCATCTCGGATTCCTCCACGATGAGACGATTCCCACTGCGGGGGATATCATCGGCAACGAGGCAGAACGAATTCGTGGAGTTCTGGGCATTGGATAGTTTCCCGCTTCCCGCAGCGAAAGAATTACCGCAGACTTTCCCCCGCTTGCCGCGTTTCGTTTCCATCCTCCTGACCGCGCTGGTTTTGCTGCTGGGTTTGGGTTTCCCCGCCCGCGCGGGCTTTACGGGCGGCGTGCGGTTTTCCGTGTTGGTGACGCCGCTGGCGGACGGGCATTCGTTTGCCATCGCCGGGCCGCGTGGGTTTTCCGCGGAAGTGACGGGCAACCGTTACGGCTTAACAGGACTTGACGGCAGCGCCGGAGGGAAAACGTTCGACGCGGCGGTGACGCGGAATCCACAGGGCGAAGTCAGCCAGGTGGCGGTGAATCCGCCGGGTCCGCTGGGAACCTTCACCACGGGGTTTTCTGCGTCGGGGCGGCCGGTGTCGTTGAGCGGACCGGGCGTGAACCTGGGCATGACCTATGATTTTTCCGGCGGCGGCGTGAAGGTGACCGGCACGGATGCTTCCTCCGGGAAAGATTTTCTAAC
>JAZKIZ010000028.1:0-20601 GCA_040384605.1 Verrucomicrobiota bacterium
CCGTGTGCCGCACCCACACCCCATAACGGCAATTCATTTTGGCAATGGGTCTAAAACAAGGCGGCGATGGCTGGGAGCTGCGTTTCATGGGGAAATCCGGTCAACCACATCAGGCGCGCATCCATCATGCGGGGGGCAACGCGTTGATTTCCGAACTGCAGGAACTTCCGGGCCAGCATTTGTTCCGTTACGAAGATGAAGCCGGTGCGTGGCATGATATCGGAACTTCCGATGTGAACGAGTGGTTGAAGGAGACCGGTGGCGGTGATTTTTCCGCCAAGCAGTTCCGGACCTGGCAGGCGACGGTGCGTTGCGCCCGCGAGCTTGCCAAAGAGCCGCCCGGGGAAACCAAGACAGGCCGGAAGCGGGCCGAGATGACGGCGATCCGGACAACGGCGGAAAAATTCCGACACACTCCGGCGACTTGCCGGAAATACTACGTTCATCCGGAAGTCCTGCGCGCGTATCGCAGCGGGCGGTTGCACAAAATCATGCACCGCCGGCCACCCAAATTTTCCGCGCTAGATCCGGCGGCAAAACTACGGGCCGACGAACGGCGCGTATTGTGGTTGCTCGAACATCCGGAGAAAAAATCAAAGCGCGGAGACGTCCATGATCAGCGTCTTTGAAATCGTCTGCGGCACAATCTTCTTCCAGTCGGCAGGAATCTCAAGCGGCTCGCGCAGCGTAAACCCTGCGGCAAGCGCTTCGTTCAAGTCATCCCAATCCACCGGGCGGGAAACCGGTGCGCCCGGCCTGGCACGCGGACTCCAAGGCGCGACACAGGTGGAACCGCGCCCGTTGCGCAACCAATCGAGATAAATTTTCCCGGAACGTTTTGCCTTGGCCGCCTCAATGGTGAAGCGGCGCGGGTTCATCGCCGCGACTGCCTTGGCGACCGATTTTGCGAATGGTTTCAGGTCGTCCCAACCGTGGTTGCGTTTGATGTAGAGCATGACGTGCAGGCCTTTGCCGCCGGACGTTTTCACCAGGGTTTTCAATCCCTTCCCGGCGAGAAAATCGCGGACCAAATAGGCCGCCCCCAGCACTTCCTGCCACGGTACCGCGGAGTCGGGATCAAGATCCCATATCAGCACGTCTGGTTTTTCCGGTGTGCGGGTGGGGGAACCCCACGGGTGGATTTCGATGACGCCGAACTGGGCGAGCGAGACGAGTCCCTTCACATCCTTGACCGAAAAAATCTCCGTTCCATCCGCGAGTTTTCCGGCCTTCACATTCGGCGGCACGTGAGTGGCGAATGATTTCTGGAAGAACAAGCCGCCGGAAATTCCGGACGGTGCGCGGATCACCGCAAGCGGGCGGTTCGCAACGAAGGGAAGCATCCATGGACCGACGGTTTCAAAGTACTCGGCGACCTCCAGTTTTGTAATTCCATCCGCAGGAAAAACGACGCGCTCCGGGTGACTGATCACCATGCCAGCGACCTTCACGTTTTTCGCATCGATGTGCGCCGCGATGGCATGTTCCAGATGCACGTTTTCCGCCGCTTTGTCTTCCCGCAAACCGAGAAAACTTCCCTGACGGATCGAGCCATCGCGGGTGATCTCGGCGAATTCAATCTCGGCGACCAGCTGCGGTTCGACCCACGTCACGTTTTTTTCAGCGTCGTCGAACATCGGGGTGGTCCGCTGGATTTTCGCGAGTTTCTTTGCGAGTTCGAGCCGGGTCTTTTCCGAGAACCCGGTGCCGACTTTGCCGCGTGGCACGAGCTTGCCGTGTTCGCGGGACCCGAGCACAAGCGCACCAAAACCCTTTGCTGATCCACGCGGCGGGGTGTGGCCGCAAATGACAAATTCCTGTCGTGCGCGACATTTGGATTTCACCCATGCGTCTCGGCTGTCCGGCAAATACGGTGAATTCATCCGCTTGCTGATGATTCCTTCGAGGTTTTGCTTGCACGCCTGTTTGAAGAGTTCCGCGCCTTGCCCGGCGGTCCATGTTTTCGACCGGCGAACGCGGCCTTTTTCCCCGATTATGATTTCATCGAGAACCTTCATGCGTTCCGCGAGTGGAAGGCCGCGCGTGTTGTGGCCCGCGTGGTTGAGAACATCGAACACCACAAAATCGATTTCCGCACCGGCGCCATGTTGCAACGCGGCCTGCAACTCGCCGAAACCCGAGCGGCCGGCACGGTTGAAGACCACGGCCTCGCCATCGAGCACGAAATCTCCGCCGGGCAACCCGGCGATTGCCTTGGCGAGATTTTTGAAACGATCGGTCCAATCAAGGCCGTTGCGTGTAAAAAGCCGGACATCGCCGCCGGTGCGCACGACGATCAAGCGGTAGCCGTCGAGCTTGATCTCGTGGATCCACTCGTCGCCCGCGGGCACGTTGGGAACCACGCGGGCGAGTTGGGGTTTGACGAATGCCGGAACTTCCGGCGGCGTATTGCTGGTGGTGATCTTGCTGTCATCCAGTTTCCGGAAAAGCCAGTTCGGCTCTTCCTTCATGCGGGTGAGGAGGTAGCCGCCATTGAGCTTCGAACCATGAAGGAGAAACTTCAGCTTTCCCGCGGAGAATTCCTTCTTCCAGGTTTTGCCGATCGGTTCCCATGTGCCGTGATCCCAAATGGCGACCTTTCCCGCGCCATAGTTTCCTTTCGGGATTTCGCCTTCGAACTTTCCGTATTCGAGCGGGTGGTCTTCCACGTGGACGGCGAGGCGTTTGGCTGCGGGATCTTCCGGCGGACCCTTCGGCACCGCCCAACTCACCAGCACTCCGTTCATCTCCAGGCGGAAATCAAAATGATGGGATCGCGCGTGGTGCTCCTGAACGACAAACGAGTTTCCCGTCGTTTTCGCGCGTGTTGGCGGCGGTTCGGGCGTATCGGAAAACACCCGTTTCTTCCGATACGCCACGATGCCGTGCTTGCTGGGTTTTTTGGCAGGCACGGATTTTCTTGGCAATTCCCATGCCAACATCGTTCTTGTCGCAAAATGCCGCGTTCATGGAATGGTCCGACACGCAATTTGCATACGGAAGATACGAATTTGCATCGGACCCCGTTGATACGCTCGTTGCGATGCCGTCCGGCATGCGATCTGCGATGACAAATGAATGAAGGAATCCTATTGGCAGGCGACGGCGGGACCGGCAGGAGATTTCCCGGCGCTCGATCACGATCTTGAAACCGACGTTCTGGTGGTTGGCGGCGGGATCACCGGCGTGACAGCAGCACTGGAATTGCGACGGATGGGGGTGCGCGTGGTTTTGTTAGAAAGGCGGAAGATGAGCTCCGGCGACACCGGGCGCACTACGGCGCACATCACGATGATGACAGACACGAAGCTCACCGAATTGGCGAAGCATTTTGATGAGGAGGAACTCCGGCTTGCATGGGAGGGCGGGCAGGCCGGCATGCAAATCATCCGAAGCCATGGGGAAAAACATGGGATCGATTGCGATTTGACCGATGTGCCGGGGTTTCTGGAACTTCATGCCGGAGCGGAGGAAAAGGATTTTGAGAGCCTGCGCGAGGAACTCGAACTTGCGCGGAAACTTGGGTTCTCCGTGAACTGGCTGGACCATGGACCGCTTGGCCGGGCTGCGATCCGGTTTCCCGACCAAGCGAAGTTTCACCCGCTGCGCTACTTGGATGGCCTCATTCGTCAGGCATTGAATACCGGAGTGGAGATCCACGAAAATTCACCGGTTGATGAAATCGCCGGCGATTCGGCAACGTGCCGCGGGTTTTCCGTCAGCTACAAGTTTGTGGTGATCGCCACTCACGTGCCGCCATCCCGGGGTTCGGATCTTGGCGCGGACTTGTTCCAGACAAAGCTCTCCGCGTATTCGACGTATGCGATTCGTGCGGAGTCCGCCAGCACCCAACTTCCGGAGATGATCTGGTCGGATACCGCGGACCCGTTTTTCTACCTGCGCGTGAAGAAGGAAAAAGGCCGGGATTTTCTGATCCTTGGCGGCTGTGATCACAAAACGGGCGCGATGGAATCAACCGGATCGGCGGGCGCGGCGCTGGAAGAAAAACTGAAGGAAATCTCGGATGATTCCCGCATCACCCATCGCTGGTCGGGCCAGATCATCGAACCGGTGGATGGCCTGCCATTCATCGGCACCGATGGCGACGGCCGCTTCATCGCCACCGGCTTCTCGGGCAACGGAATGACGTATGGATCGCTGGCCGCGCAGATGGCTCGCGACGCGTTTGCGGGACGCGAGAACCGCTGGCGCAAACTCTTCGCGCTCAATCGGAAAACGCCTTCGTGCATCGCCGGTTATGTGAAGGAAAACGCGACGTTTCCCGCCAGCTTTGTCGCCGACCGGCTGGGCAAGCCGCAGGAAACATCTGCGGATTTACCCTGTTCCTGTGGCGCGGTTCTGGACTTTGACGGTGGGCGTTCCGCAGTCTTCCGCGATGAATCGGGCCTGCTCCATGTTCTTGATCCGGTTTGCCCGCATCTCGGTTGCATCGTCCGCTGGAATGAAACGGAAAAAACCTGGGATTGTCCGTGTCACGGCTCGCGTTTCAATGCCACCGGCGGCCTGATCGCCGGTCCGGCGGTGAGGGGCCTTTCCCGCCGGGACGAGGATCAGCCCGCCGTCAATGTGGGGTGATCATGGCATACAGGGCGCTCTAATTCAGCCCGGACTGGCCCTGGCCTCATCACTATAAACTGGATGAAAGAATGAGAGGTGTCTCGTTTGTGGATCAGGGAAGAGGCTGGCGGGGTTGGTTGGGTGCGATGTCGATGACGATCAGGGTTGTATCGTCGATTCCGGAATTTCCGATGGCGCGGTTCAAAAGGTAATCGGACGTGGCGGCGGGATCGGAAGAACCGGCGAGGGCTTCGGAAATGTGGCGCTCCCAAAGTCCGTCAACGAGACCGTCAGAACAAATCAGAAAGTGGTCGCCGGGCTGGTAGGGGACGGCGGCGAAATGCGGGCAGATGTTGGCGTGGCCACCGCCGATGACTTCGTAAAGAGCGCTGCGGCGCGGGTGTGCGCGGTATTGAAACTCGGAAATTTCGCCGCGTTTCCATTGGCCGAAGGCAGACGTGTGATCGCGCGAGAGCTGGCGGAGTTCTCCGGCGCGGGAAAGGTAAATGCGGGAGTCGCCGACATTGGCGAGGTAAAGATTCTCCGGGGTGAACCAGCAGAGCGCCAAGGTGGCGGACATGCCTTTGGTGGCTTCACACGCGGCAGCTTCATTGACATGGCGATTGACGGAACGCATCGCTTCGGTGAGATGGTCGAGGCAATCGGGATACAATCCATTCGCCGCCATTTTGAATGTCTCTGGAATGATCTCGGACATTTTTTTCAGCAGCAGCGATGAGGCGAGATCGCCGGCGTTGCCGCCGCCCATGCCGTCGGAAACCGCGAAGACGAGGTCCTCTTTTTCCAAAGAATGCCGACCGGTGGCACTCAGGATGCGGGCACCATCGATGCCAGAAGCAAATGCGATGAGGGAATCATCGTTGCGCGGCTTGCGCGAACCGCTGTGGGTAAGGGCGGACCACTGGAGAATGGCGGGAGTGAATTCCACGGAACGATGATTGGATCAGGCGTTTGGATCGGCGTGCGGCGCGGGAAAGACTTCCGCGAGTTCGAAGTCGATGATGCAGAAACATCCGAGCTTTTCGGAGTAGGTGATGTTGCGTGGCTCGGCATCGAGGTGGCGGACGCCGTAGTCTTTCTCGAGTGCGGCGTAGAGTGAGCGTGCCTTTTCCTGAGAGATCTGCGGGGCGGGTTTGCCGCAATTGGTGGAAACGAAATAGAGTTCTTCCGGATGCTCCTCCAAAAGGCGCGGCACGTAAGGGCAGGCGCGTTCTTCCAATACCTTCAACACGGCGACTTCAGTGGCGTATCGCTTGTCCGCATCGGTGCCGCGCAGGCGCTTGTGGACGTTGCCGTAGAAATCGATGCGGACGAGGGAGCGGATGCCGTCTTTGACGGGTGGCAATGACATTCGGGAAGGTGACAAGGGAAGCGGGGCGGGCAAGTGCTGTCACGCGGGATTTTTTGATGGACCGTTGCAGGAAGAGGGGAGATCCCGGATGAATTGGCGTTGCCAGCCGGAGGATCCGGGTTTAAGCAGCGCACATGTCAGCCCTCGCCGCCAATTCCGCCGTCCTCGAAAAAACCCGCGCCCTTTGCGCGGAAATCGCCGGTGACGCGACCGTTCGTCGTTTGCAGGACGAAGTGGAGCGTTTCCTCGCGAACGACGAGGCCCGTTTGCAATACCAGAGCGTCCATGAGCAGGGTGAGCAACTGCACGAGAAGCAACACTCCGGCATTGAGCTCGGCAAAGCGGAGATCAAGTCCTTTGAAGACGCCCGCTCGTCATTGTTCGGGAATCCGCTGGCCGTCGGCTTCATGGAAGCCCAGCAAACGTTGACGGGACTCCAGAAGCAGATCGGGCAATACGTCGGTCTAACACTTGAATTGGGCCGCGTCCCCACCGCAGAAGACATCGAGAATGCAAGCGGCGGCGGCTGCTGTGGCGGCCATGATGAAGGCGGCGGTTGCTGTTCCCATTGATTTTTCCGTGGAGTAACCGGTCTTCGGACCGGCTCCTTCAAGGATGCCGGTCTGAAGACCGGCGCTCCTACTCCGCCAGGCGTTTTAGGATGTCCGTGAGCACCGGTCGCGAGGTGAGCATCAACGGGTGGAGTAAAACCGGGTAACTGAGATTTTCCGCGCGTTTCCAGACGGAACTGTCCGGGGGAAGAATGATCAAATCAAACGGCGTTCGGTAGGAGGTGCAATGGATGTCGCCGAGGTTGCCTTCGGTGGCGGCAAGTTGTTTGAGAAACGGGCTGTCGGGGCGCATTTGACGGACGCCCTTGCTCGGATAAGTGAAAGCGGCGGCGGTGCCATTGTGCGGGCTGGAAATGGTGATGAGTTTGTCGCAACGACTCGCGCCGCCGAGATTTTGCAAGTAATGGCGCGAAACCAAGCCGCCCATGCTGAAGGAAACGATGCTGATTTTTTCCTCGGTGCCAAATCGCTTCTCGATATCCCGCTTCATGCGTTGGGAAATTTTTTCCAAGCCGCCCCGGCCATCGGAGGGCCGTAGTTTCACCACCTGACAATCGTAGCCGCTTTTGCCGATTTCCTCGCACATGTAATTCATGCCTTTTCCGGTTTCGAGAAAACCGTGCACCAGCACGACCTTGCGCGCGGCACCCGCCTGCGGCGGAATCACGGGAAGCGAGCAGGAGGCGAGTGAAAAGGGGAGAAACAGCAGCAAAAAATTCCGGGACATTGACGTGGGAAACTGGGATTCAGCCGGGCGGCCAGGTGAGTTGACGGCCGCCGATGAGATGGACGTGGAGATGCGGCACGGCTTCGCCGCCATCGGGCCCATTGTTGATCACCAGCCGGTAGCCGTTTTCCGCAATCCCCTCGGTGCGGGCGATTGCGGCGGCGGTGAGCAGCAAATGGCCGAGCAGCGATTCATCGCCTGCCGCCGCGAGACCAATGCGAACGACTGCCTTGCGCGGCACGACGAGAATATGGACCGGGCCTTGTGGGGCGATGTCACGGAACGCGATGCAACACTCGTCCTCGTGGACAATCGTGGCGGGGATTTCCTTGTCGCAGATTTTTTGGAAAAGCGTTTTGTCGGACATGGCGGGTTGTTCAGGGTTCGGCGGGAGCGTCGGCAAGCAATGCCTCGGCCGTCAGTTCGGCGAACGAGCCCGGCGGGCCGGAATACTGGATTTTCCGGGTGCCATCGAGGACGATTGCAAGCGGCCAACTGCCGACACGGAATTGTGTCGCGATCTTTCCATCAGGGTCGGCGAAGTTTTTCCAAGTGACGGTGCCGTCGGCTTCGAGCGCACGAAGTTTCGCAACCGGATCCCGGTTCACGCCAATCACGACGAACGGTTTGCCCGCCATCCGTTTGATGAGCTCGTTGGTGATTTTCACGGTCTGTTCCGCGTCCATGACATTACTGCCCCAGAACAACAGGAGCACAACCTTGCCGGAGAAATCCGAAAGCTTCATTTGTTGGCCGCCCGATCCGGCGCCAGCGAGGTCGGGGGCGATGCGGCCTTTGGAGAGGAAGCGGATGATGTAAAGTTCGTCTTCTGCGACCTTGGCGACGGTGGTGCCGCCGACGTCCACGTCCGAGGATTTGATGATTGCTTCGCGCAGGAAGGTGAGACGTTCACGCATCACGCGCGAATCATCGCCCAACGATTTCATGACCATCGCCGCTGCGAGTGCTGCCACTCCTTGGATCTTCGCGTCGGGATTACCCGTGGCGATTTTTTTCAGCGTATCGAGCGATCGCGGGTCTTGGAAAGTTGCCAGTGCCATGCACACCGGGATGAGCCCGGGACTCTTGATGTGGTGTTTTTCCAATGCGGTGCGGATTGTTTCGATCTCCGCCGCGAAGATCGGGATCGCAGCGCCGGTATCCCGGGATTTCAGCACCGTAGGCGCGGCGCGCAAAAACCAGGCCGCGTGGGGCAATGTCCAGGCCTCGGCAAGGTTACCATTCAATTGCGCCCACATGTCTTTCAGATAGGGCGAGAGGTCCGGGCGGGCGGCGGCGGCATGGGTACGTGCCTCGGGAGTGTCGGCGGCGGCCACGGCATACTTCCACTTGCTGCTTTCGAGATCCCACGTCTTGCTGATGCGGGTGGCCGCGGCATCTCCGGCCCGGACGGTGGAGATGGTCAGGCCGGCGAACATCAGGGCGGCGAAGCGGCTCGGAACGGGCATGGCGCAAACCTAGGACCACCGGCGCGGAAACGGAAACGAGAAATGATGTTTTCTGGATTTGCGCGGTCTCGCCAGACCGCCTCAAATGGCCTTCACATGATCTCCGATGGCTTCCTCGATTCCCTGACTTCCACGCTGGGGGAAATCGATCAAGCGGGCTTGTACAAGCGCGAGCGCTTCATCGACTCGCCACAGAACGCGACCGTGAGACTTCAGGACGGCCGCGCGGTAATCAACATGTGCGCCAACAATTACCTCGGGTTGGCGAATCATCCGGATGTGGTCGCCGCCGCTCGCGATGCCGTGGATCGCTGGGGATTCGGCATGGCATCGGTGCGGTTCATTTGTGGCACGCAGACGTTGCACAAACAACTCGAGGAAGAACTCTCCGCGTTTCTCGGCACGGAAGACACGATTCTCTACCCATCCTGTTTCGATGCGAATGGCGGATTGTTCGAGGTCTTGCTCAACGAGCAGGATGCGGTGATTTCCGATTCGCTCAACCATGCCTCGATCATCGACGGCGTGCGGTTGTGCAAGGCCAAGCGCTTCCGCTATGCAAACAACGACATGGCCGATCTCGAAGCCAAGCTGCAGGAAGCAGATGCCGTCGGCGCACGTTTCAAACTGATCACCACGGATGGTGTGTTCTCGATGGACGGCATCGTCGCGCAGCTCGATGAAGTTTATCGCCTCGCGGAAAAATACAACGCCATCGTGCATCACGATGATTGCCACGCGACGGGTTTTCTCGGCGCAAAGGGACGCGGTACGCATGAGCATTGCGGCTTGTTCGGCAAGATCGACATCACCACCGGCACGCTCGGCAAAGCACTCGGCGGTGCGTCCGGCGGATACACTTCCGGCAAAAAGGAAATCGTCGATTTGCTGCGCCAACGCTCGCGGCCGTATTTGTTTTCCAACACCATCGCGCCGCCGATCGTCGCGGCCACGTTGAAGGTGCTGGAAATGTTAGAAGGTTCCACGGAGCTCGCCGATCGCGTGAAGGACAACACGCAGTATTTCCGCAGCGCAATGGCGCAAACCGGTTTCACCATCGCCGGAAAAGATCATCCGATTTCGCCCGTGATGTTGGGAGATGCGACGCTTTCGCAGAAGTTTGCCGATCGTCTGTTAGACCATGGCGTTTATGCGGTTGGCTTTTTCTTTCCGGTTGTTCCCAAGGGCACGGCGCGCATCCGCACGCAGATCAGCGCCGCGCACACGCACGAACATCTGGACAAGGGCATCGATGCGTTCGTGACGACGGGGAAAGAACTCGGTGTGATTTGATTCAAGGAGCGTGGGCGTCCCGCCCACACTTCAGAAAAATGTGGGCGGGACGCCCACGCTCCTTGAGTTCAACGGCCCTCGATATTCAGCCACTGCTTGTCAGCGGCGACATTTTTGATCGTGATCGTTTCGCCGTTTTCGAATGTCACCTGGTGCTCGCTTTGGCGGGAAATGTGAACCGTGAAGAACGAATTGGCGTCTGCGGTTGGGCCGGGTGTTTTTCCGGTGGCGATCACGGTGTTTCCGGAAAGCACTTCCGCCTCGCGGGAAACGCGGTTGCCCCCGGCATCGCGGAAATCGATGCGGAGTTCGAGTTTTCCGGCGGCAGCCTCGACTGTGGCTTTGCCGTAGGCGAGATAACGTTCCGTCACATTGATCGCGTGAACGGATTGATTGTCTGCATCCCAAGGAAGAGGAAACGATTTTCCGGTCCAGCGCCATGATGTTGCATACACGGCATGTTTTGGATCGCCGGAAATCGCCCGAGCGGCATCGGCAACGAGCCAGCCGCGATCAAATCCATTTTTATCCGGATCATACTCGGTGAAGTGCCATTGTTTGGTTTCCGGGTCGTAAAACTCCACCCATGTGTGATTGCCCGGTTTGTGAATCCACGAAGTCCCCACGATGCGCGCGGGAATGCCGACCGAGCGGAAGACATCGCACAACAAAATGGAAAGCCCGGTGCAGGAAGCCATGTCTTGTTTCATGGATTCGTAAGGACTCTGACAGGCCTTTTCGCGCTTGGTGTTGTATTCGACTTTCAGTTCGCCGCGGATGCGTTGGTTGATGATGAGCGCGGCTTCGCGCAGGGTTTTTGTATCGGCAACCATCGGCGCAAACCGCTTGCGGAAATCCGCACGCCAGTTGTCGCGGGTTTCATCAAGGCAAGCGTAGGGAAGAACGTCGTTGAGGAAGATGTCGGTGGGAACGGCGCGGGACCACGAGTGGGTTTCGCGGGCGGCGATGGCTTCGGTGTGGTTGGTGACGAGCAGATCGGCGGTGACGGATTTCCGATCGGTTTCCGAAATGCGCTTAACTGCTAGCGAGAGAATGTCGTAATCTTTTACGTCACGCTGTTTCCCCAATTCCTTAACTTCTTTGTCGAAAGCGGGAACGGAAATGGAGGTGCAGACGAAATTCCCTTTTTCATCAACGCGGGTTTCGATGCTGTATGAAGCATCGATGACATATTCCACTTCCGCGGGGGCAACGGAAACGGCCAAACAAAGCAGGCTGGTCGGGAAAATCAGGCGGAGGATTTTCATTTCCGGAAATGACATGTGAAGAAATGGAAACGCCAAGACGCGGAGGCGCAAAGGAAGATATTTGAAATCAGCAATTGGGATCATTCCGGCGAATGGATTGCCATCTTCAATAATCCACAATCCGAAATCCACAGTCCGCAATCACTTCGCGGCCAAGAGCGGGCCGACGGCGGCGTGGCGGGTGAGGAATTCATCGGCGAGTTGGCCGTAGGAGGTGGCACCGACGCCGGTGGAATCGTGCTCGAAGATGGTTTTCCCGTGGCTGGGGGCTTCGCCGAGGCGGATGGTGCGGGGAATCGCGGTGCGGTACATCTGGTCGGGAAAATACTGGGAAACTTCCTCGACCACTTGCCGGGAAAGCAGCGTGCGGCCATCGAACATGGTCATGACAATGCCTTCGAGGTTGACGTGCGGATTCGCGCCGGAGGAGCGGATTTCGTCGATGACGTGAACGATTTTCGCGAGTCCTTCGAGGCCGAACCATTCGCATTGCAATGGAATGAGGATTTCATCCGCAGCGGCAAGGGCGGATGTCATGAGGATGCCGAGCGAGGGCGGCGTATCGAGGATGCAGAACTCGAAAAGGTCGTTGGGTTTCAGGCCTTGGAGGATGTTGCGAAGACGGGAGAGATGGTCATCGCCGCGGGCAAGATCGATCTCGACGCCGGCGAGATCCATCTCCGAGGGCACGAGCGAAAGATTTTCGCGGCCGGTTGGCAAAATTTGATCGGAAACGGTGCGTTCGCCAATGAGCACGGGATACATGCTGGAGCCTTCGGGAGCGTCCACGCCGAGACCGCTGGTGCAGTTGGCCTGCGGATCAAGGTCCACGAGAAGAACGCGTTGGCCGCGCAGGGCAAGCGCGGCGGAAAGATTGAGGGCGGTGGTGGTTTTCCCCACTCCGCCTTTTTGATTGGCAACCGCAACGACCTTCATGCCGGGGAAGTCAGACGGGAAATGAGCGGCGAGGAAAGCGGAAAGCGGGGAGCGTCGGTCTTCAGACCGGCATTCTTGGTGGGAGAGAAGATGAAGAATGCCGGCCTGGAGGCCAGCGCTCCATGGAAGAAGCTCCTGTGCGTCAGGGTTTTTCCGGCAGGACGCCAGTTGGCGGGGTGGAAATTTCGTCGGGCCGCAGCGGTGCCTTGAGTTCCTCGGGCCATGCGAGGGCATCAAGAGTCGCCGGATCCGCCCAACGCGGATTCATACGGAGCAGTTCGTCCCGGAACGCGGCGGAATCCTCCGGAGCGCCGGCGCGAGCGGCTGCAACGACAAGCAAAGCGGTGGCGTTTTCCAGTTTCTCGGGCTCGTAGCCGATCTGGCGGCCGATGACGAGAAACCGGTAGGCGCGGCCGGACTCACCGGTGAGAAGCGAAATCCAAGCGGCGCGCAGGGCAAAGTTCGAATCATTCGGGTAACGATGCGTGCCGGTTGTCAGGATTCGCATCGCCTGCTGATTGTCGCCGGCTTCATAAGCGGTGTAAGCGGCTTCCGCATAATCGCCTGGTTGCTGGGATTCCGGCGGCAGCGAGGTAACGAGGCCAACCCATTTGTCCCGGGCTTCCGGGAACCGGCCGAGCGTGGTGAGAGCGGTCGCTTCGGCGCGAAGTGCGGCCGGTGTATCGTTTCCGAAACGCAGCGCCAGAGCCGCCAGTTCGATGGCGGAGTCTGCGTGCTCCTTGTCCTTGGCAAGAACTGTGGCGGCTTCAAGGCAGGCACTGGCGAATCGTTCCTTGCCGACCGTGCGAACGGTTTCTGGATCGATGAGTCGTGTGATGGCTGCCTGTTTTTGTTCCGGCGTTGGGTTTTCCGGCAACCGGAGCGCGGCGAGATTTTCATTCAAACGGGAGCGCAAGGACTCGTAGATTGGAGCGAAATCGGCTTCTTCCCATCCACACCAATCTTCACTGCGCCGGACCACGGGAAGTTCTGGAAATCCATCTCGCCATTTCTCCAACGCATCGGCGGTTCGGTTCTCCAACAGCGCGATTCGGGATTCGGCAAGGTTGTCCAATAAGGGCGGCAGGTTGCCGGCATGGAGAAGCACCACTTGAATCCATTCCGGGTGTTCCGATTCAAGCGCGAGTTGCAGTGCTGTCGCGGTGAGCGGTCCGCTGGCGGGCAGTGTGGCCGCGAGTGAACCGATCGTTTCCGGATTTCCTGATAGAAACGCGGCGCGGATTGCCGCGATCGGTCCAGTGGCATTGTCGGTTTCTCTCAAGATGGTGGAAAGTTGTTGATGCCATGAATTGCGCGAAAGATGCGCGGTCCGGGTGAGCAGGTCAGGCCATGTTGTACGCGAGTGATCTGCCCGGGCAAGGCGGTCGATCAACGGGATGATCATGTCTGGCGGCGACTGCGGTTTTTGCGACCCGGCATAGGCTTGCGCTGCTGCGGTGATATCCAATGTGGGAAATGTCGCCGCGATGTTGCTTTGCTTCAGTGCCGCGAACGCCCGTGCACGATCCTGTGGTGGAGATGTCACAAATTCCGACTTTGCGGAATCGAAAGTCAGCCCGGTAAGCGCGACCGAGATATTCGAGCTTATTGCCGCGATCTCCCGCGCTGAACGTGCCGTGCCGGGTTTTTTCGCGGCTTGGTTTGCGAGCGTGACCATCGCCAACGTTGTGAGTTGTCCGTCATCGGTGCCGGCGAACATCGTGAAACCTCTCCATGCCACGGCGGAAAGAGGCGAGCTCGGGACGACCGGCGCAGTTTGATCCGTTGGAAAAACCATGGTGCCGTTGGTGACTTCGAAAGGCGCGTCGGATGCGTTTCGCAGCGGGCCGTTCCAGATGTTGGGATGTTCTGACCACGGATGGTTTTGCATCAGAGCAGCGGATTCCAGCGATGAGGTGTCGGAGTCTTCGAAAAATTCCAGCATGCCCGCTTGGGGCGGCGCGAATTTTCCGGCGTCCTGAAGCACCATGGCAGCGGTGCCATTTTCCGAGAAGACGCCGATGATCAAAGTAGCCGGTGGATTGAGCGGCACTTGTGACGATGGCTCGGTGGGATTGACGGGAATTCGTAGCACTCCTCCATCCGCACGAAGTAGTGAGAGCGCATCCCGTTTCATGTGCGCGGCAATGGGCAGAGGCGAACGAAACGGTTCGGATGTGCGTATGATGCCGCCATCTTTCGCGCTGCGGATGTGCCAGACAATGGCTTGGTCCGGCAGCACGACGGGGTGAGCGAGCAATAACCCGTCGGTGGAGAATCCAATGCAGGTTGTAGGGTCGATTCCAACGGGAGGCGCACCGAGATTCGCGATGGGTTTCAGTGACGACGCGTCGCAAAGCAGCAGGAGATCATCCCGCCAGACAACGGCGCGGGTTCCCGCCGGGTCGATCAAAAGCGAGTGGATTTTTGAATCAGGGCGGGGGAATAACGTTGCCTCGATGTTCCCGGTAACAACATTCCAGCGGATCACCGTGCCGGCCCCGTCGCCCAGTGCGATCAACAAATGGTCGTCACCGGCCGGGACGATGTGTTCAATCGGAAACGGAAATTGAAACGAGGAAATGGCAATGGGCCAGCGGGTTTTCCGGCACAAGCTTTCGAACTTCGCGAGCGTAGCCTCTGATGCGGGATCGGCGGCCAGGGCGGTGGCAACGAGCGCAAGCGCACGATCCTGGCGGTGGCGGGAAATTTCCGCATCCGCCAACATCATGCGGGCGGCGCACAACACCGGATCGGCCCCGGCTTGTCCGTCAGGGACCTTCCGGCAAGCATTCAACGCCACGACAATCGCGATCCATTGGCAGCAGACAAGAAACTGGAACCGGGATGCTAACATGGCATGATTTGCGAAACGCCGCCATCGGCGGATTCGTAGCCAGTTAATAACCGCTTTTTTGAATCAGTGCACGCAATTGCGTTTGAAATTCGCGGACATCTTCCGCGGTTGGTTTGTATCCGGGGGTGTCGGGGTCCAAACCGGGGCGGCCGGATTGATCGAGCATCCAGATGGCGGTTTCACCATCGCTGAATGTCACTTTTCCGGATACCAGGGCGCCGGGAAGTGCAAGTGTATCCATCGTTACGGTGACTTGTCCGGTTGGCACGGGCGCGGGTTTTTCCGCTTCGAGCGGCTCGGGAGTTTTTTCCTCCTCCTTGAGTTCGATGCCGAGGTCGAGAACGAGAAAACGCGTGTCCATGTAAGTCAGCGAATGATCAAACTCATTTTTGAGATGCCGCTGGATGTCGGACATGGTCGCGCCCTTCTCGGCGATTGCACGGAGTTCCGCGACTTGTTCCGGGGTGAGCTTGCTGGAGGAAAACATGTGTGAGTAGAACGTCCTGCTCCGGGCTTGGAAAGCCGAAGGCGGAGATTTTTGAGCGCGGGCTTTATTTCGCGGCAACCGGAGTGGACGCGGCTTCGTGCGCTTCTTCGGCGGCTTCAAGTTCGGCGTGTTCCTTGGCAATGACGCGGACGAACTTGAGAATCGTCTCGTCCCAATCTGCCAGGAGTTCCTTGGCGCGCGGGCTGCCGGTTTTCTCGGCATGGGCTTCTACCAGCGAGCGGACCTGAGCAATGTCGTTGGAACGTTTGACAGGAAGGACCCCGACCATTTCCGGGTTCACGCGGGAGAAGAATTTGCCATCGATGTCATACACGTAGGCGGTGCCGCCGGACATTCCGGCACCGAAGTTTTTCCCGGTTTTGCCAAGGATGGCGATGGTGCCGTTGGTCATGTATTCGCAGCCGTGGTCGCCGACGCCTTCGATGACGGCGGTGGCACCGGAGTTGCGCACGGCGAAACGTTCGCCCGCGCGGCCATTGGCATACAGCGAGCCGCCGGTGGCGCCATAGAGGCAGGTGTTGCCGCAGATGGTATTGGTGGCGGCTTCGAAACCGGCGTCGGCGGCAACGCGGATGATGATGTCGCCCGCGGCCATTCCTTTGCCGACATAGTCGTTGGCTTCGCCGATGAGTTCGAGCGTGACGCCGGAAACGAGGAAACAGCCAAGTGATTGTCCGGCGGTGCCGTGGAACGTGAGATGCACCGTGCCTGCGGGCAGACCGTTGTCGCCATGCACTTCAGCGATGCGACCGGAAAGGCGCGTGCCGATGTTGCGGTCGGTGTTGACTACATCATAATGGAGCGAAACCGGAGGCCGATCGGGCAGAAGGCGGACGGCATCGGTGAGGCTCACCGGCACGGAGCCAACGCCGTATTCGGGACTTTCCTGCGCGGGTGTGCCGTTGATGATTTCTTCGAGGTCCGCGAGGATTTTGAGATCCAGTGCGGATTTGGCGATGCCGTCGTTGCGCTCCTTCACGCGCACGCGCGAGATGTTTTCCTCGGACCGGCCGGTGATTTTCGCGAGTTCGGGGACGACGTCCTTGAGGACCGCGGAGAGGTCGAGCGTGTTCGCCTTCGGATGATTTGGAATCTGGCGTTGCTTAAGGAACGTCGGGTGACCGATGAGTTCGTCGAGCGAACGCACGCCGAGCGAGGCCATGATGTCACGCGCCTCGTTGGCGACGGCGGTGAAATAATTGATGACCATTTCCGGCGTTCCTTTGAACTTGGCGCGGAACTTGGGATCGGTGGTGGCGATGCCGACAGGACAGGTGTTGAGGTGACACTTGCGCACATACACGCAACCCATCGAAATCATCGCAGTGGTGCCGAAGTTGAATTGTTCGGCACCGAGGATGGCGGCGGTGATGACGTCCCTGCCATTGCGGATGCCACCATCGGTGCGAAGGACAACGCGGTCGCGCAGGTTGTTGATGAGAAGAGTTTGCTGCGCCTCGGAAAGCCCGA
Organism: Verrucomicrobiota bacterium; assembly: GCA_040384605.1. Classification (GTDB taxonomy): domain Bacteria; phylum Verrucomicrobiota; class Verrucomicrobiia; order Verrucomicrobiales; family Akkermansiaceae; genus Luteolibacter. Next base: position 17,051 of record JAZKIZ010000028.1, read on the forward strand.
GCTCCCATGGCGAGCCGGCGTGTTTGGTGGACGAAAGCGGCGAGGCTCCGGTGCCGCCATCGTGGCCGGAAATGAGAATGTTGTCCGCGGACGCTTTGGCGCAACCGGCGGCCACAGTGCCAACGCCCGATTCTGCTACGAGCTTCACTGTAACGCGGGCGCGTGGATTCACTTCCTTGAGGTCGTGGATGAGCTGCGCCAGGTCCTCGATCGAGTAAATGTCATGGTGCGGTGGAGGAGAAATGAGCTGCACTCCCTGCTGCGTGTTGCGCAAGCGGGCGATGAGCGCGTTGACTTTGTGGCCGGGAAGCTGGCCGCCTTCGCCGGGTTTCGCGCCTTGGGCCATTTTGATTTCCAACTCATCGGCGTTGACCAGATAGTACGCGGAGACACCAAACCGCCCGGAAGCGACCTGCTTGATATAAGAGCGTGCGAGATCGCCGTTTGGATACGGTTTGTAACGAACCGGGTCTTCGCCGCCTTCGCCGGAATCGGATTTTCCGCCGATTCGGTTCATCGCGATCGCGAGCGTCTCGTGGGCTTCAGGCGACAGCGCACCGAGCGACATCGCCGCGGTGGTGAAACGGCGGCGGATGCTCTCCATCGGTTCCACTTCGGAAAGGGGCACCGGGCCGGATGCCAGTGGTTGGAACTCGAACAAGTCCTTGATGGCGACCGGATGGTTTTCCAAGGAAACACGAACGTAATCATCGTAGTCCTCGGCCTTGCCGGTTTTGACGTAAGTGTGGAAATTTTTGATGACCTCCGTCGTGTAAACGTGGCGCTCGCCGATTTTGCGGTAACGATTGTATCCGGGATCACCGAGATCGATTTTTCCGTCTTTCACTTCAGCGGCGAAGGCGGCTTTATGGCGGATGATCGATTCTTCGGCGATGTCCGCGAAGGAAATGCCGCCGATCGCGGAGGGGACTCCGGTGAACGAGAAATCGACAACATCCTTGCCGATGCCGATGGCTTCGAACGTCTGCGCACCTTGATAGGAATTGAGCACGGAGATGCCCATCTTCGACATGATTTTAAGCAAGCCTTTTTCCAGTGCTTTGCGGTAGTTGGCCATCGCTTTGTTCGGGGCGACGTCCACTTTTGTAGCCAACTGGCGCACGGTCGCATAACCGAGATACGGGCAAATGGCTGTGGCACCAAAGCCGAAACAACAGGCGATCTGATGCACATCGCGGGCTTCACCGGTTTCCACGACGAGGGATGCGCGCATGCGCTTGCGGATGCGGGTGAGATGGTGGTGGACGGTGCCGATGACGAGAAGCGCGGGAATCGGCACGCGTTCGGGTGAGGTGGCGCGATCGGAAATGATGAGAACGTTATCGCCTTCATCCACCGCGGCGGAAGCTTCGCCGCAGATTTCGGCGAGACGCTGGCGGATTCCTTCCGCGCCTTCGGCGACCGGCCAGGTGGCATCGAGAACGGTGCAGGGGAAGCCATGTTCTTCGAGGTTCTTGATGCGTTCCAATTCATGTTCGAAAAGGATGCCGCTTTCGAGGCTGACGGTTTTGCAGTGCTCCGGAGTTTCCACGAGCAGATTGCGTTCGGGGCCGAGTCCGACACCGACACTCATCACCGCAAATTCACGGATCGGGTCGATGGGGGGATTGGTGACCTGCGCGAATTTTTGTTTGAAGTACGTGTAAAGAAGGCGCGGATGGGTGGAGAGAACCGCCAGCGGAATGTCATCGCCCATGGAAAACACGGCTTCCTGCGCCGCCTTGATCATCGGCGGGAACACCATGTCGAGTTCCTCCTGGGAGATGCCGTTGACGATCTGCCGGCGCGCGAGGTCGATCGTTTCGAAATCCACATCCGGCACGTGGGCGGACGGTGAAACGACTTGGCGGAGCGGGAGCTGGTTCTGGTCGATCCAGCGGCGATAGGGTTTTTGCGCGGCGAGCTCTTCCTTGATCTCCTTGTCGTATTTGTATTCGCCGGTGGCGGTGTTGATGGAGAACATCTGGCCTGGGCCGAGACGGCCTTTGCGGGCAACGTTGGAATCTTCAAAAATCACCGCACCCGCCTCGGAGCCGATGTAAACGATGTCATCCTTGGTGATCTTGTAGCGCGACGGCCGGAGTCCATTGCGGTCGAGGGACGCGCAAAGCTTGGTGCCATCGGTGAAGACGAGTCCTGCCGGACCATCCCATGGTTCGGAAAACGAACGCAGGTACTGATAAAATGCCTGCACTTCATTGGAAACCTCCGCGTTGTTCCGGTAGGCGGGTGGCACGAGCATGCACATCGCGTGCTCAGGCGAGCGGCCGGAAAGAATCAGCAATTCAAGCGCGTGGTCCAGCGAGGCGGAGTCGGATTCGCCGTGGCGCATGAGGTTTTTCACCAGATCGATGTCATCACCCCATACGTCGGATTCGAAGAACTCCTCGCGCGAGGTCATCCAGTTGCGGTTGCCTTCGACGGTGTTGATTTCACCGTTGTGGCACATCATGCGGAACGGCTGGCCGAGCGGCCATGCGGGGAAGGTATTGGTCGAGAACCGTTGGTGGTAGAGCGCGATTGCGGTTTGGTAATCCGGGTTGCTGAAATCGAGATAAAACGCACGCAGTGCGGCGGGCATCGCCAGCGCCTTGTAGGAAATCAGGCGGTTCGAAAACGAGGGAATGTAAAATCCCTGGATGTCCTTGGTGAGTTGTTCAATCTCACGGCGGCAGAGGTAGAGCTTTCGCTCGAAAGTCAGCGCGTCCATGCCGTCGGGGCGATCCATCAAAAGGTGCTCAATGTGCGGACGGCTGGTGAGTGCGATTTTGCCGAGCGCATCCATGTTGACCGGAACCTCGCGCCAGCCGATGAAATTGATTCCGCGTTTCGCGACGATTCCGGCGGTCAGGTCTTTGACGCGTTGCGTCGCGGAACCTTCGGCTGGGAAGAAGAAAACCCCGACGGCGATTTGTGTTTCGTCGGTGATGGTCGCACCCATTTTTTCCGCCTCCTTGCGGAAAAGGGAATAGGGGATTTGCGTGAGAACACCGGAGCCGTCGCCCGTTTTCATATCGGCATCCACGGCACCGCGGTGGGTCATGCAGCAAACGGAAGTCAGCGCGTAATCGAGAATCTTATGTGAGCGCTCGCCGCGAAGGTGGGCGATCGCGCCCATGCCGCAATTGTCGTGTTCCTGCGACAATGAATGAAGTGAACCGGGAACCAGCGGGGTGCTCGAATGATAAAACGGGTTCATGATGGGATGCCCGCCCGCGATTCCAGCCGCTGGCGGGCGGGATGGATAGCCCGGGAGTGGAACCCAGCCAAGCAAGAATTCTGTTCAGAAAACGCGGGAATCCTGGCGGAAACTCCCATTCTACGATTTCTCGTGAAGAAATCAGCGGAAAAAATGATGCATCACGGTGCCGCAGCACGAGTCACCGCGGCGGTGCGCAAGTCAGGATCGGCGATGCTGCGGGCGTATTCGAGCGCGGCGGCGCGATCGGTGGAGGCTAAAATGGCGGAAATCGCGCTCGCAGCTTCGTCGCGGAGCGAGCCGGCGGGTTGTTGCGTCAGCCAGGTTTGCA
>JAZKIZ010000029.1:0-4734 GCA_040384605.1 Verrucomicrobiota bacterium
TCAACGCCGCCGTGTCTTCGGCGCTGGCGGCGTCGGTGACTTTGACGACGAATGCATTGTTGCCGGTGTTAGTCACTCCGGGAGTGCCGGACAGCGCGCCGTTGGCCGCGACATTCAACCATGCCGGCCCGCTGACCTTGGAGAACGTCAGGGTATCACCCGCGTCGACGTCACTCGCATCCGCGGCGAGCGATCCACTGTAGGCCACGCCGGTGGACCCGGCTGGCTTGGTCAGCGGATCGCCGACGAATACCGGCGCGTCGTTGGTGTTCATGACCGCAATTTGCAGGGTGGCATCGCTGCTGAGTCCCGCGGCGTCGGTGACGCGCACGCTGAAGCTGTTAGGCCCTACGTTACTATTGGAGGGGGTGCCGGACAGCGCACCGTTCGCGGCGATGTTCAACCAGGCAGGTCCGCTCAATTTTGCGAAACCGAGCGTATCCCCGGCGTCCGGGTCGCTGGCCGCGCTCGCGATCGAACCGGTGTATGCGGCATCTTCGTTAACCGCTGCCGAACTGAATGGATTGGCCGCGAAAGCAGGCGCTTCGTTCACGTTGCCGATGGCGATGTTGACCGCGCCGGTATCGACGTGACCGGCAGCGTCGGTGGCGGTGACGGTGAGCGCGTAGGCGGCTGTCGTTTCGTAATTCAACGCCGCGGCGACGGTGATCTCGCCGGTGGCGGAGTTGATCGCGAAGGCATTGCCGGGATTGCCGCCGGTGATCGCATAACCGATCGTGTCACCGGGATCGGCGTCAGTGGCGCTGACGGTGGTCACGGCGGTGCCGGTGGGCGCATCTTCCGCAATCGTGCCGCCGTCCACCGGTGAGGCGACAAAGGTCGGCGGATTGACCTGCGGGAAATCAATCGTCAACGGCGAGGCACCCGCCGCGAGTTTGCCGATTTGCGCGGAGGTCAGATTGGTATTGAAGACGGCGAAATCGTCGAGATCACCTTTGATCGATCTTGTGCCGCCGATGCCCGAGCCGATGAGAAGATTCGTCAGATCGGTCTTCAACGCGGCTTTCCCGGTTTCGGATTTCAGCAAGACGCCATTGAGCCAGATTTGCGCGGTGTCGTTGTTGCGCACAAACACGAGGTGCCTCCACTCCAGCCAGTTGGTCCCGGCGGGCTGAGCTACGGAGGTGCGATTGGCGGTCGCCGTGCCACCAGTGTCAAAATAGATCACACCGTCATAGGGTGTGAGCGCGCCGAGACCACGGTCCGCCGCCGAAGGCGAATTGGCATAGAAGCTGAAGTTGTTGCTCAGCGTTTCGTGCTTTTGCCAGAAGCTGATGGTGATCTTGTTGGCGGCGGTCACTTGATTGAGCCAGGCGACGTTGCTGGTTTCGGCACGTGTATTGGTGCCCGCGGTGCCGAGGTCCAGTGCGCGGTCGCCGCTTGCTCCGCTGCGGCCGGTGCCTGCCGGGGAGAGAACCGCGCCGGAAATCGGCGTCGCCTGCACCGTGCGGACAAGATCGCTGAAGGTGGAGGGCGTGCCGGATTGGTCGAAGTTCCAGTAGGCCGCGAGGATGGTTGTCGGCACGCTGGTGACGCTGTTCGGATCGGAGTAACGCGAGATTTCGAAGGCGTTGCTGTAGCCATCGCCGTCGCTGTCGGCGGTGATGCCTTGCATGCTGAAGACGGAGACTTTCACCGTCGCATCGCCGGTGATGTCGCCGCTATCGGTCGCGCGCACCGTGAGTGAATAGAGCCGTTTCACGTTCGCATCGAGCGGTTGGGCCACGGTGATCGCGCCGGTGGCGGGATTGATGGCGAAAGCGCCACCTGTATTGCCAGCGGTGATTGACCAGCTGTGGGTGTCGCCTGCATCCGCATCGGTGATGGCGGGAGTGCCGACCTGCGTGCCGGTGGCGACGGTGTCATACAGCGCGGCATTGAAGCCGGCGACCACCGGCGCCTCATCAATGATGTCTGCCACGTTCAGCACGATCTGGCGGGAGGAAACGGCCTCATACGCATCGGTCGCCGTGACGGTGACGTTGTAGGACCTGGCCGTCGTCTCATAATCGAAGGCGGCGGATTCTGTGGTGGAAATCACCCCGGTCGCCGGGTTGATGGTGAAAAACCCGCTGGCGTCGGTCATTGACCAAACGATCTCGCCGGGGCCGTCGGGATCACTGGCGGTGACCGTGCCGATGGCGGTGCTGGCTTGAGTATCTTCCGCAAAATCGAGTGCCGCGGTGGCGATGGAAGGCGCCACATTATTGACAATGGCATCGATCGCCAGCGGCGAGGCGCCTGAATTCAGGGCGGCGATCTGGCTGGCGGTGAGGGCCGTGCGGAAGACCGCGAAGTCGTCCATCTTGCCACGGATGGCACTGAAGCCGTTTAGGTCCGCGCCAAGCACGAGCTTGGTGAAGTCGGTCTTCAGCGCCGTTTTACCGCTTTGGGAGGCCAGCAATGCGCCATTGACCCAAATCTGCATGGTCCCGCCGTTCTTGACGAAGGCGATGTGGTGCCACACAACGCGCGAGTAACTCACGGGTCCGGTGGTAACGCGGTTGGCCGGCTCCCCACCGCCTTGGTCGAAGTAAACAATGTTGTCGGCCCACGGCGTATGCCCGGAAATTCCCCGCTGGGTGGAGACGCTCGACGGCGAGATGCCATAGAAGGGAGTCGCGTAGCCGGTGGAGCTGTTGAATTTCTGCCAGAAGCTGATCGTGATCGTGTTAGCGGCGGTCGCTTGATTGAGCCAGGCTACGGAGTTCACCTCCACCCGCGTTCCGCTGCCGCTGTCGCCGAAATCGACCGCACGGTCATTGGCGGCGCCGGTGCGGCCGGTGCCGAGGGCGGAAAGAGCCGCGCCAGCCAACGGTTGCCCTTGCACGGCGCGAAGAATATCGCTGAAGGTGGATGGTGCGCCGGATTGATCGAAATTCCAGTAGGCGGCAAGCACGGTCGTCGGCACGCTGGCCGCGTTGTTGGGATTGGTTCCGCGCAGGTTTTCGAACGAGTCGCTGAAGCCGTCGCCATCGCTGTCCACCGTGATGCCCTGCATGCTGAACAAGTCGATGGAAACCTGTTTCTCGGCGAAGAGACCTCCGGCATCGGTGACCCGAAGTGTAAGCACGTAGGCAGGCGTGGTCGCATAATTGAGCGGCTGCGCCAGTGTCACGACACCGGTCGTGGCATTGACGGCAAACGAACCGCCGGTGTTGCCACTGGCGATGGACCAACTGCGCGACTGACCGGGATCAGGATCGGTGGAAGTCATGGTGCCGAGAACCATGCCGACCGGAATGTTATCGAGCACCGTGGTGTTGAACCCGTTGGCGATGACTGGGGCCTCGTTGACATCATTGATCTGGATGTTGATCTGCTTGGTGGCCGAAGCACCCGCGGCATCGCGCACGATGACGGTCAATTCGTAGAAGTTCCGCGCCTCGTAGTTGATAACGGCATTCGCCGCCGTGGAAACCACGCCGGTGGTGGCATTGATGGCAAACACCTGGGACAGCGCGCCGCCATAGATCGAGTAATTCAGCGCACCGGGACCATCGGGATCGGAAACGGCGATGGTGCCGACCGCGGTCCCGCCAGTGAGGTTCTCGGGAATCGTGAACGAGTTGGTGGTGATCACCGGTGCCTGGTTGCCCTGGGCGTTGATCGACAAGGGCGATGCGCCGCCGGCCAGGCTGGCGATTTGGGTCGGGCTGAGCGCCGCACCGAAAATCGCGAAATCGTCGAGTTCGCCGCGCAGGCTCGTGCCGCTAATGTTCGCGCCGACGATGAGGCGGTTGAAATCAGTCTTGAGCGCGGCCTTGCCGGTTTCGGATTTGAGCAGCACGCCATTGACCCAGATCTCCGCGGTGCCGCCGTTTTTCACGAACGTGATGTGGTTCCATTGCGTCCACGGCAGGGTGCCCGCGTTGACCGATACCCGGTTGGCGGCAGCCGTGTCGCCGAAATCGAAATACATCACGTTGTCGGCACCCGGACTAAGGCCCGTCAAGCCGCGGCTGCCCACCGAGCTCGGGGAAACGCCCCAGAATGCGGAGCACCAAGTGAGCGTGGAGGTGTCCAACTTCTGCCAGTAGGAAATGGTGACCTTGTTGCCCGCGGTGGCACGGTTGAGAAGATCCACGTCATAGGTCGACAGGTTGCCATTGGCCCCCCCAGAACTGAGATCGAGCGAGCGATTGCCCGAGCCGCCGCCGTGGCCCACGCCATCCGCGGATAGCGCGATATCGCCCACGAGCGAGCCCGCAGCGCCGCTCACCATGTCGTAGGGTTTACCCGTTTGGTCGAAATTCCAGAACGCCGCGAGTGCGGTGGTCGGATGACTGGCCGCGTTGTTGGGATTGGTGCCTTGCGCGGTTTCAAATGCGTTGCGATAGCCATCGCCATCGCTGTCCGCCGTTACCGCGGCAAAAGCATTGTCGGTGATCGTGACGTCCAGATCGATCGTGCCGAGAACCGCCGCGCCTTGGGTAACATTGATTATGAGTGGCTTTGCGCCGGCATCGTTTGGCACAAACGCACGGGTCACCACCAGTTTGTCGGCGTTGATCGCGAACAAGCCGGAGCTGTTACCGCTGAGGATGGAGTAGGTGGGGGAGGAACCGATGCCCGCCGTATCGAGATCAAACGCGAACGTGGTGTGCGGCGTGGAGACATCCACGGAAGTGGCAAGCTCGCGCCATTGGGTGCCACTCTGGCTGCGCAGCACGACGCGTTGCGGCGTCTCGCGGCTGATCTGGGGAATCGACA
>JAZKIZ010000030.1:0-12776 GCA_040384605.1 Verrucomicrobiota bacterium
CCGACAACGCCGACAACGCCGACAACGCCGACAACGCCGACAACGCCGACAACGCCGACAACGCGGATTCCGTCGGTGGCCAGCGCATCATCAGGGGAGCCGTCGATGCTGCTGGAAACATCCTGTCTGGCACCGGTTACACGGTAACCAAAGGTCTCGTGGGAGAATATACCATCAATTTCACCACGGCCTTCGCGGACAACGCAACCATCACCGCGATTCCGGTCAACGCCGCCGCTCCGACGTTTATGACGATTGCCACCACCTCCGCCACTTCCTGCACCTTGAAAAACTGGACGGTTGCTGGTTTGGTCATCGTCGGCATTCCCCTGGATTCCGAATTCCACTTCATTGCCACCGCCAACAAGTAAGCTACAACGCCGTTTGTTGACAGCGAATCACGGCCTTTCGTGATCCTGCCTTGATCGGGCACTTGGCAAACCGCCGGGTGCCCGAATTTTTTCGTCCATTACCGGCCACTTTTTCTGGCACGTGGCCGATCGACGATTTTAGAAATGCGATCATCCCAATTCGAGATAAAATTTGGATGCTAAGGATGAAGCGAAACGCAAAGGCGCGGAGGTCGCAAAGGGAGCGCGGAGATTGGGATGAAAAAGCGGCAAGGGAGGAGTGAACCGCGAATGGGGCGAATCGAACGAATTTTTTCAGAAAAGAATATCCCGCTCCGTTTCGTGGCTACTGCATTGGAGATTCGCTGGATTCGTTCGATTCGCGGCTTCCTTCTTTTCCTTGGTAGCGGATTTCACCGATTGATCGACTTCTTGGCGTCAGAATAATTCTTTCCATCGTGCCAGGCGTGAACCTTCAGGCGCGGATTTGATGGTGTGCCAGGGCAGCGGCGATGAAGCCGGCGAAGAGGGGATGCGGGTGGTTGGGCTTGGATTGGAATTCCGGGTGGAATTGCGCACCGATGTGGAAAGGGTTTTCCGGAAACTCGATGATCTCGACAAGGCCTTCCGCAGCGGAAACGGATGAGATGACGAGGCCGGCTTCCTGGAGACGCTCCTGGTAGTCGGGATTGAATTCGTAGCGATGGCGGTGGCGCTCGTGAATGCGTTCCTTGCCGTTGTAGAGGTCGCTCGCTTTGGTGCCGGCGAAAACGATGGATTCGGAAGAACCGAGGCGCATGGAACCACCGAGATCTTCCACGCCTTTTTGTTCTTCTTGAAGGCAGATGACGGGATGCATGGTCGCCTTGTCGAACTCGGTGGAATTCGCGTCATCCAATCCGCAAACATTGCGGGCGAACTCGATGGTGGCGATCTGCATGCCAAGACAGATGCCGAAGTAGGGAATCTTGTTTTCGCGGGCGTATTTGGCGGCAAGGATTTTCCCTTCCGTGCCGCGGTCGCCGAAACCGCCGGGAACGAGAATTCCATCGACATCGCCGATCACTGCTTTCGCGCCCTTGGTTTCGATTTCTTCGGTATCGACCCGGACAACCTGCACCTTGGTATCGTGATGCGCGCCGGCGTGAATGAGCGACTCGTAGATGGATTTGTAGGCGTCCTGGAGCTCGATGTATTTTCCGGCGACGGCGATGGTGACCTTGTTGCGCGGGTCGATGACGCGTTTGACGAATTGTTCCCAATCATCAAGCGCGGGCGAGGGCGTGTGGCCGAGGCCGATTTTGTCAACGACAAGGCGGTCGATCTTATCGCGCCGGAGATCGAGCGGGCATTCGTAAATCGTGTGGGCGACATCGCGGAAGGCGACGACGTTTTTCCGCTCGACGTTGCAGAACATGGCGATTTTGCGCCGATTGTCTTCATCGAGATCCTGCTCGGTTCGGCAGATGATGATGTCCGGCTGGATGCCGATCTCGCGGAGTTTGGCGACGGATTGCTGCGTCGGTTTGGTTTTGATTTCTCCGGCGGCTTTGATGAACGGCAGCAGCGTGACGTGGATGAAACAGACGTTTTCCTTGCCGACCTCGAGCGCATACTGGCGCAGCGCTTCGAGGAAAAGCAGGCCTTCCATATCGCCGACGGTGCCGCCGATTTCCGTGATGAGCACATCGACTTCCGGATTGTTTTCGGAAACGAGGCGGATGCGGTCCTTGATCTCATCGGTGACGTGCGGGATGAACTGCACGGTTTTTCCGAGGTATTCGCCTCGGCGTTCCTTTTTGATCACCGAGTCGAAAACCTGGCCGGAGGTTAGATTGTTCATCCGCGATAACACACCGGAGGTGAAACGCTCGTAATGACCGAGATCGAGGTCGGTCTCCGCCCCGTCATCGAGCACGTAAACCTCGCCGTGCTGGTAGGGCGACATCGTGCCGGGATCGACATTGAGATACGGGTCGAATTTCTGCATCAGCGTCTTCAAGCCACGATGCTCAAGCAGCGTGCCGATGGAGGCCGCGGCAAGTCCCTTGCCGAGTGAGGAAACGACGCCGCCGGTGACGAAGATGTATTTCATAAAAGTGCCGAGTGGGAAGTGATCAGTGCTCAGTGAGAAGACGTTCGATTTCGCGGGCTTGCTCCGGGGTATCGACGCCGGGTGAGGTATCGTTGGTCGGAAGAACGAGAATAGACGCGCCGTTTTCCAACGCGCGGAGTTGTTCGAGGGATTCGGCGCGTTCGAGCGGGGTGGGGGACCATGTGACGAAGCGGCCGATGAAATCCCGCGTGTAGGCGTAGATGCCCTTGTGGCGGAAGACGGGCAGGCCTTCCACGGCGTTGCGGAAATACGGCAGTGGCGAGCGGGAAAAATACAACGCGCGGCCGTTCAGAGTGGTGACGACTTTGACGACATTCGGGTCCGCGCACGCGGGGTCCGTGGGATCGAGCGGGTTCGCGGCGGTGGCCATGTCCGGGCCGTCGGTGGCGACAATGGCGGCGGCGAGTTGATCGATTAATTCCGGCTCAATGAGCGGTTCGTCGCCCTGGATGTTGACGATGTGGGTGGCGTGGTCTTCCGAGCGGAGCGCCTCGGCGATGCGGTCCGTGCCGGTCAGGTGATCAGGCGAAGTCAGCACGGCGCGACCGCCGAAATTCTCCACCGCGGCGGCAATGCGCGCGTCATCGGTGGCGATGATCACGGCATCGAGTTTCGCGCATTTCCTGCAGCGTTCCCAAACGTGTTGGACGAGCGGTTTTCCCGCGATGAGATGAAGCGGCTTGCCGGGAAACCGCGTGGACCCCCAGCGGGATGGAATCACGCCGAGCACAAAGGTGTTGGTGGGGTCTGCAGGCACGATTGCAAAAAGTCGCGCGAAAGTAGGGCATCGCCTGTGGGATGGACAAGAGCGGTTTCGTGAAATTACCAACGCGCGGTGCGGGCATTGGTGATTTGGCTCGATTTTCGGTGCCGCTGTGTGCAGAAATCAGGAATGAAACGCATGGTTTTCGGGCTTCTCGTCGCGGTTTTCACGACAACATGGCTTCCTGCGACGACGATTACGGTGGTTCCCATTTACGAGCCGCTCAGCCTGCGCGGCACGGATGGCGACGAGGTGATTTCAGACATTGGCGAGGCGCTCCGGGCCTGTGTGATGGCGCGGCCGATGGCCATGACGGGCGCGTTTCCCGAAACATTGGTCGATGCCGTGCGCAGCCCGCATCTGATCCCAACCAATTCAAAAAGTTACAAAATCCAGGAAGCCAACCTGCTGGTTCTTTGCAAGATCGGGATCTCCGGCGAGCGCGTCGGCAAAGGTCTCGTCGTGCGGCTTGATGTTTCGGAAATGGCGATTGCGCCGGAAGTGGATCTTACGCCGCGGCAAATCCTCAAGCTCGCCATCGTCGCGGTGCGACGGACGTTGGAAGCGTATCAGAAACCGCAAACCGACCTGCTGGAGGTTTCCCTGCTGGTGGAAGGTACGAACGAAAAGAACGCGTTTTTGAAGGAACTGGACGCGAAGTTTGTGGTGAATCCTTCCGACGGAGCTGAATGATCCCATCAACCCTGCAATAGGGAGAACGCGTTTTCCCGGTTGGTTTTTTAACCGCAGATGCGCAGGATGAACGCAGATGATCACCAGAACGCATCTTTGGATTTAAGGATCATGCAGGGCGAAGAAGTTAGGGGGAGTGATGTGATCAATTCTCGATTTTGACGCCAAAGGAATTTGTAACAACCGCGAATCGGGCGAATCCCGCGAATTGAAGACACAGAAAACGAATGCTTGCCTCGTCAACTTGGGAGCTTGGCAGCGATCGCAAAAACATCAGCCCCTGTCTCCCCGAATTACGATTCGCCCGATTCGTTCAATTCGTGGTTTCCGCCTCTTCCTTTGCCGCTTCATATTTCTGAAATCAGTAAATCCGCAATCTGTGGTCATCCTCTGTTTGCCTGCCGGCGTGATGATCGGGGAAATCAATCCGCGGAATCCGTAAATCCGTGGTTTTTCAAAGTCGGTGAAGAGGTTGAAACGCCAAGCAGCGCCAAGATACCAAGGGAATTTGTAGCAACCGCGAATTGGGCGAATCCCGCGAATTGAAGACATTGAAAAACGAAGGCTTGCCTCGATCGCCCTGAGGATTATGCCGGCAAATTCTCTTCAAAATTCCAAATCCGCGTCCATCCTGTCCATCTGCGGTTCCATTTTCCCTGGTGTGGAGACCTTGGGACTGATCCGGCGTTTTGCCGTTGCATGAATGCGGGCATCTGGGAAATCATCGGCCAAGCCGCCAATCCACCCATGAGCCAGAATTCCAAAGATCCCCGTCCCTTCAAACGTGCCATTCTGAAACTCAGCGGCGAGGCTTTGCGCGGCAGCGGAGCGAAGGACAACATCGCGCCGGAAATCGTGGATCGCATCGCAACGGAAATCGCGGAAGCGGTGAACACCGGTCTGCAACTCGGCATCGTCGTTGGCGGCGGAAATTTCTGGCGCGGCGCGAGTGCGTCCGCCCGCGGGATGGACCGCGCGACGGCGGACTACGTTGGCATGCTTGCCACGGTGATGAACGCACTGGCACTCGAAGGCGCGCTCAATCATCACGGCGTGAAGTGCATCGTCCAATCCGCCATCGAGATGAAAAACGTGGCGGAAACATTCATCCGCCGCCGCGCGGAAAGCCGCTTGGACAAGGGCACCGTGGTCATTTTCGGCGGTGGCACTGGAAACCCGTTTTTTTCCACGGACACCACCGCCGCGCTGCGGGCCAGCGAGATGGGTGCCGATGTGATCCTCAAGGCGACGCAAGTGGATGGCGTGTATTGTTCAGATCCGCGGAAAAATCAGGAGGCGAAACGATTTGAAAGCGTCACCTTCCGCCAGTGCCTTGCTGACCGCCTCAACGTCATGGACGCCACCGCTTTCAGCCTATGCATGGACAACGACATCCCGATCATCGTGTTCGACCTCGCCGTTCCGGGCAATCTCTCGCGCGCGCTGCGCGGTGAAGCGCTCGGCACACTCGTCCACGGCGAGTGATTTTCTCCAAACCTGAATTCCATCCTGCATCATGAACGCCGACGAAATGCTTCTTGAAACCGAAATCGCAATGTCCAAGTGCGTGGATTATCTAACGCATGAATTCGCCGGTGTCCGTACCGGCAAGGCCAGCCCCGCGTTGATTGAAAACCTCGATGTGCACGTGCAGGCCTACGGCGCTGTCAGCAAGCTCAAAAGCCTCGCGGTGATCAGCTCGCCGGAGCCGCGCATGCTGGTGGTTCAGCCGTTTGATCCATCGACCACGCGCGACATCGAGCGCGCGATCCGTGAAAGCAAACTCAACCTCAATCCCGCCGCGGCGGAGCGCTCGCTGCGCGTGCCGATTCCGGAGCTTTCCGAAGAACGTCGGCGCGACATGGTGAAGCTCATCAAGCAACTTGCCGAGGAAGCCAAGGTGCGCCTGCGCGCCGCACGGAAGGAAGGAATCGATGCCGGGAAAAAACTCAAGACCGACAATTTGATTACCGAAGACGGTCAGAAAGATATGGAAAAACAGATCCAGGAGCTGACCAATAAATTCACCAAAAGGATCGACGAACTTGCCGTGGCCAAGGAAGCGGACTTGATGAAAGTCTGATCCGATGGACGGAGAATTTTTTTCCGATCTTCTCGCTGCCGTGCGCCAGCAGATCGACTCGCCGCAAACGCCCTACGTGGGCGAAACATTCCAACGACTCGTTGCCGCGGGCCTTTCCAAGGACGACGCGCTTGAGCAAATCGCCGTTTGCTTGGGAGACGAAATGGAAAACATCGCGCTTGAACGGCGGGCATTCGACGAAGCCGCATACCGCGCCGCGCTCAACGCGCTGCCGATGGAAGAAAATCCGGGCACGGAAATCGAATAACCGGGACTTCCCGTCGGCATTCTTGTAAATCTGCGTTCATTTACGTTCATCTGCGATTCCGATTCTAATTCTAAGTTGATACCATTCCACATAGCTTTCCTCCGTCCGCTAGGCCATTCCCAGCCTTCGTATTTTCGTCCGGATTTCCTCCTCGATCGGTCCTTTTTCAGCCGTTTATTCCTCTTCCAAAAATCCGTGTTTATTTTCCATTGGACAACCATAAAGCAATTCGCCTTCTTTCCATCGGACAATTAACTGGTTGTTCGGAAGAGGAATTGAAGAAGGCGCTACCGCGCCGCTGGTTTTATTTACGTTTTTCATAATATGGAAATTAAAGGACTCGATACCGTCATACTGAAGACCGGACTAAGGAAGTATCCTTGGGAGGTGATCCGCACGTTTTACTTGAGCAACGACCGCGAGATGATCCGCATTGATCTCGTGAGCAACTTTGATCCCGACGGACCGCCACTCTATAATTGCATCTTGTTTTACGTTCATTCAGGCTACTCTGTTATTCACCCTCCGAAGCATTTTGCGTCGAAGTCGGTTGAGACATCGCTGACTCGGGCGACGGCATTTGCTGCTCAAGCACTCGACTTGCAGCTTCCGGGGACATGATTCCGCTTCCACCACAAAATGAAGATTCCCACGTTCAAGAGTGAAGTGCAACGGAGTTATTATTTAAAGAAAACCTCCTCCGGTGTCTGATAGTTATGCCTTTTCCTGGGACGGTTATTGAGAATCCGGGCGATCCGGTTGCACTCCGCCTATGTGACTGAATCCAGGTTCATCCCCTTCTTCAAATACTGGCGGATCAGCCCGTTGGTATTCTCGTTGGTGCCGCGCTCCCAGGAATGATGCGGATTGGCAAAATAGAACTCCACTCCGCACTTCCTTTCGATCCGCTTGTAGCCGTGGAATTCGCAGCCGTTGTCCGATGTGATCGTTTGGAACTTCCCGGGCAGCTTCGATAGCAGGGAGCAGGCTCGTGCAACCGTCGCGTCCGCCGTCCTCGCCCCGAGTTTCCCGATCATGACGTAGCCGCTCACCCTTTCCACCAACGTCAGGACACATCCTTTCCCGCTGCCCATCACCGTGTCGGATTCCCAATGCCCGCCCTCGATCCGGCGCTCCACCGACGCGGGCCGCTCGGCAATATTCCTTTTTCCCGCAAGCCTCCCGCGGCTGTCGTACCGTCCATAGCGCTTGCGACGTTGTTTGCGCGCGCCGCGCAGATGAACATGCAGGGTTCCTCCGCAATGCTTGTCCCGCCAGACGTGGGAGTAGATCGTTTCATGACTGATGGACAGGTTCCCGTGGCGCTCCAGATGTCCGGATGCCTGCTCCGGGCTATAGTCCTTCCGGAGCAATCTTTCCACCCGGCGCCAGTCCGCAGGACCAAACCAGCTGACTTTGCGGCAGCGCCGGCGGCGGCCACGCGCCATCTTGTCGGCGTGGGCGGGCCGATAGTGGCCATCGGTCGGATACGCATTGCGCCGGACCTCCCTCGAAATGGTCGAGGCGCTCCGGCCAAGCCGCCTGGCGATCTCGCGCACACTGACCCGTTCAATCCTCAGTGCCGCGATTCTGAATCGTTCCTCCTGATCAAGTTGCTGGTATTTCATAAGGGCACTTCCAAAAACCACTTTTTGGCGGACTGAAGGCGTGACGTTCATTGCGGTTGCTTGATCGGGGGAAGGCGGATCGCTCGTTTTTACGCCGGTGTCGCGGTTTTCAGGCACTTCGGGTGTGCCATGGCATCCATCTTGATTGTATAACTGTATGGGTGAATTATTATCAGCAGAAACTTGGTGTCCTTCGGCCGAGCAGCTTCAGTCGGATGATTTGTTCGGTGCGTGCCATGTTATAAACCAGGTTGCAGAAGATGATGGATGCCCGGTTTCTTTTCAGGCCGATATATCTCTTCACCATCGCTCTCATATTCATCGTCATATACCCGAAGACATGCTCTACCCGGCAACGCTTGCGTGACTTCGCACGGTTGCTCCGCTTTTGTTTCGCGGTCAGCGGGCGGTTGCGCGCGCCTTTCTCACAGATCTTCGCCGGGATGTTTTTGTCCGCGAGAACCGCTTCGCAGGCTGGTCCGACATATCCGGCGTCCAACCAGGTTTCCGCATCGCCCACACGGGTGACGGAGTCCAGCGCCTGGCTGTCATGGACGGATGCGTCGGTCACTTCGGCGCGAACGATGAGCTTGCTCTCCAGATCGACGTTGGCGTGGTTCTTGTAGCCGTAAAAGGTCTGTTGGTTTTTCTTCGTCCACTTGGCATCCAGGTCCTTGTGGCTGAGGCGTTTGGGATCTTTCTCCCAGCCCTCCGGCACCTCGCCTTGCTTGATGCTCTCATTGTCCTTGCGTCGGTTGCGCTGGCGCGGAACTTCGACAAATGAGGCGTCCACGATGTTGCCTTTGCGGGTGATGAAACCCCGCTCTTCCAAGCGCCTGGAATAGGCGGCAAAGAGTTCGTCATGGAGTTGGGCTCGGGTGAGCTTTTCGCGGAATTCGCGAATCGTGTTCTGGTCGGGAACAGTGTCGGCCTCGGTGATGTCGAGGAAGTCATGGAAACTGCGGCGGTCGAGAATCTGATATTGGGTCTGCTCGTCGGACAGCCCGTAGAGTGATTGCAAGACGAGAACCTTGAACATGAACAGCGGATGGAATGCGGGACGACCGCCCGGACCCTTGGCCTCCGTAGCGGGAATGCGTTCTAACACGGGCATGAATATCTCCCATTCCATGATCGAGTTGATTTGTTGGAGCGTGTCACCCATGGATTGGACCTGTTGTAGCCGGTCGGATTTGTCGAATAATCCCATGTCCGCCCGGTTGATATATCTTTTTCGCTTGGCCATCGCAGTGAATGAAAGCATTTTCAGTCCGGAATCCGTTGATATCGCGCGGATTATGAGTTTATGGAAGTGCCCATAAGCGTTTCCACCGCCGCAGAGCATGATTGCATCCGCCGGGGTGTTGCGCTTACTTTCTGAATTCAGGATTCCGAACAAGCCGTGGATGGCAACCCCGAGGGCTGGCCAGTTTGTTTTTGAATTCCGGCATCCAGTTCAGCCCTCTGGTTGCCATCACTTGGGACGTTCGCCAAAAAACCAACCGCTCGCAGACAAACAATTTACACTGGCTTTACAGACACATGCCTTATTCCGGCTTACAAGGACTTCCTGTGAAAACACTAATCACTTATTCAGTGTCATTGATTCTTCTGTTGTCTGCAACAGTCCAGGCGAAATCGGACACCGACGTTACGGTCATCAAGGCCGAGAAGGTCGTGATGGGAAAAAATATAATCACCATTGTCGGCAAAGCACGAATACCCAGTCATACTCTTAATAGCAAATGGCCCGGGGCCGGCGGCACAACTTGGAGGGCAACGATCGACTCCGATAGGGCGACCTTCGTAATCAAGCGGCCTCCACTGAATTTTAACGATCCTGATGGGACTCATGGCGAGGAGAGAGAGAAGACCAGGAAAGTGTTGGATGATGCGTGGGAAATGTCTTTGACCGCAGCCAAGGAACTCCAAGCCGGTCGTGAGGTGGGACGTATTGGCTTCTACGAGCCGGAGATCCGCAAAAAGGGCAATGTCATCGACTCTATTGTCGGGTTCGGCTACCTCTACCCGAAAGGCAAATGAACGTTATCTGATGGTGGGCACCGAATGTTTTTCCGATGCGGAAGAGCGGAAGATTTCCGGAGTTCACATCGAATGATTTTTCCGATCCGCGTTTTTCGATGATTGCGGAGTTTTCTCCGGAGAATTTCCGATTCGGGTGCTTTTCCTTCCATCGTGCGCGAAGAGAGGATTTCCGATGGGGGCGATTTTCCGTTCATCGCAAAGGAAGATTGAAGAGATTTCCTGATATTGCGGTTCCTGCGGAGACAACGTAGAACAAGTCGCTTCAGCCAACCTCGCTATCGCTCGGTGGCTGAGCTAATTCGTTAGGCAAGAAATGAAGAATCTTCTAAAGCACTTCGCCCCAACAGTCATGCTTCTTGCGTGCTGTGAAGCTCGCAGCGCGGGACCAACAGTAGTCGTTCACCCGAAGTCTGGTAGTGTCACCATCCGTGATTTGAAGTTCAACGTCGTTCAAGAACTGAAAGATCCCAGGCAAATCAAGATTGTTCAGGATGCGTTTCTTCGAGCGAAGCGTGTCGGTGACACCGGCACAAAGCTAAGGAACCCGACTCACAAGATCGATTTCTCTGACCGATGGCTAGTCGAGATGAAGACTGGAGAGATTGGCGTGCTCACGAAGATCGTGACAGATGTTTACCAGCTTGATCCAAAGGATTTAGTGACCGTCAGAAGCCTACTGAAACCCACCGCAGAACAAGTCAGTGGTGGCAACGGCGGACAACGTCGCTAATTCGCTTCGCTCTGAATGCCTAAACCCCGCCGTGCCACTTCAAGCGTTCGGTGAAGAATTTCCACCAAGATGCAAATCAAGTCCTTCCCGGATAAGAACTACACCCTTGATGTAGACACTCAGGTTGCTGCATCTCAATTTGCAGTGTTGCGGGACCGCATTTTCTGGGTCTGCCTTATCGTGATGTTTGGATCTTTTGCGGGAATGGTTATCAACGGTCTTCTGGGCATCGAACTTCTTGTTTGGGTTTTCGCTGTATTGTTCGGAGTTGCATTGATTGTCCCGCTTGCTCTCGTAGTCTACAGGCCGCGAACAAATTGCCCCCGTTGCGGTTCCCGCATGAAGCGTCGGTATGCCAAAAGAAATCGCGAACCCGGTGATGACTTGTTCCTTGTTTGCGACCATTGCAAGATCTATGCCGATGCGCATCTCGCCCGCGAATGAAGAAATACCGAAGCCGCTCCAGCCAACCTCGCTATCGCACGCCATGCACCAATACGCGCGCGCTAAAACCAGACTGCTGGCAGCAGCGGTTGCGTTTCCGTTTCTGTGGCTCGCCTGCTTCTACTGGCTTGTTCTGCGCACGCGGCTTGCCGTCGGGCACTGGCCCTACTACGCACATCCCGACCCGAAGGACACAGGCTTCGACTTTCACTATTCCGTCGTCCGATTTGGATTGCTGGCGATCCCCTTTTTCGGCCTTGCTGCGTCTTCGCTCGGCTTATTCAGTTGGCTACGGCTACGTGATGTTCCGGGCTGGTTGGTAGTCGCACCGCTTCTGGCGGCGGCGGCGACGATTGTTTACCTCAACATTGAGCCAGGAGATTTTATAGGATGGTTTATGGACTGACAATGTGCGGCCTAACATGCCCTGCAGTGAACCCGACCATCTCATCACTGTTGCAATCGTGCGCCCTCGTGGGCCGGGTCGCTGAGCTTGGGTCGTTGCCTAAGAATTGCATTGATGTGTAGCCGTTTCAGGCTACATTCGAGTCATGAGAGAAGCCGTTGTCAGGGCGAGAGTCCATCCCGACCTTAAGGAGGACGCCGAAAGAGTTTTTGAGACGCTCGGAATCAATACCACCGAAGCGATCCGCATGTTTCTCAGCCAAGTCCGCCTTCGGGGAGGGTTACCATTTTCCGTGGAAATCCCTCGGAATGACGATCTCTTGCTATCAAATCGCATCAGACAGACCGCTCTCGATTCCGTTTATGACGACTAAACCGGGCGAGATTTATCGGGTCGATTTGGGCATGGGCGGCAAGGTCAGAATGATGCTCGTCGTTTCTCGCGAAGATCCTGAAGCACCTCGGGCACTCAGTCTCTGTGTCCCCATCACCACATCCAACCGTGGTTCGGATTACGAGGTCGATCTTCCGCCTCGCCCGTTTTTCAGGACCCAGAGCTTCGCCAATATTCAGGGTCTCCAAGCAATCCAACATCATGAATTCCAAGCACGAGTGGGAGTAATCTTTGGCAAGGCTCTCGATCGGGTTAGGAATGCTCTCCGATTCGCACTCGAGCTTTAAGGCCCGGTGAAGGCGGTGGATCTAATCGGCTTGTAGCCGGTAGGCCACCTATTACGTTGTCATAGAATAATCAGCTGCATGACCATCCTCCACAGAGCACATGACATTAGGACCAGAACGATGATTGTCTGGTCGCTCCTCGGGTTGGTACTGGCGCTTGCACTTGAGGCCATGGAGGCCGTCCTCTTTCCGCACGCGAAAGTTGGCAGGGCCGCTCTGGAGAGTTCATCTACCTTCGTTTTCTGGAGTGGTTACATTGCGCTGCTTGCGATGATTCCGATCTCGGCGTTTCGACCCGTGAATCGATTTTCACTTCACGGGGATTGTCGTGCGCGGGCGAAGAATTGCCTGCTTAGCTTTGGATTATCCGTTGTCGCCACGCTTGGCATGGCGATCTTCGTCGCTCGGGCATTGTGAAGCCCGCAAATTCAATCGGGCGAACAAGCCGAGGCACCGAACCGGCGTTCACATGCTTCTTTGAATTTCAACTTCCATTGTCGCCGGTCCGGTGCTCTTAGACCGATTGCCAAAATAGATTTCCGAAAAACCCGCAAAAAAGACTGGTACGA
>JAZKIZ010000031.1:0-68897 GCA_040384605.1 Verrucomicrobiota bacterium
TCGTACCAGTCTTTTTTGCGGGTTTTTCGGAAATCTATTTTGGCAATCGGTCTATGCCGCGGTTGAAACCGGTGCAGGCATCCTCATGATCGCGGGATTGGCCACGTGGATTGCCGCGCCAGCCGCGCTGGCTGTGAGCACCATCGGAGCGATTTCGGTATTCAAGGCGGTTTATATCGAAAAGCGGGATTTCAACTGTGCCTGCGTGGGGGGCGGCAGCAAGGTGCCGCTCGGGTTCATCTCACTCACCGAGAATCTCATGATGATGGCCATGGCGATTTGGATGTTGGCCAAACACCCATGAATCCGTTGTCGGCCGGGAAGTGCTTCCTCGGTGTGAGCTTCGCGCTTGCTCCCATTCGGGAGCAATGGCGGACAGGGAGGGATTCGAACCCTCGGTACTGTTACCAGCACACACGCTTTCCAAGCGTGCTCATTCGACCACTCTGACACCTGTCCTTGGGGAGCGGGCCGGGACGCTAGGAACGCCAGCGTTTGTTGGCAATCCCTTTTTGTGTCATTTCGATGTCGTGAGCGGAAGCGTCAGGGTGGCGAGGGTGCCGGGGCCGCCGGTGACGTTTTCGAGGGAGACGGTTCCGTGATGGAGCTCGGCAGCTTCCTTCACGAGCGTGAGGCCGAGGCCGGTGCCCTTGCGGCCGGTGGCGTGGTGCCGCAGCGAATAGAAGCGCTCGAAAATTTTCTCCGTGGCATATGGCGGAATGCCGGCCCCGTGATCGCGGATGGTCATGACAGCATGGTCACCGTCGCGGTATAAACGAATGTGCACGGTCTCGCCACGAGGTGAGAAATCAATGGCATTTTCGAGCAGATTGGTGATGGCGGCGCGCATGATGAACTCATCGCCTGCAACCACCAGCGGATCGGGCGGCGCATGATACTCGAGATGGACGCCTGCGACGTCGGCCATGGGTCTGGCCTGATCTACGGCGATGCCGGCAAGGATGCCGAGATCGTGCGGCGCTGGATCCTCAATGCGGGTGCGGCTTTCGATGGCGGATAATTCGAGGAGGCGGTTGATGAGCCGCTCGCTGCGGGCGGTTTCGGCACGGATGTTGGCAAGGAACCGGCGGCGGATTTCCTCGGGCATGGATTCATCGAGCAGTTCGGCCGCACCACGGATGGCGGCGAGAGGGCTTTTCAGTTCGTGGGTCAGGGTATGGACATAGCGTTCGACATACCTGCGGTTTTCCAGTGCATCGCGCATGGATTCGAGCGCGTTGGCGAGGGTGTTGACCTCGCGGCCGATGCCGATCTTCGGGCGGGCGGGGCGTTCGCCGCGTTCGATTGCACGGGCGTATCCGGTGATTCTGCCGATTGGCCGGAAGAGCCAGAGGAAGACCGCGCCGATGAGGAAAATGATGCCGGCGCCGATGAGCCCGCAAGCGGCATAAATCACGCGCTGGCGTTCGTAAACCAGCGGCATGACATCGAGTTGTGGTTTGAAAACCGTGAGCACGCCGGCAGGTGATGCGGGGTCTCCGATCGGTGCGGCGACATAGAACACCGAGGAAGACGGCGACGATTCCACGTCGCGGGTACTACGTGCGCCGTAATTTCCCGCCAAGGTGCGGCCGACGTCCCTCCGTTGGGAGAAATCGAGGCCCACTCGTTTGCCGTCCTGTGAATCGAAAATGACAATGCCACGGGAATCGGTGACATAGACGTTGAGTCCCATGCGGTGTTTCACATGGTTGAAAATACGGGCTTCAAAATGCCGGAGCCGGGCACCATCGAACGCCCGGTGGAGTTTTTTCGTGGCGAGTTGTCCGCTGGCGAGATCCTCCTCGACGGACTCGGCGAGTAGATTCGCGACGTCCACCATGACTTCCTCGGTGGCTTGGTAAGTCTGTGGCGCCGCTTCGCGCAGGAGAACCGTGGTGAGCTGGTAAAAGCCGACTGCGATGATCAGAGCGATGACAAAAAGCGTGACGCGGGTGAAACGCATGGCGGACCGTGAAATCAGACGGAATTGAAACAGTACCCGAGGCCGCGGCGAGTCCCGATCATGTTTTCGG
Organism: Verrucomicrobiota bacterium; assembly: GCA_040384605.1. Lineage (GTDB taxonomy): Bacteria > Verrucomicrobiota > Verrucomicrobiia > Verrucomicrobiales > Akkermansiaceae > Luteolibacter. Next base: position 2,037 of record JAZKIZ010000031.1, read on the forward strand.
AACCGGCGGAAACGGCGCGGAGTTTCGCACGGATGGATTTGATGTGGGCGTCGATCGTGCGGTCCGTCACGGCACCGGGGTCGGACCAGGCGTGATCGAGGATCTGATCGCGTGTGAGCACCCGGCCGGGACGCTCCATGAGAACCAGCAGGAGCTTGTATTCGTGAGCTGTTAGATCGAGTGGTGTGTCTTGGAAGTGGATGCGCATGGCGGCGGCGTCATGATGCAAGCCGCGAGAGTGGGGAACCGGCGGCGGGTTGGAGTCGCCGGACCGGGTGCGGCGCAGGATGGCGCGGACACGGGCGACGATTTCCCGCGGCGAAAACGGTTTGGTAACGTAGTCATCGCCGCCGAGTTCGAGGCCGAGAATGCGGTCGAGTTCGCCATCCCGGGCGGTGAGAAAAAGGATGGGAATCTGCGAAGTTTCGCGCAGTGCGCGGCACACTTCGAGGCCGGTCATATCGGGCAGGCCAATGTCGAGAATGACGAAATCATGCGCTGCCAAGGCAGCGGCTTGGAGCGCCGCGCTGCCGGTGAGGGCGTGGGTGACGGTGAAACACTCGGTCTCGAGTGCATACACCAAGGCATCCGCGATGGCGGGTTCGTCTTCAACGAGTAGCACGCGGGGCATGGGCGCATTTGAACCGGGGGCGGTGAAATGCCAATGAAGAAACCGTGAAATTTCCCCGGATTCAGGAATCACCGAAGCGGAACGAACGTCGCTTTTCGGGGCGAAGCGGATACCGCCCACCACGCGCGGCGCGGAGGGGATCGAATACCGCGTCCATCCCGACGGCCTTGATCTCGAATACCTGTTCCATGAGTTCCCCGAGCCGGCCTTTAGGAAAACCGCGCTCCTTGAACCAAACGAGATATTCCATGGGCAGATCCATCAGCGGGACTCCACGGGGCGGATAATCCTTGCGACCGAATTTTCCGAACGGCATGTGGGCTACGCCGATCTCGGCAAGCAGGTTGCGGAAATCCTCACGGTCGATTTCGCCGGGTTGAAACACGCGGTTTGCATGGCGTGTTTCCGGCAGGATGAAAAGACGTGAAATGCGCAGATCGTTACGAAAGTTAACAAATCTTAATGATTCACTTTGACGAACTACGGGATTTGTCGTAATCCGTGCTGCGGATGAAATGCCCTCGATGCGTCCAGCGAATCCACCGTGCGGCGGAGTCCTGTCCGCAATGTGGGTTCCTGTTGGCGGATGCGGATGCCCGCTTTGGCGGAGACGACGTTGTTTTGCGGCTTTTGACGGATGGGGCGGGGCTGTTTCGGAAACGCGACCGCGACCGCGTCACCGGGGCGATGGAACGATTTTCCCGGCGGTTTCCGCAGTTGTTTGCCGCGGTTTACACCGGCTCGGTGGGCGAGCTGGCGAATTTGCGGCAGTTCGGTTTCTGGTTGTTGAACCGGGCTGCGTTTGAGGATTTGCCGGCGGACAAACCAAACGAGGCGGGACTTCTTCTGACGATTGATCCCGAGTTGAAATCGGCGGGGATCATCTTTGGATATCAGCTCGATCCGTATCTGAACGAGTCCGATACGTTCGAATGTCTTTCCCGCGCCCACTCCTATTGGCTGGAGGGACGTTATGCCGAGGGCGTCGTAAAGATGTTTCAGCAACTGGAGGCGGTTCTCGTGAGGCGCTGCGGCCAAGCTCGGCGCGATCCGGAAAGTTTTCGCCGGCGTGTTTTGCCGCCGGTTGCCCAGCGTGACGTCGTGCGCCGCATGCGGGAAGGACACCGGGTTGTTTCGCAACGCATCAAGGAGACGGTGGAATGAAAGCATGCATGGCGGTTGTTTTTGCCGCGTTCGTGTTGCCTGCGCCGGGCCATCAAGCGCCGCTGCCGAAGTGGCCGGCGGAAGAGAAACCGGCATTTCAGGACGACGGCTGGATTGCTGGTGCGGCGCTGCTGACCGCAGGTCCGGAGACCGAAGGCACCCAACCTCCTGCGCATCTGGTGTTGGCGGAACCGGCTGCCGAAGAAATCGTGGTGGCAGCGTCCCCGCCGGAGGTTCCGGAAGAATACTGGGACGTCTATTTCAACCAACGCCCGAAAAATTTTTTGGTGGATCCGCAAGGGGTTTTGCACGCGAAGGAATTCAAGGACCGGCTTGAGTTTCTGAATTATCACGCCGGTGATTCAGCGATCGATCTGTATGTGTATGTTTTTCCGGGCGATCAGGTGATTCCGGGCGAGGTGGGTGAAGAGGAGTTGATGGAACGGTTCTACAACGAAGGGAAACCCGCGGTGGTGGTGATGCATTATCACGGCGCACCGGAACGTTCGAAGGTCTGGATCAGTCCATCATTGATGGGGGCTGTGCCGCTCGCCGAGCGCGTCCGCGCACTGGAAAGCTCGGTGATTCAGGCATTCAAGCACGCAGGCTCCGCCCAACAGCTTGATGGATTTCTAGTGCAATTGTCGATTCGGGTTTATTGGATGGAGCGGATGTTGAAAGGCGACGTCGTGCCGACGCTGGAGGCGATGAGTGCGATGCCAGGGAAAAAAGACACAGTGAACGGTGAGAGCGGATTGGAGGAAAAATTCGGACCGCTGCTCAACATCATCGCGTCATTCGGTTGGCCGGCGGGACTTGCGCTTGGTTTGCTCGCTGTCGGCCTGCTCGCCCGACGGATCCTCCGCGCACGCGCGACATTTCGATTTCCGGAAATTGACGTGGAACCGCGGCTCGGCGGTGCCCATGCCGCTGGTGTCGGCGCGGTGATCTCCTTTGCAAACACGGCGATTTCGCCATCATCGCAACGTGATCAATTGCCGGAGTACCTACGCCGGATGTGAAATCAATCCGCTGAAACGGAAAGCACCACGCATGTGGCTTCCACCACTGTGAAGTGCACGTGCATTCCGCACATGCGGGTGCCGAATCGGCGGCCGGGTTCGTTCGCACCCGCCGGAGGACGCGGGTCCAAGGCGAGGGCTTCGCGGATGACTTGTTGGTCGCGCGCTGGAAGAGCGTGAAACGCGGGACGTGCTGCATCGGAAATCTCCACGGCGAGTCGCGGAATGGCATCTGCCGCAAAGCCGGAGCGCGCGTTGGGAATCGCTTCGGCATAGCCAAGGTACGGTTTGATGTCGAATACCGGGGTGCGGTCGATCAGGTCGATGCCGCTGAGATGCAGCACCGGCCCGTCTGTGGGGTGCGTTTCGATGCGTTCCAATTTTATCAGAGAAAGGCCGAGACCATTCGGACGGAAAGTCGAGCGCGATGCGAAAACTCCGACGCGCTCGTTACCGCCCAGGCGCGGCGGCCGCACGGTCGGGCTCCAGCCGCGGTCCGCGGTTTCATGAAAACCGAACACGAGCCAGAGATGGGAAAACCCTTCAATGCCGCGGATCGCTTCCTGGCTGCGGAAAGCCGGTTCGAACACCAAGGTTCCGTATGCGGAGGGGCACAGCCCCGGCTGGCGCGGCACGCCGAATTTTTCCGCGAAGCAACTGCGGACCGTGGCAATCGGCGTGATGTGCAGCATGGCCGGATAAAAAAAGAGCGGTGGCCCGCGGGCCACCGCTCCCGGGAAACGTTTTGATCAACGTGTCTTGAAATGGATGCTGGTGCGCACGTCCGAGCCTTCTTTGCGAACGCGAACGATGAGTTTGTCGAGTTCGTCCATGGCGTTGATGATTTTCGTGGCCTGCTTGAGATCGGCGGCATCGAGCTTCAACGCAGCGGAATTTTGCTCCATGAGCTTGAGGTTGAGGCGGCAGAATTCCTGAATGCGCGCAAAGTTCGCGTGGAACGTCAGTCCGGTATCCGTGGAGTTCGAAGCCGCAGCCTTGTTGAGCAGATCAACCGCCTGGAGTTTCGAAGTGGACATGGCGAACCAATCGTCGTTGAGCGTGATCGACGGCATGAAGTCGTCGGTCATCATCGGCAGCGGGAAGAACCAGGTGATGAAACCGTCTTTTTCGGAGCTGACGGGCTTCTGCATCGGCAAGTCCTGTTCTACCAGTTTGCTGGCTTTGGCGAGGATGTTGGTCATCGCCACGGTGGTCTTATCCCATGCAGCCGAGAGTTTCGCGCGGTCTTCCACTGGCGCGAGGACGGTAATGCGCGGGAATTTTCCGCCATCGACGATTGCCTTGGGAATGTTGGGGATCGGTGGCACGGAGCCGCCGAGATCGATGATGAGGGCGGATTCGCGGCCGAGCCCCTCGTTCAACTCCCCGGTGACGGTGGAAGCGATCGAAACCACGTCGTTCCTAAAATCGGTGTCGAAGATCTTCATCGCCTGCTTGAACTTGGTGAAATCCTTTTCCGGGATATCGAGTTCGGATGCTTTCACGGCGGCGGCATAAGCCGTTTCCGTAAGTGTTTCGAGGTAGGCGATGGATTTTTCTTTGTATTCTTTATCCGCCGTGTAACTCGCAAAAAGAGCGACATCCGGCAGGGAACCCAGCGACGCCAGGCGGTTCTTCGCGTCCCAATCGAGCGCGCCATTGTCCCCGCCACCGCTGGCTTCGACCCGGAGGCCGTCCTCGTGGAATGCCACCAGATCCAGCACGTCCACCGAGATCATTTCGCGCAAGGCAGCTTCGCGAGAGGCCGCTTCCTTGAGAAGATCCTGAAGCCGCTTGGTGTCACCGAGGCCATCGCTGGAAGCAAATCCGTCGCGCAGACCGTTGAAGATGTTGGACATCCCTTTCGAGTTTTTGATCATCGGACCATAGGCGTCCTTTGATGCGTGCATGAGGAAGGCGATGTCCTTGGCAATGTAGGTATCGACAAACGACAGGGTATTGCCGCCGAGGATCGAGTCAGCCGGTGCGGATGCGAGGTTGAATTGATCGGCCGATGGGCCGAGGTAGATCACTGAATATTCACCGATCGTGCCGCCCAGAACCACGATGTCTTTTTTCGCGATTGATGCGATGATCTTATCCACACTGGCGGGATCGAGCATGCTTTCGAGCGACTCGCGCGCGGCTGTGGCCTGTTCTGCGAGCTTGGTGCCGAGGATTTTGTAGCCGGTAAATTTCGCGCCTGCGACTTCTTTGTTCGCGGGTTCCACCATTGGCCCGAGAGCGGCGAGGTTGCCGATCAACGATCCGATCTGGGTGGAGGCTTCCTCCAATTTGCCATCGGCCGGACGGAGGGCCACGGTGATCGGCAGCATCTGGAATTTTTCGAACACGGCCAAGCCGCCCTCGGGATCGTTCATGATCTGCTTGATCAAATCAGGACCGAACTGGCTTGCCATGGAGGCAGATGAGGCGTCGCCGGTTTTGGCTGCGTCAGACATGGTCTTCACGAGTCCCTTCATTTGATAATAGCTCATCGTTTCGTTAAGCTTGAAGAGGTTTCTGAGTTGTTCGCCGGAACTCTTGCCGAGAATGATCGAGATTTCGCCAGCAAAGAACTGGCCCGGGCCATCGGCCGCAGTATCCCCCGCGGCTTCTTCCGCATCGGCAGCTGCATCGACGGCATCGCCTGCTGCGCCGACCGAGGAAATTTCCGCGGTTGTGTCATCGATGTCGGTGATCAGTTTCCAGATCTTGGAGTTCTTCACGCGCTGCACGGACTTGGTGCCATTGTACACTGCGATGAATTGTTCGGCGTCGGTGGGGACGTAACGGGCAAAGCCGAGTTTCTCAGCCCGCTTTTCCGGAGTGAGCGCAGGCGTCACCGGCGCGGTTGGCACCGGATTGAGTGGATGGGCCGGAAGGGTGAGAGCGGCCGGGCTCTCAGCTGCTGGTGCGGTGGTTGTGGATTCCTCGTTCTTTTTGCAGGCGGCCAATGCAAGGACGAGCGGGGGAACGAGGAGCCAGGTGCGACGTATTTTCATGACTTGGTGGCAGTAAAACCGCCGCATCCAAAGCGAGGCAAGGAATTTGCGCGGAAATATCCGCACGGTTGCGAATGCATTTTGACAACGCTGCTGTTGCACCCGGCGGCAAAGACTCTTACTTTGCGGCCATCGATCCGATGGCGTTTCCCAAGCACCTGATTTTTCCCGCGCTTGTCTTGCACTTCGGGGCCGTTGCGGCGCTGGGCCAAAGCGAGCCTGAAAAAACCAATGGAAAGTCGGCGGCTGATGGCGACATCGTCACCCGGCGGGATGCCCGGGCCATCACGTTGAAAATCCCCGCGCCACGCGGTTTGATCGTTGGCCGCGAGGGCGAGCCGTTCGCCCAAAACGAGGTGGTGCATCAAGTCGGTTTGCAGTTCGGACGATTCGAAAATGCGGATCGCGACTTCGTGATCAGTTGGGCGCGTACGCGGTTGGCGTCATTGCAGGGGCTGATCAAGACGGTTTCCCAATTCAGCGATGACGAGCTTTACGAGCACTACCGCGAGCGGCGGTGGTTGCCGTTGTTGGTCAGCGGACATCTTCACGAAAAGGAGGCACTTGGGCTTGAGAAAAAACTCGGACCGGGTTTGGTGCTGATGCCGCTTTACCGGCGCCATTATCCGGACGGGGAACTGGCGGCACACATCATCGGCTACACCGGCAGCGTCGGCAAACTACCGACCGGGCCGATCAATTTCAACGAGCCGATGTGGGAGGAAACCGAGGGCCGCGCGGGCTTCGAGAAGTTGTTCGAAAAGGAACTCACCGGCGAGCCGGGGATGAAAAAACTGTTGTTCGATGAGGATGGCAACAAGCTTCAGGAAGAGCAGGTAAAACGACCGCGGCCGGGTGGCACGCTCGTCACCACGCTGGACCACGATTGGCAACAACTCGCGGAGAAAGTCCTGCGCAAGGGCTGCCGGCGCGGGGCGTTTGTGGTGGTGGATGTGATCACCGGCGAGGTGCTGGTGATGGCTTCGCGGCCGTCATTCGACCTGAACCAGTTCATTCCATCGATCAGCGAGAAGGACTACAAGGCACTGCAGGCGGACAAAAGCCAGCCGTTGTTTGGCCGCGCGTTCCAATCCGCGTATCCGCCCGCATCATCGTTCAAACCGGTGGTGGCTCTCGCGGCATTGAACAACGGCACGATTTCGGAGCGAACGACCATTTACAGTCCTACGCAGATCACCATTGGGCGGACGGTGTTCCGCAACTGGAGTCCCACGCCGGAGGGCAACATTGATGTGAAGCGCGCCCTCGCACGTTCGTGCAACACATGGTTTTATCAGGTCGGCATTGATGTCGGACCCACGGCGTTTCTCGGGTTGGCCCGCCGTCTTGGCTTCGGTCAGAAAACCGGCCTGCCGCTCATTGGTGAAACAGCGGGGCTGGTTCCGAATGATGAGTGGATGCTCAAGCACGAAAAACGGCGGATTCTCGATGGCGATACGGCGAACCTGTCCATCGGCCAAGGTGTGTTGCTTTCCTCGCCTTTGCAGGTCGCCCAGTTGATGGCCGGGATTGCCAACGGCGGCGCGTTGCCGCATCTCCAGCTGGTCCGTCAGATCCAGGACCCGCGTGGTCGCGTGGTGAAGGCGTTCATTCCCGAACGGAAGACTTGGTTGGGCCTCGACCAGAAAGCAGTGGAGGTCGTTCAGGCGGGAATGGCCGATGTCGTGAACGGCCCGGGCGGCACCGGTCGCAGCGCCGGCCTGAGCTATACCACGTTGTGCGGCAAAACAGGCACCGCGCAGTGGGGGCCGAAATCAAAGCACCAACGGCTCGCGTGGTTCGCCGGATTCCTGCCGCAGAACAACCCGCGCTATGCGTTTGCCGTGTTGTATGAGGGAAGGCCGGGCGAAACCGTTTCCGGCGGGCGGATGGCAGCGCCGATGGTGAAACAATTTTTCGAGGGCATCAAAGACGACATCAAGGAGACGATCGTGCCGCCGAAACGAGCCCTGGTGGTTTCCGATCTCGGCGCGGTGGAGCCCGGTGAAGAAATCCGTCGCGCCCAACCGGTGAGTGAAGACGACTGGGAATCCGGCGCGGATCCCGATCTCGTGCCAAGCGGTGAAGGTGCGGTGCCGCCGGCCGCCATTCCGGTGAACGAAGACGAATGGGAATCCGGCGCAGATCCCGCTCCGGTGCCAAGGGGCGAAGATGCGGTGCCATCGGCCGCCATTCCCGTAAACGAGGATGTCGAGGTTCTCGACGAGAATATCGAGCCAACAGATGAGCCATAAAAAATCGGGAATGATCGGGGAATCCGAAGAGCAACCCCGGCCCGGGGTTTGGCGACGCGAGCCGGTGCTGGGCATCGCTGCGTTGCTGCTGTTGCTCGTTGGTTGTTTCTTCGTCGTCCGGCCGTTTCTGACCGCGCTGGTTTGGGCGATCGTACTCACGTACTCGTTGTTTCCATTGCAACGCCGATTCACGCGCTGGTTCCGCGGATCGCGTACGCTCGCCGCGTGTTTTGTCACGCTTACCGTCAGCGTACTCCTCATCGGGCCGGTGATTCTCATTGGCATAAGCCTCGCCCAGGATGGCCGGGACCTTGCCAAGGCGAGCCGCACATGGTTTCTTTCGGTTTCGGAAAAACCACCGGAATGGATGGAGAACGTTCCCGTGGTCGGCGACGATTTGAGCGGTTACTGGGGCGAATTTGTCGAAGACCGCGATCGTTGGGTTGAACAGTTCGATGAACAAGTGACGAAGACCGAGCCGCTGCGGCCGAAAATCGTTGTTGAGGAACTGGATGGCGAAATGCGGGTGGTCGATGCGCCGCCATTGGAGTTAGGGCCAGTGCCGTTGGTTGAGGAGGCCGGTCCGCTGTCTTCCGGTCCATCGCAGGAAGAAGCACCGCCGCACATCGTCCGCTGGCTTGGCAAGTTTATCGCGTGGGCGAAAACAGGTCTCATTCTGGCGGGGAAGGTGGTGCTCGGCGGAGTGACGGAAGTGATCGTCAGCGCACTTCTCGCGTTTTTCCTTTTGCGGGACGCACCAATCTTAGCGGAGCGCTTGCAGACCGGTGTGACGAAGTTGGCAGGCAGCCGCGGGCACCATCTCATCAAGGTGGCGGGCGACACGGTGCGTGGTGTGATCTACGGGATCATTGGCACGGCATTGACGCAGGCGCTGGTTGCGGGGCTTGGCTTTTGGATTGCGAGGGTGCCGGGTGCGGTGTTGCTCGCCGTGCTCACATTTCTTTTTGCCGTCGTTCCGTTTGGTCCGCCGTTGATTTGGGTTCCCGCGTCGATCTGGCTCTTTGCGCAGGGCGAACAAGGGTGGGGGATTTTCATGCTCTGTTGGGGGCTTTTCGGCATCAGCAGTGTCGATAACGTGATCCGGCCATTGATCATCAGCCAAGGCTCGAAAATGCCGTTTGCGTTGATCTTCTGCGGTGTGATCGGCGGCTTGATCGCTTTCGGACTGGTGGGCGTTTTTCTCGGGCCGACGTTGCTGGCGGTTGCGTTCCGGTTGATTGAAGAATGGTCGCGCGAGCCGGTTGTGGAAACGCCGGAGGAGGAACCGAGAATCCTGCTTCCCGGTGCTCGTTGACATGTCCTTCGCCTCCGTCCGAGCTGGATTCGAACGAAATTTCCGCGAACGCGGCGAGCTCGGCGCATCGGTGAGCGTCTGGAAAAATGGCGTCGAAGTTCTCAGCCTCGCCGCTGGATGGTGTGAAAAAGAACATCTGCGGCCATGGACGAAGGACACCTTGGTTCCCGTCTATTCCGCCACCAAGGTTCCCGCCGCTGCCACCTTATTGTGGGCGTTGGAATTGCGCGGTCTGAATGTCGATACGCCAGTGCGCGAAGTGTGGCGCGGCTTTCCCATCGCCGAGGCAAAGTTCCGCTACGTCCTTTCGCATCAGTGCGGATTGGCAGCACTTGATCGGAAAGCGGATGTCTTCGATCACGACCAAGTCGTCACGGCACTCGAAGCCCAGAAGCCGGCATGGTTGCCGGGTGAAGGGCATGGTTATCATCCGCGCACGTTCGGCGCACTGGTGGATGAACCGGTGCGGATTCTTACGGGCCGCACGCTGGGAAATGTCTGGCGCGATGAATTCGCCGCCCCGGCGGGTCTTGATTTTTGGATCGGTCTTCCGGAATGCGAATGGCCGCGGGTTGCCCGGCTTTACCCGGGAAAAGCCAGCCGCGGCGGTCTGGAGGACGCGTTTTACAAGGAAATGTCCATACCCGGCAGTTTCGTGAAACGCGCGTTTGCCTCGCCCGTCGGTTTGCACGCGGTGCATGAAATGAACGAACCGCGTGCATGGTCGGCCGGACTTCCGGCGATGGGCGGTGTGGGCACGGCTTCCGCGCTCGCAAAGTTCTATCAGATTTTGTTAGGCCGTATTCCCGGCCCGCTTTCCGACGACGCGCGCATCGCGCTCATGACGCCGCAATCGGATTTTTATGATCGCGTTCTACTGCGCCGTACCGTCTTCACCTGCGGCGCACAAGTGGACCCACTCTCGGAAACCGGCGAAAAAGAACGCCGCGTTTACGGCCCTGGGAAATCCGCTTTCGGCCATCCCGGCGCTGGCGGCAGTCATGCGTTTGCCGATCCCGCCACCGGAATTTCATTTTCTTACGTGATGAATGCGATGGAACTCAGCGTCATGCCGACAGCACGCTGCCTTGATCTCGTGGCTGCCGCATTCGAGTGAGTGGGTTTTTCCCACTTCGGTTTCGATGCCAACGCAGTCCTTCGAACTTCGCTTGAGATCATCCGACAAGATCGCCGATGGATCCGAAGTCAGGAGAGAACAGCCGCTTGTAGGTCCGCGCGGCGTAACCATCGGTCATGCCAGCGAGGAAATCGCAGACCAGCCGCGCGCGTGCGGGTTCATCCGGAGCGGCGGCGATTTCCGCAGCCGTGTCCGCGGGAAGAAGCTGGAAGTCCTGACCATCGATGGAACCAACGGTGATGTAGCGTTGCTTCATGGTTGTCCACAAGCGATGAAGCATGTGATTGCCCTTGTGTTCGAGTTGTTTGAGTTGCGGCGAGAGGAAGACGACTTCGAAGGCGAGCTGTTTGAAAAGCGTGCATTCGGCCTGCACGTTCGCATCGATGACGAGCCGGTAACCGTAACGTTTTGATGTCGCACTGAGGAAATTCACGTCGGTCTCCAATCGCGCGGCCTGGATGTAACGGCCAATGCGTTTGCCGACGAATGGATCCGCTTTGCCGCCGCGGATCGCGCGGATGAGATCGCCGAGCGGCGTTTTGTCGCCATACGGATGATCGTTTTTTTCGGCCCATTGCTCGATGCGTTCGATGCGTAGAAAACCGGCGCGAGCGCTGTCGGAAAGATCATTGAGCGAATAAGCCGTGTCGTCCGCCCAATCCATGATTTGGCATTCGATGGATTTTATCGCGTCGCGTGGCTCGCCCGGCGGAAACTCCGCGGGAAAATCCATGCCACCAAGGGCCCAATCGAGGTGCGGTTGTTGCTCGTCGTAGATGAAGTGGTTTTTCGGCGGTTTGCCGGGCGCGGTGATGAGTTCCGCGTGCAGCGATTTGTATTTCAGGATGCCATCAACGAACGCCCGCGTGGGATCCATACCGGTGCGTTTGGCGGAGAAAATCCGCTCCGTTAACAAACGCAAGGTCTGCGCATTGCCCTCGAATCCGCCGTAGCCGGCCATCAGGTGATTGAGCGTGCGTTCGCCCGCGTGGCCGAATGGCGGATGCCCGAGGTCGTGGGAAAGGCAGACGGCTTCGACCAAATCAGGATCGATGAAACAATCAGGCGAAAGCGGCCCGTCCGGCCGGGTGGCCAGCCAATGGCAGATTGATTTGCCGATTTGCGCGACTTCGAGCGAATGGGTCAGCCGGGTGCGGTAAAAATCATACTCGCCACTCCAGAAAACCTGCGTCTTGTTCTGCAAGCGGCGGAATGCCGGGGTGTGCAGAACCCGGTCGCGGTCGATCTGAAACGGCGTGCGGTAATCCTCCCCGTCCGGTTTTCCGGAAAGCCGTTGGGTATCAAATGAACCGTAGAAGCGGTTGGACATGGATGAAGAGAAACCGGAATCCCCGTGAGCGGAAGACGAAAGCCGCGAGGAGTGATTCACTTGGGCATTTGCCAGATATCTTCCGTGGAGTCGAGCGTGGGTTGGGTGGTGCTGAATTCCATGTCGTACAAGCGGCGGTTGTAATCGATGTAGTGGGATGCCGAGGTGAACATCGGCGCACGTTCGAAGGAAACCTCCCACGCGATTTTTTTGCGGAGCATGTCGCGGACGATTTCGGGGTGTTTGGCGAAGAGGTTGTTGGACTCGGAAATATCGTCAGCGAGATTGAAGAGCATGGGTTGGAGCGAGTTTGGCCGGACGAGTTTCCAATCGCCCATGCGGACCGCATCGCCACGGGTGACGGCGCGCCAGAAGAGGATGTCGTGAGGTGCGGCATCGTTTTCGCCGGTGAAAAATGGGGCGAGATTCACGCTGTCGTAGATTGCCGGGTTTTTGCGGCCGGGAATTTTGACTGGCACGTTCGGTTTTGGCGGCATACCGCCAGCCGCGGCGACGAAGGTGGCCATGATATCGAGTGAGATGACCGGCTTGCGATAGACGCGTGGTTTCCAGCGCGCGGGCCAATGGTAGATCATCGGAACGCGGATGCCGCCCTCGAAGAATGTGCCCTTGCTGCCGCGAAGCGGTGCGTTGACGGCGTGGCTTGATTCGACGGAGCCGCCGTTGTCCGACAGAAAAACAATGAGGGTGTTGTCGAGTTGGCCGGAGGATTTCAGGTCATCGAGGATCGTGCCGATGTTGCGGTCCATGCAGCGCTGCATGGCACAATAGAGGCGGCGGTGCATCGGCTGGATGTGGGAGAATGCGGCGATGTCTTCGGGCAGTGCTTCAAGCGGTGTGTGCGGGGAGTTGTAGGAAAGATAAAGAAACCATGGTTTTTTCCGATCTTCCGTAGCGGCTTTGCCCTCGCCGTGGATGAAATCTCGCGCTTCGAGCGTGATCCAATCGGTGAGATATGGCGTGCGGATTTTCATTGCTCTTTTGCCATTGTAAACGAGCTGATGGGTCTCGGGTTTCGGAAAATATTCGTGGCCACCGCCGAGCATGCCGAAGAAGAAATCAAAGCCGCGGGCGTTGGGATGTTGTTCGGGGACCGATTCTCCGAGATGCCATTTGCCGCTGATGCCGGTACGGTAGCCGAGTTCCTTGAGCCGTTGGCTGAGAAGTTTTTCATCCAGCGGGATGCCGAGAAATTCTGGTTTCAGGTAATCACCCGCGCCGGGATTGTGTTCGTGGCCAAAGCGGCTGCCATAGCGACCAGTCATCAATCCGGCGCGGGAAGGCGCGCAGACGTTGTTGGAAACGTAGCTGTCGGTGCAGCGGATGCCCCCCGCGGCTAACCGGTCGATGTTTGGGGTTTGGATTTGTTTCGAACCATAACAGGAGAGATCGCCGTAGCCCATGTCATCGGCGAGAATGAGAAGAAGATTCGGTTTTTCCGCTGCGAGGAGCGGGGAAAAAAACAGCAGCGCGAGAAAAAGGATGCGTGACATGGGTGGGATACGTGGTGAAACGGTGGTTTTTCCGATGGGCTTGGCGGTTGAAATGCGCGGCGAGGGATGGAAGGATGTGGCGTGATCGATCTGGATGCAAACGCAACGACGGCTCTGGCTCCCGAAGTTTTGGAGGCGATGCTGCCGTGGCTGCGCGACGGACACGCCAACCCGAATGGCTCCTACCGTGCGGCGAAGGCAGCGAGGAAGGCGATTGATGAGGCGCGGGAAAAAGTGGCGGAGCTGATCGGCGCGGATGCGGAAGAGATTGTTTTCACCGGTGGCGGCACGGAAAGCGTGAACGCGGCGCTGCATTCGCTGGATGTCCTGTGCGGTGAGGGCAAGGCGTTGGTTTCCGCGATCGAGCACAGCGCGGTTCTGCGGTATGCGGAGCGGTTACCGCGGGGAGTGCGGCGGATACCGGTGACGGCGGGCGGGGTTGCGCACATGACGGACGGACTGATGAATGGAGCGGCGTTTGTTTCGGTGATGCTCGCGAACAATGAAACGGGCGTGCTCCAGCCGGTTGCGGAAATCGCGGCTGCGGCGAAAGCGAAGGGGCTGCCGGTGCATACGGACGCGATCCAGGCGATCGGGAAAATTCCGGTGAATGCGAGGGAGCTGGGTGTGGATTTGCTGTCGCTTTCCGCGCACAAATTTTACGGACCAAAGGGTGTCGGTTCGTTGTATGTGAGGCGGGGTTTTCGTTTTGCGCCGATGTTTTATGGCGGCGGGCAGGAAAACGGTCGGCGGAGTGGGACGGAAAACACGGCGGGAATCGTGGCGATGGGAGCCGCAGCGGAATTGGCACGTGCGGCGTTGGCGGATGGATCAGTGGCGCGAACGGCGGCGGTGCGCGATGCGTTCGAAAGTGCCGTGCGCACGGGGCTTGCCGACGTGACCGTCAATGGTGATGTGACGCGGCGTTTGCCAAACACCAGCCATCTGTCGTTTGAGGGATGCGACGCGGCTGGTCTGTTGATTCTATTAGACGAGGCGGGAGTGGCGTGTTCGGCGGGATCCGCGTGCATGACGGGTCAGCAGAAGCCTTCCCATGTGCAACTGGCGATGGGTATTTCCGAGGAGTTTGCGAAGAGCAGCCTGCGGTTCAGTTTTTCGCGGGATGCGGATGCGACCATCGCACAGCAAGCGGCCGTGCAGGTGATCCGCGCGGTGGAAAAACTGCGGCTGGTCCAAGGCCCGGATGTCGGGCCGGTGACAGTCTATACGTGAAATTCAGCGGAGCTGGTCAACCGCGTCTTCGCCGCCGGAGATGCGGACCAACCGGAGCAGCGCCGCCTTGCTCATGGGATCGTTAGTGGAACGATAAGCGCCGGAAAACAGATTGACGTGGGTGCTGCGGTTTGGGCTACGCCCGAGAATGTCGGCGGCCATCGCTTCCGCTGCGGCGCGAAGATCCGGATTGTTCGATTTGATCCACTCGATGGCTTGGGGAAGGTGGGAATCGTTGGTCATGCGACGGATTCCCTCAATGGCGGCAGCGGCGGACTTCGGATCCGATGTTTGTTTCGCATACTCGATCATCGCGGGGACAATCGAGGAATCGTTGCGAAGGCGCAGGACATTGCCGAGGATTTCCTTGCGCTGGAATTCAGGAAAGTTGTCATTGGCCGTTTCTTCGACGATGCGGACGCTGACATCCGCGCCATCCTTGCCGGTGCCAAGCTGGAGAATGCGGAAGAACCGCTGGACGTAATCCTTGGGAGTAGCGGGATCCCGGATGATGTTGAAAATGAGGTCGAGGTCATGGGAAGTGAGGGGCAACTCCGTGGTGTCCGGGGCGTCGGCGATGGTGATGAGGGAATTGATGTGGCCGGTGAGGCGGTTCTTCTCGATTTGCTTTTTGATGAAGAGTCCGGCAATCCCGAGTACGATCATCAGGATCGCCAAAACAGCGAGCTTGGGACCGAGGCTTTGTTTCTTGCGGGGCAGGACAACAATCTTTGGCGCGATGTGCGTGGCCGGTGTGGTTGCGGCCACAGGCGGTTCGTCGATCGGAATGTAAATGCTGGGTTTCGCGCCTTCAGGCGGTTGCAGCGGTTGAGGAGCGGTGGTGGTTTTTACCTTTGGATTGGCGGCCACGGAACCACCGGTGGCGGCAAGGGGAACGGTGGGCGTAAGGCGCGTGGTTGCGGTCGGGCGGCTGGAACCGGGAATCATCATCGGCGGCCGTTTGGGTTTCTCCGCAGGCGGCGGTGCGGGGTTTTTGTCGTTCTGCAGGAAAACCGACAATGTTTCGCGGGAATCCTTCGGCCGATCATTCGGGTAGCGGTTGATCTGCCACATGACCCACTCGCAAACCCAGTAGGGAAGATCCTTCCGCAATTCCTTCAGATGCACGACATGATGGGCGAGGTGCGCATCCATGACTTCATTGCCGGTTTGGCCATCGAAGGGATAGACTCCGGCGAGCGCCTGATAATAGACGCAACCCATGGAATAAACATCGGATTGGATATTCAGCGGCTTGCGCTCGAATTGCTCCGGCGGCATGAAAAAGATCGATCCGAACACCGCATCCAAAGTTTCCAATTCCTCCTTGCTTTGGGATTGCGACACGCTGGCGAGACCGAAATCGACGATCTTGACTTGGAATTTTCCCGACGGCAGCCAGGAAAGCATCAGGTTGGATGGCTTCAGGTCGCTGTGGATGATGCCGAGGTCGTGCGCGGCGATGAGGCCTTCCTGCGTTTGGATAACCAGTTCATGGAAGTCCGACCAGACCAGCGGCGCACGTTCGATCAACTCGTCGAGCGGACTGCCGGTCAGGAGCTCCATCACCACGTAAGGGCCTTCCACGTCCATGCCGACGTCGTAGATCGTGACGATGTGGGGATGTTGCAAGGAGGCGAGAGCGCCGGCTTCCTTGATGAGCTGACGGGTGGACTCGTCGATCATTTCAGGATCGTTCGATGACGAGACGATTCGCTTGACCGCGACGTCGCGGTTCATGCGGGTGTCGTAGGCCCGATAGACCGAACCGAGGCCGCCTTGCCCGATGATTCCTTTGATTTCGTAGCGATCTTCCATCTAACCGTGTGAACCGTGAACGAAACTAGCATTCCCATTCGGACGCGAAAGGCAATTCACATTCGGGCGGCGGGATTTTGTGGCCGGATGGGAAAAAATAAAAAAACCGTCCTTCCCGCAACGGGAAGGACGGCAAGTTTTCAAATCCGGGCGAACCGGAGTCGTGAATGATCAGGCGGTGGGAACTTCCGAGATCGTCTTGAGAATCCGCGAGGCAATGGAATATGGATCGCCTTGCGAATTTGGACGACGGTCTTCGAGGTAGCCCTTGTAACCGTCGTTCACGAAGCTATGCGGAACGCGGACGGAAGACCCGCGGTCGGCGATGCCGTAGGAGAACTTGTCGATCGACTGGGTCTCGTGAAGGCCGGTCAGACGAAGGTGGTTGTCCGGGCCATAAACCGCAATGTGCTCTTCCATGTTTTTCTGGAAGCCGCCCATGAGCGCTTCGAAGTAGGCTTTGCCGCCTTTTTCGCGCAGATGTTTGGTGGAGAAGTTGGCGTGCATGCCCGAGCCATTCCAGTCGCCGCGGATCGGCTTGCAGTGGAATTCGACGTCGATGCCGTATTTTTCGCACAGGCGCAGGAGGATGTAACGGGCGACCCAGATTTGGTCGGCGGCGTTCTTGGAACCCTTGCCGAAGATTTGGAATTCCCACTGGCCTTTGGCCACCTCGGCATTGATGCCTTCGTGGTTGATGCCGGCGTCGATGCAGAGATCGAGGTGCTCCTCGACGATCTGGCGGGCGATGTCGCCGACGGCCTTGAAGCCGACGCCGCAGTAGTACTCGCCTTGCGGCGCTGGATAACCGTCGGCCGGGAAGCCAAGCGGGCGGCCGTCCTGATAGAGGAAATATTCCTGCTCGAAGCCAAACCATGCGTCCGGATCATCGAGGATGGTGGCGCGGCTGTTCGAGGGATGCGGAGAACCGTCGGGCATCATCACCTCGCACATCACGAGCACGCCATTGCGGCGGGTGCTGTCCGGATAGCAGGCGACGGGCTTGAGCATGCAGTCGGAGCTGCCGCCGGGGGCTTGTTGGGTCGAGCTGCCGTCGAATCCCCACATCGGCAGTTTTTCCAGCTTCGGGAAGCTGTCGAAGTCTTTGACTTGGGTTTTGCTGCGGAGATTGGGCACCGGCGTGTAACCGTCGAGCCAGATGTATTCCAGTTTGTATTTGGCCATTTGTCGTCGTAGTTCAGTAGTTTGGGATGAGTTTCACACGGCCGGCTTCGAAAGCATCCGGGCAGGCCGCCCCGCGCGCGGGAAAGCACCTGGAATGCCAAGTGACGAAAAATATCGCGGGATTTTTCCGTCGTTTTCAAAGCCCGCCGGGATCGGCGGACCGCGTTGTATCTCCGAATCCGGAAATGTCCACGGCTCGTTTTCGGAGATGGGCCGGATTGGGAAATTCCTCAGTTTCGCAGTTGCTGGGCATCGGAGCGGGGATCGTCGGCGGCGGATGCTTCGCAAAGGCTGGCATACACGCCGCCAAGTTTGAGAAGTTCGTCGTGATTCCCGGACTCGACGAGGCGGCCGCCCTCGAGCACGCAAATGCGGTCGGCCTGGCGCACGGTGGAAAGGCGGTGGGCGATCACAAAGCAGGTACGGTCGGCGCGAAGGTGTTCGAGGGCTTCCTGTATGAGTCGTTCGGTTTTGGTGTCGAGGGCGGATGTGGCTTCGTCGAGCAGGAGGATCGGCGGGTTTTTCAGCAGCGCACGCGCGATGGAGAGGCGTTGTTTTTCGCCGCCGGAGAAACGGCTGCCGCGTTCGCCGGCGGGAGTATCAAGACCCTCGGGCATGCGGCGGACAAAACCCTCGGCATTGGCGGCGCGGAGAGCGTCCCACAATTCGTCATCGCTGGCGTCCAGTTTCGCGAGCAAGAGGTTTTCGCGAACGGAGGTGTTGAAAAGGAAGTTTTCCTGGGTGACGTATCCGAGCTGGTCGCGCAGCCACTCCTTGGAAATTTCCGTGAGCGGAGTGCCATCGATGAGGATGCGCCCGGAATTCGGCTCATAAAAGCGCGTGATCAGGTTGAGCACGGTGGATTTGCCCGCTCCGGTGGCACCGACCAAGGCGATCGTCTCGCCGGGTTTGGCTTCGATGTTGAGGCCGCTGACGGCGGGCGATTCGCCATCGTAGATGAAGGAAACGTCTTCGAACACCACCCGGCCGCGCACGGTGTCCGGTCGCTCGCCCTCGATGAGGTGGGATTCCTCGCAAGTGTCGAGGATGTCGAAGACGCGCTTCGCGGAAACCATGCCGCGGGTGAAGGTTTGGGCGAGCTGGTTGACGCGTGATATCGGATCGAAAAGGAAACCCCACGCAACCATGAAGGCGAGGACCTTTCCCTGGCTCATGCCGGTGCTGCCAGGGACGATGAGTTCCTCGATGGTCCACCACGAGCCGAAGGCAACCATGAGGATGATTCCGGTTTCGGCGATGAACGAGACGGACGGCCAGACGACCGCTTGGCCGCGCATGACGCGGAGGTGTTTCTCACCAACGGCGCGTGAGGCGGTGCCAAAAGTTTCCAAGGCTTTTGGTTCGACCGTGTACGACTTGATCTGGCGGATGCCGGCAAGCTGGTCGTGAAGAATGGAGTTCAACGAAGATGTGGCTTCCGAAGACGCGCGCCACATCGGCTCGGAACGTTTGGCCCACCACGAGGTGAGAATTGCAATGAACGGCAGCGGAATCAGCGTGACGAACGTGAGTTCCCAGGAAAGCCACGCCATGTAGCCAAGTACAATTAGGAACTGGAGGAGCGCGGCGAGCGATTGGTCGATGCCTTCAATGATCACACGGTCCATCGTCGGCACGTCATTGGCCACGCGTGACATGATTTCACCGGAGGAGTTTGAATCGAACCAGCGGACGGGCAGGCGTTGGAGCTTGTCGTAAATTTCCACCCGCAGGTCGTGCGTGAGTTTTTGTTCCAGCGAATTGTTCAGGTAGGTTCGCAGCGTGAACAATGCCTGGCGGATCGCGATCGCGCCGATGGCGAGCAAGGCGGTGGGAAATACCAGGTCGAAGCGCCTGCCGGGGATGATCACGTCCAGGAAACGCATCGTCACTCCGGGGAGGACGAGCACGAGGCCAGTGCATGCCACCGCCAGTCCGAGGGAAATCATGCTACGCGCAGGGTAGCGGAAGGTGTGACGGAGTACGCGGACAAACAAGCCCATGGGTTAGTTCGTATTCCGATGTCGGATGGCGTCAAGAAACTGCGGAGCTCCGAGCTGCTTTATTTCCACCCAAAGCGGGATGCGAGGCCAACGCTCCACCGCACGTTCCCCGGGAAATTCTCAAACCCGCCCTCCCATGCCGCCAGCAAAGCAAACGCCACCGGCGACCGAATCTCTTTCATGGACTTGGGTGGAAAGAATCAGGCAACCGCGAATCTAGCAAATCCAGACGCATGGATTGGTTACCAGCTGAAACCAGATGGAGACAAGCATCTGGTCCGGGTCATTGATGAAAAAATGAAATCACGAAAAATCATGCCCCCGCCGCTGCTCCGGGTTTTTTCATCAATTCCTTCAGTGCGCCCAAGTGCTTTTGATAGACGCCGCGCGGAGTGGTTTTCTCGCGAATGCAAATGGCCGCGGCTTTGCCGACGACTTCGCCCATCATGCCGGTGGTGCGCATGACCCGCACCGGACCAAGGCCGTCTTTGGTCACGGAAATATCGCGTCCGGCCATGAAGAGATTGGAAATATTCCGCGAATACAACGTCCGGTAGGGCGCCCAATACGGTCCTTTATACGTGTGGCCTGGTTTCTCGGTGGCGCGGGAAATGAATTCGTTTCCTTTGTGATCTTTTCCGAACTGATCGTCGGGCGTGTGGAGATCAATGTGCCAGGAACATGGGAAGGCGGGATCTTCGTAGGTTTTTCCGGCCCGGAAATCATCGGCGGACAGAACCACATCGCCCATCAAACGGCGCGATTCGCGTTTTCCGGCGATAAAGGCGGCCCAGCCAAGGCGGTGGTTCGGGTAAAGTTTGTCCACGTTCTTGAGCGCATCCCACGCGCCATACATCGCGCGAAGGTTGAGATCGCGCACGATCTCGATGTCCTCGATGAGGTTTTTATCGAAGCCGCTTTCCCAGAACCAATCGCCGAGGTTTTCCAATGGATTGCCGGAACCCCATTGTCCTCTGAAATTCTTGCGACCGGGAAATGCTTTGTTGGTGAGGTCGATCGCCCACGGACAACGGGGGAATGGTTGTTCGGTTTTTCCCACTTGGAATAAGGAACTCAGGGCGTCCTTGTCCTTGCAGTCGCATTTGAGGACGGCTTGCTCGTCGGCTGCGTCGAGCGGTTTCCAGAGGTTGGAAGCGCCCATATTGTTGCCGATGGAAAACTCGTGGTCCGCTCCCGCCTGATGGCCGATCACGGCATCGCCGGTGCAATCCGCGAAGAGTTTTCCCTTCAAGCGGAACCGCTTGGCATTGCGCAGCGATTGGATGACGATGGCGGTGATGGCAGCACCGGATTTTTCCGTGGCAATGGCACGATACGGAGCCAACAACGTGATGTTTTTCTCCGCTTTCACGGCTGCCATTTTCCGCGCGTCGTCGAAATTCACGGCGGCTGTGGCGTTGAGCGAGCCTTTTTGTTGCGGCCGCGGCGGGAGGATTTCCTCGACGATGTCGCCGATGTGCGGGAAGGGCGGTTTGCGAGTGTGGCCTTCGGGATAGACGCGGACTTCGGATGATGCGTTGCCGCCGAGCACCGGCCGGTCCTGGACAAGCGCGACTTTGATGCCATTGCGTGCCGCGGAAATGGCGGTGCAGATGCCAGCGAGTCCCGCACCGACGACCACGAGATCGTAAGCGCCTCCGGCAGCGGGTGCGTCCGGGAGATTGAGAAGTTTGCGACGGAATTTTTCCAACGCCTTCACGTCATCCACCGGAGTGAAGTTCGTGTCCTTGCAGAAAAGAATCGCCTCGCAACGGCCTTCAAAGCCGGTGAGATCATGGATGGAAATCGTGGTTCTTTTCAGGATGGAAACCACGCCGCCATCATGCCAGTGCCACTTCGCGTTTTTGGTGCCGAACGTTTCCGGAACGGCCTTGCCATTGATGAGGATCTGGAATTTCCCCGGAGCGCCGGGAGCTTTCCATGGCGCGACCCAATCGCGGGTGCGCACCCATACCCGGTATTTTCCGGCGGTGGGAAACGTGGCGCTGGTCGTGGCATCTTTCACCGGAATGCCCAGTCCGTGGGCGAGAAGATAGGGCGAGCCCATCTGATCCATCGACTGCTGGTCGAGTTCCCAGCCGCCGTGGTTGTCGAATCCCTCGGCTTCAAGAAAAAGGAATTCACCGGATGATTTTTCCGCGGCGAACAATCCGCTTCGTGAGCCGGCAAGCAATGCGAGTGCGGTGCTTCCGGCGCGTCCGATGAACTGGCGGCGGGATGAGTGGTGGATCATGGAAGAATGATTACGCGACGGGCAGGATGCCCACGCAACGTTAACGGCGGGCGGTTAGTTCGAACGACGTGGCGGTGTAATCGTGTTTCAGCCACTTGAGCCTCGTGGTTTTGTCGGGCAGGTGGGTGATCTCGAAGGTTTGGCCGGGGGCGGGCGTGAAGGTGTGGTGGCCTTTGAGAACGATGGTCGTGTCCATGGGTTCGCGCTTGATGGGAACGGACAATGAAACGGCCAGCGTGCCATTGTTGTTTTTCCGGAACATCGCGGTGCCGGGATTCGACATGGAGACAAGTGGTCCTGCGGCGGTGACGGGTTTGGCGGAGAAAACGACGTAGGCGATCACCGGGGTCCGGTTGTCGCGGAGAACGTGCGCGTCGCCATCGCGTTGGAGGATCGTACAGGGTGGATTTTTGCTTTCCAGCGAGGCTTTGAATTGATCCGCGGCGTTTTTCCCGGTCATCGGCAGAATGTGATAAACGCTTCCCGCCGGGATGGAACCATCGGCGAGGGTATGTTCGAGATAGGCCAATTCGTAATTTCCGATGCGTTGTTTGAAATATTTGTATGCGTCCAGCAGGTTCTTATCGTTGAAGCGTTCTCCGTTGACGGTGATTTTACCGAAATCAATTGGTTTTACTTTCGGGTCGATGAGGAGCGTATCGCGGAACAAGTAATAGGTTTGCTGGCCACGGCGGAAACGCAGGGTGGCGTTGGGATTTTTCTCGATGACATATGCGTTGCCTTTCGAATCGACGACGGTTTGCCAGCCGCTCAAGGGAATCGACTGGAGGTTTTCCTCGGCGGTGATTTTCCGTTGGCCGATTTCCAGTGGCGGGCTTTTTTCATCCACTGGCCATTGGGCGAGGGTGGTGTGGATCGTTTTTTCTCCGGGAGTGGCGTCCTTGGGGATTTGGGCTTTGACGTTGGTGGTGATGAAGGTGACGTGATCGCCGAAAGCGAATGCGGATTTGCGGAAGCTGGCACCGGGTCCGCTGCTCTGGTCCTGGCCCCATACGCCGTTGCCGTCCAAATCACAGCCGCCGCTCATGCCACCATTGGAGATGTAGCTTTTCTCGCGCCGGACGATGAGCCGGTAATCGGGCGTCGCGGGGCAGGTGGCACCGGGGATGAAGGCCCAGTTGAAGCCGGAGGAAAGGGCGAAGCCGCCTTCCGTCGCCTGATTGGCGAATGATGGATGAGAAATGATGTGACTCCCCCAGCGCGCGTATTGGCTGTAGTTGTTGTATTGCATCCACGAGTAGATCTCGTGTTTGTAGGTCGCGGGGGAAAGCCCGGCGACGGTGATGTTCCAGTCCTTCCGGCGATGTGCGGAAAGGGCGCCGATGTTCATGGTGAGATGGCCATCGGGTATGGGAGCGGGCTGGATGCCGGCGTCTTTGTAGCGTTTCGCCTCGCGGTTGGTGGGGAAATTGTGAAGGAACGCGGCGGCGAACGTGGGAAAGTATTTCTTCGGATCGCCTTGGTAGCCGGATTGTGCGCCCGCATTGAGCCAGTCGGCGACGCCGCCGCCCATGTTGAGGACGAGGCCCGGGCGGCCGCCGCCATTGAGCGGGTGGACGTTGTTCGACGCGGCTACGATGAAGGCCGCGGCGTAGCCGAGACGACGCATGCGGATGTAGGCGGCTTCGGAAAAATACCAACCCGCGCGGTGGTAACGGGTGATGAAGTCGAAAAATGGTCCGGTGCTGTAGGAGGCATAATAATAATGCCAGATGGTATGATGCATCGGCCCGCCTTCGGGGCTGAAGTTGAGCGGGGCGAGGATCAGGCGGTTCGCGTATTCATGGGCCTTTTTGATCGCGGCGAGACGGCGCTTCGGATCGCGGATGGCGACGGGCAGGCGGATGGCTTCGGCACCGCTGCCTTTGAGATCGTCCATTTGCAGGTCGGGCGTCGGCATTTCGTAGGCGATGGCTTGGGCGAGGAAAAATTTCTCGGCAAAGGTGTCGCCGATTTCCTGCGGCGCGAGGGTGATCGCACGATAGATGGAAGGAAATGCCGGTCTTTCACCGCCGTAGTTCGCCCACTTTCTCCAGCCCTCGTTGGTGCCCTCCGCGTTCGCGAAATGTTCCACACAGTCCACAACCGCAGGCTTGAGAATTTCCCGCTGCGCGGCGGAACCACCGGCATAGCAGTGATCCAAATGTTTTAGCAACTTGAGGTAAGCTGCAACTCCGTAGCCCCCTTTGCCAGCGATCGGCTTGCCGGAAACTTTGCCCGCCGCATCGCGGGTGACCCCGAGTCCCTCACGAAGTTGCTTGATCACCGCGTCGCATTCCGCCTGCGGGAGCTTTTTACCCGGCCCGCCATAGACGGGTAACTGGCCTGCGAATTCCCGATCGAATCCAGCGAGCAAGGTCGCATCGTCCGGTTGGGGATACATCGGTGCCTTGTTTTCCAGAGGTGGGGAGGAAATCACCTTTGGCTCGGCTTGCCGCGCGGGCGGCTGCGCGGAAACGAACGATGGCAGCAGGAGGAAGGCGAGTGAAAGGGAACGGAGCATGGGAAATTAAAGATGTTTTTGGAAAAAGGCGATGGCTTTCATGCTCATGTCTTCCGACATATAACAGACGTGGCCGGCGTTTGGGATGATCTCCACTTCACACAAGACCCCCGCGGCGTTGAGTTTCGTTTGGAGGTCCTTCGGTTCGTCGGGGTGGACGGTGGTGTCCTTGCCGCCGTGGACCAGGAGCAGCGGCGCGTCTCCCGCGCCCGCGTGTTCGTAGGGGGAGATTTTTTTGAACCACGGAGGAATCTCACCTTTTCCGCCGATCGGCCATGTCCTGCGCCCGCTGAGAACGGGGGTGGCGAAGGCGACGCCGGCCTTGATTCGGCTGGAGACACCCGCGTTTCCGCCGGGGCCTTCGAGGGATTTATCGTCAGCCGAAGTGGCGAGCAATGTCGTGAGCTGTGCCCCGGCGGATGCGCCAAACGCGCCGATGCGCTTCGGATCGATTCCGTAATTTTTCGCATTGGCGCGGATGAAACGGACGGCGGCCTTGGCATCGTAAACGCAATCGACGGGCGTGACGCCGGGGAGCAAACGATAGTCGATGTTCAGTGCGGCAAAGCCTTCGCGGGCGGCAACCCGCGCGTGGCATTCGAACCACGCGCGTTTGTGAACTTCCCAGCCGCCGCAGTGGATGAAGACGATGCAGGGAAGCGGTTTGGAGGTTTTGTTTTCCGGGAGAAAAATATCCAGCTTGGGGCTGTAGCTGCCGTATTTCGCGTAGGGCACATCGCGTTCGACGCGGATGTTCTCCAGCGGGATTTGAAACGGCGACTTATCAATGATGAGTTCCTTGCCGAGACAAAGGACGGCGGTGCGGAACGCCGCTTCCTTTTCCGGCTTGAGCCAGCCTGCCTGTTTGCAGGCGTTCACGAATGCATTGATCTGCTTGCCATCGGGAGTGGCGACTTCCGCGCGATAGACTTGCCGGAGGAATTTCCAGCGCGTCTCATGGTAGGCATCGCCGGGATCATTGATGGCCTCCTTTTCCGTTTCGAGAAACCGCGTGTAGCCTTCTCCCTCGCGCACTGCGGTGAGCACCTCACCGTATTTTCCGGCATCTTCCGGAGGTGACCATGCGGCAAACACAGGAAATCCGGTGGTTAAAAAAATGGATAAAACCAAAGCGCGACGTTTCATTTCGGGATAAAACGCCGCGTTGGCCGACATCTTTCAGCGGATCAGGCAAATCACCCGCGCTGCCGCTCCAAGAGGACAACCATGAGGTAAGAAAGGAACAAAACGAGTTCTTCCCGTGATGTGAGATTCGGGTCGAGTTTTTTGATGGAAAAACGCCCTTCGAAAAACGCCGGTTGTTTTGTGAGTTTCATCACCGGGTGTTGGGCGGAACGTGCGGCAACGTAACTCGGATGGAAAAGAAAGCCGGTGAAAAACCCGAGGATGGGAATCTGGCCGAGCAGGCTGTCGAGCACCTTGACCCACGCGCTTGCTTCGTGAATCGAAAACTCCGGCGAGGTGGGGCTGGA
Source organism: Verrucomicrobiota bacterium (assembly GCA_040384605.1). Taxonomy (GTDB): domain Bacteria; phylum Verrucomicrobiota; class Verrucomicrobiia; order Verrucomicrobiales; family Akkermansiaceae; genus Luteolibacter. The sequence goes on from JAZKIZ010000031.1 coordinate 27,921, forward strand.
TTCGAACACTTCGTAATGCGCCTTCCACAAGGAGCGCCAACCGCGGCGGCCAACGCTGCCAAGCTGTTGGCCTGATGAATCCGTGATGAAATAGCGGGCCGACCAGTCGATCACTTTGTTCGCCTTGATCTCAGCGAGTTTGGTGGACTGCGATTTATCGGTCCAGATCTCCACGTGCTCGCGGAATTTCAGCAGCTTTTGTTTCGTGTAGAGAACCGTCCGGCCGTTGGCGTCGGTGACGGTGGCCTGGCTGGCGAGCGCGAGGATTTTAAAGGAAAGTTTGAGCGGGTACTGCAGCCCGGCGAGGTGGCGGGTGACATCGTCATTCAACGGTGCGGTGGGAATCGGCGGCGGAGCTGAATCGGGCATGCGCTGGTAATGACCGGACAGGCCGGAAAGGGAAAGGAGAAGAATGCGGAAAATCCCGTGGCTCAAATACCCTGCCAGCCGAGTTTCGTGCGGAGTGCCTGGTAAAAAGTGCGGCCTTCGAGGCGAAGCAGGTGGAATTTCCGCGGTGACTTCCGGACGATGATGCGGCAGGTGGAATCAACGCGAAGGGTATCGCGACCATCGACGGTGAAAAGCATCGGCCCCGCGTCTTCTTCCTTCGCGCACAGCTCGACCGCGCAATCATCCGCAATCACCAGCGAGCGCTGGCTGAGACTGTGCGGACAGATCGGCGTGACCAGAAAGACGGCCGCATCCGGCGCGACCAACGGACCGCCGGCGGAAAGCGAATACGCGGTGGAGCCGGTGGGGGTTGCGACGATGAGACCGTCCGCGCGGTAATGGTTGAGCAAGCGGTTGTTCACCTTCACCGTCAGGGAAACGAGTCGGCCGGTTTCGCCGCGGGCGAGGGTGATTTCGTTGAGCGCGGTGAACTCCTCATCTTTGCAGCCGTCGCACGTTACGGTGGCATCGAGCAGCGTGCGCGTGCCGGTATCGAAGCGGCCGTCCCGCAAAGCATCGGCGAAAATTTCCAATTCATCATCGGTGCAACTGGTGAGGAAACCGAGATTTCCGATGTTGATTCCCGCCACCGGTTTGTCGAACGACCCGAGTTCTTCCATCGCACGCAGCATGGTGCCGTCGCCGCCGATGACGGCCACGAGATCAACTTCCGCCGCCATCGCGGCTGGGGAAATGCCGTTATCTTCGCCCGCCAACGCGGCGGATTCGTGATCGCAAACCGATTCGATCCCGCGTTTCGCGAGTGCCTTGCGCAGTGCGCGAATGGTGGGTGGCGAACCGGGCTTCAGCGGATGTGCGAGGATGCCGACTTTCACGGGAGACGTATGGTTGGATTCTATGCCGCGGAAAACAATGAGCGGGGAATGCCGCGGAGTTCGAAGAGGCGGAAGATCGTTTCTTCGATGAGATTATTCGGGCAGGAGGCGCCGGAAGTGATGCCGATGACAAGGGGTTTGTCGTTGGCGAAAAGCCCGGCGTAGGAACCGGTGGTTTCCGCGCCCTGATGGAGATCGTAATGGATGATTTCCTCGAACGACTTGAGGCACGACGCGCCGCGGATGAAAAACGTCGGAAGTTCCTTTTCCGCAATTTCAACAAGATGGGTGGTATTTGAACTATTGTAACCGCCCACCACAAACATCACATCCGGCGGATTTTTCAGCATTTCAAACAGTGCGTCCTGCCGTTCCTGGGTGGCTCCGCAAATGGTGTCGAACACTTGGAAATTTTCCGGCGTGCCATCACGACTGACGATGGCGTCGCGGACGCGGCGTTGGATTTCCTCGGTCTCGCTTTTGAGCATCGTCGTTTGATTGGCCACGCCGACGCTTTGCAGGTGGATGACGGGATCAAACCCGGGCGAGACATTGTCGCGAAAGCGTTCCAGCAATTGCGCGGAGGAAATGTCACCGCGGATGTAACTGCAAAGAAACTCGGTATCCGCCAACGTGAGGATGATGATGTAATGGCCTTTGCCATCTTCGCCCCGGGCGCGGGAAGCGGTGGCACGGGTTTCCTCGTGGCTTGCCTTGCCATGGATGATGGAAGTCACTCCGTCCTTGGCATAACCGCGCACGCGTTTCCAGACTTTCATGACGTCGCCACAAGTTGTATCGACAACGTAACAACCCCGCTCCTCGATTTTTTTCATGAACGGGGTCGGTGCGCCGAATGCAGGAACGATGACGACGTCTTCCGCGTCGAGTTCATCGTAACTTGCATCCAGGTCCTTCCATGGCAGGGAAACGATGTTCATTTCCCGGAGTTGGGCATTTACATCGGGGTTGTGGATGATTTCGCCGATGAGGAAAATCCGGTTGTCCGGAAAAACCTTTCGCGAGGCGTAGGCGAGGTCGATCGCGCGTTCGACGCCGTAGCAGAAACCGAATTGTTCGGCGAGAAGGATGGTGGTGTTGCCGACGGAGATGCGACCGTGGTTGTCGCGGATTTTCTCCACGATGGAAGAATGGAAATGTTTCGCGACCTCCGCGCTGACGAGTTCCATGACATCGGGGCGGCGGACGTTGACGCGGGAGCGTTTGGTCTCTTTGGCGGGCTGCGGCATCCGCCGGAAACTTGGATGGGCAGGGAGCCAGCGTCAATGACGGCTATAGCGGGGAAATTTTCCCGCCGGGAGGGCCGGTCCGGTCCGAGGTGGGTTGCGCGATGCGGAAAATCCGTTAGACTGCCAAGAGAAACCATGGGACTCGAAAAAATCACACAAAAACTCCAGGAAGCGTTGCAAACCGGGCAAAGCCTGGCTTCGCGGTCCGCCCACGCGGAATTGAAGGGCAATCACGTGTTGTTGGCGTTGTTGCAGCAGGAAGGCGGAATTGCCGCGCCGATTTTGCAGAAAGCGGGCGTCGATGTGACGGCCTTGAAGGCGGCGGTCGCGGCGGCGCTGTCCCGTGAGGCGAGCGTGCAAGGCGGCACCACGCAGCCGCAGATCAGCGTTGGCCTGCGGGCGACGCTGGATTCTGCGGACAAAGTGCGGGAGTCGCTGGGCGATGATTTCCTGAGCGTGGAGCATTTTTTGCTCGGTGCCTTGGACGGGGATTCGCCCGCCGGAAAACTGTTGAAGGAGGCGGGGCTCGACCGCGCGAAAGCGATGGAAGCCGTGCAAAGTGTTCGCGGATCGCAAAAAGTCACGGATGCCGATCCGGAAGGAAAATACCAGACGTTGGAGAAATACGGGACGGACCTCACGGCGCGCGCACGAGCCGGGAAAATCGACCCGGTGATCGGTCGTGATCACGAAATTCGTCGCGTCTTGCAGGTGCTCTCGCGGCGGACGAAGAACAATCCGGTGCTCATCGGCGAACCGGGAGTTGGCAAGACGGCAATCGTCGAAGGCCTCGCGCGGCGGATCGTTTCCGGCGACGTGCCGGACTCGATGAAAAACAAACGGATCATCGCGCTGGACTTGGGCGGCATGTTGGCGGGTGCAAAATACCGCGGCGAATTCGAGGACCGGCTCAAGTCGTTTCTCAAGGAGGTCACCGAGGCGGAGGGGCGCATCATTCTGTTCATTGATGAACTCCACACCATCGTCGGTGCCGGAAAAACCGAGGGGAGCCCGGACGCGGGAAATCTGCTCAAGCCGCAACTCGCCCGCGGCGAACTACATACCATCGGCGCGACGACACTCGATGAATACCGCAAATACATCGAGAAGGATGCCGCGCTCGAAAGGCGGTTCCAGCCGGTAATGGTGGGCGAACCCGGCGTCGAGGATACCGTCGCCATATTGCGCGGTCTCAAGGAACGCTACGAAGTCCACCACGGTGTGCGCATTCAGGATGCCGCGATCATCGCCGCGGCAGCGCTTTCCGATCGCTACATTTCCGATCGTTTTCTGCCTGACAAGGCGGTGGACCTCATGGATGAGGCGGCGTCCCGCTTGAAAATCGAACTCGATTCCATGCCGACTGAAATCGACGTTCTCGAACGCCAGATCCTCCAGCTCGAAATGGAAAAGAAAGCGCTGGAGAAGGAAACCGACAAGGCATCCATGGCGCGGCTCGATAAGGTGAAGGAAGAGCAGGCGAACCTGCGGGAAAAATCGTCCGGGTTGATGGCGCAGTGGCGCAATGAAAAGGCGGTGATCGAACGCGTGCGCGCGGCGCAGGAGAAAATCGATTCGTTGAAAACCGAGGCGGAGAAAGCGCAACGGATCGGCGATCTCACGCGTGCTTCGCAGGTGACCTATGGCGATCTTCCCGCGGCGAATCAGGAGTTGGAGGAAGCGAAAGAAGAACTGGCGGTGTCCCAGAAGAACGGCGCGATGTTGAAGGAAGAAGTGACCGAGGAAGATATCGCGCGGGTGGTTTCGTCATGGACGGGCATTCCCGTGAGCCGCTTGCAGGAGGGCGAGCGACAGAAGCTCGTGCACATGGAGGAACGGCTGGGCGAGCGCGTGGTCGGCCAGAAAAAAGCGATTTCGGCGGTTGCCAACGCGGTTCGGCGGGCGCGCGCTGGTTTGCAGGACGAAAACCGGCCGATCGGCTCGTTTCTTTTCCTTGGTCCGACCGGTGTCGGGAAAACGGAACTTTCCAAGGCGTTGGCTGAGTTCCTTTTCGATGATGAGGGCGCGATGGTCCGCATCGACATGTCGGAATACATGGAGAAACACAGCGTCGCGCGGTTGATCGGAGCGCCGCCGGGATACGTCGGCTATGAGGAAGGCGGCCAGCTTTCCGAGCATGTACGACGCAAGCCGTACTCGGTGGTGCTTTTCGACGAGATTGAAAAAGCGCACCACGACGTGTTCAATGTGTTGCTTCAGGTGCTTGATGACGGCCGGATCACCGATGGCCAGGGACGCACCGTGGATTTCCGCAACACGGTCATCATACTAACTTCAAACATCGGCTCGCAGCACATTCTCGGCGAGGAAAACGCGGAGCAACGCGAGGCGCTTGTTCTCGAAGCCTTGCGCGGGCACTTCCGTCCGGAATTTCTCAACCGAATCGATGAAATCGTAATCTTCGATCGTTTGCAGCGTGATGAGATTTCCACGATCGTGGATCTCCAGCTCGACCGGGTGCGAAAACGTCTTGCGAAACAAGGTCTCGCGCTTGCGCTATCGGAAGATGCGAAGGAGTTAATCGGCAACCGGGGCTATGATCCGGTGTACGGCGCGCGTCCGCTGAAACGGGCGATCCAGAACCTGTTGCTCGATCCGCTGAGCCTTGATGTGCTCGATGGAAGATTCATCGATGGAGACGTGATCCGTGCCGCGGTGAAAGATGGCAACATCGTCTTTGAGAAAGCGTGATGCTGTCTTCATCGCCGATTTGGCGCTGGCGAGGGAACCACTTCGCGGGTAATTTTTCCGGGTGGACGGCGAACAACGCATCAAATGGATCGGCAGCGGAGTGATCGTTGCCGTTGGCGCCGTGATTACGACGCTGCTGTTCGTGCGGATGAATCCCGAAGGATTACCGGGCGAGTGGCTGGCTTATGTGATGGGGATGGCGACGACACCATTCATCATGGAGGCGACGTTCCTGTTTCTCGGTTTCATGCTGATTGTATGGATCAACCACGTGCGGCGGGTGAAGGATGGCGATGAATTTGTGGAACTGGATTCATTCAAAGATCATGGCGATCGCAAAAAACCGGGCGGCAGATAAGACAAACCGGCAGGAATGATCGCGGAACCAGGCAAAGAACTCCGCTTCACGCGGTCGGGCCAGGCACCGGTTTTCTGGATTTTGGCGGCGATGGGCGTGAGCGCGGCACTGACGATTCTCGCGGCGGCGTGCTATCGCTGGATCAATCCTTCGTTGCCGCACCCGTTGTGGGCGGTGTTGCCGGGCATTCCGGCGTTTATTTTTGCCCGGTTGGCGGTGCGCATGACACGCAAGGCGTACCTGATTCTCACGCCACTGGGCATCGAGATTTTCCCGTTCTTTCGTCCGGCGGCAAATATGCAGCTCGTTTCGTGGGCGGAAATCGTCGCGGCAGACTTTGATTCCGCACGGATGACCCTTCATTTTTCGGCGGAGAAAACCGCGGGGATCCATGTTTCGCTCGCACCGGTTCGGGCGGATCGCCGGCCATTGTTGGAAAAAGCGGTCAAAGGCCGGGTGAACAACGATCTTTCGGGAAAATCATTGTTGCCGGGAAATTCCGGCGGGCATAGTCCCGGCCATGCGTCCGCACTCACGGCAGATTCTCAGCGTTGAAGAAGCATTCGGCCGCCAAGGCTGGCATTGTGACTTGGTGGAAGGGCGGGAAGTGGCCCGTGCCAGTTTCGACATGCACCACACCCGCGTCGATGTGATCGCGCAGGTATTCCCGCAACTCAACGGGCTTTCCGTGCTGTCGGAAAACCCGCTGTCCGCGGGGGAGCGCCACCGTGCGGCGATCCTCGAACTGCTCGCCCGGGCGAACAAACAACTCACGCTCGGCGGTTTTGAATACGATCTCGACCGCGAGGTGCTTGTTTTCCGCCAAACCAACCTGTTCGAGCGCGAGCGCTTCGATGCGGACATCATCGCCTCGATGGTCCACACCGCGCTGGCGGAAATGGATCGCATGGTTCCCTACGTTTCGGTGGTGAAAAACACGCGGCCGGAGCTGCTCGCCGATCTCGATCTCAGGCGCTTGCTCGAGCGCGAGGATCTTCTCCCGCCCGTGCCCGATGGCGGGGAGGAAGAGGAATATTGAATGATGCCTGAAATTGACATCATGTGATGAAAATTCTTGATGTCGTGCGCCGAAAATGCTTTTATGCCTGCATGGAAGGCAAAAACGACCGGCCTGAAAAAAAGCGCACGATCATCGACCTGCCGTATGAGGATTTGAAACGGCTGGACGAAATTTCCGCAACAAGCGATGTGCCGCGGGCTGCCATCCTGCGGGATGCCGTGGCGGAATATGTGGTCCGCAAAGGCAAGGCACCCGCGGCGATCAAACCTCTCGCGGGTTTTGGCGCACTCAGGGGCTATTATGCTGATGGGCTGGCTTGGCAGGAAACCCTCCGCAACGAGTGGGAATGACCGGTTTTTTCGATACAAACATCGTAATCGATTTCCTCAACGGGGTGCCGGAAGCCCAAGTGGCCACGGCTCCATACAGCCGCCGCTGCATCAGCAGGATTACTTGGATGGAGGTGCTTGCGGGAGTAAAGGACACGCCGGGCGAGGACATTGCACGGACGTTTCTCGCGCAGTTCGATGTGATCGAAATCACGGAGGCGGTTTCCGAGGCGGCACTGACCTTGCGACGGCATCACGTCCCGAAACTCCAACTGCCGGATGCGATCATCCTGGCTTCCGCCCGTCTGCTTGGCTGTCGCTTGACCACACGGAATACCCGTGATTTTCCGGCGGATTCCGCGGACGCAAGTGTGCCGTATGTCCGATGAAACTCTCTCGACGTTCCTCCGATCGGAAACTAAACCACGCCCATGATCCCACGCATCGCCGGAATTTTCCTCTGCGCCGTTTTTTCCGCGCACGCTGGAACGAAAGCGCCGGTTCCCATGAATTCCGCGCCGGACAACTTCGGCTTTCATGTCACGCTGGACAGCGGTTATCTGTGGAAAACCGGCGGTAATTCCGCGCATGATTACGAGGCCGTGCCGACGCTCGTTTCGCTGCTCACGCCGGAAATGTTTTCACTTTGGGATGGGAAAATCAGCGTGCGCAATCGTTTCACTCTCATCCACGAAGCCTACACATCCGGCCCGGAAGATTACTACTTTGGCGCGGCAGCCGCGCCATCGCTGGAATATGAGATCGACCGTTTCACCACCGCATTTCTCGCCGTGGGCGGCGGCGCTGGCTGGATCAACAGCAGCGGCGGCGCGGAAGGGCAGGGGCAGGACTTGGCGTTCAATTGGTTCGCTCATGCGGGACTGCGCCGCCAGGTTTTTGAATCGCTCGAACTTTCCACGGGGGCGTATTTCACCCATCACTCGAATCGCGGCATGACCGATCCGAATCCCGGCATCGATTTGCTCGGCTTCACCGTCGGACTCGGTTGGAGATTCTAATAGCCGATGCGTTTTCACGGACGAGCCGCCACCCGCTGGCAGGAGCTAGAGATTTGGAAATCGCCCGATGAAGTGGAATTTCGCGTCGAAGGTGCGATCCACGCGTGGTTTCATCGCCGAAAATTTCTCACAGGTTTGGCGTGGGATCTGATTGCCGCGGGCTCTTTGCTTGGGAAACCCGCGCCGCAATCCGTGCTCATGCTTGGTCTTGCGGGTGGCACCGCCTTCCGAATTTTGCGTCACTTGTTACCCGATGCCCGGCTGGTAGCGGTGGACATCGATGCGGAGATCGTCGCTCTCGCCCGCGAACACATGGCGCTCGAGAAATGCGGAATCGAAGTTCACATTGCCGATGCCTACCCGTGGCTTGCCAAAAACCGCGAGAAATTCGACGTCGTGATTGACGACATTTATCTTGCCGGAAAAACCGACGTCTTTCGCCCGCAGTCGTGGGATTCCCGGATTTTGCGCGATCTTTCCCGCGCCGTTTCTCCCGGCGGCGTGCTCGCCGCGAATCTCGTCACCGGTCACGGCCACCGGAACATGCAATCATTCACCCGCCGCACGCTCGTGGAACATTTCCCGCAAGTTCGCACCGTGCGTTCGCCGCACGCGATGAACGAGGTGCTCGTAGCCGGAAAGTCCGTCGCCACGCGCTCCCGGCTTTGGGATTACGAGGATGAATTCACGCATTTCCAGGACAAGGAGTATTGGGAGGAACTGGAGGTGAGGAAGATCTCGTAAACTGTCATTTCCTCTCCGGTTCTCCGCTTGCCGGAACGGTCTGCGCGTGATTCGCTGCGCGCCGTTATGAAAATTCTCGTCGCTTATTCCGGTGGTCTGGACACGTCGGTGCTGCTCCTATGGTTGAAGGAAAAATACAACGCGGAGATCATCGCGTATTGTGCGGATGTCGGCCAAGGCGATGAGCTCGACGGGCTGGAAGCCAAGGCGCTCTCGACCGGTGCATCGAAATGCTACATCGGCGACCTCAAGGAAGACTTCGCGGCGAACTACATTTTCCCGATGATCCAGGCGAATGCGATTTACGAAGGCCGCTATTTGCTCGGCACGTCGATCGCACGCCCGTGCATCACCAAAGGCATGATGGACGTCGCGCTCAAGGAAGGTGCCGACGCGATTGCCCACGGGGCGACTGGCAAAGGCAACGACCAGGTGCGCTTCGAACTTTCTGCCGCTTCGCTCGCACCGCAGGTGAAATGCATTGCCCCGTGGCGCGACGCGGAATTCCGCAAACAATTTCCCGGACGTTCGGAAATGATTGCCTACGCCGAGGCACACAACATTCCCGTGAAGGCATCGATGAAAAAACCGTATTCGATGGACCGCAACCTCCTCCACATTTCCTTCGAAGCCGGAGCCATGGAAGATCCGTGGTATGACGCCACTACTCCGGCAGACACCGAAATGTATGTGCTTTCCGTTTCTCCGGAAGACGCGCCGGACGCGCCGGAATACATCGAGATTCTTTTCGAAAAAGGCAACGCCATCGGCCTGAAACACGAAAACCTTGCCGCGATTCTTTCCGAACTCGGCGACGTGAAATCCACTGGCCAGCAGGACGGCTACTCGTTGCTCAGCCCCTACGGCGTGATGCGCGTCCTCAATTTGCTCGGCGGCCGCAATGGCATTGGTCGCGTCGATATCGTGGAAAATCGTTTCGTCGGCATGAAATCACGCGGCATTTACGAAACCCCGGGCGGCACCATCCTCCTCGCCGCGCATCGAGATTTGGAAACGTTGGTGGTTGACCGCGAGTCGATGCACATCCGCGATTCGCTCATCCCGAAATACGCGCAGCTCGTTTACAATGGGTTTTGGTTCGCCCCCGAACGCGAGGCGATCCAGGCGCTCGTCAGCGAAACGCAGAAGACGGTTTCCGGTGAGGTCCGCATGAAACTTTACAAAGGCAACGTGATGCAAGCCGGCCGACGTTCGCCGCACAGCATGTATTCCGAAGCCGTCGCCACCATGGAAGGCGGCCAGGAAGAAGCCTACAATCAGGACGATGCCACCGGCTTCATCGCGCTCAATGCTCTGCGCCTCAAAGCCAGCGCGCGTCAGTTGAAATAATCAAGTCAGCCCAGTTCCTCAAGCACCGCGTCCATTCCGCCAATGCGATAGCGCAGGCACGTCAGGCGGATATGATTAAGGTCACAGTCGGGATTTCGCCGTAAGAGTTCGACGATGTCCGCTTTGTCCTTGCTCCCGCCGGAGTAGAGTTTCAGTGCAACCAGTTGGGGAATGGGAATCAAGCTGAGCGGGCTGGCGGGGCGTATTGGCACCGGATGATCAGCGAGGGCATCACGAATCGCCGCGGGAAACCGGTCAGCGAAACTGATGATCTGCACCAGGCCGAAGGGTCCAGAAACATCAATGACTCCGCACAGGGGATCGTCCGCATCCGGCTCATGGAACTCGACTGCAAAACCTATTTCTACAAGTGCGACGGCGAGTTTCCGCATTTTTGGAACATTTGCATCTACTCCCAAATCAATATCATAAGTCGTGCGGATATAACCGTATGCGGCCAGCGCGACAGCCCCGATTACGACCGTGGGGACTTCGTTTTCAGCCAGTAAAACCGCGACTCGCTCGGCGGCCTCTAGATTGCTATCGCCCCCGGGCATGGTTCATTTGGGTTTGGAGGCGGAGGAGAGCCATGCGAATTTTTCCCCCATGGAAAGCGCTGCTTTCACCCGTTCCTCGATGGTCATTCGGCGGACCCGTTTGATTTCCGAGCGTAGTGCCGAGTCAGCGCTCGCGCTGCGGCGGGGCGGGGGAAGCTCTGGCTCGGCATCACGCATGGCCTCAAGGTGAGCCAGATTCCGCCGCCCGACAAGCTCCTAACTTTCCGCCGCATGGTTGGAAAAACTTCGGGTTGTGGAGCGGGAAAGTGACGCTAATTTGGCCGCGCATGAAGGGATCGAGAATTGGATTTGTCGGCGTGGGCCGGATGGGATCGAACATGGCGCGTTGTCTTGCGGACCGTGGTTACAAAATTTCCGCGGTGTATGATGCGAAGTCCGGCTTGGCTGATTCGCTCGCGGCGGAACTTGGTTGCGCGGCGGCAACAACGCTGGCGGAAGTTACTGCGGGAAGTGAGGTGATTTTCACGGTTGTCACCGACGACGCGGCGATGGGCGGGTTGTTCACCGGACCCGATTCATTGCTCGGCGGCGCGAAAGGGAAAATTTTCATCAACTGCGCGACGGTGAGTCCGGAGGCGCACGAGCGGGCGGTGGTGGCGGCGGAAAATGCGGGGGCGTCGGCACTGGCGGCGTGCATGGCATCGAGCATTTCGCAGGCGCGGCAGGGAACATTGTATCTGATGATCGGCGGGCCGGAAGAAGCGTTCGAAAAGGCGCGGCCGGTTCTTGAAGAACTTTCCACGGCACTCCGGTACGTGGGCACCGCTTCTCAGGCCGCGCAAATCAAGGCGCTGGTGAACATGGTGATGAACATCAACACTGCGGGTCTTGCCGAAGGACTCGGACTCGCATCCGCGTTGGGCCTGGATCTTGCTACGGTGAAAGAGGTGTTTTCCCAAACCGGTGCGAACTCCCGCGTGCTGGAAACCGACGGCGATGATATGATCCAGCGCGAGCATGAATGTTATTTTTCCGCGGAACATGCGGCGAAAGACAGCGGCATCGCCAACGCGCTCGCGGCGGAATTTTCCGTCAACACGCCGCTCTCGCTCGCCACGGAAAAACAATACCGCCGACTGGTGGAGTGCGGAAAAGGCGGACTCGACAAATCCGGCATCGCCGAACTTACGTTTCCCGACCGGGCCTGACGCACCACTACTTTGCCAGATGAGCACAAGCCACATTCTCAATTCCGCAGGTGAACGGATCGACGTCACGTATCATCCGAGCGAGCGCCATGACACGCTTGTGATCATTGGCCATGGCGTGACGGGAAACAAGGACCGGTCGCTGGTGGTCGAGCTTGCCGAAGGTCTCGCCGCGCGCGGATGGTCCTGCTTGAGAATGTCCTTCGCTGGCAACGGCGACTCGGAAGGGAACTTCGAAGACTGCACGATTTCCCGGGAAATCGGGGATTTGAAAGCGGTGCTCGAAACCGTGCCGGACTGGGTGCGGGTCATTTACATTGGTCACAGCATGGGCGGCGCGGTCGGTGTGCTGACGGCGGTGGAGGATGTCAGAATCGGTGGTTTGGTTTCGCTGGCGGGGATGACGCACACTGCGGCGTTCTACGAACGGGAATTCGGGCTGCGGACGCCGGGACAAGACGTGATGTGGGAAAAGCCCGAATGCCCGCTTTCGCAAGCATTCGCCGACGGGATGAAAGAGGTGGGCAACACCTTGGAGGCGGCCGGAAAAATTGTGCAGCCGTGGCTTCTCATTCACGGTGAGGCGGATGACGTGGTGCCGATTCAGGACGGGATCGACGCGCATGCAGCGGCCATTTGTCAGAAACGCTGGGTTGCCGTGCCGGGCGGCGATCATTCCTTCGATGGCGTGCGCCATGTAGTGATCGCTGAGGTGGACGCATGGTTGAAGGCGATGGCGGGATGAAAATTCCGCGGTTAACGGAGCGCGTGCCTTGACGCGGGGGCTGCATCGGGCGGATGCTCCCGGCCCCGATGAACCCCGAATCCCGCAAGTTCTCCAGTCTCATGCTCGACGGCCCGGATCGGGCGGCGAGCCGCGCGATGCTTTATGCCACCGGTTTCCGGAAGGAAGATTTCAAAAAGCCGCACATCGGCGTCGCATCGACCTGGAGTGAGGTCACGCCATGCAACATCCACATCAACAAGCTCGCGGAAGAAACCAAGAAAGGTGTGGACGCTGCCAACGGCAAGGGCGTGATCTTCAACACGATCACGATTTCCGACGGGATCTCGATGGGCACCGAGGGCATGAAATATTCTCTCGTTTCCCGCGAGGTGATCGCGGATTCCATCGAAACAGTGGTCGGCTGCGAGGGAATGGACGGTTTTGTCGCGATTGGTGGATGCGACAAAAACATGCCGGGTTGCGTGATGGCCATGGCGCGGATGAACCGCCCGTCGGTTTTCGTGTACGGCGGCACGATTCTGCCCGGCTGTGCGCACATCAAGGGCGAGAAAAGGGATCTCGACATCGTCTCCGTGTTTGAAGCGGTGGGCAAACATGCTGCGGGAGACATGTCCGATGAGGAACTGGAAATCGTGGAATCCTGCGCGATTCCCGGCCCCGGTTCCTGCGGCGGCATGTACACTGCGAACACCATGGCCAGCGCCATCGAAGCGCTTGGCTTGTCGTTGCCAAACAGTTCCGCGCAGGCCGCGATTTCCGATGACAAAATGCGCGATTGTTTTGATGCCGGCGCGGCTGTGTTGCATCTCATCGAACGTGGCATCAAACCCCGCGATATCATGACCAAGGAAGCATTTGAGAACGCAATCACGGTTCTCATCGCTCTCGGCGGCTCGACGAATGCCTGCCTGCACATTCCTGCGATGGCGCACGCCGCGGGAATTGATATTACCATCGACGATTTCGCACGCATCGGGAAAAAGACGCCGGTGTTGGCGGACCTCAAGCCGTCCGGAAAGTACGCGATGGCCGATCTGGTGCGGATCGGCGGCACCGTGCCGCTGATGAAAATGTTACTCGATGCAGGATTGCTGCACGGCGATTGCCTGACGGTGACTGGTCGCACGATGCGCGAGAACCTGGAAAAATTGGCGAAACCTTATCCGGCCGACCAACAGATCATCCGCCCGGTGAACAATCCGCTCAAGAAGGACAGCCATCTTCGCATCCTCTATGGCAACCTCGCGGAACAGGGCGCGGTGGCGAAAATTTCCGGTAAGGAAGGACTCAAGTTCACCGGCAAAGCCCGCGTGTTTGATTCCGAGGACGATGCAATGCATGCGATTCTCGAACGGAAAATCGTCAAGGGCGATGTGATTGTCATTCGTTATGAAGGGCCGAAAGGCGGACCGGGCATGCGCGAGATGCTTGGCCCCACCAGCGCGATCATGGGCCTCGGTCTCGGCAAAGACGTCGCGCTCATTACTGACGGACGGTTTTCCGGCGGCAGCCATGGATTCGTCGTTGGCCACATCACCCCGGAAGCTTATCTGGGCGGCACCATCGGGGTTCTTGAGGACGGCGATGAAATCACCATCGATTCGGAGAACAACAGCATCGACGTGAAACTTACCGCTGCCGAAATCCAAGCGCGCAAAGCAACGTGGAAACGGCCTGCGCCGCGTTACACCCGCGGCGTGCTGGCGAAGTATGCGAAACTGGTTTCGACGGCCTCCGAAGGTGCGGTCACGGACAAGAATCTCGGACTTTGAAATCCCGGCTTCCCGGGCTGCTGCATTTCATTAGATTGCAGCGGTGAACATTGTCGAAATTCCACGCCTGCCCGCGAACTTCGAGGTCGAGGATTCCGTGCTCGATCAGCTCAGCTCGCGGCCCGGTCACCAGCGTTGTGTGGAGGGATCCGGCGAGTTGTTGTTGATTTTGCACGAAGTGCCACGGCCGCGCATCCCCGAACGCGAAGCATTGTTCTTCTGGAAACGGCGCGACAATATGTGGATGCAGGATGGCGGTAGCGGAATTTCCGGGTTGGGAGAACTCCTGGATCGCTACGCCGAGGCAATCGATAAACATGAGGAAATCGTTGATGAAGCCGATACCGCGGCGGAAATTTTTGCGATTCTCCGCCATTCGGGTCCGCTCTTGCGATCATCGCGCAACCTGTGCGGCGCACTTTCGCAAGTGCTCGCCATCGATCCAGATGATCGCGCCATCCGCGATTACCTCGACCGTGCACGTGATATCGAACGCGCGGCCGATCTCCTGAGTCATGACGGCCGCATGGCGCTGGAATTCTGGCGCGCGGAGCGGGCCGAGGAGAATGCCCTGTCTGGTGCGCGATTGAACCGGATTCTCTACCGGCTCAACCTGATCACGGGATTTTTCCTGCCCATGGTGGCCTTGGGTGGATTATTCGGCATGAACGTGAATCTGCCGGATTTCACCAAAGGGTTGTTCTGGGGCATTGTTTTCTTCGCGCTGCTGGTGGGCGGGGTGATTCTCTGGCTTGTCGCCCGTAAGACGGGTCGAAGTTCCGATTTCGAGTCCGAATTCGGTGATGACTGAACAGTCCGCTTCAACCGTTGAGTGCAGCTGCGATTTCCAGCGCGGTCATGTGCCGCCAATTTCCGCTGGCAAGATCGCCGGGCAGCGATAGTCCGCCGATTCGTTCGCGATGAAGACGGACAACACGATTCCCGGTGCGATGAAACATGCGCTTGATCTGGTGGTAGCGGCCTTCCTGCAAGGTGGCGAGCGCCTCGCGGTCGCCAATGATTTTCAGCTTGGCCGGTAATGTTGTTAGATTTTCCGTGTGGAAATAAAATCCCGCGGCAAAGGCGGCGATGGCATCGGCAGAAATCGACCCGCTGGTTTCCACGCGGTAGGTTTTCGGAACCTTGTGGTCCGGGTGCATGAGTTGTTTGGAAAAACGCCCGTCATTGGTGAGCAGCATCAAGCCGGTGGTGTTTTTGTCCAAACGACCGGCGAGATGCAGCGTATCGCGGTCCGGATCGTCGATGAGGTCGAGAACGGTCGGATGTTCGGGATCGCTGGTGGAACTCACCACGCCGGCCGGCTTGTGCAGCATGATGTGAAGCAGGCGTTTGGCGGTTTGAACGATAGCGTCATCCAGGCGAACCGACATGAAACGATCCGTTTCGATTTCCGGTGCGCGGGCGGTGATTCCATCGACGGAAACCCTGCCGGACAGAATTGCCTCCCGCGCTTTCTTGCGACCGAGGGAGCAATGTTTTCCGATCAAGCGGTCGAGTTTCACGAGTGATGTGGAAAATTTACCGCCTTGCAATACATGTATAGCACGTGTAGCATGGCATTGATGTTAGCCATTCGACTTGATCCTGAAATCGAAAAGCGTTTGGAAGCGTTGGCAAAGCGAACCGGACGGACAAAGACGTTTTACGCGCGCGAGGCGATTCTTGAACATTTGGAGGATTTGGAAGACGCCTATCTGGCCACCAGCCGTGTGCAGCTTCCGACCAAAACATACTCCGCCGACGAAGTGAAACATGAGCTGGGTCTATCGGATTGACGAGCGGGCGTTGAAGGAACTCCGCAAACTAGGTCCGCAAGCCCAGCGTGAAATCCTCGGCTATCTCGATCAACGCGTGGCAGGAGGAAGTGATCCACGCCGTTTTGGCAAGGCGCTCAAAGCCAATCTCGCCGGCCTGTGGCGCTATCGTGTGGGAGATTACCGCATTCTTTGTGAGCTTCGGGACGGAGAATTACTGGTGCTCGTGCTCGCGGTCGGGCATCGCAAGGATGTGTATGGGTGATTGCTTTTCTCGGCTTATTTGCGGGGGAATGCTCTTCCACCGGAGGAAGCGCCGGATGCTGTTCGTGTAGCCGCCGCGGTTTGATCCCGCATGTATTCTTCGAGATTCTCAATTCGTTTCGTGACATCATTTTCCGAACTCATGACAACGATGGCACTTTCACGCCGACGTCGGTATCCGCGCTGTAGTCCACGCCATTGAGGCCGAAGCCAAAAAGCTTGAGGAAACCGGATTGATAGCCGTCGAAGTCGGCGAGGTCCTTGAGGTTTTCCGTATTCACTTTTTCCCAGCGCTCGCCGACGAGTTTTTGCACGGCGGGAGTCATTTCCCAGTCATCAACGCGGATGCGGCCGGTTTCATCGGGTTGCGGATTTCCGGAGTAAAGGCGGTCGCGGAACAAGCGGTCCATTTGCTCGATGCAATCCTCGTGAGTTCCCTCGGCCTTCATCACCTTGTAGAGCAGGGAAATGTAAAGAGGCACAACGGGGATTGCCGAGCTGGCCTGGGTGACGAGCGCCTTGTTCACGGAAACCCATGCCTTGCCGCCGAGCGGGGCGAGTTTCTTGTCGAGCTCGCGCTGGGCGCGTTCGACGTCTTCCTTGGCTTTGCCGATGGTGCCATTTTTGTAAATCGGCCAGGTGACTTGCGGCCCGATGTAGGAATAGGCGACGGTCTGCGTGCCTTGTGCGAGCAGGTTTTCCGCGAGCAGGGCATTGATCCACATTTCCCAGTCTTCGCCACCCATGACGGCGACGGTTTGGGCGATCTCGTCGTCGTTGGCCGGTTCGATGGTCACGGAATCGACCACGCCGTTGCCGGTGTTGAGATTCTTGTTGGTGTAAGATTCACCGATCGGCTTGAGCACGGACTTGAATGTCTCGCCGGATTTCGGATGCGTGCGGCGGGGTGAGGCGAGCGAATACACCACGCAATCGACCTGGCCAAGATCGGCTTTGATCGCGGCGAGAACTTCGCGTTTCATTTCATCGGAAAACGCATCGCCATTGAACGACCGCGCGTAGAGTCCGGCGGCGGCGGCTTCCTTTTCGAAAGCCGCGGAGTTGTACCAACCGGCGGTGCCGCACTTGGTTTCCTCGGCGGGTTTTTCGAAAAACACGCCGATGGTCGCCGCGTTGGATCCGAAAGCCGCGGCGATCCGCGAAGCGAGGCCGTAGCCAGTGGACGAACCAATCACGAGCACCTTCTTCGGGCCATTCTCAATCAGTCCCTTGGATTTCACATGGGCGATCTGGCTGGCGACATGTTGGGCACAGCCGTCCGGGTGGGCGGTGGTGCAAATGAATCCACGGATTTTGGGAGCGACGATCATGGGTGGCAGAGGGTAAACTCCGGCCAGGTGCTGGCAATCACGTTTTGCCGCGCCCCACACGATTGAAGAAATGATCATTGTTTGGGTTCCAAAAATGAATTTTTGTCATTTTTGGGATGAAATTCCGTCCATTTCGTGTCCATGTTGGGACCATGGAAAAACTCCGTGGTGATGTGGTTCTTTGGTTGGATGAAGAAGCGAGAACCGGCGCCGAACACATGGCGGTGGATGAATGGTTGCTTTCCCGCAGCGCCGCGCCGGTACTGCGGATCTACCAGTGGCCAGAGGGTTTTGGCAGCATCGGTTATTTTTGCAATTTGACGGTCGCCCGTTGTCTTTATCCGGATATCCGCTTTGTGCGCCGCAGGACTGGCGGCGGGATTGTCGACCATCGCAACGATTGGACCTATAGCCTTGTTGTCCCCCGGGGAGAACCGCTTGCCACGGCCCGTGGCGGCGAGAGTTACGAGACAATCCATCTGGCGCTCTCCCGCACGCTGGCGGCGGAAGGCGTTGAAACGCTGGCACATGCGGGCGGTGCGAACGCCTGCGTCGCGGATTGTTTTCTAAATCCTGTTCCCGCGGACTTGCTCAATTCCTACGGCAGAAAGATCGCCGGTGCCGCGCAATGGCGCAGTTCGGGAAGGCTGCTGCATCAGGGTTCTGTTGCCATGCCGTGCGACGCCGGAAAATCGGTCGCCCGGAGTCGCCGTCTGCTTTCGGAACTCGCGCCGGTTTGGCACGCGGAAACCCTTGCGCCGTCCGCGGCCGTTATTGCGGACATCGCCGCCCGCCGCTACGATTCCCCGGAGTGGGCCAACCGCCGGTAAATGCGGAGGAGGGATTAGGAAATCCCCCGCATGGCGCGATCGAAATCCTGCGGCCGCGCACAAACCGAACGCGCATCCGCTGGATCGATGAATCCCTGTTTGGTGGCGGCGACGAGGTAGTCGAGCAACGAACAAGTTTCGGGAGATGGGGATTTTTGCAGGTATTCCTGAAGCTCCGCGGTCTGGCAATCGGCAATCCAACGGCGGGAAGCCGCTTCGTTCTGGAAGTATTCGAGGGCGACGAAAAGCCCGCCGCCGATGCGCGGAAGAAGCTGCTGACTGATGGTGCCAACGAGGTGGGTGGCGAGAAGACGAAGCGCGCCGGTGTTGGCGGGATCGATGAGGTGAGTGATCCGCTCAAGGGTTTCGACAGCGCTGCCGCTGTGAAGTGTGGCGATGACGAGGTGGCCGGTTTCGGCAGCCTGCAAGGCAGTGAGCGCGGTTTCGCGGTCGCGGATTTCGCCAATGAAAATGACATCGGGACTTTGCCGCATGGCGGCATGGAGCGCACTGGAGAAGCTGGCGGCGTCCGTGCGGATCTCGCGTTGCGAAAAAACCGCGCGATCATTTTGGAAGAGATATTCGACGGGGTCCTCCAGTGTGACGATGTGGCGGGGATGGTTGTGATTCAGCCAATCGATCATTGATGCAACGGTGGTCGATTTTCCCGAACCAGTGGGGCCAGTGACGAGGATCAGGCCGAGCCGGCGCTGCATCCAGCGGGTGAGAAGCTCGGCGGGCAGCCCGAGATCTTCCAGTGCGGGGATGTCGCTGCGGATCGGGCGCAGAACGGCGGCGAGGCGATTGAGGGTGCGGTACAAATGGACCCGCAACCGTTTGTTCACACCAGGGAGCAGCCACGAAGTATCGCGCTCGTGAATCGCTTTATCGGCGGGATCGGCACCGCGTTCCCGCCAGAAATCCTGCATCGCCGCGGCGGGAATCGGGCCGGGGTGGAGTACCGTCACTTGGCCTTCCTTGCGGATGCGCGGCGGCTCGCCCTCGGCGAGAAACACGTCGGTGGCATCATTTTCAAAGGCGTTGCAGATGAGATTGGCGAGCGTGTCGTCCATGATGAAAGGGAATGTGCCAGTTTGGGAATAGGGGGAAAGAAAGAACCCGCCGCGCACGGATTTTTCCGTGTGCTCCCCGCGAAGTATGTTGTTTGCTTGCGGGCGTGGAATTGTTTTCGCAACCAGCTTCGGAACCGGAGAAAAAAGTGCTGAGCGTGACGCGGCTTCTACGGCGGATGAAAAATCTGATCGAGGTGCAGATCGGCGGGGTTTGGGTGGAGGGTGAAGTTTCAAATTTACGTAAACAGGGAAGCGGGCACTGGTATTTTTCGCTCAAGGATGAAGGTGCGCAGATTTCTTGTGCCATGTTCGGGGCGGCGCGGCGCGATGGCGCGGATGCGCTGGCGGATGGCGCGAAGGTGCGGGTATTTGCGGAGCCCAGCGTTTACGAAGCGCGCGGGCAGCTTCAGATCATCGTGTTGCGGGCGGAGCGTGCGGGGCTGGGCGAGTTGCAGGCGAGATTCGAGGCGCTGAAAAACAAGTTGTTGGCGGAGGGATTGTTCGATGTGGCGCGGAAGAAAGTGTTGCCGGGGTTTCCAAGAAAAATTGGTGTGGTGACCTCGGAAACGGGCGCGGCATTGCAGGATATGCTCCATGTGTTTGCGCGGCGCGCGCCGTGGGTGACAGTGGTATTGTTTCCCGTGCGCGTGCAGGGACGCGGCGCGGAACTGGAAATTGCCCGAGCGGTGGAAATGATGAGCGATGCGGTGAAACACGGGCTGCCGGTGTGCGATTTGCTGATCGTGGGCCGTGGCGGCGGATCGCTGGAAGACCTTTGGAATTTCAACGAGGAAATCGTGGCGAGGGCGATCGCGGCTTGCGCGTTGCCGGTGATCTCGGCGGTCGGCCACGAAATTGATTTCACGATCGCGGACTTCGTGGCGGACGTGCGTGCGCCGACCCCCAGCGCGGCGGCGGAACTGGCGGTGCCGGATTTCCGTGAACTCCAGGAACGGCTGGCAACGCGACGGCAACGGATGGAACGGCTGTTGATCGAAACTTTGGCGACGATGCAACGTCGCCTGGAAAACTGCCGCCGCGGACCGTTGGCAAAGGAAACGGAACGCATGCTTCAGGAGCCGGTCATGCGGCTTGATCGCCTGCGTGAACGTCTTGACGCAGTGATCCGGCCTGCGCTCGATTCGGCGCAGGCGCGTTGTTCCGCAGCGACGCACCTGCTTGCGGCGCGAACGCCCGCGCATGTGCTGGCGCGGCGCACGGAAACGCTCGCGGCATTGCACGGACGAATGGAGCGGACAACGAACGAGCGGTTCGCCGCAGTGGCCGCGAAACTGGAAACATCGCGTGGCATGTTGCGCACGCTTGGACCGGAACTGACATTCGAGCGTGGATTTTCCATGACGATTGGCGCGGACGGCAAGGCGGTGAAATCGGCCGTGGATTTGAAGGAGGGCGAAGTGTTGACGACAAAGTTTGCGCATGGGTCTGCGGAAAGTAAGGTGACGGCGGTTCGTGATGTGTGAAGCACAGCAAACGATTGGAGCATTTCGCGTGATGTTGCGGGCGATCGTGGCCGGCGGTTTTTTTCTGGCGTCGGTCTCCGCGCAGCGTCCGCATGTGAACGACTTGAAGGTTCCGGAGAATCGCAAGGATTTGGAAGCGATCCAGACGGCGGTGCGGGCGGCGTTGGCGAAAGCAAAGGCGGCCACGGTGAACATCGAGATCGGCGAGGGATCGGGCACCGGCGTGATTGTTTCCGCAGACGGGCTGGTTCTCACCGCAGCGCATGTTTCGATGATGCCAAACAAAGGAGTGACGGTGGTCATGGAAGACGGGCGGAAGTTGAAAGCGAAGACGCTCGGACTGATGGCGGAAACGGACGCGGGGATGCTGAAAATCACCGAACCCGGGCCGTTCCCATTCGTGGAGGTGGAGCGCGGCGAGCGGTCGCGGCTGGGCGATTGGGTGTTCGCGCTGGGCCACTCGGGTGGCTTCAATAAAGAGCGCGGCGCGGTGTTGCGGGTCGGCCGGATTGTGCGCATCGCGGTGCGCACGATGCAGAGCGATTGTGTCTTGATCGGTGGTGATTCGGGTGGTCCGCTGTTTGATTTGGCGGGCCGCTTGATTGGCATTCACAGCCGCGTCGGCGCGGAATTGCAGGTGAACAACCATGTGCCCGTTGATGTGTTTGTCGAACATTGGGAAGCGATGTTGAAGGGGGAATTCATCGGTGAAGGCCCCTTCGCAAAAATACCGGAAAAGGGAACCGGGTTCCTCGGATTCATTTCGGAAGGAAAACCGGGCGGCGGTTTGCTGGTGACCAAGGTCGGCGAAAAAACCCCGGCGGCAGAAGCGGGGATCAAAGCCGGAGACGTAATCCGTACGGTGAATGGCAAGCCGCTCAATCAACGCGCCGAGTTGCAGACGCTGATGAAGGAGCTTGCGCCGGGCGAGGAGATTGCCTGCGAAATCGAGAGCGATGGAAAACCACAAACCATCACATTCAATGTCGGCGAAAGGTAACGCGGCGATAGCCATCCTGTTGGCCGCTATGACGGCGTCGGCATGCGCACAGCAGAGCTTGGAGTGGGAATACCGGTCCACCGGCACAGCGATGGCCGCGGCCTTCGAACCTGCCCGCGAAGTCCTCCAAAAATGCAGTGCGGTGATTGACGTGCAGAACGGTCTTGCGCGCGACGAGGTGAGTTATGGGACGGTGGTTTCGGCCGACGGTTTCATTCTCACAAAAGCCAGCGAGATCCGCGGGGTAAAGCAACTGCGGGTGACCATTGATGAAAAGCGTTACGATGCGCCATTGATCGTCGCGGAGGATCCCTTGTGGGATGTGACGTTGTTGAAAGTGGAGGCAACCGGTTTGCGGCCTGTGGAATTTCGCAACGAAGGCGATGTTCCGCTGGGAACGTGGGTGGTTGCCAACGGCGCGACCACCCGGCTCAAGCGCTTCATGAACCCGGGGGTGATCAGCGCACTGGCACGGGAAATTCCGCCTGAGGGCGGCGCGGTGCTTGGTATCCATTTCAAGGGTCCAGGCGACCCGACGGTGCGGGAGTTTCCCGAAAAAAGCGGGGCGCGGGATGCCGGCATTCAGGTTGGTGACGTGGTGATTCGCATCGATTCCACCGCGGTGAAAAAGTTGGAGGATATTGCGAAGGCACTGGAAAAAAAACAAACGGGACAGGATGTGGAAGTGATCGTGCGGCGCGGAGTGGAGGAAAAGAAGATCGCGGTGCGGCTGACTTCCGCTGGAGAACTCGGACTCATGCCCATGTCACGCAACGATGCGATGAGCGGCATGGTTTCGCTGCGCCGCAGTGGGTTTCCGCGGGTGTTGCAGCATTCAATCATTGCCAACAAACATGTCATCGGCGGACCGGTTCTCGATCTCGATGGCAAGTGCGTGGGCATGAACATCGCGCGCGCCAACCGGGCGGAAACATTCGCGATTCCGGCGCACGAGGTGAAGGAAATCACCGTGCGCCTTATCGGCGCGGCCGCTTCGCGCTGATGTGGAATGGACGCGGGCGGATGAAGATCCAGGATGCGATCACCAGCAGAGCGAAGGCGGTGTAGGCGACCGTGAAAACCCACGGTGGCGCTTCAAAAAAAACGAATTTACGCAGCCAATGGGCGACAAAGGTTTCGTCGTAAGTCGGATCGCCGGCTTGGTCGCGCAGCCATTGCTCCCAAGTGGTGAGCGGGCAGATGACGCCAATCCATGCCTGGATCACAACGATTCCAATGGCGAAAAGATGTGCCGCGCGGAACCACCGATTCCGCACCCATTTCCAACCCGCGATGCCCCCTGTTAGAATGAACAACTGCCCGACGACAACAAAGGCGATGAACGTGAAATGAACCACGAGGATCGCATCTGCGGCGAGGCGATGAAATTCCGGCGTCATGCAGGTTCCTCAATCACAATGCGCGGGAAAACCGGTTTGGGTTTTCCGATGGTGTGATCTTCCGGGATGATGCCCCATTTCAGATCGGCAAGTTTCAAACCGCCGAGTTCCGGCAGGTTGAGCTGCGCGGAAAGTTTTCCGGTGATTTCGGGAAGAACGGGGGAAATGAGCACGGCGATGTGCGCCACGCTTTCCGCGAAGTGATGGAGAATGGTGGAAACACGGGCTTTCTGCTCCGGGTCTTTGTTGAGTTCCCATGGCTTCATGCGCTCCGCGTATTGGTTGCAGTGAACGACGTGGCGGCTGATGGCTTCGAGTGCTTTCGCGGGCTCGAACTCATCCATCGCGGTGCGGTAGGCGGCGGTGGCATCGGCGAGTGATGTTTGCACGGCGCGGTCTTCATCGGTGAGCGGCCCGCCGGAGGAAATGACGCCGCCGGTGAAGCGCTGGCTCATGTTGAGCGCGCGGTTGCAGAGATTGCCGAGTTCGTTGGCGAGTTCGGTATTGTAAAGCATGACGAGCCGCTCGACATCGAAGTCCGCGTCCTTGCCGGTGTGAATGTCGCGCACGAGAAAATAACGCAATGCCTCCACGCCGAAACGGTCGGCGAGTTCGTTGGGATCGACGATGTTGCCGATCGACTTGCTCATTTTTTCGCCACGGATGTTCCACCAGCCGTGGACGAGCAGGCGCGGCATTTCCGCGTCACTGAAGCCCATGGCGTGCAGCATGCAGAACCAATAAATTCCATGGGCGGGAACGAGAATGTCCTTGCCGATGATGTGAACCGGCCGTTCGTCGGCGGTCCAAAGTTTTGAGAATTCCGGCAGGTCGGCGGAGGTTCCACCATAACCGGCAAAGGAAATATAGTTGATGAGCGCATCGAACCAAACGTATGTGACGAACTCGGGATCGAACGGAAATTCGATGCCCCAGCGCAGGCGTTCTTTCGGCCGGGAGACGCACAAGTCGGTGCCGGAATTCCGGTCGAGCGCATTGAGGAGTTCGTTTTTCCGGAACGCGGGAATCACGGTGTCCGCGGACTTTTCGAGAAATTCCTTCAACCAATCGGTGTGCTCGCTGAGTTTGAAATACCAGTTTTCCTCCTCGAACAACACGACCTCACCCCACTCGGCTCCGAAGTTGCCGGACTCGTCGCGGTCGCGGTCGGAAAGAAATTGTTCCTGGCGCACCGAGTAGTGGCCGGAGTGCGATTTCTTGTAAAGTTGGCCGTTTTCCCTGAGCGTGGTGAGGATCGCTTGAACGCAGGCCTTGTGGCGGTCGTCCGTGGTTTCCGCCCAGCCATCGTATTCAACACCGAGTTTTTCCCATAGGTTGATGAATTTTTTGGTCGTGCGCTTTACGAAGGTCGCGGGATGCACGCCTTCTTTCTCCGCGGTTTGCTGGACTTTCTGACCATGTTGATCCACGCCGGTGAGGAAATAGACCTCATCGCCGCGCAATCTGCGGTAGCGTGCGAGCACGTCTGCCAGCACTTTTTCATAAGCGTGGCCGATGTGCGGCGAGCCGTTGGTGTAATCGATGGCGGTGGTGACGTAGAACATAGGGAAGAGCCGGGGAGGAAATCAGAACGATACGAGCGGTGCAAGGCGGACGCGGTCAGAGTACGCAAGATGGGTTGCTCACCAGCGCGAACGGCACCGTCCAAAAAATGGCTTTGTTAGGATTTTTCTTCACGAATAGCACAAATCCGTATCAGGTCCGTCACGACACACATGAGCAAACCCGGCATTTTCACATCGGAGTCAGGCAAAAGCCTGCTGTTTCCCTTCATTCTGGTCAGCTCGCTGTTCCTGCTCTGGGGACTCTGCAATGCCTTGATCGACACGATGGACAAGCACTTCGTGGAGAAGCTGGATCTTTCGCTGGCACAATCCGCATGGGTGCAGTTTGCCCATTATCTTGGCTATTTTCTGATGGCGATGCCCGCTGGTTGGCTGGCGACCAAACTTGGCTACAAGGGTGGCATTATCGCGGGTCTGTTGCTGGTGGCCGTAGGGGGCTTTTGGTTCATTCCTGCGACGAACATTGCGGAGTTTTGGGCCTTCCTGCTCGGAGTCTGCCTGATTGCCTCCGGCTTGACGTTTTTGGAAACCGTGGCGAACCCCTACACCACGGTGTTGGGGCCCTCCAGATATGCCGCGACTCGGATCAACATCGCCCAAAGCTGCAATGGCGTGGGTTGGTTGCTGGCACCCCAGGTGGGCGCGGCGTTTTTCTACAGCAAGAACGCGGCGGGCGGATCGACCGCCGATGAAACGCTGTGGATTCCCTATGCCGCAATCGGTGGGTTTGTCCTGATATTGGCGGTGATGTTCGCGTTTGCGAAACTGCCTGACATCGTTACCAGGGACAAATTCCACCTCGACGATGAAGATCCGGCCGAGGAGGCGAAGGTTCATAGTCCTGCCTCGCGCTTGCTGCTATGGCTGAACATCGTGGTGCTCGCCTTTGCGATCGGGATGATCTTTTCGGCTGTTGCAGCGGTTCCCGCAGTAAACCAGAACTTCGGCGTCCCTGATAACAAGGCGCTGCAAGATGCCTTTGCAAACCGGGTACTGCTGATTTCCGGAGGCTCGCTGGCGTTGCTGGGCACCTTCGCCTTTTTGCTTCTGATTCGTCGTAAGATTACTCATCACAGCATTTGGACCCACCCGCACTTCTCGGGTGCCACCCTCGCGCAGTTTTTTTATGTCGCCGCACAGGCAGGGATTTTCACTTTTGCCATCTTCTATCTGACTGATCAAACTCCCGCTTTAGGCAGTTCCTGGCTCGAGGGAAATTTGAAGGACTGGGTTGAGAACCGGGAAGGCGTGATTCATCTGAGCAACTACGGAGCGACCAAATTGCTCACGATCGGCGCACTCTGCTTCCTTGGAGGCCGGATCATCGGCGCGTTCCTGTTGAAAAAATTTCCTGCCCACCGGGTGCTCGCCGTATTCGGCGTCCTGGCGCTCCTGAGTTGCGTTGTTGTGCTGCTGCGCCTCGGCTGGGTTTCCGCCGCCGGCGTGTTCGCCACTTATCTGTTCATGTCGATCATGTTTCCCACAATCTTTTCACTGGGTATCCACGGGTTGGGCAAGCATACCAAGCAAGCGTCTTCCTTTATCGTCATGGCGATCATGGGTGGTGCCATCATGCCGAAAATGATGGGCCATGTCGCGGATGTTCACGATATGACCGTGGCCTTCCTCGTGCCGCTCGGCTGTTTCGTTCCGATCATTTGCTATGCCCTCTTATGGGGCAGGCTCAGCGGTTCCAATGGCGTGGTAACCGTGGACGCAACCAAAGGCCACTGAATCCAGCGTCACTTTTGAGCGCCGATGGCTTCACCTGCTTGGGAGCTTCGGCGCTCGTTTCTTTGCCGCGGTCGCGGTCATCGCTCGGACAAGTTTCTCATTACCATGAGAGGCAATGTGACCTTCAAGTGTTGCACTCTTGTTTCGCGAAGGGCTGGCCGCCTTTGGCGCAACCTGGAAAATGGCTCCGGCGGTAGGGATCGAACCTACGACCTAGTGATTAACAGTCACCCGCTCTGCCGCTGAGCTACACCGGAATTTGCCTTGAAAAGCGCGTTTCCCATGAGGATTGCGCGCGGGCGGGACGATGCGTGGGGCGTCCGCGCGGAGCAAGGGAAAAATGACGGATTTTTCCGAATTGAAATGGCTATCCGCCGGCGGCGAGAACGATGATTTCCACCTTCGCGCCGTCGGCAAGCATGGTGCCGGGGTAATCGCGGGAAAGAACGGGATTTTGATCGACTTCGATGACGACGGGTTTGCCGGCCATGCCGAGAGTTTCAAGCAACGACGAGAGCGACATGGCCTCCGGGAGGGGGTGCGGACGACCATTCAGGCGAATCGAAATGGCAGACATGGGATTACTTCCATTGGAGGAGTTGCTCGGGAAACGGACAGTTGGAACAATCGGTAAAGTCTTCGAGGCAAAAGTCCTGATAGATCTGAATGAGCGCCTGGTGATGACAGACGCGGCGGGTCCATGGCGACGCATGCTTGACGGTGCCGAACAGTCGGATGGCGCAGCGTTTCACGTTTTCGTTGGGTGAGGATTGGCGGAGTTTCCAGTAATCGCGGAAGGTCATCCGGTTTTCCGCGAGAGCGAGGGGAATGAGGTGGTTGGCGGCGAGTTCGAGCGCGTGGGTCTTGCCGAATATCGAAATCCCGCGCGGGGCGGCGGCGGACGTGAGGGTGTGGTGGTGACGCCAGAAGGGATGATCAAGTGCTTGCAGAAAATCGACGAGCGGCTTGACGGCAAACGGCTGGGCGAGGGCGAGCGAGCGGAACTTCGGCCATTGTCGCACGATGGCGGAGAGTGCGCCGACGCGCCGGTGGGGATGATTGGCCGGACGCTGGCCGTGGAGTTTCCACGGCAGACTGCGGATACCAACGGACTCGAAACCTCCGCGCTCGCGCCACCAGATGTCCCACAGGCCACGCAGATAATCGCGTGTTTCGTCAGGTGCCTGCTCGTGAAGATCAGCAGTGAGAAAGCCGGCGGTGCCGAAGAGAATGGCTTCGCAATCAGACAACGCCGCGCGCAGTTTTGCCAATGGGGCTCGTTGCGCGAGAAGCCTCATCGGCAATGAATTTCCGCGGTAGCCGAGGGTGGTGGCGGTGGCTTCATACAGTGCGACGTCGGGGCCGTGGATTGCCGCGGTGCGTTGGAAACGTTCGGCTTTGATTTGCGCCCGATGGCGGGCAGCTTCTTCGAGCAGACGGACGAGCGCGCCGTCGTTGAGGTTGCGCAACGGCGCGACGCAGCGGCCGGGATGTGCGATCGCTGTTTCGCGTGGCGGACGGTTGAGCGCACCAGCGAGCTCGCTTTCGCTGATCACGATGCGCGGGACTTCGCGGTGATCGACAGTGCGGGTGTGCGGGTGGCGCGGATCATCGCGGAAAACGACGTGCAGGGCGACGTCGCGAAATGCGTCGTTGTTGCCGTGGCCGTGGTGTTCCCAAGATGATGAATCGATATCAATTTCCAACGATCCAGTGAAGGTTTCACCATCAACCTCGATCGCTGCATGGGAAAAATCCGGGCCCGCGCTGCGGTTCCACTCGCCGAATTGCACGATGCGAACCTCTTTTCCGGAGGTGCTGCGGAAGTCGCGGCCGAAAGCGCCGGAAAACCACAGCGCCTGGAGTTCCATCTCGGACGGCATGGACGCGGCGACCTGTTCGCCGAGGAAAAGCGGCGGGTGCCAGACGGATTCCAAGAGATACCCGTAGGTCATGATTTGTTGCTCATTGCTTGCCTTGTTTGGAAGTTTCCGCAGGTGGCGGATCGAGGATGTCGAGCGATGCTTGCGCGGCCTTCGCACCGGGGATCGTGCGATATTGCGCCACGGCTTGCCGCAAGCTGGAAATGGCCGCGCTTTTCCGATCTCCGGCGCGGTCGATGGAAATGATGTGGAGATCCTGCCTGAGTTGATCCGCGGCGGCGGGTGCAAACGCTTTGGCGGAGCGGAACTTCATCACAGCTTTGGCGGTGAGTCCGTCCGCGAGAAGTTCCAAGCCCAATGCTTCGGCGAGCACGGCGCTTTGCGTGCGGTCGATCGCTTTGGAAATTTGCGCGCGGCGTTCGGTTTCGTCCTTCGGCCATTGCATCATTGCCGCGCACAAGGCGCGGAAGTCGCGGTCGCTTTCGTGAATTTCGCCGGTGCCGGAAAGATGAAGATAGGGACGATAAAGCGGATCACCGAGGACCACGCCTTGCCAGGAAGTCACCGGCATCGCTTTCCACGCTGCTTCGACAAACGTGTCACCGGCGAGGAGATTTTCATGCAGGATCGAGAGGTTGTGGGTGAAATGAAGATAAGGTTCCCACACATTTCCGACGGTGGCGGCGGCTCCCCGCTCAAGCAACGGCGCGCACCAGTTTTGCGATGCGCTGGTCAACTGTTGTGCACTGAAGGAATGAAGATGAACGGCGACCGCGCCTTTGCGGAAACGGAATGCCGGATCGAGCAGCGGTCCGCTCGCATTCCAATCATACCAGCCGTAATACGCGGCGGCATTTCCCATCGGATACGCGGCTGGAAATGTTTCATTGAAGCGATCAATGACAGTCGGAATGCCTTTTGAAATCGAAAGTTTCGCGAGCTCGTCCAACCATTTGTCGCCCTCTGGAAATTTGTTGGCGATGTCCACATAACACATTCCCCACAGGCCGGTGGTTTCGGTTTCCACGGCATCGCGGATCATGCGTTCGCAGGTGGCGAAGGATGCGGCATCGATGCGTGCGGTGAGCACGAGAAACGGCATGGAGGATTTGGAAAACCCGACCTTCGATTGGTAATACGCGTTCTTCAGCGGGCCGACGAGGGGCAGTCCTTCCACGCCGAACATCGCGAGTTCGGAATCCACCGACGCTTCATCACGGTCTTTGAATGGATCGGCGGCAGCTTTGTCGGTGGGCTGGGGTGCGGGAATCGGCTGCGGAGATTGGTTGATGCGCAAGGGGACCCCCTTGAAGGCAACGAGCACCTGGATCTTATTGCGCGTGGGCACGAGGATTCCTTGGCGGTCTTTCGCGCGGCTCCACCAGCGCTTCGAGTCGAATGCGGCTCGCAGGGGCTTGAGAATCGTGCTGTCGAATTCGACGCGGCTGATGTCCGGCGTCACCGGCATTTCCAGCCCGATGAGGTTTTCCGCCGGAATGTGGCGTGCCGCGGCGTAGGTTTCCGCGAGTTTCCGGGATTCCGGGATGCGGGTATTAAAAAGCAATGCCACGGATTCCCGCGAGGGCGCGGCGTCGGCAAGCGCGGCCATCATGGAAAACCACGCCGTCGCAATCCGCAAAAACATGGCGGAGGATGGAAACCGGGAAACGCGGAGAAAAGCGCAAAAGCAACAGCCGGTGGAAGAATCAGGCAACCGCGAATCCAGCGAATCTATTCTGAAGAGGGACTGGTGGGACAGCGCGTTCCCGGTTCCTAAAGATTCGTCCGATTCGCGGTTCCCCTCTGGCGTCTGTCCCGCGCAAACACTCCCCCCTTCAAACCACCACCGACGGCGCTTGCGCAGACGCGGGGTGGCCGGTAAGCATCCGCCAGCAATGACTCACGACCCGGACCTGCACGCCTCGCTCGGCGCGATGTACTCGGATTACTTCCTGGATTACGCCTCCTACGTGATTCTGGAGCGCGCGGTGCCGCACATCAACGACGGTCTCAAACCCGTGCAGCGCCGCATTCTTCATGCGATGGAGGAAACCGACGACGGCCGTTACAGCAAGGTCGCGGGGATCGTCGGCAACACGATGCATTACCATCCGCACGGCGACGCATCGATCGGCGCGGCGATCGTCGGCCTCGGGCAAAAAGACCTGCTCATCGACACCCAGGGAAACTGGGGCAACACGCTCACCGGAGACGGTGCGGCGGCTCCGCGTTACATTGAGGCACGGCTGACGAAGTTCGCGCTCGATGTCGTGTTCAATCCGAAGACGACCATCTGGCTGCCGAACTACGATGGACGCCGTAAGGAGCCGGAAACCCTGCCGGTGAAATTTCCGCTGTTGCTGGCGCAGGGAGTCGAGGGCATCGCCGTCGGGCTCGCGTGCAAGGTGCTGCCGCACAATTTCATCGAAATCATCGACGCGTGTGTTTCCGCTTTGAGAAACGAGACGTTTGCGTTGCTGCCCGATTTTCCGACGGGCGGGATCATGGACGCATCGGAATATCGCGACGGAATTCGCGGCGGGAAAGTCCGGGTGCGGGCGAAGATCTCCACGGAAAAAAAAGGCATTCTGCGGATCACGGAAATTCCGTTCGGCACGACCACGGGCGCGGTGATGGATTCCATCGTCGCCGCGGCGGAGAAGGGGAAGATCAAAATTTCACGGATTGAGGACAACACGGCGGCGCACGTGGACATTCTCGTCCACCTGCCTGCGGGAGCGGATCCGGAAACCATGCGCGACGCGTTGTTTGCCTTCACCGATTGCGAGATGACGATATCCCCGAACTCGTGCGTGATCGTCGAGGGCAAACCGAAGTTCCTAGGCGTCTCGGAAATTCTCAGGCATTGCGCGAACCAGACGCGCGATTTGTTGCAGAGGGAGCTCGAAATCAAACTCGGCGAACTGGCGGAAAAATGGCACTTCAGCTCGTTGGAGAAAATCTTCATCGAGAACCGCATCTACCGCGACATCGAGGAAGAGGAAACGTGGGAAGGCGTGATCCGGGCGATCGACAAAGGATTGAAGCCGTTC
Source organism: Verrucomicrobiota bacterium (assembly GCA_040384605.1). Lineage (GTDB taxonomy): Bacteria > Verrucomicrobiota > Verrucomicrobiia > Verrucomicrobiales > Akkermansiaceae > Luteolibacter. The sequence continues at coordinate 59,649 of JAZKIZ010000031.1, forward strand.
AAAAAACTGCTCAAACGCGAGGTGACGGAAGATGATATCACGCGGTTGACGGAGATACGCATCAAACGCATCTCGAAGTTTGATTCGTTCAAGGCGGACGAAGAGATCAAAGGACTGGAAAACTCCATTGAGGAGACCGGAAAGAACCTGCGCAACCTGACGAAGTTCACCATCCGCTGGTTCGAGGATCTGAAGAAAAAGCACGCCAAAGGCCGCGAACGGAGAACAGAAATCACTTCGTTTGATCGCGTCGCAAAAACGATGGTCGCCGCCGCCACCGAGACGCTTTACCTCGATGCGAAAAACGGCTTTGCCGGCTACGGTCTGAAAAAGGACGGCGAACCGATTGAGAAATGCTCCACTCTCGATGATATCATTTCATTCACGCAGGACGGAAAGATGCGCGTGGTGAAAGTGGCGGACAAGGTGTTTGTCGGCCAGAAACCGCTGCGTGTCGCCGTGTTCCGCAAGGACGAGGATTTGATCTACTCGATGATCTACCGCGATGGCCGCGACGGGCCGATTCTGGCGAAACGTTTCACCGTCGGCGGCATCACCCGGGACAAGGAATACAATCTGACAAAAGGCACGCCTGGCACGCGGATTCTTTACTTCGCGGTGCATCGCAGCAACGAGGAAAGCTCCGCGCAAATGCTCATCGTGCATCTCAAGCCCGCGCTGCGGATGCGCAATCTCACGCGCCCGCTGCACTTCGCGGAGTTCGGCATCAAAAGCCGTTCTTCCGGCGGAAATCTGGTGACAAAACATTCCATCGAAAAAATCGTCCGCGCGCCGAAGGACTATGATCCGGAACTCGGCGCGTGAGAGGAAAAGAAAAAATAAGTTGACTTATTTCCTGGGGGGGGGGGGCACAAGCCAGCGCTTCGCCCATGAAACAGCCTCTTCTCAGCTTGATTTCGCTTTTGGTCACCGCGCTGACCTGTGGCGTGGCGATTAAGCCAGCCGCGCCACGGCGCCCCGGGCTTGGACCCGCGCCCGCCACTCCTCCGGTAGCGCCAGCCAAGGCTGACGTAAAAAAACCATCGGTCGCCCCGGCAAAACCCGCCGATCCCCGCACGCCTTCGGCAAATTTGCTCAAAGATCTCGCCATCGTGGAGAAAATCCACGCCGAGCCTTCCCGTGCGGCGGAAACCATCACGCGCTGCGGAAACCTCCGCAACCCGCTCGCCACGTATCCGGGCCATTTCCAAAAGCTTCATTTTTTCTGGGCCGTCGCCTTGGCGAACGCCGGAGACATGAACGAGGCCTCGCAGAAATTCGCAATCGTTTCCGCCGCCACCGCACCGGACCAGGCACTCGCCATCCGCGCCCTCAACGAACAGATCCGTTTCCTGCTCCGTGCGCCGGACACCGTGGAAAAAACCATCGACTTGGTAAGCGACATCGTGTCCCGCACCAGGGAAAACAGCCCGCAGCAAATGACCGCGCTTTTCCACGGCGCGTGCGGTCTTTTTATTCTGGAGCGCGCGGATCAGGCGATTGCGATTTTGGATAAAATCAGCGGGCCGCTTGGTTCCGCAAAAGACGATGCCGGCCTCGCTCTGCTGCGGAAAAGCACATCCAATTTGCTTTCCGCCCTTCATGCCGCCAAGGCCGCGCGGAATCCCGGCAATCCGCCCCACGTTTTTTACGCGCCGTGGCGTGGCGTCGAAAGCACCGGGAACATCGGCATGCAGCGGCGCATCGCCGATCTGGCGCTTGCCCTGCGGGATTTCCCGCGCGCCCTCGCGCTTTACACCGCACTGGAAAAGGACGCGGAGCAAAGCTCCCAATCGGAAATCCGCGCGTGGAGCCGCATGCAGCGCGCCCGTATCCTTTGCATCACCGGCAAACCCGGGGAATCCGAAAAACTCCTCGATTCCTTCCTCACCGTCTCGCCCTACAAGGATGCGAAGTGCGCCCCCTTCGCCGTCCTGCGGCTGGCGCTGCTTTATCACAACTACCGCAAGGACATTCCCAAAGCGATCAAGGCCTTCGAGACCGGCGCCAGCCGTTTCCGCGGTACGCCGGAGGCCGCCCAATCCCAATACTACCGGGCGATGATTCCGCAGCTTCAAAACAAGCCCAAGGACGCACTGCCGCTTCTGATCGCCTACGCCGAGGCGTATCCGAAACACCCGCAGACCACGTATTTGAAAGTGCAGCTCATTCCCGCCATCGAGAAACAACTCCTCGCCGGAAAAGCTCCCGCCTCATCATTGCCCCGAACCGGACTCAAAACTCCGATGCATCCTGCTGCTCCCGCATCCGCTCCTTCCGCCGGACCTGCTTCCGGCTCGCCGTTTGGAACACCCGTAGCCCCCGCAGCCCGCTGATTTCAAACTCTGCAATTTTCCCCAACCATGTTCACCGCACTCTGGAAAACCGCCGTTTGTTTCGCCCTGTTATTCTTCATCCCGGCCATCCACTGCCAAGCCGATGATCCACCGGAAACCGTCCGTACTCTGGCGATCCAGCCTGACAAGCCCGCCGTTTGTGCACTCACTTCAAAGTATGACGGGGAATTATACCGGATCGATATCACGTTTTCCGGCGGCGAGGTTGATCCCGCGGCAACAGATCTCCTCGAAGTTTCCGCCGACGGCGCACTGTGGACTGTTACGGCCACCAGTCCCACGGCGGCGACTGCCCGGGCGACCACCTACGCCAAAGACGACATTTCCGTGAAAATCAACGTCTCCCAGAAAAAGAAACCCAAAGAATGTGAAGGTAAAGGAAAGGGATCGTCAAAGGCAGCAGGAGAAGGCTACGCCAACCAAATTCAGATCCATGCCTACGCTCCTGGTGGAGGAATTTCAACCCTCATGCCACGCGCTAAAGCCCAGGATTCGGATAAAACTTACTATGGTTTGCTGGCACCTCATGAGCTGAATGAAGTCACAACTTTAAAATTGCAATTCAACTCAAAGAAATCCTCGATTGGTTCGAATTCGGTCACATTGACGATTCCTTCTGGTTGCGAGGTAGTGGGGCAACCAGACTGGGAAGGAACTAAAATCTGGGACAGCAATACATTCCAAACACAGGCGATTAACGTGAGATTAAAAGACGGCGTCAAGTCCCAGCAGGTTTTCAAACTCAAGCTTCAGAATGATTTGGGCGGAGAAGCGGAGGATGCCGTCACACTCTTTCCCGTGATCACAAAAGAAGTCTGGTCGGATCAGATTTCCAATGTGAAGGCCAATGGTTTCCCGGATAAAACCGGGCCGGCAGAATACGATTATATTCTGACCGGCGCGGTGTCCGGAAATAGCTACAAATTGAAGATATTCCTTGAAACCGGATTGTCTGAAATTCTACAGAAAAAGTTTATTTTCCGAACAGCTGTGGGGCCTTCCGCATCTCAGCGTGAGATAGGAGTTTCATCGTTTATTGCTCAAAATGAAATCCAACTTGTTAGTGAAAAGGGCACATTGGAATCGACTTACCTCGTCGGCGGCGTTGACGCGAATGGCGATGGAGATCTCTCTGGAACTGAAATTATAGGTCCTTTCAAAACGGACCACACTCGGGCCGGAATTTCCACAAGAGTGCCCTACAAGTTTGTGTCCGTGTCCCAGGCAATCTACTCAAGCAAACAAGAGTCACTTATAGACTGGGCAGAAATTGCCTTAGGAAATGCCGAAACCAGGAATGCAGGGAGACACTTATTGGCGTTTTGTCACGGAATCGTGCCACAATATGCCGGATCGAGACTCAACAGTATTTCGCGAAACGAACCAGGTCTGACGCATCCAGTGGGCGTAGCATTTTCTCCTGTCGCAGAACCAGGAGCGAGTCATGTTGCGTTGATAAGTAAAGATCATGAATTTAGCCATCAGGTGGTTCAATCAAATAAAATAAGATCATGGCTTGGTACCAAATTCGACTCTTGGGGTCAGGAAATTCGAGCGGACATTGTCGCGGAGCGACAAAAAGGAGATCCATCAGCCCTTCTTTCTTACAACAAGCAAATAGGTAATGACAGTGTGGCATTTAATGTTGATATTGGAGTTTTCGCATGTCTTGGAAAAATGGGGATTGAGGGTGCCACAGTACGTTTTGATGTGACAATGTACGGATACGTCAACAATGTCGAGTTGTCGGGAACCGGCAAAGATCTCTATGACTTCGATTATGACGGTGCTGCCCTAGGGGAGATTTCTTCGCGAAATGCATCGGAAGTTCAATCGGGCTATCCTTCCTTGGGAAACGGCGGGAAGGTTTTTAAGACGGAAATTGATTTTGGTGGCAATAATCCTTATGCGCATCCTGATGTTACGCCGTATTGCTTTTATTAATTTATATTATGAAAAACATATTATTTTCGCACGTGCCCGCCTTTTTTCTGGCAGTTTCAATGCCCCTCTTCGCTCAAGAGGGAGATAATCTAAGTTTACTCAAAAACTCGCTGAACCATGGGGGGCTCACTGGCCTGCAGGCGGATCTTGCCGGAAAAACGGCATGGCCCACAATCATGTCGGATTTCCGGGCTAGGCGTGAGGGTGTTGATGAGACTCGCCAGCGCGATCTGGTGGCTTTGGCGGAGCAGGTAATGCAGCAATTGCGCGTGAATGCTTCGGCTCCGCCGCCTGACGATGAGGACGGCTTGAATAAGGAAATCACTCTACTTTATTCGCTGGGAGAACGTTTCTGGAAGTCCGGGGGTTACCGCAATTATGTTTTGGCGCTTGTTTGCGGTGAACTGGCGGGATACCGGTGCGGGAAAATCGTTTTGTTGACGAATGGAAAGCACACGGGTCCGCGGTTGCCGGAGGTGTTCGACTACAAGACAAGCCAGCAGATGCTGGAGTTCTTCCGGAGCGTCATTCCTGAATCCGAGGAGCTGATGAAGATGGGCTTGCTGGAGCAATTGGCCGCACATCCTCCCCAAGAAAAATCGTGGATTTTAATGACACGTGAAATGGCGAAGAATGTGAAGTTCACACCCGGGACGGAAGGGCACAACACATCGACTCCCTTTTTTTCTATGGGTCGGCTCAGCAATACACTGAATTCGGTCGATTTGGGCACTTTGATGACAAATCTCTGTCGACCTAAAATCGTGAGGAATTCGATGGTCGAAGCGTTGGCTTGGTATTTGGCCCAGGGCGGCGACATAAGAGTGCTGCTCACTGAGCCGACGAATGCAACGAAATACCGCGCAGTGATGAAGGAAGCCACATTTCGATTCAGAGCTACGCCACTCTATCCGGAGACGAGTTTTGAGAGCCCAGCCTGGCTGGCTGAAAAGATGAAAGAGCCGCCGGCTGAATTTGCCAAATCCTTGTTTTCTACAAAGCCTGTCAATGACCCCGAAGCGGACAATCATGGCTTATCCCCGCTCCGTCCGAAGTAGCAGACTCTATCTTTCCTTTTCCAAACCCACTTCACATTTGTGGATTTGCATCGGACGGGGATCGTGGGGATGATCGGCGCATGAGCGAGCGCGAGGATTTGAAGGAACTGACATTGCTGGGAAAGCCGCAGACGCGGCTGCCGGAGAGTCCGGAAGAGGCGAAGCTGGAGGTTTTCCCGAACCACCGGCCGGGCCGGAAATTCTGGATCACGCTGACAACCCACGAGTTTTCATCGCTTTGCCCGGTGACGGGGCAGCCGGACGCGGCGAAGATTTTCATCCGCTACGTGCCGGGGGATTTGTGTGTGGAGACAAAAAGCCTGAAATTCTACCTCGCGTCGTTCCGCAATCAGGCGGCGTTCAACGAGGAGATCGTGAACCGGATTCTCGACGATCTCGTTTCCGCGCTGAAGCCATCGGAAATCCATGTGCGCGGTGAGTTCGCACCGCGGGGCGGCATCCAGCTCACGACGGAAGCAAGTTTTCCGGACACAGCGTCATGAAGGTTTGCGTGCTTTTGAGCGGCGGGATGGATTCGGTGGCGGCGTTTCACCACATACGGCGGGAGCATGAAGTCGTTACGGCGCTTTCGTTTGATTACGGGGCGAAGCACAACGTGCGCGAGCTGCCGTTCGCGAAGCTCCACGCGGAGCGTGCGGGCGTGGCGCATCACGTGATTTCGCTGGATTTCATGGATCGGCTTTTTTCCTCGGATCTTTTGAGATCGGGCGGGGAGATTCCCGACGGGCATTACGCGGAGGAATCGATGAAAAAAACCGTGGTTCCTTTCCGCAACGGCATCATGCTTTCGATTGCCTGCGGCTTTGCGGAAAGCGCTGGCGCGGAAGGCGTGGTGATCGCGGCGCATTCCGGCGATCATGCGATTTATCCGGATTGCCGGGAGCCGTTCATGGTGGCGATCGGAAAGGCGATGGAGGAGGGGACCTACGCGCGTGTTTCGCTGCTGCGGCCGTTTATCGGGATGGACAAGGCGGGCATCGCGAAACGCGGAGCGGAGCTGGATGTGGATTTTGCCGAAACGTGGTCGTGTTACAAAGGCGGGGAAATTCATTGCGGCGTTTGCGGGACTTGCGTGGAGCGCCGCGAGGCGTTCCTTTTGGCCGGGCTTGCCGACCCGACGACTTACCAGCAAACTCCGCGCTTGCCGCCTCTTCCGGAGAACCAATAACAAATAACCTATTTCCCTTCCGTGCCATTCCGCATCTGCAAGACGCTCGAAATTGAGAGCGGCCACATGCTTTCCAAGCACCCGGACAAGTGCCGGTTTCCGCACGGTCACACGCGGAAAGTGGAGTTTGTCATCGAGGCTGACACGCTGGATGACAGTGAAATGGTTTGTGATTTCAAGCTGGTGAAGGAAGCGGTGGGCGAGTGGCTGGATGGTTTCGACCACGCGCTGTGCATGAATACCGCGGACCCGGCGTTTGCGGAAATGAAGACGCGCTACGGCGAGCGGGTGATTGGTTTTGAGAACCGCGATCCGACGACGGAATTGCTGGCGAAGGAGATTTTCGACCACACGGCGGCTGCGCTCGCCGGGCTTGCGAATACCGCGGATGCCCGCTATCCGCTGCGCGCTGCCGTGAAGCTGCGCAAAGTGCGCGTCTGGGAAACCAGTTCCTCCTGGGCGGAATACGAAATCTAACAACCCGATGAGCGGAAACTCCAAACCTTTGCCGGACATCCAAGCGACGGCGGACCAACGCGGTTGGGCGATTGACCAGGTCGGCGTTTCGGATCTCCGCTATCCGATCCGCGTGACCGATGCGGACGGAAATCCGTTTCCGACGGTGGCGAAAATCTCGATGTCGGTGCATCTGCCGCATCATTTCAAGGGCACGCACATGAGCCGTTTCATCGAGGTGCTGAGCCTGCATGAAGGGGAGGTGACGTCGCGCACGCTGCCGGCGATCCTGCACGATCTGCGCAAGCGGCTGGACGCGAAAGAAGCGCACATCGAGGTGGCATTCACGTATTTTGTCACGAAACACGCGCCGGTGACCGGCATGCCGGCGAAAGTCGGGTGTGATTGCATTTTTAAAGGAACTTCCACCAATGAGCGCGATGATCTGGAGCTTTGCGTGACCGTTCCGGTGACGACGCTGTGTCCGTGCAGCAAGCAGATCAGCGATTACGGCGCGCACAATCAGCGCGGTTACGTGACGATGGAAGTGAAGCCGAAACGCAAGGGCGGAAGCTGCGAGTTGATTTTGATCGAGGACTTGATCGCCATCGCGGAGCAATCCGGCTCGGCTCCGCTTTACGCGTTGCTCAAACGCCCTGACGAACGCCATGTGACGATGCAGGCATACGAAAACCCGGTGTTCGTGGAGGATGTCGTTCGCAATGCCGCGGCGCTGTTGCAGGCGGACAAACGCGTGGCTTCGTTCACGGTGAAGGCGGTGAATCACGAGAGCATCCACGATCACAATGCGTTCGCGGTGATTTCCGGAGTTTCGGGCGACTGAACGTGCTTCATGGCTGAGATCATTGATCCGGAAATCCTGCTGACCAGTTATGCCCATGGGATTTTTCCGATGGCCGAAGATGGGGAAATCCTGTGGTTCTCTCCGGAAAAGCGCGGGTTGATCCCCTTGGATGATCGATTTCATATTCCGCATGGGTTGAAACGGACGTTGCGGAAAAAACCGTTCGAGATCCGTTGGAACACCGCATTTCGCGAAACGATGCTTGGCTGCGCGGATCGCGGCGATACCTGGATCGACAACACGATTCTCGAAAGCTACTGCCGCCTGCACGAAATCGGCCCGGCGCATTCGGTGGAGTGCTGGGATGCCGATGGCTTGCAAGGCGGCTTGTACGGCGTGGCGCTGCCCGGCGTGTTTTTCGGCGAGAGCATGTTTTCACGGAAAACCGACGCGTCGAAAATCGCGCTGGTTGCCTTGGTCGGGCGATTGCGCGAGCTGAAATACGAATTGCTCGATACCCAGTGGATGACCAGCCACCTCGCGCAATTCGGCGGCTACGAATTGCCGCGAAAACAATACGAACGCGAGCTGAAGCGCGTGCTGGCAAAGCGCGGCGTGTCGGACCGTCCGGGTGAAATCGGCCATTGAAGCGGATGTTTGACACGCATGCTGAAAGCGGTTGAATCAAAAAGCTGATGCGTGACTTCAATTTTCCATTTTCCCGACCGAAGCGCAATCTGCTGGAAGCGGCGGAGGAATTGTTTGCGACGAAGGGGTTCGATTTGGTTTCGGTGCGGGACATCACGAAGGCCGCCAAGGCGAACGTGGCGGCGGTGAATTACCACTTCGGCGGCAGGGAGGAGCTGATTTCGCTGGTGGTGATGCGCTACGTCATTCCCGTGAACGACGAACGGCTTGCCCGGTTGGACGCATTGGAGAAAAAACACGCGGGTAAGGTGGTTCCGTTGGAGTTGCTGTTGGACGCGTTCACCCGTCCGCTCGTCGAGGCGGTGCGGAAGTCCGAGCTTTCCGAACGGTTGTTCTGCCGGTTGATGGGCAGGATTTTATCGATGCCCAACGAATCGATTCCCGCACCGGTGTTGGAACAGTTGCGGACTTTGAGCGAGCGTTTCCAAAAAGCGTTTTCGCGGGTGCTGCCGGAGGTGACAACGGAAGAACTTCTCTGGCGGATTCATTTCGTGGTGGGATCGCTCATCCACATGCTTTCCCACCAGGAAGTGCTCGCGAAAATCACCGGCAATGCATCCGGGACGCCGGCAGGGGAAACGATCGTCGCGAGGTTCATTCGCTTCGCAGCGGCGGGCTTGCGGCAGGAAACGGACGATGGGGCGGAAACCCCGAAAGGTCCACAGGAGTTGTTCAATTTCTAAGAACCCGTTTAAAGTCTTCTGAGGAGCAAGGAAATGAAAGCCAGTCGGA
>JAZKIZ010000032.1:0-34808 GCA_040384605.1 Verrucomicrobiota bacterium
GGCAACTCCAAGCGATCGAACCAAAACAGAGCGGGAATTGCGGAAGGATTTCATGAGATCGAAAAAGGATGGAGCGGAACTGCTTCTAACAAGAACGGCGAGACCCCAGCGGAATCACTCCGACAGGAACAGAAAAAACGTGAATTCTCGGGATTTTCTCAATTTCCCCCCATGCGGAAGCATTCAGCGGCTGAACACGGTGGCGTCCCTCAAGTTCATTTGCCGCGCAACTGCCCCCTCCGAACCGCCCGCGCATCCGGTTCTTGCCCGCGCTCTGCCCAGCCGCTACATCCGGCGCGTGTCTCCTGAAGAACAACTCGCCGTCCTCACCGCCGGAGCCGCCAAAGTGCTTTCCGAGAAAGAGCTTCTGGAAAAACTCCGGCTCGGCCGTCCGCTGCGCGTGAAACTCGGGGTCGATCCCACCGCGCCCGACATCCACTTCGGTCACACCGTCGCGCTTGAAAAACTCCGCCAGTTTCAGGAACTCGGGCACCAGGCCGTCCTGCTCATCGGCGACTTCACCGCGACCATCGGCGATCCATCGGGGCGCTCAGCCACCCGCCCGCCGCTCACCCGCGACGAAGTGCTCGCCAACGCGGAAACCTACACCGACCAGGCGTTCAAGATCCTCGACAAAGAGAAAACCGAGATCGTTTACAATGGCGATTGGTTCCGCAAGATGAGTTATGACGACATTCTGCGTCTCAATTCCCGCGTCACTCTCCAGCAAATGCTCCAGCGCGAGGATTTCCGCAACCGCATCGAAGCCGGCCAGGAAATCCGCCTGCACGAACTCCAGTACCCGATCATGCAAGGTTGGGACTCGGTCGAAATCCGCGCCGATGTCGAACTCGGCGGCACCGACCAGCTTTTCAACATCCTCGTCGGCCGGGATTTTCAGAAAGAGGAAGGCCAGCCGCAGCAGGTCGTCATCGTCATGCCACTGCTCGAAGGACTCGATGGCACCCGCAAGATGTCGAAATCCTACGGCAACTACATCGGCGTTTCCGACGAGCCGCAGGATATGTTCGGCAAACTGATGAGCGTTTCCGATGAGTTGATGGACCGCTATTATCTTCTGCTGTTGGGCGAAGCTCGCGATCCCTCCGGTCATCCGATGGAGGCCAAGAAATCCCTCGCGGAAAAACTCACCGGCCGTTACCACGGCGAAGCGGCAGGCAACGACGCGCGCGCGACGTGGGAAGCACGTTTTTCCCAACGCGACGTCGGCGCCGGAGCCACTGGGCTGGCCATCTCATCCCTGCCTGCGGACCTGAACGTCCTTTTACTCGCCGCCCATTGTTTCAAGGAAGCCTTCGGCCTGGAAAAATCCAACGGCGAACTGCGCAAACAATTCATCACCTCCGGCTCCGTGCAGCTCAATGGCGAAAAACTCACCGATGCCGCGGCGGCGGTTTCCATCCAGTCCGGCGACGTTCTCAAGCTTTCCAAAAAACACGCCGTGAAATTCGTGTGATACCCCTTTCGAGGATCATCCCGACTTCGGAGAAATCAGGACAGAATTCACAGAATTTTCCAAGATTCACAAGAACGCACGAATCAGTAAATCAGCGAAAATCATGGAATTCCACTGTATGCCGGACAGCCGGGGATCAGAAGATGGTTTTTCAACGTCCGAATTTTACCAGAACTTGGTATGAGTTCCTGCCGTGATGAGGTAGAACGCGGAAATGAAACCCGTTCTGGCATTTCTCACGTCCGCCTCCATCGCCACTGCTGCTCCGCTGCCCATCGCCATTGGCACCAACACCGGCGGCAGCAAGAGCGAGGGCATCTATCTCTCCACCTTTGATCCGGCGACCGGGAAATTCGGCGACGTGAAGCTCGGCGCGAAATACAGCTCGCCCGGTTTTCTCGCCCTGCATCCCACCAAACCGCTGCTGTATTCCATCGGCGGCTCGCGCACTCACCCGAAGGGCAGCCTCGCGGTTTTCCAACTGGGATCTCCGCTTGAATTTCTCGCCGAAACCTCCTCCGGCGGCAACGGCCCGTGCCACCTCGCGGTGAACGATTTCGGCAGCGTCCTTGCGGTGGCGAACTACAATGATGGCAGCACCGCAACGGTCCGCCTCGATGAAAACGGCCGTTTCGCTGGTGACGGATTTTCCAAAATCATTCCCGGCAAAGGTCCCCGAGCCGATCGCCAGGACGGACCGCACGCCCATGGCGTCTATTTCCGCGGCGACCATCTGCTCGTCCCCGATCTCGGCATCGACCAAGTGCTCACCTACGCGATCGACCCCGCAACCGCGAAACTTGTGTCCGCGACTCCCGCATCATGGTCCGCCAAACCCGGTGTCGGCCCCCGCCATCTCGATTTTTCTCCCGACGGCAAACACGCCTACGTCATCAACGAGCTCGATAACACGATCACCGCCTGCCGTTTTCACGCCGCCGATGGATCGCTCGCAACCATCGCCAGCATCACGACTCTGCCGGATGGTTGGAACGGTGAAAACACCACCGCGGAAATCCAGGTGCACCCGAATGGCCGTTTCGTGTATGCCTCCAACCGCGGCCACGACAGCATCGCCGTCTTTTCCCGGGACCCGGAAACCGGAAAACTCACTTTCCTCCAAGCGACTCCGTGTGGCGGCAAAACTCCTCGTCATTTCACCATCGCCCCCGGCGGAACATGGCTCCTCTGCGCCCATCAAAATTCCAACACCCTCGCCGCCCTTCCGCTCGACCCCGCAACCGGCAAGCTCGGTGCGCCAGGGTCGCCCGTTTCCTGTTCGAGCCCCATTTGCATTCTCTTTCTGCGGTAGGCCCGGCCCGCCACCGGGTCCTCACGGTTGGACGGCCTGCGGCGGAACAAGTGCTTGCAGATGGTGGCGGTTCCGCCACATATCGTGGCCGCAATGATTTCGATCCAACGTCTTTTCGGCAAGGAGGACCGGTTTTTTGAACTGCTGCTCGCCAGTGCCAACGAAGCCCACGAGAGCATCGGCTTTCTGACCGACATCCTCCGCAACGAAAAGGAGCACTCGCTCGGCGAGTTCGCCGCGGTCCGCAAAAAGGACAAACAGATCACCCGCGAGATCAGCGAGCTGCTCGTCAAAACATTCGTCACCGTGCTGGAGCGCGAGGACATCGAAGCACTTTCCACCGCACTCTACAAAATTCCCAAGACCGTCGAGAAATTCGTGGAGCGCTACATGATTTCCGCGGACCGCGTGGCGGGCACGGATTTCAACAAGCACGCCGCGATGCTCGACGAGGCAACGGAGCACGTCGTCGAACTCATCAAAACCCTCAAGAAGGGCATGGACATCGTCCGCGTGAAGGAACTCAACGACCGCATCCAGAAAATCGAGGGCGATGCCGACAAACTGATGCTCACCTGTCTGAAGGACCTTTACTCCGGCGATCACGATCCGCTCAACGTCCTGATCATTTCCAATCTCTATGACCTGCTCGAAAAGGTCATCGACCGCTGCCGCGACGTCGGCAACGTCGCCGCCCAGATCGCCTACAAAAACTCCTGAGCCGCGCCGCGCATGACGCTCATTCTCATCGTCATTCTCGTCGCGCTGGCCTTCGAGTTCATCAACGGTTTCCACGATACCGCGAACTCGATCGCCACCGTCGTTTCGACCAAGGTTCTCACACCGCGCCAGGCAATCATGCTCGCGGCGTTCACCAACCTCTTCGGCGCACTCGTTGGCCATGCGGTGGCGAAAACCATTTCTTCGGGCCTCGTGGACGCCACGTTTGTAAGTTCCGCCACCATCATCTGCGCGTTGCTCGGCGGCATCACCTGGAACCTGCTCACTTGGTGGCTCGGCCTGCCCTCCAGCTCGACCCACGCGCTCGTCGGCGGTCTCGTCGGTGCCACTCTTGCCAACGCGCAGAACAACTGGGACGCGATCCTGTGGTCCACGGAAAAAATCAAGGACGGCAAAATCATGCACGAGGGGATTCTGCACAAAGTGGTCATCCCGATGATCACCTCGCCAATGATCGGGTTGGTCGGCGGCTTCCTCGTCATGACGATTTTGTACGCGTTGTTGCGGAACTCCAAACCGATGTGGGTGAACCGGTTTTTCGGCCGCGCCCAGGTTTTCTCCGCTGGCTACATGGGCTTCGCCCACGGCCTCGCGGACGCCCAGAAAACGATGGGCATCATCACGCTGGCACTCGTCACCGCCACCAGCGCCGGCACCTTTGCCGACCTTCCCGGCTGGCTCGATTTCCTGCGGATGGAAAAAACGAAACGGGCCGAGGACCAGATCCTGATGATCATCAATGGCTCTACCGATCCACAAACGGCGGTGGTTCTCGAAGAGGAAGCAGCCCTGCTGAAACCAAGCGAATTCAAGGAATCATTTTACGCGCTGGCGGCAGCGGTTTACGAAGCGGCGGGACAGCCCGATGCGGCCGCGGCGGCGCGCGGAAAAGCCAGTGCCATCCATCGCGAGGATGTGGCCATTGAAAAAGCCCGCTTTCTTCCCAAGGTTCCGCTCATCGGCCCCTTCGCCGCAACAAAACCCAACGACTGGCAGAAAGTCCTCGCCCAGACGATGGACTCGGCCGCCGGGAAAGGGAAACCGCCGCTTGCCGCCGCCGCCACCAAGGTCAACGACCTCACACCCGGTGTGCCGGCATGGATCAAGATCACCTGCGCGCTCATCATGGCGGCGGGCACCGCGTCCGGCGGCTGGCGGATCATCAAAACGATGGGCCACAAGATGGTCAAACTTCAGCCGGTCCATGGTTTTGCGGCGGAAACCACCGCCGCCACTCTACTCGCGGTAACCGGCCACCTTGGCATGACCGTTTCCACCACCCATGCCATCACCACTTCGATCATGGGCGTCGGAGCCACCAAACGATTCACCGCGATCGATGGCGGAATCGTGAAAAAAATCCTCGGCGCATGGGTTCTTACCCTGCCCGCCGCAGCTGCCGTCGCCTACGTGACAATGTGGATCTGGCTCAAGGTGGCGGGATGATTTTTATTCAAGGGAGCGCGGGCGTCCCGCCCGCATCTTCATTCGCGGCGTGACGCCACAGCCGCAGTTACAAACCCCACGCGCCTCTGTCCGCTTTGCGGGCGGTGCGCCCCATCACCCGGAGTTTCTGGCGCTGTTTCCGTGGCTGCCGCGGCTCGCGGCAGGCGGTAATTGCGGCGGCCCGCCGCAACGATAGGAAACAAAAGCAGCGGCGGGCCGCCACTGCCACGGCCTGCGACGGACCGTCGCAGCCACGATCCGAAGTCACTTCAACACCGCATCGGAAAGCCGAGCGCGGATGAACTTTTTCCGCTTCACATTCCCCACACGCCAGTTTCCGCTTTGCGGGCGGCGCGTTCCATCTCCCTGAGTTTCTTCCGTTGTTTTTCCGGCGGAGTGCCATCGGGCAATGCGCCGGGTTTCGTGCGGATGCGGCAAAGCCCGCGCTCGACGAGCAGCTCGTGCAGCAAACGCTTCCTTCCTCCAGACTCAACGAGAACAAAGGCATGATAACGGCGGTCGTGAAACGGGCTGTCCCACCGAGTGAAAATCGTGAACGGCGCGGACTTGAGTAAACCAAGGGAAAATTCCTTGGCTTTCTTTCCCATCGCCACCGCCTGCTGCGGAGTGATGCCGCCGAGGTCCGCCGCTTGATCGCGAATGCGGGCGTGGTTCGTTTCGCCGCCACGATAGCGGCGGAACGCGCTTTCCGGCGCATCCACGAAATACAACCGGAAGGTTTCCACCCGGCCGTCCGGCAGCCGCACGCGGAAGCTGTCGCCATCGTTACCCCGGTCACCCACCAGTGTGCAGCGTTCGTAGAGTTCGTAAGCTCCCGCGGTTTTCCGCGTTGGTCGATCACCCGGTGGCTCGGCATTTTCCACCGGAATCGCACGCGGTGGTTTTTCCGCTGCGCTGGTTCCCTCCGCCCTGTGGAAATCCTTCAGCCAGAAAACGGCGGCGACAACAATCAACAGGACGATAAAAAACGGGGATCGCCGTCCCTTTCCGCGTTTCATGGCAGAAAAGGGATGGAAAATCGGCGATGAACGGTCGGAATGTTTCTTCCAATTTTCAATATTCGATTTCCAATTTTCAATTCTTCAAAACCCCTTGTTACCCTCGTAATCTTGATACGTTCCCTTCGGCACCTCCACCTGGCCCCATTCGCGGCCGAGTTTCCGGTTGCGGTTGATGAAATCGGTCGGGTCCGCCCAGTTGTTCAGGTCGGCCGACGCGCTGTTACGTTGCATGCCGATGCTGAGATTCCAGCGGATCTCAAAGTGCAGGTGCGCCGGATACATCCCGAAATTCGAACCAATGGTGCCAATCTGTTGGCCGCGTTTGATTTCCTGGCCGACTTTCACAAGAATCCGGTCAAGGTGGCCGTTGAGCGTGTCGATGAATCGGACCTGCCCGGTGGCCGGATCGCGGTAGGCATGGCGTGTCAGCACCACGTTGCCCCAGCCCCGCCGCACGTTGGCCGCAAAAGTGACGATGCCATCGCCAATCGCATACACGGGATCGCCGAGGTCGGAATCGCCGCCGCTGCGCCCGTTCCAATCTTCGCCGAAGTGCCGGGGTGAACGCAGCCGCAAGCCGCGCGCTTTGTAGTAACCGTCCGCATTGGGCTTGCCGATCGGAAAATCAAACCCGTCCGCCAACCCGATTTTTTCAGCCGCAGCGGGAATGCAAGCCGCCAGCAGGACTACCGCCAGCAGGACAATCTTGCCGCAAAAATAGGTCCGCGAAAATCTGACCATGGGACACCAAGGGGAACGCCGGAGTGCTTGGGAGGCAAGCCAAACCTTGCAGCATGCAACGCAGTCGGAAAACCAACGCGTCAAATCACGACCCGAATTTTGACGGAATTGCCCTCGCCCGGTGAAAAAAACCTTGCGCGTTCCACGGAGCCGTGGTGATCTCCCCGCCCCGCCGCCCGGCGGTAACCGAATTTATTTCCCCATACGGCCATGGCCTACGCAGTGATCAAAACCGGCGGTAAACAATACCGCGTCAAAGAAGGCACCACGTTTGATGTCGAGAAACTCGATGTCGAACTGGATTCCGAAGTGAAGTTCGACGTTCTCATGATCGGCGAAGGCGAAGACCTCCGCATCGGCGCTCCGCTGGTGGACGGTGCTTCCGTCACCGCCACGGTCGTCAGCCAATTCCGCGGACCCAAGGGCGTTGCGTTCAAGTTCAAACGCCGCAAGGGGTATCATAAAACCAAAGGCTTCCGCCGCTGCTTGACCACGCTGAAGGTGACCGCCGTCGGCTGATCCGTTTCCATCATTTTCCCAACCATCCACTCTCATGGCCCATAAGAAAGGACAAGGCTCCGTCAAGAACGGTCGCGACTCCCGCAGCAAACGTCTCGGCGTGAAAAAATTCGGCAACCAAGCCGTCATCGCCGGCAACATCCTCGTCCGCCAGCGCGGCACGAAATTCCACCCCGGCAACGGTGTTGGCATCGGTCGCGACCACACGCTGTTCGCACTCGTGGATGGCCGCGTGCTGTTTGACCGGGATTCCCGCCGCGTGAACGTGGTGGCCGAGGCAAACTGATCCGCGCGACCGCCCACAAAAGTTTCCAAAAGCCGCCACTCTTCGGAGGGCGGCTTTTTTCTTGTCCGCAACGTCATGCTGAATCCATTCCAAAACTCTTGTCGACTTTCATGATTCCACTTCCGCCTTTGGGTCTTCTCTAAAAATCCGTGAAATCAGCACAATCAGTGGTTTTCCAAACTCCCAATTTCATCAGAACTTGGGTATGAATTTCCGCCTCGCCTTCGCTGTCACTTTTCTCGCCGCGCTTCCCGCTTGCCGGAAATCCGCGTACGAGACACCGCGCCGCGCCACTTCGATCGTACAACATGGCCCGCTCCATCTGCGGCTGATGACCTACAACGTGCGCTACGAAAATCCCGCCGAAGCGGGATCACGCGCCTGGAAGCAACGGATCATTCATTCCGTCCGCATGATCCGCGCCGAGCATCCCGATGTGTTCGGCATTCAGGAAGCGCTTCATGGCCAGGCCGCCGACCTCCGCGCTTCCCTGCCCGACTACGCGTTTACCGGAATTGGCCGCGACGATGGCGAAAAAAACGGCGAATACGCGGCGATCTTTTACCGCACGGATCGCTTCGATGCTGCGGACCATGGCGTCTTCTGGCTTTCCGCAACTCCCGAAACGCCCGGCTCGAAAACATGGGGCAATGGGTTTGCGCGCATCGCGACGTGGATCCGCTTGATCGACCGCGTAACAGGCCGGGGCTTCTACGTGTTCAACACCCATTGGGATCATCGCAACCAGCCGTCCCGGGAGAAAGCCGCGGCGCTAATCGCCAGGCGCATCGCCGCCCGCAAGCATCGCGATGAACCGGTCATCTTGCTCGGTGATTTCAACGCCGTGGAAACAAATCCGGCTTTGAAAACCCTGGCGTCAGCAGGATTCGTCAACACGTTCCCCGGCCGGCCCGGTCATCGCACGACATTGCACTTCTGGGAAGGCACTGCGGCCGGCAACCGCAAGGTCGATCACATTCTCGTTCCTGAAAACACACGCATCATTGCTGCGAAAATCCGGGATCAGGACAAGCCGATGCTTTCCGATCACTTTCCCGTGATCGCCGAAGTGGAGCTACCATAAGCCGCGGCAAGTTCGCGCACATAGCCACGCACCGCTTCCGGCCACGGACGAATCGTGCGGCCAAGCAACCCGGCAAGCGCGGACGAATCCATCGCCGAGTGAACCGGCCGCGGTGCCCGGAAGGCGGTCACGTCCCGCATGCGCAACGCGACAATTTCCGGCATCGTTTTCAAAATTCCCAGCGCCAGCATTTCATCGGCCACCACCATCGCAATGTCATGCCAGCTCGCCGGTTCTCCCGCGTTGCACGCATGCAGCATGCCCGAAAAATCTTTTTCTAACAAATCTCCTGCCCATCCGCAAAGATCGGCGGTGTGGGTCGGCAGCGATGTTTTGTCGGCCACTGCCGCAAGCGATTCATCCGCCAGAGCAGAGTGAAAAACCGAGTCAATGAACGACGGTTTTTCCGGCCCGAACACCCACGAAACCCGCAACACCGAATGCCCCGGAAAGGCCAGCACGGCACGCTCGCCTGCCAGCTTGCTCCGGCCGTAAGCACTCAATGGCGCGGGTTTGTCATTCTCGGTCAAAAGCCGCCCGTTCTTCCCATCGAACACATAGTCCGTGCTGAAATGAATC
Organism: Verrucomicrobiota bacterium; assembly: GCA_040384605.1. Classification (GTDB taxonomy): domain Bacteria; phylum Verrucomicrobiota; class Verrucomicrobiia; order Verrucomicrobiales; family Akkermansiaceae; genus Luteolibacter. The sequence goes on from JAZKIZ010000032.1 coordinate 9,208, forward strand.
ATCCGCACGTTGTTTCCAGAGCACCATTCCGCAATTCGTCCGGGAACCTGGGAATTCACCCGCATTGCCTGCGGCGGATCATCTTCGCAGGCCTCCAGCGAAGTGATACCCGCGGGATTCAAAAACACATCGCAATTCAGACCGGATAAAACAGCCGAAACGTTTGCCCGGTCCGCCAAGTCGAACACCGTCCGCGGCAATCGAATGATTTCATGCGCCCCGGCAAGATGCTTCGCCAACGCCGCGCCCACCCGCCCGGTCGTGCCGGTCACCGCGATGCGGAGACGTTTCAAATCAGCCCCTGCTCGCGCAATTCCTGATCCACTTCATCGTAATCCGGAACGCCCACGCCCGCATCGCGGATGCGTTGGATTTTCCGGCGCACGCCCAGCTTGCTGCGCGGGCCGGTGATCAACCAGTTCACCCCGCCCACCGCAAACGGCAGCAATGCCGCCACGCCAAGCGCACCAAGTCCGATACCCACACCACGCCGCGCGCTCTTGTGCATCAGGTCGCCCAAAAGCAAACCCGCCGCCGCGCCAATCAATGCCGGAGCTGCGAGTGCGCTGGTTTCCACCCATGCCGGAGCGATCTCGGAATGTTCATCTTGCATGACCTCAAACTAACGGGATCACACCCGATGAAGAAAGGGAAAAAATGTCCACTCTTCCCGTGACTGCGGTTTTCCACTTCACTCGCTTCATGCCTTCGTCCGAACGCGCCTTCGCCCTCATTCTTGCCGGTGGTTCCGGCGCACGTTTCTGGCCGCTCAGCCGCGATGCGAAACCAAAACAACTCCTCGATCTCTTCGGCGATGGCACCTTGCTCGGCCACGCGATCCAACGTCTCGATGGCCTCGTCCCGCCCGAAAACATTTTCATCCTCACCAACGAAACACAACTCGAAGGCGTCCGCTCCGTCGCGGCCATGCTGCCGCCCGAGAACATCATCGCCGAACCGTGCCGCCGCGACACCGCGCCCGCCGTCGCGCTTGGCATCGGCCTCATCGCCGCGCGTTGTCCGGATGCCGTGATGCTTGTGCTTCCGGCCGACCAACTCATCCGCGATGTCGCTTCTTTCCAAGCCGTGATCCAAGACGCGTTTACGGTTGCCGAGGAATCGGACGGACTCGTCACCATCGGCATCCAGCCCACATGGCCGTGTCCCTCGTACGGTTACATCGAGCGTGGAAACGAAGCCCGCATTTCCGCTGCGCTTGATCACACCGCGCACGAAGTAAAACGCTTCCGCGAGAAACCCAGCCCCGAAGTTGCCGAGGACTTTCTCCGTCAGGGCGGCTTCTCGTGGAACGCCGGCATGTTCGTCTGGTCGATTCCCGCAGTGACGGCACAGCTCGCCAAACACGCACCCGAGCTTGCCGCTTTCATCGACGACCTCGCCACCGCACCTGATCTTCCATCCGTCATCGCCGAAAAATTTCCCGCCTTGCCGCCGCGTTCCATCGATTACGCCCTCATGGAAAAAGCCGACCGCGTCCTCACCATTCAGTCCACCTTCGATTGGGACGACGTCGGCTCCTGGCTTGCCGTTGCCAAATATTTCGCGCCCTACGGCGAGGACAACCGCGCCAACTGCCAAATCACCGAGATTTCCTCGTCCGGCAACATCGTCTTCAATGCCTGCCCCGCCTCCCGCATCGCCCTCCTTGGCGTCAGCGATCTCATCGTCGTCCAAACCGAAGACGCCCTCCTCGTCGCCGACAAACATCGAGCCGATGACATCAAAAAACTCGGCGCACTGCTGCCGAAGGAATTGCTGTGAAACTCCATTGCATGCCATTGCGTGTCCCGTCATCGTTTTCCCGTTGAACAAATCCCCTCACCCGGCTCTCGGCATCGATCATGGTGACACCCGCATCGGCATCGCCGCCACGGATGATTTCGGCATCCTCGCCCACCCGGTGGAAACGATCGACGTCCGCAAGACCGATCCCATCGAACGCATTGCCAATCTAACAACCGCGCGCAAGATCCGCACGCTGGTGGTCGGCCTGCCGGTGCGCATGGACGGCAGCGAGGGAACCGCCGCCGCGAAAGTCCGCGCCTTCGCCACAAAGCTCGCCGTCCGCCTGCCGGACACCCCTCTCGTTTTCACCGATGAAACGCTCACCACCACCACAGCCGCCGCAAAGCTCCGCGAAGCCGGCCGGAATGCGAAAAAACAAAAGTCCGTCATCGACCAAGCCGCGGCGGTGGAAATTCTGAACACATGGTTGGAGGGTCTTGGCCACCAGGAGTTGGGATTCTAACGCAATTTTTGATTCCAATTAAACCTCGACCCTCGGCATTCATGGCATCTAGTTTGCTTTGCCGATTCACCATCAAGCCTCGATCCGCATGATTAAAATCCTCCCATTTTGCGCCGCCGCCCTTCTCTCCATTCCCTGCGCAAATGCTGCATTCATCATCGGGCCTTGGGCGCTGGGGCAAGGCAGCGCCATCCTAACAAATGCCAATACGGCATCACCCACGTTGGGAAACAACACCCCGGATAACGCCGATAATTCATCATTGTACTCTGGATTCGCGACGATCACGTTGACCAACCCCGGCGACACGATCGTTTTCTCCGGAAGTTGCACGATGTCCGGCATCTCGACGGGTTCATCAACCGCCGGTGACTTCCGAATCGGCGTGTTCAACAACAACAGTTCAAGTGACACGACCGGATGGCTGGGATATTTCGCAAGCAATGCAGTCAGTTCCACTTCCGGAATCATTTTTGAAAGAGGTTCGGGGAACAGCACGCAATTCGCTTCAGGCACTTCGTCCGGTACCGGTAGCGGAACCCGCGCATCCACCATCACCACCGCGATCGCCTTTCCCGCGGTCACTTACGACTTCAGCCTCACGATCGAACGCCTCGCTGACAGCACCCTGCAAATCACGCCATTGCTTACCAACAGCGGCGTGGAATACATGAACGGAACCGCCAACGATCTTCCCCACGCGGGTGCCTATTCGTTCAACCGTGTCGGCTTTCTCGCCGGAAACAATTTGAACGCGGATCAAATCCAATTCAGCAACATCGACGTGACGCATGCCCCGGAGCCATCCGTTGCACTTCTTGGCCTGATGTCGGCCGGCCTCTTGTTCCGGCGCCACCGCTGACGGATTTCCCTCCGCATTCGCGCATCGTTGCGACCATGCGCCTCAAGCTCACCATCGCCTACGACGGCCGCCCGTTCAACGGCTGGCAATCCCAGGTTTGCGGGAACACCGTGCAGGATCACATTTCCCGGGCGCTCGAAATCGTCGCGAAAAATCCCGTCCCCATCCACGGCTCAGGCCGTACCGACGCCGGCGTGCACGCGCTCGGCCAAACCGCGCACTTCGACGCACCGCCTGATATTTCCATGAACCCCTTCAACTGGGTTCCCGCGATCAATACCAAACTGCCCGCTACCATCCGCGTGATGGCGTGCGAGGAAACCGCGCCGGATTTCCACAGCCGCTTCTCCGCCATCGCGAAAATCTACCAATATGACATCTGCACCGATCCTGTCCTGCCGCCGCTCAAGGCCGGACTCGCATGGCACCTCCCACGCGGGCTCGATGTCACCGAACTCCGCCGCGCAATCGAGATCTTCACCGGCCGCCACGATTTTCATGCCTTCGCCGCCTACCGCGGCAACGAAAAGCCGGACATGGATTGGCAGCGCACCATCCACAGCGCGGAAATTTCCACTTTGCCCGACGGCTACCGCATTACATGGCATGGCGACGGTTTCCTCTACAAAATGGTCCGCTTGCTGACAGGTGCCGCCGTTCACGCCGCCCAAGGCCGCATGCGTCTGGATGATCTCACCGCCTTGCTCGACCAGCCGCCCGGCCTCCCACTCGGCAAATCCCCCCTCTGCGCCCCGGCCGATGGTCTTTGCCTCCGCGAAGTCATTTATGCACACTGAACTTCCGAAATGATTCCGCACCATTGCAAAATCGAGTGACTAGCTTTTGAAAACTTCATTCGCAAGATTCGTTTGATCCGCGGTGCCTTGATTTCTGAATCACCAAAACCTCCCTTGGCACCTTCGCGTCCTTGCGTTTAATTTCCATCCCATGAGCACCTTCGAAGAAAAAGTCCGCGATGCCCTCGCCAATCCGCAGAACCAAGGCGAGCTTGCGGACGCCGATGCCGTGGGCACCGTCGGTTCACCCGATTGCGGTGACATGCTGCGCATGTGGCTCAAGTTCACGGAAAAAGACGGCAAACGCGTGATCGACCGCGCCTCGTTCCAAGCCTTCGGCTGCCAAACGGCCATCGCCGTCGCCTCGATGGCCACCGAACTCCTCAAAGGAAAAACCGCGGAAGAAGCCGCCCGGCTCGACGCCAGTGAACTCACCGGCGCTCTCGGTCCATTGCCGCCAATGAAAATCCACTGCGGCCAACTCGTCGAAGGCGCATTGCGTGACGCCCTCGGCCAGGAATCCGCAAAACCTGCGGAAACCACCAGCGCACCCACTCTCGCCGCCAACCTCCACACCAGGCCCGCAGGGAAAATCAAAATTGTGCCGCTCGAATCGTAACGCAGGCAGAGGTTTTCGATAGGACCGGCAAATTGCCGACGTTTCGTCTCCAACAACCCATTTCACCGCGTGCTCGAACTCAAGGACGTCAGTTTCCACATCCGCAAAGAAGGAGAAGGCGTTCCGTTGCTCGATTCGGTTTCGATCACGATCCCGCGCGGACACTTCATGGCCATCGTCGGTCCATCCGGTTGCGGAAAAACGACATTGCTCAAGACCATCGCCGGATTGAATCCGGAGACTTCGGGATCCCTTCACTGGGACGCGCGCGATCTTTCAAAAGAGGGCGATTTCGAACCAACGGAAATCGGCTACGTGCCGCAGTTCTCCATCGCTTACGATCCGCTCACGGTGGATGAATCCGTCGAAGCCGCCACCCGGTTGCGGGTGAAAACCCGCGGCACTGCGGAGCTGGATGCCCGCATTGATCGCGTACTCGACGAAACCGGTCTCACCACCATCGCCGACCGCCATGTGAAGGTGCTTTCCGGGGGCCAAAAACGTCGGCTCGGTCTGGCGATGGAGCTCGTTTCCGATCCCAAACTCCTGCTCTGCGACGAGGTGACTTCCGGCCTCGATCCTCGTTCCGAACGGGAAATCGTGCGGCTGCTGCATGATCTGTCGCGGCGCGAAGGGCGCATCGTCATTTCCGTGACCCACTCGCTCGCCCACATGGAACTCTACGATTCCGTGCTCGTCCTGCACGAGGGCCGCGTGGCGTATCACGGCCCGCCGGCGGAAATGACCCACTACTTTTCGGTGAAGGATACAGAGGAAGTGTATCCGCGGCTGACCACCCAGCAATCGGAACGCTGGCAGGCATCGTGGAACAAACACGGTCCGGCCTATCAGAAAATGTTGGAGAAAAACCGGGCTGATCTCATCGCCAGCGGTGCACTCCAGCCCGAACCCGTGGACAACGTTCCGCTGAAATTAGTCGCGGAAGATGATTCACCGGCCGCCACGCAACCCGCGGCCACAACCCCGGGCGCAATCCAGCTGCCGGGATTTTTCAGCCAGTTCTCCACCTTGCTAACGCGCCGCTGGCGGATTTTTTTCCGCGACAAGGGCCAGGTATTTCTCCAACTGGCCATCCTCATCGTTTTTCCGCTGCTCGTCACCGTTTTCAGCGAAAAAGCCCGGGGCAACATCCGCCAGTATTCCGACACCCGGCCCGCCAACGTGATGACGGAAATCCAGGAGGAACAAGGCGTCCGCTCGGACCAATTGCGGGTCGGCTCGGCCGTTTCCGGCATCATCATGTTCCAGGTCGTTTTGCTCTCGCTCATGGGATCGAACAACTCGGCGCGCGAAATCGCCGGCGAGCGATTGATTCTGGAAAAAGAAAAATTCGGTGGTTTGCGGCCATCCGCGTATCTCGCTTCGAAGGTCGCGTTCCTCGCCTGCCTGGTCATCGTGCAATCCCTGTGGATGGCGTTCTTCGTCAACGCCATCGGTCCGTTTCGTGGCGATTTCATCGAACACGCCGGATTCCTGTTGCTCGTGAATGCCGCGATGACGGGCATCTGCCTCGCCATTTCCGCGCTCATGCGCACGGCGGAGCAGGCGTCGCTGATGTCCATTTATCTGGTCGGCTTTCAGCTTCCACTTTCCGGCGCGGTTCTTGCGTTGCCGGAAAAAATCGAGGCCTTCACCCGTCCGTTCATCTCCGCGTATTGGGCGTGGTCCGGCAGCGTGGAAGCGCTCCAGAACAACGTGCACACCGCAGTGAAATCAGTCATCGACACCACGCTCTCTCTCCAGGAAACCTGTCTTTTCGCCCTGAGCGCACATATTTTCGTGGCCATCATCGCCGCGTGGATTGGCACGTCACGCTCGCAATGGGAGTGACAGGCGGCGATCACGTATGGCATAACGTCACCGGCAACCGACCACCGATCATGTCTGAAATCATTCCCCTCATCAGTTCCGGCACCGCCGGCCCGCTCGGCGTGCTTCACCTCCCGCGGCTCTGGCTCAAAGCTTCCCTTGGCGCGGCTGGCAAACTCCACCCCGATTACCCGGCCTGTGGCCAGGGATACGACCAAATGGTGCTTGATGGACTCGGCATCCAGCGCGATGCGTTCGAAAAATTCATCGCCTCGGAACAGCCGACGTATCCGGCGCTGGAAGCATGGATTCTCACGCAATGCGGCGGCGCCCTTGATCCCGATGCCGTGAAAAACCTCAACGATTCGATCCTCGGCTATCATCACAAGGATGAAATCCGCCGGCAAATCCTCGCCGCCAATCAAATCTCCGACGACGGCTCTTTGCCCGACGCGATCAACCTGAACAATCTCGACGATTGGCTTTCATTCCACAAACAAGTGCTTTCCTGACCTGGTCGAAATCAAAGGTTGAATAATGCGGGTTTTGCGGCGTCTATTGCAGTGTAACCATGAAAACCTCCATCCAACGCATCCGCCGCACCGCGCTAGTCACGGGCCTCGCTCTGACCGTCGTTGCGGCCTCAAGTTGCATGACCACCTACGACGCATATGGTCGTCCGGTGCAGTCGGTTGATCCCGGTGTGGCCGTCGCTGGCATTGCCGCCGCTGGCATCCTTGGACATGCCGCCGGCCGCAGCCACGGTCATCACCATGGCCACTATCATCGCGGCTACTACCGTCGCGGTTATTACCATCATTGATGGTCCGGTGCAAACCCGCGGTTCCATCCGGAATCCGCGGGTTTTTTATTCAGACGGTTTGGTTCAGCAACCAGCCGAGGAGCAAGACCTGCGGCACGGTTAGGAGCGGCAATGCAAATGCCGCCTTCCATGACTGTATCGTTTCCTTCAGCACCATAATCTCGGTATAGTCCGTCGCGGCTCCGGCCATCAGGAACGCGAAACCGTTGCCCGGGGCGTTCGCACGGGTGATCAAATCCGCAGCAACCGGGCTCGACCCTTCCGAACAAACCTCAATCAAAGTGGTCGCCACAAGGGTCAGAAGCAGCCCGGCGAGCGATGGCCCGAAGTATTGCGAAAATACTTCTTCCGGCACAAAGGCACGGACCAACGAAGCCACGACCACCCCGAAGAAAATCCATTTCAAGATCATTTCGGACTCCTTGATTCCTTCGGTTGCCATCGCTTTCAGATTCCGGCCGGTTGGCTTGAGCTCGTGCATCGCCATACGGAACTCGCTCCCAAACCGAAAATCCTCCGGCAGTTCACGCGTGTGCGGGTTCGCCGGAAGCAGCCCGCGCTTCACGAACAGTTCCGCCAAAACTCCGGCAACAATGCCTACGATCATCGAAAGAACCACAAACACCGCCATCCACTTCCAGCCGATCAACGCGCCTAACATCAGCGTGAGCGACAGCGAATTCCATGGACTGGAAATGAGAAACGCGACCGTTTGCCCAAACGACGCCCCCTTGCGATAAAGTTTCGCGCCGATCATCAGGATGCCGTGGTTGCACAAATCGAGCAACGTTCCCGCCATCACCGCCCTGACGATCCCGCCGAAGGTCCCACCCTTGCCAAGCAAACCGGTGACCAGGTTCTGCGGCAGCCGGCCGATTACCCCCACCGCCACGATGCCCGCGAGAATCCCCCACCACGCTTTTGCCATGAACGCCGCCGTGCCATGCGAATACACCTGCCACCACTGCGGACCACCACCGGAAAAATGCCCGGCAAGACCCGCAATCACCAAAGCCACGGAGATCCACAGGATCCAGTCAAACGTCCGTTTCCCGCCACAGGGCGACCCGGGCGTCATGTCCATTTCCTCAGAATTTTTGCAACAATCCATGGCCTTACGAAAGTCGGCGTTTGTAGAGGGCGATCAGCTCGTCGAGCCGTTGGTTGAACTTGCGGGGATGCGCGGCCGCCTCGTGGACGCAGTGTTTCACGTGGTCTTCGAGGAGCTTCGCTTCCAGCGAACGGAGCGAAGCGTGAACCGCCGAAATGGTGTGCAGGATTTCCGGACAATCACGGCCCGATGCAATCATCGCCCCCACCCCTTTCACCTGGCCGGCAATGCGGTTGACACGGTCCGCCAGCGGTTTCACAACTTCCCCGGTTCTTTGCATGCGATACACATACTCCCTATTGGTATCTACGCAAGAGTAAATCTCTCACATTTCAAACAGCACTTTCCCCGTTCGTTCCCGTGCGTTCAGCCGGGCGAGGGCATTCTTGAAATCACCAAGGGCGAAACTCCGGTCAACCGGCTGCACCAACGTCCCATCGAGAACCGCTTGTGCGAGCCGGTTGTAAATCTCCCGCACCTCGTGCGGCCCGATGCTTTCCAACCAGCGCGTCACCCACAACCCGCGCAAGCGGATGTCGCGGAAAATCAACAATCCGTTCGGCAGGCTGACGGGTTTGCGGCCCATCGCCCCGTAAGTCACGTGCGTGCCACTTTTGCGCAGCAGTTTCATCAGCCGCAACGCGCTTTCGCCGCCGACGCCATTGAAGGCGAGAACGGCATTCGCCCCATTCATCGCCTCCTTCGCCGCCGCCAATCCGTCCTCATCATCCATCAACACATGCCCGGCTCCCAGTCGTTGGAGTTCCTCAGCGGTGTCCAGCCGACGCACGAATGAAATCGTGCGCACCCGGGCGATCCGTGCGAGCTGAATCACGCATCGACCGACCGCGGAATTCCCGAGATTCAACACCACCCAATCGCCGGGCTTCAATTTCTCAAAGTGATTCAGCAGGCAATACGCGGTCGCCGGATTCACCTTCAGCATCGCCGCTTGCAGCGGATCAATTTCCGCGGGCAGCTTGATCAAAGCGTTCGCTGTCACGGTCGTATGGGTCGCCCATGTCGCCGCCCGGGCGAGAAACATCACGCGGTCGCCGGGAGAAAATCCATCCGCTCTGCTGATTTCCACCACGCCGCCGCCTTCGATCCCTGGAGTCGCGGGCAGATCCAGTTTCACTCCATAGGTTCCCTCCACGGTATTGAGATCGGCGGGGTTGAGCGGCGCGGCTTCCATCCGCACCAGCACCTCGCCGCCACCGGGCTCGCGCGGGGCGAACTCCTCAAGCCGCAAAACGTCCGCGGGATTTCCATTCGTATGAAATACCAATCGCTTTCCGGTCATGCCGTAGTTTCCGCCAACACCCCGCAATGCCAAGCGCATTGCCAGCAAGCCTACGGAATTTCCTTTCGCCACAGGAGCAATTCGTTGTAATAGTCATGCGTCTGCAATGAATCATCTCCTCCAATGGCTTCTACTCCTCTGCCTCTTCTTGGGGCTTCAGGTGCGGACCTTTGCCGAAGATCCATGTGCGACCCACTTGAAATCCCACATTGCCGGAAACTGCGATCACCAACATTCCGACAATGAACCGTGTCATTCCCACCACGATTCCGATTGCCCGCACGGCCACCTGCCCGGCGCGTGTGCGCATACTCTTCCCTTCGCCGCCGATCTTTCCCGGCCTCCGCACTGCTTCAGCCCCGGGTTTTCCCTCACGCTGATTTTCGCGGAACATCTGGCGGCCCCGGACGACCCTTGTCTGGAAATGGACAAACCGCCCATTGTTTGAACCGACAAATCCGTCGGCCGGTGATTTCTGTTAGAATGAATCACCGGTGAAATTCGCCGCCGCGCATGTGGAGGCATGCATTTCGTTCAATTTGTATCTTCATTTCCATGTTTAACCATCATTGGAGCGCCTGCCTCGCGCTCATCCTCGGTGTTGCCAACGCCGCGCCATCCGTCGTCGTCACCTTTGACAATCTCGGTGCGCGCGTGCGCTCCCAGAATCCCTCGCTTGCCGCCGCACGGCTTCGCATTGCTGAAGCATACGGCCGGATGAGAACGGCCGGCCGCCTCGAGAACCCGCGGTTGGAAACTTCAGTCCAACACACGCCGTCATTTCGCGAGGGATCGATTGAACTCGGGATTTCACAGAAGTTTCCGGTGACCAACCGGCTGCGGCTGGAGAAACAACTATCGCTGGCCGAAATCCGCGCCGCGGAACTCGAAGTCCGCCGCGAAGAGCAAAAACTCATCGCCGAGGCACGTGCCGCGCTCGTTGAAATCCTCGCCATTCGCCAACGGCGCGGCTTGTTGCGCAAGCAGGCGGACCTCACCAACCAGCTCGCTGCAAACATCGACACCGCGGCGCGCAAGGGCGAAGGCTCGTTGCTTGATGCCGGCCAAGCACGTCTCGAAGCGACCCAAACATCCACGGAGTCCCTCGAACTCGACGCCAGGGAAGCGATGTCAACCGGTTTGATCAAGCCGCTCCTCGGAATCGGCCATCGCGAAGGCCTCGTGATCTCCGGGACGCTGGCTGATCCACGCTCCATCGCGACGGCGACCAACCCGGCACGCCGCGCGGATTACCAGATCGCATTGCTGGAAACCGACGCGACGGAGCAATCCATCGCCATTGAGAAATCGAAACGCCGCGAGGATTGGGAAGCCGCCGCCTTCGTCTCCGGCGAGCGAATGGAGGATGCGCCGGACGGGTTGGAAAACGAAGCGATGGTCGGTGTGCGTCTGAGCATTCCCCTGCCATTCTGGAACAACAACGAAGGCAACATTTCCGAGGCAACCGCCCGCCATGAACGCAAACGCGGCGAAGCGGCGGCAATGGCGGCAAACATCCGCGGCGAAGCGGCGGCCGCCATTGCGGCAATGCGCGGGTGGATCAAGCTCATGGATGAGATCGACCGCAACCTGCTGCCGCTCGCGGGCAAGCAAGCCGCCGACACGGAAGCCGCGTGGCGCAATGGCCAGGCGGAATTCCAGACGGTTCTCAAATCCCGCGCACAACGGCTTCAACTCGAAATCACCCGGCAAAACGCACTGCGCGAATTTCACCTCACCCGCGTGCGCTACCTCGCCGCCATCGGCACCCCGTAAATCAATCCGGCCATGAAATTTGTTACCATATTCCTAGTAATTGCGGCCACCGCCATGGCGCAGCCGCCGAAGGACAACACGATTGTGCTCGATGAAAATGGCATCAGGAACCTGCGCATCGAGACCGCGGTGGTGGAGGAAACCGGCTTCGAGGAAACCATCTTCGCGCTCGGCCGGATCGAGGAAATCCCGGAAAACCACGGCGTTTTGAGCAGCCGGATCCCCGGCCGCGTCGTTGCCCTCGACGTGCGGGTGGGCGACACCGTCACCGCCGGCCAGACCCTGGTGCGTGTCGAGAGCCGGCAACCGGGCGATCCTCCGCCGGTTGTCGCCTTGAAGGCCCCGGTCGGCGGTTTGGTGGTGGACTCCCACATCGGCCTCGGCGAGCCGGTGGAGCCGGAAAAGGAACTGCTCGATATTTCCGATCTAACAGAAGTGCTGGCCATCGCCCGGGTGCCCGAGCACCAGGCGGCGCGAATCGCGCCCGGCAGCAAGGCATACATCCGCGTGTCCGCCCTCGGCGATCAACGGCTCACCGGTAAAATGCTGCGCTTCGGCACCATCGCGGACCGCGAAAGCGGCACCATCGACGCCGTGTTCAAAGTTCCGAATCCCGGCCTGCGCATGCGGGCGAACATGCGTGCGGAGTTCTCGATTGTCACCGCCAGCAATCCGGGAGTGATGACCGTCCCGCGTTCCGCCGTGCAAGGCGAGGCCGCGAGCCGTTTTGTTTACGTGAAGAACTTCAAACTTCCGAATGCCTTCGACAAGGTGCCGGTGCAGGTCGGCCGCAGCAATGACCGTGAGATTGAAATCCTCGGCGGCTTGTTTCCAGGCGATGAAATCGTCACCCGCGGCGCCTATTCACTCTCCTTCGCCGGTGGCTCCGCCATATCGCTCAAGGAAGCACTCGATGCGGCGCACGGTCATGAACACAACGAGGATGGCTCCGAAATCACCGGCAACGAAAAAAAAGCCGCCGCCACCGCTCCGCCCGAACATCACGAAGCATCCGGGGCCAGCCCGGTGTGGAAATGGACAACCGCCGCGCTGTTCCTATTGTTGCTCGCGTCCCTGGCAGGTCGCTTTATCCACCGCGATCCCGCCGATAACATCCCGAACCAGGAGGAAGGCTGACCCGTATGTTGGACAAACTGATCCAGTGGTCGCTCGCGAACCGCACGATTATTCTCGGGCTTTCGCTCATCGTGCTCGTTTTCGGCATGCACACCGCGACCCGCCTGCCGGTGGAGGTTTTACCGGATCTCACCAAGCCAACAGTCATCATTCTAACAGAATCTCCCGGTCTGGCACCCGAAGAAGTGGAGACCCGCGTAACGCGGCCGATCGAGAGCGCGCTGATGGGCGTGGCAGGACTCAGCCGCCTGCGCTCGAACAGTGATGTCTCGCTTTCCCTGGTCTATGCCGAGTTCGGCTGGGACACCGACATTTACCGGGCACGCATGCTGGTCCAGGAACGCCTGCAATCCGCACGCGGCCAACTTCCCGAAGGCACCGAGCCATTCATGACGCCGGTCGCTTCGCTGATGGGCGAAATCCTGCTGGTCGGCGTGCGCTCCACCGTGAAGGAAGGCGAACCCGGCTACCTGCCGCCGCGCGAAGTGCGGGCACTCGCCGATTGGACGATCAAACGCCGTCTGCAGAACATCCCCGGCATCGCCGAGATCCTCAACATGGGCGGCGGCGTGAAACAACTCGAAATCCAGCCCGATCCACACCGCATGCAGGCCCATGGCGTCACCTTCGCCGAATTGGAAGCCGCTGCCGCCACCGCCGCAAACACGACCACCGGCGGGTTCATCAATTCCGGTCCCACCGAAATCATGGTCCGCAATCTCGCCATGACCGCCGACCCCGCGGCGATCGGCAAGACCGTCATCAAAAAAACCGGCGGCCGCCCCATTTCCATCGCCGATGTGGCGACGGTCACATGGGGAATCGAACCGATGCGCGGCGATGCCAGCATCGGTGTCGCCCCGGAAACCTCCGGCACGCCGGGCGTCATCATGTCCGTGACGAAATCCCCGGGCTTCGACACCCGCGAATTGACCGCACAAATCAAAACCGCGCTCAAGGAACTCGCGCCCACGTTGCCCCAGGGCGTGGAAACCACCCTGCTGTTCCAACAAAAGGATTTCATCGACAATGCGATCGGAAATCTAACAGAAGCGATCCGCGACGGCGCCATCATGGTGTCCATTGTTCTGTTCCTCTTCCTGCTGAATTTCCGCACCACGATCATCACCCTCACGGCGATGCCGATGTCATTCGCCATCACGATGATCGTCTTTCTGGTTTCCGGGATCACCGTGAACTCGATGACACTCGGCGGCCTCGCCGTGGCCATCGGCATGGTCGTGGACGATGCCATCGTGGACGTGGAAAACGTTTTCCGCCGCCTGCGCGAGAACGCCGTTCTTTCCGAACCGCGACCGAAAATCCAGGTGATCGCCCGGGCGTCCGGCGAGGTAAGGAACTCGATTTTCCACGCCACAGTGCTCGTCATTCTCGTGTTCCTGCCGCTGCTCGGCCTCAGCGGTCTTGAAGGACGGCTCTTCGCGCCCATCGCCATCGCGACAATGATCTCGATGACCGCATCCTTTGTGGTTTCACTTACGGTGATTCCCGTACTTTGTTCATTTCTCCTGAATCCGGAAAAAGGGCGCCGCCACGGCGAAACCCGCCTCGTGCATGGAATGAAACACCTGCTCGATCGCACCATACTGCGTTTCGCGCTCGCCCGGCCGCTGCTGGTGGTCGCCATCGCCCTGATCCTGATGGTCGCCGCGTTCTCGCTCTATCCGGTGATGAACAAGGATTTCCTGCCGAAGTTCCGCGAAGAAACCGCGCTCGTCGCTGCAACCGCCGCGCCCGGCACATCGCTGGAGGAAATGAACCGCATCTCGGACGTGATCGAGCAACAGATCCTCTCGGTGGAAGGGGTCCGCAAAGTCGGCCGCAGGCTGGGCCGCGCCGAACGCGGCGACCATGTGGTTCCCGTTTCCACGGCGGAGTTTGATGTCGATTTCCAGATTCCCGCGGATGGGGATGAGGCACGCGACCGCAAGGAGATCGCCGCGGAAATCGGTCGTAAAGTTCGCGCCATCCCGGGAGTTTTCGCCGTGGTTTCCGGACCATTGGCGGACCGCATCGGCCACATGATGAGCGGAGTTTCCGCGCCTGTGGCGGTGAAAATTTTCGGTCCTGACATCGACAAGCTCCGTGAACTGGGCATCGAAGTTCAGAACATCGCGAAAACGATGCCCGCCTTCGAAGACGTGAAACTCGACCAGAGTTCGACGATTCCGCAACTCCGTATCGAACCTGACCGCGACCGCGCGACAGCCTACGGAATTTCTCCCGGACAATTGAACAATGATGTGTCGGCGTTGATCGGCGGCAAGGAAGTGGCGGAACTCCGCGAAGGCGAACGCTCGCTCGGATTGGTCATCCGCTTGCCAGAAAAATGGCGCGATAGTCCGGAGAAAATCGCCGGCTTGCCGATTCACGTCGGCGAGGATCAATACATTCCGCTCTCGCTGGTGGCCGATGTGCGCGAAGCGAAAGGTCCGAACCTGATTTTCCGCGAGAACGGCCAGCGACGGTTCGCTCTTGCCATCAAACCAACGGCGCGAAACGTCCCGGAGCTGGTGGCGCAACTGGAACAGAAAGTCCGGGAACAAGTGCACTTCCCGCCCGGTTACTTCGTCGTTTTTGAAGGTGAATTCCAAGCCCAGCGGGAAGCAACCACACGGATCATCGTTTTCTCCGCGCTGGTTCTGCTGGCGGTTCTGGTGCTGCTTGCGAGCTATTTCAAAAGCATCTCGCTCGCGGTGCAGGTGCTCTTGAACATCCCGCTCGCGTTGATGGGCGGCCTTGTGTTCACATGGCTGGTTGTTGGCAACATCAGCATCGCGACACTCGTCGGCTTCATCGCCGTCGGCGGCGTGGCCGCGAGAAACGGGATCATGATGATTTCCCATTATCTCCACCTGATGCGCCATGAAGGCGAAGGATTCACGCGCACGATGATTGTCCGCGGCACCAAGGAACGTCTTGTGCCGGTGCTCATGACCGCGCTTTCGGCGGGCATCGGACTCATCCCGCTGGTCCTCGCCGCCGATCAACCGGGCAAGGAAATCCTCCACCCGGTGGCCGTCGTCATCGTCGGCGGTTTGTTTTCCTCCACGCTGCTCGACATGGCGGTCACCCCCGCGGTGTTCCGCCTGTTCGGCCGCAAAGCCGCATTCCGCTCAATCGCATCACAATCAGCCGCATCCCGTTGAATATTTTCCACTCCAACCACAACCAACCAAAACCATGATGACAAAACATCCGATCCTCATCGCCTGCATTGGCGCCATCCTCGCGAACTCCGCACCCGGCCACGAAAAAACAAAAACCGCCGGCCCGAACGGCGGTCGCGTTCTCACCAAATCAGAACCGGACGTTGAATTTTTCGTTCTTCCCGATCGCCGGATTCAACTCACCGCACTGGATAAAAATGGCAAGCCGGCGCCGGTCACCACGCAAATCGTCACCGCCACCGGCGGCGATCGTTTCAAGCCGACAAAATTCGCCTTCGCCAAGCAGGGCGACGTCCTCGTTTCCGATCAGCCGCTGCCGACTGGAAACAACACGCCGCTCATCCTGCAATTCAAGACGACCGCGGACGGCGCAACGGTAACCGAACGCATCGCCGTGAACCTCGCGGATTGCTCCGGCTGCAAACTCAAGGAATACGCCTGCATCTGCGACCACGATCACTGAAACAAGCCGGACACCTCAACGAATCGGTGTTGGATTCACCGTGGTTCGTTTTTCATCCAGCCGCCCCGCGGCGTAAGCATGGAAAACGGCGCGAATTTCATCACGCACCCGGCGGAAAACGGCCAGTAGTTCCTCTTCCGTCCCGGTGGCGTGCGCGGGATCATCGAAGGGGAAATGGTGGCGGTTCATTTGGCCGGGAAATGCCGGGCATGCTTGGTCCGCATTTCCACAAACGGTGATGACGGTTTCCACGTTCTCGTTGAGAAACTCATCAAGGTGCTTCGACCGGTGATCGCTAATATCGATGCCGGCTTCCGCGAGCGCACGGATCGCTAACGGGTGAACGTACCCGGCTGGTTTCGATCCTGCGCTCGCCACACGGTAACGGCAACCGAGCGCGGTGCGCAGGATGCCTTCCGCGAGGTGCGAGCGGCAGGAATTTCCGGTGCAGAGGATCAGGATCAGGGGATCGGTTTTCACGAGGAGCGAAGAAAACGGCACAGTGGAACGGCGATCAGCGCACCGAGAACGGTGGCGGTGGGATACAACCAAATGTGCTGCAGGTTTCCCCCGACGAGTGCGGGAGCCAGCGAACGGGCCGGATTCATTGAAGCGCCGCAAACAGGGCCGGCGAACATCGCTTCCAGCGCCACCGTAGCGCCGATGGCGATCCCGGCGGTGATGCCTTTCTCCTTCGCGCCAGTGGAAACGTTAAGAATCACCAACATCAGCGCACCGGTGAGGATAACTTCCAAAACAAAGGATTGCGCCACCCCGCCTTGCGGCAGGGTTTCCCCCAGAGTGGGGGACTCCGGAAACAAAAACCGCAGAACTCCGCTCGCGGCGAAACCCCCGGCAACCTGCGCCGCGATGTACGGAAATACATCTTTCCACGGAAATCGCCCCGCGGTCGCGAAACCCAGCGTTACCGCGGGATTCAGATGCGCTCCGCTCACGTCGCCAAACGTATGAATCATTGCCAACACCACCAAACCGAAAACCAACGCAATGCCGGCGTGGCCAATGACTCCATCGCTGGTTTGATTCACAATGATCGCTCCCGTCCCCGCGAACACGAGGAAGAACGTTCCGAGAAATTCCGCAAAGGCGCGTTTGAGATCGGACTTGGTCATGCTTGTACTGAGTTGGGGTTTTTCCGGTGGGAAACAAGGACACGCGGTCCCGGGCAACAACTTTGCGCACGGATGGCCAGCCGCGCCACCGCCTTGGCGGAATCTTTTGCGCGCTCGCGAGACGACGAGTCGTCGAAACAGCGGGCGAGATCGCGAATGATCTTCCGGTGCGGCTTGCCGATGCGGAAATACGTCCACTTCCCGGCCTTCTCGCTCTCCAGCAGCCCCGCCTTGCGGAGGATCTGCACATGGCTGGAAACCGAGGACTGCGGCATGACGAGGATATCCGCCAACTCGCAAACACACAGAGCGTTCTCCAGCACCAGCCGCACGATCCGCCACCTCGTGGCATCGCCCAGCACTTTCGCGAACGCGACGATGTTCGTCATAACGAAACTTATTGTAACGAACTATTTCGTTATGTCAACCGTGCGGGAGCAACGAAAAGCCCGGAGCGGACCCCTCCACTCCGGGCTGATTTCGAAACCAAAAGCGCATCCCATGAGCGCCGGTGGAGTGTATGTTTGGCCGACGATTTGCGAACACCGTCTTGCTGCACACACCCTACGTGGCTTTGCCTTTCCCGCTAACGGCGCATTGTCCGATTGTGACGCTCCTTTGCGAGAGTGCATGATCTCAAATTGCAACGCTGGAGGGCAACTATCGACTCGTTTGGATATCTCGGCGCCGGATCGCGGGACTGCACGATCCCGTTGAACGCCGGATCAGCCGCCCCCTGCCGGCCGAATGTCCTGGACGATCAACTGCAACTTGGTTTTTCCACGAAACGTGTTGCGGTCGATGGTGAACGCCACATCCCAGGGCGGGTCCGGCAAAGACCGTTCGCCGCCGCTAAAAAACACCGCGTCCTGCTCGCAATACCCCTGCCGCAGCGTCAACCGCAAATGATGGTTTTTCATATGCAAGGGCGGACGGGAAAGACAAACCCCGCGCGAAACGAATACGGGTTGCGGATTGCCGTTACCAAATGGCTGTAGCAAATCGTAATCGTCCAAAAATTCGAGCGACAAAATCCCGAAAGGAATCTCCGCATCGTAAAACAACTTCGCCTGGCGTTGCTCCGCCGTGGTATTGCGCAAAACGAACTCCGCGAAACGCTCCCGAAAACGATCCAGCCGGCTTTCCTCAATCGACAAACCCGCCGCCATCGCATGGCCGCCGCCAGCGAGCAAATCGTCCGCGCATTCGCGGATCGCGTCCACCAGCGAGACCCCCTCGATGCTGCGACCCGATCCCTTGCCCACGCCGGCTTCATCGATGGAAATCACGAACGTCGGTTTGTGATACTGCCGCATCAGCCGCGAGGCAACGATGCCCACCACGCCGTGGTGCCACTCGCGCGAGCCGAGCACGATCACCGCGTCGTGGATCCCGTTGGCATCCGCCAACATGATGTCGGCTTCCTTGCGGATGTGCTGTTCAAAGTTCTGCCGCTCCTTGTTGTAAACATCGAGTTTCTCGGCCAGCGCCCGGGCCATCACCGCGCAATCGGTCATCAGCGCGGCGAGCGCGTCCTCCGGCACGTCCATCCGCCCCGCCGCGTTCAACCGCGGTCCAATCCGGAAACCCACGTCCATTGAGGAAACGAGGCCGTTCATTCCGGTGACCTCCTGCAATGCCCGCAAACCAGCGTTGCGCGTGGTCGGTAAATTTTTCAGCCCGTGCCGCACCAACAGCCGGTTCTCTTCCACCATCGGCACGATGTCGGAAATCGTCGCCACCGCCACAAGATCGACGAGGTCCTTCAACGCCAGCCCGGTCGGCCGTGTTTTCAACAACGCGTGGCCGAGTTTGAATACCACTCCTGCCGCGCACAGATAGGTAAAACAGTCGCCGCACTTCGGATTCACCAGCGCACTGCAAACCGGCCGCAATCCCGGCAGCGGCTCGTGATGATCCACAATCACCAAGTCCACCTCCATTTGCGCCAGCAGGTTCGCCTCATGCACCGAAACCGTCCCGCAATCGACCGTGATCAACAGATCAGGCTTCGTTCCCTCGGCGAAACAACGGGCGAGCGCCGCCTCGCTGAGTCCATATCCTTCCGCGCCCCGCCGTGGCACGAATTGCCGGGGCTCGACGCCATAAGACCGTAAAATCCTCGACATCAATGCGATCGACGCCACGCCATCCACATCGTAGTCGCCGAAAATGCAAATTTTCTGACCACCATCCACCGCCGCCAGAATCCGCTCAACTGCGGCCTTCATCTCCGGCAGCAGAAACGGATCGGAAAGATCCTTGAGCTTCGGATGGAGAAACGCCTGCAGCTCTTCAGGTTCCGCGAGTCTGCGCTGACGAATGAGATGCTCGAGAATGGCGGGGAACGTCCCGGGCGAACCCGCTGTACGCGGGCGGTACGGTTCGCCCCTCGCGATCCATCTGACGTTTTCGTTCCGCATTCGGGGTGGCAGGACCGTAGGAACGAATCTGCCACGGTTTCAAGGACGGAAACCCGGCGATCCCCCATCAAGTGAGAAAAATTGACGCAGCCGCGTCAAAGTGGTGCCGCCATTTCGGCCCGGAGTGTGTCATTTTGTCGCTAACTGGCCGGCGAACGATTTCTCAAACTCAGTTAACTCTTTGGTTAATATCGTAATACGAAAATTTGTCGCCACTGGCCCGGCGGATGCAAAAGCGCCGCATCAAATCATCACCGCCACGTGGCGGAACCATCCAAACCATACCTACCATGTCCAAGATCCTCGGCATTGACCTCGGCACCACCAATTCCTGTATGTCCGTGATGGACGGCGGCGAACCCACTGTCCTCGAAAATTCCGAAGGCGCACGCACCACTCCATCGGTCGTCGCGTTCTCGAAATCCGGCGAACGCCTTGTCGGCCAAGCCGCCAAACGCCAAGCGGTCACCAACCCGAAAAACACGATTTTCTCCGCCAAGCGCCTGATCGGCCGCAAGTTTTCCGAACTCACCGAGGCGGACAAACGGATGCCTTACAAAATCGTCGCCGCGGCAAATGGCGACGCCCACATCCAGGTCGAAGTCGCTGGCGAAACGAAAACCTTCAGCCCGCAGGAAATCGCCGCGATGGTTCTCGGCAAACTCAAGGCCGACGCCGAAGCGAAACTCGGAGAGTCGATCAAGCAGGCGGTCATCACCGTTCCCGCATATTTCAACGACTCACAGCGCAACGCGACCAAGGCGGCCGGCGAAATCGCGGGCCTCGAAGTCCTGCGCATCATCAATGAGCCGACCGCCGCCGCACTCGCCTACGGCCTCGACAAGAAAGCCGACGAAAAAATCGCCGTTTATGACCTTGGCGGCGGCACGTTCGACATTTCGGTCCTCGAAATCGGCGACGGCGTTTTTGAAGTGCTCGCCACCGATGGCGACACCCAACTCGGCGGTGACGACTGGGATAATACGCTGATCCAATGGATCGTCTCCGAGTTCAAAAAAGACCAAGGCATCGATCTTTCCGGCCAGCCCGACGCGCTCCAGCGCATCAAGGAAGAGGCCGAGAAAGCCAAGATCGCGCTTTCCTCCACGCAGTCCTACGACATCAGCCTGCCGTTCATCACGGCCGATGCCACCGGACCGAAGCACATCCAGCTTTCGCTCACCCGCTCGAAGCTGGAACAACTCACCGACTCGCTGTTCGAGCGCACCAAGAAGCCGGTCCGCGATTGCCTCAAGGAAGCGGGAGTTTCCGCATCCGACATCGATGAACTCGTTCTCGTCGGCGGCATGACCCGCATGCCGAAAGTCGTGGAAGTCGCCAAAGAACTGGCCGGCCAAACTCCGCACCAAGGCGTGAACCCGGATGAAGTCGTCGCCATCGGCGCGGCCATCCAAGGCGGCGTTCTGCGTGGCGATGTGAAGGACGTTCTTCTCCTCGACGTCACGCCGCTCACGCTTTCCATCGAAACGGAAGGCTCCCGCGCCACGCCGATGATCGAACGCAACACGACGATTCCCGCAAAAAAATCGCAGGTTTTCTCCACCGCTGCGGACAACCAGCCCGCCGTGGACATCCGCATTTGCCAAGGCGAACGCCCGATGTTCTCCGACAACAAATTGCTCGGAAACTTCAAACTCGATGGCATCACGCCCGCCCGCCGCGGCGAACCGCAGATCGAAGTCACCTTCGACATCGACGCCAACGGCATCCTCCACGTTTCCGCCAAGGACAAACAATCCGGCAAGGAACAGAAAATCTCCATCCAAGGATCTTCCGGCCTCTCCAAAGACGAGATCGAAAAAGCCCGTCAGGACGCAGAATCCCACGCCGAAGACGACCGCAAACGCGTCGAGAAAGTCGATACCAAAAACAAGGCCGACAACCTCGTTTTCTCCGTCGAAAAACAACTCGGCGAATTGGGAGATCAGGCACCGGCCGAACTCAAAGAAATGCTCGATGGCAAAATCAAAGCCGTCAAAGACGCGATTTCTTCCGACGATCTAACCCAGATCAACACCGCCACCGCGGACTTGGAAAACTCCCTCCAAGCCCTCGCCCAAGCCGCCCAACAAGCGCAAGCGGCCGGCGCCCAGCAACCCGAAGCAGAGCAACCATCGGACGACCAAGGCGAACCCAAACAAGCCAAAGGCAAAGTCGTCGACGCCGAAGTGGTGGATTGAATATAAAAATTCAAAAACCTTAATTCAATGGAATACAAAATTAAAGGAATAAAGAAAAACTCATGTTCTCCGACTAAGGTTGGATTTGTCATTAATCCTATTCCTTCTGAACAAATTGTTCAAAGGGCCTCGCGAAACTATCCGGTTCTTTTAAAATTTCGCTATCACTTGATGATGAAATATTAATTGCGAACGGAGCTCCGATTTTCCCGCCTGAGCACAATGCGAGAATTCCTCATTGGATCGAAAGTGAATTAGCCGTGGCACAAACCAACCTAGATAACGAAATTTCTAAAGCTAAAGAAGATCTAGATAATTTGGTCGCGCAATATGCCAAATCATATAATTTAGATATTTTATAATTTTGGCATGAATTTAACCACCAAACACCAACGCCTTCCCGCGCTGCGGTCACTCGCGCCCGAGTTGATTGCCAGCCTCGCGGCGGTGGATGTGCGGATGGCGACAGGTTCCGATCAATTTCCTGACCTCGGGAAAATGATCCCAAATTTTCAGCCATGAAGAAATCCGTCATCTCCAAACTCCTTTCGGAACTCGAACAGCTCGTCCAAGTCGAGCTGGAATCCGGTGTGGAATTCTGGCTGGCGCGGGATTTGCAAACGGTGCTCGGATACCTGAGATGGGAGAATTTTCGCAAGGTGATTGGTGATGCGATGACCGCCTGCGAATCCTCTGGGAATAAGGTTTCCGATCAATTTCGTGAGGTTACGAAATTGATCAGCCACGGCAAGGGCGGACAACGTGAGATTCAGGATTTCATGCTCACCCGCTACGCATGTTACCTCATCGCGCAGAACGGCGATCCAGCGAAGGACGAAATCGCGTTTTGCCAGACCTATTTCGCGCTCCAGACCCGGCGGCAGGAACTCATCGAACTCCGCATCGCCGAGGTCGAGCGACTGCAAGCCCGCAAAAAACTGACCGAATCCGAGAAGCTCCTTTCCTCGCTCATTTTTGAAAAACTCGATGACGAGCGGAGTTTCGGAATCATCCGCAGCAAAGGCGATCAGGCGTTGTTCGGTGGCAAAAGCACCCAGGATATGAAAACCCGCCTTGGCGTCCCGGACAACCGGCCGCTGGCCGATTTCCTCCCAACCATCACCATCAAGGCCAAGGACTTTGCCAATGAGATCACGACCTTCAGTATCAGTCGCGATGGATTGGATACGGAACGCGCCATCTCCCACGAACACGTCAAAAACAATACGGATGTCCGCAATTTGTTAGGCGAAAGGAACATCGTCCCTGAACATCTTCCTCCCTCCGAGGATCTCAAGAAGGTCCAACGCCGCCTGAAATCCGAAGAAAAGAAACTTCCTCGCAAGGGCGGCTCCCAATAACCCATCTGTCCCGAACACTTTCCACGCTTCACGCGTGGTCTCTCAGAAACAAAACACAAATACCATAACACACATGGCCAACATCAAACCACTCGGACAACGCGTCCTCGTCAAACGTCTCGAAGCCGAAGCTGTCAGCTCCGGGGGCATCGTTCTTCCAGACACCGCCAAGGAAAAACCCCAGGAAGCTGAAGTGCTCGCGCTCGGCACCGGCGGCAAGGACGATCACGGCAACGACATCGTCTTCCACGTCAAGGTCGGCGACAAAGTCCTCATTTCCAAATACGGCGGCACCGAAGTCAAAATGGACGGCCAGGAAGTTCTCATCCTCTCCCAATCCGATATCCTCGGCGTCGTTGGCTGAGGTCGGAAGGTTATTCGTTAAAGGTTAGAAGTTATTAGGGAAGACCCAAGACTTCGCTTTCACGAAAAACCGAATCTCACTTTTAACAAATAACAAATAACTTATAACAAGTAACTACAATGGCCAAACAACTCCAATTCGACGAATCCGCCCGCCAAGCCCTGCTGCGCGGCGTGGAAAAACTCGCTCGCGCCGTCAAAGCCACTCTCGGCCCGGCAGGACGCAACGTCATCATCGACAAGAAATTCGGTTCGCCGACGATCACCAAGGACGGCGTTTCCGTCGCCAAGGAAATCGAACTCGAGTGCCCGTATGAAAACATGGGCGCCCAGTTGATCCGCGAGGTTTCCTCGAAAACCTCCGACATCGCCGGTGACGGAACTACGACCGCCACCGTACTTGCCGAAGCCATCTACAAGGAAGGTCTCCGCAACGTTACTGCCGGCGCAAACCCGATCTCGCTCCAGCGCGGCATCCTCAAGGCCACCGAGGCCATCGTTGCCGAGCTGAAGAAGATGTCCAAGACCGTCTCAGACGCCAAGGAGATCGCCCAAGTCGCCTCCATTTCCGCGAACTCGGATGAGGAAATCGGCAACATCATCGCCGAGGCCATGGACAAGGTTGGCAAGGACGGCACCATCACCGTGGAAGAAGCCAAAGGCATCGAAACCACGCTCGACGTTGTCGAAGGCATGCAGTTCGACAAAGGCTATCTCAGCCCGTATTTCGTGACCGATGCGGAGAGCATGGAAGTCAACCTCGAAGGTGCCTACATCCTCATCAACGAGAAGAAGATTTCCTCTCTCAAGGACATGCTGCCGCTGCTTGAAAAGATCGCCAAGACCGGCAAGCCGCTCCTCATCATCGCCGAAGACGTCGAAGGTGAAGCCCTCGCCACGCTCGTGGTGAACAAGCTCCGCGGCATCCTCAACATCGCCGCAGTGAAGGCACCTGGTTTCGGCGACCGCCGCAAAGCCATGCTCGAAGACATCGCCATCCTCACCGGTGGCCGCGTCATCACCGAAGACCTCGGCATCAAGCTCGAGTCCGTTGACCTCAGCGATCTCGGCCAGGCCAAACGCATCACCATCAGCAAGGACAACACCGTCATCGTCGAAGGCGGCGGCACCTCCGAAGCCATCACCGGTCGCGTCAACCTCATCCGCAAGCAGATCGAGGACACCACCAGCGACTACGACAGCGAGAAACTCCAGGAACGCCTCGCCAAACTCGCCGGCGGCGTGGCCGTCATCAACGTCGGAGCCGCTACGGAAACCGAGATGAAGGAGAAAAAAGCCCGCGTCGAAGATGCCCTGCACGCCACCCGCGCCGCAGTGGAAGAAGGCATCGTTCCCGGCGGTGGCACCGCGCTCATCCGTGCGCTCAAGGCCGCGCAGGATGCGAATTGCTGCAAGGCCGCTGCGAACGAAGACGAGAAAACCGGTTTCGGCATCGTTGCCCGCGCCGTGGAAGCTCCACTTCGTCAGCTCGCCCTCAACGCCGGCCGCGAAGGCGCGCTCATTGTTGAGAACGTGAAGAACAACAAAAAGGGCCACGGTTACAACGTCGCCACCGACACCTACGAAGACCTCATTGCTTCCGGTGTTGTTGATCCGACGAAAGTCACCCGCACCGCCCTGCAGAACGCCGCTTCCATCTCCGGTCTGCTGCTCACCACCGAGGCCCTCATCACCGACATCCCCGAACCGGAAAAATCCGCTGCCGGTGGCCACGGCCACGACCACGGCATGGGTGGCATGATGTAAGCCCCCGTGGCGGCGATCATTGGTCGCCGTTCTTCACCCCCATCAAAAAAGCCGTCCGGAGAAATCCGGGCGGCTTTCCTTTTTCCGAACCATGCCTCCCGATCATTCGTGTGTCGGCCTGTAGTGTTCCCTTTGAAGTTGGACAGCCGTTAATGTTATTCAGGCTGCTTGG
>JAZKIZ010000033.1:0-1198 GCA_040384605.1 Verrucomicrobiota bacterium
TCCCTCGGCCACATCCGAGAAACTTTTTCGGTGTCCGCTTCAATGAGGCAACACGTGCCCTTTTCCGGCGACCTGAAAAGTCGGGTGGAGAACCGGGAATACAATACCGTGCAAACGGGAATACCGGTCGCCGTTCATTTAGCGGTAGTTGACACCCGGCACCTCCGGCAAACGGAGGTGCCTCATCAACCCCGCACGACCGTGAAACAACAACCTACTTCTCTCCATTTGCCCGCAGGAACCCGCGAGGACTTGCAGGATTCTCTCGAACGCATCATCGCCGTGGCCGACTTGCTCGCCATCGCCAACCCAAAGAATCTCGAATTCCTCCACGAAGAGACCATTCCCACTGCGGGAGAAATCATCGGCAACGAAGCGGAGCGAATTTGCGAGGTTCTTGGGATCGGCGGCCACCGTGGCGGCGGTTTTTAACCGCCCCGGCTCTTTCCCGCTTCCCGCAGCAGAGGAATTTCCGCAGGGTGTTTCCGCTTGCCGGGTTTCGTTTCCATCCTCCTGACCGCGCTGGTTTTCCTGACGGGTTTGGGTTTCCCCGCCCGGGCCGGTTTCACGGACGGCGTGCGGCTTTCCGTGGCGGTGAATCCGCTGGGGACGTTTACCACGAATTTTTCCACGGCGGGGCGGCCGGTTTCACTGAGCGGACCGGGCGTGAACCTCGGCATGACCTATGATTTTTCCGGCGGCGGCGTGAAAGTGACCGGCACGAATGCTTCCTCCGGGAAAGATTTTCTAACGGAAAACGATGCCGAGGGCATCGCGCGACGGCGGGAAGCCACGGGCAAGAACGCGTTTGCATGGGACGGCAATCCGTTGGCAGGCACGTCGGGCATGACGGCGGCGGGTTTCACCGACCAGAAAGTGGAAACGAGCTATGGACCGGCGTTGTTGCCGCTGGAGCGGACACGCAGTGACGGCAGCGGCGTTTCCTACGTGTGGAACGCGGATGGCAGTTTGGCGTCGTTCACGGAATTTGATGGACCGGACAACGGCGGCGCGGCGCGGACGTTTGCGATCACGCGCGACGCGGATGGGCGGGAAAACGGAATCACCTCGACTGGGCTGACGGTTGCCCGCACGTGGAATCTGGATGGCACGCTGGCGACGGTGAACCATCAGACGAAGGACGCCGACGGCAACACGGTGAGTTATCAGGCAAGTTATCCATCGTGGTTCGATGACC
>JAZKIZ010000034.1:0-19653 GCA_040384605.1 Verrucomicrobiota bacterium
ACCAAGCAGCCTGAATAACATTAACGGCTGTCCAACTTCAAAGGGAACACTACATCACGCCCGACGCCGTGGTTGCCCTCCTGATTTCAACGGGCTAGGATTCAAACGTGCTCGCTGCCGTGAACGATGACGCCGTGGTTGCCCTCCTGATTTCAACGGGCTAGGATTTGTGGCCGCCTTGCCATCCAGCGCGGTTTGGCCGTGGTTGCCCTCCTGATTTCAACGGGCTAGGATCACTGCTGCCGCACGCGCACAATTCACCGCGCCGTGGTTGCCCTCCTGATTTCAACGGGCTAGGATACAACGCGGTCTTGAAAGCGATCCCACGCAGCCGTGGTTGCCCTCCTGATTTCAACGGGCTAGGATACTTTCCTGAAAGCGGGGGAAAGCGGGAATGCCGTGGTTGCCCTCCTGATTTCAACGGGCTAGGATCTTCTTTCGGGCCTCGCGCATCACACGGGAGCCGTGGTTGCCCTCCTGATTTCAACGGGCTAGGATAGTATCTGCGTGGCCAAACCGCCGAGCTGCTGCCGTGGTTGCCCTCCTGATTTCAACGGGCTAGGATTTCTTCAACGGTCAGTAAACGCCATCCTTCGCCGTGGTTGCCCTCCTGATTTCAACGGGCTAGGATGATTCCACCGAAGACCTTGCGGCCCTTGTAGCCGTGGTTGCCCTCCTGATTTCAACGGGCTAGGATAGAACGCCTCACCGGCTCGACCTTCCACTTGCCGTGGTTGCCCTCCTGATTTCAACGGGCTAGGATACCTACCCTGCAAGCTGCTGATTTATCAGTGGTTTGCAGGGATTTCCTTTCAAAAAAACAAGAGTTGTTGGCCTCCTTTTGATTCCTCTGCCATCTGATTTCCGAGTAATATTCGCATCCGCGAGTATTGTTTGTCCGTCACTTGGAGTGCGCGCACGCTACCCGTTTCGGGTAGGTGATCCAAAGCACGCCTGAGATGTTTATCCACGGCGTCTTGAGCGCGGCAGGTGCGGCTGTAAATGGAAAATTGGACCATCATATAGCCGTCGTTGAGGAGGAAATTTCGGAACTGCGTGGCGTTCTTCCGTTGTTCCTTCGTTTTGACGGGCAAGTCGAAAAAGACGATCAACCACATAAGCTTGAGATCTCCTTTCATGATCGGGGTTCGGGAAACTGAAGGCGGGAAACATCTTGATCACGAAGCGCCGATTTCAAACTCTCCACCGTCAATTCCACGGCATGAAAGAGCGTGGTACTGCCGATCGAGGTGGCTACCTCGCACTCCAACAAGGCGGCGAGGGATCGGCGGTCCGCCAGATCAAGGACTTCTTCTTTTTCCCTATCTGAAGAAAGCGTCACTGCCAGGCGATCCACCAAGGGACGGAAGGGTTCGATCAAATCATCGGCGAGATTGTAAGCGTTGGCCAACGACCGATGATGAATTCCGATCTGCGGCATAAAACCCATAGCGCAAAGGTTCCTGGCGATGACAGCCCGCAAAACCGCGTAACCGTAGTTGAGGAGATGATTGGGAAAATCGTCGGCGTGGCGGGTGAAATATCTGCGGGGGAAGAGGTGCTTGAAATACAATTGGGCGGCACGCGCTTCAATATTGTCCGCATCGCCGGATTTCACGCTTCCGGCCATGGCTGCAAGATGGACGGCCTTGGTGCGACCCAGTAAAGAAAGGCATTTTGCCTGTGCGGTAATTTTTCGCCGCACGATTTCCTGCCACAGCCGCTTGTAGAGCGGGAGATTTGCATCCAGCTGCAAGCGCAGGACTTCCCCATGGCGGTGGAATTTCGTCCATGGCAAGGACGCCCAACTTGGCAAATGGCTGTCATCGACGCCGAGGATCAACACCCCTTCCGCACTGCAACGGGAAAGCAAGCTGGAACTGAAAGTGATGCGCGGTGTATCCGCAATGATCCACCCAAGGTCTTCCACGGGCACGCGGAACGATTTCGGCTCGCCATCATCACGGAAGTCGATCACAAGCGAACCTCTTTCCATCCCCAGGTGGGCAGGACGGCTCAGGTGAAGACCTTTCCACGCCATGTTCGTTTTTCTCTGGGAATCGGAAAGACTCTTCCAAGGCGGTCCACGTGGAGTTTCTGGAAATGAGTTACATCATCTCCAATTGTCACTCGAGGAAACTTTTGAGTTTTCCCTTCGCCCCCGATTTTGAAAGAAAAGTCGTCCGGCAGATGGTAGTCGACGCGTCGGGAATCGTAGTCAAAAGTAATATACGTCCCTTCAATCACCTTGCCGACGGTTTTCTTTGTTTCTTTTGTATGGATTTGAAATCGAGAGTTTTTCCACAAACTGAATTGAAACTCGAATTCATCGGATACTTCCGGCCAATCAGAGGGATCCTTGCCGTTGACGGCGTATTGCGAAGGGGGCTTGAGATGGAAAAGTTGATGTGAATATACCGGGACGGCATGAAACTTTGTGCCATTTTTGAAAATGTCGCACCGGATCAAATTTCCGTTGGTAACCCAACCCCGGTCGATCTGTTGCAACGCGGACGTCTTTGGCACTCTGAAAACCTTATCGACCGGTTTTCCTTCAGGATTCAGCGGCGGTGCCTCTACAGGTGAACCTGCTTCAATCCATCTTGAAAGAGAATCGCGGAACCACCGGTATTGCGGTTGCTTTTCAACGTCTTTGCGGCGTGCGCCTCGGATTGTCTCCAAAAGGTCTTTGTCATTGAGAAATGTAGATTTCTTATTTTTTACCACCACGACCAGTGGCACCCTTTTCCAAAATACTCCATCAGCATCTCTGCCATAAACAGTGTCTTTGTGCACAGCCCCCCGTCCCCCACAATCCTCGCGGCGTGAAACTGTGATGCGTTCCAAGACTGCCACCACCGTCTGGCGGAAACCGTCCCACGGTTGCGGGAGCTTCACCGGTACGAGCCGATGTTCATGGAGGTTCTCCATCGCACCCCACGCTTTGGAGAGCGCGGTGATGAAATGGAGGTCTTTCTCACCGATGCAGGCGCAGATGAGGGCATCCACCGCGTGGTGCTTGTCCCCCAGCCTTTTGCCGGTGAGATCCTTTTTTAAATCCTGCAAGCCCCATGCCTTGCGGACGAGGGAAGTAAGCGCGCCCGGCCGCACGAAAACGCGGCGGCGCGATCCCTTGTCTCGCAATGGTTTCTGCCCGGCGAGAACGTAGATATCCTCCAGAAACGCGGTGATTACGCGGCTGATGTAGCGGGTGTCGTTGAGATTCCTGGCAAGAAACTCATCCTCTTTCTCCGCCAGTCGTGTTTCCAAGAGATTGCGCTTTTTCCTGCCGCGGATGCCGCGCATCGCTTGCACCCGCACGGTAAAGTCCAGCCACGCCTTCGAATCCGGGCCGCCCAACCATTCGTAGGGAGAACGTTGCTTCTTGTTGTGATTGGACTTGGTAGTGACGAGCACCCGGTTGTCATATGAATTATCATGGCTGCGGCTGCGGGGAAGAATGTGGTCGATCTGGTAATGGGCGCTAAATAACGATCTATCCCGCTGGATAATATCCCCCGAGTAAGGGCAAAGGCCGCCTTGTTTGAAAAACAGTTCGAATTTCAGCAGTTCTTCATCCGAAACGCGCTCTTCGGGAATTTCCAGGATTTCCGCCGCGTGCCCGCGATTGACGTTCCGCTCGGTCGTGCGTTTGTCCAAGCCACGTTTGATTTCGTTTCGTTCCTCGATGCCTTTGCCCATATCGCGGGCGAGTTCCACATTGATCTTGCCTGGGATTTTTCCCGTCTCGCAGATCAGGTGGACAATCTGTTTCATCGCCTCCCGCACCACGGATTTCACCACGGGGTTGGTGATGGATTTCAAATTCAAATTGCTATCCGTGTGTCGGTATCCCGCGGCATCCATCGCCTTGTCATAAACGAGACCGGTGGCGAGATGGGGAATGATGTTCCGTGAAGCTCGGGCGGAAACGGAGACACGACCGGAAAAACCCGAAAGCGCCGGTTTTTCCGAAAAAAGGTTCTCGCGAATCCTGGCCTCAACTTCTGAATTTTCCGCACAACGCTCCGCGATCTGCGCGAGGATGGTGTTTGGTGATTCACCATCTTCGATCACTTCGTAAAACGTGAGCGCAAAAGCGGCTTCATCAAGAAGCTCGAACCCGTTCTGAAGAAAGGTGCCCCACTGGTCTTGGAACACTTCACGGAAAAGAGCGGTCGAATAAGCGCAACCTTTTCCGCCGCGATTCACGAAATCATCGGCTTCCGTCATCTCCTTGCTACTCTTCTTCCCTTTCGCGCCACCTCCTGACACATCCCGGAAGGAGAGATGGTCGGGGATCGCAAAAGTTTTCCGCAGGCTTTTCCATGAAATTTTCTTAGTGAGCCCGAAGTCCGCCATGAAACGTTCGTAAATCCCCGGCTGGCCTTTCGCATGCAATGGCAGAGGAACCTCGTTCTGCCGTTCATCCACCAGAACGAGCGTATTGAGCCTCTGAAGGGCACGGGAAAGCTCGAAGGAAGGAGCATGGCGGCTGCCTCGTTTTTCGAGAGGCTCGAAAGGACAATCGTCCAACAGTTTCACCGGATCTTGCAGCGGTCTCTGCATCTGGACGATGGCGATGTATTCGTTCTCGAAATTCTCCGCCGCGTGCGCGCTGCCGAAACTACGTTGCGCGGCAAAGAGCGTGCGGATTTCCCCGATCAAATCCGCACGCAGGATCACGGAAACATAACTCCCGTCACGGTTGCGTTTGCGTTCCGCAAACCGAGGGTCTTTGACAAACATTTCGCCCAGCGTCCGATATTGCTCAAGAGCCTCATGGTTTGCTTTGGAAGATTCCAAGACGCCTCCTGCTTCACCTTTTGCTGCGAGGTCACTTTTCCGATTGCTGCGAAAACCACGATGTTTCGCAAAGTGGATTAAAACGGCGGCCCATTCCCATAGGTCCAACTTCCGCTCCAAGCCATCCACCCGCCATTGCCAAGGCACCGAGGTTTGATGCTTCTCCTGCCATTCCGGTAAATTGATCGAATATTCGGGAGGCAATACGGCATTGCTCCTCAACAACGCCCTGATGGCCCGCATACGTAATGCCCTCCGGGCTACGCCCCGGCGCACCAACCGGGCTTGTCTGCGGTCCGGATTTTTCAACTTTGGGCCTGTTTTCTCTTTGGTTTCTGGCACGTCGAACGCCCGGACTCCCATAAAACGAATCGCGCCATCCATCCACTCAAACCCTCGGATCGTGGGCGCATCCGCAGTCTTCGAAACAAGAGCAAGACCGCAGGAACCAATGCCTATATCGATGCCCAAGCTCAAATCTTCATCAACCTCGCTAGGAAAAACTTTTGGCAACTTGGGGAGTGGGCAGTGCTCCCCGACAAGACGATTGATAGGTAACGACATTATCTGTTAGTAAAAAAATTCCGCTCGTAAAACAAGTTGCATTTCGGAATTATCCTGCCAAATTTGCTCCTGAAATCAGGAGGGCAGCCACGGTAAGCGTTATAGCTTACGAAAGTGACTGTAACCGTCGTAAAGTAACCCCGCTGTCGGCAACGGCACGCGGGGGATCTTTTTTCTGCCCTTCCGCAAAATCTGTGGGTTAACCGAGGCCTAAACGCCGCGATCGAAACGACATCATTTCCAACAGAATCGATAAGGTCATTTGCAGCAAGGGCCGCTGCTACGGGCCCCCCGTCCATCCGAAGGACAGCGGCCGCGAGCGTCTGCTCGGCTGGCACCACGCAGGGTTTGGCGTCAGCCCTCGTTCGCGATTTTCGCGATTTGCCATGGCCAAATGGTCTGCAAGACTGCGCGGGCACCGCTCATTCTCTTCACCCGCTCATGTTTCTGATCTCCATTGCCGCGCTCAAGCGCAACACCGCCATTCTCCGCGAAGTGAAGGAGGCGGCGGGCTGCCATCTGGTGCTCGCGCTAAAAGGTTTTTCCTGTTGGAAGACGTTTCCGTTTCTCCGCGATGATCTGGATGGCTGTTGTGCGTCCGGGCTTTGGGAGGCGCGGCTGGCGCATGAGGAGTTTGGCAAACACGTGATCACCTATAGCCCGGCGTATGATGAGGATGACATCGCCGCCTTGCTGGAATTCACCGATCATTTGGATTTCAACTCGCTTTCGCAGTGGTTCCGGTTTCGCGAGACGATCATGGCCCATCCGCGTTTCCAGAGCGGCGCGGTTTTGTGCGGCCTGCGGATCAACCCCGAACATTCCACCGGACAAACTCCGATTTACGATCCCTGCGTGCCCGGTTCCCGCCTTGGCATCACCGCGGACCAGCTCGAAGGCGCGGACCTCACCGGCATTTCCGGCCTGCATTTCCATACTCTCTGCGAGCAGAATTCCGGCGACCTGGAAACCACCCTCGTCGCCGTGGACGATAAATTCGGCCATCTCCTCCGCTCGCCGCAATTCACCTACCTCAACATGGGCGGCGGCCATTGGATCACCAAGCCGTTCTACGACCGCGAAACGCTCATCCGCCTCGTGAAGCAAACGCGCGAACGCTACGCAGCCGATGTCTGGTTGGAACCCGGCGAAGCCGCCGCCATTCACACCGGCGTGCTGCGCGCGGAAGTCATGGATATTTTCCAATCCGCCGGCCACAACCTCGCGATCCTCAGCATTTCCGCCACCGCCCACATGCCCGATGTCCTGGAAATGCCCTACCGCCCGGATGTTTATCTTGTCGATTTCTCCAATCCACAATCCGCACTCCGCAATTCACAATCTCCCGCCGTCACTCTCCCCGGCGAGAACTACATCCCCGCCTCCAATCCGCGATCCGCAATCCCCCATCCGCAATCCTCCCACACTTACCGCCTCGGCGGCCCGACTTGTCTTGCCGGTGACGTCATCGGCGACTTCAGTTTTCCCCACCCGCTAAAAACCGGCGACGTTCTCGTGTTCGATGACATGGCGCATTATACGATGGTGAAAACCACCACCTTCAACGGCGTGAAACACCCGCCGATTGTCTTGCAACACGAGGACGGCACACTCGAAACGATCCGCGAGTTCACTTATGCGGATTTCCGGGATCGCCTTGCGTGAGTAGTCGATGCGGTCCCGATGGGATGCAGGAACCGCGAATCTTGCGAATGGAAAAAGAAGAATTTCAACCAATGAGGAGCGCCGGTCTTCAGACCGGCATCTTTCTTCATCTCCCGCCGGAGCCGGTCTGAAGACCGGCGCTCCAAGCAACTCACCGAAAAGTTGGAGCCACCAATTGCGGAAACTACCAAATGAACCTCTTCCCTACCTCTGCGTTCATCTACGGTTCCCCATCTCTTGAAACCAAATTCGCAAGATTCATCCGATTCGCGGTTTTGAAATCTTGCAGCAAATAGCCTCACTAGGACTCGAACCTAGAATAACGGAATCAAAATCCGGGGTGTTACCATTACACTATGAGGCTTGATCGCCCGCCTTTGCGGGCTGCGGCGGGCGGAACGTAAAACGGTCGCCTGCGTTTTGGCAATAGGGAATCTCCGCGAAAAGCATCCTCCCACCGGCATCAACAATCGCCCTTTTCCCGGATTTCCTTCATGCAAAATACTTGCGAAAACAACTTAGCTGCATAGATTTCCCGCGTGCGCGGATCGCCTTTGCTCAACTCAGTCGCGCTGCTGGTTTTTCTCATCACGGCGGCGTTTGGATTCGTGCGGCTGACTTCCGCGCGAATCACCAAGCCGGTGGATGGTTCGCGAAAAATCATTCCAGCAGCGCGTTCGGAAGCGACCGTGGAAGTTCCCTACCGCTTGATTCTTTCGGCCAAGTCGCGCGCGATTTTCATCGATTCAGGAAATGGCAAACCAGTCAGCTCTGAGAGCGGAGTGCTATCGATGGATGCGCGCAATCCTGCGGTTTCGCTCCGTGTGAACTGGCAAACTCCCCCCGCTTCCGGCGAACAACGGTTCGCGAAACTGATCCTCGAATGGCCCGGCAAGCCCACCCTCACCCGCGTCTTCGATGCGCCCGGCGACATTGACGATTTCCTCGAACTTCCCGCCGCAAAATGAACGAAGCCCATCACGATTGTTGCGCCCATCACGCGCATCATCACGAACTTTCAGTGAACGACCTGCGGGTTGATTACCGTGGCGTCATCGCATTGGAGGATGTTTCATTCGCGACTTCGTGCGGCACCCGTGTGGCGCTGATCGGACCCAATGGCGCGGGGAAAAGCACGTTGTTGAAAGCCATCGCCGGGTTGGTCCCGCGGGCGGCTGGCAACATCCGCTGGCGTGGCGCGAACGTCCGCAAATGGTCGCGCGAATTCGCCTACCTGCCACAACGCGAGGAAGTCGATTGGTCGTTTCCAATCACCGTGCGCGGCCTCGTGGAAATGGGGCGTTACCCACAAACCGGCTGGTGGCGGAAATTTTCCCCCGACGACAAAACAGCGGTGGATCGCGCGATCTCCGCGCTGGCTTTGGAAAACCTCGAGCACCGTCAGATCCGCGAGCTATCCGGCGGCCAGCAACAGCGCGCGTTCCTCGCCCGCGCCATTGCCCAGGAAGCCCATGTTCTTTTGCTCGATGAACCATTCACCGGTCTCGATCGCAATGCCGCGCACATGCTCGGTTCGCTGATGGAAACCCTCGCCCGCGAAGGCCGCCTCATCATCGCCTCCCATCACGATCTCAATACACTTCCCGATCTTTTCGATGACGCGCTTGTCCTCGCCACCCGCCAGCTTGCCTTCGGTCCCGTCCCGGAAACCGTAACGCGGGATTTGATTCAATCCACCTTCCATTCCCCCGCCATTCCGGCGCCGATCTAACTGATTTCCGTGGACCTCGAACTACTCAATCACACCTTCTACCAGCGGGCGCTCGCCACCGCCGGGTTCATTGGTTTTGCCAATGGATTCTTCAGCGGCATCGTCGTCTTGCGGCGCAACGCTCTTTCCGTTTCCGCACTCTCCCACACCATGCTGCCGGGCATCGCGCTGGGAATGTTGGTCACCGGTGCGCTCTCGCAATGGAATGCGTTTGTCGGCGCACTGTTCGCGGCGCTGCTCGTCGGCCTCGGATCGGTGGCCGTTGCACGTGGCAACCGCATCGCCCAAGGCACCGCGCTTGGCGTGCTCTACACCGCCGCGTTTGCCGCCGGCGTCGCAATTCTTCCCTTGCTCGACACACGGCAGGAACTCGAACACTGGCTGTTCGGCGACATCATCGCCGTCGGCAACCCGGACATCTGGATTTCGTTCGGCATTGGTTCGTTCACGGTGATTTGCACCTGCCTCTTCATGCGGCCGATCCTGCTGACGCTGTTCGAACCAAACGTCGCCGCCGCGCAGGGCGTCCACGTCCGGGCGATCCAATACCTCGTGTTCGCCCTGCTGGTGCTTTCGTTGGTCGCCTCGCTGCAAGCGGTCGGCTGCGTTCTCTCCGTGGGTTTGCTCGTCACTCCCGCCGCGATCATTTCCCTGATTACCGACAAAACCACCGCGCTTTTCTGGGGCGGTGGCATCCTCGGCG
The DNA here is from genome assembly GCA_040384605.1 of Verrucomicrobiota bacterium. GTDB lineage: Bacteria > Verrucomicrobiota > Verrucomicrobiia > Verrucomicrobiales > Akkermansiaceae > Luteolibacter. Next base: position 9,471 of record JAZKIZ010000034.1, read on the forward strand.
GCGTGGCCTCTGTCGCCGCGGTGATCATTTCCGGCATCATTGGCATCAGCCCGGGTCCGGCGATTGTGATGTTGCTCGGAATTTTGTTCATCGCCGCCTATTTGTTTTCGCCGAAATACGGGCTGTTGGCATGGCGCGGCAGGAAATCCTGAGTCCAAGTTCAAATGTCATCCGGACTTTATCATTCTGCCTCTAAAAATCAGTAAATCAGCGCGATCAGCGGTCATCCTTTTGCAGCGTGACCATCGGGGGGAAATTCATCCACGCCCTTTTCCCGCGGATCGATCTTCTCCACCACGATGCGCATCAACAGCGCCCACGCCGCGCCAAGCGACCAACCGGCAAGCACGTCCGTAGGCCAGTGGACGCCGAGATAGAGGCGGCTGATCCCCACGGCGAGCACGATGATGACCGCGAGGAAAATCAAAAACCATCTCAACGGCCTCAACGTCCGCCTGCGGGCCAGCAGCAACGCGATGGTTAGATAAACGACCGCCGCATTCATCGAATGCCCGCTGGGAAAACTCGGACTCGAAACATGGACCACATGGGGCACCACGTCCGGCCTGATGCGGTCGAATGATGCCTTCGCGAACGTCGCCAGCAGCGATCCGCCACCGACCGCGCTCGCGAGGATCACCGCGGCTTTCCAACGTTTGAGGAAACACACGGCGGCGATACCCGCCAACGTGATTGCCGTAAGGATCGTAAATCCGCCGAGTGCGGTGAAATCCCGCATCATTTCGCCGGTGCGCGGCCCACCGATGGGCTGGGATAGATCGTCCGCTTCGCGCATCGCCAGCAGAATGTTCCGATCAAAAGCCCGCGGTTCTCCGACGAGATCGGAAATTTCCGCAAACGCCCACAAGCTTCCGGCGATCACCAGCAACAGCATCGGAACGAGCGGTTCCTTCCTCCACGATCCGAGTTCATTCGTCAGCCAACGCATCCCGCCTACGATGAAAGATTTTTTCCTCACGTCCAGCTCCGCTGCGTGTTGCCGTGACCGGCGAAAATAAGTGGCTGCCGCGCACCGGGATTGCACGCTCCCACCTGCCCGCATAATCTGCCGCCATGTCCCGCCCGGTTGACGCCGTCATCGATTTTCTCGAAGCCGAAACAGCTCGCGGAAAAACCCACGTTTTCCTCGACGACGCGGCGCGCGATGGACTCCGCGCATTGTATCTCCGCGCGAAAGGACGCGGGCCAGCCGCCGCACCCGCAACGCAGCCCGCCGCGCCGACAGCGGAAATTTCCGATGACGGCGGAGAAAAAGCCGAACGCCTCGCCGCACTCCGCAGCCGGGCGGAAAACTGGCAGCCCGCACGCGAACTCGGGACCTTGCGGGAAACGATGGTTTTTTCCGCAGGCAGCCCGGACGCCCGCGTCATGCTCGTCGGCGAGGCACCCGGTCACGAGGAAGAGCGCCGCCGCGAACCATTTGTCGGCCCCGCAGGGCAAAAACTCACCGACATCCTCAAGGCAATGGGACTCTCCCGCCGGGAAGTTTACATTTCCAACATCGTCAAATTCCGCCCGAAAGCGCCGAACCAAACAACCAACAACCGCAAACCCACGCCGGTGGAGATGGAGTGCTGTCTGCCGTTTGTCATGAAGGAAATCAGCATCGTGCAGCCCGAAGCCATCATCGCTCTCGGTGGCACTGCGGCGCAGGGGCTTTTGAAACTGGAAGGAACCGTCGGCTCCATGCGCGGAAAATGGCATGAGTGCCAAGGCATCCCGGTCCGCGTCACCTACCACCCCAGCTATCTGCTTCAGAGCGGAGCGGATTCCGGCGTCAAGCGCCAGCTCTGGGAAGACATGCTCGCCGTAATGGAAAAAATCGACATGGACATCTCGGAAAAACAACGCGGCTTTTTCCTGCCGAAGTGATTCTCCAACCCGCTCTTGCCTCCGGCATCCGCGACATGTTTCCTCTCCGCATGTCCGACATCAAGATCACGCTCCACACCACCGCCGGAGACATCGCCGCCACGCTCTACGGTTCGAAAACTCCCGTCACCGTCGCGAATTTTCTCAACCTCGCCAAACGCGGCTACTACGACAACGTCGCGTTCCATCGCGTGATCGATAATTTCATGCTGCAAGGCGGCGATCCCACCGAAACCGGCCGCGGCGGCCCGGGCTACAAGTTCACCGACGAGTTTCATCCCGACTTGCGCCATCGCTCGCCCGGCGTCTTTTCCATGGCCAATGCCGGACCGAATACCAACGGCTCGCAGTTCTTCATCACCACCGTTGCCACTCCGTTTCTCGACAACCGCCACTCGGTGTTCGGCCAAGTGACTGATGGCTTGGACGTCGTCGCAAAAGTCACCGGCAAAACCAACACCGGCGAACCCGGCTGCAAATTCAATGGCGTGGGCGACAAGATCACCTCGATTACCATCCACGATGATCCCACCGCGCTTTTCGATTCGCAGAAGGACAACATCGAGCACTGGAATTCCATCCTCGCCCGCTAATGAAACCGGCCACCCGCCGGACGCCCGCATGCTGAAAATCGCAATCACTCTCGGCGACCCGGCCGGCATCGGTCCCGAGGTCGTCCGCAAGGCGCTGGCTACCGGCGGCTTTCCTGCCGGTTGCGAATTCATCGTGATCGGTGATCAAGCCGCGAGCGATCCGGGGAAACCCAACGAACGTTCGGCGCGCGCTGCGTTGGATGCGCTGGAAACCGCCGCTGGAATGTTGGCAAATGGCGGGGCGGACGCCGTCGTCACCGCGCCGGTTTCCAAAGAACAATTGCAATCCATCGGCTTTCCGTTTCCCGGCCAAACGGAATTTTTCGCCGCACGCGCGGGCGTGACGGACTACGGCATGCTGCTCACCGGAAATACGCTCACCGTCGGTCTCGCCACCATCCACCAGCCGCTTTCCCGCGTGCCGGATTTGCTCACTACGGAATCCATCGTCCGCATCGCAACTCTAACCGCCGCGTTTTGCCGGAAACGTGGCATCGGGAATCCGCGCATTGCCGTGGCCGGCCTCAATCCCCATGCCGGCGAAAACGGAGCGTTCGGCGATGAGGAAATCCGCGTGATCACGCCCGCGATTTCCGCTCTCAACGAAACCGGCCTCGCGGTCTTTTTCGGACCCGCTGTTCCCGATGCTGTTTTCCGCGATGCCGCCCGCGGCGCGTTCGATGCGGTCATCGCGATGTATCACGACCAAGGATTGATCCCGCTGAAGTTGCTCGATTTCGATAACGCCGTGAACGTTACGCTCGGATTGCCGAAACCCCGCACCAGCCCGGACCACGGGACCGCTTTTCCCATCGCCGGAAAAAACGTCGCCGATCCCGCATCAATGATCGCCGCAATCCGCCTCGCCTGCGAACTGGCATGATCATCCCGCCGCAATGCAATCAATCTAAATGATCATTCAGACTTCGGAGAAGCTGGGACAGGATTTACAGAATTTTCCAGAATTTACAGGATTCGCGCTGCGGCATTTCTCATCCCATCTGTGTCCATCCGCGTTCATCCGTGGTTTCATTTCTTATGGGAGCCAATTTCATCTGGATTCGGTATCACTTGGTCAGCGCCGCTGTTAGTTTGGCACCGAGGCCGCGGATTTCAGCAACCAATCCGGCATCGGAAAAATTTCCGTTTGCATCGATTTTTTCGTTCACCTTCGGCACCGTGACCTGGTCCTCCAACACGGTCACATGAATGTTTTCCAGCAACGTCCGGAATTGCGCCAAGCTGCGCGCGCCGCCACGGCCACCCGGCGAGGCGGAAAGAATCGCCGCGGTTTTGCCCTTGAAAACCGAAAGCGGCGGCTCGTCATCACTCGTCGCGCGGGACGCCCAGTCGATCGCGTTTTTCAGCGCCCCCGTGTAGCCGCTGTTGTATTCCGGCGAGGCAATCAAAAAACCATCCGCATCACCGAGAAGTTTTTTGAACTCCGCGGCTTTTTCCGGCATGCCATCATCGTCCTCGATGTCCTGATCGTAGATCGGCATCGGAAAATCACGCAGCGCAATGACGTTCACCTCCGCTCCCGCGGCCCGCGCGCCTTCCGCAGCAATGGCCGCGATTTTCTGATTGTATGATCCGGCGCGCAAACTGCCGCCAAACGCGATGATTTTCGGTTTACTCATGATGCTGTTATATAAAATTCAATTGTCAGTCGGACCTTATCGGATAAGCAAATACGGAAAAGAGATGAAACCGCCAAGGGCTCCTACACTAGGGAGAAGTCGACCGGGAAATAAGATATTGACCACGGATTTCACGGATTAGAATGTTAGGATTGAAACGTTTTGACCATGATACCGGTGCTACTGTTTGCCGGAATGGCCGGATTCGTCCTGATTTGTGAGTCTTCATCCGTGATAATACATGAAATCCGTGGTTGAAAATCTCTTCTTTTCCCTAGTGTAGGAACCCTGTGGAATCGCCAAGGAAGGGAATTTCTGATTTCGAATTTCTTCATTGGCGATTGGACTTTAGAAATTTCGCATCTCATCAACCCATCATCTTATCTCTAAAAATCAGTAAATCCGTAATCAGTGGTCATCCTTCCTTTCTCGGACAGCGTGGCGGTCGGGAATCCGTGGTTTTCCAAAGCCCGTGTTTTTATCTGAAATGAATATTCGATCACGCCTCCGGTTTGGCGAGAAGATCAAGTTCGATGACAACTTGATCGCGGATCGCATCATCCGCCTTGCCCGGATAGTTCACGCCAAAGTCCTTGCGGTTGATGTCAAACTTCGTGCGGATTCGCACGTTGCCACCTTCGCGCAAAACGGTCGCGGGAAAGCTGATGTTCTTCGTCACCCCGTGGAAGGTGAAGTTTCCTGAAATCTTGTAACTCGAATCCGCGTCTTTCTCCACGCCCGTGACATCAAAGGTGGATTTCGGATACTTCTCCACATCGAAGAAATCCGCCGTCTTGAGATGTCCGGTGAGTTTTTCGGTATCGGACCACGTGGTTTTCATGTCGATCACCACCTTGTGATCGTTTCCGACCGGCTCGCCGTCCTTGATCGTGAAATGCCCGGTGAAACTCTTGAACCCGCCCGCGTGGCTTCCTGTAACCTTCGATCCCGTGAAATTCACTTTCGATTCAGGAGCGAAAACGTATTTCACCCCTTCCCCGGCGGAAACGGATTTTTCAACCGCCTCGCCCACTTTGGCGTCGGTGGTTTTGTCCGCCGGATTCTCGCACGATGCGAAATACAACGGAGCGGAAAACAGCAGGGTAAGGTGGATCGGTTTCATGCATTCTTCGGTGGATTCTGATAGTTGTCCGCACCTTGGCACCAACCCGCCGGAAGCGCAACCGGCCAAACGCGGAATTTTCCGATACGCTGGTCTGGGCGGCCGATCAGCCTCCGCTCAACGCTCAAGCCTTCGCCGGCCGACTCGATGAATGATCAGGCCGCATCACCGGAAATCAACCCGGCTCTTGCATGACTTTCCGCTCTGGGCGAACGGCCCACAGGGTACCGAAGTGGTTCATATCATTCTTTACCATATCAACGTTTTAGAGCACCGGGCCGGCGAGGTTGAAAGCCTGAATTCAAAGAAACGTCAACGCCGGTTCAGTGCCTCGGCTTGTTCGGTGGTTGTTTTTTGCCAAATTCGGGGAATCTCCGAGTTAATCATGGAATCGGCCCACGATTCGTCAAAGACATCTCCGAGTGCGTTCCAAAACCTTTCTAAGTGGCTTTCCAAAAGGCAGGTATCCTCTGTCTTCGCGAGTTCTTCCAAAGCCATTTTCGCAGTCAGGGCTGTCACCTTGTGGTTATTGAACGCCTGATCGACAGATCCGGCCTGGAACAACATTCGCGGATAGCAAAAATCAATCCTGGCACGCGGAAATGAAAAACCTTCTTCGGCGATTGTCAGCCATCTGCTGGGTTGGCTCGAACCACCGAGCGCCTGCGATATCGTCGTCTGCTTGGGCACTGACCTGTAGAAGGTGATCCATAACGCTTTCTGCACGTCCCGGATCACTCCCGAACCCAGATCGATCTGCACGGACCTCTCATACGTGGCAATACCAAACCCCATGAGAAGAGCGATCAAAGAAAGTCCAATGATGATCCGCCGCTTTCGCGTCTTCATATCTTTACCGTTTGAGTAGTGGTGGCACCTACTCCGATTTCAAACTTGGCGCTGCTAAGCGGTTCGGAGCGGTGACTTGTTGTGCCTTTTTGCGTTTCAGATGTTTGATGCGCGAATCGGAAGAATTAGTGACCTCCCACCCAAAATCCCTCAGCAGATTACTCAGGTCCTTTCTGTCCGTCGCGACAGCAACTCCCTCAATCGGGTCGACATCGTCGCCGGATGAAATCAATATCACCAGCCCCTCCTCAATCGTCGCGCTCTTAAATCGGAGCTTAGCAATACGATCTGGCAAATCCCTTGCCTCAAGAAATCGAATGGCAAGTTTACGTGGTTTCGCCGCCATCCAAGTTCGATAATCCACCATCATCTGCTTCGACTGGGTGACAATCTGGTCTGCGGGGAAATCCTTCGGCCTGCCAGGCACGAAGATGGAAGTCGCAACCAGAAGCACAATCACGAGCACGGCTGGGAATTTCATATTCGTCGCACAACGTAAAAGCGCAGGCAACCCTACCAGCGGGGGCGGGCGTTGCTCACGGGGTTGATGTTGTAGTCACGGGGAATCATCGGAACAGGGCGGCTGGTTGGGGTTGCTCTGTCGCGGCTTGTTGTGCGGGATTCTATTCTTCCGTTACAATCGTTTTGTCGAATTCTTCCTCACTCATATCAGAAATTATCTTTCCTGACTTGTCTACAGTTACGAAGCGAGAAAGTGTTACTCCCAAATACAATTGCAGACTATAAGTCTCCTTACGCTCGCCTTTATCGAACTCTACACTATGGGAGACGCCGATAATCTTGAGGGAGATGTATTCTTTGTATTTCTTTTTGAGCGCTTCGACGACACCTTCAGGCAGGGCAGACTCCTTCACGTCAACGGACTTACCTGATAACTCGCCTTTAGAATCTATATTCAGTGTCCCACACTGACCGGGCACGGTTTTGTGGTGCATGGCAAGAGAGTATATGCCCGATCCGTCCTTCTCAAGGATCGCCTTGTCGACTCGATACTCTGGAAGCTCCTTTTGCGCCACCTCAATAATCAATCGGGGCAGCTCCTTTGGGGGAATTTCTGTGAATCCAGGATCACCTTCCGCTCCTGGCGCTGTTGTGGCCAAGAAGCCGAGAAAAAGGGTAATCAATAGTTTTTTCATTTTGAATTCATTCTCCCCTGTTACGCGCATGGAAGCCTTTTAGCTCTGGAGGATAGTTTTCCGTCATTTTCTCAGAGAACGACTAAGGTGAGGCACCCGCTTCAGCGGGTTGCCTCCACCGTCTGGTTCGGCCAAGGTTAGAGTTCATCGTCTGTCAGAGGAACGATCTTCATCAGACTGCGTTGTAGTCCTGTTTTGAGAGTCTGACTGCCATGAATAGGAATGACCAATCTCTCCATCCTGCCATCCATGACGTAGATGTGATGACTTCCATTGATTCGAGCCACGCGCCAGCCCTTCTCTTCTGCAAGCTTGGCAAAACGCTTGCCGGAAACCGCCTTCATACGGCCACTTCAAGAATCCTTCCGCCAATGACTTCATCTTCCGGCTCTGCTGCCAAAAGCCAACCCTCGATAGCCTCGTGAATATTGGCTTCAAGTTCCTTGAGGGATTCACCTTGGGTGAAGCATCCGGGCAACGCCGGCACCTCAGCCCAAAATCCTCCTTCCTCAGCTTCGTGTATGATGGCCTTCAGTGTCATTGGGCGAAGATATACTCGTCCGCAACGGGAACGCAATTCCCGATTCCTTCTTCCGCCGAACGACCCCAAGCTCAGCGACTGCGGAGCGCGGCGCGGTAGCTGCGTGGCGGAGCGAAGGAGAGACATACAAGCTACGGAGAAAGGTGGCTCGGAGGAGACGGGTGCGAGCTAGAAATAGCAGCTACCGTGACGCGCGGAGCAGTTCGCTGCAGCGCATGGTTGGGCGATTCCGGTCTCATTGCTGTTGGCCTCTAATTCGTGGGTTGGCAGCGTGGAGCGCTGAAACCAGTTTGCGTGGATGCGGGACGCAAGGCGGAGGCAAGGAAACAAGCTCGCCGGAGGTGAGGCGCAACTCGACGGTCTCGGTCTCAGTGGATGAAGTCCACGCAGCAGCAATCTCTGAAAGCGACAACTCTCGGACGACGCGAGGCAAATGAGGACTCTGCCAGCGAAGGGAGTGATCGGATAACTCAACGGTCCACGTAACCGGATGGAGCCAAAAATAGATGGAATAAACAGCGCCCGCCGCACCGAAAACGGTCAAGAGGACGCCAAGCGTGCCGACTGAGCTGCTAACGAGCAGGAAACAGCAAACTGCCGACAGCAAGATGCTAAACGCTCCCGTGAGGAGAGCGAAAAGGCTCCCGCTATTGTATTGCTGGGTATGTGTCATTTACAGGACGAGCGAGGAATCGCCGAGACTTAAGGTGGCCTTGGTCGAATAGCCACTTAAGTCAACGATGTTGGGCGCAAAGGAAGAGACAACCTCATCAACCTTGCTAGAAATTGTATTGGTCAGTTGATGGCGTTCATGAAAACGCAGATAGTGCGAAAACGAATAAATTATCGACGGGTTGGAAAGTCGTCCTTTGTTGCCGGCGACGATAAAGGTTTTGCGAGTTGGACTTTGCAGCGGGCTGGATTTGTATGACGTGAATTGTGTTCACCCAGACTTTTTTTCTAGGGGCCTGTGGAAGTTCTGCATCCGGGCCATCTGACGGCAGCATCCTTGGGCGCGGACGACTGTGAGAGTATTCGATCTTCGCCCAGACACCCCTGGTCTCCAGCACCTTGACATCAGTGAAAATGAGATTGTCCGCGAAGTACCAATGAACAGTTTCCTCTTCTTTCGATATTTCGGCCACTAGATTCCCCTCCTTGGCGTCTGTCCGTTTCGATTCTTGCGCGCTTCCGATCGTCGCGAACGAAAGCAGTAGGATAGTGATCAGTTTCATAGGTTTTCGCAAAACGTCAAAAGTGTGGCACGGCGGAAAATAAACGTCCAGAGCGAAGCGAACAAGAGACGTTACCCGCCGTTGCCACTACTGTCTTGTTCTGCCTCTTGGCTTTTCGTAGCAGCAAACAGGTGGCCCGCAACCATAATGCCGGATCGACCCAATCCCATTGTGAATGATTGCGCCCGCCCATCATCGAAATGAATCGTTCCGGTGGCGAATGGTGCAAACATCCACTCATCTTTCTTGGAATCCATGCAAACGGAATTGGCAAATCTGGCTATGACTACGGGCGCGTTCAAAATCTCCCGGTCTTTGTTTGCAGTCACTCCAAGCACGACCTTTTTGATCTTATCGGCACCACCAAGGAACTCGATCAAGGTGGTTTTGCCGCTTATCGGCTTTGCCTCCGCCAGTTGTTGGTCAGATACCAGCTTGGAAGGCGGGGCTGTAATTACCACTTCGTAGCAAGAGGCCCTCCCCGCCAATAGGATTGAGGCTAAAGCGATGATTTTCATAATGGCAGAACGTTAGATGTGCGCCCACCGGCGCGGTTGAAGGGATGTTGAAATGAATTTGAGGTGCTTATGCCGGTTGGTGCGCCACGAGTTGTTCGGCTCTGCTAGTAAGTCGCTTGATGACACTTACGACAGGCGTGAATGAGACAGGAATCAAGGCAAGTGCCGCAATGGCAACCACCAAGATCGGCCTCTTCCCGATAAAAGGAAATAATCCACACGTTGGCAACAATGGGAGGATGAAACTCGCGCTGTAGGCCCACCAGTATGGACCGTTGAAGCGAAACGACATGGCCTCCATCTCATACTGCGCCCCGCTGTAATATGCCACGAAGATCTCGATAGCGTAGGGAAAAACAAGGATGATACCGAAAATCCCGGCAGCGATAATGAATGGCAAAAGAAATCGGTATGCGTTCTCCCGAGCGGAATGCACAAGTCGCCAACGGATCGCAACGACCGCCAAGGTGACGCAGGCTATTAGCTGGAGGGCTGGTATAATCATATTTGTCTCTGCCCAACGATTGAATGGATGCACCGGCGCTGGGAGCTCGAATTCAACCTGTCGGCTGATCGCCGGTTAGACCCATTGCCAAAATGAATTGCCGTTATGGGGTGTGGGTGCGGCACACGG
>JAZKIZ010000035.1:0-7102 GCA_040384605.1 Verrucomicrobiota bacterium
CATGCCTGATCCCATCAGATCATTCGGGAATCTTAAATAACTTTAAACGGGTTCTTAGAAACAAGCTTGTCCCCACCGCGCCGCACCTGCGACTATTCATCCTCATGCCCCGCGAATGGCCCCTGTGATGAAAAAAGCAATTCTCATCCTCATTGCAATCACCTGCGGCCTTTCTTTCGGATGGTTCGCACGGATTTCGCGGGATCAATGGAAATCTGCTCATGCGGCTCCCGGCATCCCGGCTTCCAAAGTTGTGCGGCAACCCACGGAACTGACAGATGATCCTCAGTCCGCCCTCACACAGGAAGAACGGGAATTTCTCGAACAAATCCTCTCACAAGTGCCGCCCTTCGCTGCCATGTCGACCGCAGACGGCACCCGCTTCCGCAAAATCCTTCTCCGCTGGAGCGGCATCGCACCCGATGAAATGCTCGAATGGGTAGCCCGGAATGCCCCCGGGCGCCTCTCGAGTTCCATCCTTGATGTCGCGCAAGGAGACTTCGAAAAAGCGATCCCGCTTTATCGGAAATTCGGGAAAACCCATCCTGAGGTTCTCCAAAGTCCGCATGGATTTGCCAGCCGCATTGCCATTGGCAAACGTCCGGCTGCGGATCTCTTGGTGCTCGCGCGGACTTTCATCGCCAAAGGAACTCCAGCCTCTCTCACCGTCTTCTTTCCTTGGGATTTTTCCGCGGATTACGACTTCGAAACCGCCATGAACGGCTTGGCGGAAGTTCATTCATCCTTGGCCGTCGGGGAAACCATCACTCTTCTCCCCAAAAACCTTCTCGCCACATGGGTGCTTCATCATCCTGCGGCCGCCGCGAAATGGGTTTCGAAAGGCAACGTGGTTCCCGGAAACGGAATGAAGGAATTTCTCGCCGCCATGTCCCGCGTGGGACCGCCTGAAACCGTCGGCCGCATCGCCGCCACATTGCATGACCCCAATCTCACCGAGCAGGAAAATCATCACCAGCTATTCCGCTTTCTCTGCGAAAACCCCAGCGAAAAGTCATTGCGGGAATACCTCCGCCAAAAATCCGCATTTCGGAGAGCAGCACTCGCCGACCTTTTTGATTCGTCCACTCGTGCGACAGGCGGCAGATTTGATGTTTTCAGCTCCCTTGTGCTGCGTGTGATGACACCGGACGAACGGATTTCCGTCATCACTAACGAGTTCCGCGGGGTGCCCCGCAAGCCCGGCCAGCGCCTGATTGGCGATCTCAAAGCGCTTGGTCACAGCGATGCGGAAATCCAGCAAATGACATCGCCGCCACCACCTTGATTCATGCGCAAAAAATTTCTTTTCCTCCTCGTTGCGGTTTTCGCCCTCGCCGCCTACAGCGGCTGGCGCATCGCGGAAAAACCTCCCGTCAATATCGCGGTAAGCCACCCCAATCCCGCTACCCCGCCGCCATCGGAAATCCTCCGGAAACTTGAAAAAGCCAACCTTGATGCCGACAAAGATCCGCTCATCCTGAATCAGGCAACCATCGCGGAACACCGCGAAATGGCGGATGAACTTCTGCGCCGCCCGCACGAGTCCATAACATTCCAGGACACCGTCCGGCTTGGAAAAATCATCGCCAGCTGGACCGAAAAAGACCGCGACGACTGCCGCGATTGGGCGGAAAACATTTCCAACCCCGCAAGCCGGGAATCCGCCATCCGGCACATCATTATCTCCGCATCCAGGCGGGATCCGTTCTACGCCGCGGCACTCATCAAAAAACTCCCCCGCAACCCCGACGACGAATGGGACGTTCCCTATCAGTTCATCAGAAATCTCGGCCACCACGATGCCGATACGGTCGCCCGAATCGTTGCGGAATTCATTGATCCAGCCGGGGAAACCGACACCGAGGAACTCGATTTTTCCTTCGATTTCGAAAGAGCACTCAACAAGATCGCCGCGTTGAACCGCCAATTGAAACCCGGCGAATCGTTTTCATTCGTTCCCTCCAATCTGCTCAGCGAGTGGGCGGCCAAGGATCCTCATGCCGCCTGGATGTGGCTGACTTACAACGAAGATCTGCCCGGCAATGGAGCTCCCGAGTTTTTCGAAGGATCCGCCCGCAATGAAGCACCGCAAAAAACCGCGGAACGGATTGTTTCCCTGCTCAAACGCGATGGCAATCCACCCGCCCCGCTCATCGTCTGGCAATCTCTCGCCAAACACCCGAGCAAGGAACTTGTGTCGCAGTTTCTCGACCAATGCCCGGATCGCAACCTTTGGCTGGAAAACATGCTGGTCTGCGCGCTTGGTTATGGCGGCGGAAATTTCCACTATCCGCTTCTCGGTTGTGTTCTGGAAACAATGACCGCGCCAGAACGGCAGCGGTTTCTTGGCAAAAACTGGAACGGCAAGCGGGCGGACGCAGGTACGATCAACACCATTAAGGCGATGATGAAACGGATGGATTTCCCGCCGGATGACATCCCGCACATGTTGCCTGGCGCGAAATAGTTCGGCGAACCCCTGGCAACCATCAAAAATTCTGGTTTTCAGGATGAGGCGGATTTTTCATAGTGCGCATCACGTCATGCCTCATATCGGAACGATTCAGACTCTCCTCGATCAGAACAAAATCTGGGCCGCCCGCCTGCTCCAGGAAAATCCGCAGTTTTTCTCGGACCTCGCCGGCCAACAGGCACCGGAATATTTATGGATCGGTTGCTCGGACAGCCGCGTTCCCGCCAACCAGATCACCGGCCTCGCGCCCGGCGAAATTTTCGTCCACCGCAACGTCGCGAATCTCGTCGCGGAAACGGATTTCAACGTCCTCGCCGTCCTGCAATACGCCGTCGATATCCTCAAGGTCCGCCACATCATCGTCTGCGGTCATTACGGCTGCGGCGGCATCATTGCCGCCATGGAGAATTTCCGCCACGGCATGATCGACAACTGGCTGTCCGGCGTCCGCCGACTCAAGCGCCAGAACCAGAACGAACTCGACTCGCTCCCGCCCGCGCTCGCCGCTGACCGACTCTGCGAGCTCAACGTCATCGAGCAAGCCCGTCACGTCGCCAATACCACGATTCTCGAAGACGCCTGGCAGCGCGGCCAAAACGTCACGGTCCATTCCTGGATCTACCGCTTGGAAACCGGCATCATCACCAACTTGAACCAGGAAATTTCTGGCCCGCTGCACGGTGCCGGCCCGCCGGCAAAACTCCCGTAGAAGGGCCATCTTGGCCCGCCCCGCAGAAGGTAATCCTCGCCCGTCAGCCGAAAAGACGGGACTGGAAATGCCTTCTACATTCCGGCCTCTGAACTTCCTCATTGCATTTCGGCAAAACCCACCGATGTTTCCGTCCACCCGCACAGGGGGCGTTCTGGTTTCGACGGAATGTCTGATGCGCTGGTTGCACGTGGAGGTTGATCGGCTGGCCTCCTAAAAAAGCCGCTCAAAAACAATAAATGCAGACTCCAACGAGCTCGCATTGGCTGCTTAATTGACAGTCACGCCCGAACCCCGACGCCTATTGAGGGGGAAGGCGACTACCTAATAGGCTGGGCAGGAAGTCGGGAAACCGGGCGGCTTGCCGAGATTCAACAGGTTTCTAGGAAGGACAACGCTGCAAGCGGGCCCAGTCCAACCGAAATCCCAGACCGCATGCTAAACGTGTAGATACCTTCGCTGACGGCGTCCCGGACAGGGGTTCGACTCCCCTCGCCTCCACCAATCGGCCCCGGCAGAATCCACTGCCGGGGCCGTCCTGTTTTACAGGCGGAGCAGGTCGGTGCCCGTAGCCTCGCCGAAGAGAACAACGTCTTCAAAACGAGAACGACTTGTCGGACTCTTTGTAAGCCAACCGAGTCCGATTCCTGAGAATCGGCAATTGAAAATTTCAAAGCGGTCTTTGATCAGCGTTTCCTTAAGCGGTTCCGACCTGTCGTTCAGGCTTTATTCCTTCACCCGCCGGTAGTGGGCGCCGCGTCCTTTGCCGTGCAGTTCGGCGTAGCCCTTGTGGACCAGCTCGGTAAATTTATCCTTCAGGGTGTGCCGGTTGGCACCTAGGGCGTCGGCGGCGGCGGAGACCGAAAGGGTCTCCTTGGCTTCAAGCAGCCTGAGCACCTGCCCGGCGAGGGGCGAGAGGTCATCGGGAATGCTAAAAGCGGCGACCACTGCGGGTGGCTCCGCAAGACGACCCCGCAGACGTCCGATCTGCGATTTCAGTGCCCGCAGGAAGAAGAGTATCCACGGCTCCCAATCGACGGCTTCGCGAAAGGATGTCTGGGTTCGCCGCAATGCGAGGTAGTAGGCTTCCTTGTTGTGCTCGATCACGCTCTCTAGCGACGTATAGGAGGCATAGGCGTAGCCGGCGCGGAGGAGCATCAGATTGGTCAGGATACGGGACAACCGGCCGTTGCCATCCTGAAAGGGATGGATGGCCAGCAAGATGACATTAAACACGGCGATCCGCAGCAAGGGATGAAGAATCGGATCCGCCTCTTCCTTGGCGTGCCAGTTCAGCACTTTCTCCATCAGCATCGGGGTTTCGAATGGGGATGCGGTCTCGAAGACGATGCCGATCTGCTTTCCTGCGGCATCGAAGGCCGCTACGTGGTTGTCGAGTGCTTTCCACCCACCCCGGTGGCGCTCGTCTTTCGTGCTGTAGCGCAGCAGGTCACGATGCAGTTGGAGAAGAATGCTCTCCGAAATCCGTAAATCCTGCCAAACGGTCTGGATTGACTCCATCACATAGGCGTAGCCCGCGACTTCCTGTTCGTCGCGGGACTGGAAAGATTCCTTGCCCAAGTTACCGACAAGCTTCTCTACCTCGTCATCGCTGAGCTTCGCCCCTTCGATGCGGGTCGACGACCCGGCGCTCTCGATGGTCGCAATCCGCCGGAGGGAACGCAGGGTCTCCGGACCCAAACTGCCGAGGGCTCGCCACTCCCCCTTGAACTCGTCGATCGCGGAGATCAGAGTCAGCATCTCGTTGGTCGGATGCAGGACTGGAGGAAGGGGAATCCGCATGAGCGAACTTACCTCCAAATGCCACCATTTCTATCCAATTCCCTCCATTTACATCCGATTTCAGCCCCTTGCTTGGCGAGCCGTCCGCAGCCGTCTAAAAAACCGTGTGTTTGGCGTGTGGGTTCGACTCCCTCGCCTCCACCATTTTCATTCTCGTTTTTGATCGGAAAACCATCACTGGTTTTTCCGGTCAAACGCCGCGTCGAACGCGATTTTTCCGTTCGGGAAATCGAGTGCTCGCACGAATGCGCACGCTTCGGTTGCTCCGTGGACGCGATCCATCCGCGCGTCTTCCCACTCCACTGAGAGTGGGCCGCGATAGCCCGCGTCATTGAGAGTGACGATCACTTCTTCGTAATCGACATCGCCGCGACCTGGTGAGCGGAACTCCCAGTTACGCCGTGGGTCGCCGAAATCCGTGTGGCCACCGAAGACGCCAACCGTGCCATCGCCGCGGCCCCACCACGCGTCTTTCACGTGCGAATGGAAAATCCGGTCCGCGAACCGGCGAATGAAGCCGATGTAGTCCACTCCTTGGTAACCGAAATGCGAGGGATCGTAATTGAAGCCGAACCGCGGGTGATGTTTCACCGCGTCGAGAGCGCGTTGCGCGGTGGCGATGTCGAAGGCGATTTCAGTCGGATGGACTTCGAGCGCGAAATTCACGTTCGCTTTCTCAAACGCATCGAGAATCGGCAGCCAGCGTTTCGCGAAGTCCTTAAAACCTTTTTCGTAATATTCCTGCGATGTCGGCGGAAACGCGTAGATCGAATGCCAAATCGATGAACCGGTGAAACCATTCACTACCGGCGGATGGTCGGCCTCGCGTCCGGGACAGGCTTTGAAAAACGCACCCGCCGCCTTGGCCGTGGCGATCATTTTCTTCGCCGCGCGCTTGCGCACTCCTTCCGGATCGCCATCGCCCCAGACGTCCGCAGGCAAAATCGCCTTATGGCGTTCGTCGATCAAATCACAAACCGCTTGGCCCACAAGGTGATTGGAGAGCGCATAACAGGTCAGCCCGTGATCCGCGAGCAGCTCCCATTTTTCCTTCACGTAATTCTTCGACGCCAAGGCGGCATCGACATCAAAATGGTCGCCCCAACAAGCGAGCTCGAGGCCATCGTAGCCCATTTCATCCGCCAAAGCGGCGAGTTTTTCCAGCGGCAGATCGGCCCACTGGCCGGTGAAAAGTGTGACGGGACGGTTCATGTTTTTTGAAAAATGCGAAGCGCCGCCACGCTGCTGAATTCATCCGTTCGGCGCAATCAGTTTTGCGGAGCCATTCACGAACTCAGGAGAAAATGGCGCGCCCGGCTGGATTCGAACCAGCGACCGCCCGCTTAGAAGGCGGGTGCTCTATCCAACTGAGCTACAGGCGCGTTGTGGGTGTCCGAGTCGGACACCGCTGCGGAAAAGCCTACGAATGTCCATGTTGTCCGCAAGGCGATTCCCACCAGCCGGATCGACCGGAAATCCAACAAGCAGCGGATTTTGCTCGTTCAAAACCCTCCGGTCATGGGATCAACAGTCATGCGCACTGCGGTTTACGCCGGCTCTTTCGATCCCCCCACCAATGGCCACTTGTGGATGATCCGCCGCGGCCTTGATGTGTTCGACCGTCTGATCGTCGCGATTGGTGACAATCCGGCAAAACGCTACTCGTTCACCGTCGAGGAACGGCTCGAAATGCTGCGTGAGTCGGCACCGGATGAGGCGCACCTTGAGATCGCCCATTTCGACAACCGCTTTCTTGTCGATTACGCAAAGAAGAAAAAAGCGGCGTTCATCCTGCGCGGCATCCGCTCGCCGGGCGATTACGAGTTTGAGAAAATCATGCGCCAGATCAATGCCGACATGGCACCGGACATCACCACGATTTTTCTCATGCCGCCGCGCGACATCGCGGAGGTCTCTTCAAACATGGTCAAGGGACTCATCGGCCCGGCTGGCTGGGAAAGCATCGTCAGCCGCTACGTGCCGGAATCCGTGTTTCAAAGAATCGTCCGGTCAGCGGAAACCGGCCGGACGTTTGCCTGACCGGGCCGTTCACCATCATCTGTTAGAACCCGTTTAAAGTTATTTAAGATTCCCGAATGATCTGATGGGATCAGGCA
>JAZKIZ010000036.1:0-15316 GCA_040384605.1 Verrucomicrobiota bacterium
CCGACTCTTTGCGAAAGCTCTTATTCCCTGTCCAGTTCTTCAGGGAGACGCTCCATACAAGTGTTGGTGGCGTCTTTGGCATGCTGGCGGAAACCTGCGTCCGGTCGAAAACGGAATCACGGCACGCCGTCGGATTCTCGACGAAATGCGCTCACGCATTTTGAAATCAACCTATTGCAAATAATGAGACATATATTTCGGACGACCGATCTCAACATTGACATCAAATTACCATTTGCAAATTAAATCCGCTTGAACCATGAAAACTTATCTTCCGATTGTTCTTTTCTCCGTTTTCTTCTTCGCAGGCTGTCGGAAAACCGGTTCGGAGATCAACATGCTCGGGAAGATCACCGAAGATTCGAGCCAGCCCATTTTCATCCGTGACAGCGCACAGGTTTTCAAAGAGGTGTTGGAAGGGAAGAAGGTTTCCTCCTCCCGCTACGAGAAGGCCATAAAGGAAACGAGCGCCACTCGCAATGAAACCACGTGCAAAGCGCTGGTCGCCATGCTTCATGGCTTGGAGAAACGATTCCCCGACAAAATGCCGACGATTGATAAAGTAATGAAGCTGGAAAAATCCTTCCGTGGAAGTGGTGATGTGGAGGCAACCGCATACCGCTCCGTCCTTCTCGCTGAGAAACTATTATATACACTTACCTATTTTGACACAAAGTATGCGGATTCAATTGTGGATAAATTCAGGCAACGGTTTAAGAAAAAACACAATGATTCCGAAGTGGGTAAACACTTTATTCGAGGATTTGAGATTGTGGTCGAACTCGCTAAAGACCAGCGGCGAGGCTATAAAGGCCAATATGAGGCCGGAAGGAAACGAATGGGCTTGGAATAGCCCCGCCGTGCTGAGCGCCTATGGTGGTTCGATTTTCCTCGATTGGTGACGAGCTTACGGACTCGACTCTCGCCCATGAGTTCCTGCACATCCTGCTCAATGCTTCCCATGGGGAGGTCGATCCTTTGTGGCACCAACAGCACAACAACTGGCCGTGGTGCTTACATTGTGTCGGTGGTGTCCATTGTGTTATTTTTTCCAATTGTTTTATTGGCGCAACCGAGCCCGGAAGGCCGTTTTGCTGGGGCGTGTAGGGAGTGATGTATTCCTGAGTGAGGCCGTAATCGCGGACTACGGCGCGGTCGTCAGCTTGACCACGCCCGCTGTGGTTTTGCTCTTTATCGGACGATTTCGCGGCGTTGCGAAAGCTCTTATTCCCTGTCCAGTTCTTCAGGGGGACGCTCCAACCATTCACAGGAATTCGGAAATACCCGAATGTTATGGCATATGCCAAGTGATCCCGTCACGCCAAGGTAATCGAGACCGGGCAGTGGTCGGAGCCGAGCACTTCGGGATGGATCGCGGCGGCGGCGACGCGGTTCATGAAGGCGGGTGAGACGCCGAAATAGTCGATGCGCCAACCGATGTTGCGGGGACGCGCACCGGCACGGTACGACCACCACGAATAGGCGCCGATTTTCTCCGGATGGAAATGACGGAAGCTATCGGTGAAGCCGGCATCCAGAAGCTTGCCGAAACTACTGCGTTCCTCGTCGGAAAATCCCGCGCTCATCCGGTTTTCTTTTGGCCGGGCGATGTCGATCTCGTTGTGAGCGACATTCAGATCGCCGCAAAAAACCACCGGTTTCGTGGCCGCCAGTGAAGCGAGGTGATTGCGGAACACTTCGTCCCAAATCATCCGGTACGGCAACCGGCGCAGGCCATCCTGCGCGTTGGGCGTGTACACATTGATCAAGTGAAAATCCGGATACTCCAGTGTGAGCACCCGGCCCTCGCGGTCGTGTTCGTCAATGCCCATGCCCATCAGCACGTCGAGCGGTTGCTCGCGGCTGAAGACGGCGACTCCTGAATAGCCCGGTTTATCGGCCGAATTCCAAAACGAATGATAACCGGCCAGTTCCAGCGGCAGATTTACTTGCTCGGGCCGCGCCTTGGTTTCCTGCAAGCAGAGAATGTCGGGCGCGTGGCCGGCGACGAAATCACCAAACCCCTTCCCCACCACGGCGCGGATTCCATTCACATTCCACGAGACCAGTTTCATTGCGGAGAGTTTCCCCCACTCTTTTTCGGCTGAAAAGGGGAAAGTCTTGTACCGGTTCCGGATGAAATTTGGACTCCCATGAGAAATGGAACCACGGATGAACGCGGATGAACACAGATGGGAAAAGGAAAAATTCGATGTTGCGGGTTGGGCAATCCTGTAAATTCTGAAAAATTCTGTAAATCCTGTCCCAGCTTCTCCGAAGTCCGGATGATAATTAATTTGGTATGATTCGCGGAAGCGGTGGCATCGCGTGCGTGACAAGCCACCGGCGGCAGCGGCATTCTTTGCGCGTGAGCAGCCTGACCATCGCCGCATTGAAGGGACAAGCCGGGGAAATTCCACTGCTGGCGGTTGTCATCGCCCAGCTTCAATCACGGGCTGCCAAGGAAACGAAAACCGGCAAACCGTATCTCGAGCTGTCGTTTGCCGATTCCACCGGAAGTTTCCTGCTCAAGATCTGGTCGGACTCGCCGGTGTTTGCATTCGCCGCTGATTTGCCCGATGCGGAGATCGTCCGCCTGGAAGCGAAGTGGTTGCAGAACTCCTATGGCATCGACGCGCGCGAGCTGGCATTCCATCGGCCGGATGACGCGGCGCTTGAAGATTTTTTTGCCGGCGATCCATTGCTCAAGGCACGGCAGGAAAAGGATTTCGCAGAGATTGTCCGGCTCGTCGGAACGATTGGCGATCCACGATTGCTCGCGCTGTGCGAACGGTTTCTCGATCAAATGGGCGCGCGCTTCCGGCGGACCGCGGCCGCGCGGCGCAATCACCATGCGCGGCGCGGCGGATTGGTGGAACACGTCGCGTCAATGATGCGTTCCGCTGATGCGTTGTGCGTGGTTTACCCGGATTTGAACCGCGACCTGTTGCTCACCGGCGTATTGTTCCATGACTGCGGAAAACTTTGGGAGAACTCGTATGCCGAGCATGGATTTTCGCAATCATCCACGTTTGCCGGTGAAATGCTGGGGCACATTCCGCTCGGCATCGAATGCGTGAATTTCCATTGGCGGGAAATCATGGATTCCGAAGCCGCCGCCGCTTGGGCCACGCTGCAACCACCGGCTGAAACCACCCGCCTTCACCTGCTGCACCTTGTCGGCAGCCACCACGGCGAATTTCAGTTCGGTTCGCCGGTCCTGCCACGGACGCCGGAAGCCTTCGCGCTCCACCACATCGATAACCTCGATGCAAAACTTGAAATGGTCCGCGAGGCGTATGCCACGGCGAATCAATCTTCGCCGGGCATCTACGAACGTGTGTTTCCCTTGCCGGCCAATCTCGTTGCACCACTGCCGTTGTTGACTGATCCGTCATGATCACCGGTGCCGAGTTTCTGCGCGTGGCCGGAGTGGCCGGACTCCTGACCGGCGGCCTGGCAATGCTGCAGCGGCTGGCACCACGCATGAATGCATCGGCAGAGCTGACTCGCAAGATCGTCCACGTCGTCATGGGTGTGGTCTGCATGGCGTTTCCGTGGATCTTCGATCGTCCGGAACCGGTATGGTGGCTGGCGGTTCTCGCCTCGCTTCCGTTGATCCTATTGCGCGTTTCCGGTCGGGGAAAAGACGGCATGGGGTCCGTTCTCCACGGCGTCGCACGGCCGTCCTACGGTGATGTCTTGTTCGCACCGGCGGTTGCGTTCGTATTCCACCTTTCACAGGGCGATGCGTTGTTTTATGTGGTTTCGGTGAGCGTGCTCGCGCTTGCGGATGCGGCAGGCGCGCTGGCCGGAAGCCGCTGGGGACGCCACCGCTACCAAAGCGGCATTGGCTGGAAATCCGTGGAAGGATCCACCGCCTTTGCAGTTTCCGCGTTTCTTTGCTCCGCCCTCCCGCTCGCATGCACCGGCCGGGTTGGCTGGCCGGAAGCGATTTTCATTGGCACGGCAATCGCCCTGCTCGCCATGATGGCCGAGGGCATCGCGGACCGCGGTTTTGACAATCTCATCCTGCCACCCGTGGTGTTGCTGATCCTAATCCGTCTGGTGCCGCTGCCGTTACCCGATCTGGTGTGGCGGGCGATTTCCGCATTCGCACTGCTTGCCATTGCCATCACACTCGCGCCGCGCACATTTTTGAACGGTGGTGCGTTGCTGGGTGCCGCGCTGCTTGGCTATGGCTGCGGGGCGCTGGCCGACGCGCGTTTCGTCTTTCCTCTCCTCGCGGTGTTTCTATGGCACGCGGCGGCTTCGCGAAAATATCGCGCCGGCGATGTGCCGGTTTACCGGATCGACGCGATCATTTCACATGCGATCTCGGCGATGCCATGGGTGCTGTGCGTCACGTTTGCCAAGCTTCCAGCGGAAACCGCATTGCTCGGGTTGTCGATCGCTTCGGCCGCACACCTTGCGTTGACCCAGGCATCGCTTTACGGAAGCCCGCCGGTTGTCGCTTCGCTCACCGGTTGGCTCGTCGCTGCCAGCCCGGGTCTTTTGTGGCTGATTCCATTATCCGCCGCCGTGGTGAAAGCATGTGCCTGTGGATTCGCGGCAACGTTGCTCCTGGCAATCATTTTCCCGCGCACTCCGCATCCAAAAATCGCGACTCCCATGTGGTGGACTTTGAAAGGAATGCTGGCACTCGCGGCATCTATTTTCGCATGGTGGTCATGATGCATGGCATTCAATTTTCAGAAGGTCCGATTCCCGATGAATTTCCCGAGCGGAATTTCATGGAAGATCTGGCGTCGCCCGGCGAACGCCCCGATGCACGCGTCATTACCATCGATAAACACGGTGCGATTTCGGGCCATGTTGCGCTTTGGTGGAAGGAAACCCCGGAGCACGAAGGCAGTCGCGTCGGCGCGATCGGCGGGTTCCACGCGGCCACGCCCGACGCATGCGGCCAGGTGTTGGACGCCGCCTGTGAACGACTCACGCAAGCCGGTTGCCGACTGGCTGTCGGACCAATGAATGGAAACACCTGGCGCCGTCACCGCTTCATCATCGAAAGCAATGGCCGCGGTTCGTATTTCATGGAGACCCGCCATCCCGCCGCATGGCCCTGCTGGTGGCGCGACGCCGGATTTTCCGAGCTGTCACGCTACCGCTCGGCCGCGCTGCCACTTGATGGCAACCGCACGGTGTCCGCGGAAACAATGCAGCGCCTCGCGGCCCGCGGAGTCACGATCCGGCCGCTCGACATGACACGTTTCGACGACGAACTGAAAACGATCTTTGAACTCAGCCTCACCGGATTTCCCGAAAACTTCCTCTACACGCCGATCGAAGCGCCAGAGTTTTTCGGCGCATACGGCAAGATCCGGCCACACCTTGATCCGGATTTCGTCCGCATCGCCGAACGCGATGGCAGACCCTGCGGTTTCGTGTTCTGCATGCCGGACCTCGACGCGACAAAACGCGGCGAGAAACCCGCGCTCATTGTGAAAACTCTCGCCGTGGATCCTGCCTCGCGCCGCTTCGGGCTTGGCAGCGTGCTGGTCGATGACGTGCAAACCATCGCCCACGCGAAAGGATACCGCGAAGCGATTCACGCGACGCAGAACGAAACCAACAACGTCTCCCGCATCACCGGACGGCACGCCGCGACTTGGTTCCGGAGATATGGGTTGTTTGCGAAAACCTTGCCACGCGTTTCAATATGAACCTCGTATCCCTGCTCGCCGGGAATGCCGCGAAATACCCGCAGCGCCCGGCGCTGATCGACCGTGATCGCGGCCAGGACCGCATCGTGACCTTCGCGGAGCTCATGCAACGGACCGGCAATGCGGCGGGATTTCTCCGGGCGCAGGGATTGCAGGTTGGTGATGTGATTCTCGTTTTCCAGCCGGTCTCGATCGAGCTGTATGAAATTCTGTTAGGAGCGTTTCACGGTGGCATGCGTGTGATGCTGGCCGATCCGGCGAACGGCGCTTCTTTTCTCACCGACTGTTGCCGCCGCATGCCGCCTGCTGCGTTCATCGGCCCGCCGAAGGCACAACTTCTCCGCTGGTTCGTGCCCGGCTTGCGGAAAATCCCCGCCGCCATCACCACCGGCGGCTGGTTTCCCGGAACCGCACACTGGAAATGCGCCGGCCCGGTCGCCGCGATGGAGCCCGTTGCGCTGGATGCTCCGGCGCTCATCACCTTCACCAGCGGCAGTACCGGCCAGCCGAAAGCGGCGGTGAGAACGCACGGCTTCCTCCTCGCACAGCACCGTGCCTTGGCGGATTCGCTGGCGTTCGAGGACGGCGAGGTGGACCTCATCACGTTGCCGGTTTTCGTTCTGGCAAATCTTGCGTCCGGCTTGACCAGCGTGCTTGGCGATACGGATTTGCGCCATCCCGGGAAGGCGGATGCAGTTGCGATTGGCGCACAATGCACCACGCATGCCGTTACACGATGTAGCGCGTCGCCGGCATTTTTTGAAGCGTTGCTCGGCCAGTCGGACCACTCGCTTGGGTTTCAAAAGATTTTCACCGGTGGCGCACCGGTTTTCGCCGACCTGTTGGAACGTCTCGCCAGTGAGCTGCCTGCTGCGGCAATCACTGCGATCTACGGCTCCACCGAGGCCGAGCCGATGACGCACTTCGATGCGAAAAACATAAGTGCAGCCGCGCCGCTCACCGCCGCGGGCGGCGGTATTCCCGCAGGCCATCCGGTTTCACAAATCGATCTCAGGATTTTGCGCGACTCCACCGGCCGCTCCCTCTTGCGCATTTCAGACGCGGAGTTCGACGCACTGGTGATGCCACACGGCAGCGCCGGGGAAATTGTTGTTTCCGGCGATCACGTGTTGGCCGGTTACTTGCACGGCGAAGGTGACGAGGAAACGAAAATTCACGCGCATGGCCGGGTGTGGCACCGCACCGGCGACGCCGGATGGCTCGATGAAACCGGCGGTCTGTGGTTGCTTGGACGCTGTTCCGCAAAGATGCCCGACGTTGCCGGGGCACGCGAAACCCTCGCCTATCCATTTGCCATCGAAGCTGCCATCCGCGCTCGTTTTCCGCACGTCCGCACTGCCGCCGTCGCCTGGCAGGGAGAGCGCGTGCTTGTTTTTGGCCGCGGTATTTCCCCTGCCGATCTCTCCGCAATCCAAAAACTTTCCCGAAATCTCGGAATTTCCCGCGTCATCACCGTTCCCTCGCTTCCGCTCGACAAACGCCACAACGCAAAGATCGATTACCCCGCGCTTCACCGCCTGCTCGCTTCCGCAGCCGCGCGGGAAGTGTGATTTCCCTCGACAAACCATCCCATCGTCGGCGCTTTGCAGGTTGCAGCGTCGGAATCGAACGCCAAGAATCACCCCGTAATATGACAACCGAAGACTTGCAGCAACGGATCGCCGGATCAAGCGCGTGGATCTACGCCGTGAAACAGGAAATGGGCAAAGTGCTCGTAGGCCAGGACATGCTGGTGGACCGCCTGATCATCGGGCTGCTCTGCAACGGCCACATCCTCCTCGAGGGCGTGCCCGGTTTGGCGAAAACCCTCGCGGTGAAGGCTCTCTCCGGAACGCTCGATGCCAGCTTCGCGCGCTTCCAGTTCACTCCCGACCTGCTGCCCGCCGACCTCGTCGGCACCATGGTCTATCATCCGCAGGAAATCCGCTTCGAGCCGAAGCTGGGGCCGATTTTCAACAACGTCATTCTCGCCGACGAAATCAACCGTGCCCCGGCCAAAGTTCAGTCCGCCCTGCTTGAGGCAATGCAGGAACGCCAGGTCACGCTCGGCGACCGCTCTTATCCGCTGCCGCAACCGTTCCTCGTGCTCGCCACGCAAAACCCGATCGATCAGGAGGGCACCTATCAACTTCCGGAAGCGCAGCTCGACCGATTCCTCCTCAAAGTAAGCGTCGGTTATCCGTCGCAAAGCGAGGAACTCGTGATCCTCGACCGCATGGCCACTTCGGCTCCGGTGCACCAGACGGTCACCGTGACCTCACCGGAGCAAATCGAGGCGGCACGCACGATGGTGAATGAAGTTTACATCGATCCGGCGATCCGTTCCTACATCGTGAATCTCATCCATGCGACCCGCTTTCCCGGATCGGTGGATGCGCCATTGAAAAATCTCGTCCGCGCCGGGGCCTCGCCGCGTGGCACCATCAACCTTGCGTTGTCCTCCCGTGCCCTGGCGTTCATGCGCGGGCGCGCCTACGTGACCCCGCAGGACGTCAAGGATATGGCCCATGATGTTCTTCGTCACCGCATTCTTCTCAGTTACGAGGCTGAGGCAGAGGAAGTTTCCACCGAAACAATCATCGACCGATTGCTTGCTAAAGTCCCCGTCCCCTGAGCGCCATGCTGACGGAGAATCAGATCGAGGAAATGATGGCGCGGGTTCGCAAACTCGAGCTCAAGGCGCGGCGTCTCGTGCGGGAATCATTTTCGGGCGAATACCTTTCGTCCTTCCGCGGCCAAGGCCTCGATTTCGATGACTTCCGCGAATACCAACATGGTGATGAAGTGCGTTTCATCGATTGGAACGTGACCGCGCGCATGAACCAGCCATTCGTCAGGAAATTCCGCGAGGAGCGCGAGCTTTCGGTGATCATGGCAGTCGATATTTCCGGCTCGGCCGACTATGGCAGCGTGGAATTGAGCAAACGCGAAGTGGCTGCGGAAACAGCCGCCGTCCTTGGATTTTCCGCGCTCCAGAATGGCGACAAGGCAGGTCTGCTGCTTTTCGCCAACGAACCGGTTCTCTTCATTCCGCCGGAAAAAGGAACGCGCCATTTGTTGCGCATGATCCGTGAAATTCTCGTCGCCCGGCCGAAGAATCCGCGCACATCCGTGGGTGCCGCGTGTGATTTCCTGATCCGCACACTGAAGCGCCGTTCGCTGGTTTTCCTGATCTCGGATTTCCACTCGGACAATCTCGAAAAACCGATCGGCAAACTCGCGCGCAAACACGAAACCATCGCCCTGCGCGTTGCCGATCCTCTGGAATCGCGCCTGCCGAAGGCCGGGCGGGTCGTGTTGACCGATCCGGAAACCGGCTTCGAAACCGAGGTGAACACGAACAACTCGAATTTGCGGATGGCCTATCAGAAATTGACCAGCCGCCATACCGAGGGACTCGAAAACCTGTTTCACAAACATGGCATCGATTCCGCCGACCTCTTCACCCATGGCGATACGCTCGCCTCGCTGCACCGCCTGTTGAAGCGCCGGTCCCGCCGCAAAACCCGCTGATTTTTCCGATGGCCGACCTGCCCGCCACTTTCGAACTCGCCGAGCCGCCGCCGGTGGAGCCGTTGCTGCCCTCGTGGTCCTATGGAACGGCCGCGGTTTTCATCATCGGCGCACTGCTGGTCGTGGTGGCCTCCTTGCTTTTCATGCGCAAGGTGCTCGCGCCGCGACGCACAACGCCTGAGTCCATCCGCGCGACCGCGTGGAAGAATGCACAACGTTCGTTTGCGAAACTCGACCCGGCCAATGTGCGGGACGCGGCGCTCGGTTCTTCATTCATTGTGCGCGGTTACCTTGCAGCTGCAATCGGTGACCCCGCCCTGTTTGAAACCCACGACGAGTTTCTTGCCCGCGAGGCACCGCTTGCGGAATTCCCGGAAGCCATTCGCGAAAAGGTGCGCATGCTGTTCTCCGAGCTCGCCGCATTGAAATACGGACCGGAGGAAATCGGCGACCCGGCGGCGATTGTCGCGCGCTCCCGCGCCACGCTTCAGGACATCCATCAAGGATTCACGAAATGAATTTCCCGTCCGGCAGTTTTACTTTCGCGCAACCCGGCTGGCTTTGGCTGCTGGTTCCGGCGGCGCTTTTGGTCCTGTTGCGCCGGGGACGCGGCGCCGCCGCCACGGTGAGATTTCCGAACCTTTCCATTCTCGTCAGCCTGGGCAAGCGGGTCCGCCATCTTTCCGGCGGCTTCGCCGTTCCACTCGCCTTGCTCGCACTCGTTGCCGCCATCTTCGCAATGGCCCGCCCCGTCTGGCGCAATCAATTTCAAAACCGCACCGCCAGCGGCATCGACATTGTCATCGCCTTCGATGTTTCACTGTCGATGGACATCGATGATTTCGTCGAGAACGGCCGCCGGGTGCGGCGCATCGAAGTGGCAAAAACCGTGGTCGATGATTTCATCGCCCGCCGGCCGGATGACCGCATCGGCTTGGTCGCCTTCGCCGGCCGGCCGCGGGATTGCAGTCCGATCACGCTGGATCACAATTGGCTGCGCAACGCCCTTGGCGAACTGCGTTTGAACCGTGAGGGTGAAAACGGGACTATCAAGGAACAAGGCACGGCCGTTGGCTCGGCATTATCGGCCGCAGCGGTGCGCCTCGACAGTCGCGGCGCGAAAAGCAAAGTCATCGTTCTCATCACCGATGGTGCCAGCAACTCCGGCAAAATTTCGCCGCTGGAAGCCGCGCAATACGCGAAGCAGCTTGGCATCAAAATCTATACCATCGCAATCGGCACCAAGGACGGCCGGGTCGATCGCTCGATCATGCGCTTCCCCTATCAGGAGTTTGATTTGCCGACGCTCAAAAAAATCGCGCAGCTCACCGGCGCGGAACATTTCTGGGCGCAGGATCTCGAAGCTCTCAAGGGAACTTTCACAACCATCGACCGGCTGGAAAAATCGAAAACCAAAGTGCGCACCATCACGGAAGACACGGAGTTGTTCGTTTGGCCGCTGGCGGCTGCCTTGATTTCCACGCTACTCGCCGCCGTCCTGCTCGCACTCAACCCGCCCCCCTCACCCTGACGACCGCGTGAACTTCGCCCATCCAGCATGGTTTTTCCTGATCGCGCTCATTCCGTTGCTTGTCATCGGCGCGTTGCTCACGTCGCGCTTGCGGCGCGCGCAATGGGCGGAATTCGCCGCGAGCCGCCTGCGCGCCGCGCTGGTCCGTAGCCAAGGCGGTCTCCACCGCGTGTTCGCGTTCGCGTTTCTTCTCGCCGCCCTCGCCGCGATCATCATCGCCTTGGCCCGATTGCAGGGCGATGCTGGCGTTCGCGTGGAGAAATCCAGCGGCCACAATGTGATGATCGCGCTGGATCTTTCCCGCAGCATGCGCGTCGCCGATGTGAAACCGGACCGGCTTTCGCAGGCGAAGATCGTCATTGAGGAATTGCTGGACGCCATGCCTGACGAGCGCTTCGGCCTGATTGGTTTTGCCGGCGAAGCCTACACCTATGCGCCACTCACCATCGACCATGCGGCGGTGCGCGAGACGGTTGCGCAGATTGATGAAACGTGGGCGCCGACCGGCGGATCGAACATCCGCAAAGCCGTCCGCCTCGCCATCGAAACCTTGAAAAAAACCGGCCAGAGCAACAACGCGCTGGTGTTGATTTCCGATGGCGAAAAACATGACGGCGACTTGGAGGCGACGATCACGGAGGCGAAGCGCGCCGGAGTTTACATCCTCGCAGTGGGCGTCGGGACGGAGAACGGTGATTATGTTCCGAACGATAAGCTCCCGAACCGCCGCGCCGTCGATCGCAGTGGCAAACCAATCATCAGCCGCTTGCAACCGGAGGTTCTGAGCAGCTTGGCCAACGGCACCAATGGACGTTTCGCCATCGCCGGCACCGGGCTGGACATTCCCGCCATGGTCCGCAGCGTGATCAAGGATCTGGACGCCTTTCAAAGCGAGGGCCGCAAGCGCCGGATTGCAGTGGAGTTTTACCAGTGGTTTGTGCTGCCAGCCATTGTCCTCCTGATGATTTCCATCGTCGTGGGAACCCGCTGGCGCCGCACTGCCGCCGCAATTCCGCTTTTGGCGATGTTTTTCAGCATCGACACCGCACGCGGGGATGAAGTCGCCCAAGCGAAACGGGACCTCAAAGCGGGACGCAACGAGGAAGCGGCGCACGGTTACCGGAACATCACCGATGTTCCGGCACCGCCAGTCGGGCTGGATGACAAACCGTGGCTGGAGCGCATGGGCCACTCATTGAAAAAACACAGCGTCACTCCGCTGCGCGAGCGCAAGGCGTTGTTCGAACATGGCCGCGGCGAAGCGGAATACCGCCGTGGCGACCACAACGAAGCAATCGCCGGATTCAGCGGCTCGCTGCTTTCGTCCGATCCCGCGGTCCGTGCGCGTGGCCACTTCGGCATCGGCAACTCGCTATTTCAAACCGGTTGGTTCACGCTCGCCGCCGCGCCTTACTCACCGCCGGAAAAACCGGGTTTCGAGACCTTCGATCAACTGGTGCACGCCTACCTCGCCGCCATCACCAGTGCGTTGTTCGCGCCACCCGCCGAGGAAGGACCGTCCATCGCCGCGTTGAAAGACTTGATCACCAATTGGACCGATGCCGTGCGTCACTTCGAGGCCGCGGCGGAGATTTACGGTGATTGGGTATCTCCTTCCCCCCGCCAAAACGCGGAACTCACGACGGCGTATTTGAAACGTCTTCAGGAACTCCTCAAGGAAATGGAACAGCAGGCGCAGCAACAAGGCCGGATGCAGGGACCGGGGCAGCCCGGCGAAGGTGAAGGTGGAGGCAACGACGAGAAACAGGAAAACGATGGCGACGGCGATCCCAAAGATGGCAAGAACGGCGATAAGAATAAAGACCAAGGTCCGCCCAAGGAACCGGATGATGGTTCCGGTGCCGGAAAAGATCGCAAGCCGGGAGAAACTCCCGAGGAACATGCACGGCGGAAATTGAAGGAAAACTCTGATCTCGAACGTGGCCCGGTTTCCCCCGGCCAACACGAACTACGCAACCCGGAAAAGGACTGGTAACCACCCATGAATACATCCTGCATGCCCGCCTGCGGAACGATCACGCGCCTTGCCGTGATGATGGCCTTGCTTTCCGCATGGATCCTGCCCGCCTCGGCACAGCAATTGGACGCCCGCCTGCTCTCCCGTTTTCTTGCCCGCGGCGAGCAAACGATTCTTGAGATCACGATCCAAGGCGCTCGTCCGCCCGAGGCCCACCCGGCCATTCCCGAAATCAAAGGCATCAGCATCCGCCCGCGCGGCAGCCGCGGCAACCTCCGCCAGATCAGCGGTCGCCAGCTCGAATTTTTCTACGAATACACGGTTTCCTCCTATCAAACCGGTGCGGCGACCATTCCACCCATCGAAATCAATCTTGATGGCGTGCCGCGCAAATCAGAGGCCATTGAATTCACCGTTTTCAATCCCGACGAACTGCAATGGACCGAGGCGGCCATCGGTTCCTACAGTGTCCGTTACGCCGCCGTCGTGCGCGCATTGAAAAACGATCCTTACGAAGGGGAAACGGTGCCGGTCGAAGTGAAACTCTATCTTCCGGAAGAACTTGCCATTCAGGACTGGGGACTTCCAGACCTCGAGCGCGACGGCCTTACCTCATGGCGGTTCCAGCCATCCAACGCGATCAGCCGCGTGATGTTGCTCGGCCGCCCGTTCGTTGCAATGGCCTACCCCAGCACGATCACCGCATCGCGCTCCGGATCCATCGCGCTCGGCCCTGGAAAACTACGGCTCATCACCCAGGAAATCATTAACGACGGGTTTCCCCGCCGCGTCGATGCTGAGTCAAACCTGACCCTGCCGAAGCTTTCCCTTGAAGCCCGTCCGCTCCCCGAAGGCGCACCGGATGGATTTGAAAACGCGATTGGCAACTTCCACATCGAAGTCACCACCACGCTCAAGGAGGTACAGGAAGGCGACCCGATTCCTCTCAAAATCCGCGTTTCCGGAACCGGCAATCTCGACAATCTTTCCGCCCCGAAACCCGTCGAAACCGATGGCTGGAAAGTTTACGATGCTTCTCAGGAACAGCGCGGTGACGAAAGACGCGAACATTCCGGCGCGGTGACTTTCAACCAGTTCCTCCGGCCGTTGGAGCCGAAGCCTGCGATCCCCGCCTTCCGCCTGGTTTTCTTCGATCCGAAAACCTCGACCTACAAAAGTGCGCTCACATCGCCCATCCCCGTCACCATCAAACCATCGACCGCAGTTCCGCCCGCCATGTCGCACGCGCCGGAAGCCGGCAAGGTGCCGGTCGAGCAAATGACTGACATCCTCGGTTTGTTGCCGGCCGGTGAAATCACCGAGCCGGAAAAAAACCGGCTGCCGTCCTGGTGGTGGCAAATCATTCCCGTGGCGCTGGTGGTTTTCCTGCTGGTCAGAATTGCTTTCCTGCGCGTTGCTCCGCGCCTTGCCAGATCGCCCGCAGCGGTTGCGCGTGCGGCGGAGCTGAGCCATCTTGATCGTCTTCGTGCGTCCGCCGACACGCCCGCGTTTCTCATGGCCGCCGGGCGATTCGCCGAGCGCTGGTTTGGCAACCATCCGCCTCCCGAAGTCGCCGCGATCATCGCCGAGCGCGATGCGCGTTGCTTCCGTCGTGACAAACCGGAGACGGAATCCCTCGACCGCAGCCGCAAATCCGCAATGGTAAAAACATTGAAACGTTTTCTCCCCGCCCTGCCTGTCCTGCTCGCTATTCTGATCCTCGGAGTTGGATCATCGCCAGTTCACGCCCGGGAAACGAACACCACTTCCCCAGCCGTTGTTGTTCCTGAACAATCCGATCAACAAGCCCGCGCCGCCTATCAAGCGGGCCGTTTTCAGGATGCGATCCGCACATGGCTTAACCTCGCGCCGTATTCCCAGCTTTCGGGCGATGTGCTCTACCACGTCGGGGATGCCTGCTACCGCGCCGGATCACCCGGCCACGCCGCCCTGTATTTCCGCCGTGCCACACTTCGCGAGCCAGGCCATCCGGAAGCGCTGCAAAACCTCCGTTTTATCGAGCGCAAGTACGGATCCGTCGTTGCCAGCCGCAAACCCTATCAGGAACTCCTCGCGCGAGTGAGCTTGCCAGCCTGGAAGTCTTTCGTTTGGGTTGGCGGTTGGATCGCCGTGATTTCGCTGCTTGTGTTTCCCGCAACCCGTCGCGGGGCCGGCGTGCGATTGTGGGCCATCGGCGGACTTTGCATCGCACCACTCATCGCCGCCACGGGAGCCTTGGCATGGCATGATTACCCGGATGAATCCCGCTTCGCCGCCGTCGGGCGGCAGGGTGTGATCGTCACCGAAGGAGCCACCGTTCACGCCGATGCCTCACGGACGTCCGCCTTGGTAACCGAAGCGCCCGCCGGCTCGGTGTGCGAGATCATCCGCATCTCGGGCCGTTGGGCCTATGTTTCCTTCGCAACCAAAACCCGCGGCTGGATCCCCGCCGCCGATGTCGAAAAATTGATTCCCACTGGAAACCCGGAACCGCCATTCATCCGCAAACCCAAGGTGGATGAAAACAGCGCCTGAGAACCCGTTTAAAGTTATTTAAGATTCCCGAATGATCTGATGGGATCAGGC
>JAZKIZ010000037.1:0-2116 GCA_040384605.1 Verrucomicrobiota bacterium
CTCGAAAAATTCGCATGAAAAAGGCGGCCCGGGAGCCGCCCTTCCGATGCGTGATCAATCCTGTTCGTATCCCCACGCGTGCTGCCACGTGTGCATGAGGTCGATTTCGCGCTGCTGCGCCGTCGCGATGTCCTTGGCGAGATCCTTGATCTCCTGGTGCTTCGCGCTCGTCTGGGCGTTCTTCACCATGTCGATCGCGCCCTGGTGGTGCGGGATCATCATTTCGAGGAACGCTTTGTCGAACGCGTCGCCCGTCTTGCCTTCGAGTGCCGCGGACATGTCGTCCATCGCCATGCCTCCCATCATGTGGTCGGCGTCCATCATCATGTCATCGTTGCGCATCATCGAGCCGCCCTGCATGACGTGCATGGATCCGCCGTCCATCATCGTGCGGGTGAATTTCACGTTACCGTGATGGCTCATCCCGATCATCGTGAGCAGGCAGACAACGGCGCCGCCGATCAAGAGACCGATCGACCAACGCAGCAAGTTCGCGGGCGTCATGGTCTTGATGGCCCAGGCGACGAGGAAAATAACGCCGGCGAGCAACGCGAAGCACGCCAGGCAGTGCAGGATCATGAGGAGGAACATGGGTGTGGGGGGAGGAATCATCAGGATCATAGCATTTCCTACCCCTCGCCGAGGATCTTCCGGTTGCGGACCCTGGGCATTTTGCTATCCTTTTGCGCGTTTTCCGGCATCGGAAACGCTTCCGGAGGAACATCCGCGTATTTCACATCAATGGATCGGTAGCTCAGTTGCCGTCGAGTGCTTGCACGAGACGATAAATGAAACCTGCTCGATCCAGAACCAGAAACAGCCGTATACTTCACAACAACGGATCGGTAGCTCAGTTGGTAGAGCAGTTGCCTCTTAAGCAATTGGTCGTGGGTTCAAATCCCACCCGGTCCACCATTCTTGAAATGATGAAAAAATCTTTCGACATTGGATTGAGCAAGGCATTGACGAATTTGCGGCCTCTTTCGATGAGCGACGTGTCTTCCGAAGAGAGGGTTGTCGGTTGCGATATAACGGGCGAAGCGAGCCAGGGGTCTCTTGATTCGCTTGAATTGAACGGCTGCAAACTTTCGGATGTTCAATTCGCTGGCCACTCATTTGAACGATTGGATGCTGAAGGATGCGAATTGGTTCAGTGCGATGTCGCCAACGCGAAATTGGAGCATTCCCTTTTTCGTAACGTGACTTTTTCAGGCTGTAGGCTCACCGGAGCGTCTTTCTCCCGAAGCAATTTGAAAAAAGTGCTTTTGAAAGACTGTAAGGCGAATCTGGCATCTTTCCGTTTCTGTACGTTCGCCGATTGCAGATTCGAGAATTGCGATTTCCAGGGTGCGGATTTCCAAGGCTCGGACCTTTCGAAGGCCGTCTTTCGCGATTGCAATTTGACCCGCGCGCAGATGTCACAGGCAATCCTGCACGGCGCAGATGTGCGTACTTGCAACATCGACGATGTGCGCATTGGAATACCGGAATTAAAAGGAGTGATACTCAGTAATTCCCAATTCTTGCTCGTGGCTGACCTGTTGGGAATTATCGTGAAGGAAGTGGATTTCGGCGGACAATAAAAACCAGAGTGAAATAAATAGAGAAACCCTGATTACCATTCATACCAAACCCCGCGGAATCGACCGTGCGGCCATCATAAGGAAAGCGACAAAACGGGCCCGTAAGGACGATCCCGCCGTTTCGTCTTATCTGCATGTCCTCCTCCCGGACTTCGTTTCCCCCGGCCCTGACCGCGGGCATCGCCACGGCCGCGCTTCTGTCGCTGCTCTGGTACGCCTCGTTCATCCTCAATCCGTCGCACGTCGGGCATCCCGTCGCGTACGCCATGCTCCTCGTGGCCGAAGGCATCGGTGCCTTGAACGTGCTCGGCATTTGGCTCGTATTGATCCGCCATCCCAGTCCGCCGGATTTGCCCGACGTATCGGACGTCCGGAAACGATTGGTGGACGGCTCGCTCGACCCGACCGTGGCGGTCTTCATCACCGTCGCGGGCGAACCGTTGGACGTGGTGCGGAAAACGATTATCGCCGCGCTCGTCATCGACGTCGCGCACCGCACGGTCGTGCTCGACGACGGCGAATCGGCGGAGTTG
>JAZKIZ010000038.1:0-26713 GCA_040384605.1 Verrucomicrobiota bacterium
GATCCGACTGGCTTTCATTTCCTTGCTCCTCAGAAGACTTTAAACGGGTTCTGAGAGATTTCCGAATGTTCTCTTGTCGTGGAAACTTGCTGACCCTAAACAACTCTGCATGAATCGGGTGGATCGATTGGACGATGCGGCGAGGTTGGATGCGATCCACGATTGTGGCGTTCTCGATCGCGTTCCCGATGATGACCTCGACCGGATCGCCGACTTGGCGGCCCGCGCTTTGGACACCCCCGTTTCCCTCGTTACCATCGTCACCGACGACCGGCAGGTCTTTTCGGGCGCCTGTGGATTGCCGCCGGCTTGTGACGAATCGCGGGAGACTCCACTTTCCCATTCGTTTTGCCAGCATGCGGTCCGCGAGCGCCGTCCGCTTGTCATTCGCGACGCGCGTGAAGACCCGCGCGTCGCGGACAATCCTGCGATCCGCGAGCTGGGCGTGATTTCCTACCTCGGCGTGCCGCTCTTTGGCCATGAAGGCGAAATTCTTGGTGCGTTTTGCGTGATCGATACCAAGCCGCGTGATTGGTCTCTGGGTGATCTCCGCACGGTGCGGGAATTCACCGCGCTTGCGTCCTCCGTCATTGCCCTGCAGTCCGCCCGCAAACGCGAAAAAAGCGCAATGGATCTCCTCATTCATGACCTGAAGACCCCGCTCGCCTCAATCCGCATGGCGACGGATTTACTCGGGAGCCAATCGGGCGAAGTTTCGGAAACGGCCCGGCCATTGGTCGATTCCATTTCGGAATGCACCGATGCCGCCCTGCGTTTGGTGGAATCGCTGGCCCGCCGCGATCGCATGGCAGGTGAAACGACGCCATGTTTGTCCACCGTGATCGGCAGTGTCGTCGAACGCTACCAATCTGTCGCCGACGACAAAGGAACCAACCTCATTGTTCGAAACGGCGTGCCTTCCATTTCGGTGATCTCCCCCGGCTGGATCGTCGAGCGCGTGGTTGAAAATCTCGTTTCCAATGCCGTGAAATTCACACCACCGGGCGGAAACATTGAGATCGCCGTGGAGGAAGACTCCACTCACGGAATCATCTTCGTCTCCGACAATGGTCCCGGATTCTCCGCCGATGACTTGAGATATCTTTTCCGCCGCTATTCTCCGCTGT
The DNA here is from genome assembly GCA_040384605.1 of Verrucomicrobiota bacterium. Classification (GTDB taxonomy): domain Bacteria; phylum Verrucomicrobiota; class Verrucomicrobiia; order Verrucomicrobiales; family Akkermansiaceae; genus Luteolibacter. The sequence goes on from JAZKIZ010000038.1 coordinate 1,128, forward strand.
CCGCAATGCCGACTGGCGGTGAGGAATCCACCGGCCTCGGGCTTTCGATTGTCAAACGGCTCATCGAACAGGAACGCGGCGAAATTCACCTGCTCAGTTCTCCCGGCCAACCGGCGCGCTTCCGGGTCAGCTTTCTCCTCGCCCGGTGAAAATTTGGCGATACGGGCGAATCGCGGGTTTTTGCTCACGCATCCACTTCCGGTTTGCCGGTGCGCCGGATTCGGGAAAACATCGCGCCCATGGAAACACGCCTGATGCCATCCCCGCGCGAAACCGCCGCGCTCGATACCACGGAATTGCGCGAATCGTTTCTGCTCGAAGACCTTTTCCAATCCGGAAAACTCAATCTCGTTTGCACCGATCAAGACCGCGCCATCGTCGGTGCGGCCATCCCCACCCACGAATCGCTCGCTCTTGGCACCGACGATCAACTCCGCGCCGAATACTTCTGCGAACGTCGCGAGCTGGGCGTGCTGAACATCGGCGGCAATGGCAGCGTGTCGGTCGATGGCACGGACTATGAACTCGCCCCACGGGAGATCCTTTACATTGGACGCGGCAGCCGCACGGTCAGCTTCGCCAGCGCGAACGCCGATGAACCTGCCGCGTTTTACCTTGTCAGTTATCCCGCCCACACCATCTACCCGACCACGAAAGCCACCTCCGCGGATGCAACCCGCGTCGAACTTGGCAGCAAGGAGGAATGCAACGAGCGCACGATTCTTCAGTTCATCCACGAAAACGGCATCAAGTCATGCCAACTCGTGATGGGTTTCACCGAGTTCAAACCCGGCAGCGTTTGGAATACCATGCCATCGCACACCCATCTGCGCCGCAGCGAGGTCTATTGCTATTTCGACGTGCCCGAAGGCCACGCCATCCTCCACATGATGGGCGAACCGCAGGAAACCCGGCCACTCTGGATCCACAACCGCCAAGCGGTGCTCTCCCCGGCATGGTCGATCCACAGTGGTGTCGGCACTTCCGCATATCGCTTCTGCTGGGCAATGGGCGGTGAAAACCAGGCGTTCACGGACATGGACCGCGTGGAAATCACCGACCTGCGCTGAAAATTCACGATAACCGTTGCACCGCCTTTCATGCCCACGCTGCGCCACGAAAAACGCTTGTTGCGCACCGGACTTCGTTTCGTTGCAGGCATTGATGAAGCCGGCCGCGGACCGCTCGCCGGGCCGGTTTTTGCCGCCGCCGTGATCCTTCCCGCCCGCTTTCCCTGTCCCGGACTCGACGATTCGAAAAAAATTCCACCGCTCCGGCGCGAGCAGTTGTTTGACAAAATCACCACCCACAAAGCGGTGCGTTGGTCGGTGGCGCACGCAACCGTGACGGAGATCGACACGTTGAACATCCTGCGGGCAACGCATCTTGCCATGCGCCGCGCTGCCGAAGCCCTGCTGCCAACCCCCTGTCATTGCCTCATCGATGGCCTGCCGGTCCGTGATTTCCCCTTCCCGCACGACGCGATCGTCCGAGGCGATTCCTTGTCGCTCTCCATTGCCGCCGCAAGCATCGTTGCAAAGGTTTCGCGCGACCGCCACATGCGGCAACTTCACGCCGAGTTTCCCGCTTTTGGCTTTGCCTCGCATTTCGGATATGGCACGAAACAACACCTTGATGCGCTGCGGATTCACGGCATTTGTGTCCACCATCGCCGGTCGTTTCAGCCCGTCTCTCAACTTGCGCTGCCGCTTGACGGCTTCTGACGGCACCTCGCGCGACCGAAAATGGCTCGGCCGGTATGGCGAAGACGTCGCCGTCGCCTGGTTGCGCTCGCAAGGCATCCGCATCCTTTGCCGCAACCATCGTGGCCGGAAACGCGGCGAGGTGGACATCGTCGCGCGGGATGGTGTGCTTCTGCTTTTCATCGAGGTAAAAACCCGCCAGCACGACGCACCCATCCGCGGCCTCACGGCGGTCAACCGCAAAAAACAGGAACTCATTGAGCGCGGTGCCAACGATTGGCTCCGTCGCCTGCACACGCGAGATCTGCCATGGCGCTTCGATGTCATCGAAGTCACCGTCCGCGACGGCGAAAAACCCGCCGTCCACCGCATCGAAAACGCCTTCTGAAACGAGGATACCCTTGCCACGATCCGGCCAAGGCGTACGATCCGCCGCCTTTCCTGATGCACCGAGTTTTCGTTGAAAAAAAGCCGCCGTTCGCGCATGAGGCGCGGCATCTCCTGCATGATTTCCGCGAATCCCTGGCGCTCACTGCGCTGGAAAACGTGCGCGTGATTCAACGCTACGAAATCGATGGCGTTTCTGATGAAGTCTTTGCCGCCGCGGTAACGGGCATCCTTTCCGAGCCACAGGTCGATCTGGTTTCCGACAGCCTCGAAGTGGCTGCCAACGAGCGCGCCTTTGCCGTGGAATATCTTCCCGGCCAGTTCGACCAGCGCGCCGACTCGGCCACCCAATGCATCCAGATCATTTCCGGCGCCGAACGGCCCGGCGTCCGCTCCGCACAAATCGTCATCCTGCGGGGCACGATCTCCGATGAGGATTTTTCGCGGGTCAAAAAACACGCGATCAACACCGTGGATTCCCACGAGGTTCCCGTGACCGGAGATTCCATTCGTGCCAAGCCCCGGGTTCCCGCCGATGTGAAAATCCTCACCGGATTTTCCGCGATGAATTCCGCGGACATCCGCTCCCGCCACGGCCTCGCCATGTCGGCGGCCGACGTGGCGTTTTGCCAGCAGTACTTCCGCGATGAGGAAAAACGCGACCCAAGCATCACGGAAATCAAGATGCTCGACACCTATTGGTCCGACCATTGCCGCCACACCACGTTTCTAACAAAAATCGACGACGTCACGTTCGACGACCCCAATGGCCCGGAAGCCCGCGCCTACCGAGATTATCTCAACGTCCGCGAAAAACTCGGGCGCTCGGACAAGCCCGTCACATTGATGGACATCGCGCTCATCGGCATGCGCGAGCTCAAAGGGTCCGGCGAACTCGACAACCTCGAAGTCTCCGATGAAGTCAATGCCGCCTCCATCGTCGTCCCCGTCGAGATCACCAATCCGCAATCCGCAATCCGCAATCCGCAATCGGAAGAGTGGCTCGTCATGTTCAAAAACGAGACCCACAATCACCCCACTGAGATTGAGCCATTCGGTGGTGCCGCAACCTGTCTCGGCGGTTGCATTCGCGACCCGCTTTCCGGCCGTTCCTTCGTCTATCAAGCGATGCGTGTCACCGGCGCTGGCGATCCGCTCACGCCATTCACCGACACACTTCCCGGCAAGTTGCCGCAGAAAAAAATCTGTCAGGTCGCCGCGCACGGTTACTCGTCCTACGGCAATCAGATCGGCCTCGCCACCGGGCAGGTTGCCGAGGTTTATCATCCGGGATATGTCGCGAAACGTCTGGAAATTGGCGCTGTGGTCGCGGCCGCACCACGTTCGCAGGTGTTCCGTGGCAAGCCCTCGCCCGGCGATGTGATCCTGCTCATCGGCGGACGCACCGGCCGCGATGGGGTTGGCGGCGCAACGGGTTCCTCGAAAGAACACACCGATACCGCCCTTGAAAACTCCGCCGAAGTGCAGAAAGGCGACGCGCCCACCGAGCGGAAAATCCAGCGTCTTTTCCGCAACCCGGAACTCACCCGGAAAATCAAAATCTGCAACGACTTTGGTGCCGGTGGTGTCTCCGTCGCCATCGGCGAAATCGCCCCATCGCTGGTCATCGACCTCGATGCGGTGCCGAAAAAATACGACGGCCTTGATGGCACCGAACTTGCGATTTCCGAGTCCCAGGAACGCATGGCCGTTTGCATTGATCCCGCCGATGCGGCGTATTTCATCGCCGAGTCCGACAAGGAAAACCTCGAGTGTGTGAAAGTGGCCGATGTCACCGACTCCGGCAGGCTCGTGATGAAATGGCGCGGCAAAACCATCGTCGATCTCTCCCGCGATTTTCTCGACACCAATGGCGTGCAACAATCCGCGCAAGTCCATGTTTCCGCCTCCTTGACTCCCGTTGTAAACTCTTCCCATGAACCACGCCCGAACCCATTTGAACGACGCTCACAAAACGGCCTCCGAGAAAGCGCTGACTCTCCAGAAGAACGATCCGCCGATGTCCTTCGACGAGTGCATTGCGCAAACGAAAAAACTGGCGAACCGCTCCCAACGACGCTCGATGGATGGAGCAAACTCCACCGCGCCTTACGCACCGTCGAAGAGCGGGAAATTAGGAGCCGCCTGAATTCCGAATTTCTCGATCACGGCGATTTTGAAAACCAATGGCTAGCCGCCGGGTCATTAGGCGGTGCCGAACATCGCGTGTGTCCCGCTCTGGACGGTCGCACTTTCATCAAAGCGAACGATGGCGTGTACCACAGCCATTGGCTCCAATTCTTCGAGCGTCTGGCCTACCATCGCCTTCTTTTTCCTGACACCGCATACACCTTCCTCGGTTTTATCGACGGGGAAACCGGCATCAATGCGGTGGTTTCGCAGCCATCCGCGCGCGCATGGCGGGACGAAGAGGACAACCCCGTCGGAGCCACCCGCCAACAGGTGGAGTCATACATGACCAGCATCGGAGCTTACCGCTACCGCAACGACGATTATTATCTCCCCGCCGAAGACATTCTCATCGAAGATCTTCACGATGAAAACGTTCTCCTCGGCACAGACGGGGAAACCCTTCGATTCATCGATCCCGTCATCTACCGCCGTCCCCCCGGTCATGCCATTCCCGCCCCATCGAGCGTGGGCGTCCCGCCTACATCTTCCTCTTCGACTCTTCTCTCTCAACTCTCCACTCTCAACGTTGCCTCCCAACGCGGCCTCGGTGAAATGTTCGATGGCTCGGTGGGAGCCGGGACAGTCCTTTGGCCGTTTGGCGGAAAAAACCAAATCACACCGCCCGACGCGATGGTTGCCAAGCTGCCTTTGCTTGCTGGCGACACGGATACCGCCACCTTCATGAGCTGGGGCTTCGATCCGTATGTTTCCTCCGCTTCGCCCTTCCGCGGCGCGGTGTTTGCAGTCACCGAATCGGTCTGCAAAATCGTCGCTGCCGGTGCGCGGCTCTCGGACATTCGTCTCACGCTTCAGGAATATTTTCCGAAACTTGGCAACGACCCAAAGCGCTGGGGACTGCCGTTCGCCGCATTGCTCGGTGCCTTCCACGCCCAACACGAACTGCGCCTTGCAGCCATCGGCGGCAAGGATTCGATGTCCGGTTCGTTCAACGATCTCGACGTCCCGCCGACGCTCGTTTCCTTCGCCCTCGCGCCCGGCAAGGCATCGCTCGCCCTCTCGCCCGAGTTCAAAAACGCCGGTAGCCGGATTTCCGTAATCACCGTCCCCCTGGATGCGGAGCAACTCCCGGATTTTTCGGCGTTGAAACAAACGGCCCATGCATTGGTTGCATTGAATGCCGCCGGAAAAATCCTTTCGCTCCATCACATCGGCGCTCCCGGCATCGCCGCCGCTGTCGCGAAATCCTGTTTCGGCAACGGCATCGGTGCGGAAATTTCCACCGTTCTCGATCCCGCCGCAGCCGCATGGTTCACGTTCCTCATCGAACACCCGGAAGAACTCCCCGCCGCTCTCGGTGCGCAAACGATCGGCAAAACCACCGACGCCCCCACCCTTGTCATCAATGGCACTTCCCACGCTCTCGCAGACCTCCGCGCTGCTTGGGAATCCACCCTCGAACCCGTCTACCCCACCAAAACCGCGGATTGCGGACCGCAGATTGCGGATTGCGGATTGCACACCGGCGCTTCTATCAGATCCGCAACCCGCTATCCGAAATCCACAATCAAACCTTCGGTTTTGATTTCCGCCTTTCCCGGCACCAATTCCGAATACGACACCGCCAAAGCCTTTCGCAATGCCGGGGCCGATGCCACCGTCGCCGTGTTTCGCAATCTCACCCCTCGCCACATCGATGAATCCATGGTGGCGCTCGCAAACCACATTCGCGCCTCACAGATTCTTGTTTTTCCTGGCGGATTCAGCGCTGGTGATGAGCCCGACGGCTCCGCCAAATTCATCGCCACCATCATTCGGAACCCGCGCGTCGCCGATGCCATCATGGATCTTTTGAACCATCGCGATGGTCTCATTCTCGGCATCTGCAATGGTTTCCAAGCCCTCGTCAAAACAGGACTCGTGCCATTCGGTGAAATCCGCGAGTCCGCGCCCGGCGCACCCACCCTCGTTCACAATTCAATCGGCCGTCATATTTCCCGCTACACGCAAACCCGCGTCACCAGCACACTTTCACCGTGGCTTGCACTTACCCAGCCCGGCGATACCCACACGATTCCCTTCTCGCACGGCGAAGGCCGGTTCTTCGCCAGCGATGAAGTCATCGCCAAACTCGCCGCTAGCGGTCAGATCGCCACGCAATATGTGGATGAGTCCGGCCAACCCACCATGGACATCGCCTTCAACCCGAACGGCTCGGCTTGCGCGGTCGAAGGCATCACCTCGCCCTGTGGCCGTGTTTTTGGAAAAATGGGCCACACCGAGCGCTCCGGCTCCCACGTCGCCAAAAACATCCCCGGCAACAAACACCAGCCACTCTTCGAAGCAGGGGTGCGCTATTTCTCGTAACGCACTTCACAAAATTTCCGAAATCCGCGCGCCGGACGTAAGCGATTCCCCGCTGTGTTTGCCGGTCAACTCCCCGCTCATCGGACTGGCGGGAGAAAGCAGCGTCACCTCGCGGCCGTTCCACTCCACCGTCAGCCCGCCACCCACGGGGACAAGGAGAAACCACGTCGTTTCGTCATCTCGCGAAACCGCGACCAACGCGCCGGGTCCCGCCGGTTCTTCCATCGGAAAATCCCGAAACTCGAATTTTTCCAAAACCCCGGCGATCTCCGTAAGTTCCGCGATCTGTTTCGCCTGACCCGCGGCGAGATAGGACGCCTCCAAACTACGGGTATCGTACTTGCTCTCCGCCTTGCTGCCCGGGTCCGTCGCCGCCGCCCGCGCATCCCGCGCCGCCGTTTCCAATACCCGCAACCGCGCCCGCAGTTCCGCGCCCACCAAATCCCGCAGATCGTGTTTCATTTCACTTGGGATTTTGCCGCTTGATATCGACGCTCCAATCCCAGCGCGAAATCCGTCCAACTTCCGCCCTTGATCTCCGCGTTTGCTGGAATCCAGTAAAACAAATTCCGCTGCGGATACAGCAAGAGGCCATCCGGGACTATCTTCAAGTCCATCAAGCCGCCCCATTTCGTCATGCCGTTACTGATTTCCGTTTCCATGAAAATACCATCGTCCTGAATTTCCATTTCCACGTTCAACGGACCGGGCCGGCCTTTGAATACCGCCGCAGCCGCGCGCCATTTGTAAAATACTCGATTGAGCAACAAATAGAAACCGATCAAAACGAGAACGATTGCAGAACTTTCAACTCTGCCTTCCAACAAAAAGAAAATCCCGAAGGCGAGGAGCGCAAAGCCGATCAGAAACGTGATGATCCACTGAAGTCGGTGACGATAATCGTAATGGTACCCAGCCCCTTTGCGGATTTCCGATTTGTTGAGAACGTAGCTGGCTTTCATATCATTTGCTTGGTTCGGCGGTGCGTTGTTTCCGCGCCGCTTTCAGCATGCCGCAACCGGCGGCCACATCAATGCCGCGGCGTTGGCGGAAGGTGCAGGGAAATCCGGCTTCCCGCAGGATGGTTTGGAAATGCTTGCCGGAAGAGCTTTGTTTTCCCGAAAAACCTTCCGTCGGATTGAGTGGGATGATGTTCACGTGGGCGTCCATGCCCGCGAGCAAGGCGGCGAGACGATGTGCGGTTTCCGGTGAGTCGTTTTTCCCTTCGATCAAGGTCCACTCGAAGAAGATGCGCTTTCCGGTGCGTGCGCCGTAGTCGCGGCAGGCGCCGATGAGCATGGCGAGGTTCCATTTTTTACTCGCCGGAACGAGTGCGGAGCGTTCCTCCTCGCTGGAACCATGAAGGCTCACGGCGAGACGGAACGGGCTATTTTCATCCGCCAGTCGATTGATTCCGGGAACCACGCCGACGGTGCTAATGGCGATCTTCGATGGTCCGAGGCCGATGCCGCGCACGTCGGAAATGGTTTCCAGAGCACCAAGCACATTGTCAATGTTGTGCAGTGGCTCACCCATGCCCATCATGACGAGGTTGCGCAACCTACGACCGGGCATTGTTTTTTCCAAAACCCGTCGCGCGTGCAAAACTTGGGCGACGATTTCGCCACGGCGCAAGTGGCGCACGTAGCCCATCTGCCCGGTCGCGCAAAACACGCAGCCCATCGCGCAACCCGCCTGCGAACTCACGCAAACCGTGTGACGTCCATCGAAGCCCATCAGCACGGTTTCGATGACCTGGCCATCGTCGAGCTTGAGGAGGAACTTCCGCGTCAAGCCGTCGGAACTATGGATTTCATCGACGACTTCGGGCCGGTCGGGCTTGAAGCGTTTCCCCTCCCCGATGTTTTCATCCACCCAGCGCCGCAACGGCGGCAGCAACGGCGCATCGGCAAGTTCGATCGATGGCGCGCGATACAACGTGCGCCACAATGCCTTGGCGTGAACGCGCTGCACGCCATCCGCCGCGAGCAATTCTTCGATTTCCCCAAAAGAGAAATCGTGAATCGAAGGAACGGCTGCGGCCATGCGGGAATCAATCCGTTGCCCGCCGCGCCCGCAAGCCGGGAAAAATTCCCCGCTCTTCCCGCCTCTGTGTCTTAGTTGTGGCTGTGGCGGGACGCCGCAGTGCATCCCCTACGGCGTCCCGCCTGCCCCGATGAAGTCGGGACCGCTGCTCGCGAAGAACCCGCCCGTTGTCTTCCGCATGGGGCGGAAACCCTTCTGAATCTCCTCCCTTTCCTCGCTCTTCCAACTCCCACCCTCCTCTCCCATCCCGGAAAAATCCCCCTCTTTCATCCGCAATCGCAAATCCTCGCAAGAATTCGGGAATGTCCTTTTCAAGCTTCCATCCCGCAGCGGATGTGAGAATCGTTCGGCGACTGCGCACGTCTCCCGTAAAGTAAAAGCCAATGAAGCGAGCATTGAAGATCATCTTATCGATTCTCGGTGTCATATTCTTACTCGTCGGAGGTCTGTGGTTGGGCACAGGTGGTTACGACGGCTGGCGACAGGAGCGGACGATCCGTTCGCTCATTGCTTCTGGAGCATCGAAGCAGGATGTCTCGCAGCGTCTCCCACTTCAGTTCACGGACAATTCGATCGGAGCGCCGAGTCGCGCAGGCTTCGAGCAGTGGCTCGCACGCGAGCCGGTCAATTCATTTGTCGGTGTCCGCGAGCGCGCAGCCAAGTATCCCGGAGTTTGGTTCCACTCCACCATGTGGACGATGACTTGGCTGTTCTTCGATGCCGACGGCAGACTCAGAGACTACTATCTGTGCGCGCAATGAGAATGTCGCCGAACAATAAGGAGCTGGTGCCAACCGACGGAATTTCTCTGTTGTTCATGCTTCCCGTAACTCAAACCCACCATCCCGTCTCCACGCTGACCTCCGCCCCGGCGGCCGGCACAGCTAAGACGTCCACCAGAGAATGAAGATCACATCCCTCCCATTTATTCTGAGCTGCCTCATGGCTATTGTGTCCTGCTCGGATCAAACCCAGAACGCAGCCAATTCGGAGGGAGATACGGACGCGGACATTCCGGCCTGGCTGATCGCAAAGCTGGACCGGATTGTTATCCCGAAGATCGAGATCGACGGAGCAACGATTGAGGAGGCAGTTGAGTTCGCCCGGATGAGTTCGATTCAGTATGACCCGGAGCGCGACACCACGCTTCGCGGGGTTTCCTTCATCGTGCCCAGCCCCCGCGTTGCTGAGGATGGCGAGCCCGACGAGTATCGCGGCATTGGAATCGACGATCCGGCACAGATGAAGACGATGACCTACTCGGCCAAGAATGTCCGACTTCTCGATTTCGTGAGGGAGATCGCACGTCAGGGCGAAATGGACGCCTACCTCACATCGGTTGGGATCATCTTTGTCCCAGAAGGCTCGGCCCCATTTCCCAATGCAAAGGTGGAACAGGGTGGTGACTGGAAGATCCTGCGACGAGATAGCGACGACCGATGATCGCCGCCACGTTGCATTGATCCCTCGCCATCTCGGCTGCCGACAGGTAGGAGTTTCTTCCGTAATGTCCGAGCCAGCCGCATCCCAGCACCTCACCCGCACGATCGGCCGATGGCAGATTATGTTCTATGGCCTTGGGTCGATGCTGGGCACGGGGATTTACGCACTGATTGGCAAGACCGCGGGTGTCCTTGGCAACGCGATGTGGCTGGCCTTTATCATGGCGATGATCGCGGCGTTGCTCACGGGGCTTTCCTACGCCAGCCTTGGCAGCCGTCATCCGAAAGCCGGTGGCGCCGCCTACATCACGGAGCGAGCCACCAAACGTGCGATCATCGGTTATGTCGCCGGCATCGTGGTGATGATGAGCGGCCTGACCAGCATGGCCACCGGCTTGCTGGCCATTGCCGCAAGTTTAGTGGGAGCCGGTGTCCAGTTGCCGGTGAAGTTGCTCGCCATTCTCATCGCCGCGTTCATCGGATTGGTCATTTACCGGGGCATCCGTGAAAGCATGTGGTTGAATTTGTTCTGCACGCTCATCGAAGTGGGCGGGCTGGTATTCATCATCGCCGTAGGCATGCGCTTCTGGGGCAACGCCGATTATTTGCAAGCACCTCCATCCGCCGCGGGCGCCGGGATCGCCGGCATTGCCTTCACCGTGATCCTGCAAGGCGCGGTGCTGACGTTTTTTTCATTCATCGGCTTTGAAGACATCCTCAATGTCAGTGAGGAAACGGTGAATCCACAGCGCTCGATTCCCTTCGGGCTGGTCGGTGCGATGACCATCGCCACGGTGATCTACATCGCCGTTTCCATCACCGCCGTTTCCGTCGTGCCATGGCAATCACTCGCCGAAAGCAAAACCCCGTTGATGGACGTCGCCCATCACGCCGCGCCATGGTTTGCCGGCATCGACAAGGTATTTTTCTTCATCTCGATCTTCGCCATCGGCAACACCGCGTTGCTCAATTACATCATGGGATCGCGCCTGCTGTATGGCATGAGCAACCAGGGTTTGCTGCCGCGCATGCTCGGGAAAGTCCATCCGCGCCGGCACACGCCCCATGTTTCCATCGCCGCGCTGTTCGCCGTGGTTGTTGCATTGATTCTCGTCGGTGAAATGAAACAACTCGCCGAAGCCACCTCGGTGCTTTTGCTCTCCGTCTTCGTGGTGATGAATGTCTCGCTGATTATTTTGAAGATGCGGAGATCCGAAGCCGGCGGCGCTTTCGAGGTTCCGATGTTCGTTCCCATCGCTGGCGCTGCGGTTTGCTCCACTCTCATCATCGCCCGCATTCATGGCGCGTGGACATCCGTTCCCGCCGATAAAAACCCGTGGGTTTCCCTGATCATCGCCGGAAGCATTGTCGCGTGCGGCATGGTGATGTTTTTCGTGACCAATCGCCGCGGTTTCCGCCCGGAAAATCTTCCAGAACTCTAACCAAAATCAATCGGCAGGCGCGTTTTTGTTCTCGTCGATTCCGATCATCGTTTTCATCCCTGGCACGATGCGGTGGTAAAACAAGCCGAGCAGCAGCAAGGCCACGCCGAGCACGATGAAGGTGGAAATCCGCCACACCGTCGTGAAATCCCATACATCGGAAACCAGCAATTTCGCGAGTGCGCCGCCGAGCAGCAGGAAACCGAAAATCCGCACCCAGCGCATTTGTCTCCACAATCCCGCCGCCACTTGGACAAAGCCGAGGCCGGTCCAAACCAACGCGACCGGTTTCCAGCCATGGGAGTGGATGACAAGTTCCGTCACCCACGCTGTCGTCACCGCTGTCGTCATTGCGGAAATCGCAAACCCCAATCCATCATTCGGTGTGTCGCCGGATTTTTTCGAACCGAACAGCCAGACTACAAACAACGCGGTCACGCCCCAGCCGGCGAATTCAGGGATCGGCGGTGATTTGTCCGACCACGCCGCCAACCGCCAGATCACCACCGCCGCCACCAGCACGAAAAAATCAACCGGCAGCTTTCTCCCGAGCGCGCGGAAAACAATCAGCACGACGACGCCGCTCAGCCCGAGCCAATCGCCCCAATCTTCCGGACGATGGACAAACCACGCGGCGCACCAGGTTGCCAGCAACGCGAACCTTGAGAGCACCAGTCCCGCCAGCCACGGTCCGGTTTCCGTGCGTGATCGGAAAAACCCGTGCGCGGCCAAGGCCAGCGCGGCCATTCCCGCAAGCGCGAACAAAATTCCCGCGCCCGGATTTCCTAACAGGACATTCAACATCCGCGCGGCCAATCCCGCGATGACCAACGCCGGTCCGACCGAAAGAAACATTCCGCATCGGAAAACCAACCCAAGCGCGACGAAGCCCAGCCCCGCGGCTCCCATCCAGATTGCATCCGGTGCCAGCGGAAAATTTCCCAGCCGGATGAATTCGTGCGCCGCCATTCCGGCCAGCAACGCGTTCGCTCCTTCAATCATCGGATGCAATTGTTCCGGTCCGGTTTTCCGATCCAAATCAAGGAGCGTGGGCGTCCCGCCCACATTCCGACTCAAGTGGGCGGGACGCCCACGCTCCTTGAATTTTTGTCGCATCGCCCGGTTCCACAACAATGTTCCGGTGATCGCGAGAAGCGTCGTGATCAAATAACTGGCCGGTTGTGTGGAACCCTCAAAAATCATGATGAAACACGCGCCGAGAAACGGCATCCCCGCGTAGTTGGTTTGCGGCCACCAGCGTTTCCGATCGAGGAAAAAGCTCGCCGCCGTCACCACCGTGGAAACTCCGGCGGCCGATGCGAGACGGTATTCCACCGGCAACCGCAACAGCCAGCCGACCATTCCAACGGCGACGGCCATCGCGAGAAAAGCCGCCGCACCCGCTGCGGAAATGAGTTTCGTCTCTTCCGCTGCATCATCTTCCGCACGGCGCATGCCCGACGCAGCTCCGGCCAGCAACAGCGCGGAAATCGCACAACTCCACGGCGGCGCGTTTGTCGCCCCCGCCGCGACCGCAAACGCCCAGCCCAGCACCAGCAATCCCGCCGCATGGGCGAGCAGCCATTCCATCCGCGTATGCCAGCGGCGGAACATCCACGCCAGCGCGAGAGATTCCGCGGACAACGCCAGTCCAAGATGCCAGCCACCGAGTTTGAGAACCAGCGACGCGGTGATGCAGGAAAGCCCTTGCGCGATGAACGGCTCGCTCGTGCCATCCCGCGCGCGTCTTGCGAAGTATCCGCAGGCGGCAAAAACGACACCCGCCAGCGCGCAGACAATCCAGTAATTTTCCCGTGGTTCGAAGCGGAACCAAACGAGGCTGAACAACGCGAAAAACAGTCCGTTATTCAGGCCGGAAAACCATGCGCGTTCCCGCGGTGTGTCCATCGCCGGAAACAATCCGAGCACTCCCGGCAGCGCGAACACGCACCACAACAACGGCAGAAACCACAACAGCAGCTCTCCGCTGCCGCCGCCCGCCGCGCCCAGCCATTGCCAGCCCGCGAATGCCACATAACTGCACAACATCGAGGCCCAGCCCGGTGCATTCCAGCCTTTCCGCGTCATCATCCAGCCGCCGCACAACGCCAGCAACAAACCGGAAATACACGACAGCATGCCCATCGGCTGAATCATCACCGCATACGTCGCGAAAACGACGGCCAGCAATGCCGTGGCTTTTGATTGCCGGAGCCATGAAACCGCTCCGATCCCCGCTGCGGCCAATGCGAGCAGCAACGCACCGGTCACCGGGTTTTCGATCACCCGCAGCCGCTCCACACCATGTGCGGCGAAGGTGCAGAAGTAGAAAAACGCCAGCCCGCCCGCGAACACGACCTCACCGTAATTACTCAACCACTCGCGTTTTGTTAAGCGGCGGCCGGTTTCGATCATGCCCAGGGCGAGCACAAAAAGCATCGTCAGCCGCACGCCGTTCGGAAGATCCCGAATCCAGTTTTTATACGCGTGGTTTCCGCCGAGCACGAGACCGGTGAGCAACGCGGCCACGCCGATGCGCACCAGCCACACTTTCCCGAACTGAACCTCGGTGGTTTCGCGCGGAATTACAGGCGGAATCGATGGCGGGTCGGCTTCCGCGGTCGCCGCCGCAACCACCGGCTTCGGTTGCTCCATTGCTTGATAGACCACCGGCAACGGAAATGATCGGGCCGGAATATTCTTTTCCGGCAGTGGCGGCGGCGACGGTGTCTGGAAAAACTCCTCAGCGCCACTTTCCGCTTCTTCCAGAACGCGGATTTTCCGGCGCAGGCTTTCCAGCTCGGACATCATGCGGAACTCGAACGTTTCGAGATTCCGTTTCAGTTCATCGATGCCTTCCCGCGGGTTTCCGGAATTCATGATTTGCGAATTGATTGGCGAAAATTACACCGCTCACTCTTCCTTGAACGGCTCGGCGCGTCGCTCATCAATGCAGCGGTTCAGCCAGCCGATGAGGTTCTCGACTTCTTCCGATTCATTGCGCAGAGCGCTGAGTTCCTGCCAATCGAAGTGCGAGCGGGAATCCGCTACGGAAAACCGGTGCATCTCCAGCTTCGACATGATCGCCTCGGTTTCGCGCGGATGGGCGTTGAGGATGTTGGCCGGGCGCGGCAGTTCATCGAGAGCTTCCGCGGTGAGTCCGAACGAGACGACGCCGACGCCGTATTTGCAACTCAAGCGGCGCAACCCATCCGCCAGCGCTTCGTCTTCGACCGGCGCGGCGTAGATCAACTCGCCGCCTTGCGCCCATTGGGAAACCGAAAGCGTTTGAAATACATCTTCCCGGAATCCTTGGAGCGTGGGCTGGATGCGCAAATGCGCGGCATGCAGGCGAAACGGAGCGATTCCCAGACGTTGCTTGAAATCCAACATGGTCCCGTCCAGCGCCATTTCCTCATCCGGAGCACCACCGGTTTCCCAATCCACCAACACGATCTCCGGGTACTTCCACAGGTTCGCGATGGGTGCTTCGGCGGCGAACGCCCGGCGGAACGAAAAGGGGAAACGTCCGTTGATCTCATAATACCGCGTCACCACCGCACGGAACTTGCGGATCCGCAACATGGTGATGTCCACGTCCTTGTCCACGGCCGTCAGATCGTCGAGTCGCCCTTGCGTTAGGGCATACAATTCCTGGGCACCCGAGAGCGCTGGCAACGGAGCGCTGCGGCGGTAGTAGCCCTGCCCTTTTTCCACCTTCGCGATCGGCGACGCGGGATCGCACGACATGATGGAAAAATGATAACGCAGCGAGGCGTCTGAATAATTGCCCGAAAGATGAAGGCGTGTCAGGCGGATCAATTCCGTTCCTTTGATCGCATCGGCCGGATTGCCCGGAAGTAGAGCGGGAAGGGCGTCATTCAGCTGCTTGCGGAGGCTCATGGAAGGAAACTGGGCCGGAGCTTTTCCGGAATGGCGTCATCCAATTCGGCGGCGGCATTCCCATCAAGCCCCAATCGACGGTTTCTTGAAAATCGCCATCGCTCTCCGGATCATTTTTTTGAATGAATGGGCGTGCGGGCTTGTCGAATGCCGGGCCTGTTCCATCTTTCCACGATCATGACGAACAAACCGCTTTCGTTGCTCCTTGCCGCATGTGCGCTGGCCACCCCGCTCCACGCCCAGGATGCCGCGGCGATCCTTGAAGGAGCCCGCGTTTCCGCCAGCCTCACCAAGCTTGAGAAAGGCCTCACCGGAAACGTCCGGAAGGGAAATTCAAAAACCCCGCTCGTTCTTTTTCTGATGGGTTCTAACATCCAGTTCCAGTTTCAGGAAAACAACGGCCCGTGGCAGGTATTCCACATGCGGATGGGCGACAACTCCACCGAGCTTTACGAGGTGAAGGACGGGAAACCCGCGAAATTTCCGTCTTCCAAGCTCACCCGGCCGATCGGCGGCACCGATCTCACCTATGAGGATCTTGCCTTGCGCTTCCTCTATTGGCCCGGTGCGGTGCTCGAAGGTTCCGAGTCCGTTGGCGGCCAGGATTGCTGGAAAATCCGCGTCGATAAACCGAATCGGACGGAAGGCGCATACCAAGTCGCATACGTTTGGGTTCACAAAAAATACGGCGCGTTCATGCGCATCCGCGCCCACAACAAGGCAGGCGGACTCATCAAGGAATTCCAGGTCGAGGACGTCATGCAGATCCAGGACGTCTGGACGCTGCGCAAGATGCAGGTGGCCACTTGTGATCCCGCCACCGGCCGCCGCACTTCCATCACCGAAGTCACCTTCGATACCCCGAATCAGAAATCCGGCCCACGCGGATCCCGATGATCCGCTGGACGGACGCGCACAATCATTTCGCGGATCCGCGCCTCGCCGGTCTTCCCGATCTATGGCGCTCCACTCGCGCCGCCGGCGTGAGCCGCATGATCGTCAACGCAACGTGCGAGGCGGATTGGCCGGCAATCGATCATCTTGCCGCGGAAAATCCGGCGGTCATTCCCGCCTTTGGCATCCATCCGTGGAAAGCGGCGGATGTTTCTAACGGATGGCAGGAACGCCTCGCCGCGCTGCTGGCAAAATACCCGCGTGCCACTGTCGGGGAAATCGGCGTGGACGGCTGGGTTGCCGAACCGGGATTTGAAATCCAGATCCCGCTCTTCGAAACACAACTGCGTCTCGCCCGTGAACTCCGCCGTCCCTGCATGATCCATTGCCTCAAGGTATGGCAACCGCTGTTTGACTCCTTCGACCGCCAATCGCCGCCCGAAAAATTCCTCATGCATTCGTTTGCCGGCTCTCTCGAGATCGCCCGCCGCCTCATTCCACTCGGCGCGTATTTTTCGTTCTCCGGATATTTCCTCCACCCGTGGAAAGCAAAGATTCTCGAGATTTTCCGCCAGCTGCCCAAGGACCGCATCCTCTTGGAAACTGACGCGCCCGACATGCTCCCGCCGTCGGAATTCATCACCCACCCACTGCCGGAAAACCACAACCACCCCGCCAATCTCCCCGCCATCGGGGAAGCCCTCGCCCATCACCTTGGCATCTCGCCTGAGGAACTCGCCATTCTCACGGGGGAAAATCTCACGAATTTTCTAGCCACCGATCACTGATCACTGATCACTTCTTCCCACCTTCTCCATGTCATCCACCTTTGGCACCGCCTTCCGCATCCACACCTACGGCGAATCGCACGGCGGTGGCGTGGGTGTGATCATCGACGGATGTCCGTCTTGCGTCCCCCTTTCCCTTGAGAATATCCAGGCCGACCTTGACCGCCGTCGGCCCGGCCAATCCGAAATTGTCACTCCACGCAAGGAAGCCGACACCGCGGAAATCCTCTCCGGCGTGCAGGATGGCATCACGCTTGGCACCCCGATTTCCATCCTTGTTCGCAATACCGACCAACGTCCCGGTGCCTACGATGAAATGGCGGTCAAATACCGGCCCAGCCACGCGGATTATACCTACGACGCGAAATACGGCGTCCGCGCGTCATCCGGTGGCGGCCGCGCATCCGCCCGCGAAACCATCGGCCGTGTCGCCGCCGCCGCCGTCGCGAAACAAGTGCTCGCCACCTTGCACCCCGGCATTGAGGTCCTCGCCTGGGTTTCATCGGTCCAACACCTGACCGCCAACGTCGATCCCCAACAAGTGACCGCCGGGCAAATCGAATCGAACATCGTCCGCACCGGCGATCCCGCCATGGTCCAGCCAATGATCGATCACATCAAAACCGTGCGCGCCGATGGCAATTCCGTTGGCGGCATCGTCGAATGCATCATCCGCGGCTGTCCTGCGGGACTCGGCGAGCCGGTCTTCGACAAACTGGAAGCGGACCTTGCCAAAGCGATGCTGTCCCTGCCCGCGACCAAGGGATTTGAAATCGGTTCCGGCTTCGCTGGAACGCTTCTCACGGGCCGCGAGCACAACGACCCGTTCCGCATGGTGGACGGCAAAGTCCGCACCACCAGCAACCGTTCTGGCGGCGTTCAGGGAGGGATTTCCAACGGTGAAAACATCATCTTCCGGGTCGCGTTCAAACCGACCGCCACAATCATGACCTCGCAGGAAACCGTGACAGAATCCGGGGAAAACACCGAACTCTCCGGCAAGGGCCGTCACGATGCCTGCGTCTTGCCACGTGCCGTGCCAATCGTCGAAGCGATGGCCACCCTCGTGATTACCGATCACCTATTGCGGCAACGGATCGCGAAATCCGGCTTTTGAAAAACATGCGGCCGACGGAAAATCCGCCGGCCGCTCACAACATCGGGGGGAATTCAACGGATTGGACCGTTCATCCCTTGCGGGAAGAAAAGGCCATCTTCCGCATCGACGCCGCCATACACGATATTCAACACCTGCCGCGTGGAACGCCCGAAAGCGACGGAGTTTCCGTTGGCAGGCACAATGTTCGCACGGGTTTTTCCGCCAATACCCTGATCGAGATCGAACTTGCTGTCATCCAGGCTTTGGCGGACCGCGGAAATCCGGTTGGCCAGCGCGCGGGTTCCCGAGCCGAGCGAATACAGCAAGGTCCGGACGGTTCCGGCGTGGTACGCTTCCACACCGAGAATGCCGGCCGCCGCTTCCAACACGACTTTGCTCTGGAGCACCGGGCTGGCACCGCGATACGCCGTCACGCCGACATCTTCGAAAATGAACGCGCCGACCAAGAAATTCACTTCGTTTGCGAACGGATTGAAATTATCCACGCCGATCAGTTCTCCGAGGGTGACAAAGCTTTCGCGGAGGTTAATTCGTGGCCGTGGCACTGCCTTGGCGCCATTGCTTTCGAGAACTTCGCGAAGAAACCGCACGTGGTTGCTTTCATCGCCGGCGATCTCCTCGGCGTAGTTTCGGATCGCGGGCGTATCAAAATCCACCTTGGGATTTTTCCGGACAATCACCGGCCCCGCTTTTTCGCCCACTTCGATGCCCGCGGCTTCCAGCCCGTCACCGGTGGTCGCCTGGAGATAAAATTCGGCCTCCAAGTACTCCAGATTGAGCGCGAAGTTCAAAACGGCGATGTCCGTGTCGGATAGGCCATTTTCGCCGGCATGGGCGGTGCCAGCTCCGCCAAAGGCAGCGAGTCCGGCAGTACTTGCCGTGGCAATCCCCAGATTGCGGAGGAATGCGCGACGCCCCGATGATGGTGCGAGGGTTGTTTCAGTTGTTTCAGATTTCATGGTCTTTTTGGTAACGGTTTCACCAGCCACCGGTCATTTTTGCCGACAGTCGGATTCCGAATCCTTTTTCATTCCCCATGCCAATCGCTTTCCCATGCTGGACCAAAAGCCAATGGGGGCATAAGAAATCCGTCCCGATCAGGCAAATTCCGCCCGGCAATACTTTGCCAGCGCAGCCGCAGCCGCCTGAATCTCCCGGTTTTTTTCCGTTGCGCGGCAATAAATGCACAGCGCGAAACCTTCCGGCAGCAGGAATTCGAATGTCTTCACATGCCGGAGATTCGTGCAATCCCCCAATCGCCGGGACACATTGCCGGGCGCAAGCAGCACGCCGAGGCCCGCCGCCGCAGCCGCCGCGGCCGCGCCTTCATCGCCAAATTCAATGACATTGAGCGGTTGCGGGCCATAGGCGTGTTTGCACCACAAGCGCACCGCAGACGCAAAACCCCGCGATACATTGCAGTTTGGCACCAACAATGAAATTCCCAAAATGTCAGGGAATTGGAAATCGTGCTCGGAAAACGGGTAAAAAACCGGATTCCACGCCACGCTGATCCCCTTTTCCACAAGAACCACCGCTTCTTCAATGCCAGCGGGAAACTCCCAGGTCATGAACCGCGCGGCGATGGCTACGTCGTATTTACCCGACAACAACCGCGCGGGCCAGTCCGCCGATAGATCCGAAAACTCCACCGCCGCATCCATGCGCACGCCAAAATCATTGCGCATTCGGTTGCTGAACCAGGACTTGTCCACGCCAATGCAAACCTTGCGGTTGCCGCGTCGGCCCATCGCGGCAATTGAATCGAGAAAATCCTGATACGCTTCGCAGACGGCCGAGGCGCTGGCGAGAAACTCCTTGCCATCCGGGGTCAGCGTGGCGCCCGCGTCCGATCGCTCGAACAAAACCAGCCCGGTGCGTGCTTCCAAATCCGCCACCAACTGGCTTATCGCCGGTTGTGACAAGCCCCGGATTTTTCCGGTTTCCGTGAAGCTCCGGGTTTCAGCCAGCGTCCGGAAAACCAGAAGAATGTCGAAGTCCAATTCCATTCGCATTATTTTGGCACCCCCGCGAGAAAGCCCCGCAGTTCTTGGTAGGGATGATTCTTCCGGAACAGCGCCTGGAAGTTGAAACATGGCCAGGCATCCGGTGCGGAACGGGCACCCTCGCCCGTGTCACAACGCAAAAACACCGAACCAGCCGGCAACTCCCCCTGCTTTTCCACGGTCGTCACGCGTCCATCGCGCGCACCCGCGGCATGAAATCCGGCAAGAATCTCCTGTGCGCCCGGACCCTCCTCCAGAATCCGCCATTTCCCCGCCGGCAATTCGGACGGCTGATCAGGAAGTCGCACCGGCAAACCGTCGCAGTCACTCATCTGCCACGGCACGCGCTTCATCTCGATCACCTCAAAGCGCTTCTCCGCACCGCGACCAAGCCGGAAATACACGTCGCACGCGCCTTGGATGATCGCCTTCGCGGCATCCCGCGGCTCGATCATCACAAAGCACGGCCGGAAGCCGTTCAAGATTGGCAAATCCCGCAGAAAATGACTGAGGACGTTGCTTTGGAAAAACCGGCCCGCAGCACCCAGCCTGAGAATCCGTCGCTTGCCATGCAATTCCTTCACGCGGACTTTCAACAAATGCATCGCACGGCAAAGCGGGCCCGCTTTCGCCAGCAGTTCGACCGCCAGTGCCCCCGGATGAAGCGAGCCATCCGCACCGGTTTCCAACAAATCGCGCCCGACGATTTTTTCGAAATCCATGCAGTGCCGCCGCACCGTCGTCCGGTTTGAGCCAAGCTCGATCGCCGCATTCTGATAGGAACCTTCCTGGCACACCGCCGAAAACGCCTCCAGCTGCCGGATCGTGACTTTCGGAACATCCTGCGATTCAACAGCCACATCAGGGTTTTTCACTTTCATCAATCAACCCGATTTTCGGCCGGAAATATCAATTGGCAAGGGAGCTTGAAAAATTTTGCACAAAGATGCCCGGCCTTGTGTCCAGTCGGACCATCGCCTACATCCCGCCTCCAGTCCGCATGAATCACCTCACGCAAATCAGCCTCGGCACCGCCGTGCTGGTGATTTTTCTCACCTGTTTTCTTTTCGTCGTCCTGCGCGGCATCGTGCGGGCTGCCGTGGTGACGCTGATGTTGGCGATTGCAGCCGCCAGTGCGTTCCTCGTCTGGCAACGCGCACCGGCCATCTCCGCCGCTCTCTTCGGACGCGCGGATTCGTTCTTTGCCAAAGCTCTGCCAATCGCAATCTTCCTGATCGTTCTGATTTTTCTCGCTTGGTTACGGAGAAATCTCGCCCTCTCCGGCCGCGCAACCGATGCCACGCAATCGACGCGCGTTTTTTCCGTCTCCCGCCTTGTCGTTTCGCTGCTTCCCACCTTGCTGATTTGCCTTATCAGCGCGGCTGTGATCCGGCACGCCGGCAGCATTGCTGAAATCCGCGGCACCTCGTCCGGCGTCCCCGGTTTTTTCCGCCAGCTGAAGGAAAACATCGCCTTCATTCCCTCCGGCGCGCTTCGTCTTCTGGATCCATCATCCGATCCAGCGCGCGTTTCACTCGCCAAAATCATCGCCGCCCGTGCCGCATCTCCACCGCTGCCAGAAATCGATCCCACTTCCGGCAAGCCGATCCCCCGCGCCATCATTGTCGATGATCCCGAATTGCAGGACTTGGCACGCTCTGGAGATTTCAGCACCCTGCTCCGCCACCCACTCCTCGAACGGACCCTTTCCGATCCGAATCTCCGCAGGCTTGGAATTGAAAATTGAATAATGAAAATTGAAAACTAGCAGAGCCTCCGGTCCGCACATCTTCATCAGTTCCTGAAAACTGAAAACCAGCAAACTTCTTCCATGCCCACCATCATCAACCGCATGCTTTCGCTGATTGTCTTCGCGGCGTATGTGATCGGTTGTTATCACTTCACCGGCTCCCCGGAAAGAACCTTCCGGTTCGGCATCGGATTGATCTTCCCCCTCGCCTGCATTTGGTTTGGCCAATTTCTCGGCCAATATACCGGTTCAGTTCGCGGCCACCCCATCACCTCACGGTCCCCCGGCTGGCTCGTCTGTTTCCTCGGCTGGTTCATCCTCGTCGGTCTTCCGGTTCTCATGTTTTTCCTCAGCATCGGCCTCGAACCCACTTCTTCCGCTGATCACTGATCACTCGGCACTTCTCACATCTCCCATGTCCTATCTCGTCACCATCGGTCTCGAAGTCCACGCGCAGGTGAAAACACGCACCAAAATGTTCTGCGCGTGCGAAACATCGTTCGGCGATGATCCAAACACCCACACCTGCCCCGTTTGTCTCGGTCTTCCCGGTGCATTGCCCGTTCTCAACGCCGCGGCGATTGAAAAAACGCTCCTCACCGGCCTGATGCTCGGCTGCGGTTCGCCGGAAATTTCACGCTGGGACCGGAAAAACTACTTCTATCCGGACATGCCGAAAAACTATCAGACCACGCAGATGGATTTCCCTCTCTGCCTCGGCGGCGGCGTCCCACTTTACGAACATTGTTATCCGACGGATCATCGCAAAAACATCGCCAATCCCGGCAAATCCGTCCGCCTCAACCGCATCCACCTCGAGGAAGACGTCGCCAAATCCACCCATCTCGGGAATTCATCGCTCCTCGATTTCAACCGCGCCGGCACTCCGCTCATGGAAATCGTTTCCGAGCCGGACCTCGACTCCGCCGAGGAAGCATTCGCCTATCTCCGATCACTCCAGATGATCCTTCAGCAAGGCGATGTTTCCGACGCCGACTTGGAAAAAGGCAATCTACGCTGCGATGTGAACATCTCCCTGCGGAAAAACCAAAGCGATCCACTCGGTCCCAAGGTGGAACTCAAAAACCTTAATTCCATTTCCGCCATCCGCCGTGCCATTCATTTCGAAATCGATCGGCAGTCGGAAGACCTTGATCGCGGTATCCTGCAAATCCAGTCCACCCGCCGCTGGGACGATGATCGTGGCGAAACCCAGCTCATGCGCACCAAGGAAGACGCGCACGACTACCGCTATTTTCCCTGCCCCGATCTTCTTCCGATCAAGACCGCGCCGTTGCTCGAAAAAATCCGTCCGTTGGTTCCCGAACTCCCGCACGAACTCGCCGCGCGCTTTGAAAAAGACCACGGCGTCACCGCTTACGACGCCTCCGTGCTTTCTTCCGACCGCCATTTGGCAGCGTATTTTGAAGCAACCGTTGGTTCAGGAATTCCCGGTAAAAAATCTGCCAACTTCATCATCAACAATTTGTTAGGTAAACTCAACGAACAGGCGCAACGCATTTCCGATTGCCCTGTAACGCCGGAAAAACTCCGCTCGTTGCTCGTTCTCGTCGAGGACGGTACCCTCGCCTCCAATCAAGCCAACGACGTGTTCGCCGTGTTGTTCGACTCTCCCGAAGAACAGCCGACTGTCATCGCTGCCCGCCTCGGATTCAAAAAGGCGGATGCCGGTGAACTCGAACTCCTCGTCGATCAAGCCATCGCAAACAACCCGGCGGAAGCCGCTGCCGTCAAAGCGGGCAACGAAAAACTGCTCAACTTCCTCACCGGCCAAGTGATGAAAGCCGCGGCCACGAAGCCCAATCCCAAACAAATCACCGATCTCCTCCGCGCCCGTTTGCTCTGACCTCAGCCGCGTCCCGCCTGCCTCGCTAGAATCGGGTCCGCAGCAGAATCACACCCCCGCCTTCTCTACCACCGGTTTGGCAACCAGCAGGCTTTTCCCGGTCATTTCCACCGGTTGCTCCAGGCCCAGCATCTCCAGCAGCGTCGGCGCGACATCGGCGAGAATGCCATCGCTTACGCTGAATCCCTCCGCATTGGCGGCAACATAGACCACATGTACGAGATTCGTCGTATGTGCGGTGTGGGGCGAACCGTCCGGATTGCGCATGTACTCGCAATTGCCGTGATCCGCGGTGATCAGCAACTTGCCGCCGAGACGCAGCGTTTCATCCACGACTTCCTTCACGCACGAATCAATGACGTTCACCGCTTTCATCGCCGCCTCCACCACACCGGTGTGACCAACCATGTCAGGATTGGCAAAGTTGAGGATCACCAGATCGTAGTTCTTCAAATTACCGATCACTTGTTGCGTCACTTCCGGTGCGCTCATCTGCGGTTTGAAATCATACGTCGGCACATCCTTCGGCGATGGCACGATCACGCGGTCCTCGCCCGCATTGGAAACTTCCACACCGCCGTTGAAGAAATACGTTACGTGCGGATATTTTTCCGTTTCCGCGATGCGCATTTGGGTGAGGCCGCGCTCAGCCACGATTTCTCCGAGCGTCCGCGTGAGCTTCTGCGGCGGAAAAATCGCCGGGCAGCCGTAGGTTTCATCGTATTCCGTCAGCGTCACAAACCGCACGTCCGGCACTACACCGCGTTCGAAGCCAGCGAAGTCATTCTTGAGAAACGCATTGGAAAGCTCACGCGCACGGTCCGCCCGGAAATTGAAAAACAATACCACATCGCCGTCACGCACCCGCTGCATTTCCGGCTCCAGAAACACCATCGGCGGCATGAACTCGTCCGTCTTGTCACTCCGGTAATAATCCGCCACCGCCTCGCTCGCCAGTATCTCACGGCGTTCGCCGATGCCATGAACAATCGCATCCCACGCCAGCTTGACACGGTCCCAGCGCTTGTCCCGATCCATGGCAAAATAACGGCCCACCACCGTGGCAATGTGTGCGCCGCAGGCCGCCGCCTCGTCCTCCACTTTGGCAAGGTAACCAGCGCCACCTGTCGGCGATGTGTCCCGCCCATCGGTGATCGCATGAATCATGATGTCCTTCACCCCGGCCTGCGCGGCCAGTTTTACCATGGCCACCAGTTGGTCCTGATGACTGTGCACCCCGCCATCGGAGACCAGACCAATCAAATGCAGACGAGTCTTGCGGGCCGTCGCCATCGTTTCCATGAAAACCGGATTCGCACCGAGTTCGCCATCGTCGATCGTCTTGTTGATCCGCGTGAAATCCTGATAAACGATGCGTCCCGCGCCAAGATTCAGATGGCCTACTTCCGAATTCCCCATCTGTCCTGGCGGCAAACCGACGTCCATTCCCGACGCGCTCAAAAATCCCGCCGGATATCGCGCAAACATTTCGTCGTGAAACGGCGTGTCGCCCAGCAGCGTTGCATTCCCGTCACGGACCGCCGTTTTTTTTCCACCGGGATTCACACCCCAGCCGTCGCGAATGATGAGCACCACCGGTTTTTTCTCCATGCCGCCGCGCATGTACCCGCCCGGCGCTACAGCGGCAAGCGGGAATGCCGCCTTAGAACCCGTTTAAAGTCTTCTGAGGAGCAAGGAAATGAAAGCCAGTCGGATCATG
>JAZKIZ010000039.1:0-1000 GCA_040384605.1 Verrucomicrobiota bacterium
ATCGAACCGGTGTATGCGGCATCTTCGTTAACCGCTGCCGAACTGAATGGATTGGTCGCGAAAGCAGGCGCTTCGTTGATATTGCCGATGGCGATGTTGACCGCACCGGTATCGACGTGACCGGCGGCGTCGGTGGCGGTGACGGTGAGCGCGTAGGTGGCTGTCGTTTCGTAATTCAAAGCTGCGGCGACGGTGATCCCGCCGGTGGCGGAGTTGATCGCGAAGGCATTGCCGGGATTGCCGCCGGTGATCGCATAACCGATCGTGTCACCGGGATCGGCGTCAGTGGCGCTGACGGTGGTCACGGCGGTGCCGGTGGGCGCATCTTCCGCAATCGTGCCGCCGTCCACCGGTGAGGTGACGAAGCTCGGCGGATTGACCTGCGGGAAATCAAGCGCCAACGGCAAGGCACCCGCCGCGAGTTTGCCGATCTGTGCGGAACTCAGATTGGTATTGAAGACGGCGAAGTCGTCGATCTTGCCCGTAACTCCGGAGGACGGATTCAATGCGGCATCCACTCCTGCGCCGATGAGCAACTTGGTGATGTCAGACTTGAGCGCGGCCTTGCCGGTCTCGGATTTCAACAAGGTGCCATTGAGCCAGATTTGCGCCGTGTCGTTGTTGCGGACGAAGGCGACATGCACCCATTGCGTCCAGTCGTGGCCGGCGGGTTGCGCGACGACGGTGCGATTGGGGGTCCCGGCACCACTAGCGTCGAAATAGACGTTGCCGACATGCGGGGTGTGCGCGGCGAGACCGCGCTGACTGCTACTACTCGATGGCGAGAGCGCGTAAAACGATTGGTTGTTCGCCACCGTGGAGAGCTTCTGCCAGAAGCTGATGGTGATCTTGTTCGTGGCGGTCACTTGATTGAGCCAGGCGACGTTGCTGGTTTCGGCACAGGTGCCCGTTCCAGTCGTACCCAGATCCAGTGCACGGTCGCCACTTGCTCCGCTGCGGCCGGTGCCTGCCGGGGAGAGAACCGCGCCGGAAATCGGCG
>JAZKIZ010000040.1:0-8245 GCA_040384605.1 Verrucomicrobiota bacterium
AGTCGGTTGAAATGCTGGCTCCGCCCGAGATGTAATAGATGCTCAGTCCCAGCAGATCGCGCAATTGCACCGGCAGCACGTGGGCCATGCGCATGGGAAACCAGCCATAATCCCGCCACACATAACCGCCACTGAGCCACGGCTGCGGCTTGCCGCCCGGCAAATAGTTCTGATCGACCCAGTGCTCCATCATATCGGTGTAAACCTGGACGACTAGCGTAGCCTGCGCCCAACTGCAGCGGTAATAAATGTCGCTGAGTCGCTGGCAGTCATATGCGATGTCGGTGTAAGTCGCCGGATACGCCAGGTTCGGCTGTGAGCCGTCGGCATACGAGCTGAGCGTGACCCCGCGTCCGGTCAGCACCCCGGTCACCGGATCGCGGCTGAGGGCATAATAGGCGGGACGGGAAGCCACCCAGTCCATGTCGGCTTGGCTCACTCCCCAGTTTTGGTTCCAAACAAATTGGGGATCGTACCGGGAATCGTAAGCGCTGAGTTTCGCGATCTGCGCGGGCGTGAGGCTCGGCAACTGTGGATTCGCGTGCGGGTAGTAAGCCCTGAGATCCCAATTGAAATTGGGCATGGCGAATGCCGGCTGCACGACGGCAAGCAAAGCAGCCGTCAAAATAGAGAGTCTGGCAAACATGGGTTTTGGAGTTTTTTGGGTTTTTAGGAGGCGATGAATCGAGAGTTGGCGCTGCCTTAGAACTAACAGCCCACACCCGGGCTATCTTAACCTGTCTCTGGAAGATTTTTCCCGGGAGGACGCGGGTCACCGGCGACGACCACGCTGCCAATCCCGCCGCATGGCATGGAGAGCCGGAGAGAAATGGCGGGCGCGCTTAGTGCGCGGCGGTTCGCCCGAGGTGATATTCGGCGCGCTCCTCCTCGGACAGCGCGGGCGGGTTTTGGAGCAAAGACTCGCTGGCGTTTTCCGTGCGCGTCGTTCCTCGGGCGCGCTCGTCCGGCGTCGGCGCGAGGACGGCCGGTTTCGCCACTTCGCTCCTCGCGGCGGAAGGCTCGCTCGGCTCGGAAGGCGTCGGCTCCGCGAGCCATCACGCGCCTGCGGACGAGGGCGGCGTGATGAATGCGGTCGCGCCTCATGGGATCACGGTGACGTTGTCGAAGGTCGCGGTGTGGGTGACAGTCGTGCTGCGGCTGGTGACCGCCAAGCCGACAAGCACCTGACTTGCCATGGTAATGTTGCGCGAGGTCACCTGCGTCCAGTTCACCCCGTCGCTGCTGCGATAGGAGACGAAGGTGTTGCCGGTGCGGACGAGCCGGATCCAGCGCGGCAGGGCGAGCGTGCCATTGCCAACCGATGCAACCCCACCGCCGGTGGTCGCCCGGGTGTGCGCCCAGATGCCGCCGGCGATGTTGCTGCCGGTGGTCGCGCATTTTGATCCTCCGGCGGTGGTTTCGCGAATCATGACGGATACGAATGGCGAGGTGGCGCCGGACATGCCGGTGATGCGCGCCTTGATTTCACCGTCTCCGCTCATGGTCTGCCAGTTGAAGCGGAAGTTGTCGCTGGTTCCCGTATCATAACCGGTGTCGGAGGCGGTGATCGAATACGTGCCGCCGCTATGCGCCGATGATCCGGCGGTGCCGACAGTGCCAATGTTGGTTACGGTCCAACCGGCGGGTAGCGCGGCGTTGACGGTGATGTTCAACGCCGCCGTGTCTTCGGCGCTGGCGGCGTCGGTGACTTTGACGACGAATGCGTTGTTGCCGGTATTTCCCGTTCCGGGGGTGCCGGACAGCGCGCCGTTGGCCGCGACATTCAACCATGCCGGGCCACTGACTTTCGAGAACGTCAGCGTATCGCCCGCGTCGACGTCACTCGCATCCGCGGCAAGCGATCCACTGTAAACGACGCCAGTGGACCCGGCTGGCTTGGTCAGCGGGTCGCCGCCAAAGACCGGCGCTTCGTTGACATTGCCGATCGCGATGTTGACCGCGCCGGTATCGACGAGAGCGGCAGCGTCGGTGGCGGTGACGGTGAGCGCGTAGGCGGCTGTCGCTTCGTAGTTCAGCGCCGCGGCGACGGTGATCTCGCCGGTGGCGGAGTTGATCGCGAAGGCATTGCCGGGATTGCCGCCGGTGATCGCATAACCGATCGTGTCACCGGGATCGGCGTCAGTGGCGCTGACGGTGGTCACGGCGGTGCCGGTGGGCGCATCTTCCGCAATCGTGCCGCCGTCCACCGGTGAGGCGACAAAGGTCGGCGGATTGACCTGCGGGAAATCAATCGTCAACGGCGAGGCACCCGCCGCGAGTTTGCCGATTTGCGCGGAGGTCAGATTGGTATTGAAGACGGCGAAATCGTCGAGATCACCTTTGATCGATCTTGTGCCGCCGATGCCCGAGCCGATGAGAAGATTCGTCAGATCGGTCTTCAACGCGGCTTTCCCGGTTTCGGATTTCAGCAAGACGCCATTGAGCCAGATTTGCGCGGTGTCGTTGTTGCGCACAAACACGAGGTGCCTCCACTCCAGCCAGTTGGTCCCGGCGGGCTGAGCTACGGAGGTGCGATTGGCGGTCGCCGTGCCACCAGTGTCAAAATAGATCACACCGTCATAGGGTGTGAGCGCGCCGAGACCACGGTCCGCCGCCGAAGGCGAATTGGCATAGAAGCTGAAGTTGTTGCTCAGCGTTTCGTGCTTTTGCCAGAAGCTGATGGTGATCTTGTTGGCGGCGGTCACTTGATTGAGCCAGGCGACGTTGCTGGTTTCGGCACGTGTATTGGTGCCCGCGGTGCCGAGGTCCAGTGCGCGGTCGCCGCTTGCTCCGCTGCGGCCGGTGCCTGCCGGGGAGAGAACCGCGCCGGAAATCGGCGTCGCCTGCACCGTGCGGACAAGATCGCTGAAGGTGGAGGGCGTGCCGGATTGGTCGAAGTTCCAGTAGGCCGCGAGGATGGTTGTCGGCACGCTGGTGACGCTGTTCGGATCGGAGTAACGCGAGATTTCGAAGGCGTTGCTGTAGCCATCGCCGTCGCTGTCGGCGGTGATGCCTTGCATGCTGAAGACGGAGACTTTCACCGTCGCATCGCCGGTGATGTCGCCGCTATCGGTCGCGCGCACCGTGAGTGAATAGAGCCGTTTCACGTTCGCATCGAGCGGTTGGGCCACGGTGATCGCGCCGGTGGCGGGATTGATGGCGAAAGCGCCGCCTGTATTGCCCGCAACGATCGCCCAGGTGTGGGTGTCGCCTACCTCCGCATTGGTGACGGCGAGAGTGCCGACCTGCGTGCCAACGGCGACGGTGTCATACAGCGTGGCATTGAAGCCGGCGACCAACGGCGCCTCATCGGAAAGGTGATCCAAAACGGCTACTTCCGCGATCTCCGTCGCGGAAAGAGAGCGACCGTAGATTCGCGCGGCATCGAGCTGACCCTTGAAGAAGCGCCCGTCGGCGGGATCCTGACCAAGATACCAAGGGCCGCCGAAGACCCCCGCGCCATGGGTGACGTTGTTGATCGCCGTCTGCATGGGTGCGCCATCGGGTTTCATGTAAAACGTCGCCTTGGACGGTTCGATCACCATCGCGCAGAAGGTCCAGGTGTTGTCGGGAACCGTCAGCCCGCTGCTGAAGTTGTAATAGGCGCCATTCCAGTGGTAGCGGAGTTCGTTGGAAGCGCCGAAGACGAGGCCCGAGGGCGCGACGCTGCGGGTGAAAGCAATGCCCGCCCAAGTCGTTTGGGTGCCGTTGCGCTTGACCCAGGCACTGAGAGTCACGGTGTTGCTGTTGATTCCTGGTGCGGGCAATTCCACCGATTGGTTGCTGCCGTTGAACTCGAGTCCTCCACCTATGAGACCGGCGACACGGGCGGGCGAACCGATCAGCGTCCCATGATCGGGGACGGCGCTGTTGATCGCGGAAGCTCCACCAGCCTCGTCGAGCTTCCACCAAGCTTTCAGGCCGGCATAAGAGGGCGATGGAAGCGAGGTGCTCATTTGAGGATCGGTGCCAACCCCGAGCTCCAGATAGTCGCTAAAGCCGTCCACATCACGATCGAGCAGGACGATCTGCCGCGAGCCATTGTTGGGGAAGCTTCCTTGGGCGATGGGCGGACCCCAGGTCACGCCATCGTCGCTCCAGTAAAACTCGTAGTCCTTGATCCGGCCGTTGACGTTGCCGTCTTGGCGCGGCAGGCAGCTAAAACCGGTGATAATGTCCCGGTTCTTGAGATCAATGGTAAGGTGATGGGGGAAAGCCGTACCACTCCATAGCGTGTGCCAGAGAGTTGAGTCGCTGGAGTCGATGGCATTGGCCGCGCCGTTGTTTTGCGCGGTTTCCTGGCTGCTGGCAGTGGCTGTCCATTCGCTGCGGTCCAGCGGCTGGCCGTCGGTACCGAACAGGGTGAAGTCCGCAAGGCAGCTGAAAAGCTGGCCGTTGTGGGACGAGAGCGAGACCAGCTTGACGTAACGCCGCGCCACCGGATCGGTGATGACCCATGTGAACGTGATCGGGGAGAAGCGGCCCGCGGCATCGCGCACCGCAACCCGTGCGGTATAGGTGCCCGCCGCCAATGGCGTGCCGGATACCAAGCCGGAGCCGTTGATCGACAGCCCGATGGGCAGACCCACCGCTTCCCAGGTCAGGCCGCTGCCCGTCGCGACGAGTTGGAGCGTCAGCGCCTGTCCGATCGGATGGCTTTGGTTGCCCACGGAACCCAGCACCGGGCCATTACCCGTCGCCGTGGTCGGCGCTGTGGTCTCAAAGTCGTCAATCGACTGGAGATACGCGACCAGCTGGTCGAGTTCCACGCTGCTGCGGTCGGACAGATTGGCGTGCAGGCCGGAAGGATTGCGAGTCACCAGCACATCGCGCAATATCGCGGCGGAGCCGTCATGCAAATACGGTGCGGATTTCCAAAGTCCGCGCAGAGTCGGTGTGTCGAGTCCGTCAAGCGTTCCGCCGAGGCGTTGTCCGGAGGCGCTGGTGAGCGTGCCGACGTCGTGGCGGGCAAAAGAAGCGCTATCGGTGAACGTGGAACCGCCGTGGCAGGAGGCGCAGTTCTCCGCGAGGAAAATTTGCCGGCCTGCGGTGGCTTGGGCGGTGAGCGAGTCATCGGCATTGCGGTGCGGGCTGCGCCCGGCGGTGGTGAGCGAGGCGAGGTAGGCGGCCAGGGCATCGAGATCCGCGCTGATCCCGGCCTTGCCTTCGCCGAGTGGAAGCGAGCGGCTGCCGCGGTGGAACGCGGCATCGCTCATCAGCCCGACTCCTTGGGCGAAGCCGCGGATCTGGCCTTCGAAGTCCTGTGCTTCGTCGAAGTTCGCGCTCCAGTGGAACGGACCATGACCGACGCCGCGGCCTTTGAGATCGATCGTATTGCGCAGCCCTTCGCCGAGACTGGTGAAGTCCCACGTGCGGCCGTCATGGTTGCCATCAAGGTGGCAGGACGCGCAGCTCATGTAGCCTTCCTGGGCGAGGCGCGGATCGTTGGTACTGTAGAACAAGCGTTTGCCGGTGAGAACCTGGGCGGGCAGCGCCTCATTGGCGACGGTGGCAATCGAGGCCAGGGGCGGCATGGTGCCGCAGACACCGGCGCATGACGCGGTGCTGCGCAGGACGGCGACATTGCGTGCGAGGAAATTGTGAACGAACAACCGCGAGCCGTCGGCGCTGAAGGCGAGGCCATCGGGCGCGGCACCGCCACTGGAAATGCTGTAGCGGTTCGCGGAATCCCAGGCATCGACGACCCATATGGTTTGCGAGCCGCTGGTGGCGAAGTAAATGTAGTTGCCCAGCGGGCTGAAGGCGGCGGCGGTGGGGAAATCGCTGTTGTCGAAATCGAGCGACTCGTTTACCGAACTGGTCTGGGTTGCCAGATTCAACCGCGCGGCCATCGAACGCACGGTGGACTCGAAGGTCAGCGGTTGGCCGTCGCGCAGCCCGCCGCGGAAAATGTTGTCCTTTTTCGCAGGCACCCAGCCCTGGGTGAGATCCGGCGAAAGCGCGGGAGCCATCAGGTAATTCGGAATGCCGCGGCCGTTGTTGAGGCTTTCGGGCGTCATTACCGCAGCGAGTCCGATCGGGCTCGCCAAGGTGAAATTGCCGAGGTTGATGCGGTTCACGGTGCCGCTTTGATCCGGGGAAATGAACCGGGAAACCAACAGGAGTCCGCGTTGTGGATCGAGCGCCAGACCGCGCGGATGCGGACCGACGGCTAGCGTTGCGAGAACCGTGCCGGCGGCGAGATTGAGTTTGGCAACCTGCCCGGTGCCTTCGAGGCTGACGTAGCCGATGTTGGCGGCGCGGTCGATCACGAGGCCATGGGGATCGCTGCCGCGCGGCAAGGCGAGGGTGCCGAGCACCACCCCATCGGCGCGGCGCAGGCGGGTGAGGGTGGCGGTGTTTTTGTTCGCCACCCACAAATCGTCACCGCTGCCGATGGCGAGGGAAACGGGATGATCGCCGACGGGCGTTTCGCTCAACTTCACGAGGTTGGCGGTATCGATGGCGGTGACCGTGTCCTGGTCGGGGTTGACGTTCCAGACCACGGCGCGGTCGGGATCTACGATGATCGTCGTACTGCTGGCCGGGCGGACCGCCGCCAGCGGCAGATGGACGACCTGCACGCTATTGGTGGCCGTGACGTAGCTGGAACCGGCAACCCGCGCGGACAACGCGGTGGAAAAATTTCCGCGGGTATTCCAAGTATGGCTGGCGCCCGAAGAGGAACTCCATGCGGTGGCGGGCGTGCCATCGCCGAAGTCCCAGGAAAACTCGAGCGGCAGGCTGCCCGGATTGGTCACGGTGGCAGTCAAGGTGGTGGTGCTTCCCTCGAGGACGGGGCTGCCCGCCACCGGCTTCGCCGAATAAGTGCTCAGGATGTTGCCGGTGGAAAACGCGGTGACGCGGATGTCGCTGGGGATCGCGTTGCCACATTGATCGGTCACGCCACCGGCGATGAGGGTGACCTCGTAGGTGGTATTCGCCGCCAAGGGAGCGTCCGGCACGAAATTGACGATGCCGAGCATCGAGGAAAAGCTGCCGGCGACCAGCGCCCCGGTGGAAACGTTCCTGACGTGGATGTTGCCGGTGCTGAGAGTTTGCGGATCGATCGTATCGGAAAACGAAATGCCGACGCGGGAAAGCACGTGCTGGTTGACCGCGCCATCGGTGGGCGACACGAAGCGGGCGACCGGCGGCGTGGTGTCCCGCGT
This sequence comes from Verrucomicrobiota bacterium, assembly GCA_040384605.1. GTDB lineage: Bacteria > Verrucomicrobiota > Verrucomicrobiia > Verrucomicrobiales > Akkermansiaceae > Luteolibacter. The sequence continues at coordinate 7,173 of JAZKIZ010000040.1, forward strand.
GGTGGTCGCCACGCCGACGATCATTTTCAGCGCATTGTTGTGATCCGTGCAGAGCACCGAGAGATTTCCGGCGGGATTGAGAAACGCGTGATCGTCCACCATGCCCGAGTTGATGCGCGGCGTCGGTGTCACCGCCGTCGGTGTGGCAGGGTTATTGAGCAGCCAGCGGGTCGCGCCCGGGTAGTGGCCGACGAAGATATGGTCGTCCTGGCCGTAGCCGTATTCCGGCCGGTCGAAGCCCGGGGAGTTGTGAAGGACGCGGCGCACCGGAGCGGCGGGATTGGTGAAATCATGCGTCACGATCGGCGAGCCGGCGCCGTGGAACTGGTTCCCGTGAACGAAGCCGAAGTACCCCATTTGCGCGTTGAATGCGCCGCCGGAAATGGCAACCGGACTGGCCGGATTGGAAATATCGAAAAACTTCACCAAACCCGTGAGTCCGTTGAAATTTATACCACCTAAAATCAACACGTTTCCGATGGGCCACGCGCCGAGATAGGTCTGGTTGCCCAAAGCGGAGCGCGAAACATGCCCCATCTGCGTCATGTTCGCGGGATTGGTGGTATCGATGATGTAGAGTCCCTGCGCCCCGGTCGGGGCATAGGCGTAGCGGTTGCCCTGCCAGCCGACGGCGAAGGAATAACCCTCGTAATTGGTCGGTGCGCCCACCCCGGCGTAGGACATGCGGCCGAGCCCGGACGGCAGGGTGTTCGGATCCGTATCGTATGCTGCCGCCATGTCGAAGACCGACAAACCGTTGGAGCTGGGGCGGCGTTCCGACATCAGCATGCGGTCGCCGGAAATCCAACAGTGGTGCATCTCCGCCCAATCGCCCACGTAGTCCAACTGTCCGCCGGTGTGGTAGCGGGCGGTGTGGTTGCGCGAATCGAGCACCAATTGCGGGGCCGCCGGATTGTTCAAGTTGTAGAAAGCAAAAGCTCCCGCGCCTTGGCCGCCGCCGTGGTCGAAGCCCATTGGCACGAACAGCAGTCCCCGGTGGAAGGCCGTTTGGGAAATCGCCTTTCCCGTGTTGATGGTCGATAAATGGGTTCCGACCGCATTCGCCGGCCGGA